>JAXLQU010000004.1:0-217636 GCA_046331425.1 Acidobacteriota bacterium
CTGAACCAGTTCAAAGAGGAACATTCGACACGGCTGTATGACGCCGTTATGAACTGTGCACGGACCAAGCTCGTCTTCGGCGGGCTCTCTGCGGCCCAGCTCGAGCCGATGGTTCGGGAGCTTGCGATCGGAGAGTTCGACCCGATGGCAGTGAAAGATGAGATCCGCGCAAACGAAGTCATTCCCATCGAGACGACCCGCACGGTGGTGACGCGCACCACGACGGTAGGGCGTTCCCGTGGGCGCACAGACTCCGAAGGAACCGGCGACGCGGTCGCCGATTCGCAGACCGCAGGCTCGTCCTGGGGGAAGATCGAGTCGACGGCGGAGATTGAAACCAAGGGCACAGCTTCTGGATCCCAAAGTGGTCTCGGTAGCTCACAGAGCATCTCTCCTGACGGCACGATCGTGACGTCGAGTGATTTCGCAGGCTCCGGGGAGTCGACCGTGGCTGTTACATCCCGCGGACGGATGGCTGGCCAGTCTCATCAGGCAAGCGAGAGCGTGCAGTCGGGGCGCACCGTGACTCGTTCACAATCCAAGCAGACAAGTGAAAGCCAGGGTGATTCCGAGTCGACCGGGATTGCGACGTCACTCGTGCCTTTTCATGCGTACTTGCTTCGTGAGCGGGTGACCTCACGGCAGTTCTGGACCGAAGCCGAGTTTCTCACTGAACGTTTGAAGGTTACGAAGGAACTTCAAAACAGCATCTACGTTCTGAAAGCAGCAGGGCTTCCTACCCTGCTCGTGCGCTCGCCGTATGTGCGGACGCCGTTTGTTTCCGAGAGGAAGCGCGACGAAGGACTCGCACGGATCCACGGTCAATCGCTCTATGCCTCAAGCGCTGCCATCCAGCGGGAAGAACAAGAGCGTGAACTGCGGTTGCTTGGTGATGGTGCGCCGCACGTCACGGTGCTCGATGCACCGCTTTCGAAGAAGCCTACAAAGGTTCGTGGGCGAGACTCTGGATAGCTAGTAGAGGGCGGGCACGACCGGAGTCGTCGTGCTCGCCCTGAAAGAAAACCGGACGCTCGATTAGAAGGCCACCTGAATCTGTGACCCTGCGTGAGCCTCGCAGACTATGTGCAGAAACTCCACCGATGGCCTCACCGGCCATCCAGAATCCCAGGGCGTGTATGATGGTCTTGAGGGAATTCGCGATGGGAACGACTGGTACAGCGAGCTCGGATCAGAACCTCCGGATGGTGCTTGACTTTGAACTTGACTCGTTTTCGGAGTCTGACCGTCGCAAGTTCATTGTGGATCTAGCGATTGTAGCGGGTGTGTCACTTGACGAGATTGTGAACGTCACATTCAGTGAGGGGTGCGTTATCTTCGAGGCAACACTTAGCCCTGCAGCGGTCAAGCGACTCAAAGATCTCTTCGACGATCGAAATAGTGGCGAGCCTCGTTCGGAACAGGAGGAGTTCCTCGCGTTTCTCGTTCAGTATAACGTCAAGCAGATTTCCGACTACGCGATCCAGGTTCACGTCGTCAAAAAGACAGACCAACGCCCCCTTGCAATCCTCGTTCACGGTTGGCGTGGCGATGAATCATCGTTCGGCGACTTGCCAACTTTCATCACCAAGAGAACGGGCAGTGAAGCGGTTCTCTTCCAATACCCCAGTGGGTTGATTGGACACTCGCCATCGACGGTCTTTCTCGCGAGGAATCTTGAGAACTTCATCCGAACTTACACGGATGGTCGTACCATAGCCTTCATCGCCCACAGTCTCGGTGGAGTGGTGGTGAGAAAGCTGCTAACGAATCAGATGGGCCGAAAAAACAGAATCGACTCCACGGTCCGACAGATTACGATGGTCGCCTCACCGCACAACGGCGTGCCTCTCTCGACACTCGTGAAGTATATCCCTGGTTTCAGCAACTTGATTGACTCCCAACAACTTCGCGAGTTGGAGCCAGGATCTCCCCTCCTTGTTGATCTTAACTCACGGTGGTTAGAGTATGTTGAGGAGCGAACAGATCTTCGAGTGAATACCAGGTGCATCTACGGTACTGCGGACAAGATTGTTGATCCCCAGAATGCCAGCGGATTGGATCCGCACGCGTTACCGATCCTCAATGCTGATCACATTGGGATTGTAAAGCCGACGAAAGCATCAGATGAGATAGTGATGACCATCGCGCGGCTATTCAAAGAGGCAGGCGTGTCTGGCTTCCAAACAATGTAGCCTGGTATCTCAAAGTCGTTTACACGTTCCGCCAACTAATTCGAGGACCTGGCGGACGCGCGGCGTCGCGATCTGCTCCTCGCTGAACTGGCTCTTCTTCATCGGTCACCCTCTCGGCCCCTTCCGGAGCCTCTAGGCTGACCGAAAATCAGCTCCTAAACGAGAGCCACGCCGGACCAGGAATCGGGGAAGGGACCAGAGGGACTCCATTGAGGAGTGGGAGGCGCGCCTGAAGAACGTCGCCGAGCGCCGTACTATGCTGCAGAACGACGTTGCCGCGGATCGTCGTCGGCTGCTCGATCTAGAGAATATGGTTCGGGCCTGGATCACGAAGCAACAGAGACCGTGAACGTGCACCGCGTAACTGGCATTCCCATGACTTGGCGTCCACCGAAACAAGGCGGCTTCAACTCTTTCTGTTAGAAGTCTGGTGCAATCGTCGCAAAATCAACATCTGCACCAATAGCAATCAACTCCTGCTTGAGTCGTGCATCACGATCGTTATTAATGGGATCAAGCATCGCGATGTCCGACATCGTGCCCCGCGTGAGAATGTCGTTCGCCCATTGAATCCCTAACTTGTCGTGAATCTCCTTCGTCATATTTGCAAGACCTAGATCGAAACGATCACCCAGACGCCATCGAATTGCCGACGCAGGAGCTAGTTCGCAGATCCGCCAACTCCATTTTGCCTGCGCAGTAGCAGGGAGGCACCACGCGAGGAAGTGTTCGACTGCCAACTCCAGCCGACGGTCGCTGATTGTTACCTGCGACTCGATCACAGGTGCGAATGGATTGCCAGTTGCGGCGACTCCGCCCGTGGCGAAGGAAAAACCACCAGGGATCGGATGAAGTAGTACGCCGTCCCAAGGTCCAATTGTACCAACCAGCCTGCCGCTGCGATGGAAGATCGCCTGACGGATCTGCGTCAGCGCAGTAACATACTGGAATGCTACATACTGCCCGCTCACCATCGCGAAGTCATTCACGCTTCCCCACTCGCGCGCGGCCTTGATCATGGATACCGCATCGTCCTTTGGGACTTTTGGATCGTCGCCAATGCGCCGAAACTCAGGGAGCTCGTGACGCCATAGCTCGCGGCCATCTGCGGTAAATGCTGCAACCACCCCTAGATAGACGTTGCCCATGAAGAATCGACTTGCTTCGGCGTCGCATGCCAACGGCGCTGGGTGCCCGAGACCCTTGGGCATGAATCCACTAGCTGGTGAGAAGTCAATGGAGAGCACAGTATCGCCGCGCGTGATGCTTATATCTGAGTCGACACGAGTCGGTCGCCTCACAGCGCGAACAGTAATGTCATCAATCGTACAGGTGTCAGCTTGTTGTCCATTGCGATCGAACACATATTCATCCGTCGTGAGCGGTCCGCAGTCCTGAGCCGCGAACGCGGTCATCGGCTGAGCCTGAAAGAACTGCGGCTGGTGGCAAGGGTCGGTTGTGGGCATACGAACAACCGGTGTAACTAAGCGAGAGGACGTACACGCGCCCGTGGCTACCAGCATCAGAATCGAGATGAGCAGCTTCTCTACAAGCGCACTCATTGGCGACAACCTCCCTCAGGTTGGTGTTGAGGTGCGAATGCCGTAAGTGCCGCATTCGCACCTCAATAGGAGCAGCGACTCCTCGCAGAGTTAGGGGTAATTAATCATGACGATCGCGTTTGGATCGCCCCAGCCCGCAGGACAGTTCGTCCAGCCACTCGAACACTCGAGAGTTGCTTCTTGGCAGCCCCCTTGCCCAGCGATGCAACTGACGCCCCACGCGTCGATTTCCCTGCCTGTTTCAATCGGCCCATATTTCCAGTGGCAACACCGCTTGTTCGTCTCAACCCCGGAGTTGTTCGACACCGCCTTGAGTATCGCGTAGCTCCCTTGCGTCGTAACCGAGAACGTCGGAAGGTTCGGCTCAGACTGATCGTACTTGAAGATTACTCGATAGTCGTTCGTGACGTTGTAATAGCAATAGCCGCCAACTGTCTGAGTTTGAACCGTGAACCCAGAAGTGATTGGGTGATATACATGCACTGCCCCCGCGCTTTCATCAGACCAGGCGGTCGTAGCCATGAGAGCCATGACCATTAGTCACAGTACTTTCTGCATACTCGCCTCCATCAAGTTGGGATCCTGAAAGTAATGCCACCGAGATTGTGTCGTACGACGAACAAGACGCTATCAGGCGTGCGACGGGATGGACAAGGCCGTTTTGAGAGATTCGTGCACCGCTTGACGTGGATCACGAGCCCTCAGTGCCCAAAGGGGAGGAGAGAAACACACAAGGGCTTTCGCCCACGAACCTTTGTAGGCTTCTTCGAAAGCGGTGCATCGAGCACCGTGACGTGCGGCGACGTCATTCCTATCTCGGCTTCAAATCACCGGCAGAGCATGAGAGGATCTACGCAATCTGTCCGACGGCGGCATGAACAGGGTGTCCGCTATCTGTAGGGAAGCCCAAGACATCATCAGCCGCAGGTCGTGCTTCGATCGCCTTGACATGCGTCACAGGAAGTCGTGACACTCGTTAGAGGCATTCAACAGATGAACTGCAATAATCCACATCGTTGAAAGAGTGGTACTCGAGACAGCCTGGCACTGGAATCGGCTGCTTTCCCGGAGGAGAAACCATGAGCTTGACCACGGGTCTAAAAAGGCTGCTCGCATCAATGTGCCGACCTAGCCTCCAGGTAACTCTTGTTGTGCTTGGAGCATGGTCTGCGCTTGGCTGTGTTGCCAAAGACCACAACCGCCCACAGCAGCATGATCCCGGCGGAGATTCAATCGAGATCGCAGGGATGGTCGTCCGAAGCACCAAGGCCCAAGTGCAGGTTCTCTCACGAGCCCCCGGCCCTGCGCTCGCTCTTGGCCCAATTGCAGGCGCCAGCGTTGTTCTACGCAATGCTTATGGACAAGAGTCATCAGCGACCACTGACGAGACAGGGCGCTTTCATGTGGGTCCGGTCAAGATCGCCGGTCTTCCCGGGGATGTGCTTCTCGTTTCTGCTGGGACGAGGTTCAAGGGTCTTGAGCTAACGGACCTTTCAATTGGAGGTATGCCAGACTTTAAGGTAGGCAAGAACGAGCTTTACGTCGCCCTCCCCACCCCCGCTTGTGAGCAGCCCGCTACCGACAGTGGCACTCGCGGGCAGAAGGAGCACAAATGAGAGCAGTACTCAACGTCGTTGTGGGAGTCCTTCTAGTTGTGAGTGCGTTCGGTGTCGGTTCGGCTGCCGAACTCGATGCGTCAGTGACGACGATGCAATTCGAAACGATCAGTGGCGTCCAGGTTGTCAGCGGCTACTACGACCTCTCGCATGATGAAAGTGTTGTGTCGTACGAATTGAATATCAAGATCGAACAATGGCGTAATGGGCAACTACTCGCAACTTTGCTCAACAGCACCAAGAGTGGCGAGCAGCAAGAGAATTGCCCGGACAAAGGTGCGTGTTCCGGCTCATGCCTTGTCTGGCTCGACAACGGGTCCAAGTGGGGAAACTGCAATGTGATTCTCAGCCATTGTAATTGCAAGATAAGTGGAAAGGTCAGCATTGGTATCGTCCCACAAATCGGTGACGTGTTTAAGATCGGACTCACGGTACAGGGTGGACCCACTGATCCTCTGTCATCGAACAACACCATGCAGATTACGTTCAACTAGGCCGGGAAGCGCGGCCGTTACTCAACCGATTAGGAAAGAGAACAACCATCCCAGGTTACCGGGGTGGTTTTCTTTCTCCGCTTCGCCGGAAACGGGTCCGCGCCTCTCGCACATCCCTGCTGCTTTCGTCTCGCCTGCTCATGCTGCGATCGGAACCTGCTTCGCAATCGCCCACAGAACGCCTGGTTCAAACAGCAGTTGTTCGGATTGAAGTCCGAGCGTCGCCCAGTTTCTCCTGACGCTCGTCGGCTCACGCTCGGCGAGAAACCCGAGAGCATGAAGTTGCCCGTTTCGGTGGACACCACGAAGCGTAAGTGGTCACGAACCGCTTCGATCTTGCATTCGTCGCCTAGACGAGCATTCTTTTTCGGCGTTCCGGACCCCTTTTACGGGGGAGTGCCCCCCCTCAGTAGCGGGTGTCCACAAGATCGAGGGGAGACCAAGTGTACAACACCGTGCAGCTTGTGGTTCTGGAATTCCCCTGATCACACTGAGTTGGTCATCCACGGCGACGATCGATTACTGGGACACGAGGTGGTTGGCTTAATAGTATCATAAAGGACGTTATGATACTATTACAGGCATGCCTACCAAAGCCACAAAACCGAAGGCGCTCCTACCCTCTCCGGCTGCTCACAAGACTCGTGGGAAACGGGTTCGGGAAGGAAGAATCGCGGTCGTCTCGCCGCTGCCTTCGCTGATTGCAGCATCAGGTCCCAAGGCCGAAGGGGCTTTTTGGGAATTCTTCACGGCCCAGATTCGAAACAAGAACACCCGCGCGGCCTACTTTCAGGCGGTGCGGTCGTTCATGGCCTGGAGTGAGCGGCGAGGGCTGACTCTACAAAATCTCACCCCGGTCCATATCGCCGCGTACATCGAATCGCACGACGGCGCCCCACCAACGGTGAAACAGCACCTCGCCGCTCTCCGGATGCTGTTCGATCATCTCGTGATCCGTCAAGTCCTGCCCTGGAACCCGGCCTCCTCGGTGCGGGGACCGCGCTACAGCGTGAAGCGTGGCAAGACACCGGTGCTCTCAGCCGAGCAAGCGCGTTCGCTTCTTGATGCGATCGACATCACCAAGATCGGGGGCCTACGTGACCGGGCTTTAATTGGTGTGATGATCTTCTCGTTTGCGCGCGTGTCGGCCGTCATCCAGATGAATGTCTCGGACTACTACCCTGCCGGCAAGAAGTGGTGGATCCGCTTGTCGGAGAAAGGCGGGAAGATCCACGAGCTGCCGGTGCATCACAAGGCCGAGGAATACCTTGATGCCTACGTTGCAGCTGCCGGCATCGGGCGAAAAAAGGACACTCCCCTCTTTCGATCCATGAACCGAGAGCGAAACCTCACCCAGGCCAGGCTAACGCGCACCGATGTGCTGCGGCTTGTGAAACGGTGGGCTCGCGCTGCGAAGCTGCCCGAGAACACCTGCTGTCATACGCTCAGGGCTACCGGAATCACCGCGTACCTCGAAAAGGGTGGCACCGTGGAGCACGCGCAGCGGATTGCGAATCACGAAGACCCCAGGACCACGAAGCAATATGACCGGCGCGGGGACGAAGTTACGCTGGATGAAATCGAGAGGATTGCGATTTAGCGGTTGCGCACAAGCGTGCGCCACCGTGAAACCGCCTGACTGCGACGGACTCGGGCACATAGCCTGAAGCCAGCGCTATCTGGACATTGGCGTCTGCATGTGCTTGCCCCTCCTCAGAACGGACACCGCAGGAGTGTTCTCAACCTCACGCGAAGCGAAAACCGCGTTCCCCATTGCCGAAGAGAAGAGCACTTGGTAATTGGCTCCGACTTTGTCAGGGCTACCCACACGCACCCCATCGATCTCAAATTTCCAGTACCTCCCCGGCCCCCTCTCGATGAGCTTGTTTGCGCATGGGCTGGAGGCGTCAACGGCCATTGTGTCTGAAGACAAATTCACGGCTTCCGCCACTTCCGCGGCCAGCTACAATCCCAGCCCGCACGTTGATGCGATGACTCAGGAGGGAGCATGCAGTTTCCGCTCGAGATCCAGATCGATCGGCCGCCGACCGTGGTCTGGGAGTACCTGGTGGATCCCGCGAAGATGCAGCAGTGGATGACCGGCCTGAAGAAGGTCGAGCAGGTCTCGTCAGGACCGAACAGCGCTGGAGCGGAGCATCGGATCACCTTCGAGGAACGCGGGAAGGTAGCCGAGATGAAGGTGGTCAACACGGCGTTCGAACCGCCGCACCACATTGCCATCGACATGAGCGGCGGCAACATGGGAAAGCTGGTAATGCATGTCGACTACAAGCTGTCCGACCTGGGTGGGAGGACGCGGCTGAACTACGTCGCGAGTTGCCAATTGCGCGGAATGTACTGGCTCTTGGCGCCATTGCTGAAGCTGGCCGGGAACTCGCAAGCCAAGAAGTTCTTGAACAACCTCAAGCGTGTTGCCGAAGAGTAGCAGCGGACATTCCACGCGAAGGCACTTGCGAGCGGCGCCCGCGAGAGCCTGTGACCAAGAGGCGATCCCTACGAGACGGTCTTCTTGAACGCTCGGGCGCTGCCCGCCAAGAGCACCGCTGCGATCAGCAGGAGTGCAGCGACGTGCTCCCACAAGTCCATGAAGCGCGCGCCGCGAATGATGATGCCGCGAGAGATCGCGATGAAGTGCGTAGCCGGCAGAATCTGCGCGATCCACTGCAGCCAGACCGGCAGCGATCGCAGTGGAAAGATGTAGCCCGACAGCATGATCGAAGGGAGCAGGAACATCTGCGCGAGTTGAATCGCCTCGGCCTGAGTGCGAGCTTTGCTGGAGATCATCAGCCCTTGAATCAAGAGTGCAAACAGGTAGATCAGCGCCAACCCCAAGAGCAGAAGCAGGTTGCCATGGATCGGGACGCCAAAGGCGTACGTCATCAACGCCAACACCATGATCAACTGCAGAAAGCCGAGCATCAGATAGGGGAGCAGTTTGCCGATGATCACCGCCAACGGCGAGACGGGACTGACCATCAACTGCTCGAGTGTCCCGCGCTCGCGTTCGCGCACGATCGAGAACACTGCCAACAGCATCCCCGAGAACGTCAGGAGGATCGCGACCAGGCCGGGGATCAACAACTCCGCGCTACGCGAGGAAGGGTTGAAAAGCAGCTTGGTTTTGGCCTCCAATGGCTGTGGGCCGCCGGCACGCTGCTGCATCAGCGCGGCCAACGACCTCGAGAGTGCCACGCCATTGGCCGCGCCCAGTGCTTGCGACGAGACCGTGTTGTCGGAACCATCGATCAACACCAGAAACTCGGCGGTTTCGCCGCGCAGCCGCTTGCGGGCGAAATCGGGAGGGATCTCCACACCGATCTGCGCATGCCCGGCCACGATCTCCTCGCGCAATGCCTCACGCGACGGGGCATACCCTGCCATCGCGAAGACGCTGGTGTTTTCCAGATCGTCCAGCAGCGCGCGGCTGTCCTTGGTGTTGGACTGATCGAACACCACGGTCGGCACGCGGCGAATGTTGGTGTCGATCAGGCCAAACAGCACCAACTGGAAGATCGGTACGAGCAGTGCAAAGCGCAGCGTCCCCTTGTCGCGAACCATCTGCAGCAGCTCTTTGCGGAAGACCGCCGTGAAGCCTCTCACTGTCGGGCCTCGCCGCGGACCGCTGCCTGCAGCTTTGTCAGCCGCACGAAGACGTCCTCGAGTGTGGCGGCGATCGGGCGCACCGCGACGTTGGCGCCACTGCCTGTTCGCAGATCGTGTGCGATCGTGTCGTCGGAAATGCCGTCGTCGACCAACAGGTGCAGCGCGTTGCCAAAGATCGTGACGTCGTCGACATACCGCAACTCGCGCGCGAGTCCCATCACGGCGGCCGCTCCACGATCGCAATCGGCTTCGACTCGACGCATGCCGGCCGGTGTGACCTGCGGAAGACTCATCAACTCGGACGGGCGCCCTTCAACCAGCATCTTGGACATGTACAGATAGCCCACCGTCCCGCAGCGCTCCGCTTCGTCCATGTAGTGCGTGGTTACGAACAGCGTCACCCCTTGCGCTGCCAGCGAGAACAGCAAGTTCCACAACTCGCGGCGGGCCACCGGGTCGATCCCCGCGGTCGGTTCGTCCAAGAAAATGACGCGTGGTTCGTGCATTACCGACGCGGCCAACGCCAGGCGCTGCTTCCACCCACCCGACAGGTGCGCGGCCATGCGCTCCATGTACGGCTCGAGATGTGTCAGCGCGATCGCCCAATCGCGACGTTCGGCGCGTCGCTTGCCGTGCAGGCCATAAGCCGAGGCGAAGAAGTCGAGATTCTCGGCAACGGTGAGGTCTTCGTAGAGCGAGAAGCGCTGCGGCATGTAGCCGATGCGGCGTCGAATCTCTTCGCCATGCGTGGCGACATTCAGCCCGTCGACGCGCGCGATCCCTTTGTTCGGAGCGAGCAAGCCGCACAAGATTCGAATCAAGGTCGACTTGCCCGAACCGTTCGGGCCGAGCAAGCCATAAATCTCGCCGCGACGGACGCGCAAGGAAACATCGTCGAGGGCCACTACTCCGGGGAAGCTGCGAGAGACGCGATCGACTTCTATCCCGTAGTCATCGCCGGCTGCAGGAGTGTTCACGCGCTCACTCCTCGAAGCGGACGGTGGCGGCCATGCCGGCCTTGATCTCGGGCGTCCGCTCAACCACCACCTTGACGCCGAAGACCTGATCGACGCGTGTCTCCGGTGTCTGAATGTTGCGCGGCGTGTACTCGCCGCGATCGCGAATCTCGACCACCGTTCCGCTGAAGGTGCGTTCGGGATGCGAATCGATGCCGACCGAGACCTTCTGACCGAGCGTCACCCGCCCCAACTGCGGCTCCGGCACGTAGACGCGAACCCACAGATCCTCGGCTGAAAGTATTTCAGCCACCGGTTGGGCAGCCCCCACGATGTCGCCGGGTCGCAGGTCGAGCACCTCAACGGTGCCAGCGAACGGCGCGAGGATTTCCATTTCACGTCGCTGCCGCAGCAGGTAGTCGAGCCGTTCGCGTTCGCGGCCGAGCGCTGCCTTGGCAACCGCGACATCTTCACGCCGCGATCCGTTTTCCAGTTGGCGCAGAGACTCACGCGCCGTCGCTTCACGCACTTGCGCCGCGTCGTATTCGCGCCGGCCAATCACGCCATCGTCGAACAGAGCTTGTAGACGTTTGCGATCGGTTTCGGCCGCGGCCCATTCAATTTTGCCGCGCGACAGCTCCTCGTCGCGCGGTCCCTTGATCGCGCGCGCAAGGTCGGCCTCGCGCTGGGCGATCAGCGCTTGCTGCTCGCGCACCGAGAGATCCAACAGGTCGGTTTCGAGCGAGACCAGCGGCGCACCGGCGCTGACGGTTTGGCCTTCGCGCGCGTGGACCGCTGCCACGCGACCGCCGATCGTCGAGCCGACCTTGGCGGTGTTGGCCTCGACGGTGCCGGAGGCTCGCAGGCGAGTGTCGGTTGCGCGCGAACCCACGACGCGCCAAGCGCCGAAACCGGCCGCGGCCAGGATCAAGATCACAACCAGAGCACGCTTCATCGACGTTTCCTCTTTCGCGCGGTCGGCTTGGAATGTGTGCGACACCAGACAGCGATCAACTGATCGAGATAGCGTGGCAACGGCAGCGGCGGATCGATCGCACGTAGCACGCGGTGAAACCACACATACGCTTGCAAGGCGCCCATGAAACCGAGAGCCGCCGACAGTGGGTCATCGACCTGCACTCGACGGTGCCGTGTGGCCCGCTCGAAGTAGCTCGCGACAAGCGAGAGCGCTCGTTCGGGGGGCGTTGGGCGCACGCCGGGATCGAACGGCAACGGTGGCGCTGCGACATCCAGCCCGTTGCTGCGCATCCACAAAGCGATCGTGCTTCCGATCCGCTGCTCCATGATCGGGATCGACGATTCCGCGAGTCGGCGCAAGACCTTGGCCGGATCTTCCTTGCCACTGAGCGTTTCGAGGAACTGAATCGGGATCGGCAGCTCGCCGTCGTTGATCGTCCGCATCGCCGCAACGAACAGGGCGTCCTTGGACGGCTCGTGTCGTAGCACGGCGGCCGGACTCAACCCGACATGCGCGCCAATGTCGGCCAGCGTCACCGCCTCGAAACCACGTTCTGCAAACAGGGTGTGCGCGGCGGCGAGTACCTGCTCGCGAGTGACCTTGGCGGGGCGTCCCATGGCGTTAGTAACCGTACATTCAGTTACTAACTCCCGCCAGAAAAAACTCGCCCGGGACGCGGAAAACCGCCCGGAATACCGAGGATCCGTCGTAGTTTCTGGCTGCCCAGGAGGGGCCTGACGATGCGTCGCCCGATCTCCCGACTTCGCAGCCTGCCGTTCGTGTGCCTGCTCGCGATGGCGTTACCGGCACTGGCCTATACACCCGGCAGCGGAACCATCTACAGCACCAATTTCGAGACGATCGATGCCGATTGGGAGAACGGAAACAACGTCGCCGATTCCCCCTGGACGCAGATTCAAGACGGTACCGACAAGAGTTTCTACGCGGACGGCAAGGGATCGGTCCCATCATCGCCGACACGCCATCGCGCCAAGCACTTCGTGCATCCGGTCAACTCCACCTCGTTCTCGGTTGCGTTCGAATACCGCGCCGAGTTGGGCGCCACGTATCTGTTCGACCTCACCACGCAACAGCGCGCCCCGCAGTTGAAGGCCTACAAGCTGCGCATCGATGGCAACGGCGCACTTTCCTTGTGGCGTAGCGAAGCGGGTGTGATGGTGCAGAAGGTCAACACTTCCAACGGCGTGATACCGGTCAACGTCAAACGCTGGATCCGTTTTGCGATCGAACCCGACAGCGGCAGCGGGCAATTCGTGCGCGTGCGTGTTTGGGGTGGCAGCGCCAGCAGCGAACCGACCAGTTGGACGCTTTCATACCAAGACCCCTCAAAAACCCTCGAGCGTGTTCACCGCTTAGAGATCTTTGCCGACGGCCCGAAGAACATCGAGACCTGGATCGACGACCTCGACGCCTACGGTGACGGAAGCGTCGGTGTACCGAGTTCGATCACCAAGATCTACTTGGTGGAGTGGAGCCATCTCGATGTCGGCTTTACCGAGCCACCCGACACGATCGAGACGTTTGCGAAGACCCATCTGGATGAAGTGCTGCTCAACTTGGCTGCCGATCCGGACTATCGCTGGACGATCGAATCGGCGTGGTGGCTCGACCGCTGGTGGGAACGCTCCACCGAGCCGCAACGGCAAAACATGCTCAGTTGGCTGCGCAGTGGCCGACTGAAGCTGACCGCCGGTTACACCAACCTGCACACCACCGTCGCCGGTCACGAGGAGTTGACGCGCAATCTGTACTACGCCTCGCGCTTCGCACGCCAAAACCAGATCCCGCTGCGTACCTGGATTACCGACGACGTCCCGGGTTCTACCTTCGCATTGCCCGAGCTTCTGAAGCGCAGCGGCGTCGAGTTTTTTGTCGGGGGGATGAACACGCCATTCGGCGGTGCGGTGCGCGAACCGAATCACGCCACGCGGCCGTTCTACTGGCAAGGCCCCGATGGGTCGAAGACCTTGAGTTGGATCACCTTCGATGCGTACGCCGAAGCGTTCAATTGGGGGTTTTCGTTCTTCGACACGCTCGCCGACACCTGGCGCAACACGGGGCGAGAGATCCAAAAGCAAGAAGAAGCCGGCTACCCGTACCCCGAAATCATGCTGTTTCGCGCCTTCGACAATCACTATCAGGGATTCAAGACGCGCGATCTGGTCGACCAGTGGAACTCCACCTATCAGACCCCGGTGTTCGTGCTGTCGACGGTCGAAGAGTTCATGGATCACATGAAGAGCACCTACGGCGCCAACTCGTTTCCCACCTACAGCGGCGACTTCGGCGCGGCCTGGTCGGGAAGTCACGCCGCGGAGCAGAACACCACCACGATGGTTCGACAGTCGCATCGCGATGGGCGCGCCGCAGAAGCGATGCTGGCTGCTGCGTGGGCTGCCGGCGGAGACCCCGTCCCGCAGACCGATGTCGACTTCATGTATCGACGCCAACTGGAGGTTGATGAACATTCCGGTGCCGGTGGTTGGCCCGGCTACTTCACACCCGAGGAGATGGATCGCAACAATCGAATCCACCTGGGTTGGGCTGCAGATGCGCGCAACAAGGCGGTTGAGTTGGCCGCCATGGGCGATCAACGAATCACCGCCAACGTTCCTGCTCAAGGGGATGCGATCGTGGCGATCAACCCACTCGGGCGAGCGCGCGACGGCTGGGTGCGAAAGCAACTACCTGCGGCACTCTACGGCAGCAGTTTCAAGGTGATCGATCGCACCACCGGAAGCGAGCTCCCGTATCAACGATTCAGTGCGACTTCTGAGATCCTGTTCCGCGCCACGGCGCTGCCGGCGGTCGGCTATCGCGTCTATGACCTGGTGGCAGGAACGCCCAGCGCAAGTTCCAGCGGCATCTTGACCGTCGCAGGAAACACGCTCGAGAACGACTTCTACACGCTGACCGTCGACCCTCTCGACGGGTCGGTCGCGAGCCTGATCGAGAAAGCGACGGGACGTCAGCTCATCGATCCGGCTGCCGGCTATCGGTTCAACCGCATGGCGAACAACGTCACCAACGACATCAACGCCTCCAATAACCCGATCGAGCAGCCGGTCGCTTCGGCGACCGTGACGATCGAGGCCAGCGGTAGTCAGATGGTGGGGTTGAAGGTGACGCGTACCGGAACTCCGCACACGCAAACGCTCTATCGCCTGTATCGCGGCGAGGATCGGGTCGAAATCGTCAACACCTTCGACAAGGGTCAAACGCCGTACGTTTCGAATGCCACCGGTACGCGCGCCTATTTCGTGACGCTGCCTTTCGATGTCGCCAACTTCGAACTGCGCACCGAGACCACCACGCGATTCCTCGACGCGCGCCGCGACGGTTTCCCTCGCGACAACACCTTCGATTGGCACAACACCGAGCATTCGATTCACTTCTGGGACAGCGGTGGCGGCATTTCGTATGCGTGCGACACCGTCAACTCGCACTACTTCGAAAAGCTCAAGGCGCTGGGCGGCACCACTCTGAGCGTTAGCAAAGGGATGCTGTTGCCACGCCTGTTCGACCGCACCGATGAGTATCAGTTTGCCGACAACTCGATCGGTCCCTACCAGATGGAGCCCGACGCACCGACCGTATTCAGCTACACACACCACTTTCGGGCCACGCCCGCCAACTGGGATCCTGTGGCCGCCAGCCGCTTTGGCTTCGAAGCGCTCAACGCGCCGCGCGCTGTGTTGCTCGCGGCGCGCAGCGGGTCGCTGCCTTCCGACAAAGCGTCGTTCGTGTCGATCGATGCGCCGAGCGTGTTGCTCTACACCGTGAAAGCAGCCGACGACGGTGATGGGTTGATTCTGCGCATGACCGAATTGACCGGCGCCACCAACACCGTCGCGCATCTGTCCAGCGATCTGCTGCCATTCAGCTCCGCGCTCAAGACCGAGCAGGACGAGGAAGGCGGAACGGCGCTCACTGTTTCGGGCGGCGTGGTCGACGTGCCGATTGGTCCGTACGAGACGGCAACCGTGCGTGTGCGGATTCAGCCTGTCGGTAACGCCACACTGGCGGTCACCAAGGACGGGTTGGCCGGCACCGTAAAACTGCAATGGACCGGCGGTGGCCCCAACTACACGCTGCGCCGCGCTGAGAACCCGCAGTTCACGCTGGGTGTCACCACGCTGACGAGCGGCCCCGGTTCGAGTCTCGATGATCCGGTATTGAATGACGGCATCAGCTATTTCTATCTCGTCGACTAAGTATCGCGCCCTGGTGTTGTTGGTCGCGGTGGCCTCAGCCACCGCGAGCACCGGCTTCGTGTTCGGTCACGGCGCGTCGAAGGGACTGCATTTGCACTTGATTCCTGCCGCGGCGCTGCCGGGCGGCAAGGTCACCGTGCAGGTCGACTCGCTCATTGCGATCGATCAGGTTGTGATTGGGCTTGCAGACGCACCGCCAATCACAAAGCGTTTGAAAACCCCTGCACAGCACGTCGAGGTTGAACTCACCGTACCGCGTCACCTGAAACAAGGGACCACCATCAGCGTACAGGCGGAGGCACGCGGCGCCGCACAACCCAAGCCGCTGCGCGCTTCGTCCCTTCTTCTTGTGGGCGACCCCAAACAGCCGATTGTTCTGCCCTGAGGCAAGTCGTGCTTCACGCCACCCTCGAATCGGGGTAACGTTCGCGCGGGGCTTCGTTGGGAATCAATTCAAGAGGGAGGTTGCCGATGTCTGTTGCTCGCGTTACCGAAATTACTGCCTCGTCCAAGAAGAGCTTCGACCACGCCATCGAAACCGGTGTGTCACGCGCGCACAAGACGCTGCGCAACGTGAAAGGGGCGTGGATTCAAGACCAGAAGGTCCTGGTCGAGAAGGGAAAGATTGTCGAGTACCGCGTGACGATGAAGATCACGTTCGTTCTGGACTGAGGAGCCGCCCATGTCGAGCGACTACCCTGCGCGGCGCCGCGGCAGCCCACGGCTGCTGTTGGCTTTGGTGTTAGCGGTTGTTGGCGTGTGCAGCTACTACGCACAGAGGGAATACAACCCGATCACCGGCGAGACGCAATCGATCGCCATGACGGTCGACCAAGAGATCCAGCTCGGGTTGCAGTCGGCACCCGAGATGGCGGCCGAATTCGGCGGACTCGATTCCGATCCGCAGTTGCAGAACTTGGTTCGCTCGGTGGGTGCGCACGTGGTGCGTGGCTCGGTGGCTGCACAAACACCCTACGAGTACAGCTTCCATCTGTTGGCTGACGATCAAACCATCAATGCCTTCGCCTTGCCCGGAGGTCCGATCTTCATCACGCGAGCGCTGTTGATACGCTTGGAGAATGAAGCGGAGTTGGCGGGAGTGCTGGGGCACGAGGTTGGGCACGTACTTGGCCGGCACGCCGCCGAGCAGATGGCCAAAACGCAACTCGCACAGGCCTTGGTCGGTGCCGCCGGTGTGGCCGGATCGGAGGACGGCAAAGGAATGATGGCTGCGATGGCGGCCCAAGCCGTCGCTCAGATGTTGCAGTTGAAGTACGGGCGGCAGGACGAGTTGCAAGCCGATCAACTCGGCGTCGATTTGATGAGCGCCTCCGGCTACGACCCGCGCGCGATGATCGAGGTGATGCGGATCTTGAAGGAATCGAGCGGGGGATCGGGTCGACCGGAGTTTCTGAGTACCCATCCCGATCCAGGCAATCGTGCCGAACGACTCCAAGAATTGATTGCCGCGAAGTTCCCCAACGGAGTACCGAGCGACCTGACCTTGGGGGGAGCGTTCAAGTAACGATCTCGCGCATCTTTACGCGCTTTTGATACGGTCGCGCGCCGAATTGTCACCGCTTTCATGCGGCACTGCCTAGCATCGCCTCCAGTCGCGGAACATGGCGACAGGGAGCTGGAATGCGCGCAATCTGGGCCGTCACGACACTCGCTGTCACGGCCGGCCAAGCAGCGGTGACCGTTGGTGCACAAACTACCGAGACGGCGATCCACGGATACCTCGAGACGAACTATTCCCTGAACTTCAACCGCCCTGCCAATCGGATCACTGCAGCTCGCGGCTTCGACGATCGTCACAATCAGTTGCAGCTTTCGAACCTGGCGTTCGAGGTTACATCGGTCTGGTCTCGAGTGACGTTCCACACTGTGTTGCAGGCTGGAGAGACCGCGAACGTCTACTACGCGGCAGAGCCGAGTTCAGCGCGCAATCGTTGGCGGCATCTCCAACAGGCGACGATCGCCGTACAGCCGAGTCGCAAAAATGATTGGCGCGTCGAAGCGGGGTTGTTTCTCTCGCCAATCGGCCCTGAAGGGGTGGCGATCAAAGACAACTGGAACTGGTCACATTCGAATCTGTTCTATGCGCTTCCGACCTATCACCTCGGCGTCAGCACAACATACAGTGCCGGGCAGAACCACGAAGTAACAGTCGCCGTCTACAACGGTTGGAACAACATCGAGGACAACAACAAGCGCCCATCTGTCGCAGCGCGTTGGCAGACACATTACGGCCAGACTCTCAAGACCAGCGTGCTTTACTTCGGAGGCGTGGAACGATCCACCGACGCAGTCGAGGGCCAGCCGCGGCGAGACCTGCTGGATCTGTGGGCGCAATGGGATTGCAGTGACCGCCTCGCGCTCTTGGTGCATGGTGACATCGGGCAGGAGCACAACCGATTCGGCACCAGCGCGTGGAGTGCGGCCGCGGTGACCGCGCGAGGCAGGCTCGCCGATCACTGGTATCTCGCGGCGCGCGTCGATCGATTTGTGGAGCGGGTTCCGGCAGGCGCTTCCCCCATCTTTTGGTCACTCACGTCGAGCAGCGGACGACGCTTGGTCCGATCAAAAACCCTTACGCTCGAATACCGAGCGACCAAGGCCATCTTGACGCGCCTCGAGCTACGTCACGACAGCGCCAGCGCTTCGCTTTACTACCGGGGCGAAACGAACGACCCCAACTCGCGCAGTCAGACCACTCTCACACTCGGCGCCGTCGCTTGGTTCTAGCGGGGAGGTCGCGATGACTATCTGGTATGCAGTGAGCGGGATTCTGGCCCTGGCGTTGTTGATCTACCTCTTCATAGCGATGCTCAAACCGGAGGCGTTCGAATGAACGGTTCGGATCTGGGTCAACTTGCACTCTACATCGGTGCAGTCGTCCTCTTGTCGCCCCCACTGGGCAGATACATGGCTTGGGTTTTCAACCGGCGTGCCGATCTGTTCGAGCGCACGTTCCTGCGGGCGATTGGCGCTGCCGGCGCGGCGTCGATGTCGTGGCGAACCTATGCGGTGGCGATGCTGCTATTCAATGCCGCTGGACTGGGCCTGGTGTATTTGATCCAGCGCACGCAAGCGATCCTGCCGCTCAATCCGGCCGGCATGCAGGCCGTTCCCAGGGGCCTGGCGCTGAATACGGCGATCAGCTTCGTCACCAATACCAATTGGCAAGCCTATGGCGGTGAATCAACGCTCAGCTACCTCACCCAGATGCTGGCGCTCAGCGTGCAGAATTTTCTGTCCGCAGCCACCGGCATCGCCGTGCTCGTGGCCTTGATTCGCGGCTTCGTTTCTCACACCAGCGACGCGGTCGGCAACTTCTGGTCCGACCTATGGCGCAGCATCTGGTGGATTCTGCTTCCGCTGTCGATGGTGTTGGCGATCGTGTTGGTTTCGCAAGGGGTGGTGCAGACGTTCGCGCCGTACGCAACTGCCAATCCGCTCGAGGCATCACCGTCCGCCACCGCGTCGATCGCGCTCGGACCGGTTGCGTCGCAGATCGCAATCAAGCAACTCGGCACCAACGGCGGCGGGTACTACAACGCCAACTCGGCTCACCCGCTCGAAAACCCGACACCGTTGAGCAACTTTCTCGAAATGCTCGCAATTCTCATCATTCCGGCTGGACTGTGCTTCACGTTCGGAAGAATGGTGAGCGACAGGCGCCAGGGGCGCGCGGTGTTCGTAGCAATGCTCGCAATCGTCATTCCGCTGATGATGACCACGATCGTTGCAGAGTCACGCTCAAACCCAGTCTTGAGCAACCTGAACCTCCAGCCCGGCGGGAACATGGAGGGGAAGGAGGTGCGATTCGGTGTCGTGAACTCAGCGATCTGGGCGACGGCAACCACGGCGGCATCGAACGGATCGGTCAACGCCATGCACGATTCGTTCATGCCACTCGGCGGGCTGGTACCGCTGTGGTTGATCCAACTGGGAGAGGTGGTGTTCGGAGGCGTTGGTTCCGGCCTGTACGGAATGTTGCTGTTCGCGATCGTCGCCGTTTTCGTTGCGGGCCTGATGGTTGGCCGCACCCCGGAGTATCTGGGGAAGAAGATCGAGGCATTCGAGATGAAGATGGCTGGATTGGCGATTTTGCTGCCTAGCGCGATGGTGCTGGTTGGCACTGCTGTGGCGGTTGCCACGGTTGCGGGGAGAGCCGGTGTCTTCAACCCAGGCCCGCAGGGATTCAGCGAAGTGCTGTACGCGTTCTCGTCGGCCGCAAACAACAATGGCAGTGCGTTTGGCGGATTAGGCGCCAACTCCGCTTTCTACAATCTGGCATTGGGGCTGGCGATGCTCGTCGGACGCTTCGGCGTAGCGATACCTGTCTTGGCGATCGCTGGTTCACTGGCGATCAAGCGGCGCGTGCCACCCAGCAGCGGAACACTACCAACTCACGGTCCGCTCTTCGTGCTCCTGCTGATTGGTTCGGTAGTTCTCGTCGGTGCACTCACGTTCGTTCCTTCACTGGCCTTGGGCCCGATCGTCGAGCACCTGCGATTGTTGGAGGCGCATTGACCATGTCTGAAAAGACACGTCGTGGCGGCGCGCAGACTTTCGATCATGCCTTGCTTCGCGGTGCCGTACGTGACGCACTACGCAAGCTCAACCCGCGGCATCAAATCCGGAACCCGGTGATGTTCACCGTTTGGATCGGTTCCGTGCTCACCTCATTGCTTTGGGTTCAGGCGATCTTGGGACAGGGAGAGGCGAGCGCCGGCTTTATCGCTTCGATCTCACTGTGGTTGTGGTTCACGGTGCTCTTCGCCAATTTTGCCGAGGCGATGGCCGAGGGGCGGGGCAAGGCTCAAGCCGACTCGTTGCGCCGCGCGCGTCGCGATGTCCTGGCCAAGCGACTGGCATCCCCGTCGCGTGAGGCGCCGCAAGAAAGAGTCGAGGGTTCGAGGCTGCGACAAGGGGACGTGGTACTCGTCGAGGCGCTGGACCTGATTCCCTGCGATGGGGAAATCATCGAGGGCGTGGCTTCAGTCGATGAGAGTGCGGTCACCGGCGAAAGTGCGCCGGTTATTCGTGAGAGCGGCGGTGATCGGAGTGCGGTGACCGGCGGCACGCGCGTGCTCTCCGACTGGATGTTGGTGCGCGTCACAGCCAATCCCGGCGAGTCGTTCCTGGACCGGATGATCGCGCTCGTAGAGGGATCGAAGCGCAAGAAAACACCCAACGAGATTGCGCTCGACATCCTCTTGGCGGCGCTCACCATCGTGTTTCTGTTGGCGACGGTGACGCTCCTGCCGTTCTCTCTCTTCGCCGTGGAGACGGCCGGGCACGGTACTCCGGTGACGATCACTGTGTTGGTAGCGCTCCTGGTCTGCCTGATCCCGACGACGATCGGTGGCCTGTTGTCCGCGATTGGAATCGCCGGGATGGATCGCATGATTCGCGCCAACGTCATTGCAACCTCGGGGCGTGCCGTCGAGGCTGCCGGCGATGTCGACGTACTGCTCTTGGACAAAACGGGGACGATCACGTTGGGAAACCGGCAGGCCACCGAGTTCTTGCCCGCTCAAGGCGTGAGTCCAGAGCAGCTAGCAGACGCTGCTCAGATCGCCTCGCTCGCAGACGAGACGCCGGAAGGTCGCAGTATCGTCGTCTTGGCCAAGGAGCGGTTCGGAATTCGCGAACGATCCGTACATGAGCTGGGCGCGCGGTTCATTCCCTTTACCGCCCAGACTCGGATGAGCGGTGTCGATCTCGACGGACGGACGATTCGAAAGGGAGCCGTCGATGCCATCGAGTCTCACCTGCAACGACTCGGTGGCTCGCTGCCCGCCGCACTCAAACTCGAGGTCGAGTCCGTCGCCAAGACGGGAGGCACCCCGCTCGTGGTGGCGGAAGGATCACGCGCACTCGGTGTGGTCCATCTAAAAGACATCGTCAAAGGCGGTATCGCCCAGCGATTCTCCCAGCTACGGCAGATGGGGATTCGTACCGTAATGATCACGGGCGATAACCCGCTCACTGCAGCAGCGATCGCGGCCGAGGCGGGTGTCGATGACTTCCTCGCGCAGGCCACTCCAGAGAACAAGTTGATGTTGATTCGGGAGTACCAAGCCAAAGGGCACCTTGTGGCGATGACAGGGGACGGGACCAACGATGCACCGGCGTTGGCGCAAGCCGATGTCGCGGTAGCGATGAACAGTGGAACTCAAGCGGCCAAGGAGGCGGGCAACATGGTCGACTTGGATTCGAATCCAACGAAGTTGCTGGAGATCGTACAGATCGGCAAGCAAATGTTGATGACCCGCGGGTCGTTGACCACGTTCAGCCTGGCCAATGACGTGGCGAAATACTTCGCCATCATCCCAGCCGCGTTCGTCTCGACGTATCCGGCACTCGCCGCACTGAACATCATGAGGTTGGCGACACCAGCAAGTGCGGTACTCAGTGCCGTGATCTTCAATGCGTTGGTGATTGTCGCCCTGATACCGCTGGCGCTCAGGGGCGTTCCTTATCGGGCCATGGGTGCAGCCAAACTACTGCGACGCAATCTGCTGCTCTACGGCGTTGGCGGACTGATCGTGCCATTCGTCGGTATCAAGCTGATCGACCTACTGCTAGTTGCCTGCGGTCTGGCCTGAGGGGATGGACGTGAAAGACCAACTGCGACCCGCGCTACTGAGTCTGCTACTGCTGACACTTCTGACCGGGGTGGCGTATCCGCTGATCGCGACAGTGATTGCACAAGCGGCTTTTCCCTGGCAGGCCGACGGGAGTTTGCTGTTGAACAGCGAGAGGACGGTGGGATCAGCGTTGATTGGGCAATCGTTCGAGTCCGCGCGCTATTTTTGGTCGCGACCATCGGCAACCGCTCCAGCGCCCTACAACGCGGCGGCCTCATCGGGTTCGAACTTCGGCCCACTCAACCCCGCGCTCCGCGAGGCGGTGGTGGCGCGTGCCGCGGCGCTGCGCGCGCTCGATCCCACGAACGTTGAGCCGATCCCTATCGATCTGGTCACAGCGTCAGCGAGCGGCCTTGATCCGGACATCAGTCCAGCCGCTGCCGAATGGCAGATGGCGCGCATCGCCCGCGCGCGCTCGGTGTCACTGGACAGCGTGAGGAGCTGTCTGGATAGCTGCCGTCACGGACGCCAGTTCGGTATCTTGGGTGAGCCGAGAGTCAACGTGTTGTGCGCCAATCTCGCCCTGGATCGACTGGTCTTGGGTACACCTCGCTGACGCGGCTGGTATCCTGCCCTCATGAATGAACGTCGGCCGAGCCCGGAAGAGATGCTCGCACGCGCCGATGAAGCAGCGCGCGCCGCAACTCGTGGACGGCTCAAGATTTTCTTTGGCGCTGCACCCGGTGTCGGCAAGACATACGCAATGTTGCAGGACGCGCGCGCTCGGCAGGCGGAAGGCCGCGATGTCGTGCTGGGTTGGGTCGAATCGCACGGACGCTCAGAAACCGAGGTGTTGACCCAAGGACTGGAGCAACTGCCGCCGCGACAGGTGGAGTATCGCGGGGTCGCACTGCGAGAGTTCGACCTCGACGCGGCGCTGATCCGTCGCCCATCACTGCTGGTGTTGGACGAGCTAGCGCACACCAACGCGGAGGGTTCACGCCACGCTCGTCGTTGGCAAGACGTCGAGGAACTGCTCGACGCCGGGATCGATGTCTACACCTCGTTGAACGTCCAACATGTCGAGAGTCTGAACGATGTGGTAGCGCAGATCACCGGAGTGGTCGTACGTGAGACCGTTCCAGACTCGCTGCTGGACGAAGCCGATCAAATCGAGTTGATCGATCTGCCATCGGAAGAGTTGCTGCAACGGCTTGCGGAAGGAAAGGTCTACATCCCGCAGCAAGCCGAACGAGCCGTGCGCGGGTTTTTCCGCAAGGGAAACCTGATCGCACTGCGTGAACTCTCGTTGCGGCGCACAGCGGAGCGGGTCGATGCACAAGCCACCCGATACAAGCGCGATGCCGGAATCGCCCAACCGTGGGCGATCCGTGAGCGAATTCTGGCCGCGATCGGACCGGCACCTCAGTCAGCCAACCTGATCCGCGCCGCGTGTCGAATGGCGACACGGCTACAGGCGCCCTGGATCGTGTTGTTGGTCGAGTCGACGCGCTACGACAATTTGCCCAAGCGCGATCATGAGTCGGTCGCCAGACACCTTGCATTGGCCGAAAGACTCGGCGCCGAAATCGCCGTCGTTCGCGGTGAGAGTGTCGGCGAGGAGATCCTGGCGCTGGCGCGGGCTCGGAACGTCACGCGGATATTGGTCGGCAAGCCAACCCACAGCCGGTGGCGCGATCGCTTGCGCGGCTCGCTGATCGACACACTCGTTCGCGGTTCGGGAACCATCGATGTCTTGGTCACGCGCGGGGATGAGGATCAGCAGCCCGGCGGCAGCCCAGTGTCCGCGGTTTGGCAGAGCGGGGCCCTCCGTGCTTCTTCGCGCGAGTACCTGATCGCTGCTGCCGTGGTACTGGCGACGACCGGTTTCAATCTTCTGCTTGCACCGTATGTCGAACTTGCTGACGAGACGATGATCTACCTGCTCTCGGTCGTTGGCGTCGCCAGCCGACTCTCGCGCGGCCCGTCGCTGTTTGCCGCCGCTGGATCGGTAGCGGCGCTGGACTTCTTCTTTGTTCCTCCGCGACTCACGTTCGTAGTGCAGGATTTTCGCCACGTCCTGACCTTCGCGATCATGTTGGTAGTGGGCGTGATTGTCAGCACGCTGACATTGCGAATTCGCGATCAAGCGGCCTCGGCGCGGGAGCGAGAGCGTCGTACCGCTGGCCTATACGCGTTGAGTCGGGACCTCGGTGCACGGCGCACTTCCGCGGAGATTGCCGATGTCGCCGCTCGCCACGCAGAGAGCTTGCTGGGGACCGATTGCGTCGTGCTATGCGCGGGCAATCACGGTGAATTGACAGCTCATGCGGGCGCCGCGCGTCACGATATGGAAAGCGAACATGAGTTGGCCGTCGCGCGTTGGGTGCTGGAACACGGGCGCCCGGCCGGCTTCGAGACTGGTACTCTTCCAGGCACTCGATTTACCTACCTTCCGATAACGGGTGCAGAAAGAGTCTTAGGTGTCTTCGCATTTGCGCTCGGCCATCGACCCGAACAGGTCACCCCATCGCAGCGCCAGTTGGCAGAGACTATCGTCGCGCAGACGGCCTTGGCGCTCGGGCGGGCCTGGCTGTCGAACGAGGCTGAAGAGGCGCGATTGGCGGCCGAAACGGAAGGGGTCCGCAACGCACTCTTGTCGGCCGTCTCGCACGATTTGCGCACGCCACTCGCAACGATCCACGGCGCCTCGGGAGTATTGCTCGATGTCGATGCGCCGCTTCGCGAGGAAGGCCGACGCGAATTACTGGAGACGATCCATCTGGAAGCACAAAGACTCGGTCGACTGGTCAACGATCTCTTGGAGTTGAGTCGCCTGGAGTCGAACCCGCTCCAGATCGCCAAACAGTGGTATCCGATCGAAGAGTTGGTTCGTTCGGGTGTCTCGCGACTGGAGCGGCTATTGCGCGATCGGCCGCTGACGATACGGCTTCCAGAGACCGTGCTGACAGCGCCGGTCGAGCCGATTTTGATCGAGCAGGTGGTAGTCAATCTGTTGGACAATGCGCTCAAGTACACCCCGGACGGGACGCCGCTGGAGATCGAGGCTCGACGTATCGACGATCAGATCGAAATCAGTGTCCTGGATCGCGGACCGGGAATCCCTGGCCACGATGCGGAGCGGATCTTCGAGAAATTCTATCGTGGTGGTGCGGATCTCAATGTACGTGGAACGGGGTTAGGGTTGGCGCTGTGTCAGGCGGTGGCGAAAGCACACGGCGGAACGATCTGGGCCGAGAATCGTGAGGGAGGGGGGGCAGCTTTCCGGATGCGCCTTCCCGCGGCCAATCCGCCGGACGATGAGGAGCCAACTGAACCGTGAGCGATCTCACCGTCGCGCCGCAGTTGCTACTGATCGAGGACGATCCCCAGGTCCGAAGGTTTCTGCGCGTATCGTTGTCCTCACAAGGGTTCAGGCTGCTCGAGGCAACCGATGGTGATGAGGGGCTGCGGTTAGCAACTCAATATGTTCCCGATGTGATTCTGTTGGATCTCGGACTCCCCAAGCTTGATGGTGTCGAGTTGACCCGCCGCGTGCGCGAGTGGAGTTCGGTACCGATCATCGTTCTCTCGGCCCGTGAGCGCGAGGCCGACAAGGTAGCCGCGCTCGACGCCGGTGCCGACGATTACCTGGTGAAGCCGTTTGGCTTTGCGGAACTGTTGGCGCGAATCCGCGTGGCATTGCGCCACGCGACGCTCGCGGCCTCGGGCCGCGCCGAGCCTCTCTTTGAAAGCGGAGCACTGCGTGTCGATCTCGCTGCCCGACGCGTTTGGCTCGAGGAGGTCGAGATCCGCCTGACAGCGATCGAATACAAGTTGCTTACGACCTTGGTGCAACATGCGGGCAAGGTCGTTACCTCGCGCCATCTCTTGGAAGCGGTTTGGGGGCCAAACAGCTCGGGCAAAGCCCACTCCTTACGGGTCTACATTGCGCACCTGAGGAGAAAGCTGGAGCCGGATCCTTCCAAATCACGTTTGTTGCAGACCGAAATCGGGGTTGGTTACCGACTGCTGACGCCATAGTTGCTTACAGCAGCGCACGACGCAGGCGCGCAGAAAGCGCTTCACCCAGCACCACCAACAACAGCACCAGCAGCAAGATCACGCTGGCGCGCGGCCAGATCAACTGATCGATCGCCGTCTGTAGCGCCAAACCGATTCCGCCGGCGCCGACCAGGCCGAGAATCGTCGCCTCGCGCAGGTTGATCTCCCAGCGAAAGATCGAAATCCCGGCAAAGGCGGGGAGAATCTGCGGCAGCGTGCTGTAGGTGAAGATCGAGGCCGGTGAGGCGCCGGTCGCTGCGATTGCTTCCGCCGGTCGCGGGTCGATCTCCTCGATCGCCTCCGACAACAACTTCGCGACGAAATCCAATCGAGCGCAGCGCAATCGCCAACACGCCGGCCAGCGGTCCTGGCCCCACGATCGTCACCAAGATGAGCGCCCAGATCAAAGCGCTTGATCGAGCGCGACAAGACCATCACGGCAATCGCGAGCTGTCGCACCAGTGAGTGCGGCGTCGTGCGTCGCGCGGCGGCGAGTGCGAGCGGGAAGCCGAGCGCGAGAGCCAGCAGCGTTCCGAGCGTTGCGATATGAATCGTCTCGACCAACGGTGCGAAAGCAGGGCAGGCAGATGCGCCCAGTCTGGCGGGGAGCATCCGCGCCAGCAGGTCATAGAGTTGATGCGGCGCGTCGAGCACAGTTGTCCAGGTGGTGGCGCGCGACATCACACGCCAGGCGCTGACGAACGCCGCCACCAAGAGCAGTTGCAGCAGCCACACAGCGAGCGAGGCGCCACGCGTCCGCCTCCGCCACGGATGTCGGTCCGGTGCGCGACTCACCGCAACCACCTGGCGCGAATCCGTAGGTAAGCTCCGCCACCAACACCAGCCCTGCGATCAACAGCACGATCGCCGCTTTTCCGGGTCGAGTATTGATAGCGATCGAACGCCGTGGCGATGCGGCGCCAATACCTCCCGCAACGACCACGCCAATCACCGCCGACTCGCGAAAGTTGATGTCGAGCCGGTACAACGCCGAAGCCCAAAATCGCGGCAACACCTGCGGCAGCACACCGTAGACGATGGTCGTGGCCGTCGAAGCCGGTGGAACGAATCGCTTCGGGACTCGCCGGATCGATCGCCTTGATCGCCTCCGCCAGGAGCTTGGCGAGAAAGCCGATCGACGCGACGATCAGCGTCATCGCCCCGGCCAGTGGCCCGAAGCCGACCGCGACCACGAACACGATGGCGAGAATTACCCTCGTGCTGCGCAGTGGCCAAGATGGCGCGGCAAACCAGGAACAACCGCGGCGCGATGTTGCGTGCCGCGCCGAGCGCCAACGGCAGCGACAAGGCGACGCCGAACGTGGTCGCGATCACCGTCATCGCGAGGCTCGATTAATCCTTCCCACACGTCATCGGCGCTGCGCCCCAGGCTCGGCGGCGTGTGATGAAGCCGTGCCACAAGCGCAGCGGCACGTTCACTCCCTTGTGCGACACGAGTCCACGAGACGCGAGGCCCCGCGATCGCCCAAACGTGAGGTAACCCACCACAGCCAACCACAGCCCGTAGCGCAACCAGCGGTTCGCACGAGGTGGCTTACGCCAGCGGCGCGCCATCGTCGCTTCCGTCCTTGGCCCCAGTCTTCCTCGCCATAAATCGAGCGAGCACAGCGGGGGAGTTGCCAGGGCACCGTCGAAGACGACGCTGCCGGCATGCAGTCCCACCACGTTGCGCGAACATCTTCGCCAATGGGACATCGTGAAGGTTGACCACTGCCGAGACCGCGTTCGGCGGCAGATCTCGATCAAGCGCAGCACCTGGCGCTGTTTCGGATCGAGGCTGGCGGTTACGCCTGTCGACCAACAACAGCTCGGGTTGCTGCATCAACGCGCGCGCAATCCCGACGCGTTGGCGCTGTCCACCGGAAAGCGCATCGGCGCGCTTGTTGAACTGCTCGCGGCCGACGCGGCCTGAGCAACCGAACGCGCGTTCACACTCGGTAAGGTCGAAGCGCCGCAGTGCCGCGGTCGTGCGCCGGTACGACCCAAGGCACCCGACAGCACGTTCTCCATGACGGTCAACCGTTCGACCAGCGCGTGCTCCTGAAAAATCATTCCAATCCGGCGCCGCGCTGCGCGCAGGCTGCGCTGGTCGAGCGCCGTCAGTTCCTGTGCGCCGAGCCAAACGCGTCCCGAACTGGGCTCGACCAAGCGATTGACACAGCGCAGCAGCGTGCTCTTGCCGGCGCCCGACGGCCCGATCAACGCCGCGATCTCACCGCTTGCGAAGCGCAGCGAGACGCCGCGCAGCGCTTCATCACCGGTGGGGTAACGCTTGCTCAACGCCTCGAGCGCAAGCACGTCAGGGTTTGCCCAGGTAGTTGACATTCATGGCGGTGTCGATGACGCGCACAGGTTCCCACAACTTGGCGTAGTCGATCGTTACGAACTTGGTTCCTTCGCCGTGACGGTACTCCTCCAAGAGCAACGATCCGGTCCAGTCGAATGTCTTGAACGCCTCGTCGATCTTGGCGACCAACGCCGGGTCGAGGTTGTGGGCGGTGCCGTAGGCGGTCGAAGCGCAGCGGGTCGTTGACCAGATCGAGCGCAGTGCATCGGCCAGCTCAACTCCCGCGATCGATCATCCGGCGCCGACATGACATTGGCGATTGCCGCCGCAGCATCGTAGTCGCGATTGAGCACGCCCAGGATCGAGTTGTCGTGTTTGCCAGAGAATGCGGCTTGGTAGTCGCGATCGACCTCCAGCTTGAACTCGTTCTCGAGGATTTGCGCCGGCGCCTTGTAGCCGGAATTGCTGGTTGGGCTGGTGGACATCGCGGGAGCGTTTTCCTCGCACTTGGGGCTTTTCATCTGGTCGTTGGAACGCACCATCGATTTCCATCTGTAGCCGTAGTGACCATCGGTGCGCCACCGCGAAGCGCGGCACGAAGCCGGCCGCGTTGACGGCGAATGGAACGCTGCCGGTGTTGAACGCTGCGATGTGCAACCGCCCGGCGCGCATCGCCTCGGATTTCCGGCCGCGTTGGATTGCACAGCGTAGAAGCTCACCGGCTTGCCCGTGACCTTCTTCAGATGATCGAGAAACGGCAACCAGGTCTTCTTGTAGACGCCAGGGTCCTCGACCGGCGTGTAGGCGAAAATCAGTTCAGCGGGATCGACCCACTGCTTCGAGTCGGAGGGTGCGTCGGCGATGAGGTCGCCGTTGCGATCGCAGTAGCGTGGGTCGAGTTGGCCGTGAGGACACTCGTCTTTGCCGGCCGCCAGGGCCAGTCCCGCGCACAGCATCATCGGTAGAAGAAGTCGACGAGCTACCACGAAATCACCTCATCGGCGGCCACGCCCAGGTCGGCCGCGAAATCGAGCACCGTATAGCGATCGCGCATGTGTCGTGCGTAGCGCGCTGTGTGTTGCGCTTGCGCTGGAGTCACCGCGATCCCGTCGAAGCGAGTGTTGACGCCGGCAAGCGCGAGATCGTGGTGCAGCCCGTCGCTGGCCGACAGTTGTGTGTCGAGTGTCGCCCACAGCTCATCCCAGCGTGCCGCGTACAACGCGCGCCGCGCGCCTCGCTGCGGCACCCGCAACCGCTTTGCCGCTGCTTGCTGTACCAACTCGTGCCGCGCACCGGGATCCAAGTGCGCGTGCAGACGGCGCACCTCGTCATCGTCCTCATCCAAAGGCGCAGCGTCGGATGCTCTCGAGGCGCCGAGTGCGCGGAGTCGGGCGTAGAGCGCCAACGACAATGCCGTGCCGACGGCCACCTGCTCGCCGTGCAACCACGGCTCGCGCTGCCAACCGTGTGCGCTGATGTCGAGGTAGTGGGAGATCAAATGCTCGCCGCCACTGGCTGGAGAACTCATTCCGGCGACATCCATCGCAAACCCCGAGACCACCAACGCGGCGGCAAGCGTGCCGACCGCGTCACGATCGGCGCGGCCGATGCCAGCGGCGCACGTGCGCGCAGCGCTCACCGCTTCGTCGGCCAGCGACAACGCGGTGGGGCACAGAGAATCGAAGCCGAGCCAATGACTCAGCATCCAATCGGCGCCCGAAACCGGTTTGCTGATCAGATCGCCAAAGCCGGCGCGTGTCATCCGTGCCGGCGCGTTGGCGAGAACCTCGGTATCGAGCACCAGCACACGCGGCGGCTTGCTGGGAAGCGTGCGCTTCAAGCCGTTGACCGTCAGCGCCACGATCGGTGAGGTGTAGCCGTTCATCGAGGCGGCGGTCCCCACCGTTACAAGTGGCCGTTGCCATTCGAACGCGAGCGCTTTGCCGATGTCGCCAATCGTGCCGGAGCCGACAGCGATCACCGCGTCGGGGATCGAGGCTCCCGCTGCGACACTCGTGTGACGAAGACTCGCGACGGTGATGTCATCGGCATGCGGATGCCGCGGCAGGATTGCTTCCCGCACCGTGCGGCCTCCTGCACGCAAGCGCTCGATCACGCGTCGCCCCGCCGCACTTTCGGTATCTGAATCGGCCAGCACCAGCAACGCCGCGTTGCGCGGTAGCTCGACCGGCAGCAAGTCGTTGACGCTGTCGATCAATCCGGGTCCCAGCGCGACGCGTCCGGTGGCCGGTCGATGGAGGCGCCCGCAGGCGCACCCTTCGATCGGCGCGCCCAGCAATCGATCGATCGACTCGGTCAGTCTCAGCATCTGTTCACTGGCAGAAGGCCTCTTGCGAAAGGTCGTGGCACTTAGGCGCTGTCATTCTATGATCCCGGCCGGTCCAAGAGGTGCATCGATGTCGACAGTGCTTGAGTTGAAGTCTGTTACCAAGCGATTCGGTGCGCAGGTTGCTGTCGGCGATCTGTCGCTGTCGATCCCGGCAGGTTGTATCTACGGCTTTCTGGGCCCAAATGGGGCCGGAAAGACCACGACGCTCCGAATGGTCTTGAACATTCTGTTGCCCGACGAAGGGACCTTGACGGTCTTGGGCAGCTCCGACGCAGGGGTGGTCAAGGATCGGATCGGCTACCTCCCGGAGGAGAAGGGTCTCTACAAGAAGATGAAGGTGCTGGAGTTGGTGACCTACTTCGGCCAACTCAAGGGACTGTCGGCGCGGGTTGCGGCCGAGCGCGCCCGCAGCCTGTTGACCAACTACGGACTCGGCGAGCACTTGAGCAAGCGGTGCGAAGCGCTCTCCAAAGGAATGGGGCAGAAGGTTCAACTGTTGGCGACGTTGATTCACGAGCCTGAGTTGCTGGTTTTGGACGAACCGTTCTCGGGGCTCGACCCGGTCAATGCGGAAGTGCTGCGCGACCTGATCCTTCAGCAAAAGAAGCTCGGTCGCACGGTGATCTACTCGACGCACGTGATGGAACAGGCCGAACAGATCTGCGACTTCATCTTCTTGATCGACAAGGGGAAGAAGATCATCGATGGACCGCTCTCCGAAGTGCGAAAGAGCGCCGAGCGTGCTGTGCAAATCGATTACGACGGCGATCTCTCGTTCGTGCGCAACCTGCCTGGCGTGACGCGGGTCAACGATGGCGGGAAATCTGCGGAAGTGTTCCTCACCGCCGAAACCGATCCGCAGATCGTGTTGCGCCAAGCGGTCGAGCGCGGCGTAAGGGTCCGTCGCTTCGATCTACGCGAGCCGTCGCTTCACGAGATCTTCGTGCGCGCCGTTGGAGGGCGCTTCGATGCGTAACCCAATGCTGATCGCCAAGCGCGAGTTCATGGCGAACGTCCGTACGAAAGGGTTCTGGATCGGCGTGATTCTCAATCCGGTGATTTTGATCGCGATGATCGTGGTGCCGATCTTGTTGTCGGGGGCGCGCAGCGCGCGCATCTACACGGTGATCGATCGGTCGGGTTGGCTGCTGCCGGCGGTCGAATCTCGAGCGGCGCGCGAGGACGCCGGCAAGCTGCTGAGACGGCTCAAGGAGATCGCTGGCAAGTCGGCGACGCCGATTGCGGAATGGCCGGAAGTGCTGCTGGACCGCAAGGACGAGGTCAAAACCGCTGACGACGCGGCCATCGAGTTGCTCGCCACCACGGTTGCTAACGACACGCGCTATCGCCAGTGGTGGGATAGCGTCAGCGTCACCGCCGCACGCGCACTCAAGGCCGAGATCAGCCGCGAGAACTTCGTACGTATCGCGGCCCCCGCCGGCACCGACGACGAAGCCGGGCTTCGTGCCGAGCTGGACAAAGGAGCCGACACGCTGTTTGCGTACTTGATGGTGGGCGCCGATCCACTGCACAGCAGTGATGGAAACAAATATGTCTCCAACAACCTGACCGACGACGACCTGCGCAACTGGTTCTCGCGCCTGGCGGCCGACGAAATTCGCGATCGCCGCTACGTGGCCGAAGGGGTGGCCGCCGACCAACGAGCACGTATCGACAAACCGGTCACGTTCGAAACCAAGCGAGTGGATGCCTCGGGAGAGGAGAAGGAGGTTTCAGCGATCGACACCATCAAGCAGTGGGCGCCGCTAGGGTTTGCCTACCTGCTGTGGATCTCGGTGTTCAGCACGGCGAGTATGCTGATGACCGGCATCGTGGAAGAAAAACAGAACAAGCTGATCGAGGTGCTGCTGAGCTCCGCCTCGCCGATGGATTTGATGTTGGGCAAAGTGCTCGGTATCGCCTCGACCGGGCTCACGATGGTGGCGGGCTGGGCTACTTTCTACTTCGCAGCGTTCCTCGTGCTGCCCACCATCTTCTCCGCGTTGTCGACCACCGACTTCACGCTGATCCTGCGCGAGCCGTTGTACCTCATTTCGTTCCTGGTCTATTTCGTGCTGGGCTATCTGCTCTATGCCGCGATCCTGCTGGCGATTGGATCGATGTCGAGTTCGTTGCAGGACGCGCAGAACATGATGGGCCCAATCGTCGTGATGCTGTTGATTCCACTGCTGACGCTGGTGCCGGTAGGGAAGGACCCCAACGGTTTCCTGGCCAAGGTCCTGTCGTACATCCCGCCGTTCACTCCTTTCGTAATGATGAATCGAGCGGCCGGACCTCCGGCCTGGTGGGAATACCTGCTCACCACCGCGCTGATGCTGGCTGCGGTCGTGACCGCGTTGTGGGCTGCCGCCAAGATCTTCCGGGTTGGAATCCTGATGACCGGGAAGCCGCCGCGGCCGCGCGAAATTCTGCGACTGTTGCGCTCGGCATAGAGGCGGCGAAGCGGCTAGCATTCGCGGATGAACTTTCTGCCCACCCTGTTACCCGGCGTGATCGTGATCGAGCCCGATCTGTTTCGCGACGCGCGCGGCTTTTTCTTGGAAACGTGGAACCTGCGCAAGTATCAGGCAGGCGGAATCGACGCCGCCTTCGTGCAGACCAATCACTCGCTCTCACAACGCGGCACGCTGCGCGGATTGCACGCGCAGTTGACCCGGCCGCAAGGCAAACTGCTGCGCTGCGTCGAGGGCGCGATCTTCGACGTGGCGGTCGACATCCGGCCAGGGTCTCCCACCTTCAAGCGCTGGTTTGGTGTGGAGCTGACGGCCGAGAACTTTCGACAGCTCTACGTGCCGCCCGGGTACGCGCATGGTTTTGCCGTGATCAGCGAGCGAGCCCAAGTCGAGTACTCCTGCACCGAGTTCTATTTTCCAGAAGACGAAATCTCGATCGCTTGGAACGATCCCGAGATCGGCATCGTGTGGCCGGGTGGCGAGCCGCTGTTGTCGGCGCGTGATCGAGCGGCACAGCCGCTGGCGGCGTGGCTCGATCGACTGCCGCGTCAACCGTGAGCGCATTCCGCAGCGTGGTTTCGGTGCTTTTGGGCTCCTTGATCTTCATGGCGCTGGCGTTCTCGTTGCATTTCATGGTGGTTCAGCTCACGCCGAAAGACTGGTGGTTTTCTGAGTTGCCCCAGGCACCCGCAACATCGCAGCCAGGGGCGGCGCCGACGGAGACCTGGGCGATGTTGGCTCTGGCCACGTTCGTCACACTGCCGGCGGGCTTCACGGCAGGAATGCTGACCGGGCGTATGGGCGGGCATCCGCATCGCATTCACGGCGCCGGTTTGTGTGTTGTGCTCGGAATGGTGTTGTTGACGACGTTGGTGGTGCGACCCCCGACCGACCTGTACGGCTGGATCGCGTTTCTGGGCCGGATGGTGCTGCTGGTGGGCGGTGTGATGGGTGGTGCGTCGGTCGCGCGTCGTATGGAAATGCGGTAGACGCAGCCACCCGTCATCGTCGTGTTGGGACTAGAGCAATCCGTCGAGCACGAAGTAGAAAATCAATGCGAGCAACAGGCCAAGGTGAATCACTCCCGGCACCTTTTCCAGTAGCTTGTTGAATCCCTGCCCCTTCTTGCCGATCAACACGTTGACTTCCAGCGCCAGGATGACAAGCGTAATGATTCCCATCGGCATGCCGATCTTCTTCCCTTCGGCCATCGTCATCGGCAGGTGACTGGTGGCGGCCATGAAGAACAACATCGGCAGCGAGAACATTGCGTTGGTGCGCGATGCGACGAAACCACGTGCGGCAGCGTTGGCGGCGCGTGGATCGGCTTGACCGCCGCCCGCGACCGCCGTGGTGCTGGCAATCACGATCTTCTGGTTGGGCCAGATCACGAACCAGACGTTGAGGAACATCAACGTACCGAGCAAAGCACCGATCGAAATCGCCGCGCCTTGAATCGTGCCGAACCACGCGGGGCCACCCTTGGCCGCAGGGTCCATCGCGTAGCGCATCAAGATCAAGAAACCGCTGAGGAAGGTGAACATCGCAGCCCAGCGAAACCACCACAACGCACGCGGCACGAGTTTGATGATGGCGCCGCTGCGCACGGCAGCATCGGCCTCGGCGAAAAACGGTACCTGCACGAAGTTGAAGTAGTAGAGCAATCCAATCCAAGCGACGCCCGACATGTAGTGAATCCAGCGCAGGATCATCTCGTATCCGGCGCCGGAGAAGAGTGCGAGATCCATCGGATCCTCCTGACCGTCGATCGACGGCGCGTGCGAGTCGTGGCGACTCGACGGAACGATCGGACTCTACCACGCGGCCCCGGACGATCCGACGCGAGAGGAGCGGCGGACTTTCGGATCGCAGTCGATAATGCGGGCCTGGAGAACCGTCGTGACCCGCTTCCGTCGATTGAGCCTGGCCCGATTGCTGGCGACCATGTTCTTGGCGCTCGCCGCGGCGGCCTGCGATAGCGATCCGGCAACGCAGGCAGCGATGGAAGCGCCGCCCCCGGTTCCGGGGATGAAGGGAAACCCTGCCGTGGGCGCCCGCATCTATCAATCCAACTGCACCGCGTGTCATAGCCCCAATCCGGCATTTCCGGGTGTTTTGGGGCCTGAGGTCAAAGGCTCATCGCGAGAGCTGATCGAGGCACGGGTGATGCACGCTCGGTACCCTGACGGCTATTCTCCCAAACGAGGCACGCATAACATGGTCGCCATGCCGCAGCTCGAGCCGTACCTCGACGACCTGGCAGCCTATCTACACTGAACGATCTGGTTCTTTAGCGCGTCACTCCCCGGAGGAACACAGAATGCCATTCAAGCTCCCTGAGTTGCCTTACAAACACGAGGCTCTCGAGCCAGTGATCGATACGCAGACGATGCAGATCCATCATGGCAAGCATCACCAGGCGTATGTCGACAACCTCAACAAGGCGCTGGAAGGTGCGCCGCAACTGGCCACGTGGTCGATCGAAGATCTGGTCAAACGATTGAGCGAAGTACCCGAAGCGATTCGCAGCGCTGTTCGCAACCAAGGCGGTGGCCACTACAACCACTCGCTGTTTTGGCTGAGCATGGGCCCCGGAAAGGGTGGCGATCCAACCGGGCCGTTGGCCGAGGCGATCAACGCCTCGTTCGGCAGCGTGGCGGCATTCAAGACCAAGTTTCAAGACGCCGGCATGAAGCGTTTCGGCAGCGGCTGGGCGTGGTTGGTGAAGACCAAGGACGGCAAGCTGGACGTGGTGTCGACAGCGAATCAAGACAGCCCGCTGACCGATGGTCACCTGCCGCTGTTGGGCAACGATGTGTGGGAGCACGCGTATTACCTGAAGTATCAGAATCGGCGTGCCGAGTACTTGGAGCACTGGTGGCAGGTGGTCGATTGGGATGTGGTCGCCAAGCGTTTCGCGCCGTCCAAATAACAAGTCAGCGAGCGATCGATGAAAAAGGCGAGAGGCCCGCGCAAGGGACGTCGTCGCGCGACCAAGGCGGGCCTACCGCCCGGAACAGCGGTTTATACGGGTGATGCGCCGTCGGTGCCGGTTCGCATCACCGCGTTCGACTACGACCAAGACCGGCTGGAAACGCTGACCCCCGACAGCGCGCAAGCGTGCACCCGCTTTCGCACCACGCACTCGCCCACGTGGGTCAGCGTCGAAGGACTGCAAGACTCGGTGGTGATCCAGCAGATGTGCGATGTATTCGGGCTACATGCGCTGACACACGAGGACATTCTCAACGTCGCGCAGCGGCCGAAGCTGGAAGACTTCGGCGATTACCTGTTCATTGTGCTCGACGCCTTGGATCAAGATCCTGTCAACGGCGACATCGCGGTGCGGCAGATCAGCTTGGTGGTTGGAAAGAACTTCCTGCTCTCGTTCCAGGAGGTGCAGTCCGACCTGTTCAAGGGGGTCGTCGACGCGATTCACACCGGCAAGGGGCGCGTGCGCAAGGAAGGGGTCGACTACCTGGCGTATCGCATCATGGATGTGATCGTCGATCACTACTTCTTGGTTGCCGACCGGCCGTCGCAACGGATCGAAGCCTTGGAAGAGGTGGTGCTGACCAACCCGGCGCGCGAAACGTTGGAGGAGATCTACCACCTCAAGCGTGCGATGCTGGCGGCGCGCCGCTCGGTGTGGCCGTTGCGCGAGGTGCTCGGATCGTTGGAGCGCGGCGACTCTCCGTTGATCACACCCGCCACGCGCGTGTTCTTCCGCGACATCTACGACCACACCGTGTCGGTGGTCGAAATGGTGGAATCGAATCGCGACTTGCTGTCGGGGATTCACGACCTGTATCTGTCGAGCTTGAACAACAAGCTCAACGAGGTGATGAAGGTCCTCACCGTGATCGCCACGATCTTCATGCCGATGACCTTCGTGGCCAGCATCTACGGCATGAATTTCAAGTGGATGCCCGAGCTCGAACACCCCTGGGGCTACCCCCTGGCCCTCGCCCTGATGGCTGTCGTCGGCATCGGCATGTGGCTGTACTTCCGCACCAAGAGCTGGGTCTGATTCGCGGCATTAATTCGGGGACGGCATACCTATTTCCAAGTTCGGAAATAGGTATGCCGTCCCCGAATTAATTTCCGAACTTCGAAATAGGTATGCCGTCCCCGAATTAATGTCGTCACCGAATTGATGCCGTCACCGAATTGGGTGGTTAGGGGCAGCGGTTTTGGCTGCGATCGATTTCTTGGGAGGCGGAGGTGAAGCCGGAGGGGCTTTCGACGCCGTCGACGCGGCCGGTGACCAGTAGATACGAGGAAGCGGCGGGGACGGCAGCGGTGGCGACGGTTGTGCTGAGGCGGCCGGGCGCGGAGACGCTGGTCGGGACGTTACAGCGCGTGTCGTTGCCGTGATCGTAGCTGCCGGTTTGCAGCGCGCTGAGTGTTCCGAAGTAAACGTTGTACAGCTCGCTGCTGGTGAGTTGATCGAAGTCGAGCACCAACGCGCCGTCAGCACCCTTGGTCACGCGCAATCCGAGCACCTCGGCGGGGCGCGGCTTGGTCGTGCCGTACACGTCGAGATAGACGTAGTCGACCACCACGCGATAGTTGTCGCCGGGCGTATTCGCCACCGCCGCAGCAGCGACGCGTACCGTTGCGGTCCCCAACTCGGCGCGCGACACGGGCGGCCAGGTGTACTGCGCGGCGCCCGACGCACGCGTCGGATTCTTCATGACCGTGGCGGAGACCTCGCGATAGTTGGCGACGTTCGGCAACGCTAGCAATCTCGTACTCGGATAGTCGGGATCTTCGACAGGGGCGTTCGGTCCGCCGCCACCGACGATTGGCGTGAAGTAGATCCAGTCGGTCGCGGTGTAGTTGTGTCCCGACGGCGGGCGGAACGTATCGTCGACCGAAGCCTCGACGCGATAGAAATCGTCGCTCACCGTGCCCGTAGTGCGATACCGCACACCGGCGATCACCTTCACCGGCGTGACCTCGTCGTACCAATCAGGAAATCCCGAAAGACGAAACTCCTCGGCCCCCAACCCCAACGCAATCGACGCCCCAGCGCCGCCATCGCCGGCCGACAGTGCTGCCGCGGCGTCGACCACCGTGGCGCCGCCACGCGTCTCGAACCGCGACGGATACAACCGCAGCACGCGCTGCAGGAATCCTTGATCGATCGTTTGCGAGGTTGCCCCAAGAGGATCCTTGCTGCCCAAGTTGACGCCATCGAGCGACTCCCACAGCTTCTCGCGGATTACGTCGTAGCCGCTCTTCTTGGGGTGGATGCCGTCGCCGACAAACGTGCAGATCTGGTTTCGAAACCCAGTGCAGCCGCGATTCAGGTCCTCATGTGCGAACTCGGGATAAACGTCGGCGTTGGTCGCACGCCGCGTTTGGCCCCACGCAAGGTCGCGCAGTACCCGCTGCAAGATTGGCGTCCACTCCCGCCGAAAGATCCTCGTGCTGCAGTTGTTGGCCAAGTTGTCGTAGAGCGTATTGATCTCGATATCGGCGGCGGGAATCTCCGACGTCAGCGCACTCAACGCCTCTTGCAAGTTCTGTCGCGAGTCGATCAATTCGGCGGCGGCGGCGTTCTTCTCGGCTTGCGACGCGTTGTCGGCAGGATCGTTGTTCAACAAGTCATTGCCGATCATCGAAATCGTCACCAAGTTCGGCTGACGTTCGATGGTGCGATACACGTTGTTGCCATCTGCATCGTCGACCAGCAGATCGTCGCTATGCTCGCCGGAGATCGCCGATTGATCCAGGTCGATCTGCGCCGTCGGCGCCACGCAACGCAATCGGTCGCGCACCGCCAGTTCGTAGAAGAAAAAGCCAGTATCGAAGCAGGTGTTGAAGTTGACCGCGATCGAGTCGCCGAGCGCCGTGAATCGCACACGGCCGGCCGTGAGGTTTTGTTGCAGTACGTTCGTGCCGCCCCAGCGGCGCACGCCCACCGGCGCTGTGTAGCCGCTGCTTCCCGGCGCGAACTCGTCGGTGCGACCCAACGTGCGGCGCCAGCCGGAAGGGTCGACCACATCGAATACGTAGCAGCCGTTGCCCGGATTGAAACTGAATCCCCCGGAGACGCTGGTGGTAATCGATTGGTCGAACGTACCACCGGCGTCGCGCTGACCCAGCAAACGCACCTGCACGGCGTCGAGTGATTCCTCGCCCGCATCACGGATGCCATTCGCATTGCGATCGTGGAAGATATTGCCCGAAACGGTCTGGGCCATCGCAGGCGGCGCCAACAACAGGCCCGCGACGCCAGCACCGAGAAGCATCGCCACAGACCGAAGCGAAGGAAGAGCATGAATTGGTTGAGCAGCACCACCGCGACGCATTCAACGCCTCCCACGAGAGTCACCAGGATTCTTACGCCGATCGCGGTGGCCGCGCTGGCATTGTTGGCGCCTATCTTTCCATCGGCGCACGCCGAGGAAGCAATGCGTTTCGAGCGTCGGACAGTGACCGTTGACGGGGTCTTGTATCGGTACATGGTTGCGATCCCGGAGGGCTGGACCAAGGATCGCGCGTGGCCAACGGTGCTGTTCCTGCACGGCGCGGGTGAGCGCGGCAGCCGGGGCAAGGCCCCCGCGCGTGTTGGACTTGGCCCTCGTTTGCGCACACATCCCTGGCCTGCTGTCGTCGTCTTCCCGCAATGTCCCAAGTCGAGCTTCTGGCCCGACCCGCAGATGCTCGCGATGGCGAGCGCGGCACTCGAGGCTGCGATCCTGGAGTTTCACGGCGACCGCAAACGGCTGTACCTGACCGGGATCTCGATGGGCGGCTACGGAGCGATCCAACTCGCGGCCGGGTCGCCCGGAAAGTTCGCCGCGGTGGTGCCGATCTGTGGCGGCGTATTGCCTCCCTGGATCGACCCCGCCGAACGCGCGCGCAACGCCGTCAACGCCTACGCCGATGTCGCCAAGCGGCTCGGCCAAACGCCGATCTGGCTGTTTCACGGCGATGCCGACAAAGCGATACCGGTTAGCGAGTCGCGACAACTCGCGCAGGCGCTGCGCGACGCCGGCGGCAACGTTCGGTACACCGAGTACCCAGGGCTCGGCCACAACTCCTGGGATGCCGCCTATGCCGAAGAAACCCTCTATCAATGGCTCCTGAAACAATCTATTTGATCGATGCAAGGACCGGTCCCAAACTTTGCCGGTAACAAACCTTCGTGAGGTGAACCATGGGTAAGCGAATCCTGTTGTTCTTGGCCACCAACATAGTTGTGATCATTACGCTCTCGATCGTCTTCTCGCTGTTGGGTTACAGCGGGTACATTTCGCCGCAAGGTCAACTGCAGCTCGTGCCGTTGATGATCTTCTGCTTCATTTGGGGCATGGGCGGTTCGTTCATTTCGCTGGCGATGTCGCGTTGGGTTGCTAAACGCGCTGTCGGCGCCACGGTCATCGACGGCCGCACCGGCAACGCCGACCTCGACTGGGTCTACAACACCGTTGCCCGCATGGCGCAGCAATCAAACCTACCGATGCCCGAAGTGGCGGTGTACGACTCGCCCGAGGTCAACGCCTTCGCCACCGGCCCGAGCAAGAAGCGATCGCTGGTCGCGGTTTCGACCGGGCTGTTGCGCAACGTCGACCGTCGCGGCGTGGAAGGGGTGTTGGGCCACGAAATGGCGCACATCGCCAACGGCGACATGGTCACCATGACGCTGCTGCAAGGCGTGATCAACGCGTTCGTGATGTTCTTCGCGCGAATCGCGGCGTTCCTGGTGAGGCAAGCGCTCGACAGCCGCATTGCGGGGGTGGTGAGTTTCGTCGTGATGATCGGCTTCGAGATCGTGTTCGGAATTCTGGGTTCGATGATTACCGCGTGGTACTCGCGCCAGCGCGAGTTTCGTGCCGACGCCGGCGGTGCCGCGTTGGCAGGTCGCGATTCCATGATCGGCGCGCTGCAACAGCTCAAACGCCAACACGAGATGGTCGACCCCTCGACCCCCGCACTTGCCGCCTACAAGATTGCCGGCGGCAAGAGTTGGCTCAAGCTGTTCTCCACGCATCCCGATCTCGACTTGCGAATTGCTGCACTGCAAGCGGGGCGCTGAGCACTCAGCGCCCCAGCAACCCCTCGATCGCCTGCGCCACCCGCCGGCGAGTCGACTCGAAGCGGTCGGCCTTCCACGTTTCCTTGCCGCGCACCCACTCGCCGGTGAAGCTGTCGACAAATCCGACCGCGCGCACGTTGGTGGGAATGTCCCGCCTCAACTCATCCAGCAACGTCTTGGCGTCGATCCGTTTGTCCAAAGGTGCGCGCTCGTCCTGCGCCGCGCGTTGCAGCGCTTCGAAGTACTTCAAGTCGTCGATTCCTTCGCGGACCGCTTCCCAGTCGCGCAGATACGCGCGCGGACCTTTCTCCGGATCGGTACCGACCGAGGGGTACGACCACATCATGATCAAGTCGAGTGTCAGTCGATACGCCAACATCCCCGTTTGAAACCTCACACTCGCCGGCTGATTGCCGTAGATGTTGACGTACGCTCCATAAACACCACCGGCGGCGCGCGTGCGCTCGAGTGTTTCTTCACTGAGGTAGGCGTTGTAGTAGCAACGACTCTTCAGAAACGGCGCCAAGCGGAGATCCGGCTCGTCACCGATCGCTCGGTACCAGAGTTTCTCTGGATCAGGTTCGGAAACGGTCGGCTCGTTGCACGTGATCAGCGATGTTGCGCCGGCATCCTGCGCCGCCAAGCACATCGTCAAGGCCGAGCGCAGTCGCCCGCGATTGACATGCGGCTCGTCGGTCAACCAATACCAGAGTTTTGGCCAGCCGTTGACGCGCGCATCGGAATCCAACTGCCGGAATGCCGCGATCCAACCGCGATACAAGAGCTTGCCGTACTCGGTCGTGGGCGGGAGATACGGCGTTGGGGCGGGGTAGTACGTACCGCGGAATCGCTCGTTAAGTTCTACGCCTTGTTCCTTCTCGTAGAAAATCGAGTAGTCCTCGCGATCGTCGAATCCGCCTTCGACCTCAGGGTTTTTGATCCCCGCGGCATCCAACGCCGCGACCGCCGAACGCGCCAAGTGGTGATGCATCGTGATGCCGATCTCGTGATCCAGACCCAGGCCTTGGCTTCGCGCCAGCTTCACGACCTCGGCAACCTTCTCGCTCAGCCCCGGAAACGTGAACTGCCCATCTCGATAAACACCTGCCACCTTCAGGTGACCCGGATTGACCAGCACCGTGTTCATCCCGTGCGCACGGTCATCGGCGAAGGTCGATTCCAGCAGCGGCCAGTTGTCGCCGGCGGCAAACATGCTGGCGCGCACCTCCTGCAACTTGAATCCATAGACATGCAGCGAAATCGGCAGCGTTTGCGGCGTCGTACCATCGGCCTCGAATGTCAGGGTGCCGCGATACGTGCCCGCGGCCGCGTCGTCGGGAACATGCACCGTCAACCAGAACTGTTGTGCGTTGCCGGCGGCGATCTCGATCGGCTTGGCCGGCTGCAGGAAGCCTGGTTGCAACGGATGTTCTTTCGAGCGGATCCAGCGGCGGAAGGGATCGTATTGCGCGGGATCGATGTACTCGGTGAAGCGCCAGTCGAAACGGTCGGGCTGTATGACAAGGTCGCCGGGCCCTCGCAGCGGTGACACGCTCCAACGCGCCTTCGACAGCGACACCTCGGCCCGCACACCAATGCTTGCCGGCTCGTACTCGCCGGGCGTCGCGAAGAGCTGGACTTCGGCCCCGACCTCGGCCTGCTCCGGCACATCTTCGCGATAGATCGCCTCGTGCCAATGCCGGGTGAAGACCTCGACGGGGGCGGCCGGTTTGCGCGGCGCGGGGCCGCAGGCCGTGACGACAGCAACTAGCAGTAGGGAAAGGATTCGTTTCATCGGCGGCTCGATGGTCGAGGATAGCAGTGGACTCCGGCCGATTCGCCGTCTCTCGCCACAAAGATCCAGAAACGCCACGAACCGCCGGCGTGTCGGTCATCGCCTCCACGGCAGGCACCTGATATCGTCTGCGCCCGATGAACGACACCCCTCACACGCCCACGCGCCGGCCGGTCTCGCCGGGCGCCGAAGAGTTGATCGGCAAATATTTTCCGGTGCTCGATCACGGCTTCGTCTCGCTGGTCGATTACATGGGGACCGACGCCTGCATAGAGCGCGCGGCGCGCGTGAGTTACGGCTTCGGCACACGGCAACAAAGCCTCACACGCGGGCTGATTCGCTACTTGCGGCGTCACAAGCACACCACTCCCAGCGAAATGGTGGAGTTGAAGTTTCACTGCTGCATGCCGATGTTCATCGCGCGGCAATGGATTCGGCATCGCACCGCCAATGTGAATGAATACTCGGGCCGCTACAGCTTGATGCCGCTGCTGTTCTACACACCGTCCGCCGAGCAGTTGCAGACGCAAAGTCGCAAGAACAACCAAGGGCGATCCGGCACGCCGGTCGATACCACGATGTACACCGAGGCGATCGGTCGCTGGGAGTCTTTGCGACGCGACGCATCGGAGGCGTACGAGTGGATGACCGGCCAGGAGATCGCGCGTGAGTTGGCACGCATCGACTTGCCGCTATCGACCTACACGCAGTGGTACTGGAAGATCGACCTGCACAATCTGCTGCACTTCCTGACGCTGCGAGTCGATGCGCACGCACAGTGGGAGATTCAAGAGTTCGGGCGCGTGATGGCCGGGATGCTGAAGAAGGTCGCCCCGCTGAGCTACGAAGCATGGATCGACTACGACGTCTGCGGCGATCGCATCAGCCGAATGGAACTCGACGCATTGCGGCAATTGGTCACCGCCAGCGAGGCCGGTCTCACCGGGCAAGCCGGCGCACTCGACGCCAAACGCCTCGAGCAACTGGGGCTTTCCAAGCGCGAAGTCAGCGAGATGTTGGTCAAGCTGTCTCCCCGCGAAGTACCCGACTTCGAGTTGGACGTAAATCTGGCGGTGGCGCCGGAGCACTTCGCGGAGCGGTTCGCGAAGGCCGTCCCTAGGGGCGACAGAGAGCCGACACTTTGAAGAGTGTCGGCCGTCGACGTCGAAAAGTATTACGGCCCATCCAATCCAACATTTCGCTGCGGCCGTAACTCCACCCAAGTTGTTGCATCCAACCGGAGCATCGTGTGCCTGGCCACCCAGAGGATCGCCGATGACATCGTCGGGACTTGGATTGATTGTGGCGGTCGTCTTGCTGGCCATCGTCAACGGAGCTAACGACACGTTCAAAGGGGTTGGGTGACGCTGTGGGGCAGCGGGGCTGTGGCTACCGCGGGGCGTTGTGGTGGGGCGTGATCTCGACGCTCGCCGGGGCTCTCGGCTCACTCACTCTGGCCAGCCTGCTCGCCACGCGATTCGGCGGTAAGGGACTGGTGCCCGATGCAGTGGTTGCCGACCCATCGTTTGCGCTCGCGGTGGCGATTGGAGCCTTGACTACTGTCGGCCTCGCTGTCTGGTGGGGCCTCCCGATCTCGACCACACATGGCCTGCTTGGTGGGCTGATCGGAGCGGGGTTGGTCGAGGCTGGAGTCAACGGACTGAATTTGAGTGCGCTCGGCAAGAGCTACCTACTTCCACTGTTGTTGAGTCCGGTTGTGGCCGCGATGCTCGCGGGGGGGCTCCAGAAATTGCTGCAACGCTGGCCAGCGGCAGCGCTCTATCAATTGGAGTCGTGTCTTTGTGTCGAGCCCGTTGTCGCCAGCGCCAACCAAGCGCCGGCACTCTCGCGCGATGCAGGGCTCGTCATCGATGACGCAGAGAAGTGCGATGACGCGGGGCTGAGTCAGGTGGGGAGCGTTCGCGTCGCCTCGTTGCTCGATGGTGCCCACCTGCTCGCCGCAGGCGCTGTTGGATTTGCCCGTGGCTTGAACGACGCCCCGAAGATCTTCGGGCTGATGGCGTTGGCACCCGCAATGCGCAGCGGCTGGAGCTTGACGCTGGTTGCCTTGGCGATGGCGCTCGGCGGTGCGCTGTTCAGTCGCAAGATTGCGCAGCGTGTGTCCTTCGACATCACCTCACTGGACGGCGTGTCTGCGACGCTCAGCAGTTTCGTCACCGCCTCACTGGTGATCGGTGCCTCGGTCTTTGCCTGGCCGGTATCGACGACGCATGTGTCGTGCGGCTCTCTGTTCGGGATCGGAGCCGCTACAAGGACCGGCCGGCTCGGTACGATCCGCACGATCGCGTTGGCGTGGTTGGCGACGCTGCCGATTGCAGCGGTGTTGGCCGCAACCACGATGCTTTTGCTGCGGCGGTGAACGAGGCGGGTCGCTGGCTCCTAGATCGGATCGATGCGTCGCCCACTGGCCGCCCCGCACTCCCGTGCGACCGAACGCTAGCGCCGTGACCGTGAATCTCGTCATGCGTCGACGATCCGCTTGCACGGAAGCGGCAGGCGCGTCGCGGCTCGTCACTCGCGCGGTCTACCGCGATCGATTGAACAACAGCGCGTGTTCTTTCCAACGCTCCAGTGTCGAGGGAGTGCAGACCTCGGGACCAAGTCGCCCCGCCAAGCGAGGGCAATCGCGACTCAACCCATCGAGCGTCTCGTGTTCTGGAACTCGGGTGTGTGCGACGCAGATCGCGCCGTTGGGTCCCCACGCCGCCTCGAAGGCAAGCCCCTGGTGAAGCGTGTCGGGATCGGGTTGGGCGATGCCGAGGTCGTCCCAGTAGTCGATCAACATTCCATCGCGGGTCGTGCGGCGATCGCCGCAGTAGTTGGCGTTCACCATCCGGACGCACGCCTGATGGTAGTCGGCCAGGCTTCTGCCGTCGGGGAGCGTCTTCCACGGCTTGTAGCCCCAGCGCACGCACTTTCCCATCGAACCGTCACCGCAGGTGAGCGTGAAACCAGCGTCCGACAACACGTACCCCTCGCTGTCCCATTGGCCACGCATCGGGAAAGCCCAACGCTCACCGGCCGCATCGGGATTGCACATCTCGACCCACTCACCGCTCTCCGGATCGAGCGCGCGCATCTTGTAGATCAACGTCTCACCCGTCGGGTCGAGCGGATCATTCACTACCGCGTCGATTCTGACCTCCTCGGGTGTGCTGCCTCCTGGCACGACGAGGGTCAGTGTCGCGCCTGTCAGTTCTTGGTTCGAGAGCACGCGGCCGCTCGCCAACGTCACCTGAAAGGCTGTTCCCACGACCGAGATGCTCGCGATGCGAGCGTCGTCGCCGCCACTCTTTCGTGACTCCGGGAGTTGTGGTGCGGGGTGTTGTGATGCCGGCTGCTGCGGCTCCGTGCTTCCTGCGTATGCAGAAACCGCTGCGAACGTGAGCATCACGAGGTAGGCGCCGCGAAGGAGCCGCGGGTGCATCGGGCGAGACATGACTCGTTACCTCGATCGTCGGGAGGATTACCAAAGAGGGGCGGCGGGGCTTGTCGCGCGATGCGATGCCCCGCCGCGGTGTGAGACTACTGCAAGAGTTGTGTCCCGTCGGCGAGCCGAATCATCACGATCCCGGTTACCGAACCATCTCCGGCCGGCCGGATCATCTCAGCGGTGGCGAGGTGCTGATTTGTCAACTGAGAGTTGGTTGCCAGCTTGTTGAACACCCGCTTGTTCCCGGCAAGTTTGTTGAGCGAGGCGCGGTTGGTTGCCCGTTTGTTGAACACCCGCTTGTTCACGGCAAGTTTGTTGAGCGAGGCGCGGTTGGTTGCCCGTTTGTTGAACGCCTGCTTGTTCACGGCCAGCTTGTTGATCGAGGCGCGGTTGGTCGCAGCGCCGTTCCGAGCGATCTTCGCTTCGGCGGGGACTCCCGCTGCGACGACGGCGAGTGCCGCCGTGATACCGAGCAGTTTGAGCGTTTCCTTCATGATTCCTCTCCTCGTGGCAGGTCGGGCCTGCGTTAGCGATCCGTGGTTCCCAGCTACCTCCAACCCGAGGTGTCGCGAGTCCCGGTTTCGTGTCGCAGATTTTTTTGACCCCTTGGAAGTCCAGGCCAGACGCAGGGGTAGGCCGATTGTCAATTCGAGATCGTCGCGGTACTAATTCGCGCCGTGCGGTCGATGACCCGCCTTGGGCTACGGTCTTGAACGCTGGCAAGGATCGTCGACCTGGGCCGGCTGCGACGTCGCGCCCAATGGTCCTAGGCTACGAGACACTGCTCGCACGGCTCGACTCCGACCCACAACGAGGCGAGGCCGCGTTCGAACAACTGCGGCGAACCCTCGTGCGGTTCTTCGGCTGGCGAGGCGTCGGCGCACCCGACGACGCCGCGGATGAGACCTTGGATCGGGTGGCCCGTCGGCTCGCCGAAGGGCATGCGGTCCAAGATGTTTCGGACTTCGCGCTGGGGATCGCTCGCATGGTCTTGCGCGAGTCTTGGCGCGCCCGGCGCTTCGAGCCGCTCACCGATTCCGGCGCGATGCAGGTTGCTGCCGCGCCCGACTCGGACCCGACTATCGAGTCGGAATCGGCAATGGCGACCTACCTCGATCATTGCCTGGCGACACTCACTGAGTCGGCCCGATCTCTGGTTCTCGACTACTACGCGGGGTCGACTGGCCGGAACAAGATCGAGGCGCGACGAGCGCTGGCAACGGCGCACGGTCTGGGCGAGAACGCCTTGCGCAGCCGTGTGCAGCGCCTGCGCGACCGGCTCGAAGAGTGCGTCCGCACTCAACTGAAGGCCGCGGCGCAGCGGCCGACCCGGGAGAGCTGATCGCATGAATGCCGGGGCGCGCGAAACGTTTTCGAGGATTCCGTCACTGTGGATGGAGGACTCACGATCATGACGCTCGATGTCCAGACGGCTCGCAAGTACCTGCTGGGGGACCTTGCTGAAGACGAGCGCGAAACACTGGAGGCCCGCTATTTCGGTGATGACGAAGCGCTCGCGGAGCTTGTGGCGTTCGAGGATTCGCTGATCGACGACTATCTCGACGATCGGCTCCAGCCGGCCGACCGGGAGAGAATGGAACGCCACTACCTCTCGATCCCAGTGCATCGCACACGACTCGCGGTCGCCCGTGAACTGCAACACCGGACCCGCGATCGACGCGGCATCGTGACGCGGGCGGCTCGGCCGTTGCGTTGGCCACGTTCGCGACAGGTACAGGCCGCTCTGGCAGCCGCCATCCTCATCGGCGTGGTGTCGATCGGTGCGGCGATCCGTCGGTTCTCAGCGACGGTCGATACCAACACCTCGATCGCAACATCGACAAGACCGGATGCCGGCACCGTTCCGTTCGACTCGCCGCAAGGTCAGCCACGCGATGAAGGTCAGGAGCCAAGGCGCTCCGTGATTGCGCTGGCGCTCCCCGCGCTTTCATTGCGATCCGGCGGCGGCATCCCGACGGTGGAGCGCGGTAACGAACCGGCGGATGTCGAACTCGTGCTCGAACTGGCCACCGCGACACCGGACGGACCGTATGCGGTCACGGTGCGGACGGTCGAAGACGCGATCACTTGGACAGGCCGTGCCGGCCTTCCGGAGCGCGACGGCGTTGGGCGGTTGGTTCGCGTGCGAATCCCGCTCGAGTCCCTACCCGTCGATGACTACGTTCTGTTGCTTGCGCCGGAGGACGCCTCAACACGGACGCCGGCCCAGCGGTTTTCATTTCGTGTCCGCGACGGTTTGGCCGGCGTGCGCTCACGTTAGCTCGATGGCGGCGAGTCACAGCTCTATGGCAGAGCACCGCACCCCGCTCTTCCCAGGAGTGCTTGCGCTCGCGCTCGTGCTTGTGCTCTCTGGAGACGAGTCGCTCGTCGCGTCGCGCGAACTTACCTCGAGCCGCGCTCACTCCGCGGGGATCACACTGCTCGAGCCTGGCCGACGACTCGAGCTCGACATACCCGGCGTGGAGGGGCTCACGTTCGACCTGAACGTCGGCGCTGGAACGTACGTCGAGATCGGCGCGACGAGGCCTTACGGCGACCTTCGACTTGTACTCGAACGAACGGACGGCACGATCGCGGCGCAAGCGGAAGATGGATTCGACGGCGCCGCGGCACTGCGGCTCGCGATCGTCACGCAAGGCAGCCGATACCGCGTTCGTGTAACGAACCGCGCGATCGAGGAGGCACGTAAGAGCAGATTCGAACTTGTGCTCCACACCGCGCGCTCGGCTCGACAAGGCGATGCCGAACGGGCCGCGCTGTATGCGCGGCTGGGCGATGCGCGTGCCGCATGGCAACGATCCGTTGACGACGATGGCCGGCGCGCCGCGATGCTCCTACTCAGCAAGCTTCCGCCCGAGTTTGTCGCGCTCGGCGCGCAAGACGGCGCAGCCTTCGCTTGGAGCGTCGTGCTCGATGAGTCGCTCGCACTCGGGGACTCGAAAGGCGCGCGCGAGGCCGCGGCTGCCGCACTCGCCGGTTGGCGCGCCGTGGGCGCGCGCCGCGAGGAAGGTCGAGCACTCTCCGATGTCGGCCTTGCTGCCTACAACGCATTCGACAAGCAGGCGATCGATGCGTATACCGAAGCCTTGGCGATTCACGAGGAAACGGGGGACGCTGCGGCGCTCCCACAGACGTTGCGACGAATCGGTTGGTACTGGAGATGGCAGGGGGATCGTCGGCAGGCGCTCACCTACTACGAGCGCGCATTGCCTCTGTTCATTGCGAATAGAGATTGGCAAGGCGAGGTCGGAACGCTGGGTGACACCGGTCTAGTTCACAAGGAACTGGGGGATGCCGACACCGCGCTGACGCTCTACGAACGCGCCCTTGCTCTGGCAGTGCCAGGACGCGACGGGACGTCGATCGCAAACCTTCTTCTGCGAGCGGGGGCGATCTACAACGACTTCGGCGAGTACGACCGTGCGAGCACGCTCGACCGTCAGGCGATCGCCGCAAGTGTCGCGGTACGCGACCGACGGGTGGAGGCGAACGCACATCACAGCCTGGGAAACGTGCTCGCTCGGATCGGCGATTACGACGGTGCGAGCCATAGCTATCGACGTGCACTCGTGCTGTCGCGCGAGATGCAGCAACGCAACGGTATTGCCGCCGCCCTGCGAGGCTTGTCTTCCGCGACTCGGGGCGTTGGTGATTTGGCCGAGGCGGAGCGCCTCGCGCACGAGGGGCTCGAGGCGGCGCGCGCCTCGGGCAACGTGATGGAGGAGACGCGTGTGATCGCCGAGTTGGCGGCGATCGCGCTAGAAGGCGGTCGACGTGAAGCGGCGGCGAAGTACGCTTCAGAAGCGCTCGAGCATGCTGCCAAGTCTGGCCTGCGGTCTGCGCAGGCGAGCGCCCTGCTGACCCTCGCGACCATTCAGGGAGGCTCCGGCTCACTGGGCCGAGCGGAAGCACGCTGTCGCGAGGCGCTCGAGATCGTAAGCACACTCGGCTCTGCCCCGGAACTCGAGTCCAGAGCGCTGACCTTGCGAGCGCGATTCAGGCTCGCGCGGGCGGATCGTGTTGGCGCGCTCGCCGATGCAGAGCAGGCCCTGCAGATTGCCGAATCGTTGCGAAGCAAGTTTGTTCGCCAAGAGCACCGCGCATCGTACTTCGAGTCGCGGCAGCGGATGTACGCGCTGAAGATCGAGATACTGCTGCGAGATGGTGACGATGCGAACCAAAGTGACATCGCGACGGCATTCGAGACCGCCGAGCGCGCGCGCGCCCGGAGTTTGCTCGATACACTCGCCGAATCGCGAGTCGACCTGCGCGGTGGTGTCGACCCGGCGCTCTTGGAACGCGAACGCAGCCTGCGGCGGCGCGTCAATTACAAGTCTTCGGAACTCGACCGGCTCTTGCAGGGAACGCTCGATCCGGCCCGCCTCGAGTTGCTGACGAAGAACCTCGACTCTGCCATCGCCGAGTGGAAGGACGCGGAAGCCGAGATTCGCGCAGCAAGTCCGCGCTATGCGGTACTGACGCAGCCCGAACCGTTGACCATCGACGCCGTGCGCAAAGAGGTGTTGGACGACGATACGCTGCTGCTCGAATTCGCACTGGGAGGCGATCGCAGTTGGTTGTTCGCTGTGACAAGGTCCGATCTTCTCGCGTTCGAGCTTCCGCCGCGTTCCGTGCTCGAGCCGCGTGCTCGCGCCTTCTACGCTGCTGTTACCGCGCGTCAGTCGGAGGCGACGGGCCCGCAAACCTTGCCTGCTCGCGACGATCGTGAGTTGCAAGAGAAGGCAGCCGAGTTGAGTCGAATGCTGCTCGGCCCGGTGTCAGATCGCCTCGCCAACGCGTGGAAGACGAAACGACTCGCCATCGTGGCGCCCGACGGGCTCGGCCTCGTTCCGTTCGCCGCGTTGCCGTTGCCAGTGAACGACGTTGCGGCGCCACTGCTGATTGCAGATCACGAGATCGTCTCGCTTCCCTCCGCGTCGGCAATCGCCGAACTGCGGCGCCATGTTGCCGCCCGGACCGCTCCGACCAAGACGATCGCCGTCGTCGCCGACCCGGTGTTCGATGCCGACGATCCGCGGGTGCACTCGAGCACGCGGCACGATCCGGGCGGTGTGGTTACCGACGAGTCCGCACGCTCACGGTTCTCCAGGCTGGTGTTCTCGCGGGAGGAAGCACGGGCCATCAGCGACGTCGTGCCTGGTGATCAGGTCGTACAGTTCACCGGTTTCGATGCCGACGCGGCTCGAGTGATCGGTGGCGAACTCGCGGACTTCCGAATCCTCCACTTCGCAACACATGGGTTGTTGCACACCGACCGCCCCGAGTTGTCGGGACTCGCGCTCTCGTTGTTCGATCGGGATGGGCGCGAAAAGGACGGTTTTCTACGATCGATCGAACTGTACGATCTCAAGCTCTCTGCAGACCTGGCGGTCCTCAGCGCCTGTCAGACCGCACTCGGTCGCGAGATCCGCGGCGAGGGGCTCGTCGGGCTAACACGCAGCTTCATGTATGCCGGGGTCCCGCGGGTCGTGTCGACACTTTGGAAGATCGACGATGCCGCGACCGCAGAACTGATGCGGCTTTTCTACCGTGCACTCTTGAAAGATGGTCGTAGCCCGGATGCAGCGCTGCGTGAAGCACAACGTCAACTCGCACAGAATCCGGCATGGACTGCGCCGTACTATTGGGCAGGCTTCGTGCTGCAGGGCGATTGGACTCGTCTGCCTGCGGCGGAATGATCGGCTGGCGCCGCGATGGCGACATCCCTGTGAGGCCAAGCAGCGAAGGCAAGATGTTCTGCGCGCCACTCCCTAGTCCTCTGAGTAGAGATCGGTCTTCACTCGTGCAGCGTGCGCTGGAGGATTCTCCGGATCGATGCGCGTTCCAAGGATCGCGCAATGAACCACGCCGAACGAGATTGCGAGTTCGAAACGTATCGCCGGCGACCTCGCTGGGCCCCGAACGATTCTATCGGCGCACATATCTCGGCTTCGCCGTAGACTGACACCAGGCTGATTCGAACCGCTGTGAAGATCGTGCCCTCGGCGGTAGGCGATCAATCGTGAGAGGTCCATGACCTCGCCGAGGAAACTTCCTGTGCGGTCACTCCCGATACGAGCGGTGGTCATCGTGGTGCTGCGGATCACGATTCTTGCGCTCGTGGTGTCGCCCCTAGGACCCAGCTCCGCGGCGGAGGACCCGGCCAACGTGGTCGAGGCGGTCAACGTGGACGTGGTCGCGCCTGCTCCCCTTCCTGGAATCGGAATCCCTCGCGACCACGTCCCGTCGAACGTGCAGTCGCTGACCGCCGACGACCTGCGCCAGCAAGGATCGCGCGATCTCACAGCCGCGCTCGACGCGAGCCTCGCGAGCATCGTCATCAACGCGTCGCAGTCGAACGCGTTCCAGCCCGACGTTCTCTTCCGAGGTTTCACCGCGTCACCGTTGCTCGGCTCGCCAATCGGCTTGTCTGTCTATCTCGACGGTGTGCGCGTCAACGAGTCTTTCGGTGATACGGTCCTTTGGGATCTGATTCCGCAACGCGCCATCTCGAGCGTGACCGTTGTTCCCGGCTCGAATCCGGTATTCGGCATGAACACGTTGGGCGGCGCGCTCGCGATCCATACGAAATCGGGGCGCTACGATCCAGGGGTCGAGGCAGACGTAACCACCGGGTCATGGGGCCGTCGAGACGTCGACCTCAGCTACGGAGGACGAAGCGGGAACTGGGACGCATTCGTCGCTGGGAGTTACTTGAGTGACGACGGTTGGCGTGTCGCGTCCTCATCACGCGTACGCCAGCTCTTCGCCAAGGCTGGCTGGCACAGCGACACGACTGACTTCGACCTCTCGTTCACCGGCGCACGCAACGACCTCTTTGGCAACGGTCTGTTGCCGGAGCCGATGCTCGCGCGCAGTCGGACGGCGGTGTACACGACGCCCGACATCACGAAGCCTGAGCTGTCGTTCATCAACCTGTCCGCGGGCCACGCCCTCTCACCGCATTCGGTTCTGTCGGGTACGGTCTACTGGCGTGACCTGACGCTGGATACAACCAACGGCGACGTCAACGACGATGCCGACGAGAAGGACACTGCGCTCGCGGTGCTCCATACATCACGTACCGTGCAGCGAACCTCCGGAGCGGCGCTGCAGTGGGCGTGGGCCACAGGCGACGCGCGCCGCGGGAATGCCTTAACCCTCGGCGTGACATGGGATCGCGGCCGAACGGAATTCGCGCAACTCGACCAAGACGGCGCGTTCGACGGAGCACGCGCTGTCTACCCGCTCGGCGAGCCGGTGCTCGTGACGCGCTTACACGGCGTCAACGAATACGCAGGGTTTTTCGTGACAGACACCTTCACGGCGACACAGTCCCTGCACATCACGGCCTCCGCGCGTTACAACCACGCTCGGGTCGAGACCAAGGATCGCTCCGGCGACGACCCGGATCTGGACGGCAAAGCGTCGTTCTCGCGCCTGAATCCCGCGATCGGTTTCACCTACGCCGCGAACCGTTTGCTCACGCTCTATGGTTCGTACAACGAAGGATTTCGCGTGCCGACGCCGGTGGAGTCGACGTGCGCCGATCCGACTGCGCCGTGCGCACTACCCGTCGGGTTCGTCTCCGACCCGCCGCTCGATCCGGTCGTTTCACGCACCGTCGAGTTCGGACTCCGCGGGCAACGCAGCCCCGGGGTGTCATGGAACATCGCGGCGTATCGGACGAACGTCAGCAACGACATCCTGTTCACGGCCGTCGGCCTCAGCCAGGGCTTCTTCGCCAACGTTTCTCGCACGCGCCGACAGGGGATCGAAGCGGGTGTCCGCTTCCAGGGCAAGCGATTCGATGGACGCGTCGACGTCGCCGAGACGCTCGCCACGTACGAATCCGCGGTGGACCTGTTCAATCCGGTCGCGAACGAGGACGACCCGTACCAGCCGGAAACGATTCACGTCACTCCCGGTGATCGGCTCCCGGGAATCCCGCGTCACACACTCAAGCTGGCGGCGACGTATCACGTTTCGAATGCACTGTCGCTCGGTGCGCATCTCGTCGCGCCATCGAGCCAGTTTCTGCGAGGCGACGAGGCGAATCAGCACACGCCTCTCGGTGGCTATTCCGTCGCGGGCGCGTTCGCGACGTACGCGATCGGCGAGGCCTGGTCGCTGCGATTTGCGATCGAGAATCTCTTCGACCGCCGCTACGCAACGATCGCCTCGTACGGCCGCAGCGCCTTCGCCGCAAACGGCGCCTACATCGATGGACTGCAACCCGTCGAGCGGTTCGTCTCTCCCGCGGCGCCGCGCACGGTTTCGTTCGCCTTGACGTATCACCTCGGACCTGGAGGCGCCTCGAAGCCCCAGGCGGACTGAGGCGGGAAGCCACGACCGCCGACGCGCAGCGCGTGGTGTTCAACGACGCGGATCGTCTCCGACCGCTTGGCTACTCCCACGGTATCCAGCAACGCATCGCCGGCTTCCACGGGAACGTGCTTACCCATGATCGTCACGCGTTCGAAGCCCCTGGCGCGGGGGAGAGACCGATTCGAACTGGGTCTTATTTGCTGGATCGAGTATCGCGAATCGCTGAATGCATGGGAGGGGAGCGTCGAGATTGCCGACCCTGAAGCCTGGACGTTTCACACGTCTGTTACCGGATTCAAACCGCAAAGGCACCGCCGCGTTGCCATGATCAGCCTACTTTTCCCGCCACATTAGGGAGAGGTTGGGAATCGTGTTTCATCAGGTCCAGCGCCAACTCGTCCACCGCAGCCCAGCGCCTGGTCCCCGGCGCGCGAGCCGCGATGTCCCGGTGGGCAATACACCGTTGGTCAAACTGAAGCGAATCCCGATCGGGCTGACGAACGCCGCGATTCACGTCAAGTGTGAGTGGCTCAACCCGGCGGGATCGGTCAAAGATCGCGCCGGCTATTGGATGATTCGAGACGCTGAGCGTCGGGGGTTGTTGAACGGCCAGCGCGCAATCTTGGACTCGACGAGCGGTAACACCGGCATTGCGCTGGCGCAGATCGCCGCTGGTCGCGGGCACAAGGTCTCCCTCTGTCTTCCGGCAAACGTCAGCGCCAGCCGTCGTCGCCTGCTGCTGTTGCTTGGAGCGCAACTCGTGTTCACCGATCAGATGGACGGGGCCGACGGTGCCCGAGCCACAGCGCAAGCGATGGCTAGCGAAGCTCCGAATCGTTACGTGTATCTCGATCAGTACAGCAATCCAATGAACTGGAGAGCTCACTACGAAACGACCGCGCTCGAGATCTGGCGGCAAACCGAAGGGCGCGTCACGCATTTCGTGGCAAGTATGGGAACCAGCGGCACGTTTACCGGCACCAGTCGCCGCTTGATGGAACTCAACCCTGAAGTGCAACGGATGGCGGTACAGCCAGATGCGGCGTATCACGGCATCGAGGGGATGAAGCACTACGCCACTACCAACATCCCGCCGATATTCGACTCATCGCTCGTCAGCCAACAGATCGATATCCCGACCGAGGAAGCGCAAGAGTTCGCGCGCCGCATGGCACGCGAAGAAGGCCTGCCAGTTGGCACGAGCGGGGGAGCCGCGGTTGCCGCAGCGTTGCGCGTGGCGGCCGGGCTGTCCGGTGGCGTGATCGTCGTGACCTGGCAGACAACGCCATGAACGTGAGCTGTTGCAGTACGCGACCGAGCTACTGAGCTGCGTCCCAGGCCTGCGAATCATCGGCACCGCGCGCGAGAAGGCAGGCGTGCTCTCCTTCGTGTTGGATGGATTTCGTTCCGAAGATGTGGGAACGGCACTCGATCGCGAGGGAATCGCCGTGCGTTCAGGACACCACTGCGCCCAGCCGGCACTGAGACGATTCGGGCTCGAATCAACCGTGCGCCCATCGCTCGCGGTGTACAACACGCGTGCCGATATCGATGCACTGAACGCTGCGCTACTGCAGATCCAGTCAGAGCGAGGACTCCGTTTCCAGTAGTTGGCAGGCTTTCGCCACCCGCTTCTGAAGAAGGGAATCGTTAGTCGCCACGCCTCTCGTGGGCGGCGTCGAGCGCCTCTCTATCACCCTCGAAAGCGGCGCGGAATTGAGTCCAATCGATTCTCAGTTTGCGCATCTTGCCTCGCAGCGTGTGCGGGTTGACACCCAACAGCCGCGCGGCACCGCGCGGACCCTCGATTCTTCCGCGGCACAGACTGAGAGCCTCCTCGATGTGCTCCTTCACCGCTTGATCAAGTTTCAAGAACGGTTTGCGACCGCGCGATCTGGGGTGCTCGTGATGCGAATCGGCAGAGATCATGGGCAGTTGCCCGAAAGCGGCTTGCAAGTCCAGCCTCGTGCCGCCCGCTAAGATCGCTGCGCGTTCGATTACAGCCGCCAGCTCACGCACGTTTCCTGGCCAGTCGTAACGACCTAACGTGTCGAAATCCTCAGGACTCGGCAGCAGTGGCACAACCCCCAGTCGACGGCCGGTCCGCATTGCAAAGAAAGAAGCCAAAGGTCCGATGTCATCGCGTCGCTCACGCAACGGCGGCAGATTGATCGGAAAAACATTCAGTCGATACCAGAGATCCTCGCGAAACTCGCCGACACGTGTGAGCGCCGAGATATTGCGATGAGTCGCGGCCACGATTCGGACATCGACGTGCGACGTGCCCTCGCCGCCAACCTTTTCGAAACTCCCGTCTTGCAGGATCCTGAGCAGACGAACCTGCGCTGCCGGCGGCAGTTCTCCCACCTCGTCAAGAAACAGAGTGCCGCGATGTGCTCGCTCGAACCAGCCTTTGCGGGCGGAAACGGCCCCCGTGAATCCACCGCGCTCATGCCCGAACAACTCGGAGTCGATCAAGTCCGGTGGAATAGCTCCGCAGTTGACTCGGAGCAACGGTTCGGCCGCGCGGCTGGACCTGGAATGAATCTCCTTGGCCACCAACTCTTTGCCTGATCCCGTCTCTCCATGAATAAGGACCGGCGTCTCGGTTCGCGCTACCAGCCGCACACGCTCCATGACTTCGCGCAGACCCGATTCGGCACCGATCATCGGATCGCTCGAGTCCTCCGCGCCATCGGGAGAGAGGATCAAAGCCAATCCGGGAAGCAGACGCTGGAAACGTCCAAAGTGCAGCGGCGAGAAGAAAAACTCACCGCGTCTTGCGAACACGAACACGACTCCGAGCGGGTCACCGCCGGGCGCGCGCCACGGGGCCGCCAGCCACGCGGCTGGTTCGATCCCCGTGCCACTGCCTTTGCCAGACCAACGCCGTTGCAAGCCCGCTGTACTGCCACCGACCTGACCGCGAGCACACCAGGCTTGGATCAGCGAAAGCTCGGTGGGAAGCAGTGGCGTGAGCGGCTCAACAACCGCCGGCTCGCCGATCCCCTCGATCGCGATGAAGGTTTCGAGCGCCGACAACTGATGATCGATTCGGCGAACAATCATCGCCTCGACCGGGAGTTCTCGTCGGAGCCTAATCAACAAGCGAGTCAACGGCGCTTGAATGCCGCTGGGCGTCGCGCCGTCGCGGCTCGGTTGTTGTCGCTGCTCTCCGCCTGCGGCCGTCACCCCAAAAGGGTACGGCCCGATCCGATCTCAGACTGGGTACAAGTTGGTAGGTAGTTGGTGACATCCTCCTCGCCGCTCTCGCGGAACAAAAAAGTCCGGGCACGACTGTCGGGCGGGATCCTCGATCAACCCAAGCCGCTGACGTCAGCGAGAAGCCAAAGACGTTTCTGCCTACCACATTTGCTGGATCAACCGTCACAGGTCCGGGGTCGCCGTCATATTTGACGGACAAATATCAAGTATCACGGCGGCGGCCCATCTAAACCGTTGAAACACAAAGTGCTCCACCGTTGGCACACGACTCGCTTTACGACCCCGTGGCAATCAACGGTCGCAATGGAAACTGGAGACACCGAGATGATTGAAACGATCAGTATCTTCGGAGGTACGGGGCGCCATGGAGTGAGCGAGCCGGTGACGCGCGTCGATCTGAAGATGGGTGATGTGGTCACCATCGTCGGGCCGACCGGATCAGGCAAGACGACGTTGATCAACGACATCGAGCTCTTCGCCGACTGCAATACTCCAACCGGGAGAAGGATCCTGTTCGATGGGGTGGCAGCCCCGGCGGACTACCGCGACGATCCGTCACACAACCCGATTGCGCTGATCACTCAACACACGACGTTTCTCTCCGATCTCCCGGTTGGCGAGTTCCTAAGAACACACGCGCGCATTCGCGCTACCGTCGGGCATATCGACGATCTCGTCGCCGAAGTACTCGCCTTCGCGAACCAACTGACGGGCGAGCCGATCGCCTGCGACGTGCGCATGACCGAACTGTCGGGCGGACAGACTCGCGCGCTGTTGATCGCGGATGCCGCGATCATCTGTTCCACACCGATCGTGCTGCTGGACGAGGTCGAGAATGCTGGAATCCACCGAACACGCGCCATCGAGTTGTTGCGGCACTACCGAAAAATCTTCGTGTTCGTAACGCACGACCCACGGATTGCACTGCTGTCTGACTATCGGATCGTGATGCGTGCAGGGCAGATGATCGATGTGCTGCGCACCGACGCGAACGAGCAAGCCTGTGCTGCGAAAGTGACTCGGTTGGATGACGTGCTCAGCCATCTGCGAGATCGCCTGCGTCAAGGGCTTCGGCTCACCGGAGAGGAATTGGAGGTCACCGTATGAAGCTCGCGATTTGTGCCGGGCCGGCCACCACGGGCAAGACTGCTGTTCTGCGCCACCTCACGCGTCGCCTGCGGGCCACGGGGCGCTCGATCTCGTATCTGAAAATCGACGTTCAATTCGCCGAAGAAGATGAGCAGTTTGCTTCCGAGTTCGGCATTCCCACCAAGAAGGTCTACTCGGGAGAACTCTGTCCGGACCACTGCAGCGTGATGGTGCTGGGAGACGCGATGCGGTGGGCAGAAAAGAATGGTTCCGAGATGCTGTTGGTCGAGACCGCAGGACTCTGCCTGCGCTGCGCACCGTATACGGACGGAGGTCTGGGCATGATCGTACTCGAGGCTACCTCGGGTATGAACCTCCCTCTGAAGGTTGGGCCGATGTTGTCGTTGGCCGACCTGTGCGTGGTTACCAAGATCGATCGCGTCTCGCAGGCCGAGCGCGAGGTGTTCCGCGCGCGGATTCAGGATGTAGCACCCAACGTGAAGATCCGAGAGGTAAACGCGCTGCACGGAATCGGGATCGACCCGGTCATTTCGCTGCTACTCGCCACACCGGACGCGACCGAATCCATGCTGCTACGCGGCAACCCACCGGTAGGCACTTGCACGATATGCGTCGGCAAGAAGGAGATCGGCTGGCAATCACACTTCGGAGTCGTGCGCCCTCTAGAAAATCAAGTGTTCTACCGCGGCGAATAGACACCAATGGTCGACACCGTCTACCTCGACAATGCAGCAACCACACAACCGGACCCGCGCGTCGTCGCGGCCAGCGCGAGTTGGGGGGCAGGCTTCGGGAACCCTTCGAGCATGCACGCGACCGGGCGAATCGCACGCGCTGCGGTTGACCGGGCGCGGGCACAGGTAGCGGAATTGATCGGGGCGAGTAAGGACGAGATCGTCTTCACGGCGAGTGGCACGGAAGCCGACAACCTGGCAATCCGCGGCGTGCTCGGCAGTATGCGCGATGGCCGCGGCCACCTCGTGGTCAGCGCGATCGAGCACCCTGCCGTTCTCGAGACCGCTTATTACTTGCAGCAATGCGGTCTCGAACTGACGCTCGTGCCGCCGCTCGAGAATGGAATCGTGGATCCTGATGACGTCGCCGCCGCAATCCGGCCCGACACGCGGCTCGTCTCGGTCATGTCAGCCAACAACGTAACAGGGACGATTCAGCCAATCTCGCGTCTAGCCAAGACAGCGCGCGAACGCGGCGTGCCATTTCACACCGACGCCGTGCAGGCTGCAGGAAAGATGCCGCTAGATGTGAAGCGCGACGGCATCGATTTGATGTCGCTTTCCGCGCACAAGTTTCATGGACCACAAGGGGTTGGAGCGCTGTTCGTCAGGTCTGGTCTCGACATCGCACCACTGATTCTCGGTGGAGGCCAAGAGCGCGGATTGCGATCGGCTACCGAGAACGTCGCTGGAATCGTGGGGTTCGGCGCGGCGGCCGAGATCGCGCGCGCCGAAATGAGCAGCGAGGCGTGCCGATTGGTTGCGATGCGCGATCGCGCGATCGAAACCGTGCTCGGATCTGTGTCTGGCGCCTACCTGATCGGCGATCGATACCGTCGCCTCCCTGGGCACATTTGCCTTGGCTTTTCTGGCTTGGAAGGCGAAGCCATCAAGTTGCTTCTTGCGCTGGATCAGATGTCGATCGAAGTCTCGTCGGGAAGTGCTTGCAGTGTGCATCACGCCGGCTCACCATCGCACGTGTTGACGGCGATGGGGTTTGATCCAATCTCCGCGCGTGGCTCTCTCCGAGTGACATTCGGCCGATTCACAACCAATGACGATGTCGATCGCTTGCTCGCCGCCCTACCAGTCGCGGTCTCATCGCTTCGTCCACTCAACTCTTCTCGTTAGCCGGAGCCAAGTCATGTCAACGCAGCCCGTCACCTCTCTCCCTGGTTTGAACTGTGGTCTGTGTGGCTATCAGACGTGTGACCTACTGGCAGCACGTCTGCTCGAGGACCCCTCGTTGCTCAAACGCTGCATTCATCTCGATCGAGAGCGAGCCGCGGGCCGGACAGGGCTCCCGTCGATGATGCCGCCCACCAACAGTTTTGTGCAGCCGATGAAAAGCGCCTGGGTCGATTCGTTGGGCCGCGAATTCGACTTCGTACTGCGTCACTTCCCTGGTGATCCCGGACCGAGGGAGATCATCATCCCGCACAATCCGATGATCACGCGTGAACTGGAAGTCTCGGTCGGAGATGTCCTGTTGGCGGCGCACGGGGTGATGCGGCCTCGACACGCATTACCGGCGGCGGCGTTTTCTGGTGTGGCGCACCGGTGGCGATTACCTGGTGCGTCACCGGCCCGTGCGACCGCGTCAAGAGGATTCAAGGATCTAGGCTATTACATCGCAGAAGCGTACGAAGGCCTGATCAAGGAAGCACGCTGCGAGATCAAGATCGGCGCGCGTTATTTCTTCCAACCGGAGATGTGCATGTACGAGTGGCGACATAGCGGTCTGGTGAACTACGTCAATCGCACCGGGGATGAGTTGCGGGTTCGAGTCGAGACTGAATCGGTTGACACATAATGGCGGCGCAAACTGGAAGGGTCAGCGGCGCCGTGGTGCAGTGGGGAGGATGAGACAGGCAAAGGGCGGCAATCAACCAGTCATTGCCGTGCGAGGGTCGTACTCACGAACGTAGCCATGATCTTGCAGAAACCACGGTAGCTCGGCAGCACGACGCGAGTTGGTATCGCGCCGCCACGCCGCCTCTAGCGACCGCAATTGGTGGTTTGGAATGGCCGCAGTCAGCTCTTCGAGAGCGGATTCCGTAGGCATGGAGTCAGCTTTTCCTCTTCCGCCTCGACGGCATGAATCCATCAGGTGGGAAGCACCTTCACGGCTGGTGCAGTCTCAGCGTTGTTCACTTTCGGCAAAACCCGGCTCCTCGCCATCATTCAGCGGAATGAAGCGGGCTCTCGGATCGAACCGGCCAGCAACTCGAGTTGCGCTGGCCTCGGAATGGCTGTGCAACGGTGAGCGCGAACCGGCCGGCCATTGGATCGCAGCCACCTCGCGCTTCGCGGTTCGTTGATAGACCGCTCGCCCATGCAACTGCGGCCGAGAGCTCGACGACAACTCTTTGAGTACGCTGAGCGACAGCCCGAGTTCTTCGGCAAGTGACTTGGGGAGTTGGGGGCAGGCGCTGGGATCCATGGTTGTCTCCTGGCTGTAAGAGCACGTGGCGAGTGGCCGCGATCAGGGCAGCAGGGGAAGCAATGTCCCGGTTCAAAAGTAGTAACAAGGGCGCCGGAGCCGTTATCGATGATGGAATTCGCTGGCTGTCCTTGGCCAAGCAGCTCAGGGGCTTCAAGGCTGTGCATCGGACACGGGGCTTATCGTTCGTTTATGTTCGCCCCCTGGCGCGACGGGGAATCGAACCGTTCAGAGTTGGCCCTCGCTCGCGGTGGCGATTGGAGCAGGTTGGGCGGGGCTTAAGTCCAACGGACCGAATTTCAGTGCGCTCGGTACGAGCTACTTACACCCACTGTTGTCGAGCCGTTGCTCAACCCGCAGACCGCGCACTCATTGCGAACTCGCTGCGGCCGTGAGTCTGGACGTGCGTCGATGATTCGTTTGCTCGGAAGCGGCAATGGCGCCTTCACCAGGGCGATGTTGCCAATGGTGTCGTCGACGTCGACAACCTCGAGTCGGTAATAGGCGACGCTGCACTCCTCGCAGGTTGCGATGGTATCGCGTCGACGAAGTTGTAGACCGAAGGCTCGCCCCGCGCTGCGATTAGGTTCGAGACGCGTACAGACGTTCCGCTCGCCGACGTTGCGCGCCCAGCAGCCAGAACCCACATGCCCCGTCCTCGAGACTGGTGGTCCAACGAACCTCGACGGTAGCGGCGTTCATCCACTGCGCTTGGAGACTGCTGACGGTGGTCGCAGAGCGGAGCCGTCGAAGCGCAGGTGACTGCCCGTTCTGGCTGAGGAATCGAGTCTTGACCGTGCCGTTCACGATATTCGCGAGCGTCGGGCGAAGGGCGAACACGGCGCACTTGTTGTCGCCCGCGACCGACCCGAGTTCGGCGCGAGTTACCGCAGTGGAAGTCCCCGTGACGGCGCGCAGGAACGAGAGCTGTGTCTCGTTGGGTGCAGGACACGATCCAGCGACAACCAGCCCGGTGAACGCGTACAGATCGTAGCCAACCGCCGTCAGTCCGCCGGTGTTGCTTTGTGCGGTATCCCATTCCAGTTGGATCGTGCGCGTGGTGGTGTCGTAGCTCACGATGCGCGGCGCTGGAATCGGACTCAGTCCGCCGAACCGATCGACGCCGCTCGCTCCACCATCCGCGTTCGGAACCATCGAACGGCCGACGGAGTTGTTGCTGTTGGCGTTGCCGAGGCAAGAGGCAGAATGAACTCCGGCACAATTCGTGTCGGTCTTCTTCGACGAATCGGTCGAGTTCACGACCTTACCGGTCCACGCGAAGTAGCCGACGTGATTTCCAGTCCCTGCGTTGGCCTGCGCGTCCATCACCGACTCGAAGAAATTTCCGTCGCCGGTTCCGGCTGGATAGTAGTTGTCCGAGTTGCTGTCGTATCCGAGATATCCGCCGCTCGCGTTGCGGGTCGTGAGTTGACACGTTTCTTGGCCGTCGGTCGTGGCGCAGCCGGCGGGCCCACAATTGGTCGAGCAGTCCAGGCTCACACCAGTGCTCCCAGGCGAGAAGTAACGCTGGAAGAGTGTGCCGCCTCCCACCGCGCTCGGCGTGTTCAGAACGCTCGAGCTAAACGGTGTTCCGGCGAGGGCAGGGGCAGACAGAACGAGGGCTGCCGCGATCAGGACGGTTGTGCGCTGCGTCATTTTCATAGCGGGCCTCCAGGGGTGCTGAAACCAGCGCCTAGGACTCGTGGGACCGCGGCGCAGGATACACCTCCTGCGAGCGCGGCCTCGATGACGAAACGCAAGACACTGCTCGCCTTCGCCCCATCACACCAGCTCGGCGATGGCCGGAGGCAAATCAACCCTCCCTTTCTGAATGTCCATAGATCCGAGATACTCTGCCGGACTAACGAAGCGAGTCTCAACGCGCTTCGCCGGAGGGCCGCGAGAACAATGAACTACTTGGACACCGCCAAGGACTTCTACAAAGACGCAGCACTGACACCCGACAAAGGGTTGTGCTGCACCACCACGCCGGTCTGGGCGCTGCCCGAGCTGAACGTTCCGCCGCGCATGCTCGAGATGAACTACGGCTGCGGCACCACGGTGCACCCGCGCGATCTCACTGGGGCCCCCAACGTCGCTTACGTGGGGATCGGCGGTGCGCTCGAGCTGTTGCAGTTTGCGTACTTCTGCCGGCGTCCCGGGGCTGTGATCGGGATCGAGCCGGTGGCCGAGATGCGCGACGCGGCGCGGGCGAATCTGCTCGAGGCCGAGCGAACCAATCCATGGTTTCGTTCCGAGTTCGTCGAGATCAAGGAAGGAGACGCGTTGGCGCTCCCCTTGGGGAGCGAGTCGGTCGATGTCAGCGCGCAGAACTGTTTGTTCAACATCTTCAAGTCCGGCGATCTTCAGCGTGCGCTCGGCGAAATGTACCGTGTGTTGCGGCCGCGTGGTCGATTCGTGTTGAGCGATCCGGTAGCACCGCATGCACTGCCTGCGCATCTGCAACAAGACGATCGTTTGCGCGCGATGTGCCTGTCGGGCTCGATCACCTATCAGGAGTACGTGGCGATGCTGGTGCAAGCCGGCTTCGGGACGCTCGAGGTGCGTGCGCGCCGACCCTACCGCGTGCTCGACCCGCAGCGATTCGGCGTCGAGCGGCCGATCCTCTTGGAGAGCGTCGAAGTCGCAGCGATCAAAGACCCGATTCCCAGCGACGGCCCGTGCGTTTTCACGGGGCGCACCGCGTTGTACTTCGGGTCGGAAGAGTCGCTCGACGACGGCAAGGGTCACCTCATGCTGCGCGACATGCCGCTTGCTGTTTGCGACAAGACCGGCGCCGCGCTGGAGCGTCTGCAGCGCCCCGATCTGATCGTGACGCCGTCGACGTGGTTCTACGACGGCGGGGGGTGCTGCTAAACAGGGTCGATCTGAATCAGAATCGGCACGGTGAATACCGTTGGTCTCATTCTCGCCGCTCTCGCGGCGCTCTATGGCGCGGCCTTGTTGTTCATACGGCTGCGCGAAGACTCGTTCGTGTTCAAGCCGCGGCGCGGCGCCTATGGGCCTCTGCCGGACGATCTGGCGCCGCACATCGAGCGGCCCACGATTCGGACCTCCGATGGACTCTCGCTGGCCGCCTTTTCGATCGCGGCGGAAAGAGACGCGGCAAACGCACCGTGGCTGATCTACCTGCACGGCAACGGTGGGCACCTCGCGGTGAGGGGGAGGCTCGAGCGGTTTCGACTTTGGCGCGCCATGGGGCTCAACGTGTTGGCGATCGACTATCGCGGCTACGGCGAGAGCGAAGGAACGCCCAGCGAGGCCGGGGCTCTACCTCGATGCGCGCGCGACCTATGCCTGGTTGCGCGAGGCGAAGAACGTGTCACCCGGATCGAATCGTGTTGTTGGGCGGTTCGTTGGGTTCGACCGTTGCGGTCGATCTGGCCACCGAGCGGCGCCGCTGGCCGGCTTGATTCTGGAAGGGACGCGACCCTACCGCGCGTGTCGGCCAAGACTGGTTTCCGCTGTGGCCGATCGAACGGATCGCCAAGAATCGATTCGACGCGCTCGCCAAGATCGGCCGTGTACGTTGCCCCACACTGTTCTTGCACGCGCGACGACCGAACGATTCCGATTCGCCACGGCCGCGTGTTCACAGCCGCCAACCAACCGAAGCGCGTCGAGCTGGACGGTACGACGACGGCCATCAGGTGAGCGCAGCCGTCTATCGCGAGGCGTGGGAGCCTTTCTTCGCTCGATATTCCCGTAGACTGTCCGCGGGATTGGGTAAGGGAACGCTGAGGTCGCGAAAGGATCCAACGATGGGACTATTCGATGGGTTGGTTGGACAGGTGTTGGGTGGACTAGGTCAGAATCACGGCGCCAATGAAGACATGGTGCATCACGTCCTTGGAATGCTCGGTGGCCAGGGCGGCTCGGGGTTGACGCAACTGCTGCAGTTGGCGCAGTCCAAGGGGCTCGGCGATGTGATCGGGTCTTGGGTCGGAACCGGGCAAAATCTGCCGATCGATCCACAGCAACTGATCGGGCTGTTGGGCAACGATCAGATCGGTGCGATGGCGAGCAAGTTCGGCTTGAGTCACGGTGCCGCGGCATCGCAGTTGGCGAATCTGTTGCCCGTGGTGATCGACAAGATGACACCAACTGGTGAAGTTCCAAGCTCCGATGTACTGAGCCAAGGGCTCGGCGGATTGCTGGGGAAACTGTTCTGAAGCACGTTGCACTCTTGCTCGGGTTGATCTCGCCGGCGGCACTGGCTGCCGGCGATACGCTTCATCACGAGTCGTTGCCCAACGGGATGGCGGTTTCCGTCGTGCGTTGTGCCGAGTGTCCCGTGGCGTCGATGCGTCTTTGGTATCACGTCGGGTCGGTGGACGAGCTGCCGGGTACTCGCGGGTTTGCTCATCTGTTCGAGCATTTGATGTTCGGCGGCAGCCAGAACTACTCCAAGCAAGCACTCGACCAAGTTCATCACGGCAGCGGCGGCTACAACAACGCACACACCAGTTTTGACGAGACCGTCTACGAATCGGACGTCCCCGTGTCGGCGCTCTCGTCGGTGCTGAAGATCGAAGCCGACCGCATGACGCGGTTGAGTTTGACCGAGGAGAACCTCGCCAACGAGAAAAAGATCGTTACCGAGGAACTACGCCTGCGCGCCGAGAACGATGTCGTCAACCGAATCTTGATGAAGGTTCAGTCGCGCGCGTTGGCGGATCATCCTTACGGCCACTCGCCGATCGGGACGAAGGAAGAGATCGCCGCGGCAACATTGGATCACGCGCGTCAGTTCTACGGTGACTTCTACCGGCCGAATCGCGCGCATCTGGTGATCGTGGGGCCGGTCGATGTCGACGCGACGCTGACCGAGGTACGGGAACTGTTCGGATCGCAGCCGGCCGGTGGTCCGCCACTTCTGGTAGTCGAGCCGATCGTCGGGCGTGAACCGACGGCGAGGCAGCGACTCGATGAGGAGATCCCACCGGTCGAGATCGCAGCGATCGTCTATCCGCTGCCACCGGCCGACTCGCCCGACGCGGCTGCGATTACCGTCATGCAGCAGATGTTGGCGTGGAATAGCGTCGATCCGTTCGAGCAAGAGCTTGTACACGAGCGCCACAAGGCAGTGTTTGCCGGGGCGAAGAGCTTCGCGTTGCGGCGCGCGGGGTTGATGGCGTTCTTCTCGGCGGCGCTGCCGTATCGCCGTGAGCGCAGCGCTTGGCGCTTCATGCACGAGTCGGTGTCATCGCTTTCGAAATTGGAGTGGCTCACCGAGGAGTCGCTGTCCGGTGCAAAACGCGCGCTGGTCAATCAAGACCTGAGCGCGGCGTACTACGCAGCGGCGCGTGCCGGCGCGGTAGGCCAAGCGCTTTGGTGGGAGGGGGATCCACACAAAGCGTTCACCCGCAGCGACGCGCTCGAAGCGGTCACTCGGCGGGACGTCGAGAACGCGTTTCGTACGTACATTGCGCAGGCCAAGCCTTACGAGGTTTACGTCAAGCCACGGCGTGTGCCGTTGTTGGTGAGGCTCTTCGGGTGGCTCTACCCGCTGGTGTCGAAGTGATCGCAACGCTGCTAGCGGCCTTCACGCTCGCCAGCGTCGATGCGGGCGCGGGCACCACTGGAGTGTTGGTCGAAGATCACCGCGTACCCCTGGTCGAGATACGGCTGCAGTTTCCGGTCGGCACGGCGTCGACCTGGGCCATGGAGCACGATGCTCAGGAAGCGTTCGAAACGGCGATGGCCGATCCCGATCGAGCCTTGCGTCATCGCGCCGACCGTTTGGCGGCCGGCATTGCGTTGTCCATGGATCGCTGGTCGGCACAGATCCAGGCGTCGTGTCACAAACGCGACGTCCCTGCAGTGCTCCAGCTTCTTCGCGATATCCTCGAAAACCAGCGGCTCGATCGCGGCGAGCTGAAGCGGCGTCGACGTGAGGCGGCGTTTGCGCGTCAACTGCAAGAGCAAAACGCCGACACCGCGTTGGCCAAGCGTGCGGCTGAACTGCTGTTCGACCCCAACGATGCGCGACGTCGCGCGTGGGACCCTCCGCGCGGCTCGCTCGATCCATCACGCTTGGTTCGAGTACGACGCGAGATCGTGCGGCTTCCCGGCCGCATCGCCGGTTTCGCGGGTGATGTCACCGCCGCGGAAGCAAAGGAATGGGCCACGTTGGTTTTGCCTCCCGCGGCGACGACATCGCCTGCCGGGTTGGCGCCACACTTTCTGAAAACGGCGACGGCCCTTCCGGCACGCACCGAAGTCCGCATCCCAAAGCTGACGCAAGTGTTCTACTGGTTTGGGCGAGAGTCACTGCCGATCGACGATACAAGCTACCCGATGCTGCTCTTGGCGAGTGAAGTTCTGGGCGGCCATTTCTACTCCCGGGTTTCGGTCGCGCTACGACACCAGTCGGGTGACACCTATGGCGCGAGCGCGCAGCTTCCAAGGAGCAAGGAAACCGGCGTGTTTGCACTGACGACGTTCACCAGAGCCGACAATGCTGCCGAGGTGGAACGCAAGCTCCGCGCGGTGCTGCTGCAGTTTCACGACAACGGCATCACCGCCGAAGAGCTCGCCGAATCGCAAGGGTCGATCAGCGGCGAGCGAGCGTTTGGACGGCAAGCTCCCGGACAATTGCTCGGTGATGCGTTGTGGGAGCAAGCGCGAGGACTACCACGCGGGATTCGCGATGACCTCGCCACGCGTGTTTCCCAACTGACGCTCGATCAGGTCAATCGCTTCGTCACGGAGTGGTTCGACCCGGCTCGCTTCGGCTTGTTGATGGCGACGGCCCGCTAGGATCCGAGCGCGGCGCGAATGGCATCGACGAGTGCGCGACCGTGTAGATCGTCCTTGAACACCACACCATCTTTCCCGATCACCAGCGTGTGCGGAATCGCGTGCACGCCGTAAGCCTGGGCGATGCTGTTGTCCCAGGCGCGGCCAGGCTCGACCAAGAGCGGCCACCCAATGTTGCCGCGCTGCGAAAACTGCAACACGCGCACCGGCTCTTCATCCAGGCTGATGCCCACCATTGCGAAGTCGGGGTTGTCTTTGAACTCGCTGTAGATCTGCCTGAGATGCGGCATGGTTTGCATGCACGGGCCGCACCATGTCGCCCAAAAGTCCACGAGCACGACCTTGCCTTTGTAGTTGGCGAGGTTCCATTCGTGACCATTGGGCGTTTTGCCGACGATATCCGGTGCGACAACCCCTTCCAGCCGCCCCTTGACCGGCCACAACATGACACAGGCGCCGAGCAACACCACCAGCAGGCCGAGTTTCAACGAACCCTTCATCGCGCATGGTCCTTTGGCCGTTGTGCGCAACCAAGGAAACCGGTTGCGACGGGCCCTGTCATGGCTACTTGAACGAACCCGATTGAACGATCGAAATCTTGGCGACGTCGATATGCTTCCGCAACGCCGCCACGATCTGCTCGTTGGTTAGTGCTGCGATCTTCTGCTCCAAGGCGGCGTCCCAGGCCAGCGTCCGTCCCAGGTATTCATTGCCCGCCAAAGTCCCCACCAATTCACCATCATTGGCGCGCGAAACACGCTCTTCTTGCAGCCAGCCCTGCTTGGCCTCAGCGATCTCCTTCGGCAGAAACCCCTTGTCGAGCACCTTCAACAGCTCCTCACGAAACGCAGCGACAAGCTTGTCGGCGTTTTGTGGTGCGTAGATCGCGCCCGCGCCAAAGTAGCCGTTCTCGTCCTCCGAACTTGCGTAGAAGTACGAACCGACACCGTACGACAAGCCATCGGTGCGGCGAATACGTGTGGCCAGTCGCGAGTTGAGAAAGCCGCCGCCGATCATGAATTCGCCCAACACCAACGCCGGATAGTCGGGGGAGTCGTCGCGCAGCTTGAGCACCAGCCCCGCCGCGAATACCGCGCTCTCCTTGTCATCGACCGGGATGCGTTCGTCGATCGCTGCGTGGGCAACGTAGGGCGAAGCGAGTCGCTTGAACGGCTTGCTGTTCTTCCAGCCTCCGAACAGCTCGGTGAGCCAGGACTGAACTTGCTTGGGGTCGAAATCGCCGACGACGGAGATCTCCGCTGCCGAGGCCCCGTAGAAGTCGGCGTGAAACCGCTTCAGATCGTCCAACGTGACCGCCTCGAGTGCTTCGATCGCTTCGTCCGCGCTCTCGACATAACGCGGATCGCCTTTGGGCCACTGGTTGAGATGCTTGCCCAGGCGCGCATAGGCCAAGCTCGACGGATCCGTCTTGCTTTCTTCTTTCGAAGCGAGCCGCTCTTGTCGCAGCAATTCCAATTCGGCTGCCTGGAACGAGGGCTGGCGCAGCGCCTCGGCCGCCAGGCGCAACGTCGCCTGCAATTTCTCTCGTTTGGCCTCGATGCTGACGCCGGCGCCGGTGGAGCTGCCGCCCACGTAGAGTTGCGATTGCAGCTTGGCCAGTTCGTCTTGCAGTTGCTGACGCGAGTGCTTTGCGCTTCCGCGCATCAGCATGGCGCCCGTCATCGACCCGATGGTAGAGCGGCCTTGCAAGCTCTCTTCATCTCCAAAGTGAAAACTCATCGAGAGATTGACCGTGCCACCGCGCGTCTTCTTCGGGAGCATCACCAGCTTGATACCGGGCGCAATCTTTGCGCGCACCGTGCGAGCCTCGATCGCCGCCGGGGATGAGTCGAACACCTCACCGGCAACGAGCGGCTCGCCCCCTTTGTAGTCGCCAACGATCGCTGCGACATCGGGGCGGTCGGGAACTTCCGCACGACTCGGTTTGTCGGAGGGGATGAACATTCCCGCGGTGCGATTTTCGCGTCGCAGATACGCCCTGGCGACACGCTGAACGTCGCTCGGCTGCACCGTCTTCAAGCGGTCGCGATGCACGAACATCAAGCGCCAATCGCCCAGCGCCGACCACTCCGACAGATTGATCGCCGCCCACTCAGAGTCGCGCATCGCCGTATCCCAATCGGTCAGCAGGTTCTGTCGCGCACGCTCCACTTCTTCGGCAGAGGGTGGGTTCTCGCCGAATTCCTCCAGCACCTTCAGCAGTCGATCGCGAACTTCGGGCAGCGACTGTTCCTTGCGTACCTCGGCTCCGGCCACCATCACGCCGGGGTCGTGCAGTTGCCACGGGCCCGCGTAGACGGACGTTGCCAGCTTCGTTTCCACGAGTGCCTTGTAGAGTCGCCCCGAGGGATCGTCGCCAAGAATGAACCCAGCCACCTCGACCGCCGGGAAATCGATGTGCGATCCGGCGGGAACGTGGTAAATCGCGCCGATCTTTTGAACATCTCCCACTCGCCGCAGGATCGCTTCGCGCTCGCCATCCTGTGCCGGCTCGGTGGTGTAGGTCGAAGGGAGTGGCTCGCTGGGATTCGCGATAGGCCCAAACAGTTGCGCGATCTTCGCCAAGGTGCGCGCTTCATCGAACTTGCCGGCCACGACCAAGAGGGCATTGCTCGGGCGATACCACAAGCGATAAAACGCCTTGAGCCGCTCGATCGGCACGCGTTCGATATCGCTGCGCGATCCGATCGTCGACTTGCCGTAGTTGTGCCACAGAAACGCAGTCGACATGAGGCGCTCGAACAGGACTCCTTGGGGATCGTTCTCACCGATCTCGAATTCGTTTCGAACCACCGTGAATTCCGAGTCGAGGTCCTGCTTGGCGATGTTGGAATTGACCATCCGGTCGGACTCGAGGTCGAGTGCCCAATCGAGATTCTCTTCGGTCGCCGCGAACGATTCGTAGTAGTTGGTGCGATCGAAGCTGGTCGAACCGTTGGGCCGCGCGCCGTGCGCCGTGAGCTCTTGCGGAATGTCAGGATGCTTGGGCGTCCCTTTGAACACCATGTGTTCCAGAAGGTGCGCCATGCCGGCCTCGCCATACCCTTCGTGACGAGAACCAACGTTGTAGGTCACGTTGACCGTCGTCGTTTCCTTGGAGGCATCGGGAAACAACAGCACGCGCAGTCCGTTGGGAAGGCTGTATTCGGTAATTCCTTCCACCGATGTGACGCGCTGCATGCCGGTGGGTAGCGCCACGACGGTTGCGACCGCCGTCTTTGGCGCCGCCGGAGTGGAGCTTGTGGTCGGAGCGGTCCCCAGCGCGTTAGCGGCTGGCGCGGCGCACGCAAGCAGCAAAACCAAGCAAACCATCGACGACAAACGACGCAGCGAGATCCTCGACATGAACACCTCTCGGCCACCCGTCGGCAGCGGGGATTGCATTGTAAGCGGCCGGGCTGTGATTTTCGGTTGCAGAAGGGCGGTCGTCGTTCTTAGCGATTGCGCCACGCTCTTGCGCCAGATCATGTGTCGCCACCGGCCAATGCGACCCTCGGGTGTCACTATCAACAACGCCATCAGGGGGCGTTCTCATGTGGCTCGAGCTGGTTGTGCTCGCGGTTGTCGTCTCGACGGTGATCGGCGTTGCTGCCGTCGTCTTTGGACGGTCACGTTGGCGCCGGGGAACGGAGCGACTGCGAGCCGACCTGGCCTCGTATCGCCTGCCCGTCGCGCGGTCGAGGTTTGATCAACGTGAACTGCAGGGACTTCCCGCGCCGGTTCAACGGTTCTTCCGAGCGACCCTGTCGGATGGTCAACCGATCATCGCTGCCGTTCGGATGCAGCAACACGGCGGATTCAATCTGGGGAGATCGAAAGCAGTGTGGTGCCCGTTCACGTCGACACAAGTGGTCGTCACCCGGCGACCTGGTTTCGACTGGGATGCTCGAATCACGACACCCTTCGGCATGCGAGTTCTGGTGCACGATGCGTTGATTGCTGGGGAAGGGATCTTGCACGCATCGCTGCTTGGGTTGGTGACGTTGATGAAGGCCAAGAGCACGCCGCAGATTGCGGAAGGAGAACTGCTGCGCTTCCTGGCCGAGGCCACCTGGTATCCGACGGCGTTGTTGCCAAGTCAAGGAGTGCGCTGGGCGCCGCTAGATGATCACTCCTCGCGGGCAACGTTCAGCGACGGCACGACCATCGCCAGGCTCGATTTCGAGTTCGATTGCGACGGGCTGGTGAAGACGGTTCGAACCTCCTCGCGGTGGCGGACCGTCGATGGCAAAGCGATCGCGACGGCATGGCAAGGTCGTTTCTGGGCCTACGAGACGCGCAATGGAATGCAGGTCCCGTTGGAGGGCGAGGTAGCGTGGGAGTTGCCTGAAGGGCTCTGGCCCTACTGGCGCGGCAGGGTCACTCACCTCGAGTACGAGTTCGCGCGATAGAATCCAAGCCGATCTCGCGGTGCGGGCAGGCGCACAATGGCGACCCGCACAAACGGTGCATCGTCGTTTCTTTGTATTGGCTGGGGACAACACGCCAGCGTCTCAACTGCGAGGACTGTTCATGAGGCCCATGCTTTCGGTTGCGATCATTCTGTCGGTCGTTACAAGCGGCGTGAACGTTGTGCGGGCGACGGACCCACCCACATCCACCGAGAGAATCGTTCGCGCCTACACGGAGGCGTTCAATCGCCACGATATCGACGCGATGCTGGCGCTGGCGCAGCCCGACATCGAGTGGCTCACCATCGACGGTTCCAAGTCGGCCGTGGAAACCGCGGGAAAGGAAGCGTTGCGCGCTGCGCTGAGCAACTACTTTCGAGACTATCCAACCACCCAGTCGGTGGTCGAAGCGGCGATGGCCGATGGCCCATTCGTGGTGGTTCGAGAGCGCGCGGAATGGACCTCCAAGGACGGCCCGCGCAGGCAACGCTCGGTTGCTGTGTATGAGTTACGCGACGGGTTGATTCGGCGCGTGTGGTACTACCCGGCGTATCGTGAGCGACGTGTCCCCTCGTGTAGCGAAGCCCAACGTGAGCAACAGCATGAGCTATTCGCACCTCCTGAACCGCCGCGCTGGGCGTGGTCAGCTCTGCCGACAGGCTGAGCCTCGAACTCCGCAGATCGTGACCCAGGACTAGCGACTGTCTGCGGGTCTCTGTGCTATAGTCCGTCGTCGCTCTGCAGCATAAGCAGTCGGATATCACGGCGGATAAGACCTTGGCGGCGGGGGGAAGTCCATGTGGTCGTGGAGCTTCCAAAACGAGGCGATCGATTCAGCGGTCTTACGCAGACCGTCTATTCGTAGTTAGACCTCGCATTCAACCAACCGAAAGGAGAACGAAGCATGGCAAAGAAGACGACTGTTACCGTTCAACTCCGGGGCGCGGCCGAGGCGCTCCTACTCACTGAGGCCGTGGAGGTCTCGGTCCCCAAGCTCACACCAAAGGAGATTCTCAAGGCCGTCGCTGCTCAGAACCCGCTGCTTGAGCGACAGATCATTCGCGGAGACGGATCGCCTCGTCTTTCGACGAAGATTCTCGTCAACGGGCAACCTCCGCGCTCACTCGACGAGGAGATCCCGGCTGGCGCGTCCATCATCATGTCGCCCTCGATGCCGTGCGATGGCTAACGATGCCTTGGATTTTCAGGACACGCGCTACAACCGACAGGAGTTGGTTCCTCAGCTCGGTCCTGAGGGCCAGCTTACCTCTTGGGAAAGGCGCGCGTGGTTGTCATTAAGGCGAGGCGGAGTAAAGTCGCCGCTCCTCTACTACCCACGTAGCGTCCGGTGTCGGTTGCATCCGCATCATCGACTTCGACTCGGTCGAGCTGAGCAATCTCAACCGCCAGATACTTCACCGAACGGAGTATCGGGCAGAACAAAGCTGAAGCTGCCCGGGATCGTCTTCCAGGGCTAAACGGCGAACTCGAGATCGAGGCCGTCACTACACGCCTCACCGAGAGCAACGTCAATAATCTCCTCAACGGCTTCGATGTCGTCGTGGAGGGCGGAGACTCGCACTCGCCACGTTTGCTAGTGAACAGGTGGTGCCTCGGTTCCACGGGTACCAATGGTGCACGCAGTGCGCAGTACAGCTATGGCGCTACGTCCTCCGCCGTGCTGCCGCATTCTTCTGCGTGCTTTGAGTGCGTGTTCCCGATTTACCTGAAGGTCACGGAGGCAGTGTGCCGGTTTCGGAGTGTCCGCACAACTCGCAGGCGTACTCGGCGCAAGTGAGGTCATCAAGCTGATAACAAAGAGGGCCGCCTCATGGTTGACGGGATGCTGACCTTCAGCGGATTCCTCTCAGACTTCTTGTTTATTTCATCGCCGAAGCGTGCGGACTGCGGGGCATGCGGCGCGGGTCTAACGGCGCGTTGCAGCCGACCGCCTGCGGCGGCGGCTGAACGCGAGCGTTAGACCACACATGCACAACGGGTCGCACCCTACATTGCCACGCTCGACAGTCTCCACGGCCTGCTGGCATGCCCAGCAATATCGGTATCCGACCTTCCAGCCTCCGTGTCAGGCAGTGGCATCTACCTGTTCTCAGAGAATGCAATGCACCTCTACGTTGGACGGACCGACAACCTTCGCCAACGACTCCAGCGGCACCAGCGCGAAAGTAGCAAACACAACGCCGCTGTCACTTTTCGCCTCGCACGCGAGCAAACAGGGCAAACACAGGCAACATATCGGCCCGAAGGGTCGCGTACCCATATCGACGAGATCCAGTGTTTGCTGCGGCATTTCGTCTATCGCGTGCTCAAACCGGGCGGGACGCTGTTGGTCATCGCGGAGACGTATAGGAATCAGACCTTCTCTTGGCTCTTCATCGTGCCCATGTTTTTGTTACGAGCGAGGTATCTGACGCTCGATGAACATCGCGCGGTGTTCCGCGCTGCGGGCTTCGCGGATATTGAGATTGACCACGATCCGCGCAAAGGCTGGATCTGCGGCGTCGCACGCCGCCCAGCGGCCTAACAACAGCGTGCAGCGGCCGGCGCCACGCGCCGCCGCTGATGCTGAGCGTGATACGGGTTGGAAGCCACGTGATGGAGCGTCGCCAATGAAACGAATCTTGCTCGCCGCAGTCGCTGGAATCGCTGCCAACTTGATTGCACACCTTCAGACAGTCGTTCTGTGGCGCGCCGTGTATGACCGCTTCCCATGGCCAGGGTACGAGTACGCAATGAAAAGCGGGGATGTTGATCCTTCTTTTGCCAACTCACCTGTAGCCTCGGTAGTGACCTTCGGCATTCTTTTCGCTATCGGTTTGCTGGTGCTCCGCAAGCCGAGCGCTCTGCGCCCCGTCGTCGCCATCAGCTATTGGCTTGTGAGTAGCGTTGCACTCGTTGCGATATCGCTTATGTCTCCTGAAGCACGCGAGAGCAACTTACTTCCAATAGGCATGCTGATTGTTCTGTTCTACGGGACCGTCGCTGCAACGTCCGCGTGGCTCGTTGCCGTCTTCATTTCGCGAAACGACAAGGTGTCCGCCGGAGCAGCGCCTTGGAAGTAACGGGCAGAAGGTTAGAGGTTCATGGAACCATACAGCGCGCTTCGACGAGCGGCGCTTCGCGCCGCCGCTGAGCGCTAGTCGTTAGACGGCTTAGAAAGCTTTCCGCATACTTGGAGACGATGCATGACCAAGGCTCCCGCAGGCACAGAACTCGCCCGACCTTTCCTCCCAGCGAAGGATTTCGCGTTATCTAAACGGTTCTATGAGGCGCTCGGCTTTGAGAAGCTCCTTGATGCTTCCGATGTAGCGATCTTCCGCATGGGTCACGGAGGTTTTCTACTGCAGTCCTACTACCAGAAGAACTGGGCAGAGAACTTCATGATGCAACTCATGGTTGATGATCTTGATGCCTGGTGGTCTCACATCCAAGCGCTGGATCTTTCCGCTCGTTTTGGGGTCGCAGCGCCCAAGGCTCCGGCGTTGCAACCGTGGGGACTGCGTATCGCCTATGTAACCGACCCGTCCGGAGTGTTGTGGCACGTGGCACAGCGGCGGCCGGATGTGAGTCATGACTGAGACGAGCGCGCCGCGTAGCAACAGCATGCAGCGGACGGCGCTCCGCGCCGCCGATGACCGCTCTAGTTAGGCTTGCTGGACACCCATGACAAGAATCGAGAATCGCCCGATTCGAATCGTCTTACGGTTGCTGGCAACGTGGTGCGCTGCTCCCTTCGTCTGGTACGTAGCGGCCATGATCGTCAGGGGCGCGTTCTGGTATCTGTTCCATGGAAAAGCAGTGTTCGGCCCGTACGGAGCCGACAAGAGTCGCTCGAATCTCGCAGTGGAAGTTCCTGCGGTGCTCATCATAGTCACGGCCATCTTCCCGCTCACCAGACCAGGACGCGATGAGAGGTGGTGGCGAATTGGCGCGTCCCTCGTTACCGTCGTCGCCGTGTTAGTGGCGTTGTTAGTGCCGGGACTGCCGGAGTAGAACGAGAGTTGACCGCCAACAGAAGCCTAACCACGCGATCCAGCGGCCTCACTACGTAGGTAGGTAGCGTGCAGCAACGTCAAGGGGAGAGGTATGAGAGAAATCGCCGATGTGATAGCCGCGGCGAGTGGACCGAGAGCCGAGCGACTCGCTGCCCAGAAAGCCTTCCTCAGCAAGCGTGGCGACATTTGGAAGGCCATTCAGGCGGATAGATTCCCAGCCGCGTATGGGTCTGCTGACGGCGATAAGTTCTATTGCTGCCCCAAGTGCACGTCGAAGCTATACGAGTGTGTCCGTTCCAATGTTTTCCGCTACATCGACAACGCGAAGTGGAAAACAGAAATCGAGTTCGGCCGCGACAGATGAGGTCTAACATCCGGTTCCAGAGGACGGCCCGCTGCCGAACCTGAGCGTTGGCCCGATTCACGAAGAGGAGGCAATTGATGATCTCAATGAGAGGAGCTCTGGCAGCGGTCGTGTTGTGTGTCGTCGGCCTCGCGGTTGCGGCTGGTCCTGGGGACGAGAAGCGATTCGCGGTGCTGGACAAGCTCGAGTCGTCGAAGACCCCCGTAGTGATCAAGTTCCCGAAGGGGAGCCTAGCTGAGGTCCTGGAGTCGCTCTCACAGATCGGCGGCTTCCAGGTCGAATGGAAGGGCCAGAAACCAACGGGTAGCGTCAGCGTGGATTGGACGAGTATCACCGTCAAAGAGGCGCTGATCCGGCTGGGCAAGGAGCAGTACCTGGACTATGAGGTGCCGGCAGCGACGAAGCTCGTCGTCACTTCGTCGCCTCGCGGTGCGAATCCGACGAAGTAGCGCAAGCGGCGTCCTCTTACTGCGCCGCCGGCCAACAATGCAGTTCAGCGGATGGTGCTGTGCGCCGCTGCTGACTGCTATCGTTGGGCGGCGAGCAAGGCAACGATTCGCAGGACACACTGCCAAACGCTCCGCTGGAGACAACGGTGATCGACCGCGCAGAAGTGTGGAGTCGGCTCGCTGGTACTTGGGCCGGCGCGGGTACGGGATCGTATCCGGAGATTTCGACTTTCCGATATCTCGAGCGACTGGTGATTACACGCGAACCTGACTGGAAAATGCTTTCGGTCCTCCAGCGGACTTGGCTCGATGAAAGCGGTGCGCCTGGCAAAGCGCTTCACCTCGAAAGCGGAATCATTCAGGCCTGCGACGACGAGTCCCTCGTCTACTCCTGCGCGCAGGACAGCGGTCGCACCGAAGTCATGAGGGGAATCGTCACTGCAGCGGAGAGCCTGCTCCGCATCGAGTGGGTTACGATCGCGCACTCGAATGACGACCGGTTACTTAGAATGGGCCGCACGTGGTGGCTGGCTGCGTCGAGTTTCCGATACGAGGCGTACTTGGCGACGGTGCGAACCCCCGAGTATCGAAAGCACCTCGAGGCCACCATGCACCGCGACGGGCTGTCGGAACCTGGGATCCCGCCTAGCCCGCCGCTGCAACCGCCCGGCTTCGACGGCGGCTGAGCGGCAGCGTTGGACGGTCCGGAAAGGCCCCCTGAAGTGACATCACGGCAGCTGGCGATCCTCGCACTTGCTACTGCTGGATTTCTGCTTGCGTCGGGCTGTGATCGCGCTGTGACGACGGCCACATCGGAGAGAGCGACATGGGAGTACGTGGAGAAATACTGGGGCGGAATCGCGCTTGAAGAGGCAAGTATCAATGAGTCACTCGTCTCGATCCCGTTCAAGCTGGGGGTTCATGGAGTTGAGCGCCTCGACTCCGGAGTGTGTGTTCATCGCATCACCGCTCGGTTCGAGGGGGCACGCATCATGATGCGAATAGATAAGTGCATCTGTGGTCCGAGCGCGACCCGGGATCTCCGAGCGATTCTTCGGCGGCCCGCGTCAGGCAACTACGATGTCGTCTACGACGACGCGACGGCGGCCTTTCCTCGAATCGGTCGGGTCACGGTTCCGTGAACGCCATCGAGGCTGGCCGTCCAACAACGCGTTCCAGCGGACGCATGCGCGCGTCACGGCCCGTGCTGAAAGACGACACGGGTCGCGCAACTAGGGTCGCGCGTCACGCGTCGCGCTAGGCGAAGGAGCAACCGACGTGGCAAAGAGCGAGCTGTTGTTGCAAGCAGCACTCAATGGAAATCGTGATCATCCAGCTCTGCCTCGCACGCCGGAGGAACTTGCCAAAGAGGCACGCGCTGCTGTGAATGCTGGTGCTCGATCGCTGCATCTGCACCCATACGATCAACATGGGCGTGAGACATTGGCGGCGGAGCCGTGCGCGGCGGCACTGCGGGCGGTTCGTGCCGCCTGCCCAGGAGTGACGATCTCCTTCACCACGTCAGCGGCTGTGGAACCCGACCCGAGGAAGCGAAAGCTCCTGATCGTCTCGTGGACGGAACTGCCCGATCTCGTGACCGCCAACATGGGCGAACAAGGAATCCTCGAACTCTGTGAACTCCTCCTGACCCGCGGCATCGGTATCGAGGCTGGCCTGTCGTCACTCTCCGATGCTCGCGCGTTTGGTAAGTCGGGAATCGCGCCACGCTGCGTGCGTGCGATGGTTGAGCCACTCGATCCCGAGCCCAACGATGCGGTCGCCCACGCCGAAGCGATTGAGCGGGAACTCGCAGCTTGGGGCGTGCAACTCGAACAGGTTCATCATGGCGATGGCGTCGCCTCTTGGGCAGTCAATCGACGTGCTGTAGGGCGCGGTCATGGCATTCGTACCGGTTTGGAGGACACTCCCGTCCTCCCCGATGGTCGTCAGGCTTCGGGAAACGGGGAATTGGTTGCTGCTGCGGCATTGCTGCTCGGTCAGCGACGGTAGGTCGTGGCCACCCTCCGCCCAACACCGGTTCTCCTCAGCTTTCTGGACAGCTCCAATGAGGCGAGAACCTCTCGAGTAGTAAGCGATGAGGATGAAACGGCGGAAGTTCACGGACGAACTCAAGCAATAGACCGCGCGCTTGATTCGAGAGGGCGACAAGTCGTTCGCCGATCTCTCGCGCCGCTCGAGCCGCACCAAGCCTTCGCACGCCCGAACGCTGTCGAATCACACCCAACTGCGGTTGTAGTCGCGATCCTCGAGTGCGTGCGCGTGGGCTGTCGGCAACAGCGGCGAGAATGTATCGACCATCACGGCGAGTTCGCTGGTTCGTTTCGAGCCGATCGACGCCTCATACGTCCCGGGATGCGGACCGTGTGGCAAGCCGGTGGGGTGCAAGCTGATCGAGCCTGGTCCGACTCCCTTGCGTGACGTGAAGTTCCCGTCGACGTAGAACAGGATCTCGTCGCAACTCGGTGACGAGTGCGGGTAAGGACATGGGATTGCCTGCTCGTGAAAGTCGACCACGCGCGGCACGAACGAGCAGACCACGAAACCTGCCCCGGCAAACGTGATGTGAATCGTGGGCGGCAAGTGCACCAAGCCGGTTTTCGGTTGATAGGCGCGAATCGGAAACGCAAACGGCCAGACCACGCCGTCCCACCCGATTACGTCGAAGGGATCATGCGCTTGCTCGAACGCCGTCAGCCGCTCGCCACGTTTGACCACCAATCTCTTGGGCGCCTGCAGAGTGGTCGAGCCGCCCTCGGGCCAAACCGGCGTGATGAAGTCACGATGCGTAAACGGTGCATCCATCTTCAACTGACCCGACGGATTGCGGAACTGAGTAGGGATGTCGATGTATGACAGCCCTTCCAGTACGAACAACGAGCAGGGCCCATCGAGCCGCCAGCGATGTGAAAGTTGTTTTGGAATGAAAACGTAGTCTTCGGCCTTGAACGGAACGAAACCGAGCGGCGTCTCGACGCGGCCGGATCCTCTTTGAACGAAGACCAGTTCATCGCCGTCGGCGTTGGCCACCAACGTCTCATCGTCGCGGTCTGCATGCACCATCCAAACGGCGACCTCGCGATTGGCCAATAATCGCTTGCGGCCTGTGAACGGTGCGCCGCCCACCGCCATGCGCGTGGTGTCGATATGTTGCCGGCGCAGTGGGCCTTCCCATCGCGCTTCGGAGTAACCGGGATGAAAGCCGAGGTCCTCCTCGGATTTGATCCAATGCGGCGGGTCGCGGTGATAGAGGATGCTGAAGGCGCCGTCGAATCCCACTCGTGTGAAGCAGTGTTCGAACGCCAACTTGCCGTCGGGCTGAAACACCGTGTGTGGCTTGGGGGGCACGGCGCCAAACTGCAGTCGATGGATCATGGCGGCTAGCTCCCGGCGCCTGCGTCGAGCTGCTTCTGAACGGCGATGCGTGCATCCTGATCGCGCTCGATCGCTTCGAACAGCGCGCGGAAGTTGCCTTCACCGAACGAGCGTGCGCCGCAGCGCTGAATCACCTCGTAGAAGAACGGGCCGGCCTTTTCGTCGCGGTAGAGTGCGCCGCCCTCCACCATGAAAATCTGCAACAGGTACTTGTCGTTCTCGCCGTCGACCAGAATCTGCAGGCGGCGCAACTCGTCGAGGTCCTCTTTCAGTTTTCCGACCCGTCGTTCGACCAGTCGCGTCGGCAACATGTCGTAGTAGGTCGCGGGAGTTTGCAAGAACTCGACGCCCTGACGACGCAACCCTTCAACCGTCGGGATGATGTGCGGCACGTGGAACGCGACGTGCTGCACGCCGGGACCGACGTTCGCTTCGCAGAATGTGTAGATCTGGCTCTTCTCGTAGTTGGGTGTCACCGGCTCGTTGTTGGCCAGTTTGATGCCGCTCTCCGGATCCCACATCACGATCGAGGCCAGGCCGGAGCCGTTCTCGCCGCCTCGCAAGTCGTTGGTGTGGAAGTGGACTCGCCAGTACTCCTCGAACCCCAACACGTCGCGCAGCCAGGTGATGTGCGGTTCGATCGTGAGGAAGTTGGAGGTGATGTGGTCGATGACTTGCAGCTCGAACTTGTTGTGTCCCTCGCCATTGCCCGTGACGGTGAAGCCCGGTGGTGTGGCGCCAGGCTGGCGTTCAACGAACCGCAGTCGCACATCGCCCAAGGGGGAGGCGATGTCGAAGTACCGATACGGTGCGCCGTTGCGGTCGGCCAGTGCATGGACGTCGCTGCAAAAGGTTGCGGCACGATGTTCGAGCGTCCGGCGGGTGTGATCAATATCGCGCACACGAAAGCCGAGTACGGCGATCCCATCGGGATGGCGCTTCAGCCAACGATCGGCCCGCGAGCCGCGCTCTTTGGAGGTTACGCACGAGAACAGCGCCTTGCCGGCCAGGAAAAGCAGCGCGTTTTCTCCGCGTCGGGCCGCCTCCTTGTCGTCAAGCTGGCCGATCTGTGGAACGTCCATCATCTCGGTGTAAAACCGGCGGCTGCGCTCCAGATCGCTGACGATGAATTCGTAACTGTCGTAGCCGATGATCCCAAGACTCGGGCGTGAGGTGCTCGGCGAAGCGGCGTTCATGGTCGATCCTCGGAAGGCGAATGTGACGAGCCGCGATTATAGGGTGCGCTATCCCTGGCGTGCGATAACCGCTGATCTAGCGCTCTCGCGCTCTCTTGACTGTCCCAGCCTGCCGATCAGACGCCCGTGAGATCGCTCGACGACGTCGAGCGCAGGTTCACGAGCGCAGGAGGCGTTCGGCGTAGGCGCAACTGAGATCGAGTGCCTCTTGGATCGAATCGACGACATACAAGACGGGCTGCATGTGCGTCGGATCGTAGGCGCGGTGCGCCGCTTCCTCGGGATCGAACGGGAGGAATGCCGCCCCCTTGCCGGAGATGGTCAGCGCCAACTCGCCGAAGCTCGAAAGATGGCCTGATCCGTAGGCGCGGATCTCGTCATTCTGCCGGACCACGCCAAACTCCACCGTGTACCAGTAAAGGCGCGACAGCTTCTCGAGCTGCTCGTCGTTGGCGTGCTTGGAGTAGCTCCCGAACTGTGCCGAGAGATCGGCGTACTGCTGTACGCCAAGCATCGGAGCGTGCCCGAGCAACTCATGAATCACATCCGGTTCCGGCGTGTAGGCAGGAGCGCTGTGATGGCGGATGTACTGCGTAGCTGGAAACAGGCGCCGCCCCAAGAGCCCCAAGAAGTCGCGCGCACTGAGTAACCCGGCCACGGGCATCAGCCGGAAGCCGGTGCGAGACTGTAGGAACTCATCGACATCGCAGTGCTGCGGGATTTCGCCGGCATGAAAGCCGATCGCATCGAGGCTCTGGTTGTATTCGGCGCAGGCGTGAGTGGGGTAGAGCCTCAACAGCTCGCGAAAGACGGTGCGCCACGTTCCACATTCCAACCGCGAATAAGAGACGCGTGGCAACTCGCCACCTTCGACATAATCAAGCGCTAGCCGCGCGATGCTGTCACGCCGATCGCGATAGTCCTGATCGTTGAACCCCGGATGGTCGGCCTCGAGTTGAACCAACTGATGCTGCATGCCGCGCGCCCCTTACTGCACGCTCCCCGTGAGTCAGAAGGTGCGGCGCTTCGGGTCGATCGCAAGCTAAAAACAGCCCTTTCCGATCAATGCCGCGATCGCTTGCAGCCCCTTCACGTCGGATTGATCGAACGCATTCGGCTTATCGCTATCGACGTCAAGGACGGCGATGACCTGACCCGAACCATCGTGGACAGGAACGACGACCTCGCTTTGGGAGCGTGAATCGCAGGCGACATGGCCCGGGAATTCATGCACATCGGGTACCAGAACCGGCTCGTTTCGATCGATCGCGGCCCAGCAGACTCCTTCGTGACGCGGCAGCAGTGCGCAGGCCAGCGGGCCTTGGTACGGGCCGACCACCAGATCACCGTCGACCAAGCGATAGAACCCGACCCAGAAGTGATGCTTCATTTTGCCCGACAGCAGTGCGGCGGCCGTCGCCATCCGCGCGGTCGGGTCGGTGGTCTTGCGGAACAACTCGGCGAGTTGTTCCGCAATCCGTTTGTATCGCTCCGCACGTTCAGACATGACCAAGCCTCGCCACATCGAGTCAAGAATGAGCCGGCTGCGCTATTTCTTCTTCACCAGATCGCCCTTGGCGAATCCGGAGCCCGACGCGCCTTTGGCGATCGACAGCTTGTCGTTGACCACTTGCACGATTTCGAGAGTGCCGACCTTGGTCTCCTCGCCGCCGAGTACCTCGCCGCTATCGGGGTCTTTGATTTGCTCACCCATGCGGAGCACCTCGAACTTGTCGCCAACCTTCACGCCCGAGCCGGCACCGACGTTGAGGAAGATCTTTTCTCCCTGCACGTTGGCGATCTTCCCCTCGACACCGCCTGTCGGTGTGGACGGTGTCAACCCCGTCGCTTTGCCGGAGATGTCGGCTGCGAGACTCTTGACCGCGTCGTACAGCACCTTGCTGGCCATGCCGTCGTTCCAATCGGTTCCGAGACTCGCCCCCTTGAAGTCACCCTTGCCGAATGTGTGCCCCCCCTTGCCTTCGAACGCCCCCAGAATTTCGGCCGTCGTGGTGTCGTCCAAGCGCGCCGCGAGTTGCGCTTTCCCGGTTACCACCGAAGCGCCCATGCTCGGCAGCCCTTTCAGCAACCCGCCGGGCAACCGTCCGCCCTTTTCGGCGACATCGAACTCGATGACCGAGCCGACCACGATCAGTTGAACGCCGAGGATCTTCCCGATCTTTGCCGCGGTCGCCGGATTGACGCGTCCGCTGTCGCCCAGATTCTGCTCGGCCATGATCTTGTCCAGTTGCTGTCGCTCGATCACGCTGAATCGGCCGCTCTTCACCAACTCGTTGGTGAGGTTGTCGGAGGCGGCGCGAGCGAGATTGTTCCACGACCAGCCGTAGTGCCAACCGCCTTGAATCGCTTCGGTATCGAAATCGACGACCGCGATCCGGATCTTGTCCTGCGCAAGCGCAGGCAACGACAGGGCCAGCAACAGGACGGCCGAGAGCAGCAGGCGAAACTTCATTGCGACACCTCCGGGTGAATGGGTCCGCGTCGATCGAGCGGTATCGGTCGAATCGACAAAAGACCGCGGGGAGTTTCGGTCGCGCTCCCATCGACGTCAAATGGGCGGTATTGTCGGCGCCCTCGCCAGTCGAAAGGGGCAAGCCATGGCCGATCACAGCCACCTCGATGAATTCGCTGCCTACCGCCGCACGATGAACGAGAAGATTCTGGCCAGCGGGCATGTCGGCATCCAGCGATTCTTCAATCTCGATACCCGGGCGTATGAACAGGGCGCCCTCGATGTCAAGACCAAGGAACTGATGGGGCTGGTCGCCTCGATGGTGCTGCGCTGCAACGACTGCATCGACTATCACGTGATCGAGTCGGTGCGGGCCGGCGCCAGCGACTTGGAATTGCACGAGACGGTGCGCAACATCGCCCTGATCGTCGGCGGCTCGATCGTGATTCCGCACCTCCGCCACGCCTTCGCAACTCTGGAACAACTCCGTCAAGCCCCGCCCCCCGACCTCTAATCCGGGGACGTTAATCCGGGGACGTCATACCTATTTCGCCCGGCGACTACACCGTGGTGAACCACGCCGACAGCGCAGTCGACGGCGACGCGTTGCTCGATACGATCGCCACTCGATCCGGGACGGCGTCACCGGCTTCGCCATACGCAACCTGTCCTCCGACTCCTCGACAATCACGCGAACCGCCGACAGGCCAAACGGACTTGCGTCCAAGTCGACCGCGGCGTCGGTTTTCTTCAGCCCGCCAGCATATGGGCCCAGAGGCCGTCGATCCTTCGATCTCGTCGGACAGTCTGAAGCAGCGCATCGAGACGAACCGGAGTTTCGCCGCGCTGTCCGACGCCCGTGATGACAAATGAAAGCCTCGCGCAGCAGCGTTGGGCTCGCCGAGATTCGCCTCCAGGGCGTCGTCACGCGCTCAACCCCGTGCCGGTATAAGCGCCCAGTTCACGCACGGCCCACGTCCGCCCAGCCCAGCGCGGGCGCGTGGATCCAATCCCGGCACCACGACTCCGTCGATTTCGAGCCCGATCATGATTCCCGACATCGATCGTCCGGCGCCGAAACTTCCGAGATCGGCGAGCGGCTCCACGATCCGCCACCGCCCACCCATTCATTCGCAGGCTGCGTCGCGGCGAGATCGTGCCCCAATTTGGAGTGGCTGTCTCCAGCACCTCGCAAAGCCGCTGTTCGATCGCTGCGTACGCTCTTTCCGCGCGAGTTGCGGTGCGGCGACTGTCGGGCGGATCGCCGCCGAAGAACCTGAGCATCGATTCGTCGGCAGCAGCGGAACAGGCCTGAAGCGCGATCTCCAGCACGTCCTCTACGCTGCGGTCGGCCAACATCGCGACGCTGGTTACATCTGCAGTCACGCCAATTCTCATGGACGTTAGATCCGATGCCGGTGCACGTGGAACGACAGCGTCGCTCCCGTCGCAGCTGAAACCAGTGAACGTCAAAACCCCCAGCCACAGTGACTGCAGCCCGAGCAACGTGCTCTGCGCGTCAGACCGTTGCAACCCACGCCAAAGATCAGGGAGTCGGCTGCTGCGGAGCTGGAAGTACCGGCTGGGAAAAGCAAACTGGTCACCAGTCCGGCGAGCGACATCGATTGATAAGCCGACCACCCGTGGCTACCGCGATGGTCGGAACGCAGCAGCTCCGAGACGACTCGCACAACTGAGACAGACCAAGCGAAACTGCCAACGCAGGCTTCACATGCCCGCGCATGAACAGGTCCAGAGCCACGCACGCGACCGAGCAATAGAGCACGGCGTGTGGTTTGGATCGCGAGCCTCCGTGCCGCAGGAACCCGCCGCGTACGCGATCTTCTTCTCGCCGTGGAAAACGGTGGATAGCGGCGACAACCACCGCTGGAACCGCGGTGAGAACTTGTCCCAGGGGTCGACCGTAGCAACAGCCGAACGATAGGCAACCCAAGCGGCCAAGCCCTTCACCAAACAGAAATGCGATTGCGGCGTCCGTGACCAAGAGCGACGCGCTCGAGGTTGCCTCCCAGTGTCGGCATCGCTAGCGACGAACCGCGATCAGGGATCTTACCGTGACGTCCACCTCGACGCAGTCGCGACCGAAAGCAGTGCATATCCAGTGGTAACGTCGGTGCGCCGTCCATGAGCCAGCAGATCGGCGTCGAATCGAATTTTGTCCGGTTGAAACAACAGCACGGTGGTGCTGCTACCTGGGCGGAACAGACTTTTCAGGAACCCCCTTCTTCACAAACATGCCCTGTATCAGGTCGCGTGGGTCGGCGTATCGCTCGCTGCAGTACCGCTGTACGACATCGCCGATCATCAGCGCAACCACTTCGACCATCGCGACCAGTCCAACACGCGTGCCGCCGCCAACATCGGTGTTGATGATGGTGACAGTGCGCCGGTTCTTGGAAAGCGGTGTTGCCTCGGCGATCAAGGCCATCGGATGGCAAGAGTGGTAGGAACCATCCAGCTCGTAGATCGCTTCCACGACTCCAGCCACCGGCGTGTGATTCCAGTGATAGCGATCGGGTGTCAGGCGGAAGACCGCTGCCTCACCGCCGGCGAAAGCCGAATGCCAACGTGTTTGTTGGCGACCGACCAGTTCGTCCCAAGCGAAAAGTTTCCCCTTGAGGCAGACACCGGACGCCGCTTGTTGCGATCCGGTAAGAACGCGCGCATCGCACGGTGAGACGATCACCGACTGGTCCTCCGACATTGGCCGGCATTCCCAGTAGCGGAGTTGACGTTCGAAGATCGCGCGAGGTGTGTTGAGCAGTGCGGGGGGGATCAAACACTCAGCCGGATCGACACCGCAGCGCTGCAAAAATCGGAGATTGCCGATCAGGCGAGGTGCAAGCGGGAGGTCGAAGTTGAGCGCCGCCAACCAGCGGGAGAACCGCGCGCTGGTGAGCATCCGCAACAACCATGGAGCGCGCTCACGCGCTGGGCCGTAAAGGAACCTGACGATGTTGTCCCCGAAGAACTGTTCATCAACGACTGCTCCGGTCTGCCTGTCCACGAACTGATGAACGGGCGGTGGGTCTGGGCGCCGTCGGGGGATCGATGCCGAATTGACTGATTCAAGGCTGGTCATCGCCTGAAAACCTAGCGAGGAGATGTGTCTGGGAGATGGAGATAGGGTGAAAACCGGGCGAAATGACGGTTCCGACCCGCTTTCCAGGCAGAGTTCCAGCCGGCACCCTACAATCCCGTTCGCCGTACATTCCGGCTGGGGAGCTGGAGGATTGGATCCATGAGCGTGGCGGTCAGGGACGATGCAGCTGAGGTCGATCGAAACAAGTGGGCCAACTCAACGGTCGACTTGCGCCGCCGACTAGGCAAAGCCCTCCCGCAAGAGATGCTGCAGGACCTGCATCGCCCCAATGCAGCGCTGCACATGCTGGTCTTCGCCTGGCAGGTCCTGCTGGTGCTGGCAGCCGGCTACGGCGCCTGGACCTCCGACAACCTGCTGATCTGGATTCCGTGCGCGATCGTCCTCGGCTTCACGTTCTTCAACTTCACCGTGATGCTGCACGAGGTAGTCCATGACGCGGTTTGGGTGAAGAAGAATCGCCACTTTGCGCTGGCTGTGTTGGGTTGGATGTACGCATTTCCCAGCGGCATCTCCCGCTCGCAGTTCACCAAGTGGCATCTGGATCACCATTCCGGGTTGGGCGATTGGAAGGCCGATCCCAAGCGCCATCACCTTTCACCGAAACGGAACGCGCGCTGGTACAAGGCCCTGTACATGACGCCGTTTTTGATTCCGTTGTACTTCCGCGCCGCAGCGCGCGAGACCGCGACGTACCCCGCGGAGTTGCGACGCAAGATCATGATCGAGCGGCTCATCACGGTCGCGGGCCAACTGACGATCATGATCTCGATCGGCACCTTTGCCGGCTGGTGGATTGCGCTCAAGGTGTACATCGTGCCGTACCTGTTCGTGTTCCCGGTCGCGTTCACGATGAATCGACTCGGTCAGCACTACAACATCGACCCGTCCGACCCGGCGAAGTGGAGTTCGTTGGTGAAGGCGTCACGCTTCTGGGACATCGGCTTTCTGTGGTCGAGCTATCACCTGGAGCATCACTACTATCCAAGAGTCCCGTTCTACAAGCTGCGTAAACTGCATGTAGCCCTTCTGCCGTTTTACCGCGAGATCGGCTTGGAACCGACAACCTATCGTTCGCTGCTTTGGAACTGGTTCGTGCTCAACAAAGCGCCGCATACCAAGTGGGCTGTGGCTGACGATGATCGCGCGGTGCACGGGGGAGTACGCGCCTAGTCGGTCACGCTTGCGGTGCCGATCCAGTGCGCCGCGCTCACAGGTATGCGGACAACGCGGCGAACGCCGGCTGTATCTCGCCTCGATGAAGCACGACAGCGGTGCGCACGGTCGCCGGCAGTTTCTCCAGATCCAAGCGTCGCCCCAACACGCCCCATGTGATCGCCGAGGCAAACGGTAGCAACCGCTGACCGAACTCGGCGCTCGCATCGCGCGCGATTTCGTTGGATGGATGCTCCAAGGCCAAGATCAACGGTCCTTTGCCGCTGAGCCCTTCCTCGATACCGCCGCTGACCGGATCGTAGATGTAGGTGGAATGTTCGGGCGTGGTCAGCGGAAACAGCGGTGAGAACGAGCCGCCATCGTCGCGCGTCACATCGCAAACAACGATCAGCTTTGGCCGACGCGGTGAAGTCCAAGCTCCACGCAGATCGTCGCGGCTGATCAGCGGCGGCAACGTTGCGTCCCACGGAGCGGCGTGCACCAAAACGTCGATGAACGGAAGGAAGCGCTGCAACTGCGGAAGGAATCGGTCGGGGTAACGCCACAGCTCGCTTTCGACCACTCCCGATCCGTCGTCACGCTGAACCAGGTGATGCGTCTCGAACACCACCTTGTAGATTCGATTGGGAGAGAGCTGCGCGTCGAACTCGATGTGCGGCAACTCTTCCGCCGCAATCTCGCGAACCGGCAGCACCTCGAGCAGTTCTTGAGTCGCCGCCGCCAGCGGACCGGCGCCGGTGAAGCCGATCACCAAGGGCGCCACCCCGGCCGGCCACCCTTGCTCGCTGATTCGGCGGCCGACTTGCCCCATCGCCAGGCGGATTGCGTCCAGTCCCTCGTAGTCGCGCGCTTGCGTCAGCGCCAAGAGCGGCGTGACGAAACCCTCCGCCTTCAGGCGGCGGCCCAGGGCCCAAAGCGCGTCGACAAAGCCGGCGAGTCCGGAGTGTCGAGAGAATCCGACGAGCGATCGTCCGTGTTCGTCGCAGAGCGCGGCGATATCGAACAGCGTGCCGCCCTCGGCCAGCAGTCGCTTCATCAGCGGCACGAGCGCTTGTGGGCGACGCATCACCCTCGCCATGCAGGCGTACGCCCGCGTGCCATCGACCTCGTTGAGCGCCGGCGGGTGAATGCCGAAGACGACATGGCAATCTTCCAGGTTTTCGTGAACGGCGGCGCTGGAGTTTTGATATTCGGCGTCGGTGTAGGCGCGCAGCGGCGAAGACTGCACCGTGACGTCGACCCCTTCGTGACGCAGTAACCGGGCGTGATACGGGATCAGCGGCGTGCGCCGCTCACCGCGCGTGTCGTCTTCACGTCGGATGCCGATGCGTGGATTCACGGGCCGGCCTCGGTATCGATTTCAGACATCCACGCCATGATTCCACCTTCCAGGTTCCTGATATTCGAAAAGCCGCGCGCGCGCAGAAAGTTCGCAGCCCAATCGCTGCGTGCGCCGACCTTGCAATAAACCACGATTTCGCGGTCGCGTGGGAGTTCTTCGAGGCGCTCGGGGAGATCGCCGATGGGAATCAGCGTGGCGCCGTCGAGGTGGCCGAGATCCCACTCCCAAGTCTCGCGAACGTCCAACAGGAACGGTGGATCAGCTTCGAACAGGCGTGCCGCGAGTTGATGCGGCGTGATGTCGCCAGCCGAACCGGCGCCGAGAGTTTCTGGTGAGCAGGTCGCGGTGGTTTCCTGAAGAGTCGTGATGGTGCGATGCGCCGAACAAAGCGGGCAGTGCGGATCGCGCGGCACGCTCAACTCGGTGCAACGCATCGTGAGCGCGTCGAAGCGCAAGAGACGCCCCAAGAGCGACGCCCCCAGCCCGGCCAGATGCTTGATTGCCTCGGCGGCCATCAGCGTGCCGATCAGTCCAGGGATGACGCCCAGCACGCCGGCCTCCGCGCAGTCGGGGGCGGTGGACGGGTCGGGCGGTTCTGGAAACAGGCAGCGATGACACGGCCCCTGCGGCGGATGAAACAGCGCAACCTGTCCGTGAAAGCGAAAAAGACTGCCCTGCACCAACGGAATCGAGTGCAGCGCACACGCATCACCAATCAGATATCGGCTCGCGAAATTGTCGGTGCCGTCCAGCACAAGATCGAAGCGCGACAGCAGGTCGGCGGCGTTGGCAGCCGAGAACCGCGTCGCATGCGTCTCGATTTGCACGTCGCGGTTGAGTCCCGCCAAACGATCGCGCGCCGCCTCGACCTTGAGGCGGCCGACATCGGCGTCGCCGAACAACACCTGCCGCTGCAAGTTGCTGGCATCGACGATGTCGCTGTCGATCAACCCGACACGCCCCACTCCAGCCGCCGTGAGATACAACCCCGCCGGCGACCCCAGCCCTCCCGCCCCAACCAACAACACGGCCGCCCGCTTGAGGCGAAGCTGCCCCTCCTCGCCGAACTCAGGCAGGATCAAATGGCGCTGATAGCGCCGCCGCTCCTCCGCTGACAACCCCACCATTCCTCACCACCTCAACTTCGCGGACAAATTCGGGGACGGTCTACCTATTTCATCAAGTCGGGGAGTTCAGTGACAGATTGCCCTCGCATGATGCCTGCACTGGCATCCGAGGACGACTGGCGGAAATAGGTGAGCCGTCCCCGATTTCGTCCCGAGATCGGCTAGAGCGATTCCGGACTAGGGAATTAGGTGAGACGTCCCCGAATTGAAGGTGACGGTGTTCGAGGTGGAGAGGGGGGTGGGGCCTTGGACTTCGGCGCCGCTATCGGGAGGGGTGAGCATCGAGGTGCAGAGGCGGGGGACGAAGCCTCCGTTGCGGGCCGCCATGTCGATGATCCACTGCTGCTGACGCGAGCGGGCGGTGCGGAGCTTGCCGTGCGCCTCGGGGGCCGCGACGCTGAACACGAGCGGCCCACGCGCGGTGTTGGCGATGCCGGCGAAGACGCTGACCCCGCCATCGGTCGCAGTCAGCGTTCCGGTCTTACCGACCAGCGATCCAGGCGCCGTCTCTGCCACCGTTTGATAGAAGCGTGACACGGTGCCGGGCACGCATCCCGCCGAGGCCAGCACGTCGTCCAATCGCAGATTCAACGCATCACACTTGGTCTTCAAGTCGCGCATCAGCGTCACCAACTGCCGTGGGGTGAGTCGATTGATTCCTAACCCGCTCGTGGTCTCGAGTGTGATGGCGCCGGAAGGTACGCCCCAGCGCTGAGACAGCCACGCAGCCAACTCCACGGGCGTGCCGATACTCTCGGCCACGCGTTCCATGTCGTTGTTCGAATACGCGTTGAAGGCATGCAATACATCGAGCAGCCGCCGCGAGCGATGCGTGGCCAAGACTACCCCTGGCATTGGCGACGACCCCTCTTGAATCCCGCCAAGCACGGAGACGCGCGGAGGGCGATCAGGATCGAGTCCATGTCGGAGCGCTGTGTCGCGCCACGCCCGTTTCAATCCACCGGTCCACATTGCCGGGTTCCAGGCCTGACGCAGTCGCGCGGCCATGATCAAGGCGCGCTTGGTGGGGTTGACCTCGCGTCCTTCCGAGCCCCCCTCATACCCGATCCAGAAATCGCGACTCACAACCAATGCGCCCGTCACCCGTGCTACACCGAGACGGTTCAACTCCGCGGCGACCAAGAAGGCGTTCTCGGGCTGAAAGTCCGGATCGAGTGCGCCCTGAACATAAAGATCCGAGGAGATCGACCCAGCAGTGTCCGGCGTGTGAATCGCCAAGAACCGCGTTTCGAATCGATGCTCCGGCCCGAGTTTGTCGAGTGCCCACAGGCTTGTGGCCGCTTTGATGACCGACGCCGGGTTGATCGACTCGTCGGCGCGTGATGACTCCAGAACCTCGCCATCGAGTGTTTCGACGTGCCAAACCAGATTCACGACCACAGGTCGCGCGGGTCGACGCCGACTCTTCTTGGTCGAACGCGCAGCGGATACCTTCGTGGGCGTGCTTTTTTTCAGGCTTGCAGGTCTTGGAGCAGGTTTCTTGTGGGTGGCTTTGCCGACAGCCGAAGCCTTTGATGGCGCCGGTTTTGGCCGCACGGACGCTGCGGCATATGCAACCGAAGGAATGTCCCCGGTGATGACAAGCCCGCCCAGCGCAATTGCGAACAGAACAGAGGGAAACCGACGGCTCATCGACTCTCCGGAAGACATTTCGACTGGCTGCGCAAATCTAGTTCTCCGGGCTTTGGGCTGCACCGCAAAATTTCACGGCGCCCGGGAGGATAAGGGAAAGACGTCGAAGATCGAAAGAACGAATTCGGAGAAATCCGGCGATCCGGGCGTTGACCCGCCGCGCGCCGCGCACCGGCATGGCGTTCGCCCCGGCGCCGCACGGGGCATGAAGAGATGGTCATCGAGCGGCGGTCGCTGGCGCGGGAACACTCGCGGCCCATACTCACGGCTCGAAAGGGGAACCCGTATGAAACGTCTCACCCTCTACGTGCTGGCTATGACATCGATCGCAACCGTTATGACGACCTTCGCAGCAGACAACAACGGGGTCGCGCCGCCCGCCAAGGCGCGCGCCACGCTGCAAGCCCTCGGCAACAGCGGCGTCAGCGGCACATTTCTGTTCGAGGGGAACAAGGACGGGAGTGTCCGCATACGGGCCGAAATCGATGGTCTGACCCCCGGCAAACATGGCTTTCACATTCACGAATTTGGCGATTGCTCGGCCGCCGATGGCGCCAGCGCCGGCGGTCACTTCAACCCGAGCGGGCACGAGCACGGCGCGCCGGGGTCGACTTCGCACGCCGGCGACTACGGCAATCTCGAGGCCGATGCCAAAGGGCATGCGTCGCTCAACGTGGTGAGCACCTCGATCTCGCTCGATCAAGGGGTGCACGGTGTGGTCGGTCGATCCGTCATCGTGCATGCCAGCGAAGACGATATGAAGACGCAACCTACAGGGAACTCCGGCGGTCGCATCGCCTGCGCGGTGATCGAAACGGGCGGTGATTACAAGCCGATCAAGAAGCAGGCTCAATAATCGCCGACGATTCGGGAGGCAACGGATAGTCCTCGATCCCTAGCCCCGAGCCGAGCAACATCTGCAGGCGCCGCCAGGCATCGGAGACGCGCTGTTCGCGTCGCGTGACCCATGCTCGATCCTGGTGGCGCTTGTCATGCTGCGGGTCTTCGACAACCACCGGCTCACCGAAGGCGCGATCGACGATGTACTGCGCCACCTCGGGAACGCAACGAATGTGCGCCTCCGGAGCGTTGACGAGTTGCTCGAACGGCACCTCACCCAACACATAGCGAAGGTACAACTCGCTCTCGGTGATGTCCTCGACGTAGTTCTCGCAGATGCGGCAGAAGTAACCGGTATCGCACTTGGCCATGCGCGGATTGTATCCCACGCATGCGAATCGACAGCTCGGCCACACCGGCGCTTGCGACCGAGGCTCAGCCTACCGGAACGCCGATCCTGGACGAAAGCCAGCGGGCCAGTTGATGCACGCTGAGCGGATCGTTGAGCGTGCGATGGACCACGCGGCGGCGGGTTCCATCGGTGGCTTGCAGTGTGACGCTCTCATCGCCGTCACCGTCGATGGCGCTGCGAAGCTCCAGCCGCGCAGGCTGAAACGGGATACACAACGATTTGCGCCCCAACTGCGAGCGGTATTCGAGCGCACCGGAGCGCAGCACCCAACCGACCTGGCCATAGGCCAACCACAGCCAACCGTATACCGACAAGCCACTCATCAGACCGAGCACCGCTGAGCCGACCACCGAACCGCGCGGACTGCTTGTCAGCGTTTCGCTCAGTACGAGTGAGAACGCCACGACGAGCAACGACGCGATGACCGCCATCGCGTAAGCCTGCTTGCGACGGATCGCACGATCGGGGACCAGCATCTCCTCGCCCTTGTCGGAGACGATAAGTTCCCAACCGGCAGGGAGCGTCGCGGGGAGTTCCAAGCCTGGCTCATCGGCCGTCGCGCCGCCGAGTGAGAGCTGCGCGCGCAGGTGCTCTGCAAGCGCGCGTCGCTGCTCGGCGCTGCCCAGTTCGACCAAGTTGGTGGTGGTGTTACCGACGCGGGCTTGCAGCGCTCCGCCTTGCCGCGCTTGCGTCACGCTCGAAATTTGATCGCGCGCGAGGCGTCGTGTTCGCTTGAACGGTCCAATCCACCGGCGAACGACGATCGCGCCGGGGGCCAAGACCAACACCTCGCGCGCCCACAGGCAGGTCATCCACTGACGCAACGCCAACACGCCGCCCAGCGTCCAGAACGACAACCACACGATCAAGAACAAGACTATGAGCAAGACCAAGGTCGAGCTCTCAGCGTGCTGCACGTTCCAGCCGGGCGGTCCAAGTTGGACATCGAACAACGAGGCAATCACCGCGACCAAAGCGGTGAGCGCAAACAGCTCACCCACCACCCAACCGCAGAGCCAGACCGAAAGAAACGCGGCCACGAAGAACCGGCCTGGGCCGGTTGGGCGCAGGCTGAAGGCGGGACCTTCAGGATCGTGAACAGGGTTGAGGAGCATCGCCGAGGGAATGTGGTGCCTTGGGTAGGCTCGCGCCGCTCAGCGGAAATTGCTGGCCAAAACTCGCTGGATCACCGTACCGAGCCGCTCACTCACACCCTCTTCGAGAATCGCGATCCAGTGATCGAGTTCGGGGTCGCGACCGTGCAGCGACGAGAGGGCCGTGACCAGGGTGTGATCGACATTCAGCGGTGGAGTGTTGCGCAAGATCTCGTCGCAACGCTCCAGCACCGTGCGATCGTGGACCACCAGCTCGTGCCGGTGGTTGATCATCATCAACAGCTCGGCGACATGTTGCAGATTGCTCCAGTGTCCAAGAGCGTCCTGTTCGTCGCGCGACTCTTGCGCGAACCACTCCTCCACCTGCCGCTGTGCGCGTCGCAACTGGAGTCGATCACCAACGCGCAACCTCTTGCCCAGAGGGGGCGTCACGAGTGTCTGAATCGTTTCAATCGCACGCTGCAATCGCTGGGTCACGTCGAGCGAGTCATCGTGCTCGAGGGCGCGTAGCCCCGCGCGAAATCGAGCGTACGCGCGCCGTGCGGTGATTCCGGTGGGCACGCCCGTCGATACACGTTCCGCCAGGGGCCAACCTTCGGTTGCCGAGACAACGTCGTCGACACCCATGATTGCGGCAATCACGGCGCCCCGCAGTCGGTTGCAATGGGAGAGCGTTTCGAGCGCATCGTCGACTTCCAACAGCGCTCCGGTGTTGGCCGAAACTTGCACGCGCGCGACCACGCAGACGTCGACCGCGTCGTCAGAGCCTCGATCGCGGTAGTAGTCGAGCAGGCGGCCGATCAGTTGTGTCGACAATCGCGCGCCACGTTCGATGAACGGCACGAGTCGTCGTCGCAGATCTTCGTTGCTGCGCTCCTCGAATTCGAACAACTCGAGCCGCTGCAGCGAACGCAGCACGTTGCGCAGGCTATCGAGCAGCAGTCGCGGTTCTTCGATCCGCTCCGGCGGGGAATACTCGCTGAGCGTCGCTACGTGACCGCCGGTCTCGTCCTCTTCGAGAGCTGCCTGCAATGTCTGCTCCACCAGATCGTTCATATTCGAACCACCCCGTCGACAAACCTTTGTTCCAAAACGGAAACGGGCAAGTGGGATTGTGGTGGCCGCTTGCCCCGGCTTGTACGAGGTGGGGACGAGAGCCGCGCGACCGGAGGCGGGTCGGGGCAAGGGATGGGAAGCGGAAATAGGTAGACCGTCCCCGAATTAGACGAAGGGGGCGGTGCGGGACAGGATCTGCTGGGCGCGGCGGGCGGCGGGGGAATCGGGGGGCACACGGCTGGCGACGAACTGGCAGACGGTGGCTGCTTCCCCGGCGAGCCCAATCGGTTCGATGTGGCGCTCGACCAGCATCAATAGACCGCGGGCGACCTCCTCGTCGTCGGGAAACTCGGCCAGCAGCGACTCGTAGAGCGGCTGCGCGGCTTGCCAGTCAGCGACGTCGAGCATCGCGCGAGCCAGGACGTGACGCTCCGAGGCGCTCAACTCCAGCGAGGCAGCGGCGCGAGGGCCGAGCGCCTTCCAGATTTCTACCGCCATCGCATAGCAACCGCGTTGGAAGAACAGGGGCATTGCCTCGCATGCGATCGCCAGGCATTCAGCCTGCTGACCGCCAGCGGCGTAAGCGAGAGCGAGCGCATGCAGCACATGCTGATTCGGCGCGTGCGCCTCACGCAGCGATTCGAGCGCAGCCAATCCGCGATCCGGATGCACGGCCAACAGTCCGCGCAACGCTTCGACACGCGGTCCGGCGTCGAGTAACGGTGGCTTGCTGACGGCGCGTTGCGTGGGCGGGGCGACGAAGGTGCGGGCTCGAACGCCGGCGTCGTCGCGCCGGTGGGCGCGCATCGTGGCGAGGCGGCGAAAGATCAGCGCGCCCAAGACCAGCAAAGCGGCGCCTACGCTCAAACGCAGCGCGTCCTGATCGCTCTCGATCTGCACGGTGAAATGTGCGAGTGCCGACTTGAGCGCGGCCTCGGTGCGGTACTCGGCACCGCGACCCGCGATGTCGATGCCAAAGGTGCTCAGATCGTCCCACGCGACGAGCGCATGAATTTCGCGTCGATCGATGCGGTCTCCGATCCGGCGTGTCTCGATGTAGGCCCAACCTGGCTTGCCACCCACGTCGAGCGGTTGGATCGCCGAAAATTCCGTGCAGTAGTCGGTGTGGCAACCGCCAAACCGCGCCGCGTAGGCATCGCGCGTCGTTTGCAGGAAGTCGCTGTCGTATCCGCTCTCGAATCGGCTGATGGTGATCCAACAGTCAGGCTCGCTCTTGTCCCAGCCGCGCACGAAGCAGCGTTGTTCGATGGGTGTTCGATCTTTCAACGGCGAGCGTGTTACCGCGCAGTGCGGATCGAACGCGAATTGATCGACCATTCCCTCGATTTGTGGACCAGAAAGACGCGGCGCGCTGCACCCCGTCACCAGCACCGCCCACGCGAGGCTCGTTACGGCGAGTGCACCGATCTGTATTGAGGTGAGTCCTCGCACACGCCGAACCTATGCGCCCGGGCGGCCCCGGGCAATTAGGTAAACCGTCCCCGAATTTAGCGGGTACCATGGCGGTGGGCTGGAGCGGCCAAGAGGCTTGTGCAATGCGGCTTCCCGAGAAAATCGACGCGGTTATGGTGGGGGCCGGGGTGATCGGCCTGGCGCTGGGGAGCGAACTGGCCCGGCGCGGGATGAAGGTCGCCATCCTCGACAAGGAAGGGGTGGGGGCCGGGGCCTCGCCGGTTGCGGGGGGGATGTTGGCGCCGGTTTCGGAGGCGAGTGTCGAGCATCCGCAACTGCTCGATTTCGCGATTCACAACCTACAGCTCTACGGCGATTGGATCGCGCGATTGCAGCGCGAAACCGGGAGGCGTGTCGACTTCCGCACCGACGGCACCGTGTTCGTGGCGTTGACTCGTGACGATGAGCAGGACCTGGAGCACCTGCACTCGCTGCACGAAAAACGCGCGCTGCGATCTCGGTTCATCACTGCCGAGAAGTTGCTCGAACTGGAGCCGTATCTTTCACCGCGCTCTTTGTGCGGTTTGTTGGTCGAGACCGATTTGCACGTCGATCCGCGCTACCTGGTGCAAGCACTCGCGCAGCAGTTCGAGCAACTTGGCGGTGTGATGCTGGCGCCGTATCGCGTGACGAAGGTGACGATCGAGAGCGGCCGTGTCACCGGAGTCAGTGGGATCGATTCACAAGGAACCTCGTTCGATCTCGCCTCGGCCTGTGTCGTGTTGGCGGCCGGTGCGTGGGCCTCGGTGGAGATCGAGTCGCCGTTGTCGGAGGCCGGGGTGCGGGCGGTGCGCGGTCAGACGGTGTTGCTGCGCGGGCCCGAGCTGCTGCGACGCTGCATTCGACATCCCGAGGTCTATCTCGTTCCGCGCGATGGCGGCGAGGTCACCGTGGGTGCGACGCTGGAGGAGGTCGGCCTCGACCCGATCGCGACCGCAGGTGGCGCCTACCACTTGCTGCGGTGGGCACTGCAACTGGTGCCGGGACTCGATGAACATCAGGTTGTGTCGCTGCCGGTTGGGTTGCGCCCCGCGGTCACCGATCACATGCCGCTGATCGGGCCGGCCGGAGCCGAAGGATTTTGGGCGGCGCTGGCGCACTATCGCAGCGGAATCTTGTTAGCCCCCGGGACCGCACAACATCTGGCCGAGTGGATCGTCAACGGAAACGCGCCCACACTTCTAAGCCCGTTCGATCCGTTGCGGGGTTTGAGGACGACATGAACAAACGATTGCTCGTCAACGGCCAGGACAAAACGATCCAGGCGGTGACGATTCGCGAATTGCTGGCCGAGTTGGGACTCGGTACCGATCCACGCGGTGTCGCGGTTGCGATCGACGGTCAGGTCGTCCCGCGAAGTCAGTGGGACGCGACCGACCCGCAGGGTGGAGCCGCGATCGATATCGTCGGCGCGGTTCAAGGTGGCTGAGATGCAGCCCAAGGATGCGCCGCTGATGATTGCCGGCACTCGCTTGGAATCGCGCGTGCTGTTGGGAACCTCGCGATACCCCAGCCGGCAAGTGCTGCTCGATTGCCTCGAAGCCTCGGGATCGCAAATGGTGACGGTGGCGTTGCGCCGCGTGCGGGTCGGCCAAGAGGCCGAGGACCTGTACGTGCAGCTTGGCGCGCGTGGCCTGCATATCCTGCCCAACACCGCCGGTTGCTACACCGCACAAGATGCAGTGCTCACCGCCGAGCTAGCGCGCGAAGCGCTGGGCACCGACATGATCAAGCTCGAGGTGATCGCGGACGAGGACACCTTGTTGCCCGATGTCGGCGGGCTGCTGGCCGCGGCGCGCTTGCTCGTCAAGCAAGGATTCAAGGTGCTGCCTTACACCAACGACGATCCGGTCACCGCGCGCCGCTTGGAAGACTTGGGGTGCGTGGCGGTGATGCCGCTGGGCGCGCCGATCGGGTCGGGCCTTGGGATTCGCAATCCGCACAACATCGAGCTGATCAAAGCGCGCGCAGGAATCCCGGTCATCGTCGACGCCGGTGTCGGCACGGCATCCGATGTGTCGATCGCCTTCGAGTTGGGCTGCGATGCCGTGTTGCTCAACACCGCGGTGGCCAGAGCGCACGATCCGGTGCGGATGGCGAGTGCCATCAAGCACGCCGCACTGGCCGGTCGCGATGCCTACCTGGCAGGTCGCATTCCACGCAAGTTCTACGCCGAGGCCTCCAGTCCGATGGAAGGTCGTGTTTCGGCGCCGCGCGATGAACCGTGACGCGAGGCCAGATGGCGGCGTGACCGGGTCGCCCGCAGACGCAGCGGTCGGCTTTCAGTTGATGCTGGTAACCGACCGGCACGCGACACTCGGACGAGACCTTGTGGACGTGGTTGCGGCGGCGTGTCGCGGTGGTGTCGATGCAGTGCAACTGCGAGACAAGGACTTGAGTCGATCGGCACGGGCAGCGTTACTCGAACGATTGCGCCTGCACCTTCCCGCCGGTGTACGACTGATCGTCAACACAGACCTCGAGTTGGCGAAAGCGACGCGTTGCGGTCTGCATCTCCCGGCCGGTGTGGCGTGGCCCGCGGGTGAACGTCCGCATCCCACAGGCTGCTCCGTACATGGGGAGCAGGAAACCAAGAACGCACTCGATGAGCAACCCGACTACATCCTGTTTGGACACGTGTACGACACACCGTCTCACCCCCACGAGCCGGGCCGCGGTGTGGCGGCACTGCGCGCCGTGGTGGTGTTGGCGGGTGCCGTTCCGGTGATCGCGATCGGCGGGATCGAGTCGCATCGAGTCGCTGAGTTGCGGTCGACAGGAGTGGCGGGAGTCGCGGTGCGGCGCACGCTTCTCGAAGCGTCCGATCCTGAGCGCGCGGCGCGCGCATTGCGCGCGGCGTGGGATGGCCGCTGAACTGGAAGTCCTGGGCAGTTTGACAAAACGCTTCGCGGGCCGTGTCATGCCATGCGCATAGGGGTGACCCAATGTCGATCGACGGTAGGACCGTTCAAGAAACGTTCGAGTTGATGCGCGAGAAACTCTCCGGGGTGGTCCCCGAGTTCGAGTTGCGTCAGAAGGCCGAGTTGGTCTTCCAGATCAACGCGCTCAAGAAGCAGCGCGGCGCTGTGATCCTGGGCCACAACTACATGGAGCCGGCGTTGTTTCACACGGTGCCGGACATCGTCGGAGATTCGCTGGAGCTGTCGCGGCAAGCGGCCAGGACCACGGGCGACCCGATCGTGTTTTGCGGTGTGCGCTTCATGGCCGAGACCGCGAAGATCCTCAACTCCGAACGAACCGTGTTGCTTCCAGCTCGGGTCGCGGGCTGCTCGTTGGCCGCCAGTATCAGCGGTGACGATGTGCGCGAACTCAAGCGCCGCTACCCCGGCGTGCCGGTGGTCAGCTACGTCAACTGCTACGCCGAGGTCAAAGCCGAGAGCGATGTCTGCTGCACTTCAGGGAACGCCGCGGCGGTCGTTGAATCGTTGGCCAAAGGGCCGGTGATCTTCTTGCCTGATGAATACTTGGCCAAGAATGTTGCGCGGGAGACCGGCCGCGAGATCATCTTCCCCTCGACTCCACGCAGCGACCTGTCCAAGGATCCAGCGTTGCACTACGAGATGATTGGATGGCATGGCAAGTGCGAGGTGCACGAGAAGTTCACGGTCGAAGACATCCTGGCGGTGCGCAAGCAATTCCCCGACGTGCTGGTCCTGGCCCACCCCGAGTGCAGCCCCGACGTAACCGCCGCCGCCGACTTCTCGGGTGCCACATCGAAGATGGCCCAGTTCGTTCGCGAGAACCCCGCCAAGCGCTATTTGCTTCTGACCGAGTGCAGCATGGGCGACAACGTCGCGGCCGAGAACCCGGACAAGGAGATGCTGCGGCTTTGCAGTCATCGTTGCCCACACATGGCAGAGATCACGCTGGAGGACACGCTCGCGGCGCTGATGCACAACCGCACCGTGATCGAGGTTCCCGAACCGATCCGATCGAAAGCGCGGTTGGCGCTGGATCGGATGCTGCAATTCGGCGCGCCGGTCAGCACTCGATGATGTCGTTGGGGCGTGTCGAACTTGGCGACGAGTACGCGGCCATCGCCGTCACTGGCGAGGACACGATCAAGTTGCTTCAGAGCCTTGTGACCTGCGACATGCAGGCGCTCGATGCTGCGCGCAGCTTGATCGGATCGTTTCCCAACCCCAAAGGGCGCGTCATCATCTTATTCCGTGCGATCGCCATCGATGACGGCTGCGCGCTGGTCGTGCCACGGACCATGGCCGAGCGCACGCGCTCGCATCTGCAGCTCTACAAGTTTCGCGCCAAGGTCGCGTTTCGCAGCCTCGATGACACACACACTCTTGTGGGCGTGATGGGTGCCGAAGCGCGCGGATGGATCGCGGCGCGCTTCGAGGTTGCTCCGGACGAGCCGGGAGGCAGTGTCGAGGCCAACGGGGTGCGCGTCATTCGCTTGCACGGTGCGGCGCCGCGGTTCTTGCTCTTTGGAGAGCGCGCCTTGATCGATGCAGCGTTGCACGAGTTGCCGCCCGTCGAGGATGGCTGGGAAATGTGGAGTCGCGCCGAGATCGAGGCCGGAGTTCCGCAGATTGTGCCTGCGGTCAGCGAGGCGTTCTTGCCGCAGAACCTCAACCTCGAGGCGCTTGGCGGTTTGAGTTTCACCAAAGGGTGCTATCCCGGCCAAGAGGTGATCGCCCGTACGCAGCATCTCGGTACGGTGAAGCGCCGGTTGATGCGCGGTGTGAGCGAGTCCTCCGCGTTGCTGCCGGGCACAGCCTTGAAATCTGTGCACAACGGGGCCGAACAGGACGCAGGGCGTGTGATCGCATCTGTCGGCGGGCGAGTGCTTGCCGTGGTGCCCCTGGAGATCTTCGAGTCGAAGGCGAGCTTTTACACCTACGATACACCGCCAGTAGCGGTGAAAAGTTGGGAGAGGCTGTAACCTCTCGCGTTCCTGAGCATCCGATCACCGACTCACTGCGTATTTCCCAACGAGCTCCACAACCCTCCGGAGGACGGACCCGATGAGCGAGTACACACGTCGTGACTTCCACAAGTTGGCTGTAGCGGCACTCGGCGGTATGACGATGGCATCGACGCTGGGCGGCGCCCTGGCCAGCAGCCACGACAAGGAAAAGGCTGGCGCCAAGGAAATGCATGTCTGTCGCGGACTAAATACCTGTAAGGGGAATGGCGGTTGCGGAGAGTCCGCCGGCAAGAACGAGTGTGCCGGTATGGGCGGTTGCGCGACCGCAGCCAAGCACGGTTGCTCCGGGAAGAACAGTTGCAAGGGTGCTGGCGGCTGTGGTGAAGCACCCGGTGAAAACTCGTGCAAGGGGAAAGGTGGTTGTGAGGTGCCGCTCGGCGAGGAAGCCTGGGGCAAGGCACGTGCGCGTTTCGAGGAGCGCATGAAGAAGGCTGGCAAGAAGTTCGGTCCAGCTCCGAAGGCTGCCTAACAGATCGATCCCGGGACGGGGGGTGCGTGGCATCTCCCGTCCCTTCATCTCGCGATGAAGGTCTCTCGCCGTCTCGGCTACCCAAACCTCGGACTTGGAATCGGTCTGCGAACGGTGCACTTCGCGCCGATCCTGGCCACCAATCCGCCGATCGACTGGTTCGAGGTAATCAGCGAGAACTTCATGGACTCGCAGGGGCGGCCCCGCTGGGTGCTCTCGCAGATCGCGGAGCGTTACCCGATCGTGCTGCACGGCGTGTCGATGTCGATCGGCTCCACCGACCCGCTCAACCTCGAGTACCTGAAGCGGCTGAAGGCGCTCGCTACCGAGATCGGTGCTGTGTGGATCAGCGATCACCTGTGTTGGACCGGCGTCACCGGGCTCAATAGTCACGATCTGCTCCCGCTTCCGCTCGATGAGGCGACCTTGCGACATGTGAGCTCTCGAGTGAAACGGGTTCAAGAGTTTCTCGAACGGCCATTGGTGTTGGAGAACCCGTCGAGCTACGTCACCTTTGCGCAATCGACGATCGACGAGCCCGACTTCTTGAGAGCCCTGGCGGAAGAAACCGGTTGCGGCCTGCTTTTGGACGTCAACAACGTCTATGTCAGTTGCACCAACCACGACCTCGATCCCGCGGACTACATCCGGCGCATTCCGGCCGAGCACGTCGTGCAGTTTCACGTGGCGGGGCATACGACCTACTCCACCCACATCATCGATACGCACGATCATCCGGTGATCGATCCGGTCTGGAAACTGTTTGCACTGGCACATCAGCTCACCGGTGGTGTTTCGACGCTCTTGGAATGGGACGCCAACATCCCGGCGCTCGAGGTGGTTCACGCCGAGGTGTTGAAGGCCAAGCACCACATGAGCGGGCTGCACGAGTCGATCCCTGTTGCGCAACTCCCGAGCGCGTTTGAGGGGCCGCCGCCGGCGCCGCATCCACTGCACCTGACACGCGTGGAGGTGGAATGAGGCCGGGCCAATCTTTGCCGCTGGATGTCGTGCAACGCTGGTTTCAAGCGGTGATCATCAACCCTGGAGGTGTGCGCGGTGGGATCGAAGGCGATGCTGCTTCGGCGTTGATCCCGATCTCGACCGACGAGTTGGAAAGCGTGATCGGTCGCTCGTCGCGGCTCGATTCTGTCGGCCGGATGAAGGTCTATGCGGACGCTTACTACGCGCGACTGATCGAATGCTTGCATGGATCGTTTCCAATCGTGGCGCGCACGCTCGGACCGGATCTGTTCGCCGATTTCGCGATGGAGTATCTGCAAGCGCATCCGTCCAACAGCTACACGCTCAACCGGCTCGGCGATCAGTTCGAGGCATGGTTGCAAGCTACCCGCCCACCACGCGAGCCGAATCAGGACGATTCGCCACAGTGGCCCGAGTTTCTGGTCGATCTCGCCGGATTGGAGTGGGCGCTGGATGGTGTCTTCGATGGGCCCGGCGTCGAGCAGCAGACGGTCGTCGATGCTGCGGCGGTCGCCGGTCTCGATGCTGCACGACTGCTCGACGCTCGCTTGGAGACCGTTCCTTGTTTGCGCTTGATGGCGTTCCGATTCCCCGTCAGCGAGTACTACGATGCGGCGCGGCAGGCTCCCGACGATGAAGAACTCGAGATCCCCGAGGCCAAGCCATCGTGGCTTGCCTTGACGCGACGCGACTATGTGGTGCGCCGCTTGACACTCAGTCAGCCGCAGTTCGAACTGCTTTCAGCCCTGCATGCCGGCAATACGGTGGCTGCAGCGATCGAACGCGCGGCAGCCGCCGTCCACTGGGACGATGAGCAGTTGGCTGCTTCGCTGTCGAATTGGTTTCATACCTTCACCACCGCGCCGCTGTTTCAGCGCCTGATCACCACCGGTTGAGACGGCCAGCCTCGCATCTGCACGACGGCATCCACCATTTGCTGCACCTGCGAATCGTCGACGGCGATAACCCAAAGCGCCGCTGCTCCCGACGGGCGACGCGACGGCACCACGATTCCGGCAGCGTTCTTTGGTAGCGGACTGTAGGCGTGTGGTACGGCGACCCCTTCGTCCTTGGTCACCGCCAGCGTGGCGAGGTCGGTTTCGGTCACGAAACCGATCAACGGCAAGCACTCGGCACGCGCGATGAACGCGCTGCCCGCCGGCGTGTCCGGATCGACCTGAAGGATCGGGAACACCGGTAACGGGAATCGTGTGTTGCGCAAGGCAAGCGGCACAGGTTCGGGCGTCACGATCATTCCTTCCGCCACCTGATCGAGCGGAGAGATGCGGCTTGCCAGCTTGGTGCGTCCGACACGCTCCACGATCAACTCGGGGAGGGAGCCGAACAGCGTGCGTCCCGAAAAAAACTCGTTCCGAACCACGGGATAGATCGCCTTGGCGGCAAGGTCGATCTCATCGATGTGATACCAACGCACGGGCCATTTGTATTCTTCAGGTGTGAGGATCGCCTTAGCCAAGCCTTGCCCCAGCGCCGTTGGTAGCGCTTCATAGGCCAGCGTCCAAGCAGAGACACCGTCGCGTCCCTGACGATAGAAACGCGATCGCAGGTCGCGCTGCTTGTCGGGCGTCAATCGATGGAACAGGTCGTGACAGAACTCGTGGAAAATCACCTGTGCCTGTTGAGTCGGATGGTCCTCCGGACGTACTTCCATCAGCAATTGATGCGCGTTGGCCTCGGCGTGAGTCGAGCCCTCCTGATCGAACACCGCTACCAAGTTGATGGTTGGCATCTCCGCGAACTCGCCGCTCAAGCCGTAGAACCTCACGTAATAGGAGAGCAGTTGTTGAGTGCGCGGCTGCTTCAGAAACGTTTCGAACTCGGACTGGATGCGGGGCAAGTACTGAGCCCGCGACCAGAGCGTCTCGAATCGCGTTGCGAAGGTGCGGATCGTGCGTTCGAGCGCAACGGCTTCGGCCGGCTCCACGATCGCGCCGAGGCGCGCCACCAGATCGTCGACGCTGGTTGCGTTCATCGCCGCGATCGAGAGTTGTTTTCGCCGCGACAGTGAGTTGTCTTCGACAGGCAGGCACGCGGTGGTACCGTCGAACTGGATGCCGTGGTTGAGCGGGAATCGTCGTGTACGAATCGACCTGAACTCTGAAAGTTGCTCTCGTTCAGTTCGTGTAAGCGGTCCGAATGTCCCGACCCAATCGCGGTAGTACTGGAATCGATTCTTGCTGGGTGAGCTTTCAGCAAGATTGTCGACCCAGTGAAACAGGTTGGTGGCCTCGGAGTATCTAACGGTGAACTGGACCGGAACTAGCGGATCGGTCGTGGCGGGCAGCGGCATGAGTGCCGGCGGCTTGGGTTGACGCGGAGGGGACTGCAGCGTCGTCGAACCGCAGCCGCAGACGGCCAACGCAAGGTAAATCGGGGCGCTTCGCATCATTCTCACGGTTTTTCAATCTAGTCGATCGTGCGTCCCAGCGCCTGTCGGTTTACGATCCGCGCGCGACATCGACACCGCAAACGAGTGTGGCGACCAAGTCGTATCCAGGACGAGGCGATGGGGCGATCGAGCACGGTGACGGAAGGGATTCGAGTCGAGGTCGAGAGCGTTTACGTGGCGGAGCGTTCCGAGCCGTCACGGCGGCTGTTTTTCTTTGCCTATCAGGTGACTCTCAGCAACGAGGGGGATCTCGCGGCGCAGCTGACCACTCGGCATTGGATCATCACCGACGGCGAGGGCCGCGAAGAGCATGTGCATGGTCCGGGGGTGGTGGGGAAGAGCCCACAACTCTTGCCCGGTGAGTCGTTCCAGTACATGAGCTACTGCCCCTTGCCGACTCCGATCGGATCGATGGCCGGCACCTATCGCATGGTCCGCGAGGACGGGCGCGAGTTCGATGCGCAGATCGGCGCCTTCTCGCTGGAGGTTCCCGGCACTCTGAATTGATCGTCGATGCAATGCCGAGGCGTACCGTTACAGGGTCAGTTCGAGGTACAGCGCGCCCGGAATCGGATTGTCGTAGTACGCGGGAATCTCTCGAAAACCGAGCGAACGATAAAGTCCCACCGCGTTGCGCATCGTGGCGCCGATCGTATCCAGTCGCATCGCGCGATAGCCGATCTGGCGAGCATCCGAGAGCAGTTGCTCGCTCAGTGCGCGCCCCACGCCGTGCCGTCGATAGTCAGGGCGCACCCACAAACGCTTCATCTCGCAGATGCCCGCATCGAGTTGCCGAAGGGCGATGCACCCTGCGGTTTGTCCGTTGACCGTCGCAAGATACAACCGCCCCGAAGGAGGCTCGTACTTGCCTGGCAGCCCGGCCAACTCGTCGTCGAAGCTTTGGAAGCACAGCTCGAAATCGAGTGAACGCGCGTACTCGAGAAACAGCTCGCGCACGAGTGCCAGATCGCTGGCCGAGACCGCCGGCACGACGTTGACGCTCACGTCAGCGATCCCGAGAACACGGTGATGCAGCGGCCGGCCAATCCGACGCGATCGCCGCGCCAATCCACGCGCACCTCACCGCCCCGCTTGGAGGCCTGCCACGCGCGCATCGCACGCTTGTCGAGTTTCTGTCCCCAGAACGGGGCGAGCATGCAATGCGCCGAACCAGTCACCGGATCTTCGTCGACGCCCGCTGCAGGAGCGAAGAACCGTGACACGAAATCGAACTCCGGCGAGTCGGCGCGCGCGGTTACGATCACGCCGCGCGTCGGCAGCGCCCCGAGCGCGACGAAATCTGGTGTGAGGCGGCGTACTACCGCTTCGCTCTCGACTTCGAGCAAGTAGTCATCGCGGCCGCGTGTGACCGTCAGCGGTGCGCAACCCAACGCTTGCACCACACCGGGTGGCAATGGCGCCGGCACGCCGACGAGGGCAGGAAAGTCCAACTCGATCCATTGCCCGAGCCGGACGGCGGCAAGTCGGCCGCTGCGAGTATCGAACAGCGCGGGGCGCATGGTGTCGAGGCGACCCGTCTCCCACAGAACGTGCGCCGAGGCCAGCGTCGCGTGCCCGCACAGATCGATCTCGACCGCAGGGGTGAACCATCTCAAAGAGAACGCATCTCCTTGAGGCCACAGGAAGGCTGTCTCCGAGAGATTCATTTCGGCAGCCAGCGCTTGCATCCAAGCAGCATCGGCAGGCGCATCCAGCAGGCAGACAGCCGCTGGGTTGCCACCAAAGGGTTCGGAACTGAAAGCATCGGCGACAAACAGCGGTGTGGGCATCGTCACCTCAACCGGCCGATGGGCCGCCGGAAATACCGCCTTCGGTGAGCTTGGCCAAGTCGCCCAGCGCAGCATCGATCTCGGCCAGCGTGACCGGGGTTTCGCCGCCGCTGTGTTTGAGCTGACCGGCCGCGATCTTCTCGGCCGCCAGATCGCGAATCGACAGATTGCGTGCGAGTGCTTCTTTGACCAGCGCGGCGCCCGCGATGTAGCCGATGACCGGGTTTAGCGCGGTGACGACGATCGGGTTTTTAGAGAGCCAACCGAGCGCTTTCTCCGGATTGGCTTTGAGTCCGACAACCGCACGCGTGCTGAAGGTGCTCACCGAACCGATCGTGACCTGCATCATCTCGAACAGGTTGTGCGCGATGATCGGCATCATCACGTTGAGTTCCAGTTGACCGGCTTGGGCCGCGAGCGCCACGGTGGTATCGCAGCCGATCACATGGAACATCGCCTGATTGAGCATCTCGGCGATCGACGGGTTGATCTTGCCGGGCATGATGCTCGAACCGGGCTGCACGGCAGGCATCCGAATCTCGTCGAGTCCGGAGGTGGGGCCGGAGGCGAGCAATCGCAGGTCGTTGGCGATGCGCGTCAGCGTGAGCGCAAGTGTTCGCAACGAGGCCGAGAAGTCGGCCGCATCGGCCATCGACTGCATCGATTCGAACAGATTGTCGGAGACCTTCAGTGGTTGACCGCAGAGGGTCGATAGGCGAGCGACCATTCGCGCGTGATATTCCGGATGCGCATTGAGGCCGGTGCCTGCCGCCGTTCCGCCGATACCGATCCGGCGAAGTCCTTCGGCAGCGCGCCGAATTCGCTCGGCATCGCGCTCGATCGCGCGTGCATAGCCGCCGAACTCTTGGCCGAGTCGCACGGGAACGGCATCCTGCAAATGCGTCCGTCCGGACTTCACGATCCCGTCGAACTCCTCGCTCTTGCGCTTCAACGCCACCGCGAGTTCGTCGACGACCGCCAGCAATTCATCGACCCGCCACAAGCAGCCCAAGCGAATCGCCGTCGGGATCGTGTCGTTGGTCGATTGCGACATGTTGACGTGATCGTTGGGGTGCACGCGATACTCACCGATCGCTCCGCCCAAGATCTGCGTGGCACGATTGGCCAAAACTTCGTTGGTGTTCATGTTGTGGCTGGTGCCGGCGCCCGCTTGAAACGGGTCGACCACGAAGTGCTCGCGATGCTGTCCTTCCATTACCTCGCGCGCCGCTCGAGCAATCGCCTCGGCGAGTTCAGGGTCGAGCAGTCCGAGGTCTTTGTGCACATCGGCGGCAGCACGCTTGATGGTCGCCATCGCCCACACGAACGCCGGCCAGGGTTTCAGCCCCGAGATTGGAAAGTTGTCGACCGCTCGTTGTGTTTGCGCGCCGTACAGCGCTGCTTTCGGAACCCGGACTTCACCCATGGAATCGCGCTCGGTGCGCGTTTCGGTGGCGGCGTTCATTGCGAAACCCTTTCGAAAGGGGACCGACGCGCCAATCGCCGTCAAGAACGTGGACTCATTGCCCGCTGGCGTCGCGAGATCTGTCGGCCCTGACGCTCGGGATTATAGAGGTGCGCCTTCGTGGCGGCGATCAAACCGGATCGGTGCGGCGAGGTGTGAGTGCCGGAAGCTCTTCTTCCTCGTCGGCGCCGCTCGAGGGGCTGTCCGGCGGCTGCTTCAGCACGCTGCGCAGCACGTACTTCAGCTCGGCGGACAAGACCGTGATCTCCATCCCCTCGACCGGCTCGAACCAGCAGGCGCGCGCCTTACGTTCTAGGTCTTCTCCGGGGAGGCGGTAGTAGAACTTGCTGTTGCCGCATTCGTTGTTCCAACAAAACTTGCCGTATGGAACGGTGTCGGGGGCCAAGTACTGGAAGCAGCGCAAGAGCGCGTTCTTCTCGGGCACCTCGACGGTGCGCCCCAGAACGGAGATCTTGATCAGCCGATCGAACGGCCTGAAAAGCGATGGGTCGGCCTTCATCTCGGGGCGGAATATAGATGCCCCGAGGACGGCGCTGCCAGCCAGTCCAGAAGCACCGCTGCACCGGCGCGAACGCCGACCACCAAACTCTCCTCATCGAGGTCGAAGGTCGGCGTATGGGTCATCGCGGTAATCCCGCGCGATTGGTTGCTTACGCCGAGCAGGAAGTAAAACCCCGGGATCTTTTGTGCGAAGTAGGAAAAATCCTCGGCTCCCATGATCGGCGGCGACTCGACGAGATTGTCGGCGCCGACCGCCCGGCGCAGAGAGGGAAGCGTGGCTTGGGTCAACTCGGGGTTGTTGACTGTTGCCGGTACAAGTTTTTCGTACGACAGGTCCGCCGTCGCGCCTACCGTAGCTGTGGCATGGGTGAGCACCTCTTGCATCATCCCGGGGATTCGATCCTGCAACTCCGAATCGAGCGTGCGGACCGTTCCTTCCAGCAACACCTCATCGGCAATGATGTTGAATCGGTTGCCGCCGTGAATACTCCCCACCGTAATCACCAGCGGCTGGAGCGTGTCGGTGCGACGGCTGCGAATGTTCTGAATCGCGATCACTGCTTGTGCTGCGGCCAACACGGCATCGACACCAAACTGAGGTGTCGAGGCATGCACTTTCTTGCCGTGAACGGTGGCGACGAAACGATCGGACGCAGCCAGCGCGGGGCCTGAGTGCCACCCAATTTTCCCGGCCGGCAGCAGCGGCCAAACGTGTAACCCGAAAATCGCGCCCGGCTTGGGATCGTCCAGCGCACCCTCTTCGAGCATCAACGCTGCTCCGCCCTTCTCGCCGGCCGGCGCGCCCTCCTCGGCAGGTTGGAATACGAACACCACGGTGCCGGCGAGGTCTTTCTGCATGCGCGAGAGAATCGTGGCGATCCCCAGGCCGATCGCGGTATGCGCATCGTGGCCACAGGCATGCATCACCCCGGCGTTTTGTGAGCGATAGTCCGACTCGTACGATTCCTGGATCGGCAGTGCATCCATGTCGGCCCGCCACGCGACCACAGGCCCTGGCTTGCCCCCCTTCAGGATTCCGATGACGCCGTGTCGCGCAATGTTGGTGCGCACCGTCAACCCCAACGCACGCAAGCGTTCCGCCACCACACCGGCGGTGCGTTCCTCGCGGTTGCTCAACTCGGGATGTTGGTGGAAATCGCGGCGAGTCTTCACCAACTCATCGCGAATCGATTCAGCGCTGCGAGCGATCGGATCGGAGGTCGGAGTAACTGCCAGACTAGACGAGCACCAGCACAGGCCGGCGATCAAGAGCCAGAAACGCATCAGGGCCTCCCAAGAGTCGGTGAGGTCCCGATCATAAGGGCAGTAACCGCGCGCTGTACTCTAGGGGCAGGGCGTCGGTGAGAGTGTCTTCGGTGTACCGGTCAATCGGGTCAACTCATTGGAGGCATTGACGGCCAGCACAAGGTAGTAGTACGCGGTGCCCGCAGGCGGCTTGGCGGTATCGCCTGTCCACGACGTGGCCGTGGTCTTGAACACGCAGGTATACGTTCCACCACCGGTGGGCGACCGATAAACTCTGTACTGCGACACTGGATTCATCGTCGAACGCTTCAGATCTTCCCAGGTCCAGAGTGTCTTGTTGACCTTGAACTGATTGGCGTTGGAAACACCGTCGCCCGAGACCTCCAGATCGGTGAAGGGCGGAGACAGTCGGCGCACCTGGCCGTCGCGATCGGTGATGTACAACTCGCCCTGAGCGTCGGAACCGAAGCTCGTGAGCGTGGAGCCCAAATCGCCCAATGGATCGATGGACGCCGACCAATCGGTTTTCGCCGTGGCGACACCGCCACTCAGTTTGAAACTGCGCACCCAACCATCGCAGTAATCACCGTAGAAATAGGTGCCTTGAAATCCACTCATCTGACAACCGCGATAAACGAAACCACCGACAACCGAGCAGCCATCCGCGTGACCGTACTCCAAGACCGGCGCCGTGAAGGCCGGGTCGTTGCAAGTCTTCGGACATCCGGTGGACGGGGTTGCATTGGTGCAGTTGGCGGACTGATTGGGGTTGAAGCAGTGCGTTGCTTCCATCTCGCGCCAACCGTAGTTGCGACCTTTGGCGCTCGCGGCGGCAACCCAGTTGACTTCTTCCCAACAGTTCTGGCCGACGTCGGCAATGTACCAATCGCCAGTCAACGGATCGATCGACGGGCGCCACGGATTGCGCAGTCCCCAGGCGTAGATCTCCTCGCAATTGCTCACAGGGCCACCAACCAGCGGATTGTCGGCCGGCACGCGATAGTTGGTGGTGCCGCCGCAGTCGGCCGTGCGATTGCCGGGCGACTGGGCCGGATCGATGCGCAGGATCTTGCCGAGTAATGTGCCGGTCGGTTGTGCATTGCCGCACGTTCCGTGCTGATCGTTGGAGCCGCCTCCATCGCCGGTAGCGATGTAGAGGTAGTTGTCAGCACCGAAAGCGATCCAACCGCCATTGTGATTGGCCTCGGCTTGCGCAAAGCGGAGCAACCGCACTTCCGAGGCGGCGTCGGCAACATCGGGGTTGGCCGCGCTGGTGGTGTAGCGAGCGACCACACTGAAGATGCCGTTGACGGTCGACTCGGTGTAGTAGACGTAGAAGAAACGGTTCGTGGCGTAGTTCGGATCGAACGCCAACCCGAGCAATCCGAGTTCGTCGCCGAGGCTGGCGTTGACCTTGCTGCTGATATTGAGAAACAGCGAATTGACGGTGGGGTCGTCGCCACGCTTGTGGATGTGAATCAAACCGTTTTGACCGAGTATGAAGAGGCGGTCGATGTCGTTGGCAGGTGCCGTCACGAACAGTGGTCGAGAGGTCAACCCCGACACGACGACAACGGAACTGAGCGCAGAGTTGTCGACGCGATGCACACCATCGCAGACAGCCGCGCTAGCCGGTGTCGAGATCGCTAACAGGCACACCGCCGCGGCCTGCAAGAAACAGGTCGTCGTTGCTCGAGGCACTGGAAAGACACTCCTTGTAAACCGATCTCCACCGGGCGGGTATCCCGGGCCCTGATCAGGAGACGATCTTGTACGGCAGGCGCGTGCCCGATACCACGACAATTTCGTGAAGAATCAGTGTTGAAGCGCTGGAGTTGTTCGCGTTGGTGTCGGGTGTTTCACGTTCGCAGCGGCCGTACCCGCCTATGGACAGGGAGTTGGGGACAGAGTTCGACCCGCGCCAGCGGAAGTCTGTTGCCCCGCCGCGTTGGCCGCAGTCACCAGGTAGAAAAAACTCCTACCGACGAGTGGAACTGCCGGGTCACCACCCACCCACTCGGGAACGGTGTTCTTAAACACACACAGGAACGTCCCGTTGCCTTGATCACTGCGGTACACGCGGTACTGCGAGATCGGCTGTTGTGAGCTGCGCGCGAGGTTTTCCCAAGTGAAGCGTGTCTTGGTAAGCAGGAATGAATCGGCCGCCCCGTTACCCGAAACCTCGAGGTCGGTGAACGGCGGCGCCACCAACAGAACATCGCCGCTGATCAGAACGACATAGTTTTCACCCTCGGCATCTTCGCCGTAACTCACGAGCGCATTGGTCGGCTGACCTGCAGGAAACAGTTGAGTCGACCAGTCGCGCGGGTCGGTGGGTGCTCCGCCGGAGATTTTGAACGAGCGGACCCAACCCTGGCAGTAGTCACTATAGAAATAGGTGCCGGCGAAGTTGGTCATTCGGCAGCCGCGATACGAGTAGCCGCCGGTGATCGAACATCCTTCTGTGTGGCTGTAGTCCACGACCGGCAACGTGAAGGCGGGATCGTTGCAGGTCTTGGCGCACCCTGTCGACGGCGGCGGCGTGCAGTTACTCGGCTGCGCGATGTTGAAGCACTTCTTGCCTTCCATTTCGCGCCAACCGAAGTTGCGACCCTTGGCCGCTCCCGCAGCGTTGAAGTTGACCTCTTCCCAACAGTTCTGACCGACATCGGCGATGTAGAAATCACCAGTTGATCGGTCAAAGCTGGGGCGCCATGGATTGCGCAATCCCCACGCGTAGATCTCTTCGCAGTTGGTCGCGGGGTTGACGCCCACCAACGGGTTGTCGACCGGAACCCGGTAAGGCGGATTGATCAGTGTGCCGACGCAATCGGGTGGACGATTGGCAGGATTGGAGCTGGGGTCGATGCGCAAGATCTTGCCCAGCATTGTGGTTGTGATTTGGCCGTTACCGCAGGTCCCGTGATTGTCGTTGCCGCCGCCACCATCGCCGGTGCTGATGTAGAGGTAGTTGTCGGCGCCGAACGCCATCCAGCCGCCGTTGTGATTGGTTTCGGGTTGCTGATAGCGCAGAAGTCTCACTTCACTCGCGCCGTTGGCCTGATCGGGGTTGGTGCCGCTGACTTGATAGCGCGCAACCACCGAGAAGTGTGGTCCGAAGAAAGGGTTCGAGCTCTCGGTGTAGTTGACGTAGAAAAATCCATTGGTGGCGTAATTGGGATCGAACGCCAAGCCGAGCAGTCCCATTTCGTTGAGCGCTGGATTGGCGTTGACCTTGGAACTGATGTTGAGGAACGTGCTCACGATCGTGGGATCGTCGCCGCGCTTATGAATTCGGATGTAGCCGTCTTGCTCGAGAATGAACAGGCGGTTTCGATCACCCGGAGGCGAGGTCACGAACACCGGACGATTGACCAACCCATCGACAACCAAGACCGTGCGGATCTCGGTGTTGGTGGTTTTGCTGATACCGCTGCAAACCGCTTGGGCCAACGCAGGATTCACGACGAAACCAGCAATCGCGATGGCGACCACGGTGCGGAGCAGATAACGACTCTTCATTGAACGTTCCTCTCGAATGAAGTCTGGCCAATCGCCCAAGCTGGTTCGGGGGCCAGCCGGCTGAAACGGTAGCGGGCGTCTATACGGCGATGTCCCCCGCCTGCCAACGGCAAGGCGAGCACTGGCGGGCAACGCCAGCCGCATTCGTCCCCGTAGTTGCGACTCATTCTTGACAGGCGGGCTGCCACTCTGCAAACTCTAGCCTCAAGATGAGAATGAGTCGCAACTGGAAGACATTATTCTTTGCGCTTCTGGCCGGCGCTTCGGCTGCGCCGCCTACCGACGCGGGACTACCCGAGCCGGTGATCCGAGCGCGTTACCTGATGGGGACGCGTTGCGAGGTCAGGGCCTTCGGGCCTGAAGCCGAGACCGGGGCTGCACTCGACGCTGCGCTCGATCGCATCGCCGCGCTCGAACGAGTGCTCACCACATGGAAACCGGACGGTGAGTTGGCGAAGCTCAACACGACCGTTGCCAACGGCTCGAAATGCGGCGCGCCCGACGGTTGGCAGAGCCTCTCGTCCGAGCTCACCGATGCAGTCAACGCTGCGCTGTCGTGGAGCGGGCGCACCGGCGGTGCATTCGATCCCACACTCGGTGCGCTGCTTCAGGCGTGGGGACAAAAGAGCGGCGGGCGAGTACCGACCGTCGATGAACGAGTTGTGGCGCAATCCAAGAGCGGCACGCGTTGTCTGGAGTTCGATCGTCGCAGGCAACGGTTGTGTGTGCGTTGCGTTGGCGTCGAGTTCGATCTTGGCGGGATCGGAAAGGGGATTGCGCTCGATCGAGCGGCCGAGGTTTTGAAAGCGCGCGGCATCAACAACGCGTTGCTCGACTTTGGCGGTCAAGTGTTGGCGCTCGGCGCGCCACCGCAAGAGCGCGGTTGGTTGATCGATATCGCCGACCCGCGCGATCGCGACAAGCGCGTCATGACGCTCCAGTTGCGCGACAAGAGTGTCTCCACCTCCTCCAACAGCGAGCGGTTCTTCGAGCAGGATGGCAAGCGCTACGGGCACATCCTCGACCCGCGCACCGGCACGCCGCTTGCCACAACCGACCAGGTCACTGTGATTGCCGACAACGCCACCGACGCCGATGCGGCGAGCACCGCGTTGCTGGTCGATCCTGCGCTCCGGCAGCAGGTCGCAAAGCTCGCGTCGGGGATGACGGCGATCGCACTCTCACCTGCTTCGAACAATCAACTCGAGTGTTGGGCCGACAGCTCTGCACTTCGCTCGATCGTCAATCGCGAAGCCGCGATTCGCGGCTGTCGCTGAGGTGCAACCAACACAATGATCGGTTTACGCCGTGCACTCACCTTACTCGCACTCACCGCATCGAGCTTGGGTGCCGCACAGGCCGAGGATCGCCTGAGCAAACTCGAGCGCGAACTCGCCGAGATCAACGCCAAACTGGCCGCGATGTCGGCCGCGAAGCAACCGTCCGACCCGGATTCGATCGCGGCGTTGCAGGCTCGTGTCCAGGTCTTGGCCGACGAACTCGCCACGATTCGCGCGGAGGAAACCGAATCGGCGCCGCCGCCGACTCCGCGTAATAGCCACTTCGGCGTGTCACCGACAGCGTCGCGCGTCTACGAAACCGAACACGGCGTTTCGATCGGAGGTTACGGGGAATTGCTGTACCAGAACTTTGCCACCGATCGCGATGACGGCTCCCCGTCCGAGAAAACCGATACAGCCGATGCTCAGCGACTGGTGCTCTACTTTGGGCACCGCTTCAACGCGACGGTGTTGTTCAATTCCGAGATCGAGTACGAGCACGCCGTGACCGGTGAAGACGGCGAAGGCGAGGTGGCAGTCGAGTTTGCGTACTTGGATTTCTTGATCGACCCGCGGTTCAACGTTCGTACCGGGTTGCTGCTGATGCCGGTCGGATTCATCAACGAACTGCACGAACCACCGACGTTTCTCGGTGCACGCCGCCCGGATGTCGAGCGCTACATCCTGCCAACGACATGGAACGAACTCGGCGTCGGTCTGTTCGGCGATTGGGGGCCGGTCTCGTATCGCGCATACATCACAACCGCACTGGACGCCTCCGGCTTCAGTGCCGACGAAGGAATCCGCGAGGGCCGACAGGAAGGATCCAAAGCGAGCGCGGAGGACTTTGCCGTTTCCGCACGACTGGACTATCACGCCGCTCCTGGACTGTTGCTCGGCACGAGTGCGTATCGCGGAAACAGCGGTCAAAAGCAGCCGTTCGACGGGACGGTAACGATCCTCGATCTGCACGCCGACTACACCTGGCGCGGACTGCAACTGCGCGGCCTTTGGGCGCGCACCAAGATCGACGACATCGATGCGATCAGCGACGCGGTCGAGCAACGGGTCGGTTCCAGGCAGCACGGTGCGTACCTCGAGGCCGGCTACGACCTGCTGGCGCGCACGCGATGGAATCGGCGCGCGTTGATCCCGTTCGTTCGCAGCGAACGCTTCGATACTCAAGCCAGCGTCGCCCAAGGCTTTGCTCGCGACGACGCCAATCGTCGCCGCGTGCTGACCTACGGCGTGGTGTTCAAGCCGATTCCTCAAATTGCGATCAAGGCCGACTTTCAAGATCTGAAAAACGATGCAGGCACCGCGGTGGATCAGTTCAATGTGGCTGTCGGGTTTCTGTTCTAGGCCGTGGTCCTGGCGCAGCCTGCTGCTGATTGCGATCGCGATCGGCAGCGTGAGCGTTGCCGCCAGCGATACCGCCGCAACGCTCGAGGCGGCTGCCCGACGAATACTTCCCTTGGGTTCGACCATCGTGCGTCGCACCGAGATCCTCGACGACGCACAGTTGGAAGCTGTCCAGAAACTCAGCAACACACCGGCCTCGAGTCGCTTGGTGCTGCATTGGATCGCCCGCGGGCCGGAGGGTGGAACACCTCTCGCCCACGCGTATGCCGACACCCACGTGGTGCGAACAAAACCCGAGACACTTCTGATACTGATCGATGCAACAGGCATGGTTCAGCGCGTCGAGGTGGTGACGTTCAGCGAGCCGCCCGAATACCAAGTTTCCGAGCGCTGGCTGGCGCAGTTCACTGGACAGACGCTCGATCCTGAGCTCGCGCTCAAGCGCAGCATCCGTGTGCTGTCGGGCGCCACGCTCAGCTCACAAGCGGCAACCGATGCGGTGCGGCGCGTGCTCGCGATTCATCGAGTCATCCACACGGCGGCGCCATGAGCTCGATGCTGCGCAGCGTGTTGCTTGGCTTGATCGGCCTGAGCGGGCTGACCGGTTTGGCCTTTGCCATCATGAAATACCTGATGACGAGTGACGACCCGTTCGCGGCGTTCCACCATCCTTGGCAGCCCTGGATGTTGTCGGGCCATCTGCTGGTGGCGCCACTCCTGCTGTTCACCTTGGGCTGGGTCTTCGCGAGTCACGTCATTCCGCATCTATCGGGGGGGCGTCGCGCGCGACTCTCGGGACTGACGGTCATGATCACGATCGTGGTGATGACAGCATCGGGCTATCTGCTGCAGGTTGCTTCGGGGCCGGCCTGGAGACGGGGATACGCCTGGATTCATGGAGTCTCGGGCACGCTCTTTCTTGGCTCGATCGCCGCGCACTGGCTGTTCGCGCGTGGCCAATCGATCCATCGCAGGCATGTCCGCCCCACTCCCGATCGCACGGCTGCATAACCTGCATCAATCGGTTTATCGACAAAATAGAGCGTCGGGGGCTACGATCACCCCTCGGAGACCTCTATCAGATGAGCAGAGAGACCAGCAATTCGCCCTTGACCCGAATTCTGGACTTCGTGGGGTCCGTGCCGTTCGGCGTGGCGGTGTTGATCCTGATCCTGGCCTACTGCTGGATCGGTAGCGCGGGCCTGTATCCAATCCCCAACTCATTCGTCCGCCAAATGGTCGAAAAAACGGAAATGGAATGGTTCAGTTGGTGGCCCTTCAACACACTGATCGTGCTGTTGTGCGCCGCTGTGATCATCATCTCCGTGCGCAAGATCCCACGGACGCTTCCCAAACTTGGGGTGTGGGTCGTTCACATCGGCATCGTGGTGTTGTCGATCGGGTCGTTCATCTACTTCGGCACCAAGGTCGAAGGGGATGTCGCGGTATTTCGGCGCGAGTTGGTGCTGTCGATACCGGGTGGCGAAACCAGAGCGATGTTGCTGCAACCGGGCGCGCAGACGGTCGTCAACGCTGGAGCCACGCAGTATCGCGTTCAAGTTGCGGAGATCAATCCAAACTACGAGCTGCTCACCGGCAGCGACAAAGGCAAGAAGACCGCGTCGGTGAATCTAATGATCAATCCGGTGCAAAACGGGGTCGCCGGCCGGCCGTTCGTGCGCCAGTTGTTGATGGACTACCCGCAGTACACCGAAGATGTCATTCCCGGCCAGGGTCGCGCGATCAAAACACTCGGCCGCAAGCTGGTCGACGAAACGCTGCACGCCGATCTGCGATATCACGCCGCCGATCGGTTCTTCGTACATCACTCGATGGCGATTCACGCGCGCCTTCCCGGACGCGAAGACTGGGCCGAGTACGTCGTCGACGACCCACCGCACTATACCGAGCACGTCTCGTCGGCCGATGCCGCGTATTCCGAACCGGGTGAGCCGCCGCTCGCCGTCAAGCCGTTCATCGAGCCTGCGGTGCTGAAGGCCGGGCAGACGGCGCCCCTTCCCGATGTCTCGATGCGCGTCATCGGGTACCTGCCGTTTGCAACGCCCGACGGACGCTGGGTCCCCGGTGGAAATCAATTCAACCCGCTGGCGCGACTCTCGGTCGAAATGGGCGGCAACATCAGCGCGCACACGCTGCTTGCACTCGATCAAGAACAGAATCGCGTGTCGTTGGGCGACGGCGTGCTCGATGCCTCGTTTCGATGGATCGACGACCCAGCCGAATTCCAACGAGCGCTCAACCCCGGCGCGCCCGCGCTGATCGTGAGAGTGCCTGGTCAGCACGTGTCGCAAGAGATTTCGCTGGCCGACGCCATGGACAAGGCGGTGCCGATTGGCAGCACCGGCTACTCGGTTCAAGGACTCGAGATCTACCCGCGCTGGAGCCTGGCGGGCGGCGATCGTGCCGGCACGCCGGCGTCGATGGTGTTGGTGCGGGTGACCAAAGCCGGCGCCACGTTCATGCGCGGTGTGGTGTCACCGCACTTCGAGGTCTCGCAGGACATCGACGAAACCGGTCAGCGAATGCGCGGCCTGATCGACTCGAACATCGTGATCGAAGCCAAGAACATCTCCGACGTCGGGCTGGTCATCGTGGCTGGAAAAGTCGGGCTGCACTCGTTGCTGATCAGCCGCGGCGGTCAGGTGATGCACCAGTCGATGGAACTCGGCAAGCCGGCCAGTTTCTTCGACAACGCCTTGCGGGTGACGCTCGATCAAGTCAGCCCAACGTCGCAACGCGACGATCGCCCGCGATTGTTCCCGCGGCGCGAACGCGACCTCAAGCAGTTGCCGTTTTATTCAATGGTTCAACTCGAGATCAAAGAAGGTGCGTCGGCCGCGCAAACACTCTGGCTGCCGTATAGCAACTTCACATACCCCACGCGCACCGGTTACTCGCCGATCATCGTCACGCTCCCCAGCGGACGCGAACTCGAGTTGATCTACTCGCGCCGCACCGAGATGTTGCCTTCTCCGGTCGCTTTGGAAGTGTTTCAACTCGAGACCTTCCCCGGCGGCACGCGCGAACGCGACTACATCTCACTCGTTCGTTTCCTCGAAAACGGCAAGTGGAGCGAGACGCATCAAGTTCACAGCAACAACCCCACCGAGCATGCCGGTCTGTGGTACTTCCAAGCGACATGGGATCCGCCCGAACCGCAAATGGGAAGCGCCGGACTCAACTTCACCGGGCTGGGCGTGGGTAATCGTCACGCCGTTTGGGTGATGTTGTTGGGCTGCATCATGATGGCGTTCGGTACCACCTGGGCCTTCTACATCAAACCGGTGATCCTGCGACGCTTGGCCGCGCAAGGGGCTGAGCGCCGACTGTCCGCCGTGCCCGCCGCGAGCAGTGCGGCAATCGACAACGAGGAACAGCCCGCCGCGACGGGCGAAGCGAGGCAGGCATGAGAAGCGTGTGGCTGTCATTGGCGGTGTTGTCGCTTACTAACGCTGCGTTCGCCGCGGCCGACGATCCGATCGAGTTGTCCGTTGGCCGGCCGTTCGTGCAGGCACTCGACCTCGAGGCGATCAGGCACGCTGCGGTGCTGGACGATGGTCGTATCAAGACCTTCGAAACGTTGGCCCGCGAGAAAATCAAGCTGGTCAACTCCGATGCTGCGCGCAAGACCGATGCGGTGGTGGCCTACCTCGACATGATGCTTGCGCCCGAGCATCACCATCACGCCCAGTCGATCTACATTCGCAAGGAACCGTTTCGCATCGAGCTGGTCAGAATGGTGCGGCAGCTGACGCCCCCCGAGCAGCGGCAGGGCGAGTTGGCCGAAGCCAAACTCGACAAGATCGAGTCCAGCGGCATGGTGTCGGCGTCGTTTCTCGATCAACCGCAGGTCCAGCAAGCGCTCAACGTGCTCGAACGCGACCTGATGCGCACCGCCAAGGATGCGCAAGCGCTCAACACCGCCCGGGCTTTCGCCGATGCCGGCACGCTCTTGTCGTATTGGCATGTGATACCGCCACCCGGCGGCGGTCCACTCGACCCGTGGTTCTCGGTCGGATCGCTGTTGTCGACCAACCAGCAAACGCCGCAGGACCAGACGCATGCAGGAATGTCGGGCGGCTTAGGCAGTATCCCCGGCTTGGCCGACACCCAAGCCAACAACATTCGCGCGAATTGGAGCGAACTCAATCGCGCCTGGCGATTCCAAGACGCCCCTGCCGCATCCAAGGCTCTCAACGCCATGGCAGGCGAATTCCGCGAGGCCAATCCCGCGATCTACCCGGCGAGCGGCCGGCTGATATGGGAAACCAGGTATCAGCGCAACTACAAGATGACCTGGGTGTGGATCGTCTACATGGCAGCGTTGCCGCTGTTGTTGATGGCGATCGTCAACAAAAACCTGTGGGCTCGCAGAATCGGACTCACGTTCTTCATCGCCGGGTTTGCGCTGCACACCTTTGCGATTGGCTTGCGTTGGTATCTGGCCGGCCACATTCCCAACGCCAACATGTTCGAAGCGATCACCGCCTCGGCCTGGTTGGGCGCAGCGGTTGCGATCATTCTGGAAGTGATCCTGCGCCGCTTCCCGCTGAAGAACCTGGCCGCCTTGGCGGCGTCGACCTACGCGATGCTGGCGATGATGATCGGCTTCTTTCAGCCGGTGGTTTTGGGCGGCGCGTCGATCGACAACGACATCACCACCGTGATGCCGGTGCTGGACCGCACGATCTGGCTCTACATCCACACCAACATGATCATCGCCAGCTACGCACTGATCTTCTTCGGGGCCGTCACCGCGCTGCTGTGGATGGGGATGTACCTCGCCTCGACATACACCAATTCGGCCGCATTGCGCACGCTGTGGGCCGGCGACGGTAACCTCGAGGCGCGTGCCGGTGGCGCCGCCTCGCTGATGTTGAAGGGGGGCGGGTTCGTCGGGTCGGGCAATGCCGGCCTGAGCAAGTCACTCGATGGGGCCACGATGATCTTCATGGAGCTCTCGTTCCTAACATTGCTGGTAGGCACGGTGCTCGGTGCTGTGTGGGCCGACGTGTCATGGGGCCGGCCATGGGGTTGGGACCCGAAAGAAGTCTTCGCGATGAACACCTGGCTGGTGTTCTTGGTGTTGGTACACATTCGAATCAAGGTCAAAGACAAGGCGTTCTGGACCGCCGTGATTGCGCTGATCGGTTGCGCCGTCATGATCTTCAACTGGTTGTGCGTGAATTTCGCGATCGTCGGACTGCACAGCTACGCGTAACTACCAACCTTCTCGCTCGCATGAAAACAACGGGTGTGGGGCCACTGACCTCACACCCGTTTTGCATCAGCCCAGTGCCTGCTTGAAATCGGCGATCACGTCGTTGGAGTCTTCCAGTCCGACCGAAATGCGAACCAATCCATCGGCGATCCCGGCCCGACGTCGCTCGTCCGGGTCGATTCCCGCGTGTGAGCTGAGCGCCGGCAGAATCACGAGAGTTTCCGGCCCGCCAAGGCTCGGCGCATGAACCGCCATCCTCACGCGCTCCACAAACGAACGCGCGGCCGGCAGCCCGTCTCGTAACTCCACGCTCAGCATCCCGCCGCATCCGGTCAACAACTGCTTGGCGCGCGCATGGTGTGGATGCGACGGCAGAAACGGGTGGTTGACGCGCGCAACCTTAGGGTGCTGCTCCAGCCACTGCGCTACCGTCAGTGCCGACTGGTTTTGATGGCGCATCCGCACTGCCAATGTTTTCAAGCCGCGATGCAGCAGATAGCAGGCATGAGGGTCGAGCGATCCACCGTAGTGGTTGAGCGCTTTGCGAGTGACATCGATCCAAGCTCGCGATCCGGCGAGCACGCCGCAGACGATATCGCTGTGGCCATTGAGATACTTGGTGCCGCTGTGTAGCACCAAATCGAAACCGTGCTCGGCAGGCCTGAAGTTCAACGGCGAGGCGAAGGTGTTGTCGATCATCGACACCAGCCCGTAACGCTTGGCGAAGGCCGCGACGGCAGGGAGATCGCCCACCTCGACCAACGGGTTGGTGATCGTCTCGCAATAGAACGCCTTCGTGTTGGGACGGCGCGCCGCTTCCCACGTCGAGGGGTTCGCCGTGTCGACGAACCCGACCTCGATTCCAAACCGCCGCAACTCGCCGGTGATGAAGTCGTGCGTGCCGCCATACAGCGCGCGATGAGCCAGCAAGTGATCGCCCGGCGACAACACTGTCAGCAATGCTGCGCTGATCGCGGCCATACCGCTGCTGGCGACAAGCGCTGCTTCGGTGCGTTCCAAGGCCGCGAGTTTGGCGTGCAACACATCGTGATTGGGGGTGTTGTTCAGCCGGATGTAGCGAATGTCGTGGTATCCGACATCGCCGCCAAACTCGAACGTCGACGATTGAAAAACCGGCATCGAGACCGCCCCGTTGATGCGTGGCCGCGGTTCGCCCGCGTGCACGAGCAACGTGTCGATCGAACCCTGCGTGTCATGGCTCATTGTTTCCTCGTGGATGTCGCCGGCAGTGTATTGCCGGCCACCGAATCGGGGTGTGAAGCAAGGTAAACTCTTCGACTATGAGCGAACTCGCGCACAAGAACTGTCGCCCCAAAGCCCCTGAATTGTCGGTCGAGCAGCGACGCGCGCTGTCGCCGCAGGTACCTCTATGGCAGGAAAGCGAAGACGGCCGGTCTTTGACTCGTAGCTACGAATTCAAGAACTTCTATCGCACGATGGCATTCGTGAATGCCGTCGCCAGCGTCGCTCATGCCGAAGATCATCACCCTGATCTGACGGTGAGCTACTCCCGCGTCGGCGTTTCGTATTCCACGCATGACGCTGGAGGGTTGACCGAAAACGACTACGTCTGCGCCGCCAAGATCGATGCCCTGCATCGCCCCTGACGTGGCGGCAAATACAGGCGCCGGCCACACGACCGGCGCCCGCATCGGCTATTGCTGCTTGTCTTCCGCCACCGGAAGAATTGCGTCCTCGGAGAGTGTCACGACCAACGCATCGTCCTTGGCCAGTTCGATGTGCTGGCCAGGCAAGGCGCGCACGACACCAGCGCCGATTCCAGCACCGGCAGCCGCACCGAGCACGGCATCCTTGGTGTCGCCGCCGATCTTCTTACCCAGGATCGCTCCGGCGACAGCGCCGCCGATCATGATTCCCGTATTGCGCTTCTTGCTGCTGCCGCCGATTTCAGACAGCACGCCGCGAATCGTGTAGTCCTTCTTCTCTTCGGCGACCACATTGCGCAACTGGTTGAACGTGATCTCCAACTCAGCCGGTGCATCGCCCTTGGCCTGCGGTTTTTGAAGGCGCGAGACCACGCCCACCAAACGCCAACGCTTGATCGGCGCCTTCACGCCCCCGTCGAGCTGGATCGGTCCCGTCACCTCGGCACGTACCTCGGTCCCTTCGCTCGCATCCTTGGTGGAGATTGGCGTGATGAGCGTGGCCTGAATTTCCGAGCCTGCAGGCACCAACACCATCCCCTTGGGAATCTTCGGCGCAACCGGCGCAACCGGCGCGGACTCGGCCTTGGGTGACTCCGATGTGTTCGACTCGGTCTTGGGCGTGTTGCTGGTTGGCTTGGGTGTCGACTGTGTGTGCAACGTCTCGGCCGAGTTGTTCAAAGCACTCGACGTGGCCCCCGGCGGTATGTCGTTCTTGGCGTTCTCGTCGGCGGTTGCGCCGGGTTGAACAACGTCGGTCGTAGCAGGTGGATTGGTTGGGCCGCTTCCACCGCAACCGAGCATCAACAGCGAAACCAAACTCAGCAAACCGACAGTCGCGCGAATGCGCGTCATAGCGAATCTCCTTCGATTGAAATTCTCGCGACGGGCGCGCGAGAGAACTTGGTGTCTCTCACTGCTTGCGAATCACAAGCTGAAGCGGAAGTCCCCATGGGCAACGCAGCATGGCGAGTCGATCGCCTTCGGGGCTGATCGCCGGAGGAGCTTCGATCGCAGCGCCCGCTGCCGCAAGCCGCGAACAGGTGGCGTCGAGATCGTTTACTTCAAAAGCGATGTGCATCACGCGGGCATCTTGCGCGGCGTAGTCGGGAACGGCCACCTGAGGGTTTCGGTAAAACTCGAGTGTCGTGCCTTGCCGCGAGTCGGCCAAGAAACGACCGAAGTTGGGTGCCTCGAACGATCGAACCACCTGCATTCCAAGGTGCAAACAGTACCAATCGGCCATCGCGACCGGGTCCGGGACGTTGAATGCAATGTGTTCGATCAGCATCGACATTCCGAGTGAAAGTGGCGTCCCCAACGGGATTCGAACCCGTGTTCTCAGCTTGAAAGGCTGGTGTCCTAACCCCTGGACGATGGGGACGCATCAGACCAATGACTCATGCGGCCGGGCAGTCTACCCAGGGGGTTAGAGGTGCGCAATCCGAACGAGGCGGAGGGCCTACAGGGCACGGGCTCGAACCACCTCGATACTTCCACCCCGCTCGAACGCCGACAGGACTTCATGGGCCGGCGCCCTTCCGCTGGCGGCCAGCGCTTCGGCCGGTTCCAAGAACTCGAGATCGGAACGATTCCAGTTCATCAGTCCGCGTCGGGCTACGGCCAACAGCTCTTGGGCGATCGCCCCGGCCGTGCGCCCATCGGGGGCGATGGCGTTCGCGCCGACTCGCATGCACTCGACATGAAACAGCCGGTGCGCCTGCAAGTCCCACGTTCCCAACACTGACTCGGCCGAATCCCAAACCTCGGCCCCGCCGTACGCCAGCCCACTGGATAACGCCGCCAACGACAATGCCAAGTCGGGTCGATTGCTGTCGATGCAGCGCATCTCCAAGTAGCGCTTCAATCGCACCTCAGGAAACAGCGTGGTGATGTGCAGATGCCAGTCATCCATCCGAGCGATTTCGCCGCGCGCGCCACGTTCCACAAACTGTCGAAACGATTCGCCAGCCATGTCGATCAGGTGACCATCGCGCATCACGAAAAACATCGGCGCTTCCAGCGCCCACTCGACGTAATCGTCGAGCGTTGCGTTGGGGTCGATCGAACGTGTGGGGTAGCCGCATCGCGCTGGATCGACCGCTAACCAGATCTGCTCGCGACGACTGAGCCAACCGCTGTTGCGCCCTTCGGCCACCGGCGAATTTGCAAACAACGCCGTAAGAATCGGCGACGCGCGCAGGAGCAATCGCAACAAGCGTGCGGCGGCCGTGGCATCGGCTGCGTCGAGATTCACTTGCATTCCCGCCGTCGCGCGCATCATCCACCAGGCATCGGCCCCCTGCTGCTTCAGATAGCGCGTCATGATTCGATATCGCTCTTTGGGAATCACCTCGATCTGATCGGGATGCGACTGCGGCGACAGGCCAATCGGCAAGAACGCAATTCCAAAGGTGCGGCCGGCTTCGCGGATGTCGTCGACAAACGCGGCCAACTCCGCTGCGACCGCCCGGATCGAGTTCTGCGGTGCTCCCGATAGCTCGACCTGCGCCCCCGGCTCGAGCGTCAGTCGCGCCCCATTTCGCTCCAGCTCCAAGAGCGGCTCGCTCCCCACCGCCTTCCAGCCGCGTGTCGCGGCGAGCCAGTGCAACACGGCCTGAACCGATCGACCACCGTGATACGGGACCTGCGCGCCGGTCGCCCGGTCCACGGGCAAAAGCTCAAACTCCAAGCCGACCCGCCGCGAGGGAGAGCCACTCCCTTCCACGAAGTCGTTGCGCAGGGCGAGCAAATCGAGTGGGGCAGGCATAGCCGCACACGATAACGGCACCCCCCCGCGGACCCAGGTCAAATTCCGGTCATAAAGCGGACGGAACGTTCGATCGGAAAGCAACTGACCAATAGCTCTATTGACACTTGACCTTCGTCTTACGGCGCAGTTTGCCAGTCCGCCCTCCAGGCCTAGAATGCCCACAACTTTCCGCGCCCCTGACCGGGCTAGAGCTTCAGGAGGTCTCGTCCGTATGAGTACGGCTCAGATTTCCGGCATCGCACAGATCCTGGAAAAACACGGCATCACCCAGGTTTGCAACGTCCATCACAACCTAACGCCCCCTTTGCTCTACGAGTTTGCGATTCGGCGCCGAGAAGGAGTGATGGCCAAAGACGGTCCCCTGATCGTGCACACCGGCAAGTACACGGGACGCTCTCCCAACGACAAGTTCATCGTCGACGAAGCGAGTTCCACCAGGCACATCGGCTGGGGCAAGGTCAACAAACCGTTCGCCGGAAACTACGACGCGCTGCGTGCTCGCATCTGCGCTTACTTCCAAGGGCGCGAGTTGTTCGTTCAGGACATGTGCGGCGGCGCCAGCGTCAAGCACGGCATCAACGTGCGCCTAATCTCCGAAAACGCCTGGCACACGCTGTTCGCGCGCAACATGTTGTTGCGTCCGTCGCCGGAGAAGCTGGCCGGCTTCGAACCCGACTTCACCATCCTTCATGCCCCCAACTTCAAAGCAGTACCGGCGGTCGATGGCACCGGCTCTGAAGCGTTCGTGGTGCTCAACTTCGACAAGCGCGAAGTTCTGATCGGCGGCACCGAGTACGGCGGCGAGATCAAAAAGTCGGTGTTTTCGATTCTCAACTACCTGCTGCCGCTGAAAGAAGTTCTTTCCATGCACTGCTCCGCCAACGTCGCCAAGAACGGCGACACGGCGTTGTTCTTCGGGTTGTCGGGCACCGGCAAGACCACCATTTCTGCCGATCCCGAACGCCCGTTGATTGGCGATGACGAACACGGTTGGGACGAACAGGGTGTCTTCAACTTCGAAGGTGGCTGCTATGCCAAGGTGATTCGACTCTCGCGCGAGGCCGAGCCCGAGATCTACACCACCACCGAGCGTTTCGGCACCGTGCTCGAAAACCACGTGGTGTACGACCCCAGCACCGTGCCTTGGACCTGGACAACGACGCGCTGACCAGCTGCGCGTGCCTGCTATCTGTTCACCTCTCGAGAACGACGTTCCCGACGGGACAGGCGGTCATCCCAAGACGATCATGCTTTCTCACGGCCGTGCGCTGGTGTCTTGCCGCCGATCGCCAAGCTCACGACACAGCAGGCGATGTATCACTTCCTGTCAGGCTACACCGCAAAGTTGGCCGGCACCAAAACTTAACCGTAGAAGAACCCCAAGCCACGTTTAGCACCTGCTTCGGCGCCCCATTCATGACATTGCGCCCCTCGGTCACGCCAATCTCTTGGCCGCCAAGATGCAACAGCGCAAAGCCGATGTGTGGCTGGTCAATACCGGGTTGGACCAGCGGCGCGTTCAGCATCCGTAATAGCGCATGTCGATCAAGCACACGCGCGATGGTGCGTGCCACTCGCTGGCGCGCTCTCAGCCGTGGCCACCACGCCGATCAATCGCCGGCGTTCACGCGTTCAACAGTTGCCCCGATGTTCGCCAGAATCGCGCAGCCGCGCAGGCACCTGGTCGGACAAGGCAGCGTACGATGCTCAGGCAAAAAAGCTGGCCGCCATGTTCCGCGACAACTTCCGGCAGTTCGCCGGGTGGTGACGCCGGATGTCATCGCGGCAGGACCGAAGGCCGACTGGGCGTGGTATAAAGCGGTTCAACCACCGCGGCGTCGATCGTCGCGGCACTTTTCATGATCGCGTCCAGCGCCGTAATCGTCTGCGGCGCCGTCCGCTTCGCCACCCTCCGCACGTGTGCGCCATCGACCGTGCCAGCACGTATGAAATGCAAAAACGGTACGATCAGGCCCGTCCGGCCTGAAGGAAAAGGAGCTCACGCTCGATGTCGCCAAAAAGCGCCTTGCTGCGCTGCTGCAGCCGATGACGGTCTGAAACCTGACGCGAGAACAGCGATGTGACCTCGCTCGATGCGCGCGCCGGCGTCGCCGGCAACAAGAAAGCCGATCATTCCGGGCTGGCACGCCAGCGCAGTCGCTTTCAAGCGCGGCGCCGAGCATTCTTCATGGCGCAGCCCGCAGGCCAGCCGACCCGCATCGCCGCGCTGGAAAACGGCTGCGCTTCGGCACCGCAGCGCAAGCCGCAGCCAGTGAGCGTAGCGATCTGTCGTTGATTCTGTGGGACATGGCTGGTGAACGCGGCCGACAGCCAAAAACTTGCGGCGATCGTGCAGGAAAGCCTCAACAAAGCACTGGGGATTACCGATCGCGGTGTACGTCAAGCTCCGTTTCGCGTCTTGGTCGGATCGACTTGCCCGTCGGTGTTGGTCGAGTTGGGGTTCATCACCAATCCCGAAGACGAAGCGCTGCTCAGCAAGCCCGACTACCGCGACAAACTCGCCGACGCACTGCACGCGGCAGTACGTCGCTATCGCGATTCGAGCACGCCGTGACGCGTCGCCACGTCGCCTTGTTGGGAGCCTTGGCGGGCAGTTTGGCGGTCTTGATCGGATTCATGCTGGCCGTCGTGTGGCGATCGTCGACATGGGATTCACCCGCCGACACTCAGTCTTCGGCCAACAACGAAGTCAACATCCCAACCGCACTCGGCGCGCGACAAACCACGCCCGATGGCCTGGTCGCCGGCTCGCTTCCGCGACTGGTCGCCGTGTATCAGCGGGCTCGCACCGATCAACTACAGCTCGCGCCGGTCGAAGCGCAAATCGTGTGGATGCCCAACGTCACCGATCGCGCGGCTCAAATCGTGCGCTTGGTGTTGGAAGGCTTTCCCGAGAACAGCAACACCGTGTCTCCCGCACCGGCCGGCGTGAAGTGCCGCGGCGTCTTCATCGATGACCGCGGTACTGCCTATGTCGATTTGGATGGCGCCACGATCGGCATGATCCACGGAGCCGACGAGGAAGAGTCACTCGTCGCCGCCGTGTCGCGCTCGTTGGTCGATGGACTGCAAGAGGTCAAACGCGTCTCGTTCTTGATCGATGGCGAACCACGCGACACGCTGGCCGGTCACGTCGACCTCTCGCGGCAATTCAGCGGCCGCGAGTGGGAGGTGGCAGGGCAGGGGGGCACCGGGGGCACGCGATGAGTTGGGGCGTGTTCGATTCGGGCGTCGGTGGCCTTACCGTAGCGCGCGCGGTGCGCGACAAGCTGCCGGGCTTGCCGCTGACATACCTAGGTGACACCGCACGTGTGCCGTACGGAATACGTTCGGCCGATACGATCCGACGCTACGCACACGAGGCCGCCGAGTTTCTCCACGGTTCCGGTGTGGAAGGAATCATCGTGGCGTGCAACACCGCTTCGGCACTGGCACTGGATGTGTTTCGCGATCTGTTTCCCGGCCCGGTGCAAGGTGTGGTCGGCCCCGGGTCGCTCGCCGCCGTCGAGGCGACACGCAACGGACGGATCGGCGTTATCGGTACACCAGCCACGATTCGCAGCCAGGCCTACGCCGAGCGGATTCGTTCGCTGCAGCCTGCAGCCGAGGTGTTGAGCATTGCGTGTCCTCTGTTCGTACCGTTGGCCGAAGAAGGTTGGACCGATGGCGACGTGCCGCGCCTGATCGCCGAGCGCTATTTGGCGCCTCTGATTCAAGACGGTGTCGACACGGTGGTGCTTGGCTGCACGCACTATCCGTTGCTCACGCCGGTGATTCGCCAGGTGATGGGCGAGAACGTCACCCTGGTCGACTCCGCCGAAGCGATTGCCAACACCACGCTGCGGCACGCCCAAGAAACCAACCGCCACGATTGGCTGCAACAGCCGGCCGAACAACTGGCCGATCATCTGTTTGTCACCGACGCCGGCGGCAGCTTCCACCAGGTGGCGGCGCGTTTCTTGGGGCGCGAACTCCCACGTCTCGAAACCGTCACGTTGGGGCACTAAACCAACGCCACTCGCGCCCAACCGGTGTTTCGGGCAGACTCCCGCCCCTCGCATCAAAAGGAACCCCACGTGAGCATCCGCGCTTCCGGCCGTACCTCTCGCGATTTGCGGCCCGTCGCCATTGAAATAGGCGTCAATCGTCATGCCGAAGGATCCTGCCTCATCAAGGTCGGTGACACCCACGTCATTTGTACCGCCAGCATCGAAGACCGCGTGCCGCCCTTCATGATTGGTCGCGGCGAAGGCTGGGTCACCGCCGAGTACGGCATGCTCCCGCGCGCCACCCATCAACGCGTCCAGCGTGAGCGCGCCGGCACCAAGCCCGCCGGTCGCGTCTACGAAATCCAACGACTGATTGGACGAACACTGCGCGCGGTTGTCGACAAGAAGACATTCGGTGAGCGAACGATTCACGTCGACTGCGACGTGATTCAAGCCGATGGCGGCACGCGCTGCGCCTCGATCACCGGCGGCTTCGTGGCCTTGAGCTTGGCATTCGAATCGCTGTCGCGATCGGGTCGTATGGTTGGATACCCACTGTCGGATATGGTGGCGGCGGTGAGCATTGGTATCGTCGCAGGCGAAGCGGTGCTCGATTTGGATTACGCCGAGGACTCCGCCGCGGAGGTCGATATGAATGTGGTGCGCACCGCGACCGGCAAGTACGTCGAGTTGCAAGGCACCGCCGAAGACCGACCGTTTTCGCGCTCGCAGCTCACCGAACTGCTCGACCTTGCCGACGCCGGCATCGATGAGCTGATTGCCACACAACGCGAAACGCTCGGCGATCGACTCGCTCGGGTCCTGCGCCCAAGGTAACGCGATGACGGAGCGCCCCTACAAACCGAAAAACGGCAAGCCGAGCAAAGGCAAGCCACGCGCATCCGGCAGCAGTCGCACCGGATCCACGCCCTCGCGCGGTGGACGCCCACCGCGCAAACGTGCCGAAGAGCGCCCGCCACCACCCGAGTCGCGTTCGTTGATTCCACGTTTGGTCGTCGCCACCAAAAACGCCGGCAGGTGAAGAGCCGAGATGTCACGATGTTAGGTACGCGGCGACCACGCTCGCCGACCCCGACGTCATTTCCAAACTCGATTCGCCCACCGAAGATGCGCGCACCTTCGCACTTAACGCACACGCAAGAAGGCGCTGCACCACAGCGCTCAACTGCGACGACTTCGTGCTGGCCGACGATGGCGGATTGGGAAATCGATGCGCTCGATGGCGAGCCGGCGTGCGTTCGGCCCGCCTCGGCGGACCGTCCGCATCGGACATGGATCGCGTGCGGTTGATCCTGTCGCGCATGGAGAAGGTGTCGTAGAATTGCGTGATGCGCGATTCAAGTGCGTCGTCGATCGCCAAGAACAGGACCGTACTCGCGACGACTTCGAAGGCAGAGTCGGCGGCAGGGTCGCTTTCGACCTTCGGAAGTGCCGGCTTTGGCTACGACCCGATCTTCTTCCGCCCATGCATCGAACATTTTTGCGGACCTCAGACCAGTGAGAAGAACAGTGTCTCGCACCGCCGCAAGGCATTGAGCCGGCAGATTGCATCGCTCGAAAGTGCCGCCCCGGAGGCCAACCCCGACCCCGTGCCGTGAACAACTCAAAACAAACGTATTTTTTGGCTTGTTATCGTTGTGCTGAGGGCTGATCTGCGCTAAGTCCCCTTGCCTGAACGAACACGGTTTGACTGTTGCAGGAGCCAAGTTCGATCTCGAGCACCGCACCCATAGAGCGAAAAATGAGGATGTACAGCCCTTCGAGTGCGAGCGCATCCGGCATCGAGGAGGACGTTCACGGGTTCGGATCAGGGCCGCTACCCTACGATGCACCCCAACCAAACGTCGGCGCACTCCCCCCTGCCGACCGCACCTAAGGTAAAGAACCCGTATCAAGAAGGGTTCTCCTCGGCACTTTATTCCCGACGCCGCGCCCCCGCGCGGCGTTTTTTTTATGTAGTTCGGGGTGCATCGCTCTTCGGAAACGTCTCGCAAAGCAAGGTATGCTTTGAAGGGTGACACCCCTGGGGCAGAACCTATTCTTCCGCGTCGTTTCAGTTTCCGGAGTGACTCAGCCGGTAGAGCGAAGTGGCTGTTAACCACTGGGTCGGGGGTTCGAGTCCCTCCCCCGGAGCCAAGTCTCGCGTTTTGAATCGGAAAAGAGAAGGGTGAACAGGGCGCGTGGGTCGAGGTGTGTTTACGGCGTGCGGGGTGATTCAGGTGGGGCTTCGGTGAGTCGATTGGGGATGAGGCGGGGCAGAGAGCCAAACCTCTGGAGCTGCGGAGATCCTGCTCTCCCGATCAGGGCTCTACTAATCCGGGTTGAGAGCACCTCAGCCCGCGTGAGCTCTGCTGGTCGAAGGCAGCTCCCTGAGCCGAGGTTCCGCGGGCAGTTCAAACCATGAGGATCTCGCGCCAGTGCAGATATTGTCGGTGTTACGGTCAGGACCTTTCCGCCGCGCGTTGCTTCATCTTTAGTTGCAGTCGCTCGGCGAAGAATTACTTGAGGTAGACGCTCACGAGGTTGAAGACGATGCGGGCAGGGCCCGGCGAAATACAGTCCGTCCTCACGTGCGCGTTAGCGAAGCTTTTGTCAGTCCACTCCGGTAATTATATTGCAGTGTCTCGGCAACTGTTCCGGCTTGCAGCCAAGTATGTGAGCTTCCCCGCTGGCTGTCGCGGTGATGATGGCGCACCCCACCGATCCGACAGCGCGCTCACCGTCGACTCCGCGTCGGTTGACTCGCCAAGCAGTAGCATCACCGACACGATGGGTTCATCGGGATTTGACCTGTCCGTCAGCACTCGTAGCCAGAGCCCGTGAAGGCGGTCAAGCGCGACCGTGTACGCTGCGGTCCCGGGCGGCACCTTCATGAACAAACCGCTCTCAGCTTTCACCTTCGGCTGCGCCTTGCGGAACTCACCGATCGGCATCCCGAGTTGCGCACCGCGGAGCGACCAACGCGAGCATGCCGTGGCTGGACTCTCGCCCGCACTCGTCGGTGGCTGCGGCTGGGCGATCGCGCTTGCGCTCATAAACACGGCCAGGCACGCGAACCTCACCATCTCGCCTCCCAGAGGTTTCGGAAACGAAAAATGACCTTGGCAATCCGCTCTCGGTGCGTTGAAGTGAGTGTCGGGCCGGAGTATCGCAAAGATCAACTGCGCTCAGAGGTGTGGCCCTCCCCAGACTCAAACTGGTTGCTTGGCATTCTGCACTTTCGGGGGCAGGTCAGCAGCAGTGTCGCACCCGACGATCCTGACATCATCAACCAGAGATTCGAGGGCTACGTGATGGAATCTGTCTTCCTTCGCTATTGGATTTCGTCTCAGGGGAGATCTGATGGTTGGTCCTTCGTGTCGGGCGTAAGCCCGGTGTTTGCGAGATTCCTACCAACCACGAACGAGGCATTAAAGTGAAGGCCGGACCGCGGTCTACTCGCTCGTTGAGCGTACGGAGGCTGGTGTACCAAGTCGGGAGAGTAGAATCGTCAACCTGCCTCGATGGAGGACCCGAGGATTGCGAGACACGAGCGTGAGACGCCGACTTATGGCGGGCGTAACGATCGTCGCGATCGCGTTCGCCTGTAACAAACGCGACCGAACGATCACTACGGAATACATGCTTTCGTTGCCGGAACTGTCTGACGGGATTGCGCTCTTTTTGCCATCGCTACCGGGGAAAGGAAAGGTCGTCGATCGCATCTATCTGTGGGCCTTTGATCCGATCAAAAAAGAGTCGTTCCTATTTCGAGGTGAATCACCGTCACGGTACAGTCCGACATCCACATGGGAGGGTAAAATTTGGACTTTTGGCGCGTCACTCGACCGACCATCGAACCCACTGCAGTCCAGAGTGACCATCGTTCCGATTGGCGCAGTGGTCGATACAGAGCTACCAGGCAGCAGGACCAGCAGCGTGCTGGTTCGCCTCGTCGATAGAGGAGTGTACGTAGAACGACCGCACTGTCTGCGATGCGGCTGTGGCCGACCAGCACTCAAGAAGACGGAACAACTCTTGTGTCCGGGATCGAACCTCGCCCCGTGTGGCGGCCTTCGGAGCATAGCTTACGCAAACGAGCGAGGTATCGACGGCAGAAGCGGATTCATACGTTCCCGACAGTGCCGTTGGGTGTTGGGAGACAACGGGAGCGTGATCGTGCAGAGGACCTCATCCGCGCAGCCTTCCGGAAACAGCACGTTGGAACTGCCGATGCAGGCGCTCGAGAGTAGGGCAGGCTACGTGACAGTCCAGCCTCGAAGTTGCAATCCCGAGGCAGCGGCAGACGATCTGCCGGAGGCGGCGCTAACTTACTTTGACGGCACCATTCTCTGGTGGAAAGACAAAGATGCGCCCGGTGAAGAGATCTGCTACCCCGACGCCCGAGTTGCGTTGAGCGCGTTTGCACCCGAGTTGCTTGATGAGCCACCAACCAATCCTGCGCTACTGGTGAACCGCTAGGGATCTCACGCGTCTGGTGTGTGTACGGAGAGTGCTGGCCGAGTACACTCGGGCCGGATCGGCAGAATTGTCGCGCTGACGACGTCCGACACCTGTTTGAGACTCGTCTAGCTCGGGGAGCCAAGTCCTCGCGTTTTGAATCGGACAAGAGAAGGGTGAACGGGGCGCGCGGGTCGAGGTGTGCTCGACATACCTGCGGGGCGTGGGTTGGGCGCAGCCCCGATGATGTCGAGCGGGCAAGTGGCAAGTTCGCAAAGCCGACAGTGTTGATCCTCCATAAGACTGTCGGCCAGGCGTTGGTCATCTCCCTCACCGCCATGTGGGACACAGACATCACGATCAAGCCAGCCTCACCCCGCATCGAAAGTTGCCCGTGCGGTTTCGGGTGGATGTCGGTGCGCTCGAGCGAGTCGATCCTGTCCACCCCGCGCGTCGGTTGCACGAAGCCCTTTTGAAGAAGGGCTGGCGCGAAGGTGCGGACAACTGTCCGCGGCTCCGCGAACAAACGTCCTGCGCCGGCCTGATCGACGGTCGCAACCACACTGTTTTCGGCCCGTTTTAGCGGAAATACGGGCCAATCGCTCTGGCACAGAGATTGCTGTTCCAATCCGTCGACGGGGCACGCCACCCGCCACCTGAAAGGAAGCCGCAGTGATCGAGAACACCTCATCGATGGACCAACCGATCTCCACGCGTCGCGGATTGGCGGGCAAGTGGCGTTGGTCGCTTGGCACACTGTTGGTGCTCGTGGTTGCAGGCGCGGTCGCGACACCGTCGATCAAACGCTGGATGCAAGCGGATCGAACGTTGGCGGCGGGACGTGTTCGAATCGGCGTGGTCACACGCGGCCCGTTCGTGCGCGACGCGGTGGCTCAAGGGAAGGTGGTCGCAGCGCTGCATCCCACCTTGTTCAGCCCCACCAGCGGGATCGTCACGTTGCACACACGCGCTGGCGCGTCGGTCACCAAAGGGCAGTTGCTGGCGCGGATCGATAGCCCAGAACTACGAAGTCGCCTGGCCCAGGAGCTGGCGACGTTGCGCTCTGTGGAATCGAGTTTCGAGCGGCAGAAGATTGCGCTTCGGCAAGCATCACGGGAGCGTGAGCAGCAAATCGAACTGCTCGACCTCAAGCAGCAAGCGGCATCACGCGCTCGCCTGCGAGCCGATCAATTGGTCGCACAAGGGCTGTTGGGTGCGACCGATCACGACAAGGCCAAGGACGACGAGCGAATCGCTGCGATGGAATGGAACAATGCCAAAGAGGCGATTGCGCTCGAAGCGGAATCGACTGCATTCGAGTTGAAAGACCGAAGCGTGCAGGTACAGCGACAGCAGTCGGTGGTTGGAGAGTTGCAGCGTCAGGCTGATCAGCTATCGATCGTGGCGCCGGTCGACGGCAGCGTTGCCAACGTCGCGGTGCAGGATCGCGATGCGGTGGCTGCGAATCAAGCGCTGTTGACCGTCGTCAACCTCGATCAGTACGAAGTCGAGATCAAGCTCTCCGAGAGCGACGCGGCCGACGCGTCACTCGGAACAGCGGTAACGATCGACTACGAAGGGAAGCCGTTCCGCGGCAAAGTCACCGCCATCTCCCCAGAAGTCCGCGACAGCCAGGTCACCGGTACCGCTGATGGCCGACATGAACTACTTAACGGTTTGCGCAAAATCGGCAGGTCACGTACGATTTATTGGGTATTCCGAATCGCGTGAGGACTGGCCAGTGCCGCGCGGTCCGTTCGTCGACGCTGGCAGCGGGCAAAGCAGCTTGCGTGGTGGCCGGCAGCGAAGCCACGCCGCGCGCCATTCGGCTGAGTGCCCTCAGCTTGACCCGCTGTCGAGTTGCTCTCGGGTTGGCCCCCGGCAGGCGGATCCTGATTTCCGATACCTCGAACTCAAGGCAGCGCAGCGCGATATGTGACCAACTGGTTACTGCGAGAGCGACGCCGGGAACAGCACCGCGAAGAGATGGCGGCTCGTGATCGTGATGAAACAGATCCACAAGATCTACCGCACCGAGACCGTGGAAACTCACGCGTTGCATGACTTCTCGCTGGAGGTCAAAGCCGGTGAGTTCGTCGCACTGATGGGGCGCTCCGGCTCGGGCAAGACCACCTTTCTCAACGTCGCCGGACTGCTCGACGGATTCGACTCGGGCGAGTACTGGTTGGGGGGTGAGAACGTCAGCCGGTTGGGAGACAACCAAACTTCGCGGATCCCGCAATCGCGAATCAACTTCGGCCGCTGATCCGTTCAATCTGATTCCCGATCTCTCGGTGGCCGACAACGTCGACGTGCCGCGCTGCGCTACGCCAGCTGATGCCGCCGACAGAAAGCAACAGATCGATCAGGCGTTGAGCACCGTGAAGTTGAAGCTTCGCGCACGCGTCACCTTCCATCACCGGCTTTCAGGCGAGCGCGGCAACGCCGTAACGTCGCGCTGCGATTACCGGCGACCCGTCACTATTCTGGCTGATAAGCCCGACGGCAGCCTCGACACCATGACGATGGCCGGCGAAATTCTCGACCTGTTGAGTCGATCAACCGCCGCCAGCACCACCATCGTGATGGTGACACACAATACCCAGGCGGCGAGCCATGGTCGCGCTCGGTGCATATGATGGTTGACGCCAGTGGTCTGCGCCACTAAGCCACTGGCTGGCGAAGTCGCAAAGGCTCCGTGCTCGCACGATATCCGCCTCGCCGTGCGCCAGCATCGGCTTTTCGCCGCTCGCGCTGATCAGCCCGCCAGTCGCCGCGGGAAGTCGGTTCGGCCACGGTGCTCACGCACTCAAGCACACTCTGGCCAAAGACCAACTTCCGGAGTCAAAGCCAGAATCCTTCTATGTGCGACTCGACAATTTGAAGTCTCGGTACGGCTATCCGGGTAACGGCCCCAACCCACTCCCACCACCAGCCCAGCGCTGGCCGTCTGCAACACCAACTCCATTCATCACGCACCAAACCCTGCCGCTGAAACCGGGATGACGATCTTACGGCGGGCGGTCCATCAGAGCGACCGTTCAGCGAGCGGGTGCGTGTACCATCGCGGCACTACGGTCATTCAACACCCGTTTACGGCCGGAGCCGCCCGGAAGAGTTCGATGAAACGGCGCAGCAGGTAGCCGTGCTCAGCGCGCCGCTCGGCGAGCGCTTGTTCAGTGGCGGAAACACCGTCGGCCGCAGCTTCCGCATGCGATCAGGGAGTTTCGCGTCGTCGGTGTGCTCGAACCGTGGGCGCCGACCGTCAAGTACTGCGACTTCCTTGGCGACGCGCTCGAGCTGCCTGACGCAGCGTTTATCCCGATGAGTCTCATGATTCCGGTGCAGATTCGCCCGTCGGAGATACCGACGGTGCAGAGCGCCTGCGAGTTACAGGAAGCAATCTGATGAGCGAACTGATATTCTTTCAATGCTAAGTCGAGTTGCCCACCGAGGAGTCGCGCAAGCAATACCGCGCGTATCACGACGCCTACGTGACCGAGCAGAAGACAGCTGGCCGCTTCCGCGTCGCTCAGCAACAAACTCTCGTCGATGGCGGACCTGATGGTGGAATGGAACGTCGTGCCACCGCAGGCTACACGCGATGCGGGTTATCGGCCTGTTTCTTGCCCCGGTGTGCTCGCTCAACCTGATCCGGCCTGTTAACCGCGAAGTTCCTGGCGCGCCTGCCGGAAGTCGGTATTCGTCGCGCCCTCGGTGCGAGCCGAGCGAGGATCTTTGCTCAGCACATCGTCGAATGCGAAACCGTTGCACTGGTCGGCGGCCTGCTTGGAATCCTGAGCTCGCTCGGCGGCTTGGCAGCGATCAATGCCTGGGTCAATCACCGAATCGCGCGCAGCGGAATGTTCCAACTCGACCTGACGGTGCTGAGTTTGGCTGTCTGTTTCGCATTGCTGGCCGGGCTGTTGGCAGGTGTTTATCCGGCGTGGCGCGTCAGTTCCCAACCGGCGGCAGCCACTCTCAAGAGGTGAGCGATGGATATCGGTCCGATTCTGCGCGCCATGAAGCACAGCAAGTTTCGGTTCGGCGTGATCGTGGCGGAAATCGCGCTCACATTGGCGATTGGGCTCAACTGCGGTGTCATGATCCTGAAGGCGCGCGCCGACATGGCGCAGCCCTCGGGCTTTGACGACAAGCAACTGTTGCATGTCAGCAGCCGGCCCTTCGAACCGGCGTTTGCGGAGAAGGAATACGTCACGCAGGTATCGCATGACGACCGACGCGTGATCGAGAGCGTGGAGGGAGTCGAGGCTGCCAGCAACACACGCTTTCTTCCCTGGCAGGGCGGAGGCAGCAGTCAAACACTTCGCGTCCTCGGGGCCAAGACGGGCGACATTCGCACCCAAATCTATCCAGCCGATGAAAGCACGTTGAAGGTACTCGGTAGCCGATTGATTGCAGGGAAGTGGTTCAGCCGCGAGGAGGTCGAACAGGACATCGAGCGGATAAGCCGAATGATGAGCGCGAGTCGTCCGACCAATGAAAACGGTCGTGTACTGGAGCCGCTCAATCAAGACATCGTGATCTCCAAGCGTTTGGCGCAGGACGCCTTCGGAGTCGACGCCCCGCTTGGAAAGCTGCTGGAAGACGAGAGCGGCGATACCTACCGCGTGGTGGGTGTCATTGACAGCTTTTTCAATCCCTACATTTGGCCGGAGATCAACGAGCGGGTCGTGTTCTATATGGGTCGCTCGTCCAATCCAGAAATCTCGCTGTGGCTCGTCCGCGCCGCGCCGGGTCGCACGAACGAGTTGGCGGCAACCCTTACGAGGGCACTCGAAGCGTCCAACAAAGGCCGCAATGTCAGGGTGACCACCATCTTGGAAGAAAAGTCTCAATACCACGGGATGCAAATCATGACGGTTTGGCTCATGTCGATCTTGATCATGCTGTTGGTCTTCGTCACCGCACTTGGAATCGCCGGGCTGACCAGCTTCTCGGTGGCCGAGCGCACGAGGCAGATCGGCACACGTCGAGCCCTCGGTGCCCGGAGACTCGACATCCTCGCGTACTTTCTGACGGAGACCTCGCTCGTGACGGCGCTCGGCATCGCGATCGGTATCGTGCTGGCCTACGGGCTCAACATGTTGCTGATGGACCTGACTGGTGGCTCGCGCATCGGGCTTGGCGAGTTGACGTGCGCGGTGGTGGGCATCTGGCTGATCGGCCTCACCGCAACATACTTCCCGGCGCGACGTGGTGCCGCGCTCTCACCCGTCATCGCAACGCGATCGGTATAAAGTGATGGCAATGACACTGCCGGTCTTGATCATCGAGGACACACCGAGCGTCGCCGAGGCGCTGTCGGTGCTGCTCGAAATCGAGGGCGTTCCCTTCGAGGTGGCGCGTACACCCAGAGAAGCGCAGCAACGTGTGGCGCGTGGTGGTGTGGGTGTCGCCGTTCAGGACATGAACTTCGCGCCCCACGCCACGTCGGGCGAGCAAGGAATCGAGCTATTCCGCCATTTGCGAAAGGCCGACCCTGAGTTGCCGGTGCTGCTCATGACCGCGTGGACGTCGCTCGAAGTCGCGGTGCAGTTGGTCAAGGAAGGGGCTGCTGATTACTTCGCCAAGCCGTGGGACGACGCCAAGCTGCTCGGGACGTTGCGGACACTGCTCACCATGCGTGAGCTGCAGCTGGAAAACATGCGACTCCGCGCCGAGCGGCACGAGCGCCGCACCCAGCTATCGCAAAGCAGCGATTTGTGCGGCCTTGTCTACGAGAGCGAAGCGATGCATCGACTGGCGCTGCTTGCCGTACAGGTTGCGAAGACCGATGTCCCGGTCTTGATCACCGGCCCACACGGGAGCGGCAAGGAGAAACTCGCAGAGATCGTGGTCGCCAACTCGCGACGGCGCGATCGCCCGTTTCTCAAGGTGAACCTCGGCGGCATTCCAATCGACCTGTTGGAAAGCGAGTTGTTCGGCGCCGAGCCGGGGGCGTTCACCGGAGTGGTGCGCACGCGCATCGGTCGTTTCGAGGCGGCGCATCAAGGGACCATCTTTCTGGATGAAATCGGCAATCTGCCTCTGGCGGGCCAGGTCAAACTGCTGCGCGTGTTACAAACCGGGAGCTTCGAGCGGCTCGGCAGCACCCAAACTCGCACCGCCGAGGCGCGAGTGATTGCAGCCACCAACGCCGATCTCGCCGCCGAGATTGCAATGGGGCGATTTCGCGAGGACCTGTACTTCAGACTCAACGTGATCGAGCTGCATATCCCACCGCTGAATCAACGTCGCGACGACATTCTGCCGATTGCACGCAGCGTGCTTCCGGCCTCGCACATCTTGTCGACGGCGGCCGAGCGCGCGCTCTTCGAACACGATTGGCCGGGCAACGTGCGCGAGCTGCTCAATCGCCTGCAACGCGCGTTGGTCGTTGCCGACAGCGCAGAACTTACGCCCATCGATCTGGGGTTGGCCCCCGAGAATGGGGCGATACAAACCACCGGCAGCACGTCGGCGGAGGACGATCCAGCCGACGAGCGCACACAGTTGCGCTTGCTCCTGGCCCGACACTCCGGAAACGTCAGCCGGGCCGCCGAAGAGCTGGGGTTGAGCCGGCAAGCGTTCTATCGCCGGATGGAAAAGCTCGGCGTAGGAATCGAACGGCGAATGCGCGAGTGACGCCGTCTACAATAGCGGCGGCATGAAGCTCCTCGGACGACATACCACGCGTCGCATCACGCTCTGGGTCGGCGCCGCCCTGCTGGTCACGATCGGCGTGATGGCCGCACTGCTGTCGATTCCCATCTCCCTCGCGCAGGCCAGCGCGCTCTCGGCATTGATCGGTCTGTTGCTCGTGTGGTGCGCGGTGGTCTACGCGCGCCGGCCTGTCGATCGGCGACTCGCCGCGCTTGCCGACGGGATCCGCAGCTACGAAGAAAACGACTACAGCATTCGCGTGACCACCCGAGCCCGCGATGAGGTCCATGAGCTGGCCTCGCTGTTCAATCGAATGGGCGATGCGTTGCGAGCGGGAAAGCACCGCGTGCATCAACGCGAGCTGCTGTTGGACGCCATCTTGCAAAGTGCACCGATGGGCGTGCTGCTATTGACACCCGGAGGGCGCGTGACGTACGCCAATCGAGCCGCCTGGGGCTTGTTCGGCGGCGGAGCGCGGCTCGAAGGGCGACAACTACAAGACTTTGCGCACAATCTCGCGCCGCGCCTGCGCGCGGCATTGCTCTCCGGCACCGACGGCGTGGTGCGCGTGCCCGCAGTCGACGAGGACCATCCCGAAGAGACCATCAAGGTAGCGCGGAGGGTCGTGCACCTTGGTGATCAGCCTCAGACGTTGGTGATTGTCGAGCGCATTACCGCCGATGTGCTTCGTCAGGAGATTCAAGTCTGGAAGAAGGTAATTCGACTGATGACACACGAACTCAACAACTCGCTGGCGCCGGTGTCATCGCTGTTGCACTCGGCACGGGTCGTGGCCGGCCGCGAAGAGCCCGCCGAGAAGGTCGCGGAGCTGCTCGAGCGGGTGGGGCAACGGGTGCAATCGTTGGCAGAGTTTCTCGACGGGTACGCACGCTTCGCCCGCCTACCGGCACCAGCAGTGCGCGCGGTCGAGTGGGCGCCATTCATCGCTGGGCTCCGCAGCCTGATGCCGTTTCAACTCGATGGTTCGTTGCCGAGTCTGCCGGGTCACTTCGATCCCACGCAGCTCGAACAGGCACTCATCAACCTGTTGAAGAACGCAAGCGAGTCGGGCAGCGCTCCCGACGAGATACTTCTTCGCATCGAAACGGAGCCCGCGGGTTCGACGTTGATCAGCGTGCTCGACCGTGGCTGCGGCATGGACGAAGAGACAAGACAGCTAGCGATTCAGCCGTTCTACACGCGCAAGCCCGGTGGCAGTGGGTTGGGACTAGCGCTGTGCCGGGAGATCCTCGAAGCGCACGGTGGACGGCTGCTGCTCGAACCTCGTGCCGGTGGTGGAACCGCGGCGGTTTGCGTCTTGCCGCCGGAGTTGCGCTCGTAGCGCGAACGAATCTCGTCACGACACTCGGTCGGTCGAAACGTCGAGCGAAGTCGGGATGAGTCACTGGCGATCGGATCTGGCGTTCAGTTCGAGCCGAACCGCATTGTTTGCTAGGGTCGCGCGCCGGCAGTCGTCACGCAGTGTGCGTGCGGGTCGGGAACAAACGCCGCCTCGGCATGATCTTCATACGGAATGCAGGTTGCGACCTGGCCTGGGGGCGGCGTGCCGATGTGCACGTCGTTGCATACCATGCCGGCCAGCGCGAACTGTTCGAATGACGCGCCGTTCTCGCTCCACTTCACCCAGAACAGACCAATTCGGTTGGTGATCGGCGCAATCGTTGCGTCGCTTGCCGCGCCGTACACCGAACGCGCACTGCGCACGACCTGCTTGGGCGCGGTTGGAGTGAATGGCTCTCGTTCCCATTGCTTGGACCGCGGGTTCAAGCGCCAGAGCTCATGCACGATGAAGGTAACCGGTTCGCGCATGGCGAATTCGTTGGCCTTCAGATGCACGATGCCGGTGGCTTTGTCTCGGAGAAAGTACCCGTTCGGCTTGCTTGCGGAAGTGGCGGGTTTGTCTCTTAGCTTCTCGAGCGCCTCTATCTCGGGCCCTGCGCTCGACAGTCTCTGCGTGGCGCTACAGGTGTGCGCGAAGAGTCGTTGCTTCCCGTATGCGTAGACAAGGTACGACGCACCCGCCTCGAAGTGAAACGAACAATCGCTGTCCTCATGCTCGAGGACGACTTCCGATGGAACCTCCCCTTTGAATCGATCGATCACCTGAAACCGGTAGAACGCTGTCCACTTCGGCGCCGTTGCGACCGTGGACGCGATGACGGTTCCTGAAAACACCACGCTGGCTTGGTCGAGCCGATCTCTTGGCGTGGCTGGGCTGACGCAGTCGCACGCGATTGCATTGGTAGCGGCGATTCTGATTGACAACACCAGCAACGATGCAGCGATGAATCTCATGTTGTCGAACCTCACAGGCGTTTGTCGACGCAGCCGGCCTCGATGATAAGGCCAACAGTGGATTCGGGGAGTAGAGCAGGGCTCGCGCAACACCCTGCAGAGGAGTTGCACCGAAAAGGCATGATTCCGGCACGCGCCCGACACCGTCTTTCCATCGGGCCAAACCATACTCTGTCGCGGACGGGAACCCCCCTCCCAGCATCGAGTTCCCCGCTGTCATCCGGAGATCGTCATGAATCAAACCAAGATCAATGTGCTACTCGCGCTTGCCATGCTCACGGGAGCCTCGTCGTTACCGATGGACTGGTTCACTCTTACCGATGTTGTCGTGGACGATACCGTGTTTGCCGGAAGCATCTCCGCCTTGCAAGGCGCAACGCTGTTCTCGATCCCCGCGTGGGTGCTGGTTGCAATCGCGCTGGTTGCCTGCGCTCTTCAACTCCTCGAGGCAAGCGGGTTGCGCCACGTTCCCAAAGCCTTGAAATGGACGCCTGCCGTCGTCGCGGTACTTGGGATGTCACTGGCAATAGGGTTCCCACTCGTAGCGCAGGGAGTCACGGCGAACGCTGGTGCGTTTCTTGGTTTTCTGTCGTCGGTGATTCCCACTCTCACGCTTGCGCTCAGAAGACGGGAATCAAACCGAGCCGTGGAGCAATAGTCGAGCGCTACGCTTCAGGCGCGCCGCACCGACGCGCCCCCGAGGAGACGGTTGGCCACCGTCCAACTAAGGGCCACTGCTCCTTTAGCGATCAACCCACCTTCGCCCGCTGTTTCTCCAGCCTCTCGATTGTCTGTTCGATCCGCGGCGACGGCGGGAGTGTTCGCGCGAAGGCAATCGCATCGAGCAGCGTCTGTTTTGCCTGGGCAGGGTCGCCCTTCTTCTGGAAAATCGCAGCGCGCGCCTCGTAGATGCCGATCTTGCGCGGGCCGTAAGCCAACGCGAGTGCGCGATCGGAAGCCGCCAGCGCCTCGTCGTATCGACCCATCTCGCGCAGGATCACCGCGATGCGTGCGGGTGGGTTGTAATCGTTCGGGAGGTCGCGTGCCGAGGCTTGAAGCGCGGGGAGAGCGCGCTCGGGCGCCCCGAGCGCCAGCGCCGCCGAGACTCGATGAGAATCGTACGCAAGCCGTTCCTCCGCGTTCTTCGCCGATGCGGTGGTGCGATCGAGGAAGTCGAGCCAATCACCTGCGAGTCTCTTCGCCCCCGCTTCATCGCCCGCCGCATCGCGCGCCTGTACCAACGTCATGTACAGACCCGAGCGGTCATCGCCAAGAATATCGGGGAGCGCCAACGCTTCGCGCACGAGCGGCTCGAGCGCAGTGATTGCCGGGGCGCGCCAACCTGACGATGGCCCCGAATCGAGTGCGCACGACAAACCGGTCGTGACGACATTCGCGAATGCAGATCCTCGGGGCAGGCTCGGCGCTTGCTGCATCGCCGCCTTCGCGCAGTCCTCGGCCTTGTCCGACAGCGAGAGCGCGATCACCATCGTCTCGACGGCGCGCGGGCGCGCAGGCCAGTTGGCGCCACCGGCGTCGATCGCTTTTTGGTAGGCGTTGGCCGCTTCGAGTTTCTTGTCGGCGCCATACAGTCGATCGGCTTCCGCCATGGCAGTGCTGGCGGGATCGCCAACGGAGCCGCGGACCGCTTGTTCTGCGTCGTTCAAGCGCTGAATCAACTGCGCGGCACTGGCCGTGCCGAGCCACTTGTACGCCACCGTTTCGTTCGTTGGATCGATCACCAAGAAGGTCGGTATCGCCTCCCACGGGAACTTCTGCAGGAACGTTGCGTTCTTGGCTTGCTCTACATCGATGGAAAGCCAGGCGAACCGCCCGGCATGTTCAGCGAGCGACGCGTCGGTAAAGACGTGCGCGCGCATGAACCGGCAGGTGTGTCACCACGGAGCCCAGAGTTCGACGAACAGTGGCGTCTTGCTCGTCTGCGCGAGTGTCAGTGCGGCGGCGTAGTCGTTTTCGATGAACGGCAGTGCGTGTGCCCCCGCCGCAGCAACCTCGTGAGCGGCTGATGACGGCGCCTGCGGACGCGAGCAAGCAGCGAAAGTTACCAGTGCGATCATCGTGACGGTGAGCGTGCTGGGGGAAGGTCGATGCATCGGCATGTTCTCCGTGAGCGGCGCATGGTACGACGAAGACGCGGTTTCGTGTAGGTGAATGTCGACACGGGGCCGGCCCCTACCTGTGAAGCGCGCGTCGGCGGAGTTGGTGAACTCTTAGTCGCCAGGCCAAGCGTGGCGGTGTTTCATGCTGGATCCGAGACACCACGATCGCTGTCGCTTGGGCACCGGATGCTGATCGCGTCATGCCGGAACTTGCCGTCGCGCACGGTGTTTCGACGGCGCCAAACGCAACAACTCGCGTGCGATGGTTCCTCTGCGGACTCAGCCTCTTCCTGAAGTCTGCCTCGTCGAGCCTGTGCCCCGCACGACCGCCGCTTTGGTAGACTCCGCGCACCATCTGAACAACAACGCCGTCTCCAAGGGAGGGACCGATGAAACAACCCACGTTCGCGAAGCTACTCAGCGTTTCAACAGCGATCACCGCGGTGACTCTCGCACTCTGGGCTGCAGATCCGTTCTCACAGTTAGGGATCAGCGAGTCGGAGGCCAGCAAAAAACTGCTGGAGGCGGTGACCGAAAACAGAAGGCCCTATGGCAGCCCGGTGTCGATGTTCAAGACGATGTCTGGGCCGGCAAGAGGAGCGCTCGTCCAGGAATTGGGCCGGTGGGCGAAGACCTACGCCATGTCGGCCGGCTTTCGCACGGCATACGCGGCGTATCGAACCAGCGTTGCTCCCGAACCCCCGAAGTTCGAGGGAACCGTGGACGAGGAGTTCAGTCGCAAGAAAGCAAGCGACGCAGCGCAGATGGCCGAAAGCAGGAAAGGGCTCGAAACGCTGCCGGCCGACATGCGCAAGCAAGCGGAAGAGGCGATGAAGCAGGCCGCAGACATGATGAACACGCCCGAGATGCAGAATCTGATCCGCGAGGGGATCGTCTCCTCGCGCCGCCAGGCACAGGAACAGTATCAAGAGTCGCTCGCAAGCTGGCAGTCGATGTATCCAGAAAACCCGAACGCGCAGATCGCGAAGCAGCTACGTCGCTTCTTACAGGCGAGTGGCGATATCGACTTTGACGCGGAGCTTGTGTCAAAAGGCCCGAAGATGGTGTTTGCGAATCCTGTGTACGAGAAGAAGCCCGGCGACTGGAAGTTCTACTTCCGAGTCGGGCGCGAGGCGGTCACCGCAGGGCGAAGTCTCGCAACGGCGTGGTTGAAGGAACTCGGCGAGTAGGTAGCGCCTACACGACCACCGGGCACGCACGAGCCGGCAGTGAAGTGAGTGGGACGGCTCGAACGGGCAGGGGAACGCAAGCAGTGGCCGGCGGGGTACGGAATAGTCGAAGACGCACGACAGCTCGCGATGCAGCCGTTCGACGGCGGGCTCTCGAGGAGTTTCGCTGCGCTAGCAAGTAAGGCTGTCATGCGGCGCTGACTCGTTTGCGTGGCTCAGTCGCTGTACTCCCCGCAGGTCTTGGTCGCCAAGGCGATCACTCATGTTTTCGGACGGATGTCCGCGACTTCACGGACGGATGTCCGCCATCGGCTCGTACAGGTCCCTTGAACACGTCATCCAGGGCCGCTTTCACGCTTCTCCGGCGCTCGTTTCTGGCACAGCCATTGCTGTAGTCACTGTCAAACGAGGATGAGTGCGGTCGAGGCAATGAAACTCATCGCGCGATCGCAACCAACGATGATTCGTTCGGTGTGCGAAGAGAAGCGTTGCACAACAGCCGATACCAGTTCATTGGCAATGAGAAGGGGAAATCAAGATGGCACGGAGAGCGGGGAACACAACGCGTTGGTTTATCGAGCACCATCTTTTGCGGCTCGTCAAGGTCACGATGGCACTGGCGCTTTGCCCAGCATTCGTCAGCAACGCTGCGAGCGACTGGCCACCGAGAGGTGATTCAAACGCGGCTGCAACCTCCAGCGCGGAGAGCGCGGGCAGTCGCCAGAGCAAACCGCGCACCTTCGTCGTGGAGAACGCAAACGACGATGGTCCCGGTTCGCTGCGTTGGGCGATTCTCGATGCCAACAATGCGGTCAACGATGTCGCACCCGACACGATCGCCTTCGCGATCCCTGGTGATGGTCCTCATCTCATTCGACCGCAGACCTCGCTCCCGGCGATCGTCGATGCGGTCGTCATCGACGGATTCAGCCAAGCCGGCTCATCACCGAACACGCAGACCGACGCGATCAACGCACGCCAGATGGTGGTGCTGGATGGAACCGCCTGCAGCGCTGGCCCAGGGGTTCTCGTTCGCGCGGAGCACACAACGATTCGCGGGCTCGTGATTCGAGGGTTTGCGGGCGACGCCGTTCGCTTGGAGGGGGGCGGGCACAGCCGTATCGAAGGAAATCTCATCGGCGGAGAAGTCCACGCAGAAGAGCCGTGGGCCAACGCCGGAAGCGGCGTGCTGATCGTAGACTCGCGCGGCAACGTCGTCGGCGGCATCTCACCTGCATCGAGAAACGAGATCGTTGCGAACGGTGGTCACGGTGTACTTCTTTCCGGCATCGACGCCGTTGGTAACGCCGTGCTTGGAAACCGCATCGTCGGTAACGACCTGGATGGGATCGCACTCGCGCCCGATGCGTCGCTCACCGTACGAGGCTCTCGCATCGCTGCAAACAACGAGCAGAACGCGCCCTCGCTGGTGTCTGCGACACGGCACAGCGGACCTGATGGAGCAAGCGAAGGGACCCTGCTCGAAGGGGAGCTTCGATCGCTCCCCTCGACTGAATATCATGTCGAGGTTTTCTCGACGCGCGCGACGGGATCGCTTTTGGAGTCGCAGATCGATGCGCCAACCACAGCGCACACCGCGCGTCGCGAAGGAGACAAGCTCGTCTTCTCCGCCAGCGTGGTAACCGATCCCAATGGCAAGGCCGAATTGCACCTACTCGTTCCACAAGGGATCGCATCCCGCGCCTCCATCACAGCGACTGCGACCGACCCCTCGGGCAACACATCGGCATTCTCCGCTCCTGTGCAGGCGCCACTGGTAACCAAGAGCTGGAACAGCACTGCCAGCGGTAACTGGGGCGACGCCACGAAGTGGACGCCCAGCGGCGTGCCGACAGCGACCGACGACGTCGTGATCACGCTGGCGGGTACCTACACCGTCACGCTGAATGTCAGTTCACAAGTCGCCTCACTTACACTCGGCGGCTCTTCTGGCACGCAGACCCTTTCGATGTCGGCTAACACATTGACTCTTGATGGAGCCAGCAGCGTCACAAGCTTCGGTGCGCTTACGCAAAACGGCGGGACGATCGCCGGCGCCGGCACCCTCGTGATCAACGGTCCATTCACGTGGGGTGGTGGCGCGCACACCGGCACCGGCACGACGACGGTCAACAGCGCGTTGACGGTAAGCGGCGGCGGCAACCATGACATCAGCTCATCGCGCACCTTCAACACGACGGCAACAACCACCTGGAGCGCGACGGGTGGCGTGCGAATCGGCTCCGGCGCGGTTGTGAACAACACGGGAACTTGGGACTCTCAGAACACGAACACGATGTCGAATCCATTCGGCGGCACCGCCACATTCAACAACTCCGGAGTCTTCAAAAAGTCGGTCGGGACCGGCAATACCACGATCGCCAGCAGCCTCACGGCGTTCAACAACTCGGGCACAGTCCAAGCACAATCAGGGACGATCATCTTGCAGCCCAACGGCACGCATTCCGGCGGCTTCAATGGGGCGGGTGGCACGGTGCAATTTGCACTGGGCACGCACGATCTCAACGCAGGAGCGAGCCTTGCGGGCGCGATTCAACTGATGTCGGGGACGCTGAACCTCAACACTCCGATTTCCACCGCGACGTTCAATCAATCGGGTGGAACACTGCAAGGTGCGGCGACGTTCACGACAACGGGGCTGTATACCTGGACCGCAGGGGCGATGGCAGGCGCAGGCATCACCAACGCCAACGGCGGGATGGCGATCAGCGGAATCGGCAAAGAGGTCAAGGGGGGCAGGACGTTGAACAACACAGCGACCGCCACCTACACCGGGAGCGGATCGTTGGGGGTCGAAGGCGGGTCGGCGATCAACAACAGCGGAATGTGGGACTGTCAGTCCGATCATCTGTATACCTTCGTCAACGGCACGCGCGGTCTGTTCAACAATCTCGCGACAGGCACGTTCAAGAAGTCCGCGGGGATCGGCGAGACGAACATGAGTCTTCAGATGAGAAACTCGGGCGCGATCGAAGTGCTTAGCGGAAGGCTGATCTTCACGAATGGGTCCGCCAGCTTCATCCAGACTGCCGGATCGACCACACTCAACGGTGGCGACATGGACACCACCACACCCGCAGATTTTCAAGGTGGAACTTTCACAGGCGTCGGATCTCTCACCGCCAGCCTGACGAACTCCGCTCGAGTCGCCCCCGGCTTGCAGATCGGCACTTTGACTATCCAGCAGGCCTACACACAGTCCGCGGCGGGTGCCCTGGACATTCAAGTCGGCGGCCTGATTGCTGGCACGGAGTACGACCAACTCAAGTTGACAGGCGTGAGTGCGGCGACGCTCTCGGGAACGCTCAACGTGAGCCTCGCCAACGGCTTCATCCCACCGGAATTGAGCACGTATTCGATCATGACCTACCCCTCGCACACCGGTACGTTCTCCAACGTGACACAGCCGGGAACGAACTGCGTCGGCTTCACGACCCGCTACGATCCAACCGCCGTCGTGTTGACCTGGGTGCATCTGCCCACCGAGGTTCACGATCAGCGAATCGCTGCAGACAAGACCACGATCTCGTGGGGCGCTCCTCCACCGTACGCTGGAACCACATTCGACGTGCTTCGTGGACGGGTCGCTGCACTGCCGGTTGGACCAGGTGGCGGCGACGAATCGTGCATCGCGCAAAACATCGCAGCCACACAAACCACGGACTCGACGACGCCGGCACTCGGCACGAGCAACTGGTATCTCGTACGTGAACGCGTCGCCGGGTGTGGAACGGGAACTTGGGGTAAGAACGCGGCGGGCGCAGAGCGGACGACGACGAGCTGCCCTTGAGCGCGCAGCCACGCAGAGTCGCGTTGCACTCTGGTTGGTGGGCGCCTACCGGTCTCCCGCCACGCTAGAGAGAAGTGGAACCTCTGGCGCGATTGAACTTATCGCTACTGGCAGAGCAAGAGGCGTGGCTCGCCGCACATCGTGTTCAATCTCGTCGAGGTCAACGCCAACGGACTCATCAAGCCTCCACTCCTGAGGTCAAGCGAGATCGTCGCAATCGCAGTGACACTGGTGACCCAGTTCCGGCAGGCCATCTCAGGCCTGCCGGAACCGAATCGGTGGAGTGCTGTCGCTTGATTCAGATCAGGCGGGCCCACCACCGACTCCGCCTAATCTCTGCGCAACCGCCACACCGCGTGCTCGCGGTAGAAGGCGACTGCGAGGAGGATCGAGCGAGATGAGAACTACGAATGCAAGGTGGATAGCGGCAGCAGCAGTGGCGTTGGGCTTCGTCGCGACCGCATCCGCGGGCGAGAACTGGATGGTTCGGACGCGGCTGATCGACGTGGCGCCGAATTCATCGGGCAGCGACGTGCTCGAGAAAGTCGATGTCGGCGACGACTTCACCGCCGAAGTCGATTTCACCCGCTACATCAACGCGCGCTTCGCGCTGGAGTTGATCGTGGCGACGGCAGCACAGGAGTTGAAGCTTGACGGAACCAGCGTCGGTTCGGTCAATCACCTGCCACCCACGCTGGTGGCCCAATGGCACTTCAAGCCCAGCGACAAGTTCAACCCGTACGTCGGCCTCGGCCTGAACGCGACCTTCTTCTACGGCAAGAGCGGACTGATCGACTCGCTGAAGCTTTCCACCAGTTTCGGCCCAGCCGCCCAACTCGGGGCCGACTGGAAGATTACCGAACGCACCTACCTGAATTTCGACGTCAAGTACATTGGCATCAAGACCGACGTGAAGTCTGAGGGGAACAAGATTGGCGAGGTGAAGATCAATCCGCTCGTGATCGGCTTCGGAGTCGGTTGGAAGTTCTAGAACTCGTTTCATAACCATCTGCTCGAGTACTCTCCAATCAGGAACGGTTGATTGGCGCAACAGCGCTGCGCGAGGAGACCTGCGTGGCTCGGCGAAACAGGGCGCAGTCGCCGAGCGCTTCAAGAAGGAAGAGAGCTGCGCCGCAATCGGCACCGCTGGGACAAAGGCGGCCAACCCTGTGGTCGGGGCGTGTCTGATCGATCTCGCGAGATCGACTCCATGACACGCACCGACGCACTTCGCTGAGGGCAAACACGCCGCGGGCTTGCCTCGCGAGCCGTCACTCTGGGTGCTGCCTTCAGCAGTTCTCTTCGTATACTCCCGGTCAGCATGCCGACGCACCGCGACAGCCCTGGGAGCACATCCCGTTCTCAGCCATTGGTTTCCAGCGCTCGGGCTGCAATCCGGCATGCAGTCATGGCCGCGTTTCTCGTCGCCTGCCTTGGAATCGCCCTCGCGCACGAGAGCCTCGACCGGCAACTCGCCGATGCCACTCGCCGGGTGATTGCGCAACCAAACGAGGCGGTGGCGCGGTTTCATCGCGCCGAGCTTTATCGCGTGCGCGGGGAGGTGGAGCTCGCGCGTGCCGACTACCGTGCAGCGCGCGCTCTCGACCCCCAACTCGCAGCGGTCGACCTTGGCCTTGCGGAGTTGATGCGAACGACAGGAGAACTCGACGCTGCGTTGGGGCACCTCGAGCGCTTCCTGCAAACGCATCCCGAGCATGAGTCGGCGCTCGTGATGCGCGGCCGCGTGCATGCTGCACGAGGCGACGCCGCGCTGGCTGCCGCCGATTTTGGCGCTGCGATCGTTGCGGCCGAAGTCGCTCGCGGCCCACAGCCCGAGTACTACATCGAGCGCGCCGCCGCGTTGGAGGCGTGTGCGCCGCCACAGACAGAGCAAGCGCTGCAAACACTCGAGGCGGGACTGCGGCGACTCGATCGGCCGGTTACGCTGTTGCGTGCTGCTGTCGAAATCGAGGTGCGGCACGGGCGCTTCGATGCTGCTGCCGAGAGAATCGCCGCGGCCTTCTCGAACGACGCCGAGATTCCGCCCACGTGGGCGATGCGCCGCGCAGAGTTGCTCGAGCGCGCAGGATGCAACGTTGAGGCGCGCAGCGCGTACGCACGTGCGCTGGCCAGGCTGAGTGCTCTTCCTCCCGAGCGGCGAGTTGTGTCGGCGATGGCACGTCAGGCAAGAGAGATCGAACAGTCGCTGTCGAGGCTCGACTCGCTGTTGGCGTCGCCGCCATGAGCTGCCGCACGACGCGCGCTGTTCGCAGAGAGATGCTTCTTGCGATCGCGCTCTTGCTTGCGCCTCGGTCGGCGCTGGCAGAAACCACACTCGTGCAGTTCGGCACTGCGATGCGCCACCTTGCCAACGCGGACGATCCAGGCATCGGCACGAGCTGGACTGCGGAAGCGTTCGATGACGCCGGGTGGCAGAGCGGTAGCTATGGGGTGGGCTACGACACCGCAGCGAGCGCACAGCAACTGCTGCTGACAGTCGTTCCGGCCGGAACCGTTTCTGTGTACACGCGCGCGCGCTTTACGCTGGCGAGCCCAAGCGATGTACACGACATCTGGCTTGGAGCCGATTGGGATGACGGCTATGTCGCGTGGGTCAATGGCGTCGAAGTCTATCGCTCGCCGGAGATGCCGGGAGACGTGCCGGCGTGGAACACGCTCGCCTCGCAGCACGAGTCGAGCAACGGCGCGACGGCGAGCTACCTTCCGCTGCACGATATTTCCGCGCTCGCGCTGCCCGTACTGCATGCGGGAGAGAACGTGCTTGCCATCGGTGCTTGGAATTCCAGCGCCTCTTCGAGCGATCTTGTGCTTGTTCCGAAACTCTTGATCAACGCCGATCCACTTGTGTCGCGTGGACCTTACCTGCAGCGCGGATCGTCAACCGGTGTCACGGTGCGATGGCGCACCAACGTCGCTAGCGACAGCGAGGTTCGCTACGGCACCAGCCCAACGCTGCTGACTTCGGTCGCAGGTTCATCGACTCCGAGCACCGAACATGTCGTGTCGCTGACGGGACTCGCTCCAGACACTCGCTACTACTACTCGGTGGGCACCACGGCGGGACCGCTGGTTGGCGGGGACGCAGACCACTCTGTGCTCACGTCGCCCACCGCCGGCACATCCAAGCCGCTTCGCATTTGGGTTCTAGGCGATTCCGGCTTTGCCAACGCCGACGCGCGGGCCGTGCGCGACGCGTACACCGCGTTCACAGCGACTCGGCACACCGACCTGTGGATGATGCTGGGTGACAACGCCTATCCAAACGGCACCGATACGGAATATCAAGCGGCCGTGTTCGACACGTATCCACAGATGTTGGCCAAGTCGGTCTTGTGGCCCACATACGGCAATCACGATGGCTACTCTGCCGACGCTTCGACCCAGAGCGGACCGTACTACGACATCTTCACGCTTCCAGCCGGCGCCGAAGCCGGTGGAATTGCATCGGGCACCGAGGCGTACTACTCATTCGACTACGCCGACATCCACTTCGTCTGCCTCGATTCCTACCAGTCTGCGCGAACGGCGGGCAGCCCCATGCTGAGCTGGCTACAAGACGATCTCGCGGCGACATCGCAGCGTTGGATCGTGGCGTTCTTTCACCATCCGCCCTACACGAAGGGGTCGCACGATTCGGACGTTGATACAGAGTCGCTCGAAATGCGCGGATTCGTGCTGCCGATTCTCGAGGACTTCGGCGTCGACCTGGTGCTGTGCGGACACAGTCATTCTTACGAGCGTTCCTATCTTCTCGATGGCCACTACGGGCCCTCATCGACATTCAATGCAAGTCACCAGGTCGATAGCGGCAGCGGACGCCCGGGAGAAACCGGCGCTTACACCAAGCCGCTGTCGAGTGCGAGCCCGCACGACGGGGCCGTCTATGCGGTGGCCGGAAGCTCCGCCCAAGCCAGCGGCGGCAACTTGAATCACCCGGCGATGTTCGTATCGATGAACAGGCTTGGTTCGATGGTGCTCGACTTCAGCGGCAATCGACTCGATGCGAAGTTCCTCGACAGCGTGGGCAGCGTGGCGGACTCCTTCTCGTTGATCAAGGATCCGGCTCGGCTTCCTGTCGTCGAGTTCGGCTCAGCGCCGCTATCGGGAACAGTGCCGCTGTCGGTCACTTTCACCGATCGCACGGTCAACGGACCGCTCGCGTGGGCCTGGGATTTCGACAACGATGGAACCACCGACGACCTCGCGCAGAATGCAGCGCACATCTACACCCAGCCCGGCATCTACACGGTGCGACTTGCGGCGACCAACGTCGCCGGTACCGCGGCAACATCAAAATCGAAGCTGATCTGCGTTACCGGCTCATCGGCACCCAACGCGGTGCAAGGACTGCAACTGGCAAGCGACGAAAGCACGCTGACCTGGCAGCGACATCAAGAGGGTGCAACCTACGATGTGGTGCGCGGAGACACTGCCGTGTTGCTTGCCGCCGGCGGCGATTTTGCCGCAGCGCTGCAGGCGTGTGTCGAGAACGACAGCAATGATGAGCAAGCGTGGGACGCCGCCGTGCCGGCAACCGGCAGTTCGTTCTTCTACTTGGTGCGAGCGGTTCGGTGCGATGGCCTGGCAGGGACATGGGACGAATCGCCACTCGGCCAGGTTGGATCGCGCGATGCGGCGATGAACGCTGCGCAGAGTGGGTGCCCGTAAGCTCCGGCGCAGTGTCGTGACCGAGGCGGGGAGCGCGTCGGGCCTCAGACCCAGATGATCGACAGTCCAACGTGCTGCTCGATGAGCGGGCTTGCCGCATCGGCGAGCGCGGACGTCCCGGCTTCGCGCCTGACGATGACCCGGCTACTTTGTGCTGCGTGTCGCCGAAGTTCTTCGCCTAATCTTCCGAGCAATCCTGTGTCTGCAGCATGCTCGGCGTCGAGCCCCGCGCCCCACGGCAGAGGAGCTGACGGTCGAGTTGTTGCGAAGGTGGTATAGAGAACCGGAGGGTCGTGCGTGAGTCGAAGAAGCCGAACCATCGTAGCGGTCTTGGCGGCGCTGGTTGCGCTCGTCGTTGGCGTGAGGGCTCGTTACCCGGGGCAGGCTCCGACAGCGTTGCCCGCCGGGGACTGTGATTCCGACTTGTGGAAACACGTCTATGACCAAAAGCGATTACGAGTCGTCGAGGCGTGCACCGCCGTAGAGGGCCGGGTGATAAGGGTGCATCGCGCCCAGGATGGTGACGTGCACATCGAACTTGACCCTGACAGCAAGTCGGTGTTGAACGTCATGAATCTTCTCCATGTCAACGGGCATCTCGTCGTCGAGGTGATCTGCGAACACGCCGCAGAGGAAGCCGAGGCGAAGGACGCATGCGCCGATCATGTTCCGCGTGTCACGATTCCCAATCGCGGTGATCGTGTCCGCGTTACAGGGGCCTACGTTACCGATCTTCACAATCGATGGAACGAGATCCACCCGGTGACGCGGATCGAGGTGCTGCACTGAAGGCGTGCGAGCTGCACGAAGGGCCAACCGGCCCGCGAGTGTCACGTCACTGAGATCGATCTCGGCGCGCTTGGGCTTACCGATGGCGAGCAGCAGACACTCTTGGGGAACCTATCGAAGGGATGCGGCCCATTCCACGGCAGGTCATGGCGACGCCGGCGCGCCGGTTGGTGATGCGCACGATTCTCATTGCAATCGAAACGTGGATTTCCGGTGGTGACACGACCTGGCCCGCGACCTGGTGCCGCGGACGCGAGCTTCGATGTCGCTTGGTGGCGGGTCGAGTTGCCCCGCGCGCAGCGGTGTTTCGCTGCGCACGGGGCAGTTATCGAACCAGAGCTCAGAACTTTCCGAGCAACTTCACGAACCAACCGCGCTGTTCATACGACTGGTCGGTAAGGTCGTCGGAGTAGTTGGTGAAGTTGTACCCCAAGCCGAGCTTGACGTAATCGCCGACGCCTCGATACAAGGCGACCAGTGCGCCGCTGCGCGAGTCATCCGTCTCTCGGCTGGTGAGGTTGCGCCACTCGACCAACGCGTTCCAATCCTCCATCACATCGAAACGGACCTGCAGGATCCCGAGGAACGCGTCGCTGACGAACCATGCGCCGCGATCGCGATTCTCGCGCACCTTGCCCTGGCGATCGGCGAACTTGGTGCCGAGCGACCAGCGCGGAGACAACTGCCAGTTGCTCTCGAGCGATGCGACGCGGCTGCGTTGATCGGGGCGCAGTACGCTCTGCTCGGGGCCGACCAGATCGTAAAGCAGCGTGTACTTGCCCAGCAGGTTGACGCGATCGAAGTGGGCAGGGCGGTAGGCGAAGCCGAAGCTCACCTCGCGGAACTGCGCGTCATTGAACTCGTCGGCGGTGGTGCTGTTCTCGGTTTGCGAGAGGTTGAAGCGGCCGAGTAGCGACAGGCCTTGCGTGATCTTGCGTTTGAAGAAGTTGGTGACCAGCCACTGCGTGCGTTGCGTGGCGCCGTCGTCGTCTCTGTACTCGAGCTTGCCGTTGTAGCTCGTGGCCTCGTCGAGATAGCCAAGCGAGAAGCCGGCCGCATCGCGATCGATGCCGCCGCTGGTTTGATCGTCGAGTGAGCTGCGCTGGACCGTGGCGCCGAGCTGCCAGCGCTCGGTCGGTTTCCAGTTCAAGCCAAAGACGTGCGCGGCCGAAGCCGGTTGATCGCCGCCACCGAACTGGCTCTCGTTGAAGACGGAAAGTTGATTCGAGATCTGCTGGCGCCGGCCGACGGTGATCGTTCCGCGATTACCTTGGGTGCGATCGGCCTGCTCGGTGTAGTTCATGTAGATCGTGCGATCGGCCGCCGGCGTCCAATCGACCCCGACGCGCGCGGCGTCGCCGCGATCGCCGCTCGAGAGCTCGCCGCGCAAACCCCACGCGTCGCCGACCTTGGAGCGAACGCCAACCGTGAACAGATCATTGGAGCGATAGCCGTCATCGTGGCTGAGTGTCGATTGCGCGATGCCGTAGATCTGCGTATGCGTCTTGACGTTGTAGCCAAGCTTGACCGCGCCAAGCGTCGCCGTGGTCGAATCGCCGAGTTCCGGTTGTTCCTCGACGCGGCGCAACTCACTTGCCACCGTCCAGCGCCCCTTGGTTCGGTAATCGCCCTGCAAGCTGATGAAGCGTTGATCGGTGAGGCCATCGATCTCTGTCGACGCGCCGCGGGCCGACAACGTGACGTGCTCACCGACGCGCCAGCGAGCCTCGGCCCCGTACTCCGTGGTGGTGGCGTCGGTGTGCAGTCGTGCGGTGGAGAAGCCAGCTTCTCGCTCGCGCCACCAGGCACCGAGTGCACCGTCGTGTTTGCCATCGGTCATCTCGGCGAGATTGACCCGTCCCTCCACCGAGATGGCATCGGCGCTGCGCGCTGCCGACGCCGGCGACGTGAACGGTTGACTGAAGGTCAGGCCGCCGTCGGTGGAGCCAAACGAATTGGCAGTCTGTGTTTCATCGGTTTGTGCATACTCCAACTTCAAAAACGTCCCTTTGCCGCCGCGCAGCACGACATCGGCTTCCGACATCTGATAGTCGGTCTCGCGGCGCCCTTCGGTGACATGCGTGGCGCCCAAGCGCAGCTTGTCGCCGACCCAGGTGGAAGCGCGTGCGCCGAAGCTTGCGTCCTTGGGGTCGAAGCCCAGTGGTACGTACTCGTAGTCGACCAACAGCAGCGCACGATTGCCGTCGAGGGGATCGTCCTTGATCAGCGACGGGTCGAGTTGATCGACGACCTGTGCGAGTGGACGGGTCAGAATCAGCCGCCCCTGTAGTTCGTCGACCTCGTAGTCGCGACCGCGCTCCAGTGTGAGCCGCTCGATCACGCGATCGGAATCGCGATCGCGCACTTCGACCCACACCTTTTCGGAACCGATCACGACGTTGGTGTCCTTCAAGTAGTAGAGCGAACCGCCGGTCCCCAGAAACTCGTTGTGCCCGAAGGCCGACTGAGGCTGCGACGCAAACACGCTGACATCGTGACGGTTATCGCCATAGGTGGTCAGCTTGGAAGAGCGGTAGTGCAACTGACCACCGGACAGCGAGCGGTTGTACTCGCCCAGTTCGGTGCCGGTGAAGTTGGTGTGGAAGTTACCGACCACCGCCTCGCTCTGGTCCCAATCCAAGCGCAGATAGAAACGGCCCTGTGAATCGACATCGGAAACCGTTGTCGAATCGTCTCCGTACACCGGGTAGTAGCGATCAGGGTCGATGTGACGGAACAGTTGGCGCGGATCGCGCTGGTCGAGCCGCTGCCACAGATCGCCCAGGTCTTCTTCTTGCGAGTCCAGTTGCGCCGTGAGCAGGTAACGCCCTTTGATCTTCCCCTTCAGGTACATCGCCACGCGGCCGGTCTGGTAAGTCGTCTCGTCGAACTGCTCATCGCCCGAAAGCGCCTCGACGTTCCCGCTGACGCTGTTCTTGCCGGCGGTCAACTCCGCCAGCCCGACCATCAGGAAGTACTTGTCGTCGACGCTGACGTCGAGGTTGCCGCGGAAGCTGTCTTTGCCTGCTACCTCCACCTCGTAACGATGCTCACCGGTGGGGACTTGCTGTTCGACCACGAAGTTCCCGGCGCCATCGACCGGCACGCTTTCCTTGTTGATCTGTAGTTGAGCGCCTGGCGCCAGCCCTTCGCCGTGAATCCGAACACGATCGCCGGTGAGTTGAATCGTCTGTTTGGCCGGCGGTTGCTGCGCGATCTGCGCCGGCACTGCCAACTTGGTGCTGTCGTCTTTGAGCGCCTCGACGAAGCCGATCGTCTGTGCGGCGGTCTCGTCGATCCCGCCCTTCTGGCCGCGCACACGCAGCACGTACTGCACCGAGTCGCCAGAATGCAAGACGCTGCCGTCATCGGTGCTGCCATCCCAGGTGACCCCTGTATCGAGACCAACTCGCTGGCCGCTGAGCGTCTTGATTGGCCGCGCGAGATCGCTATCGGTGGACCGATAAATCAACAACTCGTAGCTTTCGATGAACGAAGAGTAGTTGCTGCGCAGTTGGAACGTGAGTGGTGTGAATCCTGGCAGGCCTGGTGCGATCGCGCGGATCGGCGCCGTCACGTCCAGACGTGGATCGCGAACCGAAGGGTCTTTGACCAACCAGATCGAACCGCCGCTCGGCAACTGCAGCGAACTGTTCGAGCCGCCGTTGGTGGAGCCTTCCGGAAGTCTCACGCCAAAGTTGATCTTGGCCATGATCGCTTGGGTAATGTGCACCACACGTGGGTTGGGTGTGGTGAGTGTGGTGCTGGGAGGCAGCGTGGCCGGATCGAGCTTGAGAATCACGTTGCGCCCGCGTTCGAGGCGACCACCATCGATGTCCGCCAAGTGATAGCGACCGGCAAGATCGGTTTCAACCACCAGCCCTTCGACGGTCGCGATTCGCACACCCGGCACGCCATCCTCGCCCTCGGTTTGCATGCCGTCGCCGTTCTTGTCGTTGAACACCTTTCCGATGATCGTGGTGCGATCGAAGATCGGATCGTTGGCCTCGATCGTGACCGTGGCACTCGCGGCGCGCCCGGCCGGCAGACCACCCACCAACGGTGTCGCGATGTTGCGAGCCGAACCCGGAATCACACCGGTGCCGACGCGCAGCGTGTAGCGGATCTGTGCCGGCTCGCCGGTGCTGAGGCTGAACGGACCGAAGACCACCGGTCGCGTCCCACTGAAAGTCAGTGCGGTGGAAACATCGTCGCGCGTGCCGAAGCGACCATCCTCGCCCGCCAACACCAAGCGCGGTGACTCGGGGATCAGCTTGAAGCCGGCAGGGAGTGAGTCGCTCACCGTTACACCACTGACCGACGGTCCGGTGGCGTTGCGGGTGCTGACGGTAATCGTGTACGGCACCAACCCGCCGATGGTGGTGCTGGTCACCGTGGCTTCTTTGCGAACAATCAACTGTGTCTCGAACGGAAGATCGAGGTAGTCGGGCCGGCCGTCATCGTCGGTATCGTCGTTGGTCGGATCGCCATCCTCGTTGGCGTCTTCATCCTTGGTCAGGAGTCCGTCATTGTCGTCGTCGGTGTCGCGCCAATCGCGATTGTCGGTGTCGTCGCTGTTTTGCAGCGGTGCGTTGCTGCCGGTTTCGTTGCCCGGACCGAAGCCGTTGACGGTATCGAACGCGTCGTCGAGTCCGTCGCTGTCGGCGTCGGTGCCGGAGGCGATGCGATCGGCGATGCCGTTGTGGTCGGCATCGTGTCCTTCGATCCGATCGGGCACCGTGTCGTTGTCGCTGTCCAAGTCGAGATAGTCGGGTTGATCGGCGCCGTCGGTGTTGACCACCGTGATCGGCGTGCCGCCGTTGTCGGTGTCGTAGGCGTTGTCGAGGCCGTCGTTGTCGGTGTCGTTGCCGCTCGGCGGTCGATAACCCGCATCGCTCTGCGCTTCGACGTTGTCGACAATGCCGTCGTTGTCGGCGTCGATGTCGAGGCTGTTGGCGATACCGTCGCCATCGGTGTCGCCGTTTCCTTCGACGCTGTCGAGGATGCCGTCGTTGTCGTCGTCGAGGTCGATCACATTCGGCACGCCGTCGCGATCGGTATCGATCGGCGCGTCGGTGTCGAGGTAGTCGGGCCGACCATCGCCGTCGGAATCGTCGTTGGTTGGATCGCCATCGCGGTTGAGATCTTCGGCCGTGGTCGAGCGGCTATCGTTGTCGTCGTTGGTGTCGCGCCAGTCGCGGTTGTCGGTACCGTCGGTGTTTTGCAGCGGTGCGTTCGATCCGGTGGCGTTGCCGGGGCCGAAGCCGTTGACGGTGTCGAACGCGTCATCGAGGCCGTCGCGATCGGTGTCGTTGCCCGAAGCGGTGCGATCGGCAATGCCGTTGTGATCGGCATCGTGTCCTTCGATCCGATCCGGGACGGTGTCGTTGTCGCTGTCCAGATCCAGATAATCGGGTTGATCGACGCCGTCGGTGTTGAGCGGTGTGATGTTGCCGCCGCCGTTGTCGGGGTCGTAGGTGTTGTCGAGGCCGTCACCATCGGTGTCGACGCCGCTGGGCGGGCGATAACCTCCGTCGCTCTGCGCTTCGACGTTGTCGACAATGCCGTCGTTGTCGGAATCGATATCGAGGCTGTTGGGGATGCCGTCGCCGTCCGGGTCGGCATTCCCTTCGACGGTGTCGAGAATGCCGTCGTTGTCATCGTCGAGGTCGATCACATTCGGCACGCCGTCGCGATCGGTATCCAGTGGTGCATTGGTGTCGAGGTAGTCGGGCGTGCCATCGGCATCGGAGTCGTCGTTGGTCGGGTTGCCGTCGCGGTTGAGATCCTCCGCGGTCGTCGGTCGGCCATCGTTGTCGTCATCGGTGTCGCGCCAATCGCGATTGTCGATGCCGTCGGTGTTTTGCAGCGGTGCGTTACTGCCGATCGCGTTGCCGGGACCGAAGCCGTTGACGGTGTCGAACGCATCGTCGAGACCATCGCTGTCTGCGTCGGTGCCGGAAGGGGTGCGGTCAGCGACGCCGTTGTGGTTTGCATCGTGCCCTTCGATCCGGTCGGGCACCGTGTCGTTATCGCTGTCCAAGTCGAGATAGTCGGGTTGATCGGCGCCGTCGGTGTTGACCGGCGTGATCGGCGTGCCGCCGTTGTCGGTGTCGTAGGCGTTGTCGAGTCCGTCGTTGTCGGTATCCAGGCCGCTGGGTGGGCGATAACCCCCGTCGCTCTGCGCTTCGACGTTGTCGACAATGCCGTCGTTGTCGGCGTCGATGTCCAGTCGATCAGGAATGCCGTCGCCATCGGCGTCGCCGTTTCCTTCGACGCTGTCGAGAATGCCGTCGTTGTCGTCGTCGAGGTCGATCACATTCGGTACGCCGTCGCGATCGGTATCCAGTGGCGCATCGGTGTCGAGATAGTCCGGTGTGCCGTCACCATCGGCATCGTCGTTGGTGGGGTTGCCATCGCGGTTGAGGTCTTCTGCGGTGGTCAGCAGTCCGTCATTGTCGTCGTCGGTGTCGCGCCAATCGCGATTGTCGATGCCGTCGGTGTTTTGCAGCGGTGCGTTGCTGCCGACCGCATTACCGGGGCCGAAGCCGTTGACCGTATCGAACGCATCGTCGAGTCCATCGCTGTCTGCGTCGGTGCCGGACGCGGTGCGATCGGCGACGCCGTCGTGGTTGGCGTCGTGCCCTTCGATCCGATCGGGCACCGTGTCGTTGTCGCTGTCCAGGTCGAGATAGTCGGGTTGATCGGCGCCGTCGGTGTTGACCACCGTGATCGGCGTGCCGCCGTTGTCGGTGTCGTAGGCGTTGTCGAGTCCGTCGCCGTCGGTATCGGTGCCGCTCGGTGGGCGATAACCCCCGTCGCTCTGCGCTTCGATGTTGTCGACAATGCCGTCGTTGTCAGCGTCGATGTCGAGGCTGTTGGCGATACCGTCGCCATCGGTGTCGCCGTTTCCTTCGACGCTGTCGAGGATGCCGTCGTTGTCGTCGTCGAGGTCGATCACATTCGGCACGCCGTCGCGATCGGTATCGACCGGTATGTCTGTGTCGAGGTAGTCGGGGGTCCCATCGGCATCGGAGTCGTCGTTGGTCGGGTTGCCGTCGCGGTTGAGGTCTTCTGCGGTGGTCAGCAGTCCGTCATTGTCGTCGTCGGTGTCGCGCCAGTCGCGGTTGTCGACGCCGTCAGTGTTTTGCAACGGTGCGTTGCTGCCGACCGCATTGCCGGGGCCGAAGCCGTTGACCGTATCGAACGCGTCGTCGAGTCCATCGCTGTCTGCGTCGGTGCCCGAAGCGGTGCGATCGGCGACACCGTCGTGGTTGGCGTCGTGTCCCTCGATTCGATCGGGCACCGTGTCGTTGTCGCTGTCCAGGTCGAGATAGTCAGGTTGATCGGCGCCGTCGGTGTTGACCACCGTGATCGGCGTGCCGCCGTTGTCGGTGTCGTAGGCGTTGTCGAGGCCGTCGTTGTCGGTGTCGTTGCCGCTCGGCGGTCGATAACCCGCATCGCTCTGCGCTTCGACGTTGTCGACAATGCCGTCGTTGTCAGCATCGATGTCGAGGCTGTTGGGGATGCCGTCGCCGTCGGTGTCGCCGTTTCCTTCGACGCTGTCGAGGATGCCGTCGTTGTCGTCGTCGAGGTCGATCACATTCGGCACGCCGTCGCGATCGGTGTCGACAGGGGCGTCAGGGTCGAGGTAGTCGGGCGTTCCGTCGAAGTCGGAATCATCGTTGGCGAGATTGCCGTCAAGGTTGATGTCTTCCGCCGTGGTCAGCCGGCCGTCGTTGTCATCGTCGGTGTCGCGCCAGTCGCGATTGTCGACGCCGTCGGTGTTTTGCAGCGGCGCGTTGGTGCCGGTTTCGTTTCCAACACCCGGCCCGGCAACCGTGTCGTACGCGTTGTCGAGCCCGTCGTTATCACTATCGCTGCCGGAGGCGGTGCGATCGGCGATGCCGTCGTGGTTTGCATCGTGCCCTTCGATCCGGTCGGGCACGGTGTCGTTGTCGCTGTCCAGATCGCGGTAGTCGGGTTGATCGGCGCCGTCGGTGTTGATCGGCGTGATGGTGGTGCCGCCGTTGTCGGTGTCGTAGGCGTTGTCCAGACCGTCGCCGTCGGTGTCGGTGCTCGTCGCCAGAATCAGCGACCCTTCGCCCTGCGCTTCGATTGTGTCGGTAATGCCGTCGTTGTCGGAATCGATGTCGAGCCGATTGGGAATGCCATCGCCGTCGGTATCGGTGTTGGTCTCCACCACGTCGAGAATGCCATCGTCGTCATCGTCGACGTCGATGTTGTCGTTGACCCCGTCGCTATCGGTGTCGACCGGCGGCTGGTTCTCCAAGTAGTCGGGCGTTCCGTTGCCGTTGGTGTCGTCGTTGGTGGGGTCGCCGTCGGCGTTCGAGTCTTCGGTCTTGGTCGGCTTTCCGTCGTTGTCGTCGTCGGTATCGCGCCAATCGCGATTGTCGGCACCATCGGTGTTCTGCAGCGGCGCGTTGGAGCCGGTGGCATTTCCTGGTGTATCGAATCCGCTGACAGTGTCGAACGCGTTGTCCAAGCCGTCGTTGTCGCTATCGCTGCCGGTCGCGACCCTGTCCGGTTGGCCGTCGTGATTCGCATCGTGCCCTTCGGTTGTATCCGGCACGGTGTCGTTGTCGGCGTCCAGGTCGAGGTAGTCGGGTTGATCGGCGCCGTCGGTGTTGACCGGCGTGATCGCGCTGCCGCCATTGTCGGTGTCGTACGCGTTGTCGAGCCCGTCATTGTCGGTGTCCAGGCCGCTGGGAGCGACGTACCCAACCTCACCCTGCGCTTCGATGTTGTCGACGATGCCGTCGTTGTCGCTATCGATGTCGAAGCTGTTCTTGATTCCATCGCCATCGGTGTCGGCGTTGCCTTCGACGCTGTCGCGAATGCCGTCGTTGTCGTCGTCCAGGTCGGCCGAATCATCGATGCCGTCGCCGTCGTTGTCGGCCAACGGCGCATCACTGCTGGAGATGATGGCGTCGGTGGTTTGTTCCGAGGCCGATCCGTAAACGTACGTGTCGATGAAACGGTTGTCGCCGAATCCCGAGCCGGTGAAGTTGCCCCAGGTGTGACGCGCGGTGGTGGAGGGCAATCCGGCTGGAAGCGTGGTCGTTCCGCCCAAGAACGTTTGATCGTCCCAGTAGACCTGCGTGTCGCTGAACACCACGTCACTCAGCGCTTCGTAAATCGTCAAGCCGGGCTCATCTCCACCCGATGTCTCGATGTCCTGTGCGACGAAGTGGTATTCGCCGATGCGGACCTGCACGAACGTCGGGTAGGTCGCATCGGGGAGCACCGAGTTGCCCGGCCCACGTCCATCCCAGGCAATTCGATTGAGTCCGGCGACGCAGTGCCCCGTGAGGCGGCGGTCGCTGGCTTCATAAGTGCCATCGCGATCGGTGTCGATCACGATCCAATAAATCCCGCTGACGTCGCTGGTGAATTCGAAGAAGCCGTCGTCTTGGACTCCGGGCGTGGTGTTTGGGGAGATCGTCTTGTCGATGTCCGCGTCGTCGATGAACCGTACGCCGGTGAGCGTAGGAGGTGCGGCGGGCGAGGGCAGTGCTACCGCGGGATAAGACAGGTAGATCGGGTGCAGTGGGGTCGAGGAGTTTCCAGACTGATTGACGCTGTATCCCGAGTTGGGGGGATTGACGCCGATTTCATTCGCGATGATCGAATAGCCAAAGCCAGACATGTTGTTGAGATCGAGTTGCCAGACGTAGTTGTTGAACCCCGACCCTCCAGGCGTCAGCACATAGAGGTTGGCGTCGGTTGCATCCGATTTGCTGAAGCTGAATCCTTCGATCGACCAATCCAAGGCCCAGACTCGGCCGCCACGCGCCGTTGGATCTGGATTGGTCAGTGCGTTCGGCGTCACGGTGACATCCCAGCGATACAACTGGAACTTCGTGCCGCTGGTGTTGAACAGGCGAATCGAATAGGTGCCGGTCGAAGCGGGCGTGAATCGAAACGGATTGGTCAGCGGCGCCGACATCGAGTTATTGCAAGCAACGTTCGAGCTGGCGAGGTTCTGCGAAGCGACGAGCGTTGCGAGCGAGTCGTAGATCTCGACGCGGAGCGTATCGCTATCGGCGGTACCGCAGATCGAAACATTGATCGTCTCGCCGAGGTTGGCGATATCGACGAATACCGGTCGATCACCGCGCGGGATATTGCCAGCGGTGTAGCCGTACTCCGTGAGCGGCTGTCGCAACCCGAATTGGACTGAGCCTTCAGCCCAAACCGGAGCTGCAGCCCCCAGCATCGCCAACAAGGCGAGCGCCACACCGCACAGCGAACACAGCGACAGACGATCATGACGACGATCGGAGTTCATTGCAGACCCTCCTCACCGCACAGAGAAAAAACGGTGAGTTCGATAGGAAAAAACGTCCCCCGGCCTCGCGCTGACAAGGCATCGACCCCTGTGAAACCAAGGGTCGGAGCAACGAGGCAACCGTGTGCCCGCACCCCAAACTGAAACCACCTGACTCAGGCCTGCTCTCCACAGGCTACGATTCACAGACGCCGAACCAAGCGCGACTGCAACCGCGGGGTCGGCAGATCCCCATCCGCCGGTCCCTTCACACCCGTGCGCAACCTGCCGTTGTTCGCGCGAAAAAGCAAGCGTTATTCGCGGCTGCGTGACGGGGTGCGACGGTCACCCTGAGAGCGCGGTTCCGAGCGTGATGTGCGCCCAGATCTGATCCCACCACGTACTCGGTGGAGAGCTGTTGGCTATTGCACGTAGCCGAGGCTACGAAGTCGCGCTAGATCCTCTTCGGTCAACGCCTCCTCACCGGCACCGAGTGTCTTGGCAACCTGCGCGGCCGTTGCTGCGTGCGCGTCATACAGCGCGCGCAGTCGCGCCAGGTCGGCCTTTCGATTTGCGGTGAGGTCGCGCTGCTCGCCTGGGTCGCTGGCCAGATCGAAGAGCCACTCGTGTCGTCCACTGGATGTATCGCGCCGGATGTACTTCAGCGCGCCGTCCCAACAAGCAGCGAGCGCTTCTGACCCGCGGCCAATCGCCTCGGCGAAAACCGGTCGCGCTGTGCCGCCTCCTTGCCACATCGGACGCAGCGACCGTCCCGAACCGTGCGTTGCCGACAGACCCGCCAAGTCCAGAATCGTGGCCGGAACATCGACCAGGCCTACCGTGGTATCGATCACGCGTCCGGCGGGGACGAGACCGGGCGCGTGCACGATCAGCGGCACGTGCGTCGCTTCCTCGTAGAGCGTGTCGCCGTGATCGAATCCGCCGCGCTCGAACAGCTCCTCGCCATGATCGGAGGTGATCACGATGATCGTGTTTTGCAGCACCCCTTTGCGCTCGAGCAAGCCGATCACGGCGTCGATCATCGTATCGGCCCATGAAATTTGACCGTCGTAGAGGGCGCTGAACGCAACGCGATCGCTGGGCGCGGTTGGGAAGACCGCGTTGTGCAGCCGCCGATAGTCCGACACCGGCACGCGTGCCGACGGCCATGAGAAGCCGATCTGCTCGGGGTCGGCGTAGCGAGTTCGGAACGCCTTCGGTGCGTGATACGGCTGATGCGTCGCGTAGGTGTGGAGAAACATCATCCACGGTCCGCGCGTCGCAAACTGTTCGAGGTCGGACAATGCGGCGAAGCGCGTGGCCGGCAGGCCGAAGGCATTGGCGTTGCGATAGTAGCGAAATCCTTGATCGAAGCCGAAACGGCCGGTGACCCAGGCGTTCTCGGTGACGGCTGCGGTGCGATAGCCGGCTTCGGCCAAGGCCTCGGCCAGCATCAACTCGCGACCCGAGCCGCGAATCGCAACCTTGTCACCAGGGTTGACATAACCGCGTGTCTTGTCGGGCGACGGATTGATTCCGTGCGCCGCCGGTGTGAGTCCGGTCATCATCGAGTAGTGAGCCGGTAGCGTCCAATTACTGGCCGACTCGAGGCGAGCAAAGCGCGTCCCTTCTGCCGCGAGTCGGTCGATCGCAGGCGACACGCCGCTGCGTCCGCCATAGCAGCCGAGCTTGTCGGCACGCAGCGTGTCGAGCGAGATCAGCAACACATTCGGACGCGTACTCTTAGCCGCGTTTTGAATTGGTGAGACAGCGCCCGGTTCGCTGAACGCAGCCTCCGCTGCCGGCGCTCGACGCAACAACCGTCCGAGGCGCGAGCCCGGAAGCACTTCGAAACGAACGCGCGTGCGCGCCCCCGCTGCACCGGCCGGCAACTCCACCAGATGTGGAATCCACGGAGCGGTCAGGCCCGGCGCCGCGCGATACAACCCTGCGAGCAATGTCTGACCCTTGCCAGGGCCGTCGACGATCGTGACGCTGAAGACCACGTCGTCACCTGCGGGAACTCGGCACGCAAACTCGACACCGGAGCCGGCCGGAAATTCGCGCTCGAACGAGGTGGACGCCACCGCCGGCCGCCACTCCAGGTTCTGGCTGCGATCGATGCCGCGCCGTTCGTCATACACCGGGTCAATGAACGCGTTTTGCTGGATCAGTCTGGACTCGTACACATCTCGAAAGTGATCGCGCGCGCTTGCTTCGGCAGCACGATCACCAAGCCGCTGCGCGGCGCTCATCGCGTGATAGCTGGCCTCGACCAGCCCGGGGTTGATGCGCAGTGCCGCGTTGAAACTTTCCAGTGCCGCCGGCAATTCGCCGCTGCGAAGCAGCAACAGCCCAAGTCGATAACGCGCCATCGCTGCGACAGGGTGCGGCGTTGCGCCGGGCGTTACCGTGGTAGCCGCAACCGCACGTTCCAGCAGCGGCCGCGCCGCTGCGATGTTGCCCTGCAACAGCTCGGCGTAGCCATGAAATTCCAACACGGCAGGATCGGTTTGCGGCAGTGTGCGAATCAACGCCAAGCTTTCGGCCTCGCGATTCAACAATGTCAGCAGCTTGGCCTGCTCGATTCCGAGTTCGAGTTGATCGGGAAACCGCCGCCGCCCTTCTTCTGCCAGCTCCAAACCTTCACTCAAGGCATCCCGCGCGACGCTGGCACGAACTGCGGCAAGGAATTCCGCCGATGTCGATGGTGCTGGCACGCCGGGAGCTGTGGGCGTCGGTTTGGGCGACTCCGGAGAACAGGCGCAAACAGCGATCAAGAAACAGGCGCCACACAGCGCGCGGAACAACCACATCGATCGGCTCCTCGGGTTCGAGCGGTGCTCGAAACGGTCCCCGAGGCTACGCGAAAGCGAGCAGACCGTCCATCATTCGCGGGTTGAAACAACGATTACCCTTCGGTCTCGTGCGTGGCACTCGCGACGGTTGCTCGCACGGAGAGAGCCGCAGGTCACGCGATTTCATAGCGACGGCGCGGGTACTGCGCGCCGGTGACCGGAACCCGTTCAGCCGGCGGAGAGTTGGCGCGCTGCAGTTGGAACGCTTCTATTTGCATCGAACGCGAGCGCACGATTCGGCTCGTCAACGCACCAGACGCCGATCAGCCGGAGCGGCTGCTGACTTACACCGATTTCGATCGAAGCTGCGCGATTGACGTTCCCCAGATCACGATCTCGAACCTCGACATCACGTGTACCTACTCGACGATCGTGACGGCGGGATAGGGCGCGCGCTCCCCTTGGACCTCGATCTCTCATTCGGCCCGACTCGACCGTTTTCGACGCAACGTGACGCGCCGCAACCGATCGACTTCAGAGCCCAGGGTCAGCGCGGGACCTGATCGTTGCGCTGCTTGCGCTGGTAGAAGTAGGCCAGCACGGCGGCGAGCCCGCCCGCAATCACCACGGCACGCGCGACGCGCAGTAGGTTGACCACCCACGCGATCCCAATTCCAAGTGCCGCCCACTTGAACCAGGTCAGGTGCCCATCGGTCATCAGGTTGATGACGAGCAGCATCGCTAGAATCAAGGGACCGACGAACAAGAACTTCACGGCGCGGAACGTACGAAACATCGGGTGGCCCTCCCTGGGTCCGAACTCGCGCCGGAACGATACGCGGGGCGAGGTCGAAAACGAACCTCGATCACCGGCGATCGCCACTGTACGGCCTGGATCGGAGCGATGAGTGGTTCCTAGCGGCTTCTCGAGGTGGTTCCCGCCGGGCGACACGACGGTTTGCGACGAAAGGCCCACAGCGGACGAGTGCCAGGTTGTCGCCGTGTAAGATGCGCCGATGCCGCTGCGATCTGTGACACTCGATGCGCTCGAGATCGACGATGAGGACGTCTTCGCCACGCTCGACGTCTACCCACGCCTGAAGGCGGCGGTGGTGAAATCCGACTGCCGATTTCTGCTGCTCGACGATGGCCCACACAACAGTTGGGATCGCGCGACGTTTCTCAACCTGACGTATTGGGACCCGAGCGGCGGAGCTGACGTGCTGTGTGAGCCGCGCATTGCAGCCGATGTCGTGGCTCACGTGGCGTGGCATCACTTGGCGAGCGAACGGTTGGGATTGGCTTCATCACCGCGCGCGTCCGAGCGGGCTTCGGCTCATGCGATGTTCTTCGGCGAGGCGATCGCGAGCGCGTTCGATCTTTACCTGTTGGGCAAGCTGCTGGCTCGCGCGCCCGGATCGGACTTCGTGTCGACGCAGGCGCCGATCATGGCTGAGGCGGCAGCCGAGGCGGGCCTCGACGAGGATCAGTTTGCCGCGCTGCTGAACAGCGTCGCCAACGATCCCGAGCAAGCCTTTGAGGATCTGCGCGCGCTCTTGCTCGATGCGTGCATGGCGCTGGTTCGATGCCCCAACGCCGAGGCGGCGCAGAGCGTGCTCGAGCGGTTTCAGACCCATCGATTCGGATCGTTGCTCCATCACTATCAGCTGTCGAACTGGATCTTGTATGCCCGCGCCTACGCCGGGTCGATCGAACCGGATGCTTCCGTCGAGGCGCTCGATGAGCAACTGCGCAATGCGAGCTCTTCGCTGCGGTGGCTGCAGGAGCAGTGGTTGGGCTGATCGGGGTCTCCCGCGCTCGATCTATCCGATGGGATTCAGGTTCGACTCGTGGGACCAAGCGCGGACGGTTACGCCAACGCGGAGCCGGCGCGGCCGAGCCTGGAAGATGGGTATGTGTGGTTGATGAAGAATGCGCACGAGAACGTCGCATCGCTGGTGGGCGCTGGCTAGTGGATGGCGCCCGGATCGAGTGCCGAGTGCGGCAGAAGAGAAGGTCCCGTCACCATGAGAATCGAAAGCTCCCGCTTTCGATCCTCATGGTGGCCATCACGTCGGGTCGCACGCTTCGCGGAGCCTTTAGAAATGCGACGCCAGCCCCACGCGCAGAACAAACGGGTCGACATCGACCGAGATCGACTGGTCAGCCAGCGGGAAGCGAAGGTACTGAACCGCGGCATCGAATGACCAGCGTGACTTCGACGAGAACGCGATCGCGACGCCCACCTGTGCACCCAGCGTGAACTCGCTATCCGCCTCGACGTCTCCCGAATCGGTCCTGAGATTCCCCCAGAACACCCAGCCGAGCATCGGGCCCACGTACAGATCGGTTCGCGATTTGGCCGGCAGGGGATGGAAGTTCAAGCCGAATGTCAGCGGCAGCAGCAGTGCCGATCCAAGTTTGGCGCTTCCAGCACCTCTGACCGAGAGGTTGAAGTCGACGTCCGCCAGCGATATCGCGGTTTCCACGCCCCAGCGGTGCGTCGGACGAAGCTCGTAGCTCAGACCTGCACCGACCGCGCTGTCGGCTTCCACGGTGACGGTCTCGCCAATCAATCGCCCCTGCCAATCGCCGGTCGGGGAGAATCGCAGCACACTGAACCGCACCACACCCCCTTCGGCAAGAGCGGCTGAGACCAGCGACACAACGCACGCCGACACGGTAACCAGGTAGCGCACGATTCGACGGTTTCGGAACGGCCTGATCATTAGTCCTGCTCCTTTGCAGTGGCTCGCCTGCGAGCCAGTTCGAGGTGCTCTGCGGAGATCTCGGCGCCCTTGGTTCGAGCGTCGTCCGTGAGCACGAGTTGACGATCGATCTTGGCGAGCAGCTTCATCCCTTCCGCCTCGTCGATCGGTGTAAGTCGTGTGCGCGCACGCCCGAAGCCGGGCACGACGACCTGATGAATGTAGTAAACCTTGCCGGCCTCGACCGTCAGCGTGATCGCTGCGACGTTCTCGGCTTTGGCCCAAAGCACGTGTGTTCCGGCCGGCAACCGCGCGACGTTCCAGCACTTACCGTGCGTCACGCCGAGGAGCTGTTCATCGGCGAAGGTCCAGAAATGAATCAACGCACCCATGTGCGTGCTGCGGATGATGTAGACGACGGCGTCGGATTCACTGGCCGCGAGTTGTTGCCCCGGCTCTTTCTCCTCGAAGTACTTCCCAGCGAAACCTGACGAGCCAGCGCCGATGATGGTCGCAAGTGCGCAAAGCGCGATCATCGCCGCGCGTGTGGCATTGAGTTCGTGTCTCGAGCGATTGGGCATAGCGGCTCCTCCTGAACGCGCGAAGAGCAACCCATGTGCCATATCCAACCAAGCTCGCGACTACTGCTAACGCACTGCAAAGAGAACAGATCGGTTCCGACGCGATGAACCCACCTGTCAGGTGGACCGCACACCTGTCGGGCCGATCAGACTACGACGCAGCATCACGATGAATCGCGCCCCGCGTAGCTGTGCAGCCGGTCGTAGCTCCAGCCGCCCGCCGTAATGAGCCAGTAGCTCACGCGAGCGAGGGAGTCCATACCCACCACCCGCAGGTCGAGACGAGACGCCGAACTTGAACACTTCCGCTTCCGTGCCGGGTGCCATTCCAACGCCATCGTCTTCGACGGAAAGCTCGACGTCGCGCGGCAGGACCGTCAGCGAAACCAGGATCGCTCCCCGCTGATCTGGTCGTGCCGCCTCCAGCGCGTTGTCGAGCAACACCTCCAGCACGGTTGTCAGCGCGGTCGGCGAGATCACAACCTGCACGGCACGGTCATAGTGCCGCGCCCCCGGCTCGAACTCGATCGGGATCAGCGCCTGTCGCTCCTTGCAAGCGGCCTCGACCAGAGCGCGAACCTCGAGGATCGGAAGCGATGCCTGACGGTCGATCGCCGCCAACAGTGCAGCGACATTCTCGCGATGTGTATCCAATAGCGGGAGCAGCTCGGCCCGCCAGCGACCCCACTGCTCATCCGTTCGCGGCCGCTCGGAATCCAACTCGGCAAGCAGTGCGGCGACCTGGCGTGAGGAACGCTTCAGTTGGCCTGGTTCTTCGGCACTATCGAGCACCAGTTCGCTGAGCGAGATCAGTTGCGACAGGCGCGCTATGGACATGCGCCGATGCGCCGCCGCCAACTCGCGCAACTGGATCACGAATTGTTCATGAAGCCGTCCGTCGATGAAGAGGTTCTGCAGCCTAGCCGTCATCGCGATCAGCGCACGGGCCTCGCTGCCTGAATGCCTGAAATCTATCGAGCGGCGCATCAGCTCTTCGCGCGATCCACTCCGCGCTCCGGCACGCGAGAGTCGTCGCCCACCGCGAACCACGATCGTTGCGAGGGACGGGATCACGGCGCCGAGGAGCTGGCCCGAAACCCACAGCCCCGCAGCCCATCCGCCGAGTCCGCGGCCCGGCACTGAGCCCAGCATCGAACTCAGCGCCACCATCAGGGCCGACAGCGATAACCAAAACCATCGCATTGGGCGCCAACTCACGATCAGAAACCCGGCAACCAGTCCGACGGTCACGATCGCGACACCAGCCATCGGCTGGGCCAGGGCAGACCGGCGGAACTCGCGGGTGATATCGCTGCGAATCTCGCGCAGCCGACTCCACCCATGAGCAAACGGTCCATCGCTTGGCTCTGAAAGAGTGACGCTCTGGTCGACTCTCGAGATAGTGCGCTCGCGTATCGCACCCGATGGATACGTGGCACGGATCAGCGCGCTAGTTCGCGTCCCCAAGCCGAAGCGTCTTTCGGCCGGGCCGTTCGAACCAAACCCTTGACCTCGCTCCAGCCAACGCGTCATCAGTCGTTTGCCTGTCGCGGTGTCGATCAGATCGATACGCGTACCGACGGCGTCCGCACCCGCACGATCGAATACAGACACACCGATCCAGTGGCCATTCGCCAGATGATTGCGAAGCAGCCGAGGCGACTCACCATAGCTGGCGATCGCCACATCGAGCCGACCATCGCCATCGAAGTCGGCAGCGATCGCCCCTGCACATCCACCTTGATCGGCCAGCCCCGAAAGCTCACTGGCATCCCGCCAATCATCAGCAGCGGTTTGCAGCAGGAGCACATTGGGAAGATGTTCGCGGCAGATGTACAGATCGAGTCGACCGTCGTTATCGAAGTCCTCCGCGAGCAGAACTTCCGCCTCGCTCAGGTCGAGCGCTTCATGCGATGTCGGAGATTCCTGCAGGCCGCCCTGGCCATCGCCGTTGAACAGCATCAAGACCTGGCCCGTGTTGCGAGGCATGTCGCGGAGCACCGCCAGGTCGAGCGTGCCATCGGCATTGAAATCGGCGAACACCTGTCCCTCGACTTCCTCCGGTGAGGTGACGGGGGTGGGAAGCATCTCGGGCGCCTGTAGAACTCCAGCCCGATTGTGCGCGACGGACGTTCGGCCGAACGCCAACTCGGGATAGTGATCGCCATCGAGATCGCCCCACGCAGCGGCGAAGCCACTGGTAGTTGCGGTTGAAACGCCCGCCCACCCCGAGGGTACGATCGAGCGCCATTGCTTTGGACCGGCTTGTTGCAGCAAGGTCGTTCCAGGCGCACCGAAGGCGGTGGTGCACGCAAGGTCGATGTTGCCGTCCAAGTCGTAGTCGGATCCGGCGCAGCCATACCAAAATCCGAGCGCTCGATCGCTTTCCAAGGTCACCGGCTCGAAGTGCAAACCGCCGCGATTCTCGAACAGGATCGGGACATCGAATTCCCCGCTCAGAACCAGATCGCGGTCCCCGTCGCGATCGATATCGATGAACAGCGCGCCGGTTGCGATCATCCGTCTGACGAGTCCTGCCGGTTCCGTGATGTCGTCGACAAACGCACCGTGTCCGTCGTTGCGCCAGACGTGCACGAAATCATGATGCTGGGCCAACAACAGCTCGGGCAGGCCATCGCCATCCAGATCTTCCGCAGCGAGCGTGGTCGCCGCCGTCGTCGTGGAGGGGATCGAAGGAGTGAACGGTCGCTCGTCATAAGTCAATCGATGTGGATCCAGCACCGGATCGGTTTCGACGGCGCCAGCCGGCCACGCCTCCAGCCTCAGCCTCGAAACGCGCAGGCGCTGAGCGACCGGATCTTGAAATGCGAAGAAAATGCCGATCGGCCGCTGAGCCTTGGCGTAACTCGGAGCGAACCGTTCCTGGCCGAGTCCGATCCGATGCGAATACCAAGTCTCCGCCGCATCGAAGAGGACGCGCCACGCGATCGTGTATCGCGTATGACTGATCGCCACCGGACTTCGCTCGAACGAACCGTCCCGGTCGGATTGCATCACCAAACCGATCGCGACCCCATCGGACAATCGTGTGTCGGCCAGTTCCCATGACCATTCCAGAACGAAAGAGCTGTTAGGCGTCAAGAAGAAGTCGGGTGGAAACGGGCGATACACGGTGGTCAGACTCGCCGCGCCGATGCCGGGAGCTGCTTCGAAGACAAGCGTGCCGGACGCCGTCTTGCCGTCGAGCGAGGCGTACTCGTGGCGGCAGCGGATTGTCCCTGGATTGAGCGGTTCATCGAGCAACTGCCAGCGTGAGGCCTCGGCCGAGTCGTCCAGATCGAGTTCCCAGACTCGTTCGGGAGCAAGCGCCGGTGCTTCTGCGCGCGCACACACCGACCCGGCCCACAACTCCAAAAGCGCCGCGCTGATCACGCACAGCACGACTCGCCTCGTCATTCGAGATCGCCGTCCCGCGACTTTAGTCCTAGTTCAGCGATCATCGCGTGCAGGTGGGCTCGCGAAATTCCGCTCTCGCGGGCAGCCATCGACACGTTCCCACCGCAGCGCTCCAACAGCGACTCGACATAACGTCGACGGAATTGGTCGAGGGCTTGTTTCGAAGCGTCGTGATATGGCAACGCGTAGACGGCGCGTTCCGCACTTGCATCGCTGTGTTTGCCGGTCTCGTGAAGCGCAATCTGCTCACCACCGATGATGCGATCATGCGCGAACAGAGTGGCGCGGCGCATCACATGCATCAACTCGCGTACATTGCCGGGCCAGTCGTGGGTCATGAGCTTGTCGATCGCCGTCGGTGCGATCTCCCACTCGTCCCCCACGAAATGACGGGTCAGGGTCGGGATGTCTTCGCGGCGCGATCGCAACGGCGGAATCTCGATTACCAAGCCTGCCAAACGGTGGAACAGGTCGGCGCGAAACGCTCCCTGCGCGATCATGGTGTTCAGGTCACGATGTGTCGCCGCGATGACCCGGACATCTGTCTGCACGTCGTCGTCGCTGCCCAACCTGTGAACGCGCCCCTCTTCGACGACCTTCAGCAGCTTGACTTGAGAATCGCGTGGCAGATCGCCGATTTCATCCAAGAGAATTGTTCCGCTGGCAGCGAGTTCGAACAATCCGCGGCGCAAACGCTCGGCACCGGTGAACGCACCGCGTTCATGACCGAACAGCTCGCTGTCGAGCACCGACGACGGGAGCCCGCCAACGTTGACATCGCGAAACGGTCCGCTGCGGCGCGCGCTGGCCAGATGCGTGGCCCTGGCGACCAGACCCTTCCCAGTGCCGGTCTCTCCCAAAACCACGAGCGGAAGTTCAGAGCCGGCGGCCAGTTTGAGTAGTCGGCGTACCTCGATCATTCCAAGTGAGTCACCCAGAATCTCGGCCGTCTCGGGCAGGCGATGCGCTTCCAGTTGCATCGCTCGACCGCGTTCGTCGAACGCCAGCCGCAGTCGTTCGAGCAACTCGTCATAACGCGGCGTCTTGCCGATGTAGTGAGCGGCACCGGCCTTCATGGCGCGCACGATCGTTTCCGTATCGCGATCGACCGACAGGATGACGACTGGGAGCGCGGGGTCGAGCGCTTTGAGTCGATCCAGCAACCAGAACCCATCGGGCCCGTCACCGAGATGCAGGTCGAGCAAGGCGACGCCGGGCTGGTGTTTCCGTGCGAGCATCAACGCCGACGCGGCATCGTGGGCGCCAAGCAGCTCGAAGTGCGGGGAGAGCAGTTGCTCGAGCACAGAGCGCACGTCAGGATCGTCGTCGACGATCAAGATGGTTCGTGGCGAGGCCGTACTCCGATCGCTTGCCTTCATGGCGGATCATTCCGGGCGGGCATAGTGGCGGGTGAGATTATGCCTCCGGCCGCCGAACTTCCGTGCGCCGAGCTCAGAGAGCAAAGTCGCGGACTCTCCACGCGGCCGATCGCCAGCCGATCCCGAGCCCCTTGATCGGCATCCGTCCAAGACCCAATCTTCTAACCGCGAGCCATCCAGACGCGGTCGAGTGAGTCGTCGCAGACACGGGTGGTCGAGATCGAGGAGAGGCCGATGGATCGTCGAACATTCGTACTGAACTGCGCCACCACGCTTGGCCTGACATCGCTGCTTTCTGTTGGAAACGCGGAGGCGGGACCCGTTCGCCGGCATCGCCGTCGCGTGCGTCGCCGCATTCGCCGGCGTCATCGTCGCCGCGTCGCGATTCGCATGATCGCAGGGCGACCGTTCTGGGTCGTGCCGGTCGGTCTGGCGATTGGCTGGGAACTTCTTCACGACAATCACGTCGTGGTCGTGAAGGAGATCAAGGTGATCGAGCGCGAGGGAGCGAAGGTCGAGGTGACGGTGGTGCAGCACAGCGACGGCAAGCTCGAGGAGGTCGAGATCACACGCGAAGACAACGCGGACAACAAGGTCGAGCTCGAGGGAAGTCAACTGCCTGACGACGACAAGAAGACCCCCGGGGTCGAGGCCGAGGTCGAGGTAGAAGAGGACTAAGGGCAACACCGAGTGCAACCGTGCGACGCGCGATCCCTGTCACGTTGCGTTCGCTTCGATCTACCGAGGCGGGTCTCCTGGATGAGGCCCGCCTTCGTTGCTTTCAGGATCGGCTCCGCCGTGGTTTGCCCGACACCGCCCAAAGCACCATGTCCATCCTCACTACGTCAAGAGTCGAGATACCGGCCTAACATTGCGTGGACATTCGAGCGACAACAGGTCGCGTTTCGCGGCCGCGTGAGGGTCGAGAACATGTATTGTCCGTCCGGCAGCATGCCGGGGATGCACCATGGACAATCGCGAGCAGGCACGGCTGGCGGCGTTGCAGGCCTATCGAATTCTCGATACCAATCCAGAGTCGCCCTCGATGATCTGACGCTCCTGGCATCGCAGATCTGCAACACGCCGATCGCACTCATCAGCCTCGTCGACGAGGACCGGCAGTGGTTCAAATCGCGGGCCGGGATCTCCGTCAGCCAGACGTCACGCGACATCGCCTTCTGCGCGCACGCCATCCAGCAGCCCGGCATGTTCATCGTCCCCGACGCTATGCTCGACGAACGAACTCGCGGCAACCCGCTCGTGACCTCCGATCCACACATCCGCTTCTACGTGGGCGCTTGACTGATGAGCCGCGAGGGGGAAGCGCTCGGCACCCGCTGCGTGATCGACCAGCAACCTAGAACGCTCAGCGCGCAGCAGGTGGAGGCGCCGGAAGCGCTGCGCCGTCAGGTCATGGCCTAACTCGAACTGCGGCGCAGCTCATCAAGGGCAAGCAGTGCGCGGTGGGGCAGGAGGTCGAGGTCGCTCTGCACGAAGCGATCGCCAACGCCATCAAGCATCGCTGCAAGAACGAGCCGGCGAAGAACGTGCAGTGCTGCCTCGCGGTCGAACAGGACGGCGAGCTGTTGGTTGTCGTGCGCGACCACGAGAGACGGTGGGCGCGCGAGCGGGTTCTGAGCGGATGCCGGTACAGGCCCAGCAGCGTGATTGGATCGGCGAGTCATCGGATGCCCACGCGGCACGTCGCTCTGGTCAAGCCCGGCGAACGGCCACTATTACACCTGTCGCGGAGCACCCAAAACCAGACGTTCGCCGGGCGATCGGTCGTCGGTGCTGGTCAACCGACCAGGCTGGCACTCACTCCGATCCTGCCCGGGAGGGCACGCTCGAGTTCAGCAAAGGCGGCTGCTGAACGGCGCCAGTGCCTGACCATTCTTTAATCGTGTCAAGTTCGCGGAGCGCCGTATACTCCCGCGGCTCCGAAGGGGAGTCTGTTGTTTGGGCGGCAAGCAGCTGGTCAAACCGAGTCAATGGTCGTCGGCTCTCGAGCGGGGTCGGCACACGTTTGTAAACCTCACCAAGGCAGGGTCCATGACGTCAAACGCAACGATGGCAAACAAGCTCACTGGGCAAAACGTAACGTTGCGGATTCTCCTCGCGGTCGCTCTGGCTGCAGCCTCGCTGACGTCGGCGCGCGCGGCCACCTGCGGCAACGGAGTCATCGAGGCTGGCGAGCAGTGCGACGACGGTGCCGAAACAGGCAACGCCAACTCGTGTTGCACGCTGTCGTGTCAGTTCAGCGGAGAGGTTCCGGATGTCATCGTCGGTGACCTCACTGGCAAGACGCGGTGGGGTACAGTCGGCGGCATTACCGCGTTCTCGGTGGGCACAACGTCGTGCAATATCGGCTCGTGCTGGTTGGAATGGGAGTCTGGTAACCCTAAGCACCCCGTCATTGGACAGAACATGTACCGGCTGAAGAACGGCCGGTTCGAACAGATCGGCCAGAGTTGGCTGAAGCACGGTTTCACGGCGTTGGCGGAAACGCTTTGCTCAGCGTCGTGCGTTCCCCCCAACGGCGGCGACCGCTTGGGTGTGAACTGTTCCGACCCTTACAGCAGCAGTCTCAACGGGAATCAAACGCGCTTGGGACCCAAGTTCGAGGTCAATCCGAATAGTGGCGCGTTTCCGTATCCGCCCACCGACGGGAGCCGAACCGGCAACGTCATCTACAAGCGCCTGCAAGTGCAGAACGTCGATCTCGATCCGGCCCAGAACACAGGGGCGTTGTATTGGGTAGAGGGTCATTACGTCACGCACGATGACGCTGCGGCCAACAACCAAAACAACAACACATCAGTGCGGCCGATCACGATCTCGGTTTTGTCGGCGGGCAATTTCGACATCACGCTCACCGGCTCCACGCAGCGGATGAAGTCTGCGATCGAGCTGTGGCCGACCATCGATCCGGGCGTCACGCTCACCAACACGAATGTGCCTGGCGATGGGCGTGTGATCTTGGGTGCGCGCGCCACCAGTCTGGGTGGTGGTCAGTATCACTACGAGTACGCGTTCTACAACCAAAACTCGGACCGAGCGATCGGCAGCTTCAGCGTACCGATTCCACCCGGTGCTGCTATCACGAACGTCGGCTTTCACGATGTGAGCTACCACAGTGGCGAGCCATTCGTCGGTACCGACTGGAGTTCAACTGTGGACGCCACGTCGGTGAAATGGAACTGCGAGACATTTGCCGCCAATCCCAACGCCAATGCGCTGCGTTGGGGAACACTCTACAACTTCCGATTCGACGCGAACGTGCCGCCGGGCAATTTCCAAATTACGGCAGGTATCTTCAAACCAGGCTCACCCACGTCGTTCACAATCAACACGGTCGTTCCATCGGCATGCAATAGCGACGGTGTTTGCCAATCGGGAGAGGACTGTACGAATTGCCCTGCCGATTGCTCGAACCAGGGTGGAGGAACCGGCTGCTGTGGTAACGGAACCTGCGAGGTAGGTGAAAACCCGTGTCGCTGCGCCGCCGACTGCGGTGCTCAACAGGCCAACGAGTTCTCCTGTCAGAACGGACGCGATGACGATTGCGACACGCAAATCGATTGTGCCGATGTCGATTGCTGCGTTGATGCGGCCTGCTCCAGTGTCGATCACGATGGTGACGGCCGGCCGTGTGATTGCAACGATGCCGACCCGTTGGTGTGGACCAAGCCGACGGAGGCAAGGGACCTGCGCCTCACCAAGTCGGGCAGCGTGACCAACCTCTCCTGGTCGCCACCACTCGACAAGGGTGCGATCGACGTCACCTACGATCTGATTCGATCGCCCAACCCGGCCGACTTCGTTTCCGCCGCAAGCTGCCTGACATTGGCCAATCCATCCAACACCGCCGGCACCGACAGCACTATCCCGGCGGCTGGTCAGGCGTTCCACTACTTGGTGCGTGCGAAGAACGGTTGCCCGTCGGGATCGGGACCGCTCGGGTTCAGCTCGCTAAATCAACCGATCGCCGGCCGGGCGTGCCCTTGATGCGGCATCGCGCGAGACGCGTGCAAGCCCGTTAGGTTCGCGAGCGCCGGCGCTGTGAAGAAGGCGACGAGCCAGAAGTCCAGCCGGTGCAGCGTCGGTGTCGACCCGAGCGACCCGATGCTTCCGGTTGCTGGACGAGGTTCGCTTTCGGCGCTGCGAAGGTCCAAGAACAGCAAGTGGCGCGCCGCCGTGCTGGTCGGTGTGCATGCGTTGGTTGCGGCGCACGTCACGCACTTCATGCTTGCAGGGAAAACGCTCTCGCCGGTCGAGCCCTCGGAAAGCATGTACACGTTGGAGCTCGGCTACCTCAACGCCGGTTTCATTTTCTTCGCGCTGACGTTGCTCGGCACGCTGGTCTTTGGCCGGTTCTTCTGCGGATGGGCCTGTCATCTTGTCGCACTTCAAGACCTGTGCGCTTGGATCATGAAGAAGCTGGGTGTTCGACCCAAGCCGTTTCGCTCGCGATTCCTGGCCTTCGTACCGTTGGCGCTGATGCTCTACATGTTTGTCTGGCCCAGCGTGAAGCGGCTCGTCATGCCGAGCGCCGTCCCTCCGTTTCCCGGATTCACCAACCATCTCGTGACGTCGTCGTTCTGGGCGACGTTCCCCGGACCGTTGTTCACAACGCTGACGTTTCTGTCGTGCGGTTTTGCGGCGGTGTACTTCTTGGGATCCAAAGGTTTTTGCACCTACGGGTGCCCGTACGGCGCCGCCTTCGGCGGCTTGGACCGATTGTCGCCGGGGCGCATCGTGGTGAGTGATGCGTGCGAGCAGTGCGGCCATTGCACGGCAACCTGTACTTCCAACGTGCGGGTCCACGAAGAAGTCAAGCTCTACGGCATGGTGGTCGATCCGGGCTGCATGAAGTGTCTCGATTGCGTCAGCGTCTGCCCGAAGGAAGCGCTCAGCTTCTCGTTCGCAAGGCCCGCTGCTTTGTCGCGTCTTCCGGCTGCGGCGCAGTCCAAACGATACGATCTCAGCATCTTCGATGAGTCGTTGGTGTTGATCGTGTGTGCAATCGCCACGCTTGCGTTTCGTGGGCTGTACGACGGGCCGCCGCTGTTGATGTCGATTGGGCTTGGCGGCATCACGGCGTTCCTTGCACTGATGCTGCTACGAGTGTTTCGAGATCCCAGCGTGAGAGTCCAGAACATGACGCTGAAGAGTTCGGGGAAAGTTCAGACGCGCGCCCTGATCGTTGTCGGCCTGGCCTTTCTGTGGATGGTGTTCGTGGCGCACAGCGCTTTCGTGCAGTGGCAGCGCGCGCGCGGAGCGCACTACCTGGAGCAAACCGAAAGTTCGCGCGCCGATGTATTGAGCGGCGCGTTTCGAGAGCGGACTTACTCTGCCCAGCACCACAACGCCGTGGCTGCGGCGTTTCAGCACTTCTCGCTGGCCGATCGTTGGGGCTTGGTCGGCGTGCCGGAGATCAAGTTGGGCTTGGCCTGGTGTCACTTGCTGAAGGACGACATTCCGGCTGCGATCGCAGATACCCAAGAAGCGGCAGCGCTGCGCCCCGACGACCCCGCATTGCAGCAGAACCTCATCGACGTGCTGCAAGCGGCAGGACGCGCATCCGACGTGATCGACGTGTTACGCAAGAAAGTCTCGAGCAGTGCTGCCTCGATCGAGGATCGTTTCCAGCTCGCGGCTCTGCTGGCCGAAGCAGATCGGTTGGAAGAGGCCGTCACGGAGTACGCGGCGTGTGTCGCTGCCAAACCCGAGTCGGTGATTGCGCGCTACAACCTGGGCGGGCTGTTGCGTCGGCTGGGGCGCAACCCGGAGGCGATCGAGCAACTTCACGCTGCGCAGCAGCTCAACCCGCGCGATGCCGACACGCGAGTGGAACTGGGGCTCGCGTACATGGCGATCGGCAATAAGCAGGCTGCTCTCGAGTCGTTCGAGCAGGCGATCGCGTTGGCACCTGACAGTCCGGAGTCGCGGTTTCACTTGCCATCGCTGATCGAGCAACTGAAGTCGGGGAAGGCCGAGCGCTGAGTCGAGCATCCAGCGCGCGGTGCTCGCCTTGCAGCGGGCGGTTGCGCATAGCATGTCGGCTTTGGGGGAGAAGCGTGAGTAGCAGCCTGTATCGTGCGCCAGCGTTCGCGCCGGGCAGTCCGCGGTTGCAGACCCAACGCGAGAAAGCGATCGGCGTGGTCGGCGCCGAGTCATCCAGGTTTCCGCTGGTCGTGTTGTTTCACGGGCTGCAAGGAAAATCTCGGAGCCACTCTTCGCTCACGCTGATGAGCGGCGTCGCATCTCGTGGTTGGCGTGGCGTGGTTGTTGACTCTGGGGTTTTCAGTGGCGTCGTGACTGGCGTGTACGCTGCGCACCCGACTGCAATCTGGTGCCGGTCGACGCAGGTCAATTTCCTCAGATTTCGCTTGTAACTCGGTATCTCACGCGAAACGCTGAGGCGCGCGACCTACGCCCCCTACGGTCGGCCACTTTCGATCACGCAATGGGCTGGCGCGCCACTCACCGTGCCGTATGGCTACGCGGGAGCACGACGCGAAGATGCGGTGGGCCTGTATCTGATGGGTGCGCGCTGGTACGACCCGACGCTTGGTCACTTTATCGAACAAGATCCGATCGGCGAAGCGGGTGGGATGAACCTTCACGCGTACACCGGCTCGAGTCCGGTGATGTGGACCGTCCCGGCAATCTCGGAGGCTCATTTTCTTGAGGCGGTGGTGCGATGAGCGTGCCGCGGAGGTATTCAGCAGAAGTGCAAGAGCGATCAGTTCGGCACGCCTCACGACGCTGCTAGTCATCGCCTTTTGCTGTATTCCCTTTACCGTTCTCCCTACGGGGTAACGGGCAGAAAAGCTCAACCGCGAGCATCTGGCCACCGAATAGAGCCCAGGAGCAAATCGTGAACATGTAAACCAGCTCGAGCACACTAAGGCTCGCTCCAGGGGTTAGCCACAGCAAGAACCGATACTGAACGACGAGTCCGGCCGTGCCTGCTGCTAGTGCGACGATAGAGTAGCGGCCGATCGTCCAAAAGCGAGACCTGCGCGAACGGAGAAAAAAACACGTCATTGCATGAGCGGCCAGAATGCCCATTGGCACCAGCACAAATCGACGATGTGCACTACCTCCTGGCTCGCTTCGCCCCGCATCGAGAGCGATCAGTAGGAACAAGAAAAGACCGCTGCCGCCAGTGACCACTACCGTCAAGACGACCCTCGATACTCGATCCGCCACTCGTCGCCCCTTCCCCCTGGCAGCCTCGCTACTACTTCCTGAAGCGAACCAACTTCCACGTTGAAAACTCCAGAATGTCACCAAATGGAATGGACATGAGCGTCGCGTCTTTATACGAGCTCAGCGTCCGAGTGTCGACGGTATCGCTTAGCACGCTTGTCTGTCTAGACTTAACGTCTGAGGTGAGGCTCGCAATGATCTTGACAGAACCAGCGGCTGCGGAGAGGGTGGGTCATGATACGGGTTCGGTCACGAGAAAAATCGTTGATGAACAAGCTATTGATCGGCCGATTTGTTAGCGTCGCAGTTCTCCTAGGCCTCGCGGTGACGTGTCGCAGGCACGACCTGACAATCACCAACGAGTACATTCTCTCTCTGCCGAAGCTAACCGATGGGGTCGCCTTGTACCTGCCCTATCTCCTTACATCCCATGATCGCGAGGACCGATTGTATCTGTGGGCTCTTGATCCGCTCAAGAACGAGCCAATGCTGTTTCGAGGCAAGGCGCAGTCCGCATACAGACGTACGCCTGTATGGGACGGACTGGCGACGTACTTCGACGCGAAGGGCTCCGTTCGAGAGCCAGAGGCGGCTCAAGTGACGATCTATGCGAATGGTGCGGTAGTCTCGCTCAGCCCGCCGATGGGAGAGTCTCACGCCGTGAACATCCAGCTCTCTGCGCGTGGTCGATACGTTCAGCGGCCGCACAGTTTACGATTGGGCTGTGGGCGTCCCTCGCTGAAGCGAACCGCAGAGCTTCTGTGTCGCGGTCGTCAGCCCGCGTTGTGCGGGGGCCGCGTCGCTATCGGCTACGCGAACGATAGGGATCCGAAGTCAGATCCTATCCGCGCCAGCGGCTGTCGGTGGGTGCTCGGTGACAACCAGAGCGTGATCGTACAGAGGGACGGGTTCGATTTGCCTTCTGGGAACAGGAGCGAGGAGCTTCCACTCCAGATGCTCGATAACGACTATCCGGTGCGAGTCACACCTCGGGACTGTGATCCTGAATCGGGCGAATCGGCAGAGATCAAGGATATCTTTGTGCGATTCGATGGAACACTTCTTTGGACGCGTCGCGATGATCGGTCCGATTGGTTGCCGTGTTTCCCCGATGCTCGGGTCGTACTTTCTCCATTCGCACCCGAGTTGCTAGACGAGCCACCGACGAACGCCAACAGATTGCTTCACACGGAGTGGTGAACAAATGGGCTTTCCCCGATTCTGTGGCTATCAACCGCCTAGAACTGTTTCAATCGGAACGTGACCAGCCAAGAGCACATCAAAGCCTCGCTGCTGCACACAAGCGAGTGGCTCGATGAGCACTACACCTTTGATGACGCAGGCCGCCGCATGATGATCCAACTCGAGCCCAACGAAGGCCCAGTCATCACAAACCAGAAGACCAGCTTCGTCTACGACGCGCAGGGTCGCCGGACCAAACGGATCCAGTCCGACAGACGCGAGGAGCGCACATCCTTCGACGCGCTTGGCCGCATGATCAAGCTCGAGCGCACATCGGCAGTTCCGGCGGGCTGCAGCGGCACAGCCTGCGATTGTGGTGTGTGAGCAGTCATGCAGAGGCGTTCTGAACCGTCTCGTGACTCGACCAAACGTCGCGCTACAGCCCCATCTCCACCGCAACCTTTCGCAACGGGTCGCCTTCGAAGCGCGCCGCGCGCGCAAAGCCGCCGACGAATCGCGCCTCCTCGAACACGAATCGAAACAACTGAAAGTCGGTCAGAGTCAAGCGCGGCGCTGCGGCCGGCAACCGTTCCACATAGCAAGCCGCAGCCGCCGCAAACCCGGCGGAGTCGCGCGCAATCGGCGTGGCCTTGCCGCGCAAGCTGACCCTGGGGAGCAACTGGGGATCGTCGAGTCCACCATCGGGCACGCTGATCGCCAGCGAGCAATCGGGATGAGCGAGCAACTGACCGGTGTGGGCTGCGAGCTGGCTGATGTAAATCAGCAAACCGTTCAAGCCGGGCTCGGGTGCATACGCCACCATCGATGCGGTGGGCCCGTCACTGCCGGTCGTCGCCAGTGCGGCCCAACGCTGCTCGTAGATCAGGGAACAGACGTCGCGCTGGATCAGGGACATCGACACCTCTGGCTGTCATGCCCGGTTTGAATGAGCCTCGGATGCTAACACCCGGGGCTTTTCGCCGAGGAAATCGTTTGCCATGCATGATGGATCTCCGAATAATCGGCGCATGAACGCACCTCACCCAAGTGGTCGACAGTACGACGTCGCAATCATTGGCGGCTCGCTTTCCGGCGCAGCCACCGCGATCCTCTTGCTTCGCGACAACCCGTCGCTGCGAGTTTTGGTAGTCGAGAAGGCGACGCAGTTCACGCGCAAAGTGGGGGAGGCGACGGTCGAGGTCAGTGCGTTCTTCCTGGGACGCGTCTTGGACCTCACTCAACATCTCAACGAATCGCACTTGGTCAAGCAGGGGATGCGATTTTGGTTCTCCAACCAACAGGCGCACTCGCTGGCCGATTGCAGCGAGATTGGGCCACGTTACCAAGTGCGGTTACCTGCGTATCAAGTCGACCGATCGGTGCTCGACGAAGAAGTGTTGCGTCGCGCGGTGGCGATGGGGATCACGCTGATGCGCCCCGCCAAGGTCAGTCGCGTTCAACTGTGCGACGGCGGCGAGCAGACGTTGACAATCCAGCATGGGGACGAGACTCAACAGATCAACGCACGATGGGTTGTCGATGCTTCCGGGTTTGCGGCGCAACTGGCCCGCCAGGAAGGCTGGCATCGCCTCAACGAAGAGCATCCGACCTGCGCGGTGTGGTCGCGTTGGCGCGGTGTGAAGGACTGGGACAGTCGCGCCTTGGCGGCCAAGTTCCCGGTTTGGGGCCAAGCCTCCTTTGGACTTCGAAGCACCGCCACCAACCATCTCACCGGCGACGGTTGGTGGGCCTGGTGGATTCCACTCAAGGGGGGCGATGTCAGCATCGGCGTCGTCTACGACCAACGACGCATGGAATGGCCCAAGGGTGGCTCGCAAGGACAAAAGCTGAAGGACTTTCTCTCGCTGCATCCGGCCGGCAAAGAACTGTTGGCCGACGCCACCTGGATCGACGGCGATGTGCACGTACGACGACAGCTACCGTACTCGAGCACACGGTTCGCGGGCGACGGTTTTGCGCTGGTTGGCGATGCCGCCGCGTTCATGGATCCGCTCTACAGTCCCGGCATGGATTGGATCACGTACACGGTGTGCCGCAGCGTCGATCTGATCGCTGCACAGCAACGCGGCGAGTCGGTAGCGCCGCTCGTGGCCAAACACAATCGCGATTTTCGACGCAGCTACGACCGCTGGTTCGAGGCTGTATACAAGGACAAGTACGAATATCTCGGCGAATACGACCTGATGCGACTGGCGTTCACCATGGACCTCGGGTTTTTCTATCTCGGCATCGTGTCGCAGCCGTTCAAGCGCGGCGAGGTAGCGCTGCGTGAGCCGGTGTTCATGACCCCGCCGTCGACCCCGTTTTTCTATTTCATGCGTGGCTACAATCGTCGCTTCGCCAGTATCGCGAGTGCTCGTCGTGAGCGCCGCGCGTTGGGGCGACAGAACGCCGGAAAGCGGTTCTTGTTTCCGGGGTTTTCGTTGGAGCCCGCCAGTGGAAAGCTGCTGGTGAAGGCGATCGTCGGGTGGGGTCTGTTGGAACTGACCGAAGGCTGGCGCACCTGGTTTCGAGGTCGGAAGAAAGAAGCGGCGGAATCCCACGTGGCCGCCCCCACCTCCGCCTGACGTGCCGTCGCCGAGTGCCCGACTCGGAACGCGGTAACCGGTATCCCGCGTGCGCGCAAGCGGGACAAGTCAAGCCACGATCGTGATCGGTTGCCGATCCTTGGATAGGCCAAAGACATCGATTTGCCTCGGACGCTGGGCCGTCGTGTCCTGACATAACCGGAAGGCTTGACCCAGGTCACAGCGCAAAACGAAGAGTGACCGAAACTGTACCTGAGAGAGCAAACTCCAGACTGAGAGAACAGATCCTGCACTCGCGTAAGGTGGACGTAAGATTTCAGCCCGAGGAACAGGTCAGACAATGCGCGTGATCAAACCGATCCAAGGTTGGTGGTTCCGACGGTTGGCTGAGCACTGTGCGCCACTCGCGCTGCTGATTGCCCTGTTGTTCGTCAGTGGGCTACCCGCATGGGCAGAAGCTCGGCGCTTTCAACCCAAGAGTTGTCTGGAATGCCACAAGCAAGAGGCGGCCAAGTATTCCGCCGCCAAGACGGCGCATCCGGGGGTCGCGAACGGCAAGTGTGAAGATTGCCACATGCGTCATGGGCTCGTGCCCAAGCTGCTCCTGAAGAAGGATGGCAACGATCTTTGCTTTGACTGTCACAAGAAAGCAGAACTCGGTCTCGACCAGAAATTCGTACATTCCGCCCTCAAGGGAGGGAAGTGCACGGTCTGCCACGAAGCGCACGCCTCCGATGGTGCGCACCTGCTCAAGAAGCAGGGAGCTGCGTCCTGCTATGAGTGTCACGCCAAGTCGGCCTTCGAAAAACCGGTCGTGCACGAGGTGCTTCGTAAGGACGGTTGCTCGGCTTGTCACAGCTCGCACGGATCCAGCGAAGCGGCGCTCTTGATCAAGCCGCAGACCGCGCTTTGCATCTCGTGTCACGAGCCGGGTAAGGACGCATTCAAACGAGCGCACGCCGGCTACCCCGTCGAGAAGTCCAACTGCAGCGTCTGTCACGATCCTCACTCGTCCACTCTCAAGGGCCTCTTGAAGACCAGCGTCCACAACCCGGTGGCGGTTGCGGCCTGCGACAAGTGTCACCAAGCCGCGACCTCGCCAACGCCGTTCACCCTCAAGGGTGATGCCGAACAGATGTGCGCCGAGTGTCACGACTCGGCCAAGCTCACCGCCGGTCGCGATACCGTGCACGTTCCATTTGAAACCGGGATGTGCTTGTCCTGTCACGATCCGCACTCATCGCAACAACCGAAGTTGGTTTCCAAAGCTGGAAACCTGTTGTGTGCCGAGTGCCATGAGGAGCAGGTCAAAGAGCAACCGTTCCCGCACCAGCCGATGCTCGACGAGAAGGGTTGCCTGTCGTGTCACTCTCCGCACGCCGGTTTCGGCACGGCGATCTTGGCGGTGAAAGAAGACGATCTCTGCTTTGGTTGTCACACGGCGATGAAGGACGCTCCTGCCCCGAAGGTCGAGCACATGCCGTTCAGCCAGGGGATGTGTTTGTCCTGCCACAACCCGCATGGCTCCGGCGTGCCGGCAATCATGAAAGCCAGGCAGGACAAGGTTTGCTACGAGTGCCATACCGACGCCGAAGCCAACTCGATGAAGAGCAGCGTTCACTCACCGGTGGCCGCAGGAAACTGCACGGCCTGCCATTCCTCGCATGGCAGCAATGAAGAGAAGATCTTGCGCAAATCGGGCGCAGACCTTTGCAGTCAGTGTCATTCCGAATTGATGAAGGAAACCGCGGGCAGCACGATGCACTCACCGTTCGAAAGCGGTGATTGCCTCGGTTGTCACGACCCACACGCGAGCGATCTGCCCGGCATGATCCTCAAACCGCAGATCGAACTTTGCGCCGACTGCCACGCCGATATTCCCGATGAGATGAAAGCGGCACGCAGCAAGCATTCGCCGGTTGCGGGAGGGGAGTGCACCAAGTGTCATAGCCCGCACAAGGCGACGATGGCCAAACTGTTGCTCGCCCCGCCCCCCGATCTGTGCTTGACGTGTCACACCGTGGTCAAGACCACGATGGCGCAACAGTATCCTCACGCGCCCGCCGCGCGCGATTGCCTGCGCTGCCACTCGCCGCATTTCTCGAAGCAGTCAACCTTGCTCACCAACTCGATGCAGTCCTTGTGCGCCGAGTGCCACGACGTCAAAGCCGACGCGTTCGCACAAGCGCACCTCGACATCAATCCAGCCGTGATGACCTGTACCAACTGCCATGAACCGCATGCATCCAACGACCCCAAGCTGTTCAAGAGCGAGCAGCACGCACCGTTTGCAGGCCGGTCCTGCGAGGAATGCCATGTTGTACGCAAGCGCTAGCCGCGGTCTCGCGCCAGCCCGTCGACGGGAAGTCCTCTGTATGGCGGTCGTGCTGCTGATCGGCGGCGCGTGGGCCGTTGCGGCCGAAGAGAACAAGTTCCATCTCAAGCCCGGTGCGCAGGTCAAGTCCTGCGCCGAGTGTCATCCCGACTTCGAAGAGACTCTCAAACTCCCGTTCGTGCACTCGCCTGTGAAAGCGGGGACATGTTCCGACTGCCACAGCCCCCACGCCTCCGATCACGGCAAGTTGTTGGCCGCCGATGTGAAGCAGATCTGCACGGAGTGTCACGCCGACATCAAGCCGGCCGAGGCGCGCAGCACCCATCCGCCGGTCGCGACGGGCGACTGTGCCAAGTGTCACGACCCTCATGCCGCCAAGAATGCCAACAACCTTCCGATCGCTGGCAATGAGTTGTGTTTCAGTTGTCATACCGAGATGAAGAAGTCTCTGGCCGCCAACACGTTCAAGCATGCCCCGGTCGAGAAGAGTTGCCTGACCTGTCACGATCCGCACTCCTCGGCCGGCTCTGAATCACTCTTGAAGACGGCGGTCCCCGCGCTGTGCAGCACCTGCCACAAGGCCGCTGATCCGGCGTTCACCAAAGCGCACATGGGCTACAACGTGGCCAAATCGAATTGCATCTCCTGCCATGATCCGCACGGCTCGAGTAGCCGCGGAACGTTGTGGACCAGCGTGCATCAGCCGGTCGCCAGCAAGATGTGCGGGCAGTGTCACGTCGAGCCAACCGCGTCGGGTGTCATCAAGCTGAAGAAGACCGGCGCTGATCTGTGCCGTAGCTGCCACGTCGACATGATCAATGAAACGCTGGCCAAGCCGCGGATTCACTGGCCCGTGATCGACAAGACGGCCTGCACCAACTGCCACAATCCGCATGCCTCGAAGCAGAAGCCGCTGTTGAAGCAGCCGGAAGCGGTGTTGTGTGGGAGCTGTCATCGCGATGCGGTGAAGCGCCAGGTCAAGTCGGTCACGCCGCACCCACCGGTGGCGGACGGCGAATGCTCCACGTGTCATTCGGGGCACGCCTCCAACGGCGTCTACTTGCTAGCGTCCGAGAACGTCGTCGATCTGTGCGGTACTTGCCACGATTGGCAACGGCACTCGACGCACCCGATTGGCGCCAAGGTGATCGACCCGCGAAACAAGAATCTGTCGTTGGACTGTTTGAGTTGTCATCGCTCGCACGGCTCCGCGTTCAAACACCTGTCCTACAACGACACCAAGACCGATCTTTGCGTGCAGTGCCATGAACAGCTCAAGAGGTGATGGAATGCGCGCACTCAAGAAACTCGGTAGCGCGGCAGGTGCGATCGGCGTCGTCATCGCCGTGTCATTCACGGCGATACAAGCGGCAGAAGGCGTCAAGCTGCGCGTCGCGGGGGCGGCGTATCGCGATATCGACGGCGTGCCGATTGTCCGGCCGGAAGGGATCGCGTGTCGTGGTGGTGGTTTTGTTGTGCTGGCCGACACCGGTGGTGGTCGCTTCTTGGAGTTTCAATTCGATGCCGGTTCCGGTGTCACGGCACGCCGGGCGTTCACCGTCACCCAGGTAGCGGCCCCGATTCGCGTTGCCTTCAATTCCAAGAATGAGTTGTACGTTCTGGACGGCAAGACTCGCAGAATTGCCCGGCTCGACGCCGACGGCGCCTTCCAAAACTACGTCGAGTTTCCGGGATCCAACGCATCCGCGGTGCGCAGTATCGACGTTGGAAAGCAGGACGAGCTGTACGTACTCGACGTGGCTGCAGCGCGCGTCGTGGTGTTGGACCGAGATGGCAAACTGCAGCGCGAGTTGGCATTCCCGGCCGAGGCCAAGTTCTTCTCCGATCTGGCGGTCAACTCGAAGGGCGATCTGTTTCTGATCGACAGCGTGGGCCGCCGCGTCTTCGCGGCAAAGGCTGGTGCCGTTGCGATCACCGCGTTGAGCGAGAGCCTGCAGGAGGACGTCGATTTCCCGGTATCGATTGCCGCCGACGATGCCGGAAAGCTGTATCTCGTCGATCAGAACGGCGGTGGAGTCGTCTCTGTGGGGCAAGATGGAACGTTTCGGGGACGGCAATCGAGCATGGGTTGGCGTGAGGGGTTCTTGCGCTATCCCACCGATCTCTGTGTGGACGACAAAGGGAACCTGTTCGTAGCAGATCGCGAAAACAAACGCATCCAGGCGTTCTTCATCGCGCAGTAAGGGAGGTGGGACCATGCCCGTGTCGGTACCACTGCGGGCCCCTGCAGCCTCCGGCCCCGTCTTTGGCGGCCCGATGTTCGCCGCATGAAACTCAAGATCATCATCGGTTTGAGTGTGTTTGCCGTCGTGTTTCTGCTGGCGTGCGTCTATCTGCTTCGAATCGTCAACGACTCAACCGCGAAGCTCGACAACGTCGTCATGCTGCATCAAATCGAAATTCTTCGGGAACGATACCTGTTGCGGATCAATCGCGCGCAAATGAGCCTCGCGCTTTCCGAGACGGGGCAATCGCAGGCACCTGAAACCGCGGCGGAGCATGCGCGTGAGATGCATCACGCGATCGAGTCTTGTTTCGACTGCCACCATACGGCAACGGTTCAAGCGAAGCTTACGGAACTGAAGGAGCGGACCGAGGCGTTCGAGGCCGCTATCCTGCGTGCCTTGTTACGACAGTCGGAATCGGCACTGGGGCTGGTCGAGCGCCGCACCGCCTTCGAGATCGGCGAGGATCTCTCCACCCGCGTCAGCGACATGATCGCAAGCACGGGCGCCAATCTCGAGAGCCAGCGTAAACAGGCCTCAGAAGAGGTCGCTGCCGAGCGAACAGTGTTGTACCTGTTGGTCATCGGCATCCCGATCATCACCGTTGTGCTGGGCGTCATCTTCATCAAGGGCCATACCCGCCCGCTGTACACGCTGATGGAATCGACGCGCCGGTTGAAGGCTGGTGAGCTCGACCATCGTGTCACGGGGCTGACGCACGAGGTTGGCGAACTCGCCACAGCCTTCAACGAGATGGCGTCGTCGCTGCAGGAACAGGTGACCAAGATGCAGCGGGCCGAGCAGTTGGCGGTGTTGGGGGAACTTGCTGCCGGGTTTGCGCACGAGATCAAAAACCCGATGGCCGGGATCAAGGTGGCGATGGAAGTCCTGTCGAAAGAGGCGAACCTGACCGGCGAGGACAAGTTGACGATCGAGAAGGTCGTCGCCGAGATCGCGCACCTGGAAACACTCATGAAGGAATTCCTGAACTTCGCCAAGCCTCCGCGGCCGCAACCGGCCGAACTCGACATCAACGCATCGCTGGATTCAACGCTCGCGTTCTACTTGCGGAGCAGCTTGGGTCGAAGGGACCCAGGAAAGGCGATCGAGATCGTCAAGCAGTTCGGTGCGCTACCGCACGCCGTTGCCGACCCGCATCAACTCGAGCAAGTGCTGCTGAATCTGATGATCAACGCGGTGGACGCCATGCCCGATGGCGGAACGCTCACGGTGCGAACAGGAGCGGCGAGTGGCGGCGAGTCGATCGAAATCGCGATCATCGATACCGGCAAGGGGATCGACAAGCATTTCGCCGGCAAGATCTTTCAGCCGTTTTTCACCACCAAGCGAGGGGGCACGGGACTTGGATTGGCAATCTCGCGACAGCTCATCGAACAGAACGACGGAACACTCACAGTCGCCGACAACCCCACTGGCGGCTCCATTTTCACCGTTCGCCTCCCGGCGCGCTCGGCCGACAAGGGCAACGCAGCATGAAGCCGAGGGCGCGCATTCTGGTGGTCGATGACGATGACCTGATTGTCTCGATGTTGGCCCGCGTGCTACGCGGCGACGGCTACGAGGTTCGCACCGAGTCGGACCCCGCCGGCGTTGTCGAGGCGGCTCGAGTGTTTGCGCCCGATGTCATGTTGCTCGACATCAAGCTGCCTGGACGCAGTGGAATCGAACTGCTGGAAGAGGTCGTTGCGCAGGGCTTGGCACGGCAAGTCGTGATGCTAACAGCCGACGACAGCGCCGAGACAGCGGTCAAAGCAATGAAGCTCGGCGCCGCCGACTACCTCACCAAACCATTCAACCTGGAGGAAGTGCAACTCGTGATCGCGGCTGCCGTCGAGAAGGGGCGACTGCGCCGCGAGGTCGACTATCTGCGACGTGTCAGTCAGGAACTGATGCAGCACGATTTTGTCGGCACGGCCGATGTGATTCTGGAGTTGAAAGAGAAGGCCGCGACCCTCGCCGACGCAGGCGTGGGTGTGATCCTGATTACGGGAGAAAGCGGCACCGGCAAGGAGCTGCTTGCGCGCTACATTCACGAGCGAATGCACGGTGACGAGGGATCCAACCAGGCGCCGTTCGTCGGAATCAACTGCGCCGCGCTGCCCGAGACATTGATCGAAAGCGAGTTGTTCGGGCACGAGAAGGGCGCGTTCACCGACGCCAAGTCCGAGAAGAAGGGTGTGTTCGAGCTAGCCTACGGCGGAACGATCTTGCTGGACGAGGTCGCCGAGATGCAGTTGCATCTGCAAAGCAAGCTGCTCCGCGTCTTGGAAGAACGTCAAGTGCGCAGGATCGGTGCACGTCAAACGATCCCGTTCGAAGGTACGGTCATCACCACCACGAATCGCGATCTGACGACCGCCGTCGAGCAAGGCGCCTTCCGTATCGATCTGCTTTATCGGCTCAACGCGTTTGCCTTGCAGATCCCACCGCTGCGCGAACGACCCGGCGACGTGATGTTGTTGGCCCACCATTTCTTGGAGCATTTCTCGATGCGCTACCAGAGAACATCACTGCGGGACTTTTCGCCGGAGGCGGCCGACCTGATGACCGCCTATAGCTGGCCAGGAAACGTGCGCGAGCTGCGCAATGTAATCGAGCGGATCGTGGTGTTGGAGAAGGGAGAGCGCGTCCTGCCCTACAACCTGCCCAAAGAGATCGCTCGACCCCGTGTGAACACCGTTGGCGGAACGAACCCGGGACAACTGCCGATGACCCTTCCCGATGGTGGAATTTCGCTCGACGCTGTGGAACGGAGCCTGATCGAGCAGGCCCTGCAGCGAGCCGACGGCAACAAAACCCAAGCCGCCAAGTTGTTAGACATCAGCTACGACTCACTGCGCTATCAGATCAAGAAGCTGGGACTCGAGTAGGCGTCGTGCTTAACCTGCGTCCCCCACGAAGAGCCCAAGAGCGAAGACCCAGTCCAAACCTGGGGATTTGCCCAGCCCGGCCTGGGGATTCCACCCAAAGTCCGGTCGATGGTTTCAACCTGTCGTTGCAAGGTACTCATGCTAAGGAGGTTAGCGAATGTCCCACTCTGGCACGGAGGCTGCATTAACAGTAAGGCATGAACGGTAGAGGCGTTGCGCGCGGACTGGCGAGCTTGGTAGCCCTGGCTGCCGGCAGCGGTTCGTTGTGCCTCGCTCAGGTGACCGTTTCCCATCTGTATAACCTGGCGAACTTCTCCGGCGTGCTGCCGTTCAGCGACGTTCGGCTCTCGGGCGACAGCCTGCACGATGAGCTTTACGTGATCGAGGGAAACGCAGTGCGGGTCTTCAACCCATCGGGAATGGAGATCTTCACTTTCGGTAACGACACCGACCTGGGGAATATTCGAGACCTGGTTGTCGACGAAGACGGCGACCTCTTCATCCTCTCCGATTCGGGCCAAGTCAATGGGAGCGAACCGGAAGCGTTCGTACTTCGGTGCAATTATCGCGGCGAGCCAAAGGCGCAATTGGCACTGACCCACCTCCCCGAGGAGTTCGCAGGGTTCTCGCCCAGCCGAATGTTCTATCGCGACGGGAAGCTCTTGCTGGTCAGCACGCGACAGATGTGGGCGGTCAGCGCCGATCGCGGCGGTTCGGTCGAGAAAAGCTACGACCTGGGAAAACTCGCCGGCGTCGATGACACGCATCGCCCCGACACAGAGATCTTCGGCGTGGACGTCGACCCATCGGGAAATCTGCTGTTCACCATTCCGGTGATGTTCAGAGCGTTCGTCATGGCGCCCGACGGGTCCGTCAGCTCGTTCGGCAGGTCGGGATCTGGGCCGGGGATGTTCGGAATCACCGCCGGAATCACGGGTGACGGCCACGGCAACATCTTCGTGGCCGACAAACTGCGAAGCGTCGTGATGGTTTTCGACTCGGAGTTCCGCTTCGTCCGAGAGTTCGGAGCGAGGGGAATCCGCCCCGAGAACCTGATCGTTCCCAATCAGTTGACCTATGTGAAGTCGGGCAAGCTGTTCGTGACCCAAGCCCGAAGCCGGGGAGTTTCGGTATTCACCGTGACGTACCAATGAAGGGAGGTGTCGCACATCGAGACACTCTTGCTTGACCAAGCGCAATTGGAATTAGGACCTAAACGTAGAACACTCTGCATCGAACCAGTTCCTCCGACACGGCAAACCCCTCCAGAGGCGGGGCGGCACACAGAGACGAGACAGGCCGGGTAGCCGGAGAGCACCAAGGAGGCTTAGGACCATGAGAACGGCAAAAGCGGTTGCAGCAGTCTTCACAGCGGCGTTGGCACTAGCGGGACTGAGCTCTACTTCCTACGCGTTCCATTCGGGCGGCGTGGCTGAATGCGGCGGTTGTCACAGCATGCATTCGCCGAACCCCAACGGAACATACCTATTGGTGGGCAGCGACCAAAGTTCGACCTGCCTGTCCTGCCACCAGAACGCGAATGACACCGGTCCGAGCAGTTATCACGTGTCGACCGTCGATACGAAGTTGGGCCCGGGACAGGCGCCGCTGCAGCGCAACCCAGGTGGAGACTTTGGTTGGCTGAAGAAGACCTTCACCTACGTGCTTCGCGGCAACACCATCACCGAGGCAGGTCAAACTCACGGCCACAACATCATCGCTGCCGACTACGGCTACGTCGTCGATCCGGATAACGCCACCGCACCGGGCGGAACCTTCCCGAGCGCGCAGCTCAGTTGCGTCAGTTGCCATGACCCGCATGGTCAGTATCGCCGCCTGAACAACGGCACCGTCTCCAAAGTCGGTGGTCCGATCATCGCGTCCGGCTCGTACGACAACAGCCCGACCCCGGCGGCTGGCGAAGCCGTGGGTGTGTACCGCCTGCTGGCCGGCGCCGGTTACACCGTGGACGGCGTGACCTTCAACGGCGTACCGTCGGCCGTCGCACCGGCAACCTACAACCGCACCGAAGCCGTCACGCAAACGCGCGTCGCGTACGGTTCGGTTACCGCTAGCGGTCATGAGTCGTGGGGCAACTGGTGTGGAACGTGTCACCCCGGCATGCACAGCGATGGCAACTACGTGCATCCGATCGATGAGAATTTTGGCTCCAGCATCAAGAGCGTGTACGACCAGTATCGTGGCTCGGGCAACATGACCGGCACCACCACCGACGCGTACCTGTCGCTGGTTCCGTTCATCGAGAATTCGGGCCAGGCCTACAGCGCACTCGCGGCGCACGCCAAGAACAACAACAGTCAGCTCGGCGGTCCGGCCGTCAACGATCAAGTTGCCTGCCTGTCCTGCCATCGCGCGCACGCCACCGGCTTCGTCGAAGGTCTGCGCTGGAACATGGAAGGCGAGTTGATTCTGGTTGCCGGCAGTTGGCCAGGTACCGATGCAGCGGTCGTCGCCGCGCAGGATTCGAAGTGGTCGCAAGGGCGCACCTACGCCGAAATGAAGGCCGGCTACTACGATTACCCGGAAACCAAGTTTGCAACCTATCAACGCGTGCTTTGCAACAAGTGCCACGCCAAGGACTGATTCGCGCGGCCTGAGCAACCGTTTTGCCGAGCACTACTTCGGGGGGCTGACATGTGCCAGCCCCCCGTTTCTTTGTGGTCAAACCGCGGTCACGATTCGGCACCAGTGATTGCCGCAGTTGAACTAGCCTAAGGCGCCGCGGTTGCGGCATCGAGGTCTCCCGTGACGCGGCTAGCCATATTGGTCCTGGGAATCGCGTGCGCCGGCTGGATCGGTTGTGCGGGTGTCAGGGCGCCCTCCACCAGTTTGGTGTTGGAAGACGAGGGAGCCCTCTCTCTCTACCTCGCGCCGCTTCCACCGGAAGCGACACGCTCGGCTCTTCGATTCAGCCGCATCGCCGCCAAGCGTGACGACGGAACGATGCAGCCGTTGACACTCACCACGCTCGTCGGCAGCTCACCGGCGTCGCGCGAGCGACTCGTGGCAAGCGGCTCATTGCCCCAGGGGCGTTACGTCGGTCTGGAGGTAGCAATCGAGTCGTCAGAGGGTGCACGGAGTGTCGATGTTTCGTTCGAGGTCCAACAGCGTCGCGCGCTGGTGCTGACCCTGTCGCTGGATGCGCGCCGTTCGATTGGCGAGGATTTTGTTTTTCATCCCGAGTTCACCGCAGCGATTCCGGATCGCCTGCCTGCCGGCCTGATCGCGCTGGCTTCCGCACAGGGATCCAACGCTGTCGTTCAGTTCGACAAACGCTCGGGGCATGTGGTGCAGACGATCGCGACCGGGAAGGCGCCTCGCGGTTTGGTGGTCGACCAGGCCCGCCGCCGCGCGTACGTGGCTTGCAGCGGTGACGACTCGGTGGAAGTCATCGACCTGATCGAAGGCCGCGTGATCGAGCGGCTCACCTTGATAGGCGGCGACAGCCCCGAGGAGCTTGTGCTCTCCTCCGACGGCAACACGCTGCTTTCCGCCAACGCCGGGTCGAATACGGTCAGCATCATCGACGCGCGATCTTTGCTGGAGACCGGGCGACTTAACGTCGGCGAAGGGCCGCACGATCTGGTCATCGATCCCACCGGGCGTCGCGCCTTCGTGTTCAACGGCGCCGGCAATGACATCTCCGTGATCGATATTCCCCGTGCCGCCGTTGCCCGAAGCATCGTGACCGAGGCGAACCCGTTCCGCGGGGAGTTCAATCGCCGGGGCGACCGACTCTATGTGGTACACCGCGCCTCTCCTTATGTGACGGTTTTGGACACCAACTCGCTGACCGTGCTGCGTCGCGTCTACGTGGGGTCGGAGGTCACCGCGCTCAAGGTCGATCTACAAACCGATCGATTCTTTATAGCCAGGCGCAACGCCGACGCGATTGACCTATACGACCCGCAGTCTTTCCTCCCAGTCGATAACATTCGGGTGAGCCAGGACATCGGTTTCATGGCGATCGACGGCGAGAGCAACAGCCTGCTGCTGGTGTTGCCGCGAGAAGGGCAGGTTCAGATCGTGCCTTTGGTTAGCAAACGGGCGAGTGCGACGATCGATGTGGGGATCGAGCCGTACGCCATCGTCGTTGCCGGCGAGCGCTAGCAACGGTCATGCGTCGGGTCGGCGCCATCGGTCTTGCCGCTGCTGCGATCCTCGCGTCGCCGTTGGCTGCCGCGCAGGGCGTCGACAGCATCGACGGCTACTTCGAGTTGGGGGCATCACGCGTCAATGTCACGACAACGCCCGCCGACCAGGAGGCGCGGGAGGCGCAGTTCGACTCGCTGCTCCAGCGCTACAGTTTCGGTTTCAACAAGCGGCTATGGCCCAACCTGCGCTTTCGCATTGGCGGCTTTTTCGAACGCAACGACACGCAACTCGAACCGGAAGGGTTCGACACCGATAGCCGGCGCACACGTCCCTACATCGGGCTGACACTGCGCACTCCCTTCTATGTGGCGGACGTCTCGTTCGACCGCAATGAGCAACGGATCAAACCGATCGATCGAGAGACGACAAAGCAGATCCGTGAGACTTTCAACGCCACCCTCGGCTGGTTCCCGGTGGGCCTTCCGACCTGGCGATTGCAGTACTTTCACACCAACGACTACGACTCCACGCGGCTTCTAACCGATAGCAGCGCCGACCTGCTGCAGCTCACCTCGCAGTACAGTCCGATCGAGTCGCTACGACTGCAGTATCGCGGATCGCTCAACGAGCGAACCGATCGACTCGACCAAACCGACATCCACTCGGTCAATCACAGCGCTCGCATCACGTATTCCGACACATTTCTCGATCGACGGCTGGCGGTGAATTCCAACTACGAGGTTTCGTATCGCGCCGCTCGCACCGAGATCGCCGTCGATGGAGAAGTGCGATTTCCGATCTTGCTCGTCGCCGACGGTCTCTCGTCTTTGGACGACATACCAACTGATGGCGCCCTGGCGTCGACACCGAGCTTGGTCGACGAGAACCTGACCGTCAGCAGCGGGATCGACCTTGGCTTCGAACCACTCAGCGGTGACCGCCGGCTGAGGAACTTCGGAATCGACTTCGGGGGCGACACCGAGGTCAACACGCTGCAGGTGACCGTCGATCGTGAACTGACACTCCCGGATGTGGCCGATACGTTCGTCTGGGAGGTGTACACCAGCATCGACAACCTGCGCTGGGTTCGCCGCGACGTCGTGACCGCCTCCAACGGCGCCAACTTCGACCCGATCCAGCGCCGCTTCGAGATCCGCTTCGCCACGGTTGTGACGCGGTACGTAAAGCTGGTCGTCGCGCCGTTGGCGAACGATCCCCGCGGCTTGTTCCCCGACATCTTCGTCACCGAGCTTCAGGCCGAGTTGCGCAGGAACGCCGCGGATGTGCGTGGGTCGATTCGCTCGACATCGCATAACTACAACCTGGACGTGCGGACTCGAATCCTCGACACGCCGTCGCTCCATCACGAGTTCAGCTACCTGTACAACAAGCCGGGACCGGCGCGAGCGCGATACCTTTGGTCCAACGGCTTCTCGTTGGCCCACGCCTTCAACGATATCTACTCGGTCAGTGCGCGCATCGCACGCGAGGTGGGCCGTCAGAGCGACGGCTCGCGTGCGGCCTACGTGTACACCGCTGCCGTCTCTGCCATTCCGCTGCCGGCGCTGCGCGAGAGCCTTGTGTTCAGCGGGCGTGACGAACGGATTGCGGGGCTGCAGACCAAGCAGAATTCGGTGCTCTTGAACACCAACGCCGAGCTCTACCGTGGGATCGATGTCAACGTGGGCCTGGGAAAGGGTTACACCGCGGTCGAGGGACTCCCGCGGGTCGAGAGCACCCAGATCAACGCCACGGCAACGCTCGCCCCCAATCCCAAGCTGACGGTCAACCTGAGCTACCAGAAATCGGAGGACGCACTGGCCGCGGGCCCAACACCCCGTGTCCGCCCGCAGTTGGTGAGCGCTCGCGAGATCAACGTGGCGGTGCGTCCGCTCTCCACGCTGTACCTGTTTGGGTCGTACCGGCTGGAGCGGCGCGAGGGTGAGCTGGAGCGCGACATCAACAACTACACGCTGAGTTGGGTGCCGTTCCCTGACGGAACCCTGCATTTCAACTTCAGCTACACCGAAAGCGTGCGATCCGAGTTTGATGCCACGGAGCGCACGGTCGGGCCGAGCTTGCGCTGGGACATCTCCAAAAGGGCTTTTCTGGACGTAGCATATTTCTCACAACGATTGGACTCGACCCCACAACGGATCGATACCGAGATTCTGAGTGGGACTTTGCGGGTTGCCTTCTAGCTCGCGCCGCTGAGGGACGAACGCCATGAGCGAACAAAGAATGTGGAGCCGCTGGCCCTTGTTACTGGCCGTCGTGACGATGCTGGGCTGCGCGTCGGGTCGTGCCTCGAAGGTCACCTACCACGACCCCAACATGGATTTCAGCCTGGCTCAGACGGTAGCCGTGCTGCCGTTCGCCAACCTGACGCCCAACCCCAACGCGGCCGATCGAACTCGCGACGTCTTCATGACAATGCTGCAAGCCGGCGGTGGGCTGTACGTGTTGCCGCCGGGTGAGGTCGCGCGTGGAAGCGCGCGCGCCAACGTCGCCAACCCGATCGCCCCGACCTCCGAGGAAGCGGTGGCACTGGCAAAGATCGTACAGGCCGACGTCGTGATCACCGGCACCGTGCTCGAGTATGGCGAAGTTCGATCGGGCTCGACCTCATCGAATGTGATCTCGGTCAGCCTGAAGATGCTGGAGGCGCAGTCGGGCAAGGTCGTATGGACCGCATCGTCGACGCAGGGGGGCGTCACCGCATCCGCGCGACTCTTCGGCGGCGGCGGCCAACCGATGGATGAGGTTACCGAGAAGGCCGTCGAGGACTTGCTCGACAAGCTGTTCAAGAAGAAGTAGCAAGCCTGTACTCCCGAGGGACAGCGGTGCCTAGGTGTGTTGATCATCGACAGCGCGAACCGCGCACGTTACGAACCGGATGGGGCGTGGTGTTGCTGCTGTTCTTGAGCGTCGTCGGCTGTGCCAGTGGGCGTCAGGGCCCGCTGCCACGCGCCGATCGTCGCGATGCGATTGCCTTTCTTCCACTGCAAAACCTGACCGGTGAACTCGCCCCCATGCGCGAGATCGGCGAGACGCTGCAACGCCAGATGACGGCGCGGGGCGTCAGACTGTTGGAAGATTCGCAACTGCGCCAAGTGATGGAACGCCACCGCATGCGTTACACCGGCGGCTTGTCGAAGGAAATGGGGCGCGCCTTCTTTCAAGAAGCGAATGTCGCCGCGGTAATGCTTACCTCGCTCGATGAGTACGACGAGATCTATCCGCCGCGGATTTCACTGACCGCCCGGCTGGTTTCGACCGGAGAGAATCCGCGCATCCTGTGGATGGAAAGCGTGACGCTGGCCGGCGACGAACAACCTGGAATCCTGGGAATGAAGTTGGTCACCGATCCGCGCGTGCTGTTGGCGCGGGCGACGGCTGCACTCGCTGATGCTGTTGCTCGCAAAGGGACCCCGAGCCAGTACGCGGGACCAGCGAGGCGCCGCTTTCCACCGCGAAGCGTTTATCGCGCCTCTCAGTCGACGATTCAGGCCGGCACCGCGCAGCGCGTTGCCGTGTTGTCGTTCGCCAATCAAAGCACTCGCAAAGAGGCCGGGGAGTTGGTGGCGTTACAACTGCTTCGTCAGTTGTCGCGCACGACAACACTGAGCGTTGTCGAACCTGGTTTGGTGCGTGAGGCATTGTTGGAAACACGAACGATCCAACAGGGTGGTCTGTCGCTGGCGCAGATCGACCTGCTCCGTGCGTTCTTGGACGTCGATCTGGTGTTGATCGGCACCGTGATCGAATACCAAGACGCCTCCGGCACACCGGGAGGACCGGTCGTCGCCTTCTCGGTTCAAGCGGTCGATACCGAAGCTCGTCAGGTGGTTTGGTCATCGCGGAGCCGTCGCTTCGGCGACGAGAACGTCGTGTTCTTCGATGCGGGCCGAGTCCACACCGCCCAGGGCCTGAGTTCAGGTCTGGCCGGTGCCGTGATCGAGCGCATGCTGGCGCAAGCCAAGAGCAAGGCACCGACCGTAGCGAAGGCGCGTTAGCCCCTGCAAACGGTTTCGGTCCGATTTCCTTGTCCTAGGTCAATCTGCTGGATGACTTGCCACTGTTGCCGGCCTGGTCGCGGCGAGGCACTGTGACGCTGACTCCTGAAAGGACGCCATGAACGACCTCCGCCGTCCATTGATCTGCCTGAGCCTGACGCTTGCCGGGGTATCGGGTCTTGCTGCCCCAACCACGCTGCCTGTCATCGATGGACAGCAAGCGGTCGCCAGCGTCAACGGTGAACCGATCACCCTGCAAGAGTTCAAGGCCGAGATGTACTCGGTGCATGCGGCGGTCGAACAGCCCAACGCTCCAATCGCCAAGCGCGATCCGGCCGACCTGCTGACGCGCCTGATCAACACCAAGCTGATCGTGCAGGAGGCCGAGCGGATCGGCCTGGCCGATCTTCCCGAGATTGCAAAGCTGCTCGGCGTGTTCGAACGCGACGCGCTGCGTACGGCATTGTTCCGCCGCTACGGTGAAGCGATCACCGTGGCTGATGCCGCGACGGTCCAACGTCTCTACAAAGAAGAGGTCAAGCAGCTCAAGCTCAGATCGGTGCTGTTGGAAACGGAGGCCTTGCAAAGGGACTTGAGCTCGCGGCTCCAAGCCGGCAAACCGTTCGAGGCCGCGGTAGCGGAAATGGTGACTGCCGGTCGGCTAACGCATGGAATCGATGAGCAATCGGTGAAGCCCAGTGCGCTACTCCCGAGCATCGGGCCAGCTGTCATGAAGCTCAAACCGGGCGAGGTAACGCCGCCCATCAAGCTCGATACCAAGTTCACGATCGTCAAGCTGGTCGAGCTGGTTTACCCCGACGATCCTGCCGCGCGCAAGCAGATCGAACAGGTGGTGCTCGATCGCCAGCGCGGGACCTCGATCGAGAACTACACGGCATCGCTGCGACAGCAATACACACAAATCGACAAGAAGTTGCTCGACAGCCTGGACTTCGAATCGGCCAAGCCTGGATTCGACAAACTCGCCGCCGACAAGCGCGTCTTGGCGACGATCAAGGGCGAAGACCCGGTGACCATTGCCGATCTGGCCGACAACCTCAAGAAGAAGTTCTTCCACGGCGTGGACGAAGCGGTCACCAAGAAAAAGATCAACATCCGCAAGGGCGAGATGCTGGATGACATTCTCACCCGTCGCGTCGTCATCAAGGAAGCGCGCCGCTTGAAGCTCGATCAAACCGAGAGCTTCCGTGCCGAGAAGCGAGACGAACGAGACGGCCTTGTGTTTGGCGCGTTCGTAAGAAAAGTCATCGACCCGAGCCTGAAGTTGGAAGAGTCGGAAGTGAAGGAGTTCCAGAAAGCTCATGCCAAGGAATACTCGACACAAGCAATGATCCGTCTGGAGTATCTGGCGTTTCTGAAACGCGCCGATGCCGAGGCCGCCCTCGCGAAACTCCGCCAAGGAGCGGACCTGCGCTGGATGCGCGCCAATGCCGACGGCCAGGCCGACCCTGTGATGGCGGGCAGCGTTTTCGGCGCGAGCGGCGATCTGCTGATCGTCGAGACGATGCCCGAGCCGCTGAAGAAGGCGCTCACCGGTGCCCGGCCCGGAGACTTCCGTTTCTACGGCGACGCACAACCACCGTATTTCGCGCTCTTCGTGAAGGACCTGGTGCCCGCCGCCGCGCGACCCTACGACGAGGTCAAGGCGACGATCGCGCGCCGCTTGCTCGACGAGAAACGCACCAAGAGCGTGGAGGAATGGGCCGCCAAACTTCGCGCGGCCTCGCAGGTCAAAGTCTTCGCCAACGGTGAGCAGCTCACCAGTCTCTTGCGCGGCGAGATGAAGACCGGTAATTAGGGCGTCCGCGAACCGAACGCGTGTACCTCAGGAGAAAGCCGTGACCGCCAATCTTGGATTGAAACTCACCTCGATCGCCGTCCTTTCCGTTGTGCTGGCTTCGTGTGGCGGCAACAACGTCACCCCGCCTCCGGTCAACAACCCCGCGGTGACCCGTCCTTCCTCGCAAGCCGCGGCGCCGCCGCTTTCCGAGGATCAAACCCGCGATCCTTCCCAACTCCCTCCCGGTCATCCGCCGATCGAAGCAGGCGGCTCGAACTCGGGTGCCGGAGCGATGGGTGCCGGTCAAATCGTCGCGCCCCCGGAGGGGAGCGGTACCGGAGCAACAGGAATGGTGTGGACCGCGCCGCAAGGTTGGGTCTCTGAACAGCCGTCCTCGTCGATGCGACGTGCGCAGTACCGCGTATCAGGCCCGGGTGGGGATGGCGAGTGCATCGTCTTCTACTTCGGCCCGAACCAAGGAGGATCGCCCGAGTCGAACGCCGAACGATGGGCGTCGCAGTTCACGCAACCCAACGGGCAACCAACAACCGCCAAGACCACGTCGCTGAAGGTTGGCGATGTCACGGTGTTGATGGTCGAGGTGACCGGAAGGTACTCGGGTGGCATGCCGATGGGCGGCGCCGCCGCCAAGGAGATAGAGAAGGGGATGTTGCTGGGCGCGATTGCCGAGGGGCCGGACGCCAACTGGTTCTTCAAGTTCACCGGACCCGAAGCGACACTGGTCGCACAGCGCAGTGCCTTCGAGCAAATGGTGAAGTCGCTGCGCAAGGGCGCCTGATCCTCGTTCGACGTGAAGTCGGTGAGCGGTGCGAGACGATTCGCACCGCTTCTTTCGAACGCCATCTTCCGCAGGATTGTGAAAACTCTGCACGGCTCGCGCGCCGACGTTTCACGCGCGAGCCTTCTTCGTCCCAGTACGCGAGCTCAACAGCACTACCTTGATGTGCGCTGAGCGCGGTGAACGAGTTGGCGCCCGAGACGATCGCGTTCTCGACTGGTGTGGAGCCGATCATCAGCAGCGTGGCGAGCTGATCGGCCACGCCTTCGTCGTTTCTCGTCTTGTGTGATCTGCGTCTGTCCACTACGGGCCGGGTTGGTAGGCGAGTCTGCCCGTCCGCACGAAACAGCGATTGTCTGCAGCCGGGCAGGGTCACCGACGATCTGTAGAGAACGCCCCACGCTTCGGCCATGATCGGTGCCTGTGTCGAAACGAACTACGACCCGGGGCGAGCGCCGAGAGTTTCCCGAGCGGATACAGGTCGAACGCGCTCGCGATCGCTTCGCCGAAAAACATCGCGTGTGCCGAGATCCTCTCCGGCGGGCGCGCCGACGACAGCATTCCCAACTGGGCGCTCGCCGGATGGTGCCAAGCCACGTGCGCCACGACATCGGCTCGGAGTGTCGCCAGGTCCTCTAGGCCGAGAGGCCGGCTGCCTCACGGGCCACTCCAGCAGTGCCGTGCTTGCGGAAAAACACTTCTGCCGCGATTCGCTTCCGCTTATCCTCTGCCAACCAAAGCAACCGACTGCGAAAGGGGGGGGCGTCATGCGCCTGTTGGTCAGCATTGCCATCTTGCTGGGACTCCCTGCTTCGAACGCCGCGGCCACCAGCGATCCGTTCCAGCAGTACCGATCGCTGACCCCGGCACCTCAGGGGGTCGCGCTCTCGAACACGAACATCGTGATCGGCCGGATGACGTTCGAAGTGCAAGCCGGAACGCTCTGGCCACTGCTAGACCCGCTTGGTGAACCGAATGGCGCGCTGTTTGAAGGTCGCGGCACATACCGTTACCGGTGCGACGACCCCAACGATCTGATCGTGTTTTCCGGCAACCTCGATCGTGTCGCGAAGGCGCTCCCACACAGCGACAAAGCGACGTGGGACAACTTCAACCGATTCGCGCTGATTGGTGTGAGTGAGGCTGTCGGGGCCATCTGGAAGTTGGAACCGAGTGCTGTGCTCACAGACAGTGCCACTCGGTACTACCGGCAGTTTCTGAATGGAGTCGAGCTCGATCAGCGCGGCCCCGACTTTGCGATTGCACAAGCACGCCGCAACGGCCGAGGAGAGTATGTCTTTGCCGAAGTTCAAGGTGGCCGACTCGATGTGGGGTACGAGTACGACGGGATACGCGACTACACCGAAACCTTGACCTCGTTTCGCAAATTCCCGGGGATCGAACTTCGGTTTTGGAACGAGATCAGCCGGCAATCGATCGCTGGTTCGGCGATGCAGATTCCCCGCCCCTTCAGTCTGGTGCATGGCAAGTTCGCGATCGACACGGTGGATAACAGATCGGGCACGGTCCGCAGCGTGCTCACCGTGAGGATTGAGCAGGACCGCATTCGGGCGCTGGGGTTTTCGCTGCTCAGCAATCGTGACCCCAAGACCGCGCGCTGGGACTCGAACAAGAAGGCGCTGCACGTGACGCGAATCAGTGACCAGGCCGGGAACGAACTCAGCTTTTCTCATCGCTATGGTCAGTTGCTGATCGATCTGGGCAAGCCCACGGCACGGGGCCAAGAGCTGCAGCTCAGCGTCGATACCGAGGGGGATTTCTTCACGGGGCCTGATGGCAAACGATACGACGACTACTTCGACCTCTACACGGTCGATTGGTTTCCGCAGCCGAGGCAATGGGGTGCGATGCGCATGACTTTCGAAATGTCGATCGCAACAAGTGAGCCGTTTATGCCGGTTGCCTCGGGTGACACCATCTCGAGACGCGAGGAGGCGGGGCGTTACTTTCTCGAATCACGCAGCGATGTTCCCGTCTGGTCGCTGGCCGTCTACGCCGGAAAGTTCCAAACCGCGACGGCCTCGATCGGCGACCTGACCGTCAACGTCTACGACTACGACGTGGCGCGTGACAGCGACCTGCAAGCGCTGGCGAGGAAAGCCGCAACCTTCGCGCTGATTTACGCCAGGCGGTTCGGCCCGTTTCCATTCAAGGAGTTGGACCTGGTGGGAGTGAACCACTACAGCCTCTACGGAATCAGCCCGGCCGGCCTCATCGTGCTGACACAGCCGACCACCCAAGGCAACTACACCGCAGGCTGGCACGGCGTTAACGCGCTGATCGCACACGAGGTAGCGCACCAGTGGTTTGGTCATCGCGCCTGGCCGGCCAACGGGTATTACGACAACTGGCTCACCGAGTCTTTCGCCGAGTACGCCTCCGGGATGGCGATCGGTCGAGTGCTTCAGACTCTGGATGCCGATCCAACACTGTTCCTTGATTTCCGCGAGATGCTAAGCCAGTGGCGCGGTTCCGCCGATTTCGTCTCGGATCTCGGAACGATCCAAGGCGCCAACCTGATTCGCGGTGAAATTGCGTGGATACAGCGCATCAATCAGCTCTACAACCGTGGTCCGTTGGTACTGCACATGCTACGCACCACGATTGGTGAGGAGCGATTCGGCAAGGTGCTCGCACGGTTTCTAGAGCTTGCCGACACCGGCCCGGCCACCACGGACGATTTCAGCGCGGTGCTCACCAGCGTCATGGGAGAGGATTGGGGTTGGTTTGTGCAGCAATGGATTCGCGAGCCAGGAATTCCACACGTCAAGTACACCTACCAGTTGGAGCAGCAGGGCGATCGATCGTGGCAATTGAGTTTGGCGTTGCAGCAAAGCCGAAGTCCGCTCAAGAAACTGATCATCCCGATCGTGCTCGAGTCATCGGGAGGTTCGCGCACCGTCAAGCTCGTCGTGATGAATCAGCCCGAGTTGCGGATCGACATTCCGATCCAGGGCAAGCCGAGCAAGGTACTGATCGACCCCGGGCAGAACAACTTGGCATCGTATGAGCAGGTGCTTTCGTTGCTTCGAAAGGACCGATCGGCACGGTAGCCGAATCGCCCTGACACGCGGCCGAGGCACCAGGGGTTTGTGGAGGCTTCCGCGTCTGCAGCCACGCTGCACCGACATCGCGGGCTTGGGTCTGCACGCGGGCGTGGCGCTTGTGGCGCGCGATCGGCAGCGGCTCGAGCGGCTGTGCCGCTACGTCGCGCGGACTGCGATTGCAGCCTCGCGGCTATCTGCACTCGACGATGGGCGGCTCTTGTATCGACTGAAGAAGCGTTGGCGTGATGGCACGACGCACATCGTGTTCGAACCCGTCGAATTCATTGCCAAGCTAGCCGCGTTGATTCCTGCACCACGCGTTCATCTGGTCCGCTACCACGGTGTGCTGGCGCCTGGCGCCCCGGGACGCGGACGCATCGTGCCGCAGCCGGATGATGCCCAAGTAGCTGCAACGCCGTGCGTGCAGAAGCACACCTCGTCAAACGCTCCGGCTTCCAAGTCCGCGTCCTCGACGCCGGCAGGCCTTGCGAGAACCAGCAGCGTTAACCAGCGCTACTACTCGTGGGCCGAGTTGATGCGCCGAGTGTTTGAAATCGACGTGCTGCCGTGCCCGCGCTGCCAAGGCCCGATGAAGATCCTGGCGCAGATTCATCCGCCCGAGACCACGCGCGACGTGTAGACAGTGGCTGTCAACAGGCATTTGTCGTTTGAGGCACTCCGGCGACGCGACGACACTCGTTTCCTCAAAGTCTGGAGTTCACCATGACAATCTACGAGTTGTTGAGTCAAGAACGTGAGTCGATCCTGCGGGAAGCCTTGACCGCCGTAGGCCGCAGTCATCTCGCGCACTACGAAGCCGACGGCGACGAGCCGCTTCGCGCGCGACTTGGTGCACTACTCGACTTGGCGCGCGACAGCATGCACACCCGCAATGCCACGGCGATGCTCCGCTATGCAGAGCAAGTGGCCGAGGAAAGGTTCACGGCCGGATTCGACCTGCGCGAAGTACAAACGGCATTCAATGTGCTGGAGGAATCGATTTTCAAGCGAGTGCTCGATCGGCTTCAGCCGCAGGACGCCGTGGACGCGATCGGCCTGGTGGGCACGGTCCTCGGCCTTGGCAAAGATGCGCTGGCACGCCGCTACGTGGCGCTGGCAGCGCACGTGAAGGCGCCTTCGATCGACTACCGCGCGCTGTTTGCAGGTACCGCCTGACTTGTCGGTGATGGATCGGGTCGACGTGCGACGCGTGCAGGCCAGGCCGAGCCTCGAGGCCCAGCCTAGCCTGCCAACCAACCCGGTGCGCTTGCACATCGGGTTGGTCGCGGCACTCCGTCCAACGGCACGCCGTAGGCGAAGTGGTCAATCTCAGGGCGCTGCGGGAACCGACTCTGGCACGTGGTTTTTCACCGGCTTGGTCGAGAGCAGGTAGGCGTGAATCGCCTTCAGGTCTTCATCCGTGAAGTACTTGAAGTTCTGAACCGGCATCGGTGGCAGGATCGGTCGGCCGGCGCCGAAATGTTTTCCAGTGCGCATGCTCTGCACGAACATCTCCAGCGGCATCCAGCCGATCCCGGTCTCGGTGTCCGACGTGATATTGCGCGCGTAACTCACGCCCCAAGGTCCGACGAACGCCGTCATGGTGTCGGCACCCACGAACATCCAACCGCTCTCGAGTTTCGGCGCCGGTCCGAGCTTGAAGTTCTCGGGATGACCGCTGAGCAATCGCGATTCGTCGGGGACCGGGCCGTTCGGTGTCAGCTTCAGCGGGGTATGGCAATCGTTGCAGCCGGAGACGGTCACCAGATAACGACCGCGCTCGATCTCAGGGAACTGCGACGGATCGCGTTGCACGGCCGCAGCCGGAGCCAAGGAGCAGCCGCTCGTCGCCAACGCGGTCAAGCTCAACAGGGTCAGACAGAGTTTCTCGATTCGGGTCAGGTACATCGTGTCCTCCGTATGGCGCAACAGCTCCTACGCACGTGACCGATGGTCACCGCCGAGTTGCGCCGGTTCGTTTGAGTGAGTCGTGACGAGTGTTCGAGTTGCTACAGCTCGGGCGTCTTTCCCTCGCCGAGCATCAAGGCCAACCAAGCGCGCGCGCGAACCCAGTCGCGCTGCACCGTTCGTTCCGAAATATTCAGCGCCGCAGCGATCTCGGCGTCGCCGAGTCCTGCGAACACGCGGCACTCCACGATCTGCACGAGGCGCTGATCGACGTTGGCGAGTTTCAACAGCGCCTCATCGATCGCCAGCAACCGTTCTGCGTGCGCATCGATCGCCAGCCGATCCTCCTCGAGTGTGACCGGTTGATTGACCCCTCCGCGCTTCAGCGCCGACTGCTGCCGTGCGGCGTTCACCAGGATCTGCCTCATCGCCAGCGCTGCGACCGCGAAGAAGTGCCCCCGATCCTCGAATGTCGCGCGGGTTTGATCGATCAATCGCAAATACGCCTCATGCACGAGCCCGGTCGTCTCGAACTGACCGTGATCGCGGTTGTGCCTTAGGTGCCGATGCGCGATCCGACGCAGATCGTCGTAGACCAACTCCACCAACCGATTGAGCGCGTCGTGGTCACCACCACCGAATGCCTTCAGCAAGACCGTTACATCACCTGGATCGGTCATCGGCTCGCCTCCCCGTGCCACTGCCGGTGGAAGGGAGAGTGCTTCGGGCCTGGCCGGCCGGTCAACCCCCGCGTCATGTAACGGGGAAGTGGCGGCCAAGTTTGGATGCTCGTGACTCACGGCGGCTTCCTTCCTGCTTTTGGGGGCCAGCGTCCGTCTCGCCCTCACCTGGAAAGACACCGAGTCGGGCGGATCTCCGCCATCCCGATCAAAGAAAGCTCAGGGCCATGCAGACCAGGCCAGAGCCCCGCGAGCGTTCACTCTTCGAGCAACGCGCCATGTTTCCCAACGGTTCGCACACCGATGGCGCGGCGACCGGCCGCAGCTTGACGCCTTTCCCTGCCGAGCCGAGACTCGCACCCCGCATGAGCTCGGAATCGAATGGTTTGATTCGTGCCGACGACGGCACGCTCCGCTGCGCTTGGTGCGCTGCGAGCGACGACTATCGTGCCTATCACGACACCGAGTGGGGATTTCCGGTAACGGATGATCGCCGCCTCTTCGAGAAGATCTGCCTCGAAGGGTTCCAGTCCGGACTGAGTTGGTTGACCATCCTGAGAAAGCGCGAAAACTTCCGCCGCGGATTCGCGGGCTTCGAGTTCGAGCAGGTGGCGCGGTTCACGCCCAAACATGTCGAGGCGCTGTTGCAGGATGCCTCGATCGTCCGCCATCGCGGCAAGATCGAGTCGACTATCAACAATGCCCGTCGAGCCTGCGAGCTGGCTGCGGAGTTCGGGTCGCTGGCTGACTATTTCTGGCGTTTCGAGCCGGCACCCGAATCTCGTCCGGCGCGCGTTACGTACGCGGCGGTAATGGCGCTCACCAAGTCGACCGAATCGATGGCAATGTCGAAAGACCTCAAGCGTCGTGGCTGGAGTTTTGTCGGGCCCACAACCTGCTATGCGTTCATGCAAGCGATGGGGTTGGTCAACGACCATTTCGAAGGGTGTCACGTACGCGAGTCAGCCTCGAAAGCGCATCGCCTCAGCAGATGAGTCGCGATCTTGGCAACAAGCGCGCGAGGATTCCGTTGCCCGGAGGTTTGGAGAAGAGTCGCAAGGCGTTGGACACGCTGGGCCTGCAAGAACAGACACAGGCGCTCGAGTTGGCGATGAATCGAGCGGCCGAAGCGGCTGTCCCGAAGGCCAAGACGCTGCTTGTCGAGGCCGTGAAGTCGATGAGCGTGCAAGACGCCAAGCAGATCCTGACCGGCGGCGAAACGTCGGCCACCGACTACTTTCGCAAAGCGACACGCAAGCCTCTGACGGAGAAGTTCCTGCCGATCGTGCGCGTCGCCACCGCGAAGATCGGGCTTGCGGCCCAGTACAATGCGATCGGGGGCAAAGCAGTGCAGTTGGGATTGATCGGCAAGGAGCAGGGGAATATCGAAGAGTACGTCACGCAGAAGGCGCTCGACGGATTGTTTCTGATGATCGGCGACGAGGAGAAGAAGATCCGCCGCAATCCTGTCGGTCAAGCCAGCACGCTGTTGCAGAAAGTATTCGGCGCGCTCACCAAATAAGGGCGCGCCGAAGCAACGGGGATGTCGTCGGCGTCTAGGGGTTGAGCTGGCTGAGGATCTCCGGGTTTTCTTCTTCCATCGCCAAGAGCGAATGGCAAATCGTGCAATCGCCACTGATCGTCTTGCCTTGGGCTGTGGTGTGCTCATCGTCGTGACAACGAAAACACCCGGGGAAGTTCTCGTGACCCAGGTGCGTTGGGTAGGTGCCCCACTCCACCTTCATCTGTGGGAAGACGTTGTTGCTCCAAATGGTGCCGAGCGCTTTCACCGCACGATCGACCTCGGCGAGTTTGTTGGGAGCGAGCGCCGGCGACAGTGACGAATAGAAGGTGCGCAGTTTCTGGTCGATCCCCTGACGTGCCGCCCCTTCGTCAGGGTAGCTGGCCTTCAGCGCCGCCAACCCCTCGCGATGAATGAACGGCAAGGTCTTGTCGATCTCGCCGGAGGCCATCGCGTTGTCGATCTCGTCCTGCGGCATGCGGTAGATGTGCGAGGGTCGATTGTGACAATCGATACAGTCCATCACGCGCCAGTCGCCGTTGGCTGACAGCTTGGCGGCGTCTCCGCCTGCCTTCGGCTGAAACAGTTCCTCGGTACCGTCCGACCTGATCAACTTGACGACCCCGATATTGAGTCGCGTGCCATCGGATTGATATTCGATTCGATGATCAGGACCGACGTGCCAGTGAATGCCGCGTGTCTCGCGCCCCTGAACGCCGCCCACCTTCATCAACAACACGTTCTTCTTTTCGGTATTGGCTTCATCGTCGCCATAGTGGGTAATTACCTTCAAGCGGTCGCCCACGAACTTGTCGGGCCAGTGACATTGCTCGCAGGTTTCGCGCGCCGGACGCAGGTTGTGCACCGGCGTCGGAATCGGGCGCGGGTACAAGTTGAGAGCCACCGACACCAGCTGCCACGACCCCGACAGCTTGGACTTGACGAACCAATCGGCACCTGGGCCGATGTGACACGACACGCACTTCACGTTTTGGTGCGGCGAGCGCTTGTAGGTCGTGTACTCGGGCGCCATGACCGAGTGGCAGGCGGTCCCGCAGAACTGCACCGACTCCATGGTGTGAACCGCCTGATAGCTGCCGGCACTCAGGATCGCGATGTTGACCACGGTCAGCCCCATGAACGCGAGGGCGATGTCGCGCACAGGACGCTTGTTGAGATCGATGACCGGAAACGCCTCGCCCCGTTTGGTGGCTGCCCGTTGCCGGCGTCGTTGCCGCCAGATCCCAGACGGAATCAGTACCAGGCCCAGGACCAGCGCGGCCGGCAAGACCGCAAACGCCAAGATGCCGCTATAGGGCCCCATC
>JAXLQU010000005.1:0-202957 GCA_046331425.1 Acidobacteriota bacterium
CTCGGCCGGCAGCTTCGCGCGCGCTTCTTCCCAGCCCCGAGGAGGGCCGGACACGGCATCGAAGATGGCAGCCAGATCGGCACGACGCAGCGGTTCGAACACGTCACGATCCGCCACCGGTTTTATCGCCCAGGCTGAGCCTGTACACAAGGTGAGCGTGACTAACGTAGCTGTCGTGAGCCGGGTCATCGCGCACCTCCCACACCAAAGACCAAATCAGCGGACAACAGACTATCGACGGCCTGCGCCGCTTCGATGGCAGTCATCGTGCTCGAGACGGTATAGAGCGTCGCTGCGCGATCGAGTTGTACGAGTGCGCGTTGGAACTGCGTTTCCAGACCAGGCTGGTCGAGATTCGATGTGGCGACCTGCTCCAGCTGCTGAAGTGCGCGCTCACTCAGCTCGTCTGCTTGCAACGGTCTGGCGCCCTGCGCTACCGCCCCGCTGCGGAGCTTGACCAGCCGGGCTCGCTCCTCCTCGAGTGTCCGTTGCAATTGCGACGCAAGCAGCTCGTCGACCGATTGCGGCGCGCCACGACGCACGCGCAGTCCGAACAACATCTGCGTCGCCTGCCGAGCCCCCTCACGACGCGAGACACCCTCGACCTGTTGACGCAGTTGTTGCTCTTCGGCAGAACTGCGCATCGCCCACCGCGCGACTGAAACTGCCGCAACGATCGTCAACAGCACCGCAGCGCCGATCCACAGCATTCTCCGCCGATCGAACCAGTCGTGATTGAGCGCTGTGTGCGCTTGCTTGCGAGCCCGTTTCAGCAACGGTTCGGCTTGTTCTTCAGCTCCGAGACGGATCGCTTCGCGACAGACAGCGGTCGCCCCCAGCACATCGTTGCGACTCAACAGTCGCTCGGCGTCGGCCAACAGTCCTTGGACCTTCGTCTCCAATCGCTGCAGCGCATCGCGAGCCCGCAGAGCGTCGACATCCTGAGCATCGCCTCCCGACTCGACCCAGCCATCGTAGGCCCGTCGCAGAGTCGGGAGATGATCAGAAACGATCGCTGCGCGCAGCGATGCGGCGGACCCACCCCCTTTTGCGGAGATCGCCCCGGTATCTTCACGCTCGCGTTGCGCGCCGGTCGTTTCGTGTTCTGCCGATGTCAGCGAGCGACCGCCCAGCATCGCGCTGAGTGCGGCAGTGTCGCGAGCGCGCGATTCGGGAGCGTCGGAACGTCCTAGTCCCCAGCCGGCGATCGCCAACTCGCCCGGGCCCAACACCACCACGTGTGGACCCAACGCCCCATGGGCACCACCGGCCTGATGTGCGTCGCGCAGCCGACGTTGAAGTTCTCCACGCAAACCAAGCGGGATCGCTGTTCCTGCCGCGATCCGCTCCGCCAACGAAGGACCTTCCGGAACTTCGTCCACCACGATCCTTCCGAACCGCTCGTCACGCAGAACACGTCTGACCGTGCCGAAGATCTCCGCCAGCGAGCCATCCAACGAGGGCTCCACCTCTGGATCGTCGATCGTGAACACGAGCGCGCAGCCATCTCCGCTGGCGCTGCGAGCCCGCGCAGTAAAGATCCCGGAATCTACCGGCAAGACTCTCTCGATCACCCAGGCACCAGCCAGGCTGTCCCCCACTGATGGGGTCGAGGTCACCGTCGCCGTGGTCAGCGTCTCTTGCGCATCCTTCATCATTTCCCCGCGCTCCGTGGCACACCCTTCGGCGTCCTACGGGAGTTCCGGGGGGAATCTGTTCCCTGGCGATACGGCGGGCAATCTATTCATGCAGCAATCGAATCGCAGCGTGCTCGGTGGCGTCGGTTTCGAGATTCCGCCCGGCACTTCGGCCTTGGTGTCGCCCGCGGTCGCGCTGTCTCACTATCGGACAGCAACATCTGGACGCTCCAGCATGTATTGGAAGGTCGCACCACCGAGGTGTGCGGTGGAGCTAGCGAGCCGGCTCCTTTGGTGCGGAAACCAGCACGGCAACGTCCATGTCGCTGGCCCGATCGTGAGCGCGATCGACGATCGTCAGATCGGCAGGAAACCGCTGGAACGTTTCGGCTCGCCCCACCACCACAAGCCGCCGGCCGGCGCGCATCTCACCGATCAGTTCCTCTCGATCGAAGTCGTGTGGCTCGGCCAGATCGGCCCGCTTCCAGGCGACCAAACGCACCTGCTCCCCCAAGTAGAACTCCAAACCCGGCAAGGGGCGTGTTTGCAGCAGTACGACACCGTCGCGTGTGGCCTCATGCCGAGCCGCGACCAACCGAGCGAGTTCGCGCGAATGTCGATAGTCGGGCAGCCCCGCAGCATCGTATCGCAGCACGATCCAGAAGATGGCCAGGGCACTCACCCCGACACAGAGACAGAGTTTTCGAACGCGCGACCCGGATAACCACGATGCAATCACACCGGCAGCCGGGACGACGACCGCGGTTGACAGCGGGAGCACATAGAGCGGTTGACGCGAACGACTCAGCGTGAAGACCAGCAGCCCAGCGAGCACCCAGCCACCCAGCAGGCGCAACCAAGCCTGGTCGAAGGCCGGGCGCCAAGCGCGAAGACGAAACAACACCACGAGATTCCATGGCAGCGTTCCGAGAAACAGCATGCTGAAGGGCAACCATGGTGGCCCGTTGCGCCGCAGCTGACCGCTGAAAATCCTCGCATACAACTCGTCGTGCAAGAACACGCGCCAGGCACCTGGTTGCGAGGCCATCATGGCGAGGTACCACCACGTTCCAATTACAGCTGCCATCGAGATTCCGAGCGGCGCCCAAAATCGATCGGCACTCGAGGCAACGCGACGTCGCGGCCACGCCAGCAACATGCCGGCGAGCGGCAGCAGCCCCGGCGGCCCTTTGACGAAAAACGCCGCACCGAGCCCCACCCAAAAAAGCGTCACTCCCGTAGTGCGGTGTTGCGGACGAAGCAATGCAACGCCCCCTGCGGTGACGGCAAGAGCGCAACACAAGGCCAACCAGATATCCGCGGTAACGAGGCTGCCGGCTGCAAACGGCAAGCCGCTCGTGGCCAAGATTGCCGACGCCACGACTGCGGCGCTGAGCCGTTCGAAGATCACGCGTGCCATCGCCGCGACGACCAAAATCCAAAGGGCCAGTCCGAGGCCGACGCCGAGACGCGCCCCCGTTTCGTTGCGACCAAGCCACGCCAAACCGACTGCCGAGGGCCAGTAGGAGACTGGCGATTTGGTGAGGTGTGGGCGCCCCTGAAGCTGCGGAACAAACCAATTGCCGGACTCGACCATGGTCCAAGCAGCGGCTGCATATCGGCCTTCATCCGGATCGGCAAGCGGTCGATGCCCGATGAAGGCGAGCGCATAGAGCAACGCAAACACCGCTATCGCGGCCCAGACCCAAAGCTCGAGCCTTGCCGACGCAGAGCGATGGGGCGACGGGCACTGTTCGGTCGCCACCGATAGCGCACTCATGAATCACCCTGAAGACCATGGCTACTCATGCCGCAGCGTGCGATTCTGGCGGCGATGCGTGACTTCCGCTCGCCCTTCCTCTGCGCCCTGCTGGTCACGTTGGCTGCGTGCAGCGACTCCGGGACCGAAGACACTCCGGTGCACCAGACGAGCGGAGATGAGGCGGGCGTCCCGAAGGCAGTGATTGCCGATCCCTCGTCGTCCGAGATGAGTGCCCCGCTCGGCTCCGGGCCGGGTGATCCGCGGATTCCAACCTGGCCACGCGAATTCCGAGTAATCAGTTCCGAACGCGTCGGCACGCGTCAGAATCCGGTGTTGGCCTATTCGTTCGAAACGACGCGTTACGCACCGGAGGCGGCGATCCGGCTCCTGATCGAGGCGATTTCGCGGGTTGCCAGTGGCACTCCGCAGGTGGGCATCGCAGCAGACCCGAGTGGTTCGAGCGTCGGTCAGGTACATGCGACGGATCTCGCCGCGGCACTGCACGCGGAACGGCGGGGACCGACCACCGTCGTGCAACTGTTGATGGAACGAGCACGCGCTCGATCAAATTGAGTCAACGAGTTCACGGCGAGTTCAGCCACGTTCTCACGACGGTGTGCGCCTTCGACAAGCTCTCCACGGTCTCTTCCCACTCCGCAACGTCGCCGTCAGCCAGAAAAGCACGCTTGGCTTGCGTCAACAGCGCCTTCACATCGCCGTAGTAGCGGGCCTGCCCTCTTGCCAGGAGGCGTGACGCGAGATGTACCGCGATCCGAGCCGACGCGCGCGGCGCTTTGGCATCCAGCCTCGCACACGCGCGCGATAGCGTGAGTGGCTCGGCGGAGAGCACGAACTGAGAGTCGGCGTCGAGACGATGTACCAACCGCTCGAGATCTTCCGACTCGACACACAACTCGACGAAGGAGGAGGCATCGGCAGCGCTCTCTGCAAAGTCGATCGCTCGCCTGCGCCATTCACCTCGCTCTCCTTCTGAGACCGTCGCCAGCAGTCGCCGGAACGCGACAGTACCAGGCTCGGCAGCGAACGATTCCCATGCGGCTGCGTTGGCGTCGCGTCTGCGGTCCAGACGAATCAGCAGTTCCACGCGCAGATCGTTCAGCGCCGCACGCGCGCTCCCGCGCGCGCGATCACGCCCACGTTCGAGCCAGCGAAGCGCTTCAGCCAACTCTCCGGCCTGTGCAAGCCGACCGGCCGAGGCCACGATTTCCGGACCATCGAGTCCTTCCGCGTCGCAATGAGAGAGGTACTCCTCGAGTTGTCCCCGGGCTTCGGCGGTCTCGCGTAACGCGGCACGCACGCGGCTGGTGAGCGGGTCGAACGACAAGTCGTCGGCATCGAGATGAGCCGGCCGGCTCTTGAGTCGAGATTGCAAAACGGGGCGCAACAAGGCAGCGAGTGTGTCCAGACCGATCGGACCGAGCGCCGCTCTCGCCTCCAAGATCAAACCGTTGGTCAGATCGCCAGAATCCTCCATCAACCAACCGAAGAGTTCCCTGGCGAGCGCTTGGCGATCGCGCGACGGCACACCGACCCAGCCTCGGATCCAAACCTCGAGCATGCGACGGACGGCGACCGACAAAGCCCCATCGCGATCGTCGACCGACTCGAGGCGCTGCCAACACAATCCCGCGATTTCAGCGATCAATCCGAGCGCAGTTTCGGGATGCCCACTCTGCATCAAACGGCCGATCGAGCCCGTGATCTCTTCGAGATCGGCGGCAACCCGCGGGAGTTCGAAGCGGGTGAGTTGCGATCCAGGTCGCAGCGCCGCGCGCGCAGCCTGGCGAAACAAGCGAATGTCGAGTGACTCGCGCGCGTTGACCCTTTCGACGAGTTGCGCCTCGATCAGCCGATCGTGTGTCGCAACCTCAGCCAGCGTGGTCGCCAGCCAAACCTTGGGAAGCGACAGCAAGCGATCTCTGAGCGGCTCGACCGATGTGTCAGTCGCAGTCGAGGAGCTCTCACGATCGGTTGGTTGATTCGTCGCAGGCGACCGCACGGACAATGGATCGCTCGATGGAGACGAGTCGAGTGCTGGTTCCGCGGCGTCGATCCGAGGCGAGCCCTGACCGCGAGCCTGCCGCTCGAGTTGGAGCAACAACTCCTCGTCACCAGCCACCGCTAGCAACATCGCCCCCACATGCCAGCACATCCCGCGCGTATAGGGGCAGGAGCATTCCGGTTCGAGGTGCCCCTCTTGCAGACGCACCACAGAGTGGTAAGCGGTGCTCGAAGACCCGCTGACATGGGCTCTCACGGCGGCGCCGTCGACCCAAAGCTGCTCGACACGCCCCTCCTGAAAGTACTCCCGTGCCCGCCGCACGACGTGGTCTCGGGCGAGCAGTTCCTCGATCTGGGGGACGGTCAAGCGGCGAAGGTGACCCAAGAGAACGGCGGCGGTCATTTTCGAACGGCTTTCCTCGTGAGGGAACCAGGATGGCCCCTGCCCGGCGGCGGACCCTATCTTCACACGGTAAGGCGACTGAATGGCGAGAGTGTCTGTTGGAAAGGCTCGTTGGGCGGCACTCCGTGGCGACTACGCCGCGGCGGGAGACCTTTACCGACTCGCGGGGGATCTGTCCCGCGCTTTGAAGATGTATCAAAAGGGTCGGCAGCATCGCTCAGCGGGGGAGATCGCTGCTCAGCTCGGCGACCACGTTACCGCTTCTCGCGAGTTGGAGATTGGCGGGCAGTTCGTCGAAGCCGGTGAAATGGCGCTGCGTTCCGGTGATCGTGAACGAGCCGCTCGGATGTTCGTCGCCGGTGGATTGCCGCGACGCGCCGCCGAAATCCACGAACAGAGCGGTCGCGCCGGCGCCGCCGCCGCACTGTTCGATCACGCAGGTGATCCCAAGCGCGCAGCGCGACTGTTTCTCGAAGCGCGCGAACCAGACAAGGCAGCGCGCGGCCTCGAGGTGTTGTTCAAAGCGGGGCCCTCCCCTGCCGACCTGAAAGAACTACTCGGTTTGGCCGCGCGCTGTGGTCAACAGTTCCTCGCCATGGGAGCTCCCGAACAAGGAGCCCGCTGGCTCGAACGTGCGGGACGATCGCGCGAAGCAGCCCGCGCTTGGGAACGAGCGAGCAAACCGGAACGTGCGATTCGCGCTTACATGGCGGCCGGCGAACCCGACCGTGCTGCTGCCGTTGCCGATGCTCATCCTCCCGATGCGCTCGATCCGGCACTCGCCGCCGAAGCGTTTCGAGCGGCATGTCGCTGGGCCGAAGCAGCCGCGCTCTATCTCGAGTCCGGTCGCCCGGGCGATGCTGCCACTTGCTTGGAACAGTTGGGCTGCTCGGCGGAGGCCGCGTGGGCGCATGAGGCGGCGGGCGATTTTCTCGGCGCCGCAACCGCGTTGGAGCGCGCCGGAGATCACGGCGATGCCGCTGACTTCTACAAGAAGTCCGGATCGATGCGCGATGCGGCACGCTGCTATGAAGCAGCGGGCAACCTGGAAGAAGCGGCGCCCCGCTACCTCGATGCGGGAGATCGACTCGCCGCTGCCGAGATCTACGAACGCCTCGGTGAGATCGATACGGCGATCGCCGTTCTGCAGGCCGCTTCGAGCGACAACGAGATCGGTGGGCAGGTCGCCGCGCGCATGGGCCGATTGTTCGAGCGCAAGGGGTTGGACTCGCTGGCCGTCGATCAGTATCGGCGGGCTGTCGCCGATCAGGCCCCTTCCGCCACGAACCTCGAGATCTGGTATCGCCTCGCCAGCGCGTTGGAGCGCACAGGACGCGTACGCGAAGCGATCGCAACGTTCCGACGCGTGATCGCGATCGAGTACAACTACCGCGATGCCACACGCCGTCTCTCTCGCCTCGAAGAGCGCGCCGCCCAGATCGTCTCGGTGCGTCGCTCCCCTTTAGGCGACCGTTACAAGATCGAAGCCGAACTCTCGCTCGGACTCGTCGGACGGGCGCAAGTAGCGTGGGATGGCGTGATGGACCGCAAGGTCCTTCTGCGCCGTTTCAGCAACGAGCTGATCCCACCGGGCCCGGCGGCGGACCGACTGCTGAACGATGCCCGCCGGGTCGCGCAACTTCATCATCCCGTCATCGCTGCCGTGCACGATGCCGGCCAAGACGATGAAGGGGTGTATCTGATCGAGGAGTTCACACCGGGAGCCTCGTTGGCCGAGTTGATCAAACGTGATGGACCACTGGACATTCCGCGCGCGGTGCAGGTCATCACGCGCCTGGCCGAAGCACTCGACTACGCGCATGGTTTGGGGTTGCTGGCGCGCTCGCTGCGCCCTGAAACGGTGCTGCTGAGCCCTTCGGGTGATGCTCGGCTGATCGACTTCGGACTCGGGTTACGCCATACCGATGCGGGCGACGCGTCGCAGGTCTACCGCCCACCCGAAGCGCGTCTCGGACAGCGAATGGATCCATCCTCCGATGTCTACCTGCTAGGCGTGGTCGCGTGGGAGATGCTGTTCGGATTTCCACCGCCGGTTCCCGATCCCGAACAAAAGAGCGCGCCCGTCATGCCTGAGCGCGATGATCGACCACTCCCCGACGTTCTGCGGCGAACCTTGAGCGAGTGTTTGGTGCCCGATCGCACACTGCGACTCGGTTCGGCGCAGAAACTGCTCGAGGAGTTGCACGGCACTCATCTCTTGCCTGGTGCGTTGATGGCAAACCGGTACGAGATTCTGCGAGAGATAGGACGCGGCGGAATGGGAACGGTGTTTGCCGCGCGCGACCTGGTGTTGGATGAGCCGGTAGCCCTGAAGGTGTTGGCCGGCCCACTCGACGAAAATCAAGAAAAGCGTTTCATTCAGGAGATCCGCCTCACGCGCCAGATCAATCACCCGAACATCGTGCGCGTGCACACCTTCGAACGCTGGCGCGAGCTGCGTTTCATCGTGATGGAGTACATCGACGGCGTCGATCTGCGTCGCTGGGCAGAAGCTCGCAGGCCGATCCCGCTCGGGCGCTCGCTGGAGATCGTGGCGGGTGTCGCAGCGGGACTCGCAGCCGCGCACCGTTTGGGGATCGTGCATCGCGATGTCAAACCCGAGAACGTTCTGCTCGACGGTGAGGGCCGCCCAAGACTGGTGGATTTTGGAATCGCGCGCCAGGGGGATGTGCACCTTACGCGCGAAGGATTGGTGATGGGCTCGCCTGCCTATATGGCGCCCGAACAGATCCGCGGCCAAGCCGCCGATCAGCGTGCCGATCTGTATGCGCTTGGCGTGTTGACCTATTTCCTGATCGCCGGCCGTGAGCCGTTCAGCTCGGAGAATGTCGCCGAGGTTCTACATCAACAGGTCGAAACGCCGCCTCCGCCGCTCGCGCAGTTTCGGCCCAATGTTCCGCCGATGGTCCAGGCGATGGTCGAGCGGGTCCTTGCCAAGGATCCCAATCGTCGACCAGCGAGTGTGTTCGCGTTCCTGGAGGAACTCACCGCCGCACGCGCGGAGCTCACCGTCGTCACTGCTTGACGTCTGCGGGACACACTCACGCAACACGCGCAGGCGCATCGCAGCGCCGCTTCGACCCTCACCCTCTCTCTGTCCGGGTGTCCACTGCAAGTTCGGGAAGCACCCGAAGTAGCTCGTGGCAGTTTCCGCCGCTGGAGGAGACAACCATGACTGCATCGCGAGAATCGCTGCGAGTCGCGTTTGGGCAGGCGTTGAGACGCTTGCGGCAGGAAGGCAGTTTTTCGTTGGATGACGTGCAACACGCAACAGCCTCACAAGGCCTGGCGATCACCCGCAGTCATCTGTCGCGGGTAGAGACCGGCAACGCCGATCTGAATCTGCCCCGCTTCCTCGTTCTGCTGCGCGCACTCGGCGCCTCACCCTCGACTGTCACCGAAGGGCTCTGTGGGCTGCTCGATGGACAACAACTCTCGAGTGATCCTTCCGTCGATACCGCTTGGAGCGCTCTGCGCGATGGTGACGCGGCGCGAGCCGCAGAAGTATGGCGGCGTGGCGCGCATGCAATCCCCACGGACGATCTTGCAACGCTCGGTGCCTGGGCTCACTGCGAAACCAGACTTGGCCGGTGGCATCGCGCCGACGACGTGCTGCAGCGCATCACCGTTTCCAGCGACGAGGCTGCGATTCACCTCGCGGTACGGCGTTGCGCGATGCTGCTGGCAGGCGGACATCCGACTTGGGCCGGTCTGATGGCGAGAGCCTCGGGTGAATCGCCCGCCGGGCGAAGCGCGCTGGCAACCTGCGCACTCGCCGCCGGCGATGCCGATCGCACGCTGAACATTGTGGGTGGCACCGATACCGCCGAGTGGCCGCTTACATGGCGACGGTTCGCTGCACTGTTGACGGCAGCCGCGTTTCGACTGAGAGGGCAACGTCGAGCAGCGCTGCAGTGGCTGGCCGCCGCGCTCGAGGGCGGTTCACAAGATTGGGTGCATGCGGAGGCGTTGTTGCTCCAAGCCTCGCTCTGTCCAGATCGCGCTTCGGCGCGCACGGCACTTGCGGCCATCGATTCAGCGCGCTCGATTGCACGCGGTCTCGCCGCTCCTGCTCTGCTCGCGCGCTGTCATGACGCGGCAGCCGCGCTCTCACGTCAGTACGGCGAAGCGCGCGAAGCTCGCGACGCTGAACGTGCCGCTCAGGCAGTGCGACGACGCGCGCAGGCTGAATCGCCCTTCGAATCGTCGTGGCCGCTCTTGGCGTTGCACGCCGCGGCCGGGGACGACAGCGCCGCTCCAGTCAACCGAGCCGCGCCCTGAAATCGCCCAACGAACCGACGCGCGCGTCGCCCGGCGTGTCAAGGCCGACGACAAAGACTCCCGCTGCGCGCGCCGCGGCGACGTCGAGTTGGGTATCGCCGATCATCACTACCGACGACGGCTCCAATCCCAGTCGACTCAGTGCCAAGTGAACGAGCGCGGGGTCTGGTTTGCCGCGCGTGACCTCGTCTCCGCAGGCTGCGGCGTCGAACTGCGACCAGATCCCGACCGTGGTCAAGACATGCTCGACCATCGCCCTGGGACTGTTGGTGACGACCGCAGTGCGTGCGCCGCGAGTCCTCGCTGTCTTGACCGCCTCGATCGCCCCATCGATCACGCGGACCAAACCGACATGTGTGCGAAAAGCCTGGGCGTACTCGATCGCGAGCACAGCCGGCGTTTCACCGACGAACCAATTGGTGCAGTCGGCAGCGATACCCTGCCCCCAATTCAGGCGCACCTCTTCGACAGAGAGTGGCTCGAGTCCGCGGCGTGTGCGGCACTCCGCAAGTACCGCCATCCAAGCCTCCTGACTATCGATCAAGACCCCATCCATATCGAAAAGCACAGCCTGGAGTTTCAACGGCCACTGCGGCGCCGAGTTCATGAGCGGAGAAACGCGCGCATCTGGCGCAGCGTGAGGGCGCTGCAGTGATGCTCGATACCTTCCGCGTCCGACTCCGACTGCGCCAAGGGGACGCCGATTCTTTGCAGGAACTTCACGACCACCGCATGGCGGCGTCGGGCGCTCTGCGCCAGGCGACGTCCGGCTCGCGTCAAGCGGATGCCCGCCTCGGTGTCACGCTCGATCAACGACTGGCGTTCTAGTCTGGTCAGGGTTCGGAGCACCGTGACGTGACTGACGCCCAGCGCTCGCGCGAGATCGGCCGGTCGGACAGGCAGGTCGCTCGACTCGAGCTCCAATACCAATTCCGTGTAGTCCTCGGCCATCTCTCGCGAGTGATCGTCACGCACGCGTTGAAATCGGTCAGCGGCCCGCTGCCGTGATGCTCGGTGTGCAGTCTTCACACGATCTCCTGAAAGGCTCGGCGCAGCCTACCGCAATCGAACGCTCAGGGGTAGTTGACAATTTGTAGCCTAGGCTACAGTGTCGCAAGCAACACGATGGAAACGCCAGCCGACAAACCTGGATCGCCTCCACCGCCATCTCGTTCGTTGGCGGAGGTGCACGGTACGGTACCGATCCCCAGTGGTGGTCCGTGGTGGCGCATCTGGCTGGCAGTCACCGGTCCCGCACTGATGGTGTCGGTGGGGTATATGGACCCCGGCAATTGGGCCACCGATATCGCGGGCGGCAGCCGCTACAACTACGCGCTCATCTGGGTGCTGCTGCTGTCCAACTTGATGGCGGTCTTGCTGCAAAGTTTTGCCGCACGACTTGGAATCGTTCGCCGGCTCGATCTCGCCCAAGCCAACCGTGCCACGTATCACCCTGCCATCAACTTCCCGCTCTATTTGCTGGCCGAAATTGCGATCACCGCGTGTGACCTGGCGGAAGTGATCGGTTCTGCAATCGCGCTTCAACTACTGTTCGGACTTCCGCTCGCGTACGGTGTGATCTTGACGGTCCTGGACGTGCTATTGCTGTTGTTGCTCACACGATTCGGGATTCGCAAGTTGGAAGCGGTCGTCATCGCGCTCGTGGGCACGATCGGAATTGCGTTTTTCATCGAGATTCTATTGGCTCGTCCGGAGTGGGGAATGCTGGCGCGAGGTTTCGTTCCGTCGCTGCCGGACAGCCACGCGCTCTACATTGCCATCGGCATCCTGGGCGCGACGGTGATGCCGCACAACATCTACCTGCACAGCTCCCTGGTGCAGACCCGACGGATCGGAACCCAGCCGCATGAGCTGAAACGCGCGATCCGGTGGAACACCATCGACTCCGCGGTTGCACTGAACCTCGCCTTCTTGGTCAATGCGGCGATCTTGGTGATGGCGGCAGCCAATTTCTACCGGTCCGGCAATACCGATGTGGTCGAGATTCAAGACGCACACCGGCTGCTGGAGCCGATCGTCGGTACCGCGCTTGCTCCCGTGCTGTTTGCGCTGGCGTTGTTGGCCTCCGGTCAGAGCTCGACCGTGACGGGAACACTCGCCGGCCAGATCGTGATGGAGGGGTACCTCAACCTGCGAATCCGACCATGGTTGAGGCGACTGCTGACCCGCATGCTGGCGGTGGTCCCTGCCCTGGTCTGCATCTTCGTATTCGGCGAGTCGTCGACCGGAGGGTTGTTGGTCTTGTCGCAGGTTGTGCTCTCGCTTCAGTTGCCGTTTGCGATCATCCCGCTCCTGCACTTCGTCGCCGACCGCGAGCAGATGGGCCCATTTGCGATCGGTCCAAAGGCCAAACTGTTGGGATGGGGCGCCGCGGCGATCATCGTCGGCTTGAATATCGCGTTGGTTCACGGAGAGGTCTCCCGCCGAATGGAGGGCGCGTCCCCGATGACAGCCATCGCGGTCTATTCGGTGCTTGGAGCTTTGCTCGCGCTGTTGCTCTACGTGACCTTCAAGCCGCTGATCGAACGGGTCACTGGCTGGAGCCGTAAGCCGGAGTTGCGCGCGATTCACGCACCGGCTCAGGCGTTGCTCGAGACACTCGAGATACCGGCTCCCTACCAGCGCGTTGCGATCGCTCTGGACTTCAGCGGCCGTCAACTCGAGCTGCTTGCCGGCGCGTTGCGAACACTCGGCGACGCGCGCCCCCGGTTGATTCTGCTGCACGTGACCGAGAGCCCGGTGGCGCGCGCGTTCGGCAGGTCCGCCGCCGATGCGGAGTCGGCCGATGATGCGGCGCGACTCGAGCTCTACGCATCCGCCTTGAAGCGCAAAGGGTTCGAGGTCCAGACCCGATTGGGGAGCGGCGATCAAGTGCTCGAACTGGCGCGACTCGTAGCTGAATCTCAGGCCGATCTCGTGATCCTCGGTGGGCACGGACACCGCGGGTTCAAGGACTGGTTGCACGGCACCACCGCAGACAGGCTGCGTCATCGGGTCGAGGCGAGCGTCTTGGTCGTGCCGCTTGGCAGCAAGACATGAGAGTGGACCTCCCTCGGGAACCGGAATCTTCTTGCAGGCAGCGGCGCTTGCGCGTGACACAGTCCAAGGTCGAGGCGTCGTCTCGGGGCGCTGTGCAGCGAATCGCGGTCCTGACAGTTTTTTCACTGGCAGTCGCCGGGCCTTGTCCGGCGGCGGCTCCTCTGCCGTCGGACGTCACGATCCAAGTCCTGTCACGCACGCTGCAGCCAGGCGAGCCTGTGCGGATCGTGGCGAGCGGATCGGCGGCACTCGACAACGTGCGCGGTCGATGGCTGGAACAACCGCTCTCGTTTGCGCCGGTAGACAACCGGCGGCAGATCTGGAGTGCGTGGGCCGCGGTGCCGCTGGACGCACGCGCTGGAAACACCGCGGCGGAGATCGACGCAACCTATGTCGATGGACGCAACGTGCATCGAAGTCATCCACTGCTCATCCGCTCGAAACGATTTCCTGAAGAACGGTTGAGCGTCGCGCCCCGGTTCGCTGAGCCACCCCCGGAGGTTCAACAGCGACTGACCGAGGAGCGCGCGTTCTTGGCCTCTGTCTACGCGCGTCGCACAGTCCCTGCCTCGAACCTGACCGCCTTCGTGCGCCCCGTTCCTGGAGACGCCAGCTCGATCTTCGGCAAGCGTCGGGTCTTCAATGGCAAGCCACGTGATCCGCATCCGGGCCTGGACCTGCACGCCGCGACCGGAACGCCGGTGCGCTGCAGTGCTGCAGGTACGGTGGTCGTCGCCCGCGAACTCTACTACTCCGGGAATACCGTGATCGTCGATCATGGCGGAGGGTTGTTCACGGTCTACGCGCATCTCTCACGACTCGATGTTGTCGAGGACGCGCCCATTGCGTCGGCTGCCGTGCTCGGGCTATCAGGCGCCACCGGCCGCGTGACGGGCCCACATCTCCATTGGGGAGCCAAGGTAGGGGCGATCCCGTTCGATCCTACGGCTCTGCTCGATCCTCGGCTCTTCCCGTCGCTCTGACGCGTATCATGTCGGCCCGATTCGGAGGCCGATGTGCGGATCCCTGAAGGCGTTGTTGCTCTTGTGTTCGTCACCTTGCTGTCGACACCGCTGGCGCTCTCTCGAGAACCGGCTTCTTCTCGCGAGGAAGCAGAGCGTCGTGGGCATGCGGCGATCGAGATCCTGCCGGCCGAAACATCGCCCGACTTTGTTTTGAAAGGGGCGACCGTGTTGACCGCCGCCGGCCAACGATTCGAACACGGCTACGTTGTGATCAGAAATGGCCGGATCGATGCGGTCGGCGACGGCGCACCCCCCAGCGGCCAAAGCCTTCACGAAATAGATGCCTCAGGAATGTTCGTCACACCGGGGCTGATCGATGCTCATTCACATCTGGGCGTCTACCCGGCGCCCGGGTTCAAGGCGAATGGCGATGGGAACGAAGCAACCTCTCCCGTGACCGGCGGAGTCTGGGCCGAGCATGGCTTGTGGCCGCAAGACCCGTCGATGGAACTCGCCGTCGCCGGTGGCGTCACCACGATGTTGGTGCTCCCCGGTTCCGCCAACCTCGTCGGTGGACGCGGCATGACGGTCCATCTCGTTCCGGCCCGCGGCAGCCGCGCGATGCGCTTCCCTGGTTCCCCGGATGTGCTGAAGATGGCGTGCGGTGAGAACCCGAAGCGTGTTTACGGTGACAAGGGGGGCGCGCCTTCGACACGCATGGGGAATCTGCGTGGTCAACGCGAAGCGTTCTTCGCTGCCGCGCGCTATCGCGACGAGTGGCGACGCTGGCAAGCCAAAGCCGCAGCGTTCGCCGCAACGAAATCGTCCGCCTCCAACCCCAACGACCGGAACGAGAGCGCCAAGTCCGACGATCCGGGCCCGCCACCGGCGCGCGATTTATCGCTGGAGACGTTGGCCGAGGTTCTCGATGGGCGCGTGCTCGTGGAATGGCACTGCTATCGCGCCGACGACATGCTCGACGCGATCCAACTCGCCGATGAAGTAGGGTTTTCGATTCGTGCGTTTCACCATGCGCTCGAGGCGTACAAGATTCGCGATCTGTTGGCGGCCCAAGGAATCGCGGTGGCAACTTGGGCCGATTGGTGGGGCTTCAAGGCGGAGGCGTACGACGGGATTCCCGAGAACGCAGCGTTGTTGACGGAGGCCGGCGTGAAAACCTGCATCAAGAGCGACTCGGCGGTCGACATCCAGCGCCTCAATCAAGAGGCGGCCAAAGCGTACGCCAGCGCACAACGCGCTGGGATCGCCATGGACGAGAACGCGGCGCTGCGCACGATCACCGCCAATCCGGCGTGGGCGCTTGGTATCGACGAGCAAGTTGGCACACTGCAACCAGGCAAACGCGCCGACCTCGTGGTTTGGGATGCGCATCCGTTCAGCGTTTACGCACACGCACGGTGGGTCTTCATCGACGGGCAGCTTCGCTACGACCGCGAGCGCAGCGAGGTCCCGTGGAGTGACTTCATGCTTGGCCAGGAGATCGAACCGTGACGCGCCGTCGCTTGTTGTTCACCGTGATGAGCGGCTTGCTCGCGTTCAGCGGCGAGGCGCGCGCTCAGTGCCTCGCACTGGAAGGCGGCCAGTTGGCCTTGCCGGGCGCACGCCCGACCGTTGGGACACTGGTGATTCAAGCGGCCACAATCACGGCTGCCGGCGATGGCGTCATCGTTCCCGCCGGATGCACGCGTGTGTCGATGACAGGAAAGGTCATCACCGCTGGATTGATCGACGGCTCGTCCAGCCTCGGTGTCGATGAGATCTCGCTCGAACCAAGCACGCGCGAGGACGATGCTGGCGGTGAGTTACCGATTCGCGCTGCATTCCGTGTCGAGGAAGGGTACAACCCGCGCTCCTCGCTGATACCGGTGGCGCGACTGGGCGGCGTTACCTCCGCGGTCGTGATGCCTACGGGCGGGTTGATCAGCGGTCAGGCGGCGTGGGTCGACCTGCGCGGCGTGACGCAAGCCGACGTCGTCGAACGCGCGCCCTTGGCCATGGTCGCGAACCTGTCCGACAACGCGGGCGCTTCGTTGCGAACCCTGCGTGAACTGCTCGACGATGCACGACAGTTCATCACGCAACAAACGGCGTGGGAACGCGGCCAGAGTCGAGCGTTTGGCGTCAGCCGCGTCGAGTTGATGGCACTGCGCCCTTTGCTCGAACGCAAGATTCCGTTGGTCGTCGGCGCCGATCGTGCGAGCGACATCGAAGCGCTGCTGCGCTTCGCCGCGGAGCAGAAGATCCGGGTGGTGATTCGCGGTGCAGCCGAGGGTCATCTGCTCTCGCAACAGTTGGCCAAAGCGGGCGTCGGGGTCCTGATCGATCCACTGGTTTACGGTCCGGGTGGTTTCGATCAGGTGCGCGGGCGTCGTGAGAATGCCGCGCGACTCCAAGCGGCTGGTGTGACGGTTGCAATCGGCGCGTTCTCGGAACACAACCTGCGCAAACTGCGTCAACTGGCCGGCAACGCTGTACGCGACGGAATGCCGTGGGAGGCGGCGCTGGACTCAATTACCGGCGCCCCGGCACGACTCTTCGGAATGCAAGGGTACGGCACGCTGTCGGCAGCATCGGTGGCCAATCTGGCCGTCTGGAGCGGTGACCCACTCGAGCTTTCGACGCAGTTGGAGCAGCTCTACATACACGGCCGGCGAATCGAGCTGAAGAGTCGACAGAGCGAACTGCTCCAGCGATATCGCAAACTGCCCGGCACCCCTCGGCCAGCACTCTCGTTGCCATGATCGATCGACGCGCTTGATCGCAACGGATGTTGCGGAGACTGCGAATGAGAGCTGATCGGCGACAGTTTCTAGGCGCCCTCACACTGCCGGTGCTCGATGGCCTGATGCCTGGATCGTGGGCCGCGACATTGACTTCCCATGCACCCGCGGTGTTGGCGGAGTTGGCGCGCACCCCCGGAAGCGCTGAGGCTCTCGCGGGCGATGAGACGTTCTGGTTTCAGGTGCAACAAGCGTTCGCCGTCGACCGATCGCTGATCAATCTCAACAACGGCGGGGTCAGTCCGTCGCCGGCGCCCGTCATGGAGGCACTGAAGCGTCAACTCGATCTGACCAACCAAGCACCCGCCTACACATTGTGGACGTTACAAGAACCGCAGCGCGAGACGGTGCGCACGGGGTTGGCGGCACTGTTCGGTGCGGATCGCGAAGAAGTCGCGGTGACGCGCAATGCTTCCGAGTCGCTGCAGATCCTGCAGTTCGGCCACGATCTCCAGCGCGGAGATGAGGTCGTGACGACGACGCAGGACTATCCGCGCATGATCGCGACCTTCCAGCAGCGCGAGCGGCGCGAAGGGATCGTGCTCAAGCAGATCGAGATACCGGTACCGTGTGAAGACCCGAGCGAAATCGTTCGGCGGTTCGAGGCGGCGCTCACATCGCGCACCAAGCTGATGTTGATGTGTCACACCATCAATTTGACCGGCCAGATCCTCCCCGTTCGGGAGGTCGTGGCCATGGGCCGAAAACACGGGGTGCCGGTGCTGGTAGATGGGGCGCACTCCTTCGCGCAGTTCCCGTTCCGGCAGGCCGACCTGGACTGCGACTACTACGCCGCGAGCCTCCACAAATGGCTTTTCGCGCCGATCGGAACCGGCCTTCTGTACGTAAGACGAGACAAGATCCCATCGATCTGGCCGCTGATGGCGGCACCACCGACCCTGGACAAAGACATACGCAAGTTCGAGGAGATCGGCACACATCCGGCTGCCAACACGCTCGCGATCTCCGAGGCCTTGACCTTCCACCAGGGCCTGGGTGGTGCGCGCAAGGCAGCGCGCCTTCGATGGTTGCGTGATCGCTGGGCGCGACGCGTGTCTGCGCTCGACAAGGTGCGACTGCACACGAGCCTCGATCCCCGCTATTCGTGCGCGATCGGCTGCGTGCAGATCGATGGCGTGGATACCACAGCCCTGCAACAGCATCTGTGGAACAAGCACCGGATCTTCACGGTTGCGATCAAGCATCCCCAATTCGAGGGGCTGAGGGTCACCGCGAGCGTCTACACTACGAGCGACGAGGTCGATCGATTTTCGGACGTGATGGAAAGCGTGGCTCAGCGTGGCCTGCCGGTCGCCTGAGCCGTTTGGGGAGAGTGGCAAAATGCGTCGTACATCGATGTCTTTTCTAGTGTTTGGCCTGGCACTCGCCACCGCTTGTGGCGGTATCTCGAACAGCGTCCCGACTGCCGCCGAATTCCCCGAGTTCGGTTTCAAGCTCATGATGCCCCCCGACTGGATGAACATTGCCGATGACATACAAAACCGGTATGCAACACAACTGACGTTCAAACTGGAAAATCTGGTGGGCGCCGAGCACAACTTCCTTGCTGGATTGCCTGTGTCGATCGAGCCCCAACTCAACAACTGGACCAAATTCCATTTCACCGAGGTGGTCGAGAAGTCACGCGGCGATGCAACCGTCGGAGGACTCCCGGCCTGGACCATCACTTACGAGTCGAAGGTGAAGGAGGGAGCGGACCTCACGATCGTGAGGTATTGGGTGCTGAAGAAGGGCGACCTGCTGTATCTGTTCCGCGTGGTCTTTCCGCCGGGGCGTGAACCGGAAGACGGCCCTCTCGCAGCGCACATGATCGAGGCGCTCGAGTTCATCGAGTACCCCAAAGCGGATGCGGTGCCGGTATTCCCCAAAGTCCCAATTCAGAAACCGATGCGGCCGAACTAGGTCACGGCTCGGTCGGGTACCGGAATGTCACCGCCTTGTCGATACGAGGATCGAGGCTGTTGAAGACCGGGCAGGTCAAGGCGGCGCGTTCCAGCCGTTGGCGATCCTCGGCAGCCAGCGCGTTCGGCATGGTGATCACCACTGGAAGCCGGTCGATCCGGCGGACCGGATCCGCGATCATGTGCTTCTCGACGTGCGCCGTCGCCCCATTCATGTCGATTCCGTGCCGCGTGGCGGCCATCCCCATCAGCGTCAGCATGCATGTGCCGATCGCCGTCGCCACCAGGTCGGTGGGAGAGAACGACTCCCCCTTCCCTTGGTTATCGACAGGGGCGTCGGTATGCAGCGTGGTCCTGGATGGGCCATGCATCGCCTCGCATCGCAACGCTCCTTGATAAACGACATCGATTTGGACAGCCATCGCTGTTTCCTCCGCGCTGTGATTCTAGACTGGTCGTCGTGATGGAGCTGCCCACAAGGTACAAACTCAGCGCGCTGCTCTCGCTCGCGCTGCTCGCTGCGATGGTGGCAGCCGGGCTGACCCTTGGCACTTGGTCGTGGCCTGGATTCGCCACGCTCGTCGACCCTCGAGCCTGGCTCAGAGCGCTCTTTGTGGTCGCAATCTTGGCGGTCACCCTGCCGCTACTGGCGCGCCCCCAGATACCGGCTTGGCAGTCACCAACACTGATCGCTGTCTTGACGCTGTTTTTTTTCTTCGTGCGTTTCGATGCGCCGATCGGCGATTGGCAAGTAATTGCGTGGAGCGCCGAAGTGTGGCAACCGCCCGGCAAGTGGTATGGCGCGGCTCTCTTCTATGGACTGTTTCATCAATTGCTCGGTTCGCCGAATGACTGGAGCGCGGCAACGTCGGTCGCGCTCTGCTCCTCGCTGCTCGGCGCGCTGCAGACTTGGATCGCAGCGCGGATGGCGATGCATCTGGATCTCGCGCGGAGATTTCCGGCGTGGCGCTGGCTCTACATCGGAGCCTTCGGTCTGGTCGCGATGGGGCTTGGCCATCGGGAGATCTATCCGCTCGTCTCGCTACTCACCGCTTGGGTTGCGTATCGCGTGGTGTTGCTCGGTCAAGGGCCCGAGTGGACGCGCGCCGCGCACCTCGGACTGGCACTGGCGGCAGGAGTCTCGGCCTACGTCGGCGGGTTGCTCCTGATCCCCGCTTGGTCGATCGCACTCGGCTGGTGGATCTGGCGCGGGCACGCTGGACTCGCGCAGCGGCGCGGTGCGCTTTGGCTCGCTGGCCTCCCGATCGTCATCCCCGCCCTCCTCATGGCGCTCGGACCCACGGCTCAAAACAGTGCGATGGCGCCGACTTGGGCTTCACAAGTGGGTGGCGGCGGTGCGATGAATGACAAAGCCTTCCCCCCCTTTCTACCGCCTGATGTGCACTGGGATTGGTTTACCAATTTCATCGCACCGAAGTATTGGTTTTCTGCCTGGCATCTGCGCGATCTGTTCGGTGTCGTCACAACCTCTCAGTCCTTGGTTCTGGTGTTCGTTGCACTCGCGCTGATTCCAGCGTGGCGGTGTGCTCGACGCGAGCACCGCATCCGATTGATATTGATCAGCGCGCTCGCGCTTCCACAACTCGGTTACGCCGCACTGGTCGTCCCAGGCATTCCGTATCCCTGGGACTGGGACCTGCCGGCTCATGCTTTGGGGGCGCTGACGTGGATGGCGATGGCCTGTTGCGCCGCGCTCTTGGGCTCGGAAGCCACGCAAGCGACGCGACGCAGCCCGTGGCCCGCGCTCGCAGCCATCGCAACCTGCCTGCTCGGCGCGGCGCTGCTGCGTTCGACTTGTATCCCACCTGCGACGTTCGGCGCGAGCAACGGATCGCTGAGCCTGGCGGTCGGCCCGACCTCCCTTGTTGGTACCGAGCGTCAGTTCGTGTGGCTGTGGTTGCGCAATGACAGCACGCGCGAAATCACGCTGAGTGGTGCCGAATATTCGGTCGCGCTCGTGGGCGAGAGGAACACCCAACATGTCCGAAGCCGGCTGGATCGCCACACGCTGATTGGCAGTCGACGATTGCGCCCGGGTGAGCAGTCGCCTCTTACCAGTTTCTATTGGGACCCGGGCCGCTTCGAGGCGGTCGAGTTGCGCGAAGATCCCCAAGGATCTCGCTGGAAGCCGATCGACGTTTCGCAACTCACCGGACGATACAAGGCTCGGTGGTTGCTCTCGATCCCGCAGCCATCGACCGACACCTCGATACAACTGTCCTCCGCGGCGATCGACTGGATACCACCTGGCCAGTGATAGAGTCCCCCACGCGATGCGAACCCACCGCCAGGAACAGCCTGCGCTCGGCGCCAGCGACAACCCTCAGCCTGTCGCCTCCGTCATCGTCCCGGCCCGCAACGCCGCGTCCACGATTTCCAAGACGCTTCGTGGACTCCGCGGACTACCGGATGGATGGGAACTGATCGTGGTGGACGATCATTCCGAGGACGACACGGTGGCGCTCGCGCGGGCACACGGTGCACGCGTCATCGTTTCACACGGCCAACGCAGCGATTCTTGTGCACGTAACGCGGGGGCCCGTGTGGCGCGTGGCAACTGGCTGGTATTTCTGGATGCCGATGTCGAGGTGAGCGCCAACGTCCTGGTCGACGCCTTGCAGCGGGCACAGGAAAGTGGAGCGGCTGCAACTTTCGGGGTGTACGACTGCGGCTCGCATCTGCCGGGGATCGTGGAGCGCTACAAGAATTTCTGGATTCGTCACACGACGCTCTCGGCACCTCGTCCGCTCCAATGGCTGAACACGTCGATAGCGTTCGTTCGGTATGAGGCGTGGGATGCCGTCGGCGGGTTCGAGGAGAAATTCCATGCGCGTCGCGGTGGCGGAGATTTGGACTTCGGTCGCCGGCTCCATGAGCGGGTTGGACCGGTGGTGTTGGACGCTCTCACCGAGGTGACGCATCACAAACGCTTCACGCTGCGCACGCTGCTCGATAACGACTTCCGTCGCTCACGCGGCTGGATGCGGCTGGCATTGCACACGCGGGGCGTGGGAGGCATCGTCACGCAACCGCGCCAGGCCAACGTCGGACGACGTTTCAGTTGGGGGGCGCTCGCGACGGCCGGCGGTACCGTGGCTGCAGCGGGCACGATCGCCTTTGATGTCCTCTGGCCTGTCGCCGCGGTCGGATTGGCGGCGGCACCCCTGATGAATGCCGACTTCTTGTGGGCGGCGGCGCGGTCTCACGTCAGCGGATGGCCAATGTTCATTCCGCTTCTATGGCTCGATGGACTCGCCTGCTGCGCGGGACTCGGCGTCGAAGCGGGCGCTCAGTTGTTGCATCGCGATCATTGACGACCCGCTGGATCAGAGGATCGACTTACCAAGTAGCGACGCCAACAGCTCGACCGCTGCCTCGGCGGTCTCGTTGCGATGGTCCAAGATCGGATTGATCTCGACGATGTCTACCGATCCGACGATCCCACGATCGGCCAGGATCTCCATCAACGCGTGCGCTTCCCGATACGTCAGTCCGCCCGGGACCGGTGTGCCGACACCTGGCGCTTCCGATGGATCGAGGCTGTCCATGTCCAGGCTCACATGCAATCGAGTGCAGTTGCGCAGTCGCTCCAGAGCTTCGCGCGATACGGCGGCGATCCCCCGTTCATCGATATCGCGCATCGTGAAGACGGCCGCGCCGGACTCACGCAGCAGCAACCGCTCGGCAACGTCCAGATCACGAATCCCGATCAAGACCACGTTCTGCGGCGCGATCTTGGGGCCGGGTCGCCCCAGGTTTACCAACTCCGGCGTACCGAAGCCGCACAGCGCGGCAAGCGGCATACCGTGGATGTTGCCGGTGGGCGAGGTCTCGGCGGTATTGAAATCTCCGTGAGCATCGATCCAGACCAGGCCGACGGCTCCTTCGCTGGTCACGCCACCGACGGTGCCGATCGAGATCGAGTGGTCTCCGCCGAGAAACACCGGCAGGCATCCCTCCGCGAGCGCCTGCCTGCCGAGGTCGTAGACCTTCTGACAGGCATCCAGGATCGCCGGGAGAAAGTACTCTCCCCCTTCGCCAGCAAACGACTCGCGCACCGGCACGGACAGGTTGCCATGATCTTCCACAGCGTATCCAAGCGAGCGGAGGCGGGAGGCGACGTGGGCATAGCGCACCGCACCGGGGCCCAGATCGACACCTCGCTGCGATTGCCCGAGGTCCATGGGGACACCAATGATCCGAACCGGTTTTTGCATAGGTCGGTAGATTAGCAGCGACTCAGGTTCGGAACAGGCGGGTCGGAGGTTCGAATGGCGGTCGTGGTACGCGGAATCAGGCTCGCGAGGTTTGGCAGCGCGGTCGCGGTGGCACTTGTCTCGAGCGTTCACATCACTCTTGCCGGTGCCGTGATTGCGCTGACCAGCCCCTTCGGTTCGACCGCAGATCCGATGATCGATCGCGTTCTGCGCGAACGGTTGTTGTCCCGGCCGCTATGCGTCGTGGCAATCGCCGGCGATCCGTCGACAGAGTCGATACGCCTTCTGCTCGACCGTTTCCAACGGCGAGCGGGACGAGAAGCGATCACCGTTTTCGACAGCAACGGTGTCGATGCGCGATCGTCGGAGCTTCCCGAGACCGTCGCAGCGCTGGCCCGCTGCGGCGGCGTGATCATCGCGGGAAGCGATCCCTCACGTTTGATCCAGACGCTTCGCCCAGGAGGCCGCGATAGTGGACTGCTGCGAGGAGTTCGAGCGTTGCTCGGCGCGGGGGGAGTCGTCGTGGGGCTCGATGTGATGGCCACCTCGCTGGGCGATGCCAGGATCGTCAGCGGTTCTAGCCGCGACGCGATGCGCTACGGCGTCGTCGACCGACCGGATCAACAGGGACTGGTGCTCGAGAACGGTCTCGGGCTCGCCCCCCACCTCCTGTTCGACATCGGTTGCTCGTCGCGCGGTTACGTTGGTCGCTCGATGGTGGCACTGGCCGAACAGAGAGAACTCCAGTTCGGCATCGGCATGGACGAGAGTTCAGCGGTTGTACTCGTGAACGACGTTTGGGAAATCCTGGGCGATGCACCGCTGCTGATCCTTGATACGTCCCACGCTGGTCACTGGAACGATGGCACAGGAATACGTAGCGGCGAGTTGTGGCTGTTGACCGCGGGAGATCGATTCGAGAAGGCGACCAACACCGCCCGCGCGGCGATGGCCAAACTTCCGCTCGGCCCAACTCGACGGCGTCCTCGAATTCCGGAGGATCCTTGGGCGCCCACCGCGTTCCTGCACCTGTTGGCCGGGACCGCTTCACTCGGGGAAGCGCAGCTCAAGATCCCCACACCTGGGCGGATGCTCGCGCTTCGTGTGACGACCGCAACCAGCGTCGCCGGATTGCGGGGTCGAGACGCGGCCGGTCTTCGCCGCGGCTTCTTCGCCGGCCCGATCGCCTGGGATCTGGTCGAGCTGTCGTTACCGAGCGAAACAAGTCCGGACGAGAGATGAACGAGTTGATCGTTCAGTGTTGTTTGTCACTGACTGTTTCCTTGACCTGAGCCCCGACCCGCGTATTAATTCCCCGGGCTCTGGAGACCGGGGGGCTTGCTCAGGAGGTAGTGTGCGGTTTCGGTCGTGGCTCCTAGCGGTCTGCGCGAGCGGATTGGTTGCCGTAGGCGCGTCTCCATCACTGGCCCAGGCAAACCTACCTCCCGACTTCGACGAGGAGATTTTTGTCTCCGGTCTGGACAAGCCAACCGACTTCGCATTCGCTCCCGATGGGCGGATCTTTGTCGCGGAGAAGAACGGCCGGATCCGGGTGGTCGCTTCCGATGGGCGACTGTTGGCTGCTCCGTTCGTGACGATGAGCGTCAGTGCCGACAACGATCGCGGGCTGGTCGGGATTGCTCTGGATCCCAACTTCGCCGTCAACAAGTTCGTCTACGCCTATTTCACGAGCCCCGACATTCCGCTGAATCCCGACAACTCCAAGTCCAGGATCTCGCGCTTGGTGAGATACACCGCGAACGGCAATGTTGCCGCACCGGGCAGCTACACGGCGATCGTCGACAACATTCCCAGCGATTCCGACTCTCACACTGGCGGCTCGATCGAGTTCGGTCCCGACGGGAAGCTCTACCTCTCGCTCGGTGATGGTGCTTCGTACGATCTGGCCAACCTGCTAGCGTTCCGATCGCAGAATCTGGACCAGGTTGCCGGGAAGATCCTGCGCTTGAATCCCGACGGAACGCCCCCGACCGACAACCCGTTCTACACCACCCCCACTGCGACCCGTTCGAAGGTTTGGCAGTACGGATTGCGGAATCCGTTCAAGGCGATCTTCCGTCCCGGCTCCAACAAGCTCTACATTAGCGATGTCGGCTGGTACGACTGGGAAGAACTCAACGTCGGCGGGCCGGGCACCAATTGGGGCTGGCCCTGTTTCGAAGGGAATCTGGCCCAACCGCTGTACAGTCAGATCTTCCCGAGCCAATGCCAGGGTGTGGTGGGCACCAACCCCAACTGGACTTATGCGCATATTCCGGGTGAAGGGGGCTCGATCACCGGAGGCGGGTGGTATACGGCGACCAACTACCCGGCGCAATACCAGAACAGATATTTCCTTACCGACTACGCGCAGAAGTGGATCAAGTATCTCGAGTTCTCGGCCACCGATGGCTTCGTCTCCGTCACCAACTTCGCGACCGGTCCCGCCGACTTTCGACCGATCGATGTGCAGCAAGGCCCTGATGGAAATCTGTACTACATCAACCTCGCGACCGATTTCAGCGCAGCGACCGGATCGATCAATCGCATTTTGTATGTCGGGACCGGCAATCGCGCGCCGCGCCCCAAAGCCAACGCCGCGCCAACCTCCGGATATGGGCCGCTGCTCGTACGATTCGACGGAACCGGCACCACCGATCCGGACAACGATCCGCTGACCTATCACTGGCGTTTCGGCGATGGTGCCGAGGGCGATGGATTCGCTGTCACCCACACATACACTGCGAACGGGCAGTACCTCGCCGTGTTGCAGGTAAACGACGGTCGAATCACGCGCGAGTCCAAACTGACGATCACGATCGGCTCGTTGCCTCCCACGGCGGTCATGATCGAGCCAACACCATTCCGCACCTACACCGAGGGAGAGACGGTTTTCTACAGCGGATCGGCCGACGATCCGGACGACGGCATCCTGGCCGATGCGGCCCTGGTATGGACCATCGTCCAGCATCACAACGAGCATCAGCACCCGTACCACGACTCGATCGGGCCGACCGGTTCCTTCCTCGCGGAGGGAGGCCACGGCGCACCCGGTGACACGATCTATTACGAGGTGATCCTGACCGCGAGCGACTCGTCAGGTCTGCAAGACACCAAGCGCAACTTCATCTATCTGAACGAACCTCCGGTCGCCAACGCGGGGCCCGATCAAACAGCGTCCTGTGTTCTCCCGGATCAGTGGATCTATCTGGACGGCACCGGCACCACAGACCCGAACAACCAGCCGTTGATCTACCGCTGGGATCAGACGGCGGGAACCCCGGTGACGCTCTTGGACAAAGACAAGCCGATTGCGAAGTTCAGGACACCAAGGCAGACAGGCGGTTTGATGGTTTTCCAGTTGACCGTCGACGACGGGCATGTACTCGACAGCGATGTGGCTCAGATCTCGTTGGTCGACCTGACCGATGCCGACGGCGACGGATTCCCCGCTTGCGGTGACTGCCAACCAACGAACGCCTCTCAGAAGCCACCGGGACAGACGTCGAACCTACGCTTTACCACCAAGGTCGCCTTGGCGTGGGACTCGGTGAGTGGAGCGACGAACTACGACTTGTGCCGCGGCACACTCGGCGGACCGTACTTCAAGTACGACCACGCCTGCATCGCCAAGGCGCTGGGCGCACCCAACAGCACCGATTCGGCGGTCCCCGCCGCGAGCAAAGGGTTTTACTACTTGTCGCGTGCCAACAACGCGTGCGGAAGAGGCATCTTCGGAATCGCCCGCGATGGATCCGGAATCCCCAACCCGGCTTGCCCGTAGGCGCAATCAGTCGCGCCAGGAATAAATGAACAGCCGCACGGCTCCTGCACCTGGGTTGCGGGCGCGGTGGGACGTGCCGGCGTCGATCAGAAATCCGTTTCCTGCCTGCACAGTGAGGGAATCGCCCGCGTCGAAATCGATCGCGAGAGTTCCTTCCAGGACGTACCCCGCATGCCCGGATCGGCACGCGTTCGGATCGTGAAAACCGGGCTCGAAACTGATTTCAACCGCTGGCGCTCCTTCGATCGCCCGCTTTCGTTCGAGAGGGTGTGCGCCGGGCGTCCAGGGAACATTGCAGAAGTCGAAGAGTCGATAGCCCATGGGCCTAGCATAGCGCGTGCGCTGGAGCGCCCTCGGTTCGCGATCCACGCTCGGTAGGAAATCGCCAGCGCGCCTCGACGAGACGAACGATCGCCGCTATCACCGGTGCTCGGTCCATACATCCACAACCGGCCCGAGGGTCCGGCCGAACGGCGCCAGCGAGCCGCTACAATTCCTGTCCCTTCGCCACCGGAGCACTCTGATGGAATATCGCCGATTGGGACGTAGCGGACTGCAGGTCTCGACCCTCTCGCTTGGCTCATGGTTGACGTTCGGCATTCAGATCGATGAGGACCGTGCGTTCGCCTGCATGCGTGCCGCCCGCGACGCAGGAGTCAACTTCTTCGACAACGCGGAAGGGTACGCAGGCGGAGAGTCCGAGAGAGTGATGGGTCGAATACTCCGCCGCAGCGAGTGGAAGCGCACCGACCTCGTGCTCTCCACCAAGATCTACTGGGGCGGTGCCGGGCCCAACGATCGCGGTCTGTCTCGCAAACATTTGATCGAAGGAACCGACGCCGCGCTGGAGCGACTGGGGGTTCGGTATGTCGATCTGGTGTTTTGTCATCGCCCCGACCCACAGACTCCGCTGGACGAAACGGTGCGCGCGATGAGCCATCTGATCGATAGCGGTCGTGCCTTCTATTGGGGCACCAGCGAATGGAGCGCAGAGGAGATTCGTGACGCGTGGCACATCGCCCGAGCGCAACACCTGGTCGCCCCTGTGATGGAACAGCCGCAATACAACCTGTTCCATCGCGAGCGCGTCGAGAAAGAGTACGCACGGCTCTACGACGATATTGGACTTGGGCTCACGATCTGGAGCCCGTTGGCCAGCGGATTGTTGAGCGGCAAATACAACGATGGGCGCGCGCCGATCGAGAGCCGGGCCAACCTGCCGGGGCACGAATGGCTGCGCCCAAGGTTGGTCGGTGAACTCGCGGAATCCCGTCGTGACAAGCTGCGCGCGTTGGCCGACTTGGCTTCCCATTTGGGTTGCACGCAAGCCCAACTCGCGTTGGCCTGGTGCGCCGCCAACCCTCGCGTGAGCTCCGTGATTACCGGCGCCTCTGGGCCGGAACAGGTAGCCGAGAACATGCGAGCGATCGACCTGCTGCCGAAGCTCGACGCCGCGGTAATGAATCGCATCGAGGCAATTCTGCAAAATCGGCCGGCTTCGGATCCCGATTGGCGCAAGATGTGAACTGATGGACGAGACAACGTTTCAATACGAGGTCGATCCACGCGCGACCAAATTGGCGACGCGTGTCGTGCGTCGCGGTCTTCATCAAGGGCGATCATTCGTGGTGCTCGCCGATACGGTGCTGTTTCCGGAGGGTGGCGGGCAACCTGCAGATCGGGGCCGTATCGACGCAGCGCGGGTGGTCGATGTGCAGAAACACCAGGGCGAAGTCCGACATTTCCTGGGTGACGAGTTAGCAAACGACGAGGTCACGGTCTACCTCGATTGGCCGCGGCGTTTCGACCTGATGCAACAGCACACCGGACAACATCTGCTTTCCGCTGTCGCGCAGGATCGGTTTGGCTGGGCCACTACGGCGTTTCACCTCAGCGAGTCAAGCGCCGATATCGAACTCGACGTTCCGCAACTCGACGACGAGTCGCGGCTGTTACTCGAGGATGCGGTCGCGCACGAGATCCGCGCCGCGCGCGCGGTGCGGGCGCGACGCGTCCGTCTCTCCGAATACGAAGCACTCGCCGTACGAACACGGGGCTTGCCTGCCGATCACACAGGCGACGTGCGCCTGGTCGAAATCGACGGCCTCGATCTCAACACGTGCGGCGGCACACACCTGGCGAACACTGCCGAGATCGAAACGATCTCTTTGCTCGATACCGAGCCGATGCGCGGCGGCACGCGGTTGCATTTCGTTTGCGGACAGCGAGCCCGCCGTCGGTTCGCTCGGAGCGAGTCCCTGCTTCGACAACTGCGTCAGGCGCTCGGCGCCAACGACGACGGGCTCTATGACGCGGCGCTCGCCAAAGATCTCGCACTGCGCGAGGCACTGCGCCGTGAGCGACGCACCTCGATGATGCTGGCGCTCGTCGAAGCCGAGCGACTTGCAGTGTTGGCGGCGCCACTGGCGGCCCATCGTTTCGCCGACTGCGACGCAGGGTTTCTCAATGCAGTTGGACAGCAGTTCTGTCGCTTGGCACCCAACGGTGTGGTGGCGCTTTGCTGTGGCAGCGATGACGAGGGATCACTGCTGCTTGCTGCAGGTCCTGGATACGCGTCCGATCTGAGGCGGCTGGGAGCAGAACTCGTCACGCAACTCGACGGGCGCGGCGGCGGCACGCCGCGGCTGTTCCAGGCGAAGGTGAAGAATCTCGCCGCCTGGGATGCTGCCGTGGCCTCGCTTCGCTCCCGGCTCATGGCGGCAGACTCGTAACGGTGAGCGAGTCTTTCAACCCGCGTACAACTGCAGTTCGTGGGCAACCCGATCGGCCATCTCGAGCGCTGGTTGAAACTCCGGATGGCGGAGCATCACGTACCCGTCCCCGATCACCGAGCGCATCCCCGCTCTCGTCGGGGCCCCGATCGGGGTCAAGTCGATGGCACAAATGTGCTGCCCGATCTCGGCCATCAATCGGGACAGCCCTTCGATGCGTTGAATCCGACCTTCGCCTCGCGCCTTCTTGAAGATCGCCACCGCGTTGTATCGGCGATCGACGTGCTGTGAGAATCGTCCGTGTACAGCGGCCTCCGCCCACCCGCGGAAAAGGTCGATATCGCTGGTGAAGTTCATCACGTCGACGGTCCGGGCGCCCGGCGCGCGAGCTCCGATCTCACCGAAGACAGCCTCGCCATTCTGCTTCCAGTACCACTCCATGTGCGTGAAGCCGGTCTGAAAGCCGAGCGCCTTCAGCACCTCGAACCCCATCCGTTTGCCCTGCTCCAGATCGGGCATCGAAAGGTCACGAATCCCGACCGTTTGCTGGCTGATCCAGGGATTGAGTCGCGACTCCAACGCGCGCGGACGGTAGAAGCAGATATTCAGGTAGGCCACCTGGCCGTCGATGCAGACCGTGTCGAAAGTACAATCAGCCCCCTCGACGAACTCCTCGACGCTCACCTCGGGGACGTGACGCGTCCGCTGCAGCACCTGCTCGAGTTCCTCCGGGTTGTTCACGCGGTACGTGTCGTTGGAGCCGGCGCCGTCGATCGGTTTGATCACCAGCGGGTACCCGACATGCGCGACCGCTTCGTGCACCTGGGACGTGGTGGTTGCACTCCCGTGACGAGGGGTGCGGATTCCGGCGCGCTCGAGCACCTGCTTCATCAGTTCCTTGTCGCGAAACGGCTTGGTCTCGTCGAGCGTCATTCCAGGCAATCCGAATTCGTGGCGGATGCGTGCGGCCAAGTACATTCCGGCCTCCCACAAACACTCGACCTGATCGATCCGCACCTGGCGATGGACTTCATGGATCTGGCGAATGACATCGTCTTCGTCCCACAGATTTCGGACCTGGATGTGATGCGTCAGCGCGTCACGCGCTTGCGCCGGGAGCGCACCGGCCGGTTGATCGCCCAATCCGATCACGCGCGCACCGACCGTCGCCAAGCCTTGGGTGAACAACGGCATTTCCGCAGGGAATCCTGGTGAAATCATCAATACGGTCTTCATCTGACGATCCTCGACAAAAGGCACGAACTCAACCGAGTTCAACCCGAATCAGTGTAATCAGTCGTCGCAGTGCGTCGGATACGACCTCGGTGTCGGGGTGCCGCACGATCACGTACCCCTCCCCTTCGTATCCACTGCCAGGGGCTTGGCCAGGGTGAGGTAGTTTGGCCTCGACCACCAGTCCTCCCAACTCCTTCTGCGCGTGTTCCAAACCGTGCACCGCCTTCACGCGCCCATGCCCCTGCCCGCGAAGATACGCAGCGCCAGCAGCGTACCGGCGCTCTGGTGGGTCGAATTGGTCGAAGATCATCAACCTGGACCAAGCACGATAGAAGTCTGTGTCATGCGCGTAGGAGATCAGCGTGGTGAACTGTGCGCCGGGGGGGCGTGCACCGACCTCCGAGATCGCGACAGTCCCATCGCTGCGTCGAAACCACTCCATGTGCGACATGTTGGTCCCGATCCCCAAAACTGGAAGCGCGTGTCGTGCGGCCTGGACGATCGCGCTGTATTCCGGCGTCTGAACCTCGCGCGGCAAGAGCACGGCCCATTGGATCCAAGGGGTCTCGACGACCTCCAACGGTCCCGGAAAATAGTGATTGATCGAATACCAGATCAGTCGCCCGTCGATGCAGACGCTGTCGAACGAATGCTCTTGGCCGACGATGAATTCCTCGACCATCGCGGGCCGCTCCGCCGACGGCGTGTGCATCCTGAGGTACGACGTCAGTTGATCGTGATCGTCCAAGCGGAATGTGTTTCTCGAGCCGGCGCCCGCCGGCGGTTTGGCCACCACCGGGAAGCCGATCTCGCGCACGAACTCGAGCACCTGCTCGGAGGTGTGCGCCAGCCGGTGCTTGGCGCACGGTAGACCGTGCTTGCTCAACACGTCTTTCATGCGTGCCTTGTCGCGGAAGTTTCGTGCCGCATCGGCTCCGATTCCCGGCAGGCGCAGTGCGTCACGAACCTCACCCAACGGAACCTGGAGATCCTCGAGCATCCCAATCAGCCGATCGACCGATCCCTGGCGCTGGGCGCAAACTCGGGTTGCATCGGCGATCTGCTGCGCGTCGAGTCCGTCGGAGACCCGCTGGTGAGCCGCGAGTCGTTGACGCAATCCGGGCGGCAACCGTTCTTCAGGGTCTTGACTGACAAGTCCGAGGCGCACGCCGGGAAGCGCTGCCGCCGCCTCGACGAATCGGAGGGTGGCTTCACGAAAGAACGGTGCGACGAAAACGACGTTCGGCATGGCCGTGATGCTAACCCGGAACGCGCCGCAGTTCGGAAGCCCCCGCCTGGCAGGGCCCGCCCGAGAATCGGGCCGTGTTAGCGTTAGCCCGCGTGAAAGTCCTTTCGGTCAGTTCGGAACTCGTCCCGTTCGCCAAGACTGGCGGTCTGGCGGACGTCTGTGCCGCACTGCCTCGAGCCCTGCGCCAACAAGGTCACGAGCTGCAGGTCTACCTCCCTTTGTACAAGCAGATCAAACGCGATGGTTTGGTCTTGACCCCTCTTCCGGAACTTCAGAACTTGGAGTGTGTGTTGGGCCGGGACACGGTCCGATTCTCCGTGGTGGCAACGGTGCTCCCCGACAGCGACGTGCCGGTCCACCTGATCGACTGCCCACCGATGTTCCATCGCGATGGGATCTACACCAGCGACGACGACGAGACGCTGCGATTCGTGTTGCTGTGCCATGCGGCACTGATCGCCTCGCACCGGTTAGGGTTCGCGCCCGGGATCGTTCATGCGCATGACTGGCAAGCCTCACTTCTTCCGCTCCTGCTCGACACGACCTATCGCTGGTCGTCGTTTCTTGCCGGCGCACGATCGGTATTGACGATCCACAACTTGAACTACCAAGGACGCTGCCCGGCAGCGATGCTCGGCTCGCTGGGACTGCCCGAGTCGGCCCATGCGCGGTTGCATCAAGACAACCTCAGGGCCGGATTCATCAACCTGTTGCTTACCGGCATTCTCCACGCCGATGTGTTGACAACGGTCAGTCCGACCTACGCACACGAGATCCAGACCGAGGAGTTCGGTGCCGGTCTTCACCCGTACCTGGCGGCGCGACGCGATCGTCTCTTCGGAATCCTCAACGGTGTCGATGACACCTGGGACCCCGCGCACGATGCGCTGATCCCGGCCACGTTCGGCATCGAGTCGATTGACCGCAAGACACTCAACCGCGACGCGCTGCTCTCGAAGACGGGATTGAGGCCGGCCCCTCCGGATGTTGCGGTCTTCGGCATCGTCAGCCGCTTGGCCTCGCAGAAAGGGTTTCAGTTGCTGCAAGACACACTCCCCCGACTGTTTCTGCAGGCGGATGCGAGGCTCGTGGTGTTGGGCAGCGGCGAACCGAGATTCGAAGAGTTCTTCTCCCAGTTCCAACAACAGCAACCGGGGCGCGTCTGTTTCTATCGCGGCTTCAGCAACGAGTTGGCCCACCTGATCGAGGCCGGCGCCGATATCTTTCTGATGCCCTCCCGCTATGAGCCGTGTGGGCTGAACCAGATGTACAGCTTGCGCTACGGGACGGTTCCGTTGGTTCGGCGAGTGGGCGGCTTGGCGGACACCGTCCGCGCGTGGGATCCCACAACCGGTCAAGGCAACGGGTTTCTGTTCGACGCCTTCACACCCGAGGCGTTCTGGGATGCACTGGTCGACACGCTGCGCGCCTTCGACGACCCGGCGCAGTGGCGCCAGATCCAACGCAACGGAATGGCTGCCGACTTTTCGTGGGGGCGCCAGGCGCAGCGCTACGGTGCGTTGTACGAACGACTCGCCGCACTGGGTTGACCCTCGTCGTGGTGGGCGCTGAATCATGATCAGATAGACTGGGCACGATTCGAAGGAGGGTTTGATGCACGTCATTTTCGTCGAGCCGAGTTTTCCCCGTAATCAGCGGGAATTTGCCCGGGGGCTAGCCGAGATCGGAGCACGGGTCAGCGGCATCGGCGAAGCCCCTGTCGACTATCTCCCGGGCGACGTCAAGCAGTCTTTGTGGCACTACGAACAGGTGCCATCGGTGGTGGACGAGGGGGCGCTCTACCGCGCGGTGCGCCGGATTCAGGAGCGAGCCTGGGTCGATCGACTGGAGGCAACCGTCGAAGCGCACATCACGACGGCGGCTCGAGTTCGTGAAGCGTGTGGAATCCCCGGCACCAGCACGCAAACGGCCTGGCTGTGCCGCGACAAGCCCGCGATGAAAGAAGCACTGCGCGCCGCAGGCATTCCGTGCGCGCAGTCGCTCGGGACGGACCAGGCGGACGAGGCTCGCGACTTCGCCAAGAGAGTGGGTTACCCGCTGATCGTGAAGCCACCGTCGGGGGCGGGCGCCTCCGGCGCCACTCGGGTTACCAATGACGCCGAGTTGAATCAGGCTTTGGCTGAATCGGGGTTGGCGTGGGGCAAGAGCATCGCGATCGAAGAGTTCATCGAGGGGCATGAAGGGTTTTGCGACAGTATGTCGATCGATGGCAAACCGGCGGTCGAGTTCATCACGCACTACTACCCCAACGTCTTGGAAGCGATGCGTACGCGCTGGATCTCTCCGCAGTTCATCACCACCAATCGTGTCGAGACGGTCGCCGCATACGCCGAAGTGCGCGAGATGAGTCGACGCGTGATCCAAGCGCTCGGGATTGGAACTTCGGCCACGCATATGGAGTGGTTCTATGGGCCGCGCGGCTTGAAGTTCTCCGAAATCGGATGCCGTCCCGCCGGCGTCGGCTGTTGGGATCTCTACTGCGCTGCCAACGACTTCGATCTGTATCGCGAGTGGGCCAACGCGATTTGCCATGGCAGGATCGCAACGCAACCGTCGCGTCGCTTTAGCGCCGGCATCATCAATCTGCGGCCCGACCGCGACGGCGCAATCGCCGGTTACGAAGGGATGCACCTGCTCGATCGAACCTATCGCGAGTGGGTCATCGACACTCATCTGCCGCCCGTGGGCACGCCAACCCAGGGCGTCGAGGCCGGGTACATGGCGAATGCATGGGTCCGGCTTCGCCACCCCGATTACGACACCTTGCGGAGCATGCTCGACGACATCGGTAACACAGTGAAGGTCCGGGCCCGCTAGCGATGAACGCAGCCGTATTGGGCCCGCAGCGCCTCAAACCGACGCTGATCGAAGCCGTCACCCGCCTGAAGGTAGAGGGTCAGATCGCGACGATCACAGCCGGTTGGCAAGAACGCGAACCGGACGACGCGGAGTTGCATCAGCATTTGCACGAGCGCTCCTACAACCTGCGTTTGTATGAACGTGCCGAACGGATCTTCCACGCCGATCGTGAGCTGTCGGTCGCACTGCACGCGCGACAAGAAACGCTGCGGCAAGTGCAGGAACTGTATCGGGTCCGACTCGCCCATGCGCTGGCAGCCGCGCGGGCGTTGGACGGGCGGCATGAATCGTCCGCGCTGATCGACGAACAGCGAGCCGGTGCAATCGACGCACTCCGGGCGCTCGACGCCGAGCACCTCTCCCGTTGTCAGAACGTGCATCGCGAGTTCGAGCAGAAGTGGTCGACAGCGACACGTGAGTTGGTGGCGCGGGAACGGGAGTCGATCGCACAGGTGTTGCGCGATTCCGGCGCGCTGGCGGTGGCCGGTGGGCATGTGGCGGTGCTCGCGAATCGATTGAGACTCTTCGGCGTGCTGGACCTACTCGGAGAGAAGCCGCTGATCGCTTGGTCGGCGGGGGCGATGGCGTGCAGCGAGCGCATCATTCTGTTTCATGACAATCCTCCGCAAGGCCCGGGGAATGCCGAACTGCTCGAAGGCGGAATGGGGGTTTTGCCAGACATCGTGCCGTTGCCTCACGCGCATCGCCGCCTGCGGTTGAACGACCAGGAGCGCGTCAGCCTGATGGCTCGCCGGTTCGCGCCGGCGCGCTGTCTAGCGCTCGATGACGGCGCGCAGTTGTTTCTCGAAGAGGGTGTCTGGTCGAGTCCGAGCGGTGTGCGCCGCCTGGACGCCGCAGGCACGGTCGTGGAGGAAGCGGCGTGAGTCCCAAGCAAGCGATGCATACCGGGCCACAACACAGCGAGCGCCTGGCGATTCATCGGCTCGAGCATGAGCGCCCCGTCACGCCGGAGAAGATCAACGCCTTCTTGGCTGGTCGCTCGTTCCCGTTGATCGAAGGCCCAACCGTTACGTTCGTCTGGCGCGGAACGGCCGATGAAGTGCGGTTGCAGCACTGGATCTACGGACTCACCACGCAACAGGAATTTCGCCGGATCGAGGAGACAGATCTGTGGTTTCTCGTGATGGAGTTACCGCCGCGATCGCGGGTCGAATACAAGCTGCTCGTCACTCACGGCGATCGCACGCGGTTGATCGAGGACTCGCTCAACCCTCAGAAGGCGCGCGATCCGTTCGGTGCAAACTCGGTAGCGACGGGAGAAGGGTACGAAAACCCCGAGTGGATCAATCCAGACAGCGAGTCCCGGCCCGGCACTGTCGAGGAACTCATCATCAAGAGTCAGGCGCTGGGCCAGACCCGCCACTGTCAGATCTATCTCCCCGCCCGTTTCCGGCAGACGCGACGGTACCCGCTGCTGATCGTGCACGACGGGGGCGATTTTCTGCGCTTCACCGCCATGAAAACGGTGCTCGACAACTTGATCCACCGGCTCGAGCTACCGGAGATGGTGGTGGTGTTCGAGAACCCGCAAAACCGGTTGCAGGAGTACGCGAACGACGAACGACATGCCCGTTTTCTCGCTGAAGAACTGATCCCGAAGCTCGAGCGTGGATATCCGCTGATCGCCGAGCCGCGTGGGCGGGGCTTGCTGGGCGCCAGTTTCGGCGCGGTCGCCTCGCTCTCAGCTGCCTATCGGTACCCCTCGACATTCGGCAGATTGATGCTCCTTTCGGGAAGCTTCGCGTTCACCGACATCGGCCGTCACAACCATCGCGGCCCGCTGTTCGATCCGATCGTCCAATTCGTGAACCAGTTTCGATCCGATCCGCGCCGACTAGCCGAACGGTTATTCGTTGCCTGCGGACAATACGAATCACTGATCTACGAGAATCGCTCGCTCGTGCCGCTGTTGCAGACGACCGGGATGGAGATCAAGTACGTCGAGGCACGCGACGGGCACAACTGGGAGAACTGGCGCGATCGGCTGCGCGAGGGGATGTCGTACCTGTTCCCAGGGCCGCTGTGGTTGGTGTACGAGTAGCGGCGCGGCCATCCTCTCCAGGCCTGCCGTTCGCGCTTACCATTCGATCGATCGCCGTTGGGATCGGGGGTCGGTCCCACACCCCTCCCGAACGACCCCATCGCGCTCTGCCCCGAACGAGCGAGCGGTCAATGGCTGACTTGCCAAGAAATACGTCTAGAATCCCGGCTCCGATGCGGTAAGGTTTCGCATCAACCAGGGGGTTTTGGGATCGCTATGGCCAAAGTCACTCGCCACATCGGCCTCTCACTGGGAGCCGACATTTGCTGGCCGATCTGCTACGAGGAGATCGTGCGCCGGCTCGATCTGAGCATCCCCGTAGGACGAGACACTGTCGACTTCCAGATCGAGCGCGTCACGATCGAACCTTTCAACCTGAAACAGGACGTCAAGTACGACCTCGTGATCGACCGCCTCACGCACTGGTACTTCACCAGCCGCGAGTGGATCAAGAAGGCGGTGATCATGAACGGCACGTATGTATTCAATAACCCCTGGTCGGTGCAATCGATGGAGAAGCACACCACTTACACCGCCATGATGACGCTCGGCTTGCCGATCCCCGATACCTGGATGCTGCCTCCCAAGGCGTACGCAGAGAATCCCGATCTGCAGCCGACCTTGGAGCGATACGCCAAGTTGTTCGACCTCGGCAAGATCGGCGAGGAGCTAGGGTATCCACTGTTCATGAAACCGTACGACGGTGGGGCCTGGAAGGGCGTAACGCGGATCGACAACAGCGAGGCGCTACGGTCTGCCTACGATCAGAGCGGACAACTCGTGATGCACCTTCAGAAGGCGGTTCACCCGTTCGATTGCTTCGTGCGCTGCATCGGACTCGGACCACAGACCACCTGGGTCAAGTACGACCCGGGAGCCGCGCTCCACGATCGCTACACCATGGCGCGCGATTTCATTTCGGACGAAGACAAGTCGCTGCTCGCCGACCTTACGTTGACCATCAATGGAATGTTCGGCTGGGACTTCAACTCCTGCGAAGCCTTGCGTCAGGGCAACACGTGGTATCCGATCGACTTTGCGAATCCCTGCCCCGATTCGCAGGTCACCTCGCTGCACTACCACTTCCCGTGGATCGTCAAAGCGAACATCCGTTGGTCGCTGTTTCTGGCGGCGACCAAGAAGAAGATGCGTAAGACCCTCGATTGGGACCCGTATTACGAGATCGGACTGCAGCAACTCCCATTCCGCGAGAAGGTCGCGGCGTTGGCGAAGGTTACGCGGCAACGGATGGAATCCGATCGCTTCGAGGAATTCTGCGCCAAGCACCTCGGCCACCTGGATGAGGTCGCATGGGAGTTCTTCGGCAGCGAGATCGCTAGAGCGGCTGTTCGCAAGAAGGTAGCCGCGCTGTTCCCCGAGCATGAAGTCGACACATTCACCGACCTGTTTTGGACCCGCGTTCAGGCCTGGCGCTCCGACTCTGAGAGGTCGCCGTGAAACAGATTTTTCGTTGGCAGTCGCCGCGCTTGCATCGTGAGTTGACCCTGGTCCGCTGGGGTACGTTGGGAGCGCCCGTGTTGTTTTTCCCGACCGCAGGGGGAGACGCCGAAGAGATCGAGCGATTTCACATGATCGATGCTCTGTCCGACCTGATCGACGGCGGGAAGATCCGGCTGTATTCGGTCGACAGCGTTTCGGGGCAAGCATGGCTGTTCGAAGAGGGTTCGGTCGAGCACCGACTCTGGCTTCAGAACGAATATCAGCACGCGGTTCGCCATGAAGTGATTCCGGCTATCCAGCAGGATTGTCACAGTCTCGATCTTTCCGTCATCGCTTGCGGAGCCTCCTTGGGCGCGTTTCACGCGGCCGCCATGGTCTGCCGCTTCCCAGATGTCTTCGAGCGCGCACTCTGCATGTCTGGAACCTTCGATCTAGAACGCGTGTTCCGCTTGAGATACCCCACGCTCGACCTTTATTACTCGTCGCCGCTGCACTTCTTGCGAGACCTCGACGGCGAGCAGATCGAAAAGGTCCAGCGGCGTTTCGTGTTGTTTGCCGCGGGTGAGGGGCGCGCCGAGAACATTCACGATTCAGAGCGGTTGGCGGGGTTGTTGGGCGCCAAAGGGGTTCCGCATCGGGTCGACAATTGGGGGCCCAACGCGCATCACGATTGGCCGCTGTGGCGAACGCTCGCGCCGAAGTATCTCTCCGAGTGGATCTGAAGCGATGGGACAGCACAACAAGGTCGAAGCAGAACTCGAGGGCGAGAGCCGCCGCCAATTCATGCGCAGCCTGCTCACCGATCTGCAGGCGCTCGAGAAGATGCTGGCCGAGGGGATGTTCGATACGGGTACGCGGCGGATCGGCGCGGAACAGGAGATGTTCCTGATCGACCGTGAGTGGCGCCCGACGGCAGGCGCTCTGCGCGTTCTCGAGCAGCTCAACGATCCGCATTTCACCACCGAACTTGGCATGTTCAATTTGGAACTGAATGCCGATCCGCAGGTATTTCACGGCGATGGCATCTCGCGCATGGAGCAGCAACTGATTCAGCTCTACGACGGTGCCCGCCAAGCGATGTCCGAGCTCGGAATTCTCCCGGTCCTGATTGGGATTCTGCCGACGATCCGCAAGAGCGATCTTGGGCTCGAAAACATGGTGCCGAGCCCCCGCTATCAGGCGATCAACCGCGCGCTCACCGCACTGCGTGGCACAGCTTACGACTTCTCGATCAAAGGGCTCGACGAGTTGATGGTCAAGCACGACTCCGTGATGGTCGAAGCCTGCAACGCCAGCTTCCAGGTGCACTACCAGGTCGCTCCGAGCGAGTTCGCCCAGCTCTACAACCTCTCGCAGGCGCTGGCTGCGCCTTGCCTGGCCGTGGCCACCAACTCCCCGATTCTATTCGGCAAGCGACTATGGGCCGAAACACGAATCGCGCTGTTCCAACAAGCGGTCGATACCCGTAGTTCGGCGCAATATCTCCGAGAGTCGATCCCGCGCGTGAACTTCGGCACACGCTGGGTTCGCGAGTCGGTGCTCGAGTTGTACAAAGAAGACGTCGCGCGCTTCAGAACGCTGGTCGGCACCGACCTGGACGAGGATCCGTTCGAGGTGCTGGCCAAAGGCGATGCCCCGAAGCTCAAAGCGCTGCGCTTGCACAACGGAACGGTCTATCGCTGGATGCGCGCTTGCTACGGCGTGCTCGACGGCAAACCGCATCTGCGCATCGAGAATCGCGTGATGCCGGCCGGGCCGACCATCGTCGACGAGATGGCGAACGGTGCATTTTGGTGGGGATTGATGAACGAGTTGTCGCGCCGCTACGACGACGTCACGCGCCTGATGGACTTCGAGCAGGCGCAGGCCAACTTCTTCGCGGCGGCACGTGACGGATTGGCGGCACATCTATCCTGGTTCGGCGGCCAAGAGATCGGGGCGCAGCGACTGATCATGGACGAGCTACTTCCCGCAGCCGAAGCCGGTTTGAAGGCCGCTGGAATCGATGATGCCGACGTGGCTCGTTACCTCGGGATCGTGGAGAAGCGGGTCAATACGATGCGCACCGGGTCGCGCTGGCTGCTGCACTCTCTGGCCGGAATGAAAGAACAAGGAACGGTCGGCGAGCGGTTGAATGCGCTGGTTGCAGCCACGATCGCGCGCCAGAACACCGGGCGCCCTGTCGCCGATTGGGAGCGTGCCCGTCTTGACGAGGCAGGCGGTTGGAAGAGCAACTACCTGCGGGTCGAACAGTACATGATCACGGACATCTTCTCGGTTCATCCGGATGAGCCGGTCGACCTCGTAGCCAATCTGATGGAATGGGAACGGATTCGGCATGTACCGGTCGAGGACACCGAACATCGGCTGGTGGGATTGGTTTCGTATCGCTCCGTGCTTCGGTTGCTTTCCAGCGGTAGATTCGGCAAGAGCGAAGAGCCGGTCGCTGTGTCGGACATCATGAAGAAAGATCCGATCACGGTCTCGCCACACACACCGACGTTGGAGGCGATCGCCATCATGCGGCGATACCGCATCGGATGTTTGCCTGTGGTGCAAGACGGGCGGCTGATCGGGATCCTGACCGAGGAGACTTTTATGAATATTGCAGGAGAACTTCTCGAACAGAAGCTCAACGGCTGAACGCGAGGATGTCCGGCACACTGATGGGCTCATCGATCACGACACAGGAATACACGCGACTGATCGGGCGGCAGGTCGGCGATCGGCCTGGCTCGAAGTTGGTCGTGTGTGCCGGAATCCACGGTAACGAACCGGCCGGTGTGGCGGCAGCACGGCGTGTGTTGCAACGCTTGGCCGATCGCGATTTCACGATGTGCGGCGAGTTCGTCGCCGTGATCGGCAACCTACGCGCCCTCTCGAAGCATCAGCGTTATCTCACGCGCGATCTCAACCGCTTGTGGACTCCGGAGGGTCTGGCGCTGATCCGCGATGCCGGTACAGGGTTTGATGAAGGCGACGAACGGATCGAGCAGAAAGAGTTGCTGGCATTCATCGACGAGGAGTTGGTAGGTACGAACGGAACCACCTATTTCATCGACCTTCACACCACATCGGCGGACGGCATCCCGTTCGTATTGATCGGCGACACACTCCGGCACCGAGCGTTCGCCAAACATTTCCCGTTACCGGTGATTTTGGGTTTGGAGGAAGCGGTCGACGGTGTACTGCTCGAGTACATGACCGAGCGCGGCTGCGTTACGTTGGGGGTCGAGGGGGGCCAACACGACAGCCCGGCCTCGATCGACAGTTTGGAAGCGATCCTTTGGCTGGCGCTTCAGGCGGCCGGACTGGTAGAAGAGGGTGCGCTGCCGCAACAGAGCAACGCCTTTAACCTGCTGAATCGGGTGCGGCGCGGCCTGCCTCACGTAATGGAGGTCACCTACCGTCACCCGATCAAACCCGAGCACCAGTTCCGGATGGAGAAGGGGTTCGCCAACATCCATCCCGTCCAGAAAGGGGACCTTCTGGCCCGCGATTGGCGTGGTGAGATTCGAGCCAAGGCCGACGGGTTCGTGATCCTGCCGCTGTATCAGGGCAAGGGCGAAGATGGCTTCTTCTTCGGCGGTCGGGTCGCGCGCTGGCGAATGGACGTCGGTTTCCTATTGCGAAAACTGCATCTCGAGGCGGTGCTGCCACTGCTCCCCGGTGTTTATCGCGTGGCAGAGCGTCACGATGCGTTGCGCGTCGATACCCGCGTGGCGCGCCTCTTCCCCGGGCGGGTGTTTCGCGCCTTCGGTTACCGCAAGGTGCGACAAATGGGTCGTAGTTTTCTGTTCGCGCGCCGACCGACCGTCTGAGTCGAATGACGATCAGCCGCCGTCGACCACTCGGCGGCGATCCTGGAAAGTAGGAAAACTCGCGCGATACGCCGCCACCGTTGCGGCCGACACGTCGGCCCACAGCATCGCCGTATCGGCTCCGGCGCCCGCCACGACGGCCCCATCGGGCGCGATGATTCGGCTGTCACCTGCGTAAGTGAGCCCACCACCCTCACCCACCCGATTGACCCCGCAGACATAGGCCTGATTCTCGATCGCCCGTGCACTCAAGAGTGTGAGCCAATGCTCTCGACGCGGCGCCGGCCAATTAGCAGGCACGATGAATAGATCGGTGAGGCGAGCCGTCGACCAAAACTCGTTGGCAAACCGAAGGTCGTAGCAGATATAGAACGTGCATCGCACTCCTGAGATTTCGACGGTCAATTGCTCGTCGCCCGGTGCGTAATGCTGATGTTCTCCTCCGAACGTGAACGGATGCAGCTTCCGGTACCGCCTGGCCTCACCATTTGGCGCCGCCAATACAAGCGTGTTGGAGGGTCGAGGATCGCCGCTTCGGGGCGATCGCTCGGGAATCGATCCGCAGATCCAGATCCTGTGCTCCTGCGCCGTTCGCAACAGGAATTCGCTTGTGGGCCCGTTGAACTCCTCCGCGACAGTCGCCGTTTTCATCGAGAACCCGCAGGCGAACATCTCAGGCAACACCACCAGTTCGGCGCCTTCCCCTGCCATCTGGGCGATCAGCGGCGACAGCCGCGCGAAGTTAGTTCTTGGAGACTCCCACTCGATGTCGGTTTGCAGCGCGGCGAGCCTCATCGTCTCAACCCCTGGAGCTGTGCGACGCCGGCGTCTAGCACGGCGTCGGTCTTGCAGAACGCGAACCGTACCAACGGCAACCCCAACGCGCGCGTGGAATAGAACGCACTGCAAGGGATCGCCGCGACGCCGTGTCGCGCCGGCAGTTGCCGGCAAAACTCCTCGCCGTCGGAAAGGCCCAACGAACGAATGTCGACTATCGCGAAATACGCCCCTGCGGGCGTCAACACCTCGAGCCCCGCGCTGCGAAGCCCAGCGCACAATCGATCGCGGCGAGCGCGGTAGCGGGAGGTCAACTCCCGATAGAAGCGATCGTCGGCTCCCAGCGCGGCCGCGACCGCAACTTGGAACGGCGTGCCGTTGCAAAACGTGATGAATTGATGCGCGGTACGCAAGCCGCGCGTCAGCGCCGGGCTGCTGCAGGCCCAGCCGATCTTCCAGCCGGTCACGCTGAATGTCTTGCCTGCAGATGAGATGGTGATGGTCCGGTCACGCATCTCGGGGAGGGTCGCGATTGGGATGTGTTCGCCGTCGTAGACCAGATGTTCGTAGACCTCGTCGCTGATCGCGATCAAGTCGTGCCGTCGACAGAGGGTCGCGATCAGCTCGAGTTCGTCACGGGAGAACAATTTGCCGCTCGGGTTGTGCGGCGAGTTCAACAGGATGGCGCGTGTGCGCGGCCCGATCGCACGTTCCAGCGCCGCCGGATCGAACGTCATCGCCGGAGCGTGCAGGCTGACGATCGACTCGCGCGCCCCCGCCATCGACAGGCTGGCTCGATAGGAGTCGTAGTACGGCTCGAAGACGACGACGTCGTCGCCGGGTTCACACAGCGCTTGGATCGTTGCGAAGATTGCCTCGGTGGCGCCGGCGAAGACGGTGATCTCGCTCTCGCCGTCGTAGTCCAATCCATAGAACCGACGTTGGTGCTCTGCAATCGCGGCGTTGAGCTCGGGAAGTCCGAACATCCGTGCGTATTGATTGCGACCAGCGCGGATGGCCTGGATCGCCGACTCGAGCAGCCAATCCGGGCCATCGAAATCAGGAAAACCTTGGCCCAGATTCACGGCGTTGTATTTCTGCGCCAGAACGGTCATCTCGGTGAATATCGTGGTTCCAAAACCGTGCAGTCGGGAGGCCGGGAATGACCGATTCGAAGTGGTCGCCGAAATGAGCATAGTTCCGGGCCATGTCAGCCGCAGAACACACCCATCGACGTCACTGAATTTGCTCGTTCCTCGGCCCCCAAGGCGACGCGAGAGTTTCGACCATGGCAGGCGGCCTGGTTGGCTCGGAGATCCTCAAGATCGCTGCCGATATCCGCGGCATGATTCGCGACGGCGCCAAGATCTGCAATCTCACCGTCGGCGATTTCGATCCCAAGCAGTTCCCGATACCGGCGGCGTTGCGCGACGGCATCGTGACGGCGCTGAAGAACGGCGAGACGAACTACCCGCCGTCGGATGGCGTGCTCGAATTGCGTCAAGCGGTGCAGCGGTTTTATGCACGCGACTTAGGGCTATCGTATCCGCTCAGTCGGTGCTGATCTGCGGTGGCGCTCGTCCGGTAATCTACGGCATCTATCGTGCGATCGTTGATCCAGGTGATCGGGTGGTCTTTCCGCTGCCATCTTGGAACAACAACCACTACATCCACATGACCGGCGCAGTCGGCGTTCCTTTGCCCTGTCGCCCCGAAGACAGGTTCTTGCCGACGCGCGATGACTTGGCACGTGCACTTCCCGGCGCGCGTTTGGTCTGCCTCAACACACCGCTCAATCCCACCGGCACCGCGCTCGACCCCGACAGCCTCCGTGGAATCTGCGACGCGATCCTGGAAGAGAATCACGCACGCGAACGACGCGGCGAGAAGCCGGTCTATCTGATGTATGACCAGATCTACTGGATGCTCACGGTCGGTAACGTGCCGCATGTGACGCCACCGGGAATTCGACCCGAAATGGCCCGCTACACGATCTTCGTCGACGGAATCAGCAAGGCGTTCGCTGCCACCGGTGTGCGGGTCGGCTGGGCGGTCGGGCCGGTCGATGTCGTTGATCGCATCTCCGCGGTGATCGGACACGTTGGCGCCTGGGCACCTCGCGCCGAACAGGTGGCGACGGTTGCGCTGCTCGACAATCCCACTGCCACCCGCGCCTATCTCGATCGCTTCCTGGAAGGAATCGCGCAGCGGCTGCACGCGCTTCACGATGGTTTCAGGCGCTCAAGGCGCAGGGGCTGCCGGTCGAATCGATGCCCCATGAGCGCGATCTACCTTACCGCTCGGATCCACCCCTTCGGGCGCAAGACTCCCAAGGGCGAGACCTTGACCACCAACGACCAAGTGCGGCGTTACGTGCTCGAAGCGGCCCAACTGGAATCGTTCCGTTTTCAGCCCGTTCGGCGTGCCGGACGACGGCGGATGGTTCCGATTGAGCGTTAAGGACGCCAGCGTGGCCGAGATCCAAGCGGCGATCCCGGTTAGGGCCGCCCTTACCGCGTTGGGCTGATCCGCACGACGGGGGCGGCGCGAACGCCGCTCCCGTGACATCCTCCCCCGTTTTTGCCGGTCCGATAGTCGGTTCCGCGCTCAGCCTCGAAAGCGATCTCACATGAAACTCCGCAACGTCGCGATCATTGCGCACGTCGACCACGGCAAGACCACCTTGGTCGACGCTCTGCTGCGCCAGTCGGGCGTCTTCCGCGCCAATCAAGAAGTCACCACCCGCGTGATGGACTCCAACGAGCTCGAACGCGAACGCGGCATCACGATCCTGGCCAAGAACACGGCCGTTCACTACCTCGACTACAAGATCAACATCGTCGATACGCCGGGTCATAGCGACTTCGGCGGCGAAGTCGAACGCGCCCTGAAAATCGTCGACGGCGTGATGCTGTTGGTCGATGCCTCCGAAGGTCCGCTACCCCAAACGCGCTACGTGCTTCGCAAAGCGCTCGAGGCGCAGCTGCCCTGTGTGGTGGTGGTCAACAAGATCGATCGCCAAGACGCGCGCGCCGACGAGGTACTGAGCGAGCTGTACGATCTGTTCATCGATCTGGATGCAACCGAAGACCAACTCGATTTCCCGGTGCTCTACACGATCGCCAAGACTGGCGTCTGCCGCACCTCCGCCAACGGCGAAGATCAGGATCTCAGGCCGTTGTTCGAAGCGCTGATCAAGCAAATTCCGCCCCCTGCCGGCGACGCCGAAGGGGTTCTGCAAACCTTGATCGCCAATCTCGACTACAGCGACTACCTCGGAAGGCTCGGCATCGGGCGAATCTTCAATGGTCAGATGAAGCTCGGCGAAACGGTCGCTTTCGTGTCACCCAAGGGGGAGACACGCACCAACAAGATCACGAAGCTCTACACCTTCGACGGCCTCAAGCGAATCGAAACCAGCCTCGCGCCAAGCGGCGAGATCGTCGCGATCGCCGGGATCGAAGGAATCAACATCGGAGACACCGTGACCTCAGCCACGACCCCGATGCCGTTGCCGCCGCTGCATATCGACGAACCGACACTCTCGATGGTTTTCAGCGTCAACACCTCGCCTTTCGCAGGGCGCGAGGGGAAGTGGGTAACATCGCGCAACATCAAGGACCGACTCGAGAAAGAGTTGCTCTCCAACGTCTCGATCAAACTCGAACCGACGGAGTCGACCGAGGCGTTTCGCGTGATGGGCCGCGGAGAGCTCCAACTGGCGATCTTGGTGGAGCAGATGCGACGCGAGGGGTTCGAATTGGGCGTTAGCAATCCCGAGGTGCTCACCATCACCGAAGGAGGCGCCAAGAAGGAGCCGTTGGAACTGTTCATGGTCGATCTGCCCGAGCAATACATGGGCGTGATCATGGAAAAGATGGCGATGCGCAAAGGGAAAATGGTGAAGATGGTGAATCACGGCTCAGGTCGTGTGCGACTCGAGTTTCAGGTCCCTTCCCGTGGGTTGCTCGGGATCCGCACCGAGTTGCTTACCGACACACGCGGAACTGCCGTAATGAATCGACTGGTCGAAGGGTATATCGAGTGGCAGGGCGACATTCAGCGCCGCATCACCGGGGTCTTGGTATCGGACCGCGCTGGAGACACCACAGCCTACGCTCTGTCCGGCCTGGAAGATCGCGGCGAAATGTTCCTGGGAGCGGGTGCCTCCGTCTACGAGGGGATGATCGTCGGAGAGAACTCGCGCAGCGACGATCTCGACGTCAATGTCGTCAAGACCAAGAAGCTCACCAACATGCGAGCCAGCGGCGCGGACGACGCGATTCGACTGACGCCGCATCGTACGCTTAACCTGGAGCAAGCGTTGGAGTTCATCAACGATGATGAACTGGTGGAGGTAACGCCCCAAACGATCCGCTTGCGCAAGAAAGTGCTGAGTGCCAGCCAACGCGATGTGATCCGCAAGAAGGCCCTGAAGGGCTAGTCGGCAACTGGCCGGCCACACCCTCGATCACCGATTTTCGGATGAGGTCAGCGCGGCTGTGACGCGGTTGTCGTGTGCCGGGCTCGCTTGTTCTCGTACATCCGGCGGTCCGCAACGGCGAGCAGTTCCTGCAAGTTGGATCCGTCACTCGGGAAACTCGCCCAACCGACGCTCAACCCCACGTTCAACTCGACGCCGATCGAAGAGGGGATCTGCCAAGCGCCGATCTGCTGCTGGAGCGACAACAAGCGACTCTCACTGAGCTGCGAGTCGGTGGCCGGCATCACGATGACGAACTCGTCCCCGCCCCAGCGACAGACGATGTCACCCCCTCGGAAGGCGGCCTTGAGGCGCTCACCCAGGCGGCGCAGGACCTCGTCCCCGATCTCGTGCCCGTACCGATCGTTGATCGGCTTGAAGCGATCCAGATCGAGCACGGCGAGGCCAACGGGCACGCCGGCGCGGTTCGCCGTTTGGAGCAGGTCGTCCAGGTGCGAGAACAGGTATCGCGCGTTGAAGAGTCCTGTCAGACCGTCGGTCATGGCGCTCGACAGCGCCCGTTCGTAGCTACGGGTTTTTTGAATCGCGTGTGCTGCAAGCGCAGCGATGCGCTCGATCACTCGCGCGTGTTCCGCACTCAACGGCTGTTCATTGGATGCGATCAACGTGATCGCCCCGATGCAGTTTTCGTCAAGCAACATCGGGACCGAGAGCACACGCGCTGAGGAACCCTGCTCCGCGAGGCCCAACGCTGCCGACTCGTCGCGCCAGTCTCCATTCATGACCGTGCTGCCGGTGAGCACGGCGCGGCCTGTCACGCCTTGCCCAGGCGTAATCCGTTTCTCTTGAAACGCCTCGGCGCGCGCCCCGATCGAGTAACGCACACCAAGCGGGCCTTCCCCATCGGCGCTGAGGAAGACCGCGAGTGTATCGAGCGGCACCAATTCCACGATGCGACCGGCGACGATATCGATCGCTTGAGCGAGTTGCAGTGTGCTGGACAGCTCGCGAGCCGCTTCGACCAGGACTTGATCTTCGCGACGCGCAGCCGAGATCGAGTCGAGGGCGCCCAGTGTCACGCCTCCCTCGAAAAGCGATCGCGCATGCTCGCGCTGCATCGTCGCGATTTCCTCGGTGCCGCCGACTCTCGGTGCATTCACGGCGTCAGCGGCGGCTTTGAGCGTGACCGCATGGGACGCGAACAGTTCCACCAGCGCAGGATCGTACTTGCGTCCCGACTGCTCTCGCAGGTGCTCGATTACCTGCGGTAGCGAACGCCCTCGTGTGTGGCTGGCGCCCGAGAGCAGCGTATCGACGGCATCGGCCACCGAAACGATTCGTGCACCCAACGGGGTTGCGTCCCCTTTCAACCCTTCGGGATAGCCGGTACCGTCCCATCGCTCGCGGTGATAGCGAACCAATGGCACCACCGGGTACGGGAAGTTGATTTGCGAAAGGATCTCTGCGCCGATTCGAGGATATGTGCGCAGCTTGGCCATCTCGGCGGGGGTCAGCGACACCGGCTTGTTCAGGATGTAGTCGGGAATCGCGAGCTTGCCTACCTCGTGCAGCAGAACGGCGGTGCGAATCGCCTCGACCGTTTCGTCGTCGACCCCGACGAGTTCAGCCAAACCAACCGCGTAGGCCTGAGCGCGGCGCAAGTGACCGGATGCGGTTTGACTCCGTGCGTCGATCGCCGCTGCGAGCGCTTCGATCGTCTTCAGATGCAGGGCATTCCCTTCGAGCAGTTTGTTGCGCTGAGCATCGACACGTCCGAGAAACACCCGATAAGTGACGTACGTCGCTACAACCAGCGGAGCCGAAAACAACAGCGCCGTTGTCGCCAGACCGTTTTGGATCAGCACCGCCAACACACCGGCAGCACTGGCGCCGGCGAGGAAGCTCAACACGGTCCAGAGGTAGTTCTCCTTCCACAGTTTCTTGAATGGCAGCCGGCGCGCCGACGCGGTCAGCGATGCGACGAGCATGCTGTTGACCAGCCAGTGAACGATACCCATGGCGGCCAAGGGAAGGATCATCTGCAGCAGTTGTGGCGGACCTTCACGAGGCAGCCAGAACCAGCCGAGCACCCACTGGTACGACAAACCCGCCAACGCTACCGAGATCGTCATGACGGCCGCCGTGGAGCAGACCGACAACCAACGTTTGCTGTTGCGGTAGGTCGAGATGAAACCGTCGGTTGCTGCCAACAGCGCAGCAGGCGCAGGTCCGTACAGAAGCGCTACCAAGAACACGCACGCATCGGTGAGTGAAAGCAGCGACTGCAACCCTGGGAGTCTCAACGACACGAAGCCGAGAAGCAGCGTGATGCTCGTCAGAACGGCCAGCCCAAGCCACGAATCGAACGGATTGGAGAGCAATTGATAGACACACCACCACGCGGCAACCACACCGGCCGCGATGACGGTCGTAAAGAGCGCCTGTCCCCTGCTGTCGAGCGGCTTGATCAAACCCCGAAACTCCTCGGCGCTAGCGGCTTTCCTCGCTGATTAATCTTGGCAAATACAGTCGCAACGCAAGGCGCATTGAGTTGCGGCAGCGCACTCCCCCGCTCCGTTTTGGTACACCGATGGCAGGCTCACCCTGGGGCTCGACTCCACGAACCACCCCAACCGATCGCGGAGCACTTCGGACAGGTGCGCTCCCCGGCGTAAGCAGGTAGGCTTCTCAGCCTTTTGGAGGTACCTGTGGAATTGCTTCCGATCGCGGACCGAAGCGTCGTGGCCCTGCATTTCACCCTCTTCAACCAAGGGGGAGAGACCCTAGACACGACCATCGGCAATGACCCGATCGTCTATCTGCACGGTTTCGGTCAGTTCATCCCGGGACTTGAAACGGCACTTCAGGGACGGCGCGCCGGAGACAAGTTCGTGGTCACGGTTTCGCCAGAAGAGGGGTTTGGGACGCGCGAGGGAGAGGGTCCCAAGCCATACCCACGCGACGCCTTCCCTCCCGACCTAGAACTCGAGCCAGGCATGGAGTTCACGGTCGGCGATGACGACGACGGTGACCCCTTGATCGTGTGGGTCACAGAGGTCACCGCCGATGAAGTGTTCGTCGATATCAACCACCCACTCGCGGGCGAAACATTGACCTTCGATGTCGAGGTGCTCTCGGTGCGACCGGCCACTCGTCAGGAGTTGGAACACGGACACGCTCACGGACACCACGGTCACAACCACTGAGCCTCAGGAGCACCACCTACCATGGCACCCGAATTCATCTATTCGATGCAGGGGCTGAACAAGGTCGTTCCGCCACAGCGCCAGATACTCAAGAACATCTGGTTGAGCTTCTACTACGGCGCCAAGATCGGCGTGCTCGGCGCCAATGGCGCCGGCAAGTCTTCGTTGCTGCGGATCATGGCCGGCGAGGACACCGCGTTCAACGGCACCGCCGCGGCCGCCAAGAACATCAAAGTCGGCTTTCTGCACCAAGAGCCCAAGCTCGATCCCAACAAGACAGTCCTCGGCAACATCGAAGAAGGTGTGGCAGAGATCAAGGCGTTGCTCGATCGCTTCAACGAGGTCTCTGACAAGTTCGCCGAGCCGCTCGAAGACGACCAGATGAACAAGCTGCTCGAGGAACAGTCTCGACTGCAGGATCAGATCGATGCCGTCAATGGGTGGGAGCTGGATACCACGCTCGAGATCGCGATGGATGCGCTGCGCTGCCCGCCCGGGGATCAGACGGTCACGACGCTCTCGGGAGGTGAGAAACGGCGCGTTGCGCTTTGCCGCCTGTTGCTGCAAAAGCCCGATCTGCTCCTGCTCGATGAACCGACCAATCATCTCGACGCCGAGTCGGTCGCGTGGCTCGAGCACTATCTTCACGACTTCCCAGGAACCGTCGTCGCTGTCACACACGATCGTTACTTTCTCGACAATGTTGCCGGCTGGATCCTGGAACTCGACCGCGGCGCCGGCATCCCGTGGGAGGGAAATTACAGTTCTTGGCTGGACCAGAAGCAGAAGCGACTCGAGCAAGAGGAGAAGCAGGCGACTGCGCGCCAACGAACGCTCTCCAGGGAACTCGAGTGGGTGCGGATGGCACCTCGCGCACGCCAAGCCAAGGGCAAAGCGCGTCTGAACGCGTACGAGAAGCTGTTGCAGGAAGAAGGCGAGCGCCTGCCCGAGCAAGTCGAGATCTTCATCGCTCCGGGTCCTCGCCTTGGCGATCAAGTCGTCGAATTGGAAAACGTGAGCAAGGCGTACGGCGGTAATCTTCTGTTCGAAGGTCTGTCGTTCAAGATCCCACCCGCAGCCGTTGTCGGGATCGTCGGACCCAATGGCGCCGGCAAAACCACGCTGTTTCGCATGCTCGCCGGCCAAGAGCAGCCCGACAGCGGAACGATCACTGTTGGTCAAACGGTGAAGATGGCGTATGTCGATCAGTCGCGCGATGCGCTGATCGACGATGACAATGTCTGGAAAGCGATCAGCGGCGGCGAGGAGAACATCGTGCTCGGCAAGCGCACGATCAACTCGCGCGGGTATGCCTCGTCGTTCGGCTTCAAGGGAGGCGACCAACAGAAGCTGATGAAGATGTTGTCGGGCGGCGAACGCAATCGCGTGCACATGGCACGCCTGCTCAAGCAGGGCGCCAACGTTCTACTGCTCGACGAACCGACCAACGACCTCGACGTCGATACACTGCGCGCTCTGGAGGAGGCGATTCTCGGCTTCTCCGGTTGCGTGTTGGTGATCAGCCACGACCGATGGTTTCTTGACCGGATCGCAACCCACATCCTGGCGTTCGAAGGGGAATCGAGCGTGGTTTGGTTCCCGGGGAACTTCGAGGAGTACATCGAGGACAAGAAAAAACGCCTCGGTCCCGATGCCGACCGTCCTCATCGCTTGAAGTATCGCAAGCTGACTCGCGGCTAGCCGTTGCGTACGTCATCGAGTTTGCTGGCAACCGAGTCGCCCACGGTCTCGGGCGTCGCGGGATCGGGGCCTCGTGCGCTGCGCACGAAGCCGAGCGGCTAGACTCCTGATTCAACCGTCGTCTTTTTTTTGGTACCGCGGAAGAGCGCCTTCCGATAGTCGGCGTTCAGCCGGCTGATGAAGTCCAGGCTGATACTCTTGGGGCAGACCGCCTCGCAGGCACCCGTCACGCTGCAGGCGCCAAATCCCTCGGCATCCATCTGCTCGACCATCTTCGACACGCGCTCGAACCGTTCAGGTTGTCCCTGCGGCAACAATCCGAGTTGCCCGACCTTGGCCGAAACGAACAGCATCGCCGACGAGTTCTTGCAGGCCGCGACGCACGCGCCGCAGCCGATGCAGGACGCACCGTCCATTGCGAAATCGGCGTCCTGCTTCGCGATCGGAAGGGCATTTCCATCGGGAGCCGCACCGACACGCACGGAGATGAACCCGCCGGCCTGCATGATTCGATCGAACGCGCTGCGATCGACCACCAGATCTTTGATGACGGGAAACGCGGCGGCCCTGAATGGCTCGATCGTCACCACATCTCCGTCTCGGAAGTTGCGCATGTAAATCTGGCAGCTAGCGCTGGCGTGGCCCGGCCCGTGCGGACGGCCATCGATCGTAAGACAGCATGTGCCGCAGATCCCCTCCCGGCAGTCGTGGGCGAATGCGATCGGCTCTTCGCCGGCGCGTGTCAGGTTGTCGTTCACGACGTCGAGCATCTCTAGAAACGACATGTTCGGATTGAGATCGTTCGCGTCGTACGTCTCGAATCGCCCTTCATGGCCAGGACCTCGCTGACGCCAGACTCTCAACGTGACCTTCATCGCACTTTCCCTCGACTCACTTGTAGCTGCGGGTGGCGAGCTTGACGCTCTCGTAACTCAAGGCCTCGGCATGACGCTGTGGCCGTTGGCCATCGCCCATGAACTGCCAGGCCGCTACGTGGGCAAACTCTGCGTCGTTTCGCTTGCACTCTCCGTCCTCTTGATATTCCTCCCGGAAGTGACAACCGCAGCTCTCCTCGCGTGTCAGCGCGTCGAGGCACATCAGTTCGGCCAATTCGAGGAAATCAGCAACACGACCTGCATGTTCGAGTGACTGATTGAGCGTCTCGGCGCTACCCGGGACATTCAGATCCTGCCAGTACTCCTCGCGCAGGGCGGGAATCTCCCGTAACGCCGATTCGAGACCAGAGCGATTGCGCGCCATCCCGCAGTTGTCCCAAAGGATTTTGCCGAGTCGCTTGTGAAACGCGGAGACAGGGCGCTTCCCCTTGACGGCCAAGAGTGACGCGATGCGCGCTCGCGTTTCAGCCTCTGCGGCTGAGAACTCGGGTACTCGCGTGTCTGGCTTCGTTCCCGGCTTCACGTCCGCCAAATAGGTGCCGATCGTGTACGGAATAACGAAGTAACCGTCAGCCAACCCCTGCATCAACGCCGATGCCCCTAGTCGATTCGCCCCATGATCGCTGAAATTTGCTTCGCCCAGGACGAACAGGCCGGGCAGATTGGACATCAAGTTGTAGTCGACCCATAGCCCGCCCATCGTGTAATGAACCGCTGGGAAGATGCGCATCGGAACCTGATAGGCGCTGTCACCGGTGATCTCGTGGTAGATGTCGAACAGGTTGCCGTATCGCTCGGCGATCGTGTCCTTACCCAATCGTTTGATCGCGTCGGAAAAATCAAGGTAGACCCCGAGGCCGCTCGGGCCGACACCTCGCCCTTCATCGCAAACCCGCTTGGCAGCACGACTGGAGATATCGCGCGGTGCGAGATTGCCGTAGCTGGGATACATCCGCTCGAGGTAGTAGTCGCGCTGATCCTCGGGAACATCTCCTGGCGCCCGGTGCTCGCCGAATTGTTTGGGGACCCAACCGCGTCCGTCGTTGCGCAACGACTCCGACATCAGCGTCAACTTCGACTGGTAATCGCCGGAGACCGGAATACAGGTTGGATGAATCTGGGTGAAGCACGGATTGGCGAACAGGGCACCGCGACGGTAGGCACGCCAGATGGCCGTGGCGTTCGAACCACGCGCATAGGTGGAGAGGTTGAAGGCGTTGCCATACCCGCCGGTCGCCAGCACCACTGCATCGGCCGCATGACGCTCGATCGCACCGGTAAGGAGATTCCGAGTGATCACACCCTTGGCGTGGCCCCCGATCACCACCAGGTCGAGCATCTCGGTGTGCGGCAACATCGTCACAGCGCCCGCAGCGATCTGCTTGGTCAATGCCGAGTAGGCGCCGAGCAGCAGTTGCTGTCCGGTTTGTCCCCGCGCATAGAAGGTACGACTCACTTGGGCGCCACCGAACGACCGATTCGCGAGCAGGCCGCCGTACTCGCGTGCGAACGGAACGCCGAGTGCTACGCAGTGGTCGATGATGCGGGTACTTACCTCCGCCAGGCGATGGACGTTGGCCTCGCGCGCGCGAAAATCGCCACCCTTGATCGTGTCGTAGAACAGCCGGAAGACCGAGTCTCCGTCGTTTTGATAGTTCTTGGCGGCGTTGATGCCGCCTTGGGCCGCGATCGAGTGTGCGCGACGCGGACTGTCGTGAAAGCACATCGCGGTGACTTGGTAACCGAGTTCCGACATCGACGCTGCGGCCGACGCTCCCGCCAAACCGGTGCCGACGACGATCACGGAGTATTTCCGCTTGTTGTTCGGGGCGACGAGCTTGATCTCGCTCTTGTAGCGCGTCCACTTGGTGTCGAGCGGCCCTGCTGGGGTCTTCGAATCCAGTTGCATGCTCACCTCACCAAGTCCTTGCCGTAACCGAGCAAAATCGAAAGCGGCATCACCGAGTTACCAATGAAGAGCGCGGCAGAGATCAGACGCGCCGATCGATCGATCAGCGCGTGATTGGCCGGCGAGCGCAATCCCAACGATTGGCAGAATGCAGAGATTCCGTGCGACAGATGCGCAAACAGCAGACCCATCGCGAGGATATAGAATCCGCTGACCCAGGGAGACTGGAACCCCTTCACCACCATACCGAATACGTCGTGGCGCGATTGCTCATCGATCAACGCATAGTGCTCGGGATGCGTCAGCCCGAGCGTGAAGTGCGCCAGGTGGAACAGGAGGAACGCAAGCACGATCAAACCGCTGTAGATCATCGTGCGGGACGCGTAGCTGGCTGCGTTCGGGTTGGGAACCTGGTAGCCGACAGGTTTGGCTTTTCGGTTCGACAGTGTCAACGCGATCGCCGCCCAAATGTGCAGTCCAACGCAGGCCAACAGCACGAGTCGCGCAACCCACAGCAACTCGCCCAGGCCCTTCAGGAACTCGGCGTACCGATTGAGCGCCTCTCGGCCGAGAAACAGTTGCAGGTTGCCGACCATGTGGACGATCACGAACCCCAGCAACACCAGGCCGGTGACCGCCATCAGATACTTCTTGCCGACAGACGACCCAAAAACGCGTTTGAGCACGGACCTCGCCTCTTTCCCGAAGGGGCTACCCGGCCAAACCGTCCCTGGGACAGGACGCCCCAAACACCGGGGGATGATACCCGACACCCAAGGAAATAGTGGCTTACTTGTAATCTTCCAGCGAGACGGGCGGCCCGAACGGTCCCCTCACGGCAGGTCGACCCCGCGCGGACCTAAAGCCCCCCGAGTTTGTCGGCTGTCCGCTCGAACGCGTCGAGATCTTTCACGATCGACGACACGCGCTGCAACTCGACAGACCCATAGCGAAGGGCGGCTCCGCGCGGGGTGATCTCGCGGCGGACCAAAACGACAGCTCTGATGTCGCAGCCCACATCGAGCCAAACCCAGGCCTCGCTAATGGCGCCAACGCGTTGATCGTCGCGCCGTGTCGTTCGATGGGTCGGCTCACCCCACCGAGCGAGCCAACCGTTGAGAAACGCGTCTCCGCCCCCTTGCGGTGTGGGCTGAACGAAGGTGATGCGATCGACGATTGCTTTCTCGGGACTCTTCCCCTGACCGCCCAGTTCGAAGGAGCACTTGTCGGAACGCTGGATCGGTTGTGAGAAGTACGAGGCCCTGACGGTGACGCGCCCCGGTTTCGCTCCGGCCGCTTCGAGGGTCGAACGAGTCACACCGAGTTCCCCTCCCAACGTCAATCCTTCAACACTCCATCGAGCGGCGCAGGCGTCGGGCTCGGCTCGTACTACTCCGACAACGAAGGCGCACACCAGCAGCACGATCGCCCGCTTCACGGACGAGCCTCCGTTGGAGTCGATTCCGTCATCGCAGCACGACCGATGTTGCTGATCTCTTGCTGGAGTGCCGTGAAGCGACGCTCGTGAATCACGGGGCGCTCTCCGTCCTGAACCGGAAGCTGTGAGACGCGATAGCCCCACATGAACAGCTGCAGTTGGTAGGGTCGGCCCCAGGGATCCAGGACCGTCGCCGGCGCGAGCAGATCGTGATCGACGAGATCGCTGAGTTGCTGTGGCCATTCCGCCGTATCGAGGTAGTAGATCTCGATCGCCTGTTCGATACGGTTCATTCGCGCGATGCTCATCGTGAGTTGCAACCGGGCGAGTCCCGAGCTGCGCTCTATCCAAGCTGTCGATGCTACCGGTGTGGGGGCGAGCGCCGGCGCAGTCGGATACACCAAGCCGACGATCGGCCAAATCGCGACCACTGCCCCGAAGATGGTCAGCAATCCGAGCATCACACGGGCGAAGCGGGCGCCGCGGTCCGATCGGAACAACCGAACGCCGGCTTTCGGCTGCGGCCGCGTGTCGGCACCCTCGGCCGGATCGCCACGTTCGATCAGTTTCAACTCGATCAATCGAGCCATCGTCTTGAACGTCTCGAACGAGCCGAGTTCTGTGAGTTCCGCGATTTCGTAAGCGGCCCGCTTGCCGTCGATCCAACGCAATACTTGTCGTTCGATCGGGCTGAGTCGAGGTCCTGTGTCGGTGTCGCTCAGCGGGTCGGACGGAATGAACCCGAAGTCGAGGTCTTGATCGTAGATCGACCCACGCGCCTCCTGCGATTCACCGCCGGTAGACAACACGCGTAGAGCGGCTTGTGTTGGACGCAGGACCACATCCGAATCGGGGATGACGCGCTCGACGATCGGCCACTCGTCGACCATCCGCGCCCCTTCCATCAATAGATGTTCAGCCGGGATCGGGTTGACGAAGTCGCGATCCCATTCCACACGCTCGCGCGGCTGGAAGTCGTACTCACCGCCCTTCCAACGGAACAACCCGAAGACGGTCTCGGTGATCTGAAGGGAAAGCTGCCGCTGGAGTGTTTCACGATCGACCCACTTGCGATCGTGCAAGACGTATCCGAGGCGCTGAAGGGTTTCCTTCTGCACCCGGAGTGCTTCATCGAGACGCTGCGTGCTGAGTTTTCCTCGCCGGATCAGCAACTGACCGATTTTTTGTTCGGCGGGGCGCAGATTCGAATCGGCGCTGACCACACGGCCACTCTCAAAACCGACCGTGATCTCTTCGTCGCCATGGCGAAGCATCAAGATACCGGTCTTCCGCTGAAGACCGATCAACTGCAAGATGTCGGCAAGCGAGAAGTCACCGAGCGTACCGCGCAGCGCCATGATCTACCTCCCTGTGCGCTGCAGCATCGACAACGGCCGCAGTGGAGGGAGTTGAGAGATCAACCAGATCAAACCGACCGCGATCAGCGCTGCTCTTCCGGGCGGCCAGATTCCGATCAAGGGGCCGGTCGGAAGGATCTGTTGCGGCCAACACCAGGCGGTCACGCCGATTGCAAACAATGACGCGAGAGCGAAGCCTAGAAGCGTTCGACCCTCATGAATCTGTGCGACTCCTGGCCAAAGCAGATTGACGATCGCTCGGCTGTTCCCTGTTCTTCGGAGGTACCGATCGACGTGTGCCGCCTGCTCGCGGCGCGCCTGAGGGGAAAGCCCCTCGCGGCGCGAAAACAAACCGTCACACGCCGCGCACAGCGGGCCGTGCGACGCCTGTGCTTCACCTGGGCAGCGCCCGCATCGCGCGCGGCCGCAGCGCGGACAACGCTCGCTGAGAACACGGCCCGCGCGAAGCCGCAGCACCGCCGCGCCCAACAGCGCCGCGAGCGCCGTCAGCGTGATGGCGTTGGCGGGTCGCAAGGCGCGACGCAGACCAGGCACCGCTTGTTCTTCCAAGACGGACGTTGCGACTTCCGAGGCACTGAACTCAGGCTCTGCAATCTCGGTACTTGCAACACCGGCATCGAGTCGCTTGACCAGGCTGGGATCGAGCGCGGTGGCCTTGTGCCGCATCTCTTCCGCCGCTTGCCAATCGTTGGTTTCCATCCGAACGCGCGCCAAATTGAACATCGCGACCGCGCTCTTGGGATCCAAATCGAGGGCCTCTCGATACAAAACTCCGGCCGCTTCGTGTTTCCCGATGCGATAGAGCACATTTCCGAGGAGCAAACGTGCGCGTGCGTCCGTCGGTGCTAGTTGCGCTGCCTCACGAAGCAGATGTGCCGCTTGATCGGGCTGTCCGCCCGCGATCAAGCGCGCCAACAGCACCTTCCATGTCGCCTCGTCGGGATGAGCGTCGGCAAGTGCGGATAACTCGGTTACCAAGTCGGCTCTCAAGGAGCGCTCCGCCGACGCTACCGCCACACGGGCGGTTGGACTTACTGCCACGCTCGTCAAGACCCACATCGCATTGATCGCCGGTACGGTAATCGCAAGTAGCAGCAACCAGCCGTAGATCAGTCGTCGTTCGGCAGCGCCGCAGGCCGGGATCAACAACACGGCCCAAAGCACCAGCGCCCACACGCCTAAGACAACCGCCGCCAACGGTGAGAGCACGATCGCCCAGCCCACCACGACGCGCCATGAAGCATCCCAGCGTGGCGGAAGGCGCTCATCGATGTCATGAACCAAACGGGGCGCGTGGCGCAGCAACAAGGCGACGATCAGCCCTGCACCGGATGCCAAAAGCCCGACCAGCGTCCAGGTCAGTGCGTTCGCGAGCGAGGCGTATCGCGACCAATACCCCTTGAAGGGCGCCTTCAAGCCGTTCCACGAATTGCTCAACGACTGGCCGAACTGACCACCGGCGCGCCGTTGCACGCGGCCCAGATCCCAAAGCGCTGCCCCTTGTTGCCGATCGAGCTGTCGTGCGAGTTCAAACGCATTGCGCGCGGTCGCGAGGTTCCCCTCGTTCAGTTGCCGGCGACCTTCCAACACGGCCGCCTCAGAAAATGATTCCAAACGGCCGATCTGTTCTTCGTGAATCAACCCGAGAAATTCCGTGGTGGCAGGGGAGTTCTCGGGCTGCTGCCCATCTTTGACGACTCTTTTCCAATCCCACCATGATCGTTCGACCTTGTCGATCAGGGCGTTGATTGTCTCTGGTTGCGATTCATCGACTCGAGACGGAGCTTGGTTCTCTTGCTGCGCGTACGCGGTGACCATCGGCGTCACAGCGATGAGGGTGACAACGGCGATCGCACGCCAGCTTGCGCATGGAAGAAGAGGATGCGTCGTCATGCGCGTCCGCTTCGTCCCCGAACCTCGACGTAATGCAACTTCAGTGCTCCCAGGATCTCGTCGATCAATCGAGTCTCCTCGGCGCTGCGCTGCCCCTCGGTGCGCTGCTTGAGTAGCTCGATCAGCGCGATCGCGCTGCGTGCAACTGTCAACTTGATCTCGGGTTGATGGGACTCAGGGTGCGGAATCATGCCGAGACCGGTCAACGCCATCAGATAAAACGGTTGCACGAGCGAGGCGAACGAGACTGGGAGATCTACTCCTTCATCAGGTTCTGACGCGTGTTCGCGCATCACTCCGCCGCCTGGCAGCGACAGATCCTGATCATCACGTTCGTTGCCGGCCGGACCGGTCATGGCACCGCTCTCCCCTACCGCTCGTGGCGCGTTGTGAATCTAGGTCACGTGGGAGAATACCATCCACCGCTCCGAACGATCCAGACACTCCCGCAACGTTACGAACGGCTGCGTCCCGCTGACGACGACTTCCAAGAGGGTTCACCAATGCGACCGATCGACTCGCTACTCGACGTGATGGCCAGACTCAGGGCTCCCGACGGTTGTCCGTGGGATCGCGAACAGACGTTCCAATCGCTGCGCCCCTATCTGCTGGAGGAGGCGTACGAGGTGGCGCAGGCGCTCGATGAAGGCGACCCGGGTTCGTTGCGCGAAGAACTCGGTGATCTGTTGCTGCAAGTCGTGTTTCACTCACAACTGGCGGCCGAACTCGGGTGGTTCGACTTCGAAGCCGTTGCCGCCACGATCTCCGCCAAGCTGGTGCGACGACACCCTCATGTCTTCGGTGATACACCGGCTGGATCGGTCGATGAAGCCTGGCGGCGATGGGATGCGATCAAAGCCGAGGAGAAGGCCCAACGCGGTCAGGTCGCGCCCACCTCGCGTCTCGATGGGGTGCCGGTGGCAATGCCTGCGCTGGCTCGCGCGCACGCGCTGGCCGGCAAGGCGGCGCGCGCCGGATTCGATTGGCCGGAGCCGCTCGCCGTTTGCGACAAGCTCGAAGAAGAGACGCTGGAGATTCGCGCGGCGATCGACAGCCAGTCGCGCGACGCCATCGCAGAGGAAATCGGAGACCTACTGTTTGCCGTGGCGAGCCTGGCGCGCAAACTCGAGCTCGATCCCGAAGGTTGCTTGGCGCGCGCCAATAGCAAGTTCACCAATCGTTTCCAACGGATCGAACAACAGTTGGCACGCGATGGACACGAGATGGAGTCCGTCTCGGCAGACGAACTCGATCGCCTTTGGCGCACGTTGCGCTGAGCGTGAGAGATCGCTGCTGCGTCGGCATCAACGCACCATGGCGCAGCGGGAGCGTCGACGGCACGCGCGACATCAAGCGGAACGAACCTCTGTGAATCGGCCCATGCGGCGAAACCGTCGATAGCGATCCTCGGCCAGTTCTTCCGGACCGAGTTGCTCGAGCTCGAGCAATTGTCGCTGCAACACGTCGCCCACGGCCGCGATCGTTTGTTGCGGATTCGAATGTGCGCCGCCTGGCGGTTCGGGAATCATCTCGTCGATCACGTCGAGATCTTTCAAATCGGGCGCCGTCATGCGCAATGCCGTCGCCATCTCTGGAGCCTTCGCCGCATCGCGCCAGAGGATCGAAGCGCACCCTTCGGGGCTGATCACCGAGTAGACCGAAAACTCCAGCATGTTGATTCGATTGCCAACACCGATCGCCAGTGCGCCGCCCGATCCCCCCTCCCCCGTCACCGTCACCACGACCGGGACTCGCAGCCGCGCCATCTCGCGCAGATTGAAGGCGATCGCTTCGGCTTGTCCGCGCTCCTCGGCGTCGATTCCAGGGTACGCACCGGGCGTGTCGATGAAGGTCAGCACGGGCCGGCCGAACTTCTCCGCCATCTGCATGACGCGCAGTGCCTTTCGATATCCTTCCGGCTTCGGCATTCCGAAATTCCGGTGCAACTTCTCTTTGGTGTGGCGCCCCTTTTGATGCCCGATCAACGCGACCGCCCGACCACGAAAAAACCCGAAGCCCGCGACGATCGCAGGATCGTCGGCGTAGCGTCGATCACCATGAAGCTCCGTGAAGTCGTCGGTCAGACCGGCGGCGTAGTCGAGCGTGTAGGGGCGCCGAGGATGTCGCGCCACGAGTGCCTTCTGCCAGGGCGTCAGCTTGCTGAACACCTGACGGCGCACCGCGTTGAGACGTTCGCGAAGCGCTTCGATCTCGGGCGCCAACGACTCATCGCCCAACCCCGCCAGCTCTTCGATCTTCTGTTCCAGTTCGAGGATCGGTTTCTCGAATTGTTCGTCGCTCACCGGAGTACCTCTGTGCCCGAGTCGATTGGCCGGTTGTGAGAGTAACTCACTTTCGTTGCTTGGGGCCTGCTCACGCGCGGGGATGGTGATGGTCGTACAGTTGCCGCAACCGTTCGCGCGCTACGTGCGTGTAGATCTCCGTTGTCGAGATGTCGCGATGACCTAGCAACACCTGCACCGTGCGAAGGTCTGCACCGTGTTCGACCAAATGGGTGGCGAACGAGTGCCGCAATACATGAGGCGACAAGCGGTCGGCCGAAATTCCCGCTTGCACGGCGCGGCGTCGCAAGAGCATCCAGAACATCTGTCGAGTGAGCGGTTTGCCGGAGCGTCCGGGAAACAGTGCGTCGGTCTTGGCCGCCAACTTGGGGCGTGCCTCATCGAGATAGCGCTCCAAGGCGGCCAAGGCTGCGCGTCCGAGCGGTACGACACGTTCGCTGTTTCCCTTCCCCACCACACGGATCAACCCGCGACGCCGATCGACCTGAGTGCTCTTCAACGACACCAGTTCGGTGACGCGCAGCCCTGTGGCATACAGCACCTCGAGCATGGCGTGATCCCGCAACTCGCGTGGTCCGTCTCCGCGCACCGCGAGTAGCCCTTCGACGTCGACCTCACTCAACACACGCGGCAGCGGTCGACGGCGACGTGGCGCAACGACACGCTGTGACGGATCGTCGGGTCGCGTCTCCTCTTCGCGCAGGTACCGCAGGAACGAACGCACCGCGGAGAGCCGCCGTGCGCGCGTGGCGGCCGACAACCCGGCTACTTTGCCGGCGCGTAACCAGCCTTCGATCTGCGATTCGTTGAGCCGCTCTATCGGCCCATCCGCGTGCTGTGTGAGGTATGCGGCAAGATCGTCGAGGTCGCGTCGATAGGCGTCGATGGTGCGCGCCGAGAGCCCGCGCACCGCGACGAGATGTTCGAGGAACTCCAGCAAGCGAGCTGAACGCGCCTGGGTCATGCGGGGCCGTCGAGGAGGAACGTCACCGGTCCATCGTTGACCAACTCCACCTCCATCAGTGCGCCGAAGCGTCCCTCCGCGGTGATCAGTCGTTCGGCCTGCAGGCCGGCGATGAACCGCCGATAGAGCGGCTCGGCCTCTGCAGGGGCCAGCGCGTCGTCGAACGAAGGGCGGCGTCCTTTGCGGGTCCGAGCGGCTAACGTGAATTGGGAAACGACGAGTACGCCTCCATCGACCTCGCCCAGTGTGCGTACCCAGGGGGTTCCTTGCTCATCGGCAAACAACTTCATCGCCGCGATCCGTCGTGCGTACCAATCGACACGGTTGGCGTCATCGCCGCGTTCGAGGCCAAGCAAGACCAGCGCACCGCGCTGGATCGCACCCACGACTTGCCCGTCGACTCGCACCTCTGCACGCGAGACACGCTGCACCAAGCACTTCATCGCGATCCACCCGAAAGGCGTCGCAACAGCCGTGCACCGATCCCCAGCAGTTGCTGTGCTTCCGAAACACCGAGCTGCGCCATCACCGGGAACAGCACGAGGAGACCGGCCACGATCTGTAGCGTGAGTCGCACGATCGAGGGGACCAGCGCATCACCCGGCAGAACCGACAACAATCCCCAGCCCGTCAGCCAGCAGGTGCCGGCCATCGCCCCGGAAGCCAGCAGTGCCTTGAATGCCGTCGACATGACGTGCTCTTTGGCCAAGCTCCCAACCTCACGCCGCAACAGCAGGCTCGTGATCGTCGCGTTGGCGCAGGCTGCCAGGCCCGTCGTCAAGGCCAGCCATGCATACGACCATCCTGCGCGCCAGATCATCACGTTGATCACGACCTTCGCTCCGATCATCGCCAACGAAACGGAAACCGGCACCCAGGAGCGGCCTAGCGTGTAGAGCGTGGGGACATACAGCTTGATCAGTGCATAGGCCGGCAAGCCGATCGCATAGAGCGAGAGCAAGAGCGCGGTCGCCTGTGTTGCTTCAGGCCCGAACTTCCCGTGTTGATAAAGGACGCGAACGATCGGCTGAGCGAGCAACATCAGTCCGACCGCCGCCGGAATGGTGAGCACCAACGTCATGCGCAGTGAGCTGCCGAGCGTGGTGCGAAACCCGCTCATGTCTCCACGGGCACGGTCACGCGAGACGTGCGTCAAGTTCACGGTACTGATCGCAACACCGAAAAGTCCTACCGGGAGCAGCCAAATTCGAAACGCGTACACCAGATACGACATCGGCCCGTCACCGTAGTGAGACGCTACCTGGCTGTCGACCAACGTGTTGATGAACGTGCCGGCGACACCAACGACAGCCGGCCCCATGCGCATCAGGATCTTGCGCGAGGCACCGCCCACCGCGTCGAAGAGGACTCTGAATCGAAAGCCGTCGCGCCATGTGGCGGGAAGTTGGATCGCCAGTTGAAGCGCTCCACCCAAAACCGAACCGATCGCAAGGCTCGTGACACCGGGAAGCCCGGCATGCTCACATACCGGTGTCAGCAACACCGCCGAGAACACCATGGCCAGATTGAATCCAGCCGATGCCACCGATGGGATGAAGTACTCGCCGCGCACATTCGCCATTCCCATTAGCACGGCGCCGATCGACAGGAAGAACAGAAACGGCGAGAGAAACTGCGCGACGGTCGCTGCTGCGTCGATCTTGTTCGGGTCGAACCCTGAGGAGATCGACAGCACGTACGCCTTGGAAAACAGCACGATCGAAAGGCCGAACAGACCGGTGACAACCATCAGCACCGACAAGACGCAATTCGCCAGACGAAACGCTGCTGCTTTTCCCTGCTGCTCGCGGACCTCCGTGTAGACCGGAACGAACGCGGCATTCAGCGAGCCTTCGGCGAGTAGCTCGCGCAACATGTTCGGGATGCGAAACGCGGCCCAGAATGCATCGGTCGCGCCTGGAGCGAAGCACCCGGCGATCACCTGTTCGCGCACCAGCCCGGCCAGCCGGCTGAGCGTGATCGCAAGCGACATCGCTCCGGCGGAGCGGTTCATGGAGCGAGACATGGGCGGCATTATCGCCACTTCCCGCAGCTTGGACAGGCGACGGCTGCGCGTCTTGTGTCACCGGTTGGCCTATGCGAGGATCCCGCCCCTCAAAGGAGCCGCCGTATGGCCTCGATGGCGAAGGTAACAGTGATTGGCAATCTCGGTCGTGACGCCGAGTTGAAGTACTCCAACTCAGGCACGCCGCTGTTGGAGTTCACGATTGCGACGAACGAGAAGTGGAGTGATCGCAGCGGCGGCATGCAGGAACACACGCAGTGGTTCCGCGTCACGCTGTGGGGCAAACAGGCTGAATCCCTCAAGCAGTATTTGCTCAAAGGGAAGCAGGTTTACGTCGATGGCAAGCTGCGGGCTCGCGAATGGACCGACAAAGAGGGTAAGACCCGCACCAGCCTCGAGGTTCGCGCCGAGACGATCCAATTACTCGGCGGCGGTGGTCGCCCAGGGGGTGGAAGCGAGGCTGGCGGCGCCTACCCACAGGAACTAGACGGCGATGATCCCGGGTTGGACGACAGCTCTATTCCTTTTTGAATCTCGGTGATTAATTTGCCGCCCTCCCGGGCGAGCGGTATATGTCTGCTGTCTCGGGAGGGCGTTGCGTGCCTCGTCACCGGCTTTTCCTAAGAAGTTTGGCGCTGTTCGTTACCTGCGCGTCGGCACTGTCGATCGGTTCGTACGCGTTCGAGAACGAGCGACTGGGAGCGCCCGTCAACGGTGAGGCGGTCTCTCAGGAACTGACGTTTTTCATCAGTGCCGATGCCCGACCGTTGCAGGGCGAAGCGTACAAAATCGAGGTCGCGCGAGATCGCGGTTTCGAGAAGATCGCCGCCACTTTCGACGGCAATAAAGATCGGGGTGGTTGGTCAATGGGCGATCCCGCAGGGCTCGAGGATGTGCCGCCAGAACTGCAACCGAGCAACTTCTTGGGGATCCACCTGAGGGTCACCAGCAAGCTCGAGGATGGTGAGTATTTCTGGCGTGCCTCCAAGACCACCGGCGGCGGCGGCTGGACCAAGATCGGGGATCCGGAGTCGTTCGTGATCGATACCCGCGCACCTGCCGACATCGACACGTTACGAGTCCGACGCCTGCCCGACGGCAGCATTCAGCTATGGTGGGCGCCGGTCACCTTCGGGTTGGACAACCGGCCCGAGACGGTCGCCGGCTACCGCGTCTACCGCTACGAGAAGTTGCTCAAGCGGTACCCACCGATGACACGCTATCTGCTGCGAGAGATCGAAACCGACACAACGATTACGGTCCCCCTGAAAGAGAACGAGCCGAGCGTTGTTTTCTATCGTGTCTCAGCCGTCGATGCCGTGGGGAACGAAGATGGCCGCCGCCGTCCCACGCCGATCGGCGCACTCGACGCCGCCTTCAACCCACCGGACGCAGATGCAATGACCGATCCGAAGGTGCTTGGCCAACTCTATGAAGAGGCTCGACGAAAAGAAAAGAGAGACTAGCGTCGCGGGATTCAGCAGCCGCTAGCTCTCGTCGTTTGTCTGCTTAGGTCCGTTCGCTACTTCAGTCGCTCGACCGCGCTGCGCGCATCGGTTACCAGGGACGACTGCGGAAACAAGTCGATCAGTTGCTCCCAGGTTCCCTTGGCGTCGGCTTTCTGTCCCTTCGCTTCTTGCGCGCGCGCTTTCCCGGCGAGCGCCAGATCGCGTGGGTACCAACCGTTGGTGTCGGCCGCTAGCGTGGTGTAGACCTCGAGTGCTTTGTCGTGTTGATTGTTGGCCGAATACGCTCCCGCCAGCGCAGCACGCACGATTGGTCCTAGCGAAACGTCGCTGCCCAGACTCGATGCCGCCGTTTCGAGCTCGCGCACCGCGCCGGCGGCGTCCCCAGATTCCAGCAACGCAACCCCGTGCAGGTAGCGCGCCGATTCACCCAGCACACCACTCCCACTCGCCTCGTTGAGACGATCGATGGCCGCTTTGGCTCGCTCGGCCTCGGACGAGAAAACGGGTCGATACGGATCATTCGGCCGCGGAGCTTCACCGCCGACAGGAGCGACCATCGCCGCCTGACCGCGGGTCAGCAGATCGGATGCTTTGGTGCTCTGGCCGCTGATGAGCCAATTCACCACCAACGACACCGCAACGACGGCGACCACACCAACAGCGCCGTACAACCAAGGCTTGGGGTTGTCTTCGATTCGATGGACGAGAGTTCTCGTGGTCTCGACGAATTCGTCCTGCTTCAGCTGCTTGCGCTCTACCCTATCCATCCGATCCTCCACCGCTGGTCGTACCAACGGCCGTGCTTTCGCCACCGCGAGACTTCGTCCTATTGGTAGGCCCGGCAGGAGTTGAACCTGCGACCAACGGTTTAGGAAACCGCTGCTCTATCCACTGAGCTACGGGCCCTGATTCAGCCGCCCAGCCAGCGGGCGGTGGGCCCTCGTCCGTGGGCGAGCGGGCGGGATTCTAGCTCTAAGACCGCCGACTGGCCTCATCCCAAGAACCGTCGACGGCCTTTGCAACCGGGCGGTGCGGGTCGAGTGACCCGATCAGTACGCAAGCACGCTTCGGACGGTTCGGTCGGCCAGACGGTCCCGACCTCGAAGCGCGGTGAGCTCGACCACAAAGGCGAGCCCTGCGACGACCCCTCCGATTCGTTCCACCAGGCGGGAACTCGCCGCAGCCGTGCCGCCCGTCGCCAGCACGTCATCGATGAGCACGACTCGTTGATCACGATCCAGAGCGTCATCGTGCATCTCGAGTTGCCCCGCTCCGTACTCCAGCGAGTACGTTTCGGTTTGGCGTGCCCACGGCAGTTTGCCCGGTTTGCGCACCGGAACGAACCCAATACCCAGACGAAGCGCCAAGGGCGCGCCAAACAGAAATCCTCGAGATTCGATTCCGACGATGACCTGTGGCGCCATGTCATGCACCGCGGCATGCAAAAGATCCAACGCTGCGTCGAACGCGCGCCCGTTTCTCAGCAGCGGCGTGATGTCACGAAACAGAATCCCTTGACTCGGGAAGTCCGGGACATCTCGAATGTACTTTCGGAGCTCGGCCTGGTTCACCGCTATTTCCTGATTCCAAAGCCTGAAAGGCCTTCCAGTGGTGCCTCGAACTGCTCGATCCGGATCACCCGCGCGTAGCGCGCGCCGCGAGAGAGATCGAAGGCGAACTCCTTGAGTTGCTCGGGCGTGCCCTCGACGACCGCCTCGACGGTCCCATCCGGTGCATTGCGGACCCACCCGTCCAGCTTCAGCGCCTCGGCACAGGTGACCGCGAAAGCCCTGTATCCGACCCCCTGGACCTTGCCGTGAACGACGAACCGTTTTGCGACCCTCACTCACCCTCCCCGCCCCGTCTGGGCCACGAAGCCGGATACATATACCAGCGACCTCCCCTTACGGCAGCTTTACCTGAGCCGCTTGGCAATCGGCCGGGACGGCACGAGAATCTGCCCTGCCATGTTGCGGCGATCTCTCACGTTCGTGCTCACCCTCGCCCTGCTGATACCGGCAGTATCGGTGAGCGCTGCGTCAGTGGCTCCAACCGGCCATCGGAACTGCTGTTGTGCTCGGTCCGAGGCCAAGAGTTGTTGTTCGTCTGCTCACCGCCCAGTCCCTACAACGACGAAGCGATGCCCGTGCCTCGAAAGGACGCCACCTGAGCCACAGGCCGAACCGTCGTGGGCGCCGATCCCTTCGACACCCGTCGTGACGCTGCGCGAGCTGTGCGTTGCAGCGACGTCCCTTTCGATCGCATTCCCTGTCAGCCCTCAGGAGGTTGGTCTCGCACCTCCTTTGATTCGTTCCGGGCCCACTGCCTCATTCGCCCACCAGCCACTGCTCCGCTGTTGAGCGCCCCTCGCCGCTAGCACCGCCGCGCCCCGTCGATTGCCGGGTGCGACCTGGATGTTTGTTGCTGCGAGGAGACCCTGATGTTCGTGATCAGCTTGATGGCCTTGTTGCCCACAGTGATCGTGCCCCAACCGTCGACACCCGTGCTCGATGCCTGGATTGCGGAAGCGCTTGCCTCATCACCGAAATTGGAGGAACTGCGCGCACGGCTCGACACCGCCGACTCGCGGCGAGAGCCCGCATCACTACCTCCGGATCCGATGATCGAAGCGATGCTTCAAGACATCGACTTTCCTCGCAATACGGTCGGGCGGGAAGAGATGTCGATGATCGGCGTCGAGCTCCGGCAGGAACTTCCAGGTTCACGTCGCCTTCACGCACGCAAAGCGGTGGCTGCTGCCGAGCACGCCACGGCCGAGGCGGCACTGCGCGTTGCAGTCAGCGACCTGAAGTTGCAGATCCGGATCGACTACGCAGCGCTGTATGCACTCGACAGTGAGGACGTGACACTCGCCGCTTCGAGCGAACTGCTCGAGATGATCGCGGCGACCGCCGCCGCACGCTTTGGTTCCGCGCTCGGCAGGCAGGACGAGGCCCTGCGCGTGCAAATCGAACAGCAGCGCCTGCTCGAGCGCCGAGCCGACTGGAAAGCAGAGCGCGCTGCGGTAAGCGCTCGTCTCAATGCACTGCTGGGGCGTTCGCCCGACGAACCGATCGATCGTGTGGAGCAACTCCCCGAGGTCTCATGGCCCACCGAGGTCGACGGACTGCGAGCACCTGCACTCCGAGAGGCGCAGGAAATGTCGTCCGCGGCCGAGCGCCGCACCGAGGTCGCTCGCGCCGAGGCGCGTCCCAACTGGAGTGCGGGCATTGGGTTGTTCAACCGCGGAGGGCTGGACTCGGTCGTGACGCTGCGCGTTGGACTGAGCCTACCGCTTTGGCACGACCGTAAGCAGGCGCGCGAGATCGAGGCAGCGCAGCATGACCGTGCCGCTGCCGCCGCCAGCGCGCGAGCGGTGCAGCGCGAGACTGCGCTGGCACTGGCCACTCTTCGTGCCCGGTTCGACGCGGCTCGCACCAACGCGCAACGCTATCGCGAGGGGTTGCTCCCGCTCAGCAGCGCCGCACTCGACGAGGCGCGTGTCGCTTACCTCTCGGGGCAGGGCGAGTTCACCGCTGTGCTCAACAGTTGGCGTAATTGGTGGGACGCCCGCTTCGGATTGTCGCAACGCATGGCTGACCAGTTCGTCGCTTGGGCCACCTGCCTGGCACTGGATGGGGAGGACTTGCAATGACTCGCAACCTGAAGGTCGTCGCGCTGCTGCTCATCGCACTTCTCGTTCTCGTCGGCGCCGCGTGCTCTGGCCAAGACTCGGCCAGTCCTTCTGAGCGGTATCAGTGTCCGATGCATCCGACGGTGGTCTCGGATCGCCCGGGCGAGTGCCCGATCTGTCATATGGATCTCGTGCTGATCGACCAAAAGCGCTCTGGTCAGATTGAGCCGAGCGCGTCGCCCAACGAGCAGGCTCCGCTTTTCTATCGCAATCCGATGGACCCAACGATTACGTCGCCGACACCGATGAAGGATTCCATGGGAATGGACTACGTTGCCGTTTACCCCGGTGTTGCGAGCAGGAACGACGCCGTCATCGAAGGGCGGACCGCGGTCAGCCTCGATGCGATCGGCAATTCACGCGCCGGCATTCGAACCGAGCGGGTGCGCAACAAATCGCTCGGCCACAGCATTCGCACCGTCGGTGTTGTCGCGGCCGACGAGACCCGCGTTCATCACCTGCACCTGAAGGTTTCAGGGTTCATCGAACAGCTCTATGTCGCCTTCGAGGGTCAGGAGGTGCGCGAGGGGCAACCAATGCTCACCGTCTACTCACCTGAGTTGCTCGCCAGTCAGGAGGAATTCCTGCGAGCTCACGCTGCGGCGCAGAAGTTCGCGTCCTCGGCACTCCCTGAGGTTCGACAGGGGGGCAACGACCTGTACGTGGCTGCAAGACGCCGGCTGGAACTGCTCGATGTTCCAGCATCGTTGATCGCCCTGCTGGAGCGATCTGGCTCAGCTCAACGCAGCGTCACGATCTGCTCGCCACACTCGGGTTTCGTTACGGCCAAAGACGTGTACGAAGGGATGCAGGTCGAACCAGGATCAGAGCTCTTTACCATCACCGATCTGTCGCATGTCTGGATCGAAGCCGACGTGTTCGAGGCTGAGGCGCCGCTCGTCGCGAAAGGTCTACCCGCGTCATTGACGCTCCCGTATGACGCGTCGATCGGCTTGACGGGCGAAGTCGCCTACATCTTCCCGACATTTCGTGCTGAAACAAGGACGCTCAGAGTGCGGTTTGACTTTCCGAACCCGCAGATTCGCTTGAAGCCAGGGATGTTCGCGAATGTCGAGATGCAGCTCGCCCCGCGCGAGGCATTGACGATCCCGGACTCGGCAGTGATCGATACAGGGACCCGACAACTCGTGTTCGTCAAGACTGCTTCGGGGGACTATCTGCCGCGCGAGGTCAAGCTCGGTGTCCACGGGGGCCGCCGCGTCGAGGTGCTCTTTGGGTTGTCGACGGCCGATGAGGTCGTGGTCGAAGGGAACTTCCTGCTCGACTCCGAATCGCGCCTGAAGGCTGCAATCTCGAGTGCGAGCGCGGAACAGAAATCGCCATGAACGGCCCGATAGCCAAGCTCATCGAAATCTCCGCACGGCATCGCTGGCTCGTGATCGCAATCACCATTGCAACGTGTCTGTTCGCCGGTCGGCTGCTGCAGCGGATGCCATTGGATGCCCTGCCTGACCTCTCGGACACACAGGTCATCATCTACTCGCGGTGGGATCGCAGCCCAGACATCATCGAGGACCAACTCACCTACCCGATCGTCAGCGCCCTGCTCGGTGCACCGAAGGTAAAGGCGATCCGTGGCTTCAGCGATTTCGGTTTCTCCTACGTCTATGTGATCTTCCAGGACGGAACCGACCTGTACTGGGCGCGCTCTCGCGTGCTCGAGTACCTGTCGAAGATCCAGCCGCGGTTGCCTGAGGGAGTCAAGACCGAGTTGGGGCCGGACGCGACGGGGGTCGGTTGGATCTATCAATACGCATTGGTGGATAAAAGCGGCCGTCATTCGCTCGAAGAGTTGCGTAGTTACCAAGACTGGACCTTGCGGTACGCGCTGCAGAGTGTGACGGGTGTGGCGGAGGTGGCGTCGTTGGGCGGATACCAACGTCAATACCAGATCACGGTCGATCCCAACCGGTTGGCCGCGTATGGCCTGACGCTCGACCAGATCAGCGAGGCGGTGCGGCGCTCCAACAACGAGGTAGGCGGGAGGCTGCTCGAGTTCGCCGGCGCGGAGTTCATGGTGCGCGGCCGCGGCTATGCCCAGGATCTGTCGGACTTCGAGCAGATCGCGATCAAGGCAGGAGCCGGAGGCGTTCCGGTGACCCTGCGCGATGTTGCACGCATCAGCTTGGGGCCAGACATCCGACGCGGCGTGGCCGATCTCGACGGGACCGGCGACCACGTGGGCGGAATCGTCGTGATGCGTCACGGCGAGAACGCACTGAACGTGATTCGGGCGTTGAAAGCAAAAATCTCGGAACTTCAAGTGTCGCTTCCGTCCGGCGTGGAGGTTGTCCCCACCTATGATCGCTCGACACTGATCACGCGAGCCTTGCACACGCTTCGCCACGAATTGCTGGTGGAGATGATCGTCGTCGCGATCGTGATCTTGATCTTTCTCTGGCATTTTCCTTCGTCGATCGTTCCGATCATCACGATCCCTGTCTCGGTGCTGCTCTCGTTCATTCCGCTCTACATGATGGGGATCTCGGTCAACATCATGTCGCTGGCCGGCATCGCCATCTCGATCGGCGTGTTGGTCGACGGAGCGATCGTGGAGGTCGAGAACGCCTACAACCGGCTGCATCACTGGAATGTTGCCGGGCGTCCAGGCGATTTCCACTTGGTTCGCCTGCGGGCCTTGCAGGAAGTCGGGCCCTCGGTTTTCTTTTCACTGTTGGTCATCGCCGTGTCGTTCATTCCGATTTTCGCGCTGGAAGATCAAGAAGGGAGGCTGTTCACGCCGTTGGCGTGGTCCAAAACGTTGGCGATGACGCTCGCTGCGGTGCTGGCTGTGACGCTGGACCCGGCGTTGCGCATGCTGTTTACGCGTCTGGATCCATTTGCATTCCGCCCCCGTTGGCTGGCCCGCAGTGCAACCTCGCTGTTGGTGGGGACGTATCACGCAGAGGAGCGGCACCCGATCAATCGAGTGCTGATGCGACTCTACGAGCCGGCTTGTCGCGTGGTACTTAGACACCCCAAGACTGCGATCGTTCTCGCGCTGCTGATTCTCGTGGCGTCGATCCCACCCTTCTTGAGCTTGGGCTCGGAGTTCATGCCGCCGTTGAATGAAGGCACGATTCTCTACATGCCCACCACGTTGCCCGGGATCTCTGTCGGAGAGGCTTCGCGTCTGTTGCAGGCGCAGGACCAGATCCTTAAGTCGTTCCCTGAGGTCGTGAGCGTGCATGGAAAGGCTGGACGCGCCGAAACATCGACCGACCCGGCCCCGCTCTCGATGATGGAAACAGTCGTCCAACTCAAGCCCAGCGAGGAGTGGCGAGCGATACCGCGCTGGTGGTCTCGCTGGACACCCGGTTGGCTCGTCGCCCCGATGCGGTTCTTCTGGCCCGATCGGCTCTCGTGGGACGACTTGATCGAGGATTTCGACAGAGCGCTGCGGATTCCAGGCGTAACCAACGCATGGACGATGCCGATCAAAGCGCGCAACGACATGTTGACCACGGGTGTCCGCACACCGGTCGGGATCAAAGTGCTCGGTTCCAACCTGCAGGAAATTCAGTCGGTCGGTGAACATCTCGAGCAGATTCTCAAAACCGTTCCGGGCACTCGAAGCGTTTTCGCTGAGCGGGTGACGGGTGGCTACTTTCTCGACATCCAGCCGCGTCGCGACCAGCTCGCAAGGTACGGGCTGGCGATCGACGATCTTCAGCGCGTCGTACTGACAGCCATCGGCGGTGAAACCATCAGCACCGTGATTCACGGCCGTGAACGATATACGGTCAATCTTCGTTACCCGCGCGAGCTGCGCGATCAGATCGATCGTTTGGAGCGCGTGCTCGTCGCCGCGCCATCCGGCGCTCAGATTCCGCTTGGCGAGGTTGCGCAGCTCAGCACCGCCACCGGACCGGCGATGATCCGCAACGAAAACGGGTTCCTGGCGGGGTACGTCTTCGTCGATATCGTGGGGCGCGACATTGGAGGCTACGTTGCTCAGGCCAAGCAGCAGGTCGGCTCGCAGATAACGCTGCCGCGCAACACGTATCTGGAATGGTCGGGGCAGTACGAGAACATGCAGCGTGTTCGACAACGGCTAGTTCTCGTCGTACCGGTCACGCTCGGGCTGATCTTTCTTCTGCTCTACGCGAACACCGGCTCGGCCTTCAAAGCCACGCTCGTGCTTGCCGCCGTTCCTTTCTCGGCTATCGGCGCGATCTGGTTGTTTTGGCTCTTGGACTACAACGTGTCGATCGCCGCATGGGTTGGGATGATCGCGCTGCTTGGCCTCGATGCAGAGACAGGCGTCTTCATGCTCATGTTTCTAGACCTATCCTGGGACGAGGCAAAGGCGGCAGGACGCCTGGAAACGCCGACACAGATCGATGAAGCGTTACTGCATGGCGCGGTCAAACGCCTGCGGCCCAAGCTGATGACAGTGGCGGCTGCATTCATGGGGCTGGCTCCGATTCTCGTCAGCACATCCGCGGGGTCCGACGTGATGAAGCGGATCGCTGCTCCGATGATCGGAGGGCTACTGACGTCGTTCTTGTTGGAACTGCTGGTCTACCCGGCAGCCTACAAGCTCTGGCGCAGCCGCCACCCCTAGCCGCGACGTCGATGTGCGAGCTGGCGACGAACGAACCAGATGCCGAAACCGAGTAGCGCGACCACCACGACGATATCGACCTGGTGCGAGTAGTGCTGCACTACATCCCAACGCTCACGCAGCTTCACGCCGACGGCCAACAGAAATGTATTCCAGGCGGTGCCACCGACCAGTGTGTACAACGAGAACTTGAACGGGTTCATCTTGGCGACTCCAGCCGGAATCGAAATGAAGTGCCGCACCACCGGGATGAATCGAGACACGAGGATCGTGATTTCGCCTCGTTTTTGAAACCAACGAACCGTCGCGTCGAGGTGTTCTTGATCGAGCAACAGATACTTACCGAAGCGCTGCACGAATGGATACCCGCCCCACATCCCCATCCAATAACCGAGCCACGAGCCGAGCAACGTACCGGCGCTCGACGCGACGATGGCGCCCGTCCAACTGAACTGCCCTTGCACGATCAGAAAACCGGCGAACGGCATTACCGCCTCGCTCGGCACCGGAGCGATCATGCTTTCCAGCATCATCAAGAACATCAGCCCGGGATAGCCCAGCACGCTCAGAATCTGGGTGGCCCATTCAGAGATAACGGTGGTCAGTCCCATCTGTTCCTCGAGAGTCCGATGAATCGCGGCCGCGGATTATGCCGGCGTCGTGAGACCTCTGCTAGAACTCGGGCCAGCGAAACCGCGTATCAGGCGGGAATCGCAGGTCGAACTCGCTTTCTAACAGTGCCAGCAACTGCTGAGCGTCCTGCAGCGCTTGTGTGTACGAACGGTCTGGTTGACGTACCGTGAACGACCGATTGCGCAACACCGAGCGGCGGTCTGGTCGCACGCGCTGGACCGTGAGATTGCTAACGAACGGCGAGCTGGGATGTGTACTCGTGAAGTGGTTGGCAACCTCGTAGTCGACCGCGTGTTGTGGCTCCAGATCGAAACTGTATAGGTCGGTCCACTCGCCTTCGACCTCGACTTGCAGGGACCACTCGCCACGCTCGAAGACCAGGCGATGATGACTTGTGGGGGAGCGCACCGAGGCGAAGTGCCGCAGTTCGATCGGATGCAATAGGCCGTCTCCTCCAAAGCCGACATCGACGATCTGACGGCCGGACTGCATGTCGACGAGCAGCAGCATGTGCGTGCGCGGGCGGATCTTGCCGGGTTGACTTCCAACCCTGGCTGCCAGCCCGGCGACTTGATATCCCAGCGTATTCAGCACCGCGCACAGTAACGTGTTGTGCTCGAAACAGTAACCGCCGCGGTGGTCGAGAACGAGTTTGTGGACCAGCGATTCAAGGTCGAGCGAGATCGGCCGCCCCAGCAGAATGTCGAGATTCTCGAACGGGATCGATGTGACGTGCGCCTCGGTGAGGCTCGTGAGCGCTTCGATCGATGGCTTGGTAGGCTCGGCAACCCCGATCCGCTTTAGATAGGCAGCCATGTCGGTGGCGGTCAGTCCCACGGGTTTCACCTCGATCGAGGCAGGATATCCGATGCAGAATCGAGCCTGGAGACAGCGCATGAACCTGGATCTCGAGTTCGTCCGAAGTCAGTTCCCTGCTCTCAGGTCGGACTGGGCATTCTTCGATAACGCCGGCGGGACGCCACCGCCGGCAGCGGTCATCGAATCTGCCGGCGACTACATGCGCGCGTGTCAGGTTCAGCTCGGCGCCTCCCATGCGCTCTCGACAGAAGCGACGAGGCGGGTCGAACAAGGGCATTTCGCGGCGGCCTCACTGCTTGGTGCCGACCCTGACGAGGTGATACTCGGCGCCTCGACCACCATCAACATCTTCGTGTTGGCGCAAGCGTTCGCGGCAACGGTCCGGCCAGGAGACGAGATCATCGTGACCGATCTCGACCACGAGGCGAACATCGGTGCATGGCGCCGACTCGAACGTTCTGGGGCCAAGATCCGGGCCTGGCGACTACGCCCAGAGACGGCTCGTTTGGAACTCGAGGATCTCGAAACTCTGCTCAGCGAGCGCACGCGCTTGGTCTGTTTCACACACTGCTCGAATATCGTCGGCGCCTATCACGATGTCGCAGCGATCACGCAACGCGTGCACGCCGCCGGAGGCCTGGTCTGCGTGGACGGCGTAGCGTTCGCGCCGCATCGACGTGTCGATGTGAAGGCGCTTGGTGTCGACTTTTATCTGGTGAGTTTGTACAAGACCTGGGGACCGCACCTCGCCGCGCTTTACGGCCGCCGCGAACTCTTGCGCGCGCTCCCCGGCCAAAACCACTTCTTTGTCGACGAGGAACAGGTGCCGTACAAGTTTCAACCAGGGTCGGTGCCGCACGAGCTTGCGGCGGCCGTGCCTGGGATCATCGAATACCTTCGCTCTGTCGCAGAACGACTCGGTGCCGATCCTACCGACCTAAGGCATGCACTGCCGCGCTGCTTCGAGGCGTTCATGAAGCACGAGGAAGCACTCTCCAAGCGGTTTCTCGATTACATCGTGGGCCGGCGCGACATCCGTCTGATCGGTCCGCGCGTACACGATGCCACGGTGCGTGCGCCGATTTTTTCCTTCGTTGTGAACGGCCACTCCTCATCCGAGGTCGTCGGCCTTCTGGACCAACAACAGGTTGCGGTACGCCACGGAGACTTCTACGCGCGCCGCGCCGTTGACGCGCTCGGCATCGGTCCATCGAAAGGAGTGGTGCGCGTCAGCATGATGCACTACAACACCGACCGCGACGTCGATCGGCTGATCTCGGCGCTCGATCGGGTTTGAGTCCAGGAGCAGGCGCTGAGTGGACTCACGTCGACGGTAAGGCGGAAAGTTGGTCGGGGCGCCGAGATTTGAACTCGGGACCCCTTGCTCCCGAAGCAAGTGCGCTACCAGGCTGCGCTACGCCCCGACCGTTGAGTGCTGAAATCGGCGACCGACACAGGCCTGGCCGCAACAGCCGCGAGACTCTAGACGACCGGCCGATTGACGTCAACTCGCCCGCGACTGAGTCGTTCAACCGAGTCCAGTTGGTTTCGAATTCGTATCGCCGATTTCCTGACCGCGTTTTCGTCACGACGCGGCCCACACCAGAACGACGAGATCATGAACCGCGGGTCCTGACTGGGTTGAGTTCTCGACGAAATCGCCTCGAGCGACTCCGCTGGCAGCGTCGTTGCAAACATTCCAATCGAGCAGACGGCAGCTTTGATCTCACTCAGGTTTCGATGGCTGTCGATCTGAACTCCCGAAGCCACGCAATCGAGAGGATCGGTTCTGAACCTCAGACGTAGAGAAAGAAACGCGTCGACGCGCGAGCCTGTCGGGACTCGAGAAAGGCTCGAGGCCTCGAGACTCGAGGTTGTTCCGAAGCCGCCTCGGCTTCGTTCGCTGTCGCGATAGCGCTCCTCACGCGACGTGCCACGCGCGTGAGGGGCGCGCTACGCGGGAGGCGCCTCGCGGTACCCGAATCGGCCGATCAGCGGGACGAATTGGGCTGGGCCGTGGTCTTCCTCTGCTGTCGAGCCGTCAGCATTCTTGACCACCACGGTCAATCGTTGTTCGCCACCACGGGCGACCGGAATGACGAGCCGGCCTGCCTCTGCCAATTGCGTCACCAGCGCAGGCGGGATCGATGGCCCTGCTGCCGTGACGATGATCCCGCGATACGGTGCTTGCGCCGCCCACCCATAGGTCCCGTCGAAGTGCTTCACCGTCACCGACATCAGCCCGAGGCGCCGAAGCAACTCACCCGACTGGCGGGCCAACGACGCGTGTCGTTCGACCGTGAACACGATCAGTCCCATCGCACCCAAGACGGCGGCTTGATATCCGCTACCCGTACCGATCTCCAGGACCCGATCTCCAGGTTGAACCTGCAACAACTCACTCATCCTTGCTACGGTCCACGGTTGGCTGATCGATTGCCCCTCACCGATCGGGAGTCGCCCGTCGTCATAGCATCGACCGGTGAGTGCCGCGGGCACGAACTGCTCGCGAGGAACACGGCCGATTGCATCGAGCACCAACGGATCTCGGATCCCCTGTTGCTTGAGGCGATCGACCATCCGGCGCCGGGCACCTGCTGCATCGCGAGGGATCATCAGGGGGTCGATTCCGCCGGGAGTGCCCATTCCTTGACCATGTCGATCGCAGGGTGAAAGGTCATGTCGGCATGCAGTGGTGTCACCGACACCAGTCCGGCTGTTACCGCAGCATGGTCGGCCGATGCATCAGGTTGCCATTCGAAGGGGGCGAGTCCGATCCAGTAGTACTCGCGCCCCTTCGGATCGTGGCGCGCCACGAGGCCTTCGCGAAACAAGCGTCTTCCCTGTCGTGTGACCCGATAGCCAACCGGTGCTCGCGGGACGTTCACGTTGAGCAGGCCGTCGGACGGTAGTCCCCGTGCAAGCAACTCACGTGACATGCGCAAAGCGATCGCTGCAGTCACCGAGAACTGCACGTCGTCGGCGTCGGAGGTCGTCGAGATCGCAAGGCTCGGCGCACCGAGAATCCGCCCCTCCAAAGCCCCTGCAACGGTCCCTGAGTAGGTCGTGTCCTCACCGAGGTTGTAGCCTGCATTGATCCCGCTGACGACGAGATCGGGAACGCGTTCGAGAATGTGAAAGAACGCCAAGTTCACGCAGTCGGTTGGGGTTCCGTCCACGGAATACCAGCCGGCTTCCAAGGCCTCGATGCGAAGCGGCTGTCGCAACGTCAGGGCGTGCGATGCGCCGGACTGTTCGCGATCGGGCGCCACCACGACGACGTCCCCCAACTCGTTCATCACGCGAGCCAGCGCCTTCAGCCCCGGGGCACGCACACCATCATCGTTGGTGATCAGGATTCGAGGGCGCGCAGGCATCGCAGGGCGGAACTCCGAAAAGAGAGCGAAAGCCTACCTGGGGAAGCACAGCATGGTCAACGAAAACCGTCGGGCCAAATCCAGTTCACGCGTGCGTCCGCTTCCGCGCTGCCATCCTGAATTCCGTTCTGACCTTATGTTGAATTGGTCGGGGCGGCCGGATTTGAACCGGCGACCACTTGCACCCCAAGCAAGTGCGCTACCAGGCTGCGCCACGCCCCGACCTAGGTCTTGCAACCGCCTCACAGAGGAGACGAACGCAGGATCCTGACAAAAGCGCGGGATTCTAGCACCGAGATCGGCGCGCGTCAGGGTTCGGCAGGTTTCTGTTGGTGGGGCAGCAATGTGTCAGTGGGAGTGGGTTTTCTTTCGGACTCGCGCTGATCAGCAGCACCGTGAGCCTCTCCCCCCAAACTCACCAGCATCCCGGCGACGTCGCCAGACAGCGCACGTGCTTCGCCAAGCAACAGGTCGATCTCTCGCGTAAGGTCCAGCTTCAGGCGACCGTGTCGCTCGCCTTCGCTCTTGATCTTCTCTTGCAACGCTCGAACTTGGTTCAGCGCCTCGGCGGTGCGTGTCTTCCTCTGCTTTCAACTCACGGTCCAGAGCCAATCTCTTTTTTTGCGTTTCGCTCAGCGATGCGCTCAAGGCCTTGGCCTCTTGCAGCAGCTTTTGCTCGCGCTCCAACTGGCCGCACGTCACGCACGGTTGTTAAGGACCGATCGAGAACCGTCGCCCGACAGGCCTCGCGCAGGGCTGCAGTTTAGCTGATCAGTCGTGAATTCGTCTGTTGTTTGACCATCTTTGCCTGCGCCTGTTCGAGCTTCTGTCGCACGGCGCCAAGTTCTTCGGTCGCGTGCTCGAGCCGTTGAACGGACTGATCTCGATCTTTCTCGGTGGATTCCAATTCTGTGCGAACCCCGCGCAGCTCTTCGCGCACCGATACGAGCGCAGACTGCAGCTCGGCAACCTCACGGCGCGCCCGCGCTTCACGCCCCTCGGCAGCATCGCGCTCTTGGATCACTTGCGCGAGTTGAGCACGACCGGGGCCGCCCTCGACCATCGACGCGGCCCTCGCGCTCCCTTCGATATCGTCCACGATCGCCGCAACCACGGAGCTGGAGATCGCAGAAGGTGCCGAGGACTCCTCCGAAGGCACGTCCGCCGCGTCGAGCTCTCCTCGCGACAATTGGCCGGCGAGTGCCTCTCTGGCCTCGGCCAAAGTCAGACCGTCATCCTGCAACAACCGCTTGATCCACTCCGCGATCTGAAACTCCTCCGGACCGTAGAGTCGCTTCGGGCCGATGCGGCGCGAAAGCTGCGGGAACTCCGCCTCCCAGAACTTGAGCACGTACGGTTGAATGTCGAGCTCTTGGCAGACCTCACCGGATCGTCGGACGGACTTGGCAGTCGCTTCGCTTGCTTTCAGTGTCATTTCCGGCCCCTCGACGGGATGTTACCGCGACATCGGTCGTCAGCGGGGGGTTTGCTCGGATTCACGCTCGAGATCTCGATGGGTCACTCCTGCCATGAACCCTCGCTGGCTCAGGAAATGCGCGATTCGATCGGCAAGCGCGACCGAGCGGTGACGCCCGCCGGTGCACCCGATTGCAATGGTCAGGTAGCTCTTTCCCTCCAGCACATACCGCGGCATCAAAAACTCGAGCAGCGCCTCGGCTTTGGCCAGAAACTCCCGGTAATCGGGCAGGCCTTCCAAGAACTCGACAACCTCGGGGTCGCGTCCCGTCAGGTGCCGCAACCCAGGGATGAAGTAAGGGTTGGCCAGAAACCGTACGTCCAGCACGATGTCAGCGTCGCGCGACGGTCCGTGCTTGAACCCGAAAGAGACGACCTGAACGCGCAGCGATCCGTGGCCGGCAGGGCTTCCAGTCACCGTCTCGTGAATCACTCGACGCAGCTCGCTCGGGTTCAGACCATCGGTATCGATCACGCGATCGGCGAGATCCTTGAGCCCTGAAAGTAGCTGTCGTTCCCGCGCGATCGCATCGGCAACGCTCAGGCCTTGTAACTGAGCCAAGGGATGGGGACGTCGACTTTCGCTGAATCGTCGAAGCAGCGTGTCGTTATTGGCCTCGAAAAACACGACCTTGAGGTCGATCGCCCCTCGATCGCGAATGCTCTTGAGTTCCGCCGGTAGCGCGACGAGGTGGCCGCGCTCGCGCACGTCGACGACAAAGGCCCCCTGTGCCGCGTGTTCCTCACCGCGCTCGAGCAGATCGATGAACGAACCGACGAGCAATACCGGAAGATTGTCGACCGCGAAATACCCCATGTCTTCGAGGCATCGAAGCGCGAGCGTCTTACCGGAGCCCGACAAGCCTGTGACGACAACGAGTTTGGTCATCTGGGCGAGAGTGCCTCCGTCGACCCGAGGACTTGCGTCGAGGCGGCTGTTTCAGATTTCGCCGAGGGCAAGTACTTGAGTCCAAAGTGATTGGTGGTGCTATCCTATCGGCCGCATTTTTCAGAAGCAAGACTCTTTCAGTAAAGCTATGAGTCCGCCTTGCGCGGTGTATCAGTAGCAGAAAGGACTGTTCGCATGGACAAACGATCTGTCCACGTTGTCGGAACCGGAACCATTGGAGAGCCGTTGATCGGGCTGCTTTGCGACTTCAAGAGCGAGCTTGGGATCGATGAGGTCACGTTTCACAAGCGCACCCCTCTGCTCAACGATCGGGCCAAGGTCGTAAGCCTCATCAAACGTGGCGCTACCCTCGTCACCGACTCCAAGTCATTCGATTCGTTTCGAGAAATCGGCCTGGAGCCAAAGCTGGAGACGCATCAAGCGCTCGAGCAGGCCGCAGTCGTCGTCGATTGCACGCCGTCCGGCGTCGGGCATCAAAACAAGACCGACTACTACGAACGGTTCAAGCACAATACCCTCGGGTTCATGGCGCAGGGAAGCGAGTTTGGATTCGGTAAACCCTACGCGCGCGGGATCAACGACGCGGCGATCAAGCCTGGTGAAGATCAGTTCCTTCAAATCGTCTCCTGCAACACGCACAACCTGGCCGCGCTGGTCTCCACGATCGCGCTTGCCGATGGTGGCCCAACGAACTTGATAGAGGGCCGTTTCGTCTGCATCAGACGCGCCAACGACATCAGTCAAGACTCCAGCTTCTGTCCGGCGCCGGAGGTCGGCAGCCACAAAGACAAGAAGTTCGGAACGCACCACGCGCGTGACGCTTGGCACTTATTCGACACTCTGGGCTTCGACCTCAACCTGTACAGCTCAGCGCTCAAGGTCAACAGCCAGTACATGCACACGATCTGGTTCTCATTGGTCCTCAAGAACAAGTGCACGGTAGACGACATCATCGAACGACTAGGACGAAACGACCGCATCGCGTTGACGCACAAGAAGTCGGCCAACAGCGTCTTCAGTTTCGGGCGGGATCACGGACATTTCGGCCGGATTCTGAACCAGACAGTCGTGGTCCGAAGCAGCATTGGGGTTCGGGAGACGGATCGCGGCTGGGAAGTACTCGGCTTCTGCTTCACGCCGCAGGACGGCAACCCTCTACTCTCGACGGTGGCGGGAATTTGTTGGTACCTCGATCGCTCCAGCTACGAAAAGCGGATTCAGTGCCTCAAGCCATTTCACTTCACAGAAGTCTGATCAGCACCACGAAATAACAACGCCGACAGAAAAAGGCGCCCCACCGACGGGGCGCCTTTTTCTCGAGCGATGAGATCTACACGCGCTTGAAGATCAGCGTCGCGTTGGTGCCGCCGAAACCAAAAGAGTTGGACATGGCGGCTGTGATCTCCAGCGATCGGGCGTGATTGGGCACGCAGTCGATCATGATCTCAGGGTCGAGTGTACCTAAGTTGATCGTCGGTGGAACAACGCCACGATTTATCGCGAGCACCGTAGCCACAGCCTCGAACCCACCGGCTGCCCCAAGAAGATGTCCCGTCATCGACTTCGTCGAGGACACGACGATCGGCGTCGGCTTGGCTGCAAACACTTGGGAGATCGCGCGCGCTTCAATCACATCCCCCACCGGAGTCGAGGTCGCGTGAGCATTGATGTAATCGATATCCTGGGGCTGAAGATTCGCGTCTTTCAAACCGGCATGCATGACTCGAATCATGCCGTTTCCATCCTCGGGTGGCGCCGAGAGATGGAACGCATCGGCACTCATCCCGAAGCCGGCCATCTCCGCGTAGACCCGCGCACCGCGCCGCAACGCATGTTCCTCGGACTCGAGCATGAGGACGCCGCACCCTTCACCGATGACGAACCCGTCCCGATCCTTGTCGAACGGCCGCGACGCACGCTCCGGCTCGTCATTCCGAGTCGACAGCGCTCGCATGGCGCAGAAACCACCGACAGCAATTGGCGAGATCACGGCCTCCGTGCCACCAGCTACCATGACATCGGCGTCACCGTGTTGAATCATCCGCATGGCGTCGCCAATCGCGTGATTGCCGGTCGCGCAGGCCGTGACCGTCGCGGAGTTCGGCCCGCGGAAGCCGAGTTCAATCGAAACCATCCCACTCGCGAGGTTGATGATCATTCCGGGAATCAAGAACGGCGATAGTCGCCGCGGCCCCTTTTCCAAAATGATTCTGTGCTGCTGTTCCAGTAGGTGCAGTCCGCCAATTCCGGAACCGATGACCACTCCGGCTCGATCTCGATCCAACTTCTCGAGATCGAGTCCAGCATCAGTGACTGCCATGCGGGCCGCCGCTACCGCGAAGTGGACGAACCTGTCGACCTTCTTCGCTTCGCGCCCATCCATGAACTGATCGACATCGAAACCGCGCACTTCTCCTGCGATGCGCGCGGCATAGTTGGAACAATCGAATTGTGTGATGGGACCGATACCGGATCGGCCTTCCAAAAGAGCGCGGAAGGAACTCTCGGCATCGAGCCCAATCGGGCTGAGGGCCCCGACTCCGGTAACCAGGACCCTTCGGCGAATGGACATTTCGTGTCCTCGTCTCGAACTCAGCCCTGGCTCGCCGGATTGGCCGGATGATCGGTGATGAAACGCAACGCGTCACCAACGGTCTTGATCTTCTCAGCGTCCTCGTCGGAGATCTCGACGCCGAACTCTTCCTCCAGCGCCATGACCAACTCAACCGTCTCCAACGAATCCGCTCCGAGATCCTCCTGGAACGACTTGTCCTCCGTCACCTGGGACGGATCGAGCTTGAAACTCTTGGCGATGATGTCGATGACCTTGTCGCGCACTTCCGTTGAATTACCCATAACGTCGAGAACCTCCTCTTGATTCACATATCCATGCCGCCGTTGACGTCCAGCACCTCTCCGGTGATGTACGACGCGGCGTTCGAAAGTAAGAAAACAACAGCACTTGCAACATCCTCGGCGCGCCCCAGGCGGCCGAGGGGAATTACCTGGCGTAGTTTGTCCCGCTGCTCTTCGCCGAGAGCGCGCGTCATGTCCGTATCGATGAAACCGGGCGCCACGGCATTGACCGTGACATCGCGGGATGCAACTTCTCGAGCCAACGCGCGCACGAAACCGATCAGCCCGGCCTTGGACGCTGCGTAATTGGCCTGCCCTGGGTTACCCATTCGGGCCACCACACTGCTCACGGCGACGATCCGACCAAAACGCGCCCGGATCATACCCGGCACCATTGCCCGTGTCACCAGGAACGCCCCAGTCAGATTGGTCGTGATCACCGACTCCCAATCCTCGCGGGGCATGCGCATGATCAGGCCGTCTTTTGTCATGCCGGCGTTGAGCACGACGAGCGAAACACCGCCATCGGCCTTCGTCTCCTTGGCGAGCAGGTCGAGCGCAGCCTGTGCTGCCGCTGGATTCGAGAGATCGAGTGCCAGCCCGCGCACGACCCCGCCGCCAATCGCCAGATCACGGGCCGCCGCGTCGGCGCCTTCCTGAGTGCGCCCGGTGATGATCACCTCGGCACCCGAGGCAGCCAACGCGCTTGCAATCGCATGCCCGATTCCGCGAGTCCCTCCCGTAACGAGGGCACGTTTTCCGCGAATCCCTGGCCATTCCATGCTTTGCTCCTTCTAGCCCGAGGCGCCGACCGTATTCGGGTTTCGACTATTGGGCGAGGGTCGTGGCTGCCGCCTGAAGCTCGGCGGGCGTACCACCGGGCAGCGTGCGGAGGTTCTCGTTGATGCGGCGCGAAAGTCCGGCCAGCACACGCCCACATCCGACCTCGACAGCAACCGTCGCGCCGTATGCGCGCTCGATCTGCAGCATCGTTTCGACCCAGCGCACCGGGGACGCTACTTGGCGCACAAGGTTTTCCCGTGCGTTGACACCGGACGGGACCGGCTGAGCGTCGACGTTGGCAATGACCGGGAAGCGCGACTCCGAGAACTCCAGGGTTTCCAGAAACGCTGCGAGCGCCTCGGCTGCAGGATTCATCAATGGACAATGAAACGGGGCGCTGACCGGGAGAGCGATCGCTCGCTTGGCCCCGGCCGCCGGTGCCGCGTCGATCAGTCGGTCGACAGCAGACTTGTGCCCCGCCACGACGATCTGGTCTTGCGCGTTGAAATTGGCTGGGACAAGAACCTCTTCACCCTTACGAACGCTCGCGCACAACTCGTCGACCTGAAGGCTGGACAACCCGATCACCGCCGCCATGGCCCCCACGCCGAATGGCACCGCTTGCTGCATCGCCTCTCCGCGCAATCGCACCGCGCGCACCGCATCGGTGAATTGCAGCACGCCGGCTGCCACCAACGCTGAGTACTCTCCGAGACTATGACCGGCCGCGACCCCGGGACTCGGCACCGTCGGCTCAAGAACGCGCCATGCAGCCATGGAAACGGTCAACAACGCAGGCTGGGTGTTGCGGGTCAGTTTCAGCGCGTCTTCGGGCCCCTCGAAACAGACTCGCGACAGGCTCTCGCCAAGCGCTTCGTCTGCTTGCTGAAAAACTTCACGCGCTTGCGGGTAGGTGTCGTACAACTCCTTACCCATACCGGGCGCCTGGCTGCCTTGGCCGGGAAAGATGGCGGCCCATCGATTGGTCGATTCGATCATCAGACGCGCTCCTGAACTAGATCGCGAGCCGCTGTTCGGCTTGATGAAGCGCTGCGATATCTTCCGCGATGCGAGCCAAGAGTGGCGAACCGGCACAAGTATCGGCCACGCGGAGGGCGTTTCGAATCGCCTTCGCCGGTGAGCGTCCATGAGCCACGATCGCAACCTGTTGCAGACCGGCGAGAACCTCCGTACTCTGCGTAGTCAGCTTTCTTGGCCACCGCCTTCAGTCCTGGCTTGAGCCCGAGCGTCAGAAGTTTTCGCCAGGTTGACTTCGTGAGCTCCTCCTTCAGCATCTTGAAGAGACTCTCCGCGATCCCCTCGCCAACCTTCAACGCCACATTCCCCACGAACCCGTCGCAAACGATGACGTCGGCACTGTCGTCGAACAGGTGCGTCCCTTCGACGTTCCCGACAAAGTTGATCTTGGTCTCACGCAAGATTCCCGCGACTTCCTTGAGAACCTGATTCCCTTTCGCGTCCTCCTCTCCAATGCTCAGAAGAGCGACGCGCGGATTCTCCACTCCGAAGATGCGACGCGAGTAGTGGTATCCCATGACCGCGAACTGGCGGAAGTGTTCGGCGCGGCAATCGATATTCGCGCCGGCGTCCAACAGAACATTAAAGCCGTCTGTCACTTTGGGAAGCGGCGCAGGCAAAGCTGGACGATCAACGCCCTCGATCAGTCCAAACACCGTCTTGCAGATCGCCATCACAGCGCCGGTGTGACCCGCACTGACGAACGCATTCGCACGACCGTGCTTTACCAAGCGGGCCCCGACGTGAATCGAAGAATCACGCTTGAGGCGGATCGACTTGATTCCCTCCCCAAACGCGATGACATCCGCCGCGTGTTCGATCGACAACCCGGGCGGCGATGGCTGCTCCTTCAGGGCGCTCAGGGCTCCACGGATCTCGGGCTCACGTCCGACCAAAATCACCGGCCGACCAGTTGCGCGTGAGTATTCGACGGCTCCGCGTACGACTTCTGTCGGCGCGTGGTCGCCCCCCATGGCATCGAGGGCGATTGGCAGCATCGGGTTGTGCAAGGTTCGCCTAGCCTAGACGTTCTGTTGTGTCTCGACGATCTCGCGTCCCTTGTAGTAACCGCAAGCAGGGCAAACCCGGTGCGGCAGTTTCAATTCTTGACAGTGTGGGCACCGGCCGAGATTCGGGATCGAGAGTGCATCGTGGGCTCGGCGCTTGTCGCGGCGTTGTTTCGAATGACGCCGCTTTGGATTCGGCATGACCTACTTCCTCCCAGGTTTCTTGTTGCCACGCATTGAATCGAATTTCTCTTTCAGTTCTGCCAACCCTATCCATCGCTCGTCCGCCGGCTTGTCGCAACTGCATGGGCCCGCGTTCAGCTCGGTGCCACAACGTGGGCACAGCCCCAGGCAATTTTCTCGGCACAACACCCGATAGGGGAGTGCGAGGTCGATCTGCTCGATCAGGACCGATTTGAAATCGAGTGTCGACCCATCCAAGCAGATGAGGTCGACCGCCTCAGGATCGTCCTCGTCGAGAGATTCAAAAACCGGCTCTCCTCTTCCGTCCGTCGGCTTCGGAACGACCAGCAGACGAAACTCAACGTCCAGTTCCTTCGCGACCGGTGCGAGGCAGCGTGTGCACTCGACCTCGACCTGCCCTCCGAAGCGGCCGACCCATTCCCAACCGTGCCGACACCGAGTAAAACGGCCGGTAAGGCGAAATTGGCCACAGCGAACAACACCGCCTCCGTCCCAGGGAAACGACGGCACGTCCACTAGGGAATCGAGCGTCGCCCCCTCGAGCGGCAAGTTACTGACATCAAAAAGCATCAAAGCCTCGGCAAAGCCGGCGGAGTATAGCAGCGGGTCGATGCCCAGCAAGCCAGTCCTGGAGCAGACCTCACGTCCTACCGAACGATCGTTCCAGGTACTCCGGAGTCAGTCGCAGCGAGACGACCCGGCCGTGCGGGCAGTGGGTCGGCGCCTCACAGGCGTGGAGCCCGCGAAGGATGTAGTTCATCTGGGGGAGCCCCAAGGTCATCCCTTTCCGAACCGCGGTGTGACACGCAACGGTCGCGAGTGCATGGCTGAAAAGCGCGTCCGCTCCAGCCTTGGCCTCACGTTCGAGCCGATCGAGCACCCTGAGCACAGCTTCCGCTGGGGCCGAGCGCCCAACGACCGACGGGACTTCACGAATGAGCAACGTCCCCCCACCCAGCGGCTCGACTCCAAACCCGAGTCGGGAAAGGACGCCCCCGTGATCACCGGCGAGTTCCTCGATCGCAGGAGGGACATCCAAGGTCACCGGAAACAGCATCAGTTGCCGCGGGAGCGGTCCACTGTCGGCCATCTTGCAGAGCTCTTCGAACAACAGTCTCTCGTGAGCCACATGCTGATCGACGATCAACAGGCCGTCGCGGTCCTGCGCAACGATGAAGCACTGCGCGTATTGCGTGAGAGCGACGAGCCCGTTGGCGGGAACGAGATGAGAGATCGTCAACGCGTCGGCACGCGATGGCGCGCCAGCTCCCTCTGCTGCGTAGGTGTCGCTGTTCGTGGGAGACGAAGATGCAACCAGAAAATCGATTCTTGGATTGTCAGGCCCGTTCGACGCGGGGTTCGTCGAGTACTCACGAATGCGGTTCGGATCGACAGGTGAGGTTCGGAGGTCGGTCGACAGCGAGGGAACTGCTGCCCACGAACCGAGTGCGCGCCGCAGTGCAGCGACCACCATCGCGCGGACCTCCTGAGCCTTGAGAAACCGCACCTCGCTCTTTGCCGGGTGTACGTTCACATCGACTTCAGACGGCGGTAACTCAAGGTACAAGGCGACGACAGGGAACGCCCCCGACGGCAGCAGGTTTCGAAATCCATCCTGGACTGCCCTCATCAGCATCGCGTCCCGAACAGGCCGCCGATTGACGAAAATATGAAACCCATCTCGGTCGAACCGGTGTAGGTCGCTGCGCGCGGCGAAACCGTGCAGTCTCATCGAACCGCCATCGGCCTCTACTGGCACCAACCCGTTCGCCCATTTCGAACCGAGCACATCGGCGATGCGTGACTTCGAGTCGTGAGCCGAGGGCGCATCCAATAACACGCGATCGGCATGACGGATTCGGAAGCCGACCTCGGGGCGTGCCAGTGCCGCTCGCTGGATCGTCCGCACGCAGTGGTCGAGTTCGGTTGCTGCCGTCTTGAGGAACTTCCGACGCGCAGGGATCCCAGCGAACAGGTCGATCACGCTGAGCGAGGTCCCTTGCGACCGCGACGCGGGCCCAGCAGACATGAGTCGGCCCTGATCGACGACGACCCGCGATCCTTCCCCGACCGCAGGCGCTGTCACGAGTTCCACGCGAGCTACCGCAGCGATCGCAGCCAGAGCCTCGCCGCGAAACCCCAATGTCTGAATCTCTTGAAGGTCCCCGCCTGATCTGATCTTGGACGTGGCATGTCGCTCGAACGCCATCACGGCATCGTCACGCTCCATGCCGAGTCCGTTGTCGGAGATCCGGATCAGGCCGATGCCCCCGTCGGTCAACTCGGCCTCGATCCGGGACGCTCCCGCGTCGAGCGCGTTGTCGATCAGCTCACGAAGTACGGAGGCCGGGCGATCCACGACCTCACCCGCCGCGATTTGGTCCGCTATCTGAGGCGGCAGTATCCGGATTAGCCCCATTCAGTCCCGCTCCCGTCTCTGTCAGCCAGCCAGAGCGTACCAGTGGACGAGCGAAAACACCGTTGGACAGTGGCTGGAAACCCTGCCAAGCAGGCACCCCGCGTCAAATTGACAGGGATCAATGGCGGGAATAGCTGCTTTGCCCCTGAAAAACACTGGCATCGCAATTGCTGTAGGCAGGGTGGGAAGCAGTAGACCCCTAAGGATGACGACGATGTGGATCCCCTGGTTGATGAAAGAAAAGTCCCTCGATGATTTCGTGGATGCCGAGGGCGAGACCAGACTCTCCCAGTTGATGGAAGACGCTGGCTCGGTCAAGCCGGAAGAGGATCTTTACAAGAAGGAGCTTGTTGCTATTACGAGACAGGCTCTCGAGGAGTTGCCGGAACGCGAGCGCCTGATCCTCCTGAAGCGTTTCGGTGTGATGGGTAACGACGAAATGACCCTCGAAGAAATCGGCAAGATCCTGGGCCTCTCTCGCGAGCGGGTTCGGCAGCTCGAGAAGGAAGCCAAGATGAAGTTGAGAGAACGATTGGGCTCTCTCCGTAGGCAGTTGCAGTTCTCTCTGACCTGACCCCTCCAAGTGCCACCCCAGGCATCCAAACCTGGGTAAGGGAGGAGAACCTCCCCTCCTGACCGACCTCCTCCCGAAGTACTCCGGCCCGCCGCCCCCCTCCGGCGGGCCGATCCTTTTTGATCGGCAGAGCCTACAGATCCTCGTCATCTGCCGGTGGGGTGAGCGATAGCTCGAAGCGCCTCGTAATAATTGAAGTCAGGATCTGTCTCGGCGGTATGGCAGGCGGTACACGTACTCATCGTGGTCTTGCCATAGGTAGCCTCAGGATTCGATCGATGCGCCGAGCCTGGTCCATGACACGACTCGCATCCAACGCTCGAGAGATGCGGCGTCTCTCGCGCGTTTCGAAAACCACTCGGTTGTCCGAACCCGACGGAATGACATCCGAAACACTGCAACTGTTTGGGTTCCCCACCTTCCGCTTGCTCCAGTGTCTTCCAAGCCAGCGCGTGTTTCGATTTCGTCCATTGACCGATAACGGGGGCGTGGCACGCAGTACAGGCGCCGACCCCCACAAACTCCACGGCACCAGTCTCGGACTGGCCGACAGGCGGTAGAAGTGCTTTCACATCCGCCTCCTGTGCCGCCTGAAGCGTGCGCATAACGAGTCGGTCCATGCTGTCGTCTGTCGCGACAGCGTCTCCCAATCCTGCGACACGGCTCTCGATGCGGAACGGAGAATCGACTGCGGCTCGGTAGAGTTCGAGCTGTCCGAACGCCTTGCCCTGGTCGCTTACGTACATTAGGCGGGTCGCTCCGACCCGCTCGGCCCGATCTGTCGTTCGTGCCGCAAAGGCACCGACGATTAGATCGATACCTGGCACCCGCTGTGCGATCACGGTGGCGTCCTCGATCGGAAGTGCTGCGAGGACGACGACAACATCATGGCTGCTGCGCAAGGCCGGTACGAGGCTGGACAGAGACTCGATTGGATCCGCGATACCAACGCGTCGACCCTCGGCGGTTCTGCTCTCGACGGACGGGTTGGCCCGCGCGACCGAGGTGATGGCGAATCGGAGACCCCCCTGTTCGACGGTAGTCGAGGCTGCGAACAATCGCTGGCCCGACTGAATATCGACGACGTTCGCACTCACCAATGGATAAGGGACGCCCGTGGTCAGTCGCCGAAGCTCCTCGTATCCCAACGTCAGTTCCCGCTCGCCGACACCGACAGCTGAGTATCCAAGGCTGCTCATCCCCTCGATGATTCCCTTGGTCTTTACCTTGCCACCAGGGCTGGGCGTGTCCGAGAAGTTCCCACTGTCGAGCAAGATCAGGGGGGTTTGAGACCAGCGGCGTCGCAAACCGACGAGGTAACCGGCTCTCTTGCTCAGGCCCCCCATTGGATTTTTAGGGCAACCGCATTGATCCAGATATCCTTCGACGGCGCCTGTTACCAGCAGCACGGCTCGAGGTTGTTCCGCCACGTCACTCGAACTGGGAGCGCTTCGCGCCTCCCCAACGAACAGTGCCGTCATCAAAGGGACCGCAAGTCCGCAACCGAGCGCCCAGAGGAGCCAACCGTTGCGTCTCTTTTGTGCTCTCATTTTTGATTGTCTCCGCGGGAGAATACGAGACGCTCATGAAACCGGCAAAAGAACCTTCCAAATCACGCCTCGTCCTGGCATCCCGCTCACCGCGCCGCCGTGAAATCCTGGACATCCTTGGAGTCAACTACCAGGTGATGAACGTGCATGTCGATGAAAGACCCCACCGCAACGAGTCGCCGACTCCCCTCGCCCGCCGTCTGGCTCTGGCAAAGGCAACTGCCGCGCGGCGCGTCGACCCAAAATCGACCATCCTGGCAGCCGATACGGTCGTTGCCTGTGGTCGCGCGTCTCTCGGAAAACCGCGCGATCAACGCGATGCACGGCGGATGCTCAGGATGCTCTCGGGTCGGTGGCACGATGTCGTGACAGCCATCGCGTGGCTGGAACAGGGTCGCAAACCGTTCGTAGCCCATGCACGAACGCGCGTTCGGTTCTCGGAACTCACCGATGAGGAGATCGACAACTACGTTCAAAGCGATGAGCCGTGGGACAAAGCTGGGGGATACGCGCTCCAAGGTGCGGCGAGTTGGTTCGTCACCGAGATTCGAGGCTCGGTGAGCAACGTGATCGGCCTGCCGATTGAAACACTCAGGTCGATCTGGAACCGCCGCGTCTCATCGCCTCCCCGCCTCGGATCGACCCGAACACCCAGACCATGGTGACCGCAGAGATCGAGCGTCGTTAGTGGGCAGACTCTTCGAGATACTTCTTGTACGCCGCAAAGTCCATGAGTTGTGAAAGCGAGCTTGAATCTGCAAGTTTGATGCGAACCAACCAACCGCTGCCGAACGGGTCCTGATTGACCCTCTCGGGATGCTCGGCTAGTTCTGTGTTGACTGCGGTCACCTCACCACTTGCGGGCGCATAGAACTCGGCAACAGCCTTGACCGACTCGATCTCCCCCAGCTCATCACCGACCTTAACGTTGCGGCCAGTCTCACCTAGATTCAGGTAGACGATGTCCCCCAACTCTTGTTGCGCGAAATCACTGATACCCATTACCGCGCTATCTCCCTCTGGGTATATCCACTCGTGCTCTGGCGTGAAACGGCATTCCTCAGGACGTGGCATTTGATCTCCTCGCATGCAGCGAGCTTAGGCCTTCAATGGACTCGGCCGGCGATAGAACGGCAGCGGCACGAGTGAGCCCGGAAGACGGCGCCCACGCACGTCGATCTCTATTTTTGTATCCTCGGCCGCGTGCTCTCTGGGCACATAAGCCATACCGAGCCCAACTTCGAGTGTCGGGGAAAAACTACCAGAAGTGACCTCACCAACGGGATCGCCGCCGACCAAGACCGTATTGTGCTGCCGCGGTATGCCGGCACCATCGATGCGAAAGCCGACACGCCGCCTAGACGGGCCGCTCGCCTGTTCGCTCTGCAGTGCGGTCTTTCCGACAAAGGAGGCTTTGTTCCAATCGATCGTGAAGTCGAGCGCCGCCTCCAACACGGTGGTCGTGTCGTCGATGTCATTACCGTACAAGGGCAGCCCCGCCTCGAGGCGCAACGTGTCACGCGCAGCCAAGCCGCACGCGCGGATGCCATCGTTGGCCCCTTCCTGCATCAGTGCGTCCCACACGTGGGGAGCATCGGCGTTGGCCAGGAAGATCTCGAATCCCATCTCTCCAGTGTAGCCAGTGCGGCTTGCCATCATCGGTCGGCCAGCAACCAGCCCACGAGCCCAGTGGTAGTACTTCACCGTCATGGAATCCACGCCGCTGGTAAGTCGCGACATGATCGCTCGCGCTTTCGGACCTTGAAGCGCGATGAGCGCGGTTGCGTCGGAGACGTCCTCGATCGCAGCGTCGAACCCAGCCAGGTGCTCTTGCATCCAGGCCAGATCTTTCGCCCGATTCGATGCGTTGACGACCGTCATGTAGTGCTCGTCGCCCATCCGGTAGATCAATAGGTCATCGACGATCGTTCCTCGTTCGGTCGTGAGCACTGAGTAGACGACCTTCCCGATGGGCAACGTACTGACCTTGGTGGGGACCACCTGGTCGAGAAACCTCCCTGCATCGGTTCCCCTGATTTCGAACTCACCCATGTGGCTAACATCGAATAACCCTGCCGCGGCCCGCGTCGCACGATGTTCTTCCAAGACGCTGCTGTACTGCACCGGCATCGAATAGCCAGCGAACGGCACCATCTTCGCCTTCAGGGCGACGTGACAGTTTCGCAACGGAGTCTCTCGCTGCGTTTCGGCGTCGTTTGCGCGGCTCACCCGAACCTCCAATCAAAGGCGGGGGATGCTAGCACCGGCTCAACGCGGGCGGCAACGATCCTATCGCGGTACCCATAAGCCGCGCGGCTCCCAGCAGTACAAACGTGTGCGCGCGGTCGAGCCGTTGACTACCACAGCGCAGACGGCATCGCCCCCAGCGGTCACGAAAACCGACCCTGCCGTCGCGGTCGCCTCCGGAGTGAAGGCGACAACGCGACTCGACCCGAAGCGTACCCTCGGATCGCTGGGAGTGAGCGGCGTTGTGCTCGGTGGCAAATCGATCAGTCCCGCAAGCGCAGGGCGCCCGACTCGGCACCCGTCGACGTCTCGCGATAGCCAGAATGCGTTCGGACCGGCGTCGATCCCCGCGTCGATGTCGTCACGGCGAATGCCGTCTCCATCGCCGTCGTGCACCCAACGCAGCGGCTCATCGCTGCCGGTTCGAGGAAACACGAGCCCAAGGGATCGACCGCTGATGGTCGCCTCAACGGCTGCGGCCCGCATGGAGGCAGCCAGCACGGCGGCGCAAGACTCCGCCCCGCGGCGGTGAGCCGCGGGACGGAGGTTGTCGCTGGACAGCATGAGCAGCAATGAAACCGCGGCAAGCACCACGATCAGCATGGCCAGTGACGTTCCATGCTCTCCTTGCGCAGATCGCATCATCGCGCGTTGGCGTCCACACTCAGCCGCGACCTGATCTTCTCCAGCATCTTGGGCCCCAGTCCTTTGACGGCAACCAAGTCGTCGACGCTCTTGAATGGGCCGTGCTGACTGCGGTACTCGACGATGCGCTTGGCAAGTGCCGGCCCGATGCCCGGCAATGACGTGAGTTCTTCGACACCAGCGGTATTGATGTTGACGCTCGCCGTCGAAGCGGCTCCAGCGCGGACCTCCTCGTTAGCGCCGCGCGTTCCCCGCTGCGGCTCAGCATTCGCGGCGACAAACAAGCAAAGCATAGACAGCAAGACGACGATCCGATTCAAGGCACGCATGAGTCCTCCTCCGTTGTGCACGCCGTGCGGCGGCATCGCGAGCCAAAGCAACTCGCGTGCCGCTCGGATCGAGCCGCCGAGAACCCATGCAAATCGCCGGTTAGAGCGCTGATACTGCCGCCGGAACGTCCGCCGGAGGGCGCTGTCCGCTTCCCGTGTTCGCCGACAGACGATCGCCCGCGCCGCTCGCTATCGAGGACTCGGCGCAGCGGGAGCTTCGTGTTTTGCAGGTGCCGGAGTTTCCGGATTGCTTGCAACGTAGAACTTCTTCGCATCGAGAAAGATGATCGTTGCCGCAAAAGTCAGAAGCAGCACGAAGCCGACCTGCAACACGCGTTCTTTGAATCGCGGCGAAAGATCGCGCCGCAACGCGCCTTCAAACAGCAGAATCAAAATGTGGCCGCCGTCGAGCACGGGAATCGGCAACAAATTGAAGAGCCCGAGCTGCAAGCTGATGAATGCCAATAACTGTACGAACGGGACGAACCCTTGCTGCATTTGATCGCGCGAGATCCGAGCGATCTCGAGTGGACCCGACACGGCATCCATCCCCAGATCTCTACGCAGAAGTTTGTTGATCGCGGTAAACAACTCGGTGGCGTTGCGGCGAGCCTCGGAAACCGCCTCCTTCAGGGCCGCCGCCGGCGGGTACTTCACGAGCTTCAGCGGGTAACCGAAGGCAACGCCGATCTTCGGCTTACCGTCTGCGCCAGCAGCCGGAGTTACCATCAATGTCAACTCTTCACTGCCTCTTTGAATCTTGAACTTTATCTGCGGACTGGAACTGGATTTGACCGCCGCGACCGCTCCCTCCAGCCCAACCGGCACACGCCCATCGATCTCGAGTATCCGATCGCCGGCCAGCAGTCCGGCCACGGCCGCCGGCTCATTCGCCATTACCTGTGAGACCAACAGGTGCAACCGAATCCTAACGCCGTCCCAACCAACACCGAATCGCGTATCTTTTCCGACGGTGACGTCGACTTCCTGTGTCCTGCCGTCACGCTCGACGGTGTAACGGAGCGTCTTGCCCGGAGCGTAGAGCATTGCGTTCTGATAGTCGGCGAAAGAGCCGATCGCGGCGTCTCCGACCTTCACGATTCGATCACCCGGCAGCAAGCCAGCGATCTCGGCCGGCGACCCGGTTTCGAATCGCTCGATCAGAGGCGGTCCGGCGGGTAATTCAGGAACCTGGATCCCGTGGACGAACAGCGCCCACCACACCGCGATCGCCAAGGCGACATTCATCGCTGGGCCGGCAAGCATGATGATCAACCGCTGCCAACGCGGCTTCGCGGTCAGCATGCCAGGGTCGTCGCCCGAGACAGCCTTGTCGCCCGGCATCTCGCCAGACATCCTCACGTAGCCACCCAACGGAATGGGAGCAATGCGATAGTCTGTTTCGCCGCGCGTAAACCCGATCAATCGTGGTCCGAATCCAAGCGAGAACACCTCGACACGCACTTTGAAATACTTCGCCGCCAAGAAATGTCCCAACTCGTGAATGAACACCAGCAGCCCCAACACCACGATCCCGGCCAATACAAGACTCATCGCGTCGAAATCTCCCGGTCGATCAACGCTTCGGCGATGTGACGCGCGCGGCGATCGGCATCAAGAAGGTCGGCCAACTCGGAGACAGGGCGCCGCGACTCGGCGGCGAGCGTTTGTTCGATCACCCGAGGGATCTCGACGAACGGCAGCCGCCCGTCGAGAAAACGTGACACCGCGACCTCGTTGGCCGCGTTGAGTCGCGCTGGCGAATCGCCCCCTTCGCGCAGCGCAGCGTACGCCAGTCGCAAGCACGGGAAGGCGTCGATATCGGGTGCTTCGAACGTGAGTGTTCCCACGCTGAGAAGGTCGAGACGTGTCGACGTTCCCTCCCAGCGCGCGGGCCAGGTCAGCGCGTACTGAATCGGGTGCCGCATGTCTGCGGTACCCATCTGCGCGATGAAGGATCCATCCCGATACTCGACCAGGCTGTGCACCACACTCTGCGGATGAACCACCACATCGACTGCCGAGGGCGGCAGATGAAATAGCCACGACGCTTCGATCACCTCGAGTCCCTTGTTCATGAGAGTCGCGGAATCGATGGTGATCTTGGGTCCCATTCTCCAGGTCGGATGATTCAGCGCCTGCTCTTTCGTGACGGTCCGCAGCCGTGCCGGTGAAAATCCACGAAACGGCCCGCCGGACGCAGTCAGCACGAGCCTGCGGACCTCGCTCACCTCGCCACTCCGCAAACATTGATGGAGTGCGTTGTGCTCGCTATCGACCGGAAGCAACGGTGCGCCCGCATCACGAGCTGCCTTGACCATCAGTTCGCCCGCCACCACGAGCGCTTCCTTGTTGGCAAGAGCAACCACAAGCCCCGCGGAAACAGCGGCCAAGGTCGGGATCAGTCCGGCGGCACCGACGATTCCGGCAACCACCACCTCGGCGCCAGTGCCGATGGCAACTTCGGCCGCGCCCTGAGAGCCGAGTCGGATCTCCGGTACCGACCCACTCAACAGGCGACGCAGTTCTCGCGCGGACGCCTCATCGGCTACCGACACCGCCTTGGGATGAAACTCTCGGATCTGCTCGGCAAGCCGCTCGACTTGGCGCCCGGCAACGAGCCCGACGACCTCGAATGCGGGGGCGTGACGCCGTACGACATCGAGCGTGCTGCGCCCGATCGAGCCGGTCGAGCCTAGGATGACGATCCGACGTGCCACCGTTACCTCGTGCTGCGTCTCACAAGTCAGCCGTGCATTCTACAACCGAGCCCGCAACTCACCCCACGTCACAACCCCGTGAGAAACAGCCGGTGATACCAATAGAGCACGGGAGCAGCCAGCAGCAGACTGTCGATGCGATCGAGCATGCCACCGTGTCCGGGAAGCAATCCTCCGGAGTCCTTCACATCGGAGGCACGCTTCAACAAAGACTCCGCCAAGTCGCCCAGGATCCCGGCGGAACCGAGAATGGCGCCCAATAACAGCGCATGGCCGAGCGGCAATCGCTGAAAAAACCAAAGTGGTGCCAGTGTCGCTCCCAGCACCGATCCGACCAAGCCGAAGGCAGCGCCTTCGATTGTTTTCCCTGGGCTGATGCGAGGAGCCAGCTTGTGTTTTCCGAACGCTCGCCCACCGAAGTAGGCGAAGGTGTCGCCGCAATACACCGCGAACAGCGCCAAAGCGATCAGGTCCTCGCCACGCTCTCGTGCTTGAGCATTCTCGACGGCGAGCAATCCGCCAAGATGTCCCACCGTCAGTCCGAGGTAGAAAACCGGCAAGAGCGTTCCGAGCATCCGGTCGACCGCGTGGGCAGGGGTCTCGCGGCTGAGCAGCATCATCACGAACAGCGTGACCAAGAACGCTGCGAGCACCGGAGCGAGTGGCGGCTCCTCGCGCAAGAACGTCGCGGTGATCGAGAGGGTTCCGAGCAACGCCAACCAGCGCCACGGCTTGCGACCACCGCGCGCCAACATCGCGGACATCTCGAATACGCCCACGATGGCAACGAATCCGATCATGGACCAGAAGGCCCACAACGGAGCTACTTTCAATATCAGATAGACGGCAACAACGAGAACGGACGCGGTGACGACGCGTGTCACGTGAGCAATCGCTTCAGCGCTCGAGCGACCACACCCTTCTCGCCACCCACGCCACCGAAACGACGTTCACGGCGCTGGAAGTCGAGGATCGCCTCATACAGGTGCCGCTTGCGAAAATCCGGCCACAGCACCGGGCTGACCCATAGCTCGGCATAAGCGATTTGCCACAACAAGAAGTTACTGACCCGCATCTCTCCGGAGGTTCGGATCAGCAAATCCGGATCAGGAACACCGCTGGTCGAAAGGTGTGATTCGACCGCCGTCTCATCGATGGACTCCGGATCGAGCAAGCCCTGCTGCACGAGGCGGGCCAGCGCTCTGGCAGCATCGGCAATTTCAGACCGGCCCGAGTACGACAGTGCTACCAAGAATCGCATTCCCGTGTTGTCGGCCGTCCTGCGCTCGGCGCGAGCGAGCGCTTCCTGCACATCGACGGGAAGGTCTGTACTCCTTCCGATCACCTGGAAACGGACATTGCGTGCATGCACGCTTTCGAGTTCGCTACTCAGGTATTCGCACAGCAACCGCATCAGAGTGCGGACTTCGGGTGCCGGTCGCGACCAATTCTCGCGACTGAAGGCATACAGGGTGAGCGCTTCCAACCCCAGCCGCCCACAGGTCTCGACCATCTCGCGGACGCTTGCAATCCCCGCACGATGGCCGGCGACGCGCGGCAGCCCACGTTGCCGAGCCCAGCGGCCGTTGCCATCCATGATGATCGCCACATGTCGCGGCAGTGTCGCGAAATCGATCTGCGTCAGCGACGCATCGTCACTGATTCGCTCTCTGCCTTGGCGCGGTCTGGATGCGGGTGCCATCGCGCCGCGGAATCTAGCATCCTCCGCCCCGCGGGTCCATGAATCGCCCGTCAGCTTACGCTGTGTGGGTCATCGTCACGAGGATAGTGAACCCGAACGAGACACAACCCTTGAGGTGGGGCCATGGTTGCGGCAGACCCGACGCGCGGCGCGGCAAGCAACGCGGCGACCGCCTCGGTGGAACGTCGCGCGCGACCAATTTCGATCAGCAGGCCGGTGATGATTCGAACCATCCGATACAAAAACCCGTCGGCCTCGACCTCGATCGAAATCTCGCCGTCGTCGCGAGGAACGATCGCCAGGCGCCGAAGCTCCCTTACATAGCTCTTGGTTTGACCGCCGGCCGCCGAGAACGATGCGAAGTCGCGCGTACCGGGCAACGTCGCAGCGGCGGCGAGCATCGCCCCGATCTCGAGTCTTTGCGGAACGTGCCACACGTACGGCGCCTCGAACGGAAGCAGCGTCGGCCGATTGACCACGCGATAGCGGTAGATTTTCCCGGCGGCGCTGCGGCAGGCGTGAAATTGATTCGACATCGCACGCACGGAAAGTGGTCTGACTTCATGACTGAGCAATCGACTCAGCGCGTGTTGCAACTGGGCCGGCTCGCGGGGGGTCGGCGGCGTGTAACTCGCGACTTGCCCCAGCGCATGAACTCCGGCGTCGGTGCGCCCTGCACCGACGATCGCAACCCGCGTCACGCCGTGAATCTTCGACAGAGCCTCTTCGACGACACCTTGGACGGTTCGACGCTGCGGTTGAAGCTGCCAACCTTCGAATCGCGTCCCGTCGTACGCCAAGACAATCGCGTAGCTCGGGCGTGGCTTGGCGATCGGCTGTTCCATCACGCGAACGGTGGGTCCAGACGCAGTGTTCGCTTCACTGTGTCGAGCGTGGCGTTGTATCCGAGCGGAACGCCGATCGCACCCGCACCGTGCCCGACAGGGAGGCCTGAGTATGCCGGTCGGCCTAGCGCCGTCGCATGGTCGCGGAAGATCGTATCGAGCGATCGACTCTCGCGTCCTGGCGGTGGGTCACAGCGCGTGAACTGCCCGAACACGAGCGCGGCGATGTTGTCCAGCATCCTGCTCGCGCGCAGTTGCCAGAGCAGTCGATCGATTCGGTAAGGCGCCTCGCCTACCTCTTCGAGAAACACTACAGCCCCGTCGAGGTTCGGCTGCCAGCGAGTTCCCGCCAGCGAAGCGAGCAACGTGAGACATCCACCGGCAAGCGGTCCACGTACGAACGGCCGTTTGGGTCGAGCGCCGACCGATTTGAGTCGGAAGCTCTGCACGGTTTCAGGGTGACGAAGCCAAACGGCCAGGCTGTCGTCCGGCACCCGCTCAGCGTTGGTCAACTCGATCACGACCGGAGCGTACAGCGATGGCAATCCGTGCTGGAGCATCGCTGCCTGTATCACCGTCAAGTCGGAGAATCCGATCACCCAGCGTGGGTTGCGCCGAACGCCGGCCAAGTCGAGCGATGCGAGCAGCCGCGCCGCACCCCAACCACCGCGCGCGGCCCAAACGGCGTCGATCGCTGGATCGGTGAGCGCCCAGGACAAATCGGCGGCGCGACGTTCATCGGTTGCGGCGAGATCCCCTTGCGGCCGCTGCACGTATCGGCCCAATACCGGCTCGAATCCCCACGAGCGCAACACCGCAAGCCCAGACTCCAAACGCTCTGTGGGAACTGCAGATCCTGGGGCGACGACGGCGATTCGCGCCCCGGTGAGAAGCGCAGGTGGCACCACGATCGATTTGCGTTGCCTCATCCTTCGACCTGCTCCGTCACGAGTGGCACTTCGGCCCGAGAGAAGTCACGAACCGCATCCCGATGAGCTCGACGCATTCGTTCCAGTGCGCTTCGATCGGTGAGCACCGCGAGCCCGGTGAGTGCCAGAGCGGTCGCCGCGCGCATCGCCACATCAAAGCCGCCCTGACTTGCGCAGAGTTGGGTGAACTCCGCCGTATGGCTAGCGATCGACCCGTCTCCGATTCGAAACATCGGGTGCAAGGCAGGAACGAGATGCGAAACGGTTCCCATGTCCAGTGAGCCGATGATGTCGCCAGGTCCGGCTTGCGGATTCATTCCCTGATCTCGCGCACAGGACGAGTAGATCATCGCCAACTCCGCATTGCTCGACATCTCGTCGTAGAGATTGTCGATCGGTGTGACCTGCGCGTGTGTCGCCGTCTCGCGCGCCACGGCTGCCACGATCTCGCGAAAACGTACCGCTACTGTTTCAACCAAGTAGTGCGCGCTCTCGGCGCGAAGGCTGAAACGAGCTCTGGCCCTCGCCGGAATCAGGTTGGGCCGAACGCCGCCCTCCAAAATTACCCCCGGCATCCGCGTGCCAGGACGCAACGTCGAGAGCAACAAGTTGCGCGCCGAAAACAAGCGAATCAGAGCATCGAGCGCATCGATGCCACGAGTCGGATCGGCGACAGCATGCGCCGCGCGCCCTTCGAACAAGACCTCCACCGACCAACTCGCCAGTGTCGACACGATCGCGCGGTCTTCGTGACCAGGATGGGCGAGCAGCGCCGCATCGATGCCGTCGAACGCGCCCCGCATCGCCATCACGACCTTCCCGCCGATCGTCTCTTCGGCGGGGGCGCCAAACAGCAGTACGCGACCCGACACCGGCCCCAGGGCGCGCGAGAGCGCGATCGATGCACCAACACTGGCTGCGGTCAGCAGGTTGTGACCGGCAGCATGGCCGAGCGACGGGATCGCATCGTATTCGGCGAAGAACGCGACACTCGGCCCCTCACCAGCCGCGCGCATGGCTCGAAGTGACGTGGGGAGCCCGGCAACGCCGACCTCGACCTGCAAACCCTCCTCCTCCAACTCGCCGGCAATGCGCGATACCGCGTGGAGTTCCTGCGTCCCGAGCTCTGGGTCGCGATGGAGATCGCGCGCAAGCAACGCGAGGCGCGGCGCCAGGCGCGCCATTTCTTCGCGCACGCGCCGAGCTGCCGGTGAAGAGTGTCGAGCGGAGTCGGTCATAAGCCGGATTCTGTTCTTCTCGCAAGAGAAGGAGATGTCATTCCTCTGGGACGGCAGTTACCTGCCGCCTCGAGCAACCTACCCGGGAGCGGCGCGGGCCACGCCATCGCTCCCCTATTTGGTCTTGCTCCGCGCGGGGTTTGCCGAGCCATCCCGGTTACCCGAGATGCTGGTGGGCTCTTACCCCACCGTTTCACCCTTACCCGTACCGACGTCGCCGCCGGCCGTTGGCGGTCTACTCTCTGTTGCACTTTCCGTCGGGTCGCCCCGCCTGGGAGTTACCCAGCGCGCTGCCCTATGGAGTCCGGACTTTCCTCTCCGAGACCGAAGTCTCGCAGCGACTCTCTCTCCGACTCCGCTCGACCCGCGGTATTCTACGTGCGGGCAGTTCATTCGTCGCCAACCAACAAAGGAAACTCATGTCGCTCGGTATTGGCCCACGAGGTGCAGAGCCTTCAGACCTGTCTTCTTCCCCCGGATCGCGCGGCGAACTCACGATGCCGTGGGACGAAGTCTCCGAACGGGCTGTGCTGGGGGCGGTGCTGCTCGATTCCGGCGCTCTGGATTCAGCGCTCGAGCTGATCACGGCACAGGATTTCTACCGCGAGTCGCATCGACGCATCTTCGAGGCGTATGTCGCGCTGGTCAATCGCAGTGAACCGATCGACCCGATCACCGTGCGCACCGAGCTCGACCGCGCTGGGCAGCTCGATCGCGCGGGAGGTGCTGCGTATGTGGCGTCGCTGATCGATGGCTTACCGCGCACGACGAACATCTCGGCCTACGCCCGCATCGTGCAAGATCGAGCGATCTTGCGCAGGTTGCTTACGGTAGCCGACGAAGTTCGTCAGGAAGCGGCCGCCGCTGGCAGGCCTGCCACCGAGATTCTCGATTCGGCGGAACAGCGATTGTTCGAATTGGGTTCTTCCAAACGTCGCGCCGGATTCGTCTCGATTCGCGAGGTCGGGCACGAAGGGCTGAATCGCATCGAAGAGCTTGCGGAAAAGCGCGAACTGATCACGGGCGTTCCGACCGGCTATCGCAAACTCGATGCAATGACCGCCGGCTTGCAGCCGGGAGATCTGGCGATCCTGGCGGGGCGGCCCTCGATGGGCAAGACCGCGCTGGCCCTCAACATTGCGCAGAATGCGGCCACGCAAGGCGGCGCCAAGGTCGGAATCTTCTCCCTCGAGATGTCGTCTGTGCAGTTGTTCTTTCGATTGCTTTGCGGCGAGGGCCACCTGGATGCGCACAAGTTGCGCACTGGCCGCTTGGACGCATCCGAGTGGGAACGACTGACCGATGCGTTCGAGCGACTGACCGCGTGCGGCATCTTCATCGACGACACCCCAGGGGTCACGCCGATGGAGCTCCGCGGCAAGGCTCGCCGCTTGAAGGTCGAGCACGGTCTGGACTTGCTCGTCGTCGACTATTTGCAACTGATGAGATACGAACGCCGCACCGACAGCCGGCAGCAGGAGATCAGCGAGATTTCTCGGTCGCTCAAAGGGATCGCCAAGGAGCTACAGATCCCGGTGATCGCGCTCTCACAGTTATCACGCGCACCGGAGCAACGAACCGGGGACCATCGGCCACAGTTGTCGGACCTCCGTGAATCGGGCGCGATCGAACAGGACGCCGATCTGGTGATGTTCATCTTCAGGCCGGAGGTGTATGAGAAAGACCCGCAGAAGGTGATCGAAAACGACCTCGCCGGGAAGGCCGAAGTGATCGTCGCCAAGCAACGCAATGGACCGATCGGGTTGGTTCCGCTGTATTTCGTCAAGGAATTCACCCGATTCGAAACACGCGAAGATCCTATCGATTCGTTCGGTGGTTGAGATCCAGATGGGCGACGGTCACGCCGCGGAAGAACTTTCGTTTCGCCAAGTGCAGAGGCGCCTCGCGGCGGGCACGGTGCTTCCGGTCAACGTGCTGCCACGCGAAGCGTTCCTGGCCCGCCGAATTCCAGGCAGCGTCAGCCTTCCGCTTCAGACGCTGCCATCCGACGCGCCCCGGGTGTTGCCGGATCGGTCTGCAGAGTTGCTCGTCTACTGTACCGGCTTCGGGTGACCACTCTCTTCGCAGGCGGTCGGCCTGCTGAGTCAGATGGGGTACACCAATCTCAAACACTTTGGTCCGGGCATCGAAGGTTGGGTGGAACAGGGCGGGACCGTGGAGAGTGACTCCATCCCAGCGCCGTCGACGAGAGCGAGTTCACTGCAACGACGCTCCCTCGCCGGTTCCGGACTCGATCGCCTTCGTCAGCTGTCGACCGTAGAGCTGCTGGGGCTATGGCTGGCGATGGTGATCGTGTTCGCCAGCGTCTATTGGCTCTGGGGGCTCGCGGGTCAGACCTCGCTGCTTGCGAACGGACTGCCGGTTCCCCTCACGCGCGACGGATTCCTCGCCTGTTTGTACTTCAGCTTCGTGACCGCCACGAGTGTCGGGTTTGGGGACATCGTGCCGGTAGGTGCGATGCGCGCCGTCGCGGTCGTGGAAGCGGCAACCGAACTGCTGGTGTTCGGAATCCTGATCAGCCGGCTCTTGGGCCAGAAGCAAGATCAGATGATTCGCGAAATTCATCAGGTCTCATTCGAGGACAGGCTTGGTCGTGTTCGCGTGAATTTGCATCTGGTGCTGCGCGAGTTGCAGGAGCTGGCGGAATCGTGCGCGAGCGGCTCGATCAACGGTGATCGGTTTCGGAGTCGCTGGGAGAGCTTGACGCTGGTTTTGATCGGCGAGATTCGCATCGTGCACGATCTGCTCTACAAAACACAGCAGCACGTGGATGAACCGGTGCTCGAAACGCTGCTGATAAACCTGGCAGCCTGTCTCACCGAGATGCGCGAAATTGCGCGCTGTGGTGGCGCTGCTGCTAGCCGGACAGGGCCGATGGGCCAGAACCTGGTGACCCTGTCGAGACTGAGTGAAGAAATCTGCGGTGAATGCGTGCCGAGGCAGTACGCTCCCGAACTCAAGGTCACCATGGACCGGATTCAAGCCGTCGGACGCGAGTTGGTCAGCGAGAACCGGTCACACTGAGTGCCACGCCCACACCATCGCATGGATTGGTCGAGCTTGTGGCAGGACGAGGATAGGAAGAGGAGCGGGGCCTTGGTCGAGAGGTTACCAAGGCCCCTGTGGGATGCGGAGGTCCCGAAAGAGAGGAGAGAGGGTGGAGATCAGCGGAGCGGCCTCCTTGTCGCGCTAGCTGGGATCGCGCTCGCCGCTACGTCGCGTCTCTTTGACAGTCCTTATTCAATCCCGATGCCAGCACCCGTGATCGACAGATCGCGGGCCGTCACCCACGAGATCGAACTCGCATGGACGCTCCTGTCTATGCGTGCGTGGCGAGACTTTTGGCCGCAGCGTCCGGACGACGAGGCCACACGGTGGACAAAGTGTCCGCGCGACCACTGCTCTTCATCGAGGATGCGGGTACAAAGGACGAAGACCCCGGCAACGAGGCCGAGGTCTTCCGGTTTGACCAAGCCGTGCGGGACATCGAGAAGAACGAAACACTGCGAATCGCTTGAGGAACCTCCCTGCAAACATCGCAGGCCCATGGAGGTATCCACCGAGGTGTCTGTCTCGTAGTGCGAGCCGCATGCCAGAGCGCGATGGCCCGTGAGGGCTCAATCTCCGGGCGGCTTTCGAGGAGAGATGAAAGCTGAGAGCACGGTTCGCGAGATCTTGCAGCTGTACGGAACCCGACACCGTGGCCCGCAACTCAGTTGAACAGCACTAGTTGACTGACTGTTCGGCTTCCGCCACAGCAGACGGTTCGGGATCGGTCCATCGTCCATGTTCGCGGATCAGATCCACGAGCTTACCGGGTGCCTCCGCGAACGGAACATCACGTGTCACCAGTTTCTTGCCGACGAACAGGGCGACCTTGCCCTCGCCCCATCCAACGAAACCAAAATCGGCATCTGCCATTTCACCTGGTCCATTCACAACGCAGCCCATCACCGCAATTTTCAGTTTTAGATGCGAGGTAATGTCACGGATTCGCTGAGTGGTGGTCTCGAGGTCGAACAATGTTCTCCCGCACGATGGGCAGGCGATGTACTCGGCGCGCTCGAGACGACAGCGCGCTGCCTGCAAGATGCCGTGAGCCAGATGAACCGTATGAGATGGACTCTCGATGATCGGGACACGCACGCCATCGCCAAGACCATCGATCAATAACGCACCGAATCGTCCCGCCATCCCGACACGCGGATCGTGAGCGAGAGACGGGAGATCGTTTAGTACGATCGGCAGTGCGGCTCCGGAACGATCGAGGGCGGTTGCCAGTAGACGATGGGCCTCGATCAGATTGTCTGCGTGCGGATCGAAGATCAGGCCGGCTTGAACGGCGGGCGAATGTCCCGACAATGCGCGGGCGAACGTGACGATCCGGTCTGCGCTTGTCGCGTTCCAGGGCGCTGCGACCGGGAGCAACATCAATACCGGAAGCGGCTCCAAAGTCCGAATCATCGCGGGCAGATCAAAGTTGTCCAAGTCGACAACGATGGCGACGCGGTCGAGGTTGGCTTTGAGTCGAGATACGGAAGAGGCGTCCGCCAATATCGAGATCGATGCACCATGGAGCGTGATCCCTCGCGCCACGCGCCGCTTCGGCACCCGAGCCAACTGTTGCAACGTCGATCCCAACTCGGCTTGCGAATCGACGCGGATATCGACGAGTTCGATCGAGGGACGAGCCATCAGCAGCGCGGTGAGCGAAGAGGCTTGCGCGGCCTCGAGCGCGACCTCGACACGCGGGACGTCCTCCCCGCCCCAACCCCACGGGCCGATCATGATGCGGTTGGTTGGCCTGCGCGCCGGCGCGAGTCGATTGCGTGATTCGACCAGCTCGGGAGCGTTGGGCAATTCGGGTCGATCCAGCGGTAGGGCGAACCGCGCGATGAGTTCCGTAGCGACCGGAATCTCGTGAATCGGGTCCTCCGTCAGCGAGACACGGACCGTATCACCGAGCCCCTCGGCCAAAAGTGTTGCGATCCCGACCGACGACTTCATTCGTCCTTCGTCACCACCTCCCGCCTCGGTGACACCCAAATGCAGCGGATAAGCATCACCTCGACGGTCGAGTGTCTCGGAGAGCAAGCGGTAGGCCGTCACCATGACTTGCGTGTTGCTGGATTTCATCGAGATCACGAGTCCTCTGTGGCCGCGATCCTCGCAGATCTGGATGAATTCCAGCGCCGACTGCACCATCCCTTCGGGGCTGTCTCCATAGCGATGCACGATGCGATCGGAGAGTGATCCGTGATTCGTGCCGATCCTGAGCGCAACGCCGCGTTCGCGGGCACGGTCGACGACCGGCGCGAACAGCGCGTAGAGCCGCTCGATATCCTGCTGCCAGCGCGTGTCGTCGTAATCGCCGCCACCGACTGCTTTTCGGTCGGCAAAATTACCAGGATTGACTCTTACCTTCTCGACGTGATCGATGACTTCCAACGCCAGCTTCGGTGTGAAGTGAATGTCTGCCACCAGCGGCACGCGAACCCCTTCTCGCGCCATGATCCGACGGATCTCAGGCAGCGCCGCCGCGTCAGGGCCGGAAGGGACGGTGACTCGAACGATCTCGCACCCAGCGCGCGCCAACTCGATCACTTGACGCGCCGTCGCGTCCGCATCGGCCGTGCGTGTGGTGGTCATTGATTGCACGACGATCGGATGACGTCCACCCACGACCACGTTGCCGATCGGTACCTCGCGCGTCAGGCGCCGCGATGGAGCCAACCGCAGCAACGAATCGGCACGCGGCCGAAGGTCAGATTCCATACAAATCGGCTCCGCGATCGAGCATCTTGATTTGTCGTTCGAACTGGAATCGCAAGATCACCATCATCCGGAACGTGACATCGGCGACGCGACGCTGCGGACTTTTCCAGTCCTTTTCCAGCCGAATCCAGTTCAAATAGTTAGGCTTGTTGCCGAAGTATTTGGCCGGCAAGTCCCAACGGCCATCTTTTTCCTGATGGGCCAAGAGCCATTCCATGTAGGTCATGAGCTGCGGGTAACGGTTTATCAAACCGAGTCGCGCGAACTGTTCCAGCACGTAGAGCAGTTCCTCGAGCGTTCCATTCTCGAGATACTCGTCGATCGGTCGAAGCTGCACTCCCCATCCGCGAGGGATCGGCCCGCGCGCGGTTCGGATCGCGCCGATGTCGCCACCCAATTCCTGGTACTCCGGCGACATCACATAGTCGAAGATCTTCTTCAGCATGTTTCGAGCACGTGGAGAATCGAGCAGTACGGGCGAGTGAGCGAAGATCCGGAGTGTGTACAGATCGGGGATGAAACAATACCCGTCGCGCATCGCCTCTCGGCGCAGTTGTGGCAATCCGACCCCAACCCGCTCGACAGGCCGGCGCGAAACCGGATCGGCGACGAAAGCCATCGTGCGCTCGAGCATGTCGGCCACGGTGTCGAGGACCTTGCGCTCCTCTGTCCAACCGCCGCGAACGAGCAAGCCCAAGGCAACCATTCGCATGAACCAGCGCACATGACGCTCTCGCACCGGATCTTGCTTGACCTGCGCTTTGAACTCGAACAGCTGAACGTCGGACTTTTGAGTCAGGAAGGTCTTGAGCAGCTTGGCTGCTTTCTTGATCTCTTTCGACTCTCGATCCCAACCGATCTCATGCCAATACCAAAGCACCTTCTCGGTTGAGCGTTCGACCTTCTTGCCGTCGCCTGCGTGAATCACTCCACCCCAAGAGCCGTCTTGCCTTTGGAAGCGGATCTCTGCCTTGGCGGGCGCCCAGCTACGAACTTCGAGCTTCAACTTCTGAATGTTCGGGTCAGCCTGCGGGAGTGCGTGCAATTCGGTCAGCAGCCGAAGCTTTGTCGGTGCCGACGCGTTGAGCACGAGCCACTCGCTCGGATCAGCCCGCATCGGGGACTTCCAGTCGGGCATTGGCTTAGCAACCTCCGAAAAACGCGGACTGCATCAGGCCGTACGCGCGCGGGCCGAACCGGGCAAGGGCCGCCCTTCCGCGATCAGGTCGATGAAGCGGTCGAACAGGTGCCACGAATCGTGGGGGCCTGGCGCCGCTTCGGGATGGAATTGCACTGCGAACAGCGGCAACTCGCTGTGCGCAAAACCCTCGACCGTGCCGTCATAGAGGCTACGGTGAGTGACGATCAACTCGCGCGGCAGCGTCTCTTCGTCGACCGCATAGCCGTGATTTTGCGAGGTTATCTCTACTTTCCCAGTTTGCTCATCGCGAACTGGATGATTGATTCCCCGGTGCCCGAACTTCAGCTTGAAAGTGCTGCCACCCAACGCGTGGGCCAGCAGTTGGATTCCAAGACAGATGCCGAAGATCGGAACACGACCCACAAGGGCCTTGATCGTTTCGATCTGCGCGCTACAGACGGCTGGGTCGCCGGGACCGTTGGATAGGAAGATCCCGTCCGGGCGAAGCGCCAGTGCATCCGCTGCCGACGTGGTCGCCGGGACCACCGTGAGTTTCAGGCCCGTGTCAGCCAACAGTCGCAAGATGTTTCGCTTGACGCCGTAGTCGATGACCACCACGTGATACGCGCCGCCCCGAGTCCGCGAGGCTGCACCAAGCAACCCGGATCGACCTTCGCGCCAAACGTACGGCCGTGCGCAGCTTACCGGGCCGACCAGGTCTTGCTCCTCCGGTTTGGGAGAAAGGCGTGCTGCGTTGATCGCAGATTCGGCCGATTTTCCGTTCGAGCTGATACAACCGCGCAACACGCCGCCGCTACGCAGATGCCTCGTGAGCGCGCGGGTGTCGAGCCCCTCGATCCCAACCACACCGTGATTCTTCAGGTAATGGTGAAGTTCACCGACCGCACGCCAGGACGAGGCGTGTCCTCCCTCTCGAACCACGAAACCAGATGCTTGAACACGTCCGGATTCCGGGTCCAGATCGTTGACGCCGGTGTTGCCAACATGCGGCACGGTCATGGTGACGATCTGTCCTCGATACGAAGGGTCGGTGAGGATCTCTTGGTAACCCGTCATCCCCGTATTGAAGACGACTTCGCCGGTGATTTCGCCAACAGCACCCAGACTTTTCCCGCGAAAGACGCGTCCGTCTTCCAGGGCGAGGATCGCTTCCATCAGGGACTCCCGTAACGGGTGCGGACCCGGACCGCTAGTCAGCCGGGTGACATGACGAGCACAGCAGCCATAGCCGATCGCCGGTTTTTGCGGCGCATGATAGCGGATCTCATAGCAGGAAGGCAACATCGGGGCTCCGAACGTTGACACCCCTAGGGCCCGCTGCTAGTATCCGCCCGCTTTCTTCGGGGCCATCCCCCGTGGTTGGTACCGTTGTAGGCGCGTAGCTCAGTGGGAGAGCGCTACGTTGACATCGTAGAGGTCGGCGGTTCGAAACCGCCCGCGCCTACCAGAAATCTTGGCGATCAGTCGGCTCGTCCGGTCTTCCCTCGCCACATGGAGCAGCCAAGTCGTGTCACAGGGGTCCGCCATGCCAGGAACCGCATCGTCCGACGGGGCGCCGGGCGGACCTCTGCTCGTCGTTACATTGCCCGACGGTCGCTCGCTCGAGGTTCCAGCTGGAACGACGCCGTTTCAAGCCGCGAAACAGGCCGAGTTGCCCGGTGTCGGTAAGGCGGTGGCGGCGCGGCTCGACGGCAAGGCAGCCGATCTGCATTTCCCGCTGACGGGCTCTTGTCATCTCGCCTTGATCGGGCCGGCCGACCCCGATGCGCTGGAGATCATCCGGCACAGCACCTCTCACCTTCTGGCTCAGGCAGTGAAGGAGCTGTTTCCTCACGCCAAGATCGCGCAAGGCCCGGTGATCGAAGACGGGTTCTACTACGACTTCGGCCTACCTGAGCCGCTGTCGATCGACGAGTTGCCAAGAATCGAAGCGCGCATGCACGAGATCGTGAAGCGCAGCCTGCAGATTCGTCGCATCGAAGCCCCGAAGGCCGAGGTGGAGTCGCTGTTCGAACAGCAGGCAGAACCGTACAAGCTGCACTTCCTGCGGACCAAAAGCGGCGATGTCGCTTCCTACTATCAACAGGGCGACTTCAACGACTTCTGCCGAGGACCGCATGTGCCTGGCACCAGCCGGCTGGGCGTCTTCAAACTTCTCTCTGTCGCGGGCGCCTACTGGCTCGGATCCGAGAAGAACGAGATGCTCTGGCGCGTCTATGGAACTGCGTTCGCGTCACAGCCAGAACTCGACGCGCATCTGCAGCGCTTGGATGAAGCCCGAAAGCGCGACCATCGCAAGCTCGGTAAAGAGCTGGACCTGTTCTCGATCCAAGAAACGGCCGGTGGCGGCCTGGTGTTTTGGCACTCCAAAGGAACGACCGTCCGCCAACAGATCGAAGCGGCGCTTCGCGAGGAGTTGGATCAGCGCGGCTACATCTTCGTCACCACGCCGCACATGGCGAAGGACACGTTGTTCAAGGTCTCAGGCCATTACGACTTCTACAAAGAAAACATGTACACGATCGAGACCGCCGAGGAAGAGGAGTTCGCGGTCAAACCGATGAACTGCCCGGGGCACGTCATGATCTACGCCTCGCGCCTGAGATCCTATCGTGATCTGCCGATCCGCATGGCCGAATTCGGTACGGTGTCTAGGTTCGAGCGGTCGGGTACCTTGCACGGACTGTTTCGAGTGCGCGGTTTCACACAAGACGACGCGCACATCTTCTGCACACCCGATCAACTGCTCGGCGAGGTCGACGGTTGCATCGATCTCGCGCAGCAGATCTACCGCACGTTCGGCTTCAGCGAGGTGCGCTACGAGTTGTCGGTGCATGATCCCGCCGACAGCTCGAAGTACATCGGAAGCGCGGCCGAGTGGACTTTGGCAGAACGAACTCTGGCCGAGGCATTGGACAAGCGCGGGCTCACCTATCACACGTACAAGGGAGAGGCAGCGTTTTACGGCCCCAAGATCGACATGAAAGTGGTTGATGCGATCGGCCGACCTTGGCAGCTCTCGACCGTGCAGTTCGACTTCAACCTGCCGGCGCGGTTTGGCATCGAGTTCATCGACAGCGATGGCGGCCACAAACAACCGTATATGGTGCACCGCGCGATCTATGGATCGTTCGAGCGCTTCTTCGGCATCCTGATCGAGCACTACGGCGGCAACTTCCCGGCTTGGCTGGCGCCGGTGCAGGCGCGGGTGCTCTCGGTGTCCGAGAAGGTCGCCGACTATGCAGACCAGGTCTTCGAACAGTTGCGCGCTGCGGGGCTGCGGGTCGAGATCGACCGGCGACCGGACAAGATCGGCGCCAAAATCCGCGACGCCGAGTTGGAGAAGGTGCCGTACATGCTCGTCTTGGGCGCACGTGAAGCGGAGAGCGGAACGATTTCCCTGCGCCTTCGTCACGTGGGTGATCATGGATCGATGAGCCTGGTCGAGTTCATCGAACGTGCGAAACAGAACGTGGCGCAACGCGCCTTGGAGTTGTGGACTTGAGTTGTCTTTTCGGAAAGTTGTACGCAGCGGTTGGAAACAAAAGGAAGCGACGATGCCGAAACTGAAAACACACAGGGGCGCGGCGAAGCGGTTTCGTCTCACGGCCAGTGGCAAGGTCAAGCGCGGCAAGGCTTACAAGAGCCACATCCTCACCAAGAAGGATTCCAAGCGCCGACGCAGACTGGATATCGACGTGATGATGCATCCCAGCGACGCGAAGGTAATCAAAATGATGCTGCCCTACGGCCGCCCTTAAGCGGCCCAGGGCGACGCACCGAGGCCGGGACATCACTTTGCCCGTCCGGCCCGGTCGTTCACAAGACGGAGGTGCACGATGCCGAGAGTCAAACGGGGCAATAAACGCCGGCTACGCCGGAAAAAGATCCTCAGTTACGCCAAAGGCTATTTCCTTACGAAGCACAACTGCTACCGAATCGCCAAACTGCAGGTCGATCGTTCGCTGTTGTACGCGTACCGAGATCGCCGGCAGAAGAAACGCCAGTTCCGCCGTCTGTGGATCGTTCGCATCCAGGCGGCAGCTCGGCTGAACGACATCTCGTATAGCCGCTTCATCAACGGACTCAACCGAGCCGGCGTGGCCATCGATCGCCGCGTCTTGGCCGACCTCGCCGTTCATCAGCCCGCCGCTTTCGCTCAACTCGCACAGCAAGCCCGCGCTGCTTTGGCCTGATAGTCCGCTGCTATCCAACCTTCCGAGTTTTCGCCTCGCGGTCGCGGCCGGCCTAGAGCCGGCCGCGATCCGAGAGCTGTCTTGGTACGGTCTCAGCGGTACCGCAGCCGGTCGCGGGAGTGTCACCTTCCAGGCCAGTTATGAGGACGGGGCGCGTGCTGCCCTTGCGTTGCGCAGCGCGTCACGCGTCGTGTGGACGCTCGCCAGTTCCCTGCCCGCCGAACGCGATGATTACTTTGCCGCGATCAGCGAGCTTTCCTGGCCTTCGTGGTTGCCCGAGGATTGCGCGTGGGCGGTGCGTGCCTTCGGATCATCTGAAACGTTGTCCAGCCCGCTCTTCACGGCCCGCTGGACCAAGGACGCGATCCGCGAGGCGTTCCATCGGGTTGCTCGCGAGTTGCCACCTGTCGTTCCGCACGATCCTGACGTCGTTGTCGATGTCCGTTTTGAGCGCGGTTCCGCCACGATCGGGCTGGCCTTGGGTGTGGAGAGCCTGCATCGACGCGGCTTCGAACGACGGACTCGTGCGCCATTGCGTGAGGACATCGCGGCCGGCATCGCGTTGCTCGCAGAGGTCGATGCGACGAAGCCTCTCCTGGACCCGTTCTGTGGGAGCGCCACGTTACTCGCCGAGGCTGCGGCGGTCGCGTTACGTGTACCACCTCGGCGCGGTGACGTTGCCGACGCCATCGCTCAACTGCCGGCGTTTTCGGAAGTCGATGCCGATCGTATCGTCGAGGAGCTTCGCGCGCGCCGGATCGTCGAGCACGCACCGTTCTTCGGTTACGAGGCTGATAGCACGCAGCTACCGCACGCTCGTCGACATCTGGAGTTCAACGACCTGCAAGACGATGTGCGCGTGGCTGTCGGTCGGGTACCCGAACTCTCGGTTCCCGGCGAAGTGCCTGCGGGGTTGTTGTTGACCAACCCCCCATGGGGTCGCTGGTTGAACCACGACGTCGAGACGGCGTGGGATGGCTTGGGTCGATTCGCCAAGTCTCAACTGGCCGGCTGGAAAATGGCGGTGCTGTCTGGCTCCGAGGGGTTGACGCGCGGACTTCGGATGAAAGCGGAGCGACGCTATCCGCTGCGCATCGGCAGCGTCGATGCGCGGCTCTTGCTCTACCAGATTCGCCGCTACTCCGATCGTCAGTCGCCACTCGAACCGGACGCTACTGCGGACTGACGGGCGATTGTTTCAACGGTCCCTCGGAGTAGCCTCCGGGAAACACGTCGTCTCGCTGCAAGGTCGAGAGTGAGCCGCTCGCTGCAAACTGTTTTCGATCGTCGTCGGAAAGCGTGCCGTAAACGGCTATCGTCAAGTCGGCCGGCTTCAAATAGCGCTGCGCAACACGCCTGATATCGATCGGCTGGACGAGTTGGACGGCGTCCAAAGTGCGCTTGGCCTGGTCGTAGGGGCGGTCGTCGAGTTCGTTGCTGAGCATTCGGTTGACGATCGCGAAGTCGTTGGTGAAGCCGAACACGAAGCGGTTTCGCCACGACTCGATCTGCTCGGCAACCTCTGCCGCCGTCACCGACTCATTCACGATCTTCGCGATCTCCTCGATCGCGACCTGGACCGAGCGGGCCACCGAGGCCTGTTTCGTCTGGTACGACACGATCAACGTACCGGGTTGATCCGGCCGTCCCTGGTGCGACAAGGACGAGGACACGCCGTAGGTCAGTCCCTCGCCTGTACGCAGGCGCTCCATCAATCGCGATCGAAAACCGGACCCGCCCAAGATGTCGTTGAGGATCTCGAGTGCCGCGTGGTCCGCTTCCGGCGCGCGGCGATCGATCGCTACGTTCTGAACCAGCCGAACTGCCGGCTGAGGTAGGTCCTTCTCCACGGTGTAGACACCAGGTCTGGTTCGCGGTTCCCACGACAGCCAAACGCGGCTTTTGTCTGCGGCCGTACGCCAGCCGGAGAACGTTTCTTCGATCCGAGCCAGCAACTGCTGCTTGTCGAAGTCTCCAACCGCGACAATGTACAGGTTGTCCCGCCCGGTGAATCGGGCCCACCCGTCGCGCACCTGGGCGGGAGTGATCGCTTCGATCTGCTGGCGTGAGACCGTGTATCCGAATCGAGGGTGATCCTTCCACATCACATGACTGACAATCGCGGCAGCACCAAGTCCAGGACTTTCGTAGCGCCGCTTCATCGACTCGATGTACTGGCCCTTGATGGTCTGCAGGCGCTCCTCGTCCAGCCTCGGTTTCATCACCATCTCGATCGCTAGCGGCCAGGCCAGGTCGAACGTGCGCCGAAGCGAACGGAACGACGCCCCACACGTCGTGCCGGACGTGTAGATCGAGAAGCTCATTCCCAATGCCTCTTGCCGTTCCTGCAACGCAGCGGGAGCGAGCGTTTCCGTCCCGCCTTCCGTCAGCAAACTGTCGGCGAGTTCGAAAGGGGCGAGTTGATCCACGGCGAGTGAGTTCGTCCCACCGAGCCAGGTAAAGCCGAGGTTCACGATGGGAGCGGTGTGATCTTCTCGAACGAAAACCGTAACGCCGGATGGCAACACCACACGCTCCACCTCCTTCCCGACCTCAGGGAGCTTGAACCTCAACTTCGGAGCCGCTCGAACAGTTGCTATCAGCTTGGTGAAACCGCTCGAGTGTCGCTGGCCACGTTGACCGACGACTCCGCCATGTTGATCGACTCTCGCCTCACCTCCGCGAACCGCTTTCGCGCCTCCCGGGGTCTTGCGGATTTCGATCACCGCGCGCCGCGCCGGTGTCAGGTACTGCTTGGCGACCCTCTGGATCTCTGCTGGCGTCACTGCATTGATCCGCGCCACCGACTCGTCGAGCCAGCGCACGCTGCCCGCCGTTCGCAGGGCGCTACCGATCAACTGCGCCAAACCCAGGTTGCTCGTCAACGTCTGGGCCCGCCCAACCTCGGTCTGCACTTTGGCGCGTTCGAGTTCCTCGACAGTGACGCCGCTCTCTTGGATGCGAACGATCTCACGCGTGAAAGCGGCCTCGAGTTCGGCCGTTGTGTGCGCTCCGCTCGGCGCCGCCTGCACCGTGAACCAGCCTCCGTAACGCATCGAGGTTTGTGACGCGCTGACATAGCTGGCGATCCGTTCGCCCTGCACGATCGACTGATCGAGGCGAGAGCTCTCCAAACCGCCCAATACACGTCCCAGCAGTTCAAGCGCCGACTGATCCTTCTCGCCCAGCGCGACCGTGCGCCACGCAGCCGAGAGTTTCGGCTCTGCATCGAACTCGACAACTCTGCGCCGCTCCCCACTTGGCTCCATGTCGGCGGTGATCTGAAGTCGCGGGATCGACTGACGCTTCCATGCCGAGAAGTACTTCTTGGCGAGTCGCTCGACTTCAGACGCTTTGATATCCCCTACCAGCATCATCTGACAGTTCGAGGGGGAGTAGTAAGTTCGGAAGTAGTCCATCGCATCTTCGACCGTGAGTCGTTGCAGGTCTGCCGGCCAACCGATCACCGGTGTTGCATAGGGATGGGCGTCGAATAGCAGCGCCTTCTGAGCTTCGAACATTTGCCCGTCCGGGCTGTTGTCGTAGCGCAACCGCCGCTCTTCCTGAACCACGTCGCGCTCGGCGTAGAACTCGCGAAACACGGGCCGCAACAGCCGCTCTGACTCGAGCGCAAACCAAAACTCCAGGCGATTCGAAGGGAGCTGCACGAAGTAGTGAGTGAAGTCGTTGCTGGTCTGGGCGTTCATCCCGACGCCACCCGCCCGCGTGACCAGCTCGTCGTACTCGTTCTGAATCGTGAGTTGTTGGAGTTGCTGGTCCAGAGCGCTGATCTGCTTCTTGAGCGCCTCGATCGTGGCGGGATCGGCTGGAGCGAACGGATCAGCCTGTCGATCGAGTTCCGTGTGGAGCGTGTGCCACAGCATCGATTGACGCTGCAAAAGCGCTCGCTCCTTCACCCCGTCGGTCACGCCGATCGTGGCCGAGCCTTTGAACATCATGTGCTCCAGCAGGTGCGCGATACCGCTGCGCCCTTTTGGATCCATCGCGCCACCCACGCCGAACTGATAGAGGGCGGCGAACGTCGGAGACGTCGGCTTCTCGAGCACCGCGATCCGCAGTCCATTGTCGAGCCTGATCTCTTTGATCTGCGATGACAACAGCGACTGGCTCGTGTCCGAGGCGGCCGCGTTGCGAGCGTGGGTTGCCGGAAGAAATACGAGTGCAGTGCTCACCAAGAGAGTTCGGACGCTGCTCACTGCGGATCTCCTTCTATTCTTCGGACCAGTCGGCTCTCGGCTGCCGCTGTTGCGCACCGCGCTCGACTACTCCGAGGCAATCTGCGGCGCGATGCACTCGAGGTCGTCGTTTCGTGCGTTGTTGATTCGTCGCGAGATCGGCTGCAAGCGCAGCTTCGCCCAGGCGCAGGGCGCGAGCCACGATATCAGCGCCGAGGTGTCGCGGCGCTCGGGATCGAGCCAGTCCTCGTGCGCCTCGGGAGGAAGCATGACCGGCATTCGTGTGTGCACCGCACGCACCGAGTCGTTGGCCTCGGTCGTGACGATCGTGAACGACTCGATCGGCGCCGCAGCATCCTTCGGTTTCCAACTCTCCCACAGGCCTGCGAATGCAAACGGCTCTCGAGTCTGGAGCGTAATCCACCAAGGTTGTTTGAGCTTTCCGTCGGCGACCCATTCGATGAACCCATCGGCGGGAACCAAACATCGCCGGCGTTGCAGCGCCGTGCGAAACGCCGGTTTCTCACTCAGAGTTTCGGCGCGGGCGTTGATCAGGCGCACTCCTATCGACGGATCTTTGGCCCAGGAAGGAATCAAACCCCAATGAGCGCTGTCGAGCGTGCGTTCGCCCCCAGCCGCTGCTGCCCGCACGATCGCCGCTGCTTGAGTGGGCGCGATGTTGTAACGCGGCTGCAATGCTGGAACCGACGTCAACCCAAAGGCTGTCGCTATCGCCGAGGGAGGCACTGTCAGCGTGTATCGTCCGCACATGACGCGCGCAGCAAACCACGAACCGCCGCGGTGAAGCAACTACCAGCGGGTCTTGCAGCAGCAAATCGACAGTCACGCTTGCAATCGCAACTCCAGCGCCGCCACGGGGTGGATGATGCGGTGATGCTCGAGTGCGGCGGGGTGAATCTCGCCCAAGCGCCCGCGGAAGATATCGTCGATCCACAACTCGGCACCGCGACCCGGCACGAACAGCGCACTTGTGCTGCGACGCCACTCGATCGTCGCGGTGCCGGCCAGCAGTTCCCGCAAGAGAGCCTCTGTCAGCGCGCGGATATCGGCGTAGCCCAGACCATCTCCCGCCAAAGCCGCTGACGCAACCAAGAATTCGCTGGCACCCGACTCGACACTTTCATCCAACTGCGCACAGAGCCCGACCTCGAAGATCCGTTGCGGATAAGGGTGGCCAAGATTCAAAGCCAGAGTTTCCATCAGGCCCGGCAGGGTGGAGACCCGCACCATCGTCTGATCGACGCTGATCGGGTGAGCGAGCGTGACGTGTTTCCGATCATCGAGCAGTCCCGTGCGCTGAAACGCCGCCGACTCGTTGGTCAACGGCAGCGTGATCACCTCGGTGACGCCCAAGCCGATCAGTGCGGTACGCGCGCGGGTCGCCAACTGCTCTCTGGGATGGGGGGCGCCAAAGGTCGCTGCCGTTACCAATACATTGGGAATGTTGTCGTAGCCGTACGCGATCGCGATGTCTTCGACCAGATCGCGTTCGTGCATGATGTCGGACCGGAATGGAGCGACTTCGACGTCCACTCGATCGCCGTCCGCATGTGCATCATGTCGCATTCGCTTCAGTAGCTCGACAATCTCCGTCGCCGTCGCATCGATCCCGATCAGACGAGCGGCTGCCTGCGCGTCGACGCTGACACGCTGCGGCGTGAAGTCGGGAGTGACGCGGGAACCGGCCGGATAGTCGATCGTCACGCTGCGTACCGTGGCACCCGGCGATGATTCCAACAAACTCGTGACCACGATCGCCAACGCCCGATCGACCTGTCGATCGTCCAGGCCGGTGCAGTCGATGAACAGATCCCGGGACTCTCGCGTGACGCGAGTTCGTTCACTGTTGATGATCGGGATCATCGCCAACACACCCCCCGCTTCGTCCTGCAAGAGAGGCACGCAACCGGCGGACTCGAGCAACCAAGCGAAGGCCTTGCCTTTCGGGTGTCGCGTCAAGATCTGTTCAGGAGTCAGTGCGTTGCCGGGGTCGGCAACATCGAAGCCCAGCGGCACGAAGCGCAGTTCATTCCACCCAGCCGCTCGGTAACGCAACCGCGGCCCTTTCACCGTCGCCAGGTCGTAGACGCCGACCGACGCCAGCTTCCTGTCACGTCCCAACGCCCAGTGCACGTTCTCCTGCAGCTTCATCAGAGAGCGCAACGAGGCTTCGCTGAACTGCACACCTTCGACGATCGCACAGGCAATCCTCGGTCGGCGTACTTCAGGGCCAGCAAGAGCTTTGTCGACATCGACGCGCCAATCGCTGGGCTTCACCGCGTAGGTTGGCGCGCCGCTCGCCAGACCGAGGAAGCCCTTCATGGCACGCGCCAAACCCGCGGGATCGAAGACGTCGGGACGGACCGCGAGCAACTCCATGCGAAGTGTCTCGACCGTTCCCTGCTCCGCAGGATTTTGCGCACGTAGATCGGCGCCGCAGCGGTCGCACTGTGCCGGGGGCGGCTCACCCTTCGGCGATTCGGAGAGCGCGGCGCAGGCAGCACATCGGTACCGTACAACCACCACCCGCCCCTCGACCGAGCAGCCAAAGCGATGCAACTCATCGACCAGTTGGTCGCTTGGAAGTGTGGTCCCAAGGCAGGCGAAGAACTCGTCGAGTGGAACTCCAACTACCGGCACAGCGGCGTCTCCTCGAGCCAATCCAGATGCGCTAGATACAGCTCTCGAATATCCGACAGACCGTAGCGGAACATCGCGAGCCGTTCGAGTCCCAGCCCCCACGCAAGGACGGGCGCCGTGCAACCCAATGGGCCAGCGACCTCGGGGCGGAAAATGCCGGCGCCACCCATCTCGACCCAATCCTGACGCGCCTCGAGATAGACGAAGACTTCGACCGACGGTTCCGTATAAGGAAAGAACCCAGGTCGAAACTGCAGACGGTCGAAACCCATCTTCCCGTAGAACGTCCGCAACAACGTCATCAAGCCGGCAAACGAGGCATGCTCGTCGATCACGATCCCATCGACCTGGTGAAACACCGGCAGGTGCTTGTAGTCGATGGTTTCGCGACGAAACACCGGCCCCACACAAAACACTTTGCGGGGTGCTTTGGGATCGAGGGAGAGTTCTTGAATCGTGGCCGAGGTGGTGTGGGTTCGTAGCACCGTCTGCTCCGCGAGTGCTCGATCCCATCGATAGCGCCAACCGAGCGAGCCGGTATTGCCACCGGTTTCGTGCGTTTGTGCGACCGCTTGCACGAGTGACTCGGAAGGGAGCCGAGCGCGCGCCGGGCGACTGACATAGAACGTGTCCTGCATGTCGCGCGCGGGGTGATCCTGAGGCTGAAACAGCGCATCGAAATCCCAGAAACCGGATTCGACCCACGGACTTGCCGTTTCGCTGAATCCCATCTCGAGGAACACGCGCCGTGTGCTTTCCAGGATTCTCCGAAATGGATGCTCCTTGGCAGCGATCAAGCGCGGGCCCGGGAGGCTGATGTCGTAGGAACGGAATTCGACCTCGCGCCAACGCCCGGAGACGAGAAGTTCGGTGCTGAGTTCGTTGACCTCGTCACGCGAATCGATGCCGCGCGCAATCGCCTCTCGCCCGTCGGCGGTCAGGCGAGCAAAGCGCCGCACACGCTCCTTGCGGTCGACCACACCGGCTCGTGCCGAGAGCAAAGCGAGTCCTGCGGCGACGGGAATCGATTCGGCCTCCAAGTCCTCGCGTCGGACACCGCCGCCCGACAATCGGGCAACGAGTTGTTCATCGGGCTGCAGCTTCGGCTCCGCGTCACCGCTCCAGGTTTCGGTAAGAACGAGTTCGTTCCCTTGCTTGCTCCCCCAAGCTCGCGATTGAAGCCAGCGCAGCGATTCCCCCACCAGTTTCTGATCGAGGCCGGTCTTTTCCGGGAGTCCTTTGATGTCGCAGCGTCCCCCGAGTCCACGCAGTGCGCGCGCCACCGATCGTTCCGGCGCTTCACCGCTCACCCACGTCGCCCCCTTGGGGCCAAGGCGCAATTCGTCCTCGGACGACTCGCTGAGCTCGACTAGCCCAGCATTGGCAAGTCCAGTGAGCGCTCCTGCGATCGGGCTTTGATCGAGCTGAAGCTGCTGCGCCAACACCTCGACCGCAATCGAGCTGCCGAGCCGCGAAAGCGCGTCGAGCACGCGCGCATCAACCGCGCGAAAGCGTTGCATGGAGTCGATTTCCTCCGGAAAAGTGCGGCATTCTAGCCCAGAAGATCGTGCTGCCTGCCTATAATCTGCCGACTCGAGCAGCGGAGAACGCGTATGCAGAAGGGCTCCCGCGGGAATCCAGAAAGAACGGTGGAAGTCACGATGGGCGGCCGGCCGTACCGGCTGCGCGGGAACGACCCCGAAACACTGATCCGGCTTGCAGCCGAGGTCGATTCGGCCTTGGCCGACGTTTCGCCCCATGCGGCGCCTATCGAGGACATCAAGATCGCGGTGCTCGCCGCCCTGAATCTTGCCGGGGATCGCGATGCGGAGCGCCGGGCGTTGCGAGAGAAGCTGCAAGCGACCGCCGAGCGGATCGCACAACTGGAGACTCGGCTGCGCCAAACCCGCGCGGTTGCCGTAGGCGAAAGTCATTGATCGAACGGCCATTGGTTGACCTTCGATCATCGCTCCGCCGATACTACGGGGCGATCGGCTACGGCTCTTTGGGATAAGCGCGCTGGTGCACGTTGACCCAACACCTGAGATAGGGAGCCTGGGCTCCGCCTGTAGTGTGCAAGCCTCTCGTGAGGAGGAAGCCTAAGCCGGCGGGAGGGCACCCACCTGGTCGGTACCAGGGCTCAATGACTCGCGCGCGCCCTGCGAGGGCCGTGCCGATCACTTACGGTTGAAGCCTTCCCACGTGCGGGGAGATGTTGGTGCGATGACGCTCTGGATTGCGGCCTTTGCGGCCGCTGTTGTGGTTGCAGTCGTACTTGCTGCATTGCTCGCCCGCCGCCATCGTCACGCGGCGGGTTTGCAAGAGCGTTTGCGCGAGCTCGAGGCCTCCACCGAACGGACCGTCAAGGATTCGGTCACTCAGCGACTGCGGCAAGAAGAGGCCCGCCTAGCCAAAGACATCGACTCGCGACGTACCGAACTGGCGCGGCGCGAGGAAGAGCTCTCGCGTGGGCAGGCCGAGCTTGCCGAATCGCGCCTCAAGTCGGAGGAACAAGCGGCAGCCCTCGATGCCAAGGCGGAGCTGCTGGCCGAGCGCGCCGGCCAATTCGATACGCGCGCTCGTGAGCTGGAGCAAAAGACGGCAGCGTTGGAGCAGGCGGAATCTGCTGTTCGTGCTCGCCTCGAAGAGGTCGCGGGTCTCACCACGGATCAAGCTCGTCAGCGGCTGATGGATGAGGCTGAGCGAGAAGTTCAGGCCGATGTCGCACGCATGGTCCAGCGAGCCGATGAGGCGGCGCGCCGAGAATCGGAAGACAAGGCGCGAGAGGCGACGCTCCGCGCACTCTCTACGTTGCGAGGCTCGGTTGTGGCGGAGGGCACGATCACCGTCGTGACACTGCCGAGCGACGAAATGAAGGGCCGCGTGATCGGGCGAGAGGGTCGCAATATCCGCGCGTTGGAGTTGGCAACCGGTGTCGATCTGTTGGTCGACGATACGCCGCGCGCGATCTTGTTATCGTCTTGGGATCCGTTGCGACGCGCGATCGCGTCACGGTCGCTGGCCAAACTGGTGGAGGACGGGCGGATCCATCCGGCGCGCATCGAGGAGGTCGTCGACAAGACGCGCCAGGAGGTCGATGAGGAATCGCGCGAGCGCGGCGAACGCGTTTGCTTTGAGCTCGGGCTCGCGGGCGTGCACGATCGCTTGATCCTCCTGCTCGGCCGCCTCGACTTCATGCGCGATCACGGACAGAACCTGCTGCACCGTGGGCGCGAGGTCGCGCAGCTTTCGGGCGCGATCGCCGACGAGTTGCGTGTCGCCAGCGACACCCTGCGACGCGCCGGATTGCTGCATGAGGTTGCGCGAGCCGAACAGACCCCACTCTTGACTCACTGGGCGATCGCGAGTGCTGATTTGGCGACGCGATTCGGCGAGAAGCCCGCCGTCGCGGCAACGATTCGAGCGTTGGCCTCGCCCCCCGATGCACCGCGCACACCGGAGGGCGTGATCCTCAGCACGGCGCGACGCCTCTCCTTGTCTCGACCGGGCGCTCGAAACGAAAACCTGCAGCGTTTCATGGACCGCCAACAGGAGATCGAAGCGCTGGCACTCGCGCGTGACGGAGTCGAGATCGCCGTCGCCGTGCGCGCGGGAAGAGAATTGCGGGTGCATTTGCGAGCCGATGCGGTGCCCGATGACGGCGCTCACTTGATGGCGCGAGAACTGGCGCGGGCGATCGAGAAGCGTGTCGATTATCCAGGTCAGGTTCGAGTCACGGTCATACGCGAGACACGCGCCGTCTCGTTCGCCGTCTGATCTCGCACCATGATCAAACTTCTCGCAGTCGGCGACGTCTTCGGAGATCCAGGGCGCAAGATGGTGACCACTCACCTACCCCGACTGCGCGACGAGTTGGGCGCGGGCCTGGTGATCGTCAACGTCGAGAACATGCATAACGGGCGCGGCGCGGATGCGGCGGGGGTACGCGCGATCCTGGACGCGGGTGCCGACTGCCTGACCTCCGGAAACCACATCTGGTCGCACAAGGAACACGAACGTCTCCTCGAGCGTGAGACGCGCCTGCTGCGGCCGGCGAACTACCCGGAGCCCTGCCCGGGGCAAGGTGTCACGGTCGTCTCGTCCCATGAAGGGGCCAGGGTCGGCGTGATCAACCTGATCGGCCGCTTGTTCATGGCTCCGGTGGACGATCCGTTTCGGATTGCCGACGAGGTCATCGCCGCGCTTGCGGGAAAAGCCGATCTGATCGCGCTGGACTTCCACGCGGAAGCCACCTCGGAGAAGCAGGCCTTGGCGTCCTACCTCGATGGGCGAGTCGCCGCGATCTGGGGGACACACACGCACGTTCAGACCGCCGATGCGCGCGTGCTGCCGCAAGGTACCGGCTACATCACGGATCTCGGCATGACCGGACCCTACGACTCGGTGATCGGGATGGATCGTCAGCCGGCGATCGCGCGATTCCTCACATCACGCGGCTCCCGGTCGATTCCCGCGGCGCAAGAAGCGGGTTTGCGCGGCGCGCTGTTCGATCTGGACGAGTCGACGGGCCGCTGCTTGGCCGTCACTCGAATTGCGCTGGGTGGTGGCGGTTCATGACCCGTGATCTGTTTTCTTTCGAGCAGGACGATATCGCCCCGCACCCCGGCACACGCGTCGCGCCGTTGACGGTCACGCAGCTCAACGAGTCCGTCGATCTGTTGTTGCGTTCGAGGCTTGGGGCGGTGTGGGTCGGCGGCGAGTTGAGTCGAGTCACGATCCATCGCTCCGGTCATTGGTACTTCACACTGACGGATGGGACGTCGAGTGTTTCTTGCGCAATGTTTCGCGGGCGAAATTCCGCGGTGACGTTTACTCCCAAAGATGGACTCGCGGTGCTGCTGCTGGCGAGCACCGGAGTGTATGCCCCTCAGGGTCGTTATCAATTGGTCGCCGAAGCGATGGAGCCGCTCGGTCAGGGCGCGGCAGCGCTCGCTCTGGAGCAACTGAAACAGAAGCTTGCAGCGGAGGGGTTGTTTGCCGCCGAGCGAAAGCAACCACTCCCTCCTTTTCCCAAAACGCTCGGTCTGGTGACCTCGCGCGATGGTGCCGCGCTGCGCGACGTGTTGCGTGTGCTCCGCCGCCGGTTCGCAGGGCTGGATCTGCTGCTGGCCCCCGTTGCCGTGCAGGGAAAGGAATCTCCCGCTGAAATCGTGGCAGGGCTTCAAGCACTCGATCGGCGCGGACTCGATGTCTTGCTCCTGGTGCGCGGTGGGGGTGCCAAAGAGGATCTTGCGGCGTTCGATACTGAGTCCGTGGTTCGTGCCATAGCCAGTTGTAGGACGCCGGTCGTAACCGGGATCGGTCACGAAATCGATCTGACTCTGGCCGATCTCGCGTCCGACGTCAGCGCCGCCACCCCATCACAAGCGGCCGAGTTGGTCGTGCGAGAGCGTGCCGAGTTGTGCCAGCGAGTTCGTCAACTGCGCGTCGGCCTCGCACGGGTCATGCGCCATCGGCTGCAACGTTCGACAACGCGAGTGTTGCAGGCGCGGAGCGCGCGAGGTTTGCCACGCGTGCCGCAAAGAGTCTCTCGCTTACGTTGGCGTGTCGCTGAGGCCTCGAAGCGACTCGAAGATGCGCAAGGCCGGTTCGTCGCGCGTGCGCGAGAGCAGGTGGCTCTGCTCACGCGGCGGATGGCGCCCACCGAACAACTCGCACGGCTGCGAGGGCAACGGCAAGCGGTGCAGCAGGTCGTCACCGCTCTGTCGCGCAGCATGATCCGCGAGCTGGGGCGGCGACGGCGAAACGTCACCTCGAGCGTCGTCGCGCTGGAGACGCTCTCGCCCCTCGCTGTCCTTGGGCGTGGCTACGCGTTGGTGACTCGCGGCTCGATATCTGGCGAGATCATCGACGATTCATCGCGGCTTCAGCGCGGCGAAACGCTCTATCTCCGATTGGCGCAGGGCGGCGCCGAGGCAGTGGTGACACAGATCGATCCCCCAGACGAGGGAGAGCATCCATGACAAAGAAGGCAGAACCACCGCCCAGTTTCGAGCAAGCACTGGAGCGTCTAGAGGCGATCGTTGAGTCATTGGAGCGCGGCGATATGGCGCTTGGCGACTCGCTCAAACTGTTCGAAGAAGGTGTCGCGTTGGCACGGCGGCTCGAAACCGAACTGAGCGATGCCGAGATGAAAGTAGAAGCGCTCCTGCGCGACGCCGACGGAAAGGAAACGGTGGCACGGCTGGTCCTGCCCGAGGACGAAGCGTGACCGACGAGGTCAAGCAGCGGCTCGAAGCCTGGCGTTCGAAAGTCGAAGCAGCACTCGTCGCCGCGTTGGAACCGGTTGGCGAAAGCGAGCCGACACTACTGCGCGCGATGCAGCATGCCGTGCAGGCGGGCGGAAAACGGTTACGACCGTTGCTCGTTCTGGCCACCTGCGAGGCGGCTGGTGGTGGTGTTGACGATGCGCTGCCTGCTGCCGTCGCGGTAGAGCTACTCCACAGTTATAGCCTCGTGCACGACGATCTCCCGGCGATGGACGATGCGCAGTTGCGGCGGGGGCAACCCTGCACACATGTCTTGTTTGGAGAAGCGATCGGCATTCTCGCCGGCGATGCACTTCAAACACGAGCCTTCGAACTGCTCACCGAGAGTCATCTGCCGAGCGATCGAGTCGTTCGTCAAGTCGCCGTCTTGGCGCGCGCTGCTGGGGTGGCAGGCATGGCAGGCGGCCAGGTGCTCGATCTCGCCGCGGAAGGTCGCGACCAGCTCCGAGAGGAAGAGGTGTTGCGGATCCACCGACTCAAAACCGGCGCGCTCTTGGCGGGAAGCCTGCAACTCGGTGCGCTCGCGGCCGGAGCTTCGCACGACGCTTTGGAGCGATTCATCAACGCAGGGAATGCCCTCGGCTTGGCGTTTCAGATCCAAGACGATGTCTTGGACGCTACTTCCTCCGACGCTGTGCTTGGAAAGACCGCCGGCCAAGATGCTGTTCGCGGCAAGGCGACCTGGCCGGCGGTGGTTGGATTGGAAGAGTCGCGGCGGCGCGTCACGAAACTCACACAGGAGTGCCTCCGACACTTGGAGCCGTTGGGCGAGCGGTGCGAACCTCTCCGTGAGTTGGCTCGCCGCGCCGCCCATCGCGTGTCGTGAGCGAAAAACGTCCGGCGAAGCAGCGCTTGGACCGTCTCGTGATGCAGGCGGGGTTGGCGCCAACGCGCGAGAAGGCGCAGGCCCTGATCATCGCAGGGAGGGTCCACGTCGATGGCGCTCGTCGAGACAAGCCTGGCGAAGCGTTTCCGCCTGACGCCGCACTGGAGCTGATCGGTTCTGAACGGCCTTTCGTGTCGCGTGGTGGGCAAAAACTCGACCCGGTGCTCGGACCACTCGACACCGATCCCGCAGGGCTTCGTTGTCTCGACCTCGGCTGCTCGACCGGCGGATTCACCGATGTGTTGCTGCGGCATGGCGCCGCTCACGTCACGTGCGTCGACGTTGGCCGCGGAATCCTGGATGTCTCGCTGCGCCATGATCCGCGGATTCATCTGCTCGAAGGAGTGAATGTCCGCTATCTGACCGCCGCGCAAGTTCGGCCGCCGTATGAGCTGGTGGTCGCCGATCTCTCGTTCATCTCGTTGACGGTCGCTCTTCCGGCGGCGCTCGAGTTCTGCTCCAAAGGGTCGGCGCTGGTTCTGGTCAAACCGCAGTTCGAACTGTCGGCGCGCGATGTAGGACACGGCGGCGTGGTTCGTGATCCCGCCAAGCGAACGGATGCGGTGGTTCGCGTCGCCGGCTTCTTCGAATCGTTCGGTTGGACGGTACGCGGTGTTCGTGCCTCCCCTGTAGCGGGCCCGAAGGGGAATCGTGAAATTTTCCTGCGGGCCGATTCAATCGCGTGCGCGGACCCAGCGGACTGGAGGAAGATGTTGGCTGAGGAGATTGCCCGTGACGCCGAGTGAGGGTCGTGCTGTCGTTGCATTGTTTGCCAAGCCGCACCGGGATGCGCCCGCTGTGCTGCGGCGCACGGTAGCCTGTCTGCAACGCCATGGCGCGGAGATTCTCCCCGACGATGCGGCGGCTGAAGCCTTGGGGCGAAGCGACTCGTTCGATCGTGTCGATGCGGCCGCCCGTGCCACGCTCGTAATCTCGGTTGGCGGTGACGGAACATTGCTGGCAAGCGCGCGTGCCGTAGGAGTGCGTGGCACGCCGATATTGGGTGTCAATCTGGGCAACCTTGGATTTCTAACCGAGACTCGAACCGAGGACGTAGATCGCGTGATCGATCTCGCGCTGACCGGGAAAGCGCCGCTGGAACGCCGTCACGCGTTGGTCGTTCAGCGTGAGGTACTCAGCGAGCCGAACGCCGAACTGGCCCTGAATGATGTGGTCGTCACGCAATCCTTACAGCGGCTCTTCAGTGTCTCTTTGTATGTCGATGACGAGTGGGTCGCCGACTATCGCGCGGATGGACTGATCATCGCAACGCCAACCGGCTCGACCGCTTACTCGCTCTCAGCCGGCGGACCGGTGATGGTTCCCAGCGTCGATGCGTTGATCGTTACGCCGATCAGCCCGCACAGCCTCTCGCAGCGTCCCTTGGTGCTTGCCGGAACGGCTCGCGTGATGCTCGCGGTGGCGGAAGGTGAGAGACACAACGGCGTCCGAATTGCTTTCGACGGACAGCATTTCTATCCGATCGACCCGGGAGAGAAATTGTCGATCACGCGCTCGCCTCACCCGATCGTTCTGGTACGACCGCCGGGCAGAACTTTCTTTGCAACCCTGCGCGACAAACTCGGTTGGGGGCACTAGCTCACGAGGCTGATCCAATCGGTGCACTTACGACGACGACTCGATCGCCCTCTGTCCTTCCGCCACATCGAGTCGCCACAACAAGATCCCGCCGCTGATCAGCAACAGACCGACCGATCCCATCCCGAGGCGCGAATCGCCGGTAATACGGGTCACGACACCTAGTAGGAGGGGCCCGAGTACCGCGGCGAAGCGGCCAAGAAGATTGTAGAAACCGAAGAACTCGCCAGCGCGTTCCCGCGGAATCAGTCGAGTGAACAAGGAACGACTCAGCGCTTGGACTCCACCTTGTGCAGTCCCCACCAAAAGCGCCAGGATTTGGAATTGACTTATCTGCAGACCGAAAAGCGGAACCGGCGTCGTCGTGATTTGTGTCGCACCAGCGGTTACCAATACATAGGTTGCCAAACCGACGAGGATCATCGGCTTGGCTCCCACTCGACCCGCCATCCAGCCGTACGCCCACGCAAAGGGGAACGCCACGAACTGCACCAACAACAACGCCATGATCAGATCAGCCGTGGAAAAGCCAAGGTCCTTTCCGATCCCGAGCGCCATCGTGTAGACCGTGTCGACGCCATCGATGTAAAGCCAGAACGCCAGCAAGAAAGCGAACGCGTAGCGATATCGGCGCAGTTCGCGGAACGTATCCAAGACTTCTCCGACCCCTTGACGCCAGGCCTGAATCAGCGGCACTGATCCGCTTCGACTCGTATCAGGAACCTTCCACAGCAGCGGAAGCATGAACACCGCCCACCACACAGCCACGCTGACGAACGAGAGTTTGACCGCCAGCGTGCGTGCCGCAGCGACGGCGACCGTATCGGTGCTGCCGCGTGCCACCAGCCCCACCAGTGATGGGTCGTAGGTCGCCGCCGCGTTGACGGCAAACAACAGGCCGCCCCCGAGATATCCCAGCGCGTATCCGAGGCCCGACACGCGATCCACGGTGTCGGGTCGAGTCACCAATAGAATCATCGAATCGTAGATGACGAGGCTCAATAGCCACGCCGCAAATGCCAGTGAGTAGGCGAACAGCGCTCCAAGCCATTGGCCTTGTGGGATCAAGGCCAGTGCAGCCGTCAACGCGATCGAGATGCCCGCAAAAAACACGAGTAGTCGTTTTCGCGACGCGCCCTGGTCGACCGCCACACCGAGCGCAGGAGCAAGTAGGGCAACCAGCAGGCTCGCGATCGAGACCCCAAGACTGAGGTGGAACGTGCTCTGCGAGGCGTCGACGCCCTCACTCCAGTAATCCTTGAAAAAAACCGGAAAGAGCCCTGCCACGACCGTCGTGGCAAACGCAGAGTTGCCCCAGTCGTACATTGCCCAAGCCAGCACGCGCCCGCGAGGGATGGTGTCGGCTGCTGTAGGCGAACTCATCGGTGGGGCACGATAGCACAAGCCAATCCGATGCCGGCGTGTAGAATCCACGCCGATGAACCGGCGATTCCTCTACATTCTGTTGGCGTTGCATGGCATGGCGTTCGCCGCAGGGATTGTCGTGGGTTTGATCTTGAGTCGTGATCTTCCAGACATCGGCACGCTGGATCCGCAGGCACTACCTCAGATGACGAGGCTGTTGAATCGCAACGGCGAGGAGCTCAAGAGCTTCGCCGAGCAACAGCGGATCTCGGTCCCCTTCAGCAAGATTGCCCCTGCCTACCGCGATGCCCTTTTGGCAACCGAGGACCCTCGGTTTCGATTGCATATTGGCGTCGACCCTCAGGCGATCCTCCGCGCAGCGCTGGCGAATACGCGGAACCTCCGTTTCAGTCAGGGCGGCAGCACGATCACGCAACAACTCGCGCGTTTCTATTTCTTACATCAACGCAAAGATCTGACACGCAAAGTGCAGGAGGCATATCTCGCGTTGAAGCTCGAAAAGACTTACTCGAAGGAGGAGATACTGACGCTGTACTGCAACGGTATCTACCTCGGACACGGCCAGTACGGTGTCGAGGCTGCCGCTCGCTTCTTCTTCGACAAAACAGCCGCGCAACTGACGTTGCCTGAGGCCGCGATGCTCGCCGGCTTGACGCAATCTCCCGAGAGTCTGTCACCGCTGCGCCATCCAGAGCGCGCGTTGCAACGCCGCAATCACGTACTCGAAAGAATGGTGGTCGAAGGATTTCTCGATCGAACTGCTGCCGAGACCGCCAAGCAGGCGCCTCTAGGGCTTGCTACCAAGCGGCCGGTACGAGAGTTCGCCCCTTACTTCATCGAGGAGGTTCGCCGCGGCTTGCTCGAGCGATTCGGAGAAGACGGACTCTATCGTGGCGGACTCACGGTGCATACGACACTCGATCCAAAGGCGCAGCGAGCGGCCGAACGGGCGATACGCGCCGGGCTTGACGATTACGGTCGAAGGCACAAACAGATTCCCAACCCAAGAGCGCTCCCACCAGGCAAGAGTGCCGCGGATTACGTCGATCCAACATGGGGCGAGACGTTCAGCGATGGCGACGTGGTCGACGCCGTGGTGCTCGAATCCTCCGCGTCCGCGGCGACGCTCCGACTCGGCGATCAAACGTTGCAGTTCGGAGCCAAGGAAATTGCGTGGACCGGTCGCCTGGATTTGGGTCGACTGCTTCCACCCAACACGCTGGTGCCATTGATTCTCACCAAGGTCACGAGTTGGGGGCGCGTGCTGGAGGCGAGGCTTGGTTCCGAGCCTTCCGCCGACGCAGCGCTGATCGCGATCGACGTAAGAACCGGCGAAGTACTCGCACTCGTGGGCGGCAAGAACTTCGAAAAGAGCGAGTTCGATCGAGCGATGCAAGCACAGCGTCAGGCGGGCTCGGCGTTCAAACCGGTCGTCGCGGCTGCCGCACTCGAGTTGGGACTTTCTCCCGAAACGCTGCTCTGGGACGTACCGACTGTCTTCACCTCACCAGGATTCCCCGAGCCGTATCAGCCTGAGAACTACGACCGCCAGTACGACGGTCTCGTCACGTTGCGACACACGATAGAGCAGTCGCGGAACATTCCAACCATCCGTTTGCTCGATGCGATTGGGTACACTCCCGCGATCGAAGTCGCTCATCGCCTGGGAATCGGCGGCGAATTGAGACCGTATCCATCGCTCGCTCTCGGCGCATTCGAGGTCCGGCTCGTCGAACTCGCCAAAGCGTACGGGTGCTTTGCAAACGGCGGATTGCTGGTCGAGCCGAGGATGATTCGGACTGTCGACGATACATCTGCCGGCCAGGTGCTTTACTCCACGGCGCCAACCTCGCGAGTCGCGATTCGCCCCGAGGTGGCCGCGCAGGTTACCTCGATCTTGCAAGGCGTCGTTCAACGCGGCACCGCTCGCAACGCACTCTCGCTCGGGCGCCCGTTGGCAGGCAAGACAGGGACGACCGACGACTACACCGATGCATGGTTCGTCGGCTATACGCCCTCGATCGTGGCTGCCGTTTGGATCGGACACGATCAGAGAAAGCCGTTGGGGCGAGGCGAGAGCGGGTCGGTCGCGGCACTGCCGATCTGGATCGATTTCATGAAGGACGCGCTGCGCGAAGTCGCTCCGCAGCCGTTCGAGACTCCCGCCGAGTTGGTACAGACAACGTTCGATCGACGCACGGGAAAGAGAGCGGTGGCTGAGAGCGGCTGCCTGGAGACGGTCGAGGAGCTTCTATCGCCCGACGCCCCCGAAGCGTCTGCCTGCTCGCCTCGCGATCACATGCGCACCGATCTTCCCTACCCGCTTCAGTTCTATCCGATCGAGCGCGATGGCTCGCTCCGCATCCCTCCCGACGATGTTCTGCGCTACGTTGCCCGCGGCCCGGCGCAATTCCGAGTGATAGGCCAGGGACAGTCGATCCAATTCAACTTCGGTGGGAAGAGCGGGATACAGAGGCTGGCCTGGAACGCCGCGGACTGGCAGCACTACCTGCAATCCACTCTGCCGGTCACTCCCGAGGAGGGCGAACGCCGCGGGGCCGACGGATGGATACCATTGGAAGTCGCAGTGAATTCGACCGGATCTCCGACCACGATCCAGGTTCCGATCGATCCTTAGGGACACGACACAGGTTGGTTCGTAGCCAGTCCTACTCGGATGCCGAGCGTAGCGTTGTGTCCGTGTGAGCAAGTCGTATCGCCGAGCGATACGTGGTCTCTCGACGATGCTCGGAATCGCGCAACCAGACAGCAGGCCACGACCATGGTCGTCCCTCGCGATACGGTCCTATCGCCGCGAAAGCCGCGGCTATGCCGCGTCGCAGACGATCGCTATCAACACCCTGGCATGCCGCGACCCCGTCGTTGCGTCGAGGATCCCAGCGCTCGCAAAACGCTAGCAGCCGATCATCAACGCTCGCCAATGGAACGGCAGACTGCACAAGCGCCGAACGCCCGACTCGGCAGAGCGCGACTCCTGCAACCTTGGTTCTGTCGACGACAACCTCATCGCGGTCGACACGCTGAAAGCAAACATCCGATCGGGAGGTAGCCGACTCTCCCCCTTCGAATACCATCGCCGGCCGGCGTTCGGCGGCCAGCCCCAGTGCGATTGCCTGTGCCAAGTGCCGACTGCAGCGCCTCAACTCGCCAGCCCGCAGCGGCCCCGCGAACGCCACCGAAATGGCGAGGTCGCCGGGCCAGTGCAGCAGCCATCCGCCACCCGTTGGACGACGCACAAGCTCCACGCCGACCTGCGCTGCAGCCGGTCCCAGTTCCAATGGAATCGGCTGAGACCGACCGACCGATAGAACCGGCCGATTCCAACCGTGGATCCTGATTATGGTGACGGGCCCCTCGCCACTCCGCTGACGTCGTACCAAGGTTTCGTCGCGCGCCATCGCTCGCGCGCCATCTTCGGGGCCGTCGTTGAGGATCACCAGATCGGTCATGCGCGCCCGATGTCGTCGGCGCGGCTGCAATCTGCGTCAACTCGGAAAAACGAGAATACCCTGCTGAGGGGAGCGGAAAACGGGGCGGCGGCCGGCCCGTTGTTTTCCAGCGTCAAGGGAAGGGGTTGGGAAGGGGTGTTGGTCAGGCAATCCGCGTACGTTTGCTCGACCGGCCGCCGCAACAGGGACGCATGAGCGCCCCGATGCTTCTGCACCCACGTTGAGCACGAGCCATGCCAACAGATCACTGCCTTCATTCTCCATGAACGGAGCGCGACGCCCCGACTCGCTGCTTTCAGTCTCGACCTTGGACATCCCCGGTTCTAGGAGTGTATTGGGGCTGCACACACCTTTCGACGTCCCAGACTCGCTGCGATTCGATCTATCTGAGGGCTAGCTCTAACTTCGTCGCATGCCCGCGCGTCAATTTTCTGGCGGGGCTGCGTCAGAATTTCGTCACAATCGCGCCGCGCAACGAGTCCAACGCTGGGTGATCGGGGAAGACCTCCTCGAGGCTCCGAAGGTAGCGGACCGCCTTCTGTTCGCCGCCTGCCTGATGCGTGGCCAATGCTAATGCCGCCAGGAAATCCGCGTAGACCGCGGCGCTCATCGCTGCCGCGTCGTCAAGCACCGATTCTCCCGCCTCGATCGCGAGTGCGCCTTCCCCACGCGCTGTCCGATGTTGGAGAAGCAGCAGCGCCACCTCGACCGCTCTGCCGGGCGCAAGGCGGGCACGCTCGAGTGTTTCGAGGGCTTGCTCTTCGAGCCCCATCTCTAGCAAGCCGATCGCCATCTGATAAAGAGTCTCGTGGTCTTCATCCCCGATCGCGTTCTGAATATGAACTGCCATCTGTTTCACATCGGGGGCTAGCTCCGATCCTGTGGAACCAGGGCTCGCTTGCGTCGAAAGAGGGCCGGTCACGAACGGTGCGTGCGTTGGTCGGCTGGTAGTCGTTGGCTGAATCTCGGTAAGTCCCCCATCGTCGTCTTCGATGACGACGAACATTTCCTCCGTTGAACTGGACCGAGGTTTCGAGGGAGGTGTTGCACGCCGCGGAACCTTCGCCTCTGCGATGAGCGCCTCCCGTTCCAAACGGCTGATTTCGGGATGGCCTTTCCATGACGCTTCGATCGCCTGCAGTGTTACTCGAGCCTGCGAAGGCAAACCATGTTGGATCAACGACTGGGCTTCCGTGAGAGCGACTCGCACCTCCTGGGGGAGCTCGGGGATCACCAAGGGGGAGTCCGGCTGCTGGGCCACGGGGTTAGGGCGGTCGACGAGCGCAGGGGAGGAAGACTTGCTCGTTAGTCCGATCAGGACCGTCGCGGCCTCGTGATCGTTCGGATTGCGGGCCACCAACCCGGTCAAGACATCGACAAGATCGGGGCTGTTCTCTTGCCCCGCGTCGGTTATGTCGGCTGCAGCGGCGAGCACGAGGCGACGCGCGAGATCGATTTCTCCGAGATCGAGTAGCACCCTGCCTGCCCACAGCGCTATTCGAGGCGCCCGATCCGGTCGCGGCTCGAGCACCGGTGCCAAGACTGACCGGGCCTGTGTCGTTTGCCCCTCGCGCGCAAGAAAGGCAGCGGCGATCACTCCCCACGTATCCGCTGCGTGTGCGGTCAAGCGGGCAGGTTGCGTTTGAAACTCCGCGGCGATTCCATGCGGAAATATTTTGAGCAGGTGCGGCAGTCTCGCCAAACAGGCGGAGCTGTCCGCATACTCGCTTACGGCGTCACGAAGTCCTTTGATCGCCGCTGGTGTGTCGCCGTTCAATGCAGTCGCCATGGCGATCTCGAGTCTCGCCTCCGCGACGGATTGAGGTGCGTTGCCCCGTTGCGCCAACCTCAACAGAGCCTGTCGTGAGGCAAGGTCTCTCGGCAGCGCCTCAGCAACCTGTCGAAAGATGAGGATGGCTCCCGGAATATCTCCGCCGGCCTCCCGCAGAGACGCGGCCTCGATCAACGGTTCTCGGGCGTCGGCAACGTGGCCCAGTTCGAGCGTCCGCTCTCCAAGTAATACGAGGAGATCCGGCTGCGGACCTCCCAATCGCGAAGCGCGTCGCAACACGGCCAAGGAACGGCTTCGAAACCCGCCTCGCCAATACTCCTCTGAGAGCCGGAGCATCACATCGCGGGCTTCAGCATCTTGACTCGCACGCGCAAGCGCGTCGCCCAATCTCTGAAGCAGTGTCAGGTCGGTAGGCGTAAACGCGAGGAGCTTTCTGTAACACACGGCCGCCGCCGCCAAGTCGCCTCGACGAGCGGCTTGATCTGCCTCCAATAGCAATCTGTGGCGATCGTCCGACACGCCCTAGGCCTGACGGCGCTCCTTGATGCGCGCCGCCTTTCCGGAAAGCCCGCGCAGGTAGTAGAGCTTTGCGCGACGTACCCGACCCTGGCGCACCACCTCGATCCTCGAGATCACAGGAGAATGCACCGGGAACACGCGCTCCACGCCTACTCCGTTGCTGACCTTACGGACGCGAAAGGTGGAACGAGGGGAGTTCTTCCCATGGCGGCGAGCGATCACCACGCCACGGAAGATCTGAATCCGCTCTTTCTCACCCTCTTTGATGCGCACATGCACGTTGACCGTATCGCCGGGATAGAACTCCGGGATATCGGTACGAAGATACGCACCCTCGACAGCCTTCATCAGTTCTTGACTCATGATCCTCTAGCCTCACTTCCTCTCCGCCGAATCAGCCGCGGACTTGTGATCTTGAAGAAAGTCTGGACGCAGTCGCTGGGTTCGCGCTAGTGCCATGCCCCGGCGCCAAGCATCAATTTGCGCGTGATGTCCTGAGAGCAGGACATCGGGCACTCGCAGACCGCGAAACTCCGCGGGTCGAGTGTAATGAGGGTGGTCGAGCACAGACTCCTCGAATGACTCGCGCTCGATCGAGGCCGGCTCACCGACCACGCCAGGTACCAGCCTGGCGATCGAGTCGATCGCAACCATCGCCGGAATCTCGCCACCAGAAAGTACGTAGTCGCCAATCGAGATCACGTCGTCAACCAGGTGTTCGCGAACTCGCTCATCGACCCCCTCGTACCGGCCGCAAAGCAGGACGAGGCTTTTCTCGCGCGAGAGTTCACGCGCCAGCGGCTGGCACAGTGTGCGTCCAGCCGGGTCGAGCAAGATGACGCGCGGCCGGCGGGCCGGTCTTTGTTGGATGATGCTCTCTACGCACTCGAACAACGGTTCGGGTTTGAGAACCATCCCTGCGCCGCCACCGAACGGCGCATCGTCGACCTGCCGATGTGGCGGCTCCGCGAACTCACGAAGGTCTTGAACGCTGAGTTCGATCAGCCCGCGTTGAAGTGCCTTGCCGACGACTCCGTACGCGAGTGCTCCAGGAAACATTTCAGGAAAGATCGTGACGACAACGAACTCGAGTTGCGATGTCATCGATCCTCCCGAGACTCGCCTGCGCTCTCGGCAAGCTCCGGATCCAGCAATCCATCCGGCAGTGAGACCGTGAGCCTTCTCGCGGCGAGATCGATATCGCCGAGAAACCCAGCGACGAGTGGCACCAGCACCTCCGCTCCATTCGGGCGGCGCACGACCATCAGCGGTGCGGCGGGGCTCTCATCGATCCTCTCAACGACTCCGAGGGTCTGACCATCTCGGGCGACGAGTGTGATCCCGGTGATCTCGGAGTAGAGCAATTGCACGTCAGGCTGTCGCGGAAGCGACTGCGCGGAAGCGAGTATCGACGCACCGGCCAGTGGTTGCGCTGCGCTGATCGATTCGATCCCGCGAAGCGCGAGAAGCGGACCGACAGAGACGACCCGGAGTCGATCGACGACCGCCTCGACCTCGCGACCGTCTCGCCGCTTGAACCGAAGTTGGACTCCCGGAGCAAACCGCTGCTCTGGCCAGTCCGTCTCGAGTTCGAGCAACAGCTCACCGCGGCGACCCCAGGGGCGACGCACTACCGCCAACACGACGAGCGCTGCGGGGGAAATTCCCTCGCTTGCCGTGGTTGGGGTTGTCGCAAACTCACTCATCGCACCTTCAGCCTGGGATCTCTACTTCAAACCGCCGTTTCTGCTTGACTGCTAGTACCTCGATCGCGCTGCGCAACGATCGAATCGTGACACCCTCGCGGCCGATCAACTGACCGCGCTCCCCTTCCGGAGCAAGGATCTCGAAGCGGGTCGCACGGCGCCCGTCGACAACCCTGACCGACACCCCCTCCGGCTGGCTCACGAGATGCCTCGCTACCTGCTCGAGCCATTCTCGGATTTGACTATCCTGACTCATTGCGCCGGCTTGGACTGTTTACGGATCAAGTTGGCGACGGTCTCCGATGGGTGAGCGCCTTTGGCCAACCATGCGCGGTAGCGGTCGGCGTCCACATGCACGGTCGCTGGGTTCGCTTTCGGGTTGTAGTAACCGATGGTCTCGACAACAGGACCCGTCGGCGTGTTCTTCGAATCGGAAACAACGAGTCGGTAGAACGGGTGGTTGCGGGAGCCCTCCCGCCGCAATCGAATCTTCAACACGTAACCCTCTCTTTGCCCGCGATGCAGGCAGTTTCAGAAGTCTGGGCGTCAACGCCCGAACAAGCGGGCCATTTTTCCGCCGCGCTGTGCGGCGCCAACGGTCTTCATCATTCTTTGCATGTCGGCAAACTGTTTCAGCAACTTGTTGACGTCATGTACCTGCGTTCCCGAGCCGCGCGCGATCCGTTTTCGCCGCGCGCCGTTGATGGTCTGCGGGCTGCGCCGTTCCAGTGGCGTCATCGAGTCGATGATCGCTTCGAGTCGCGTGAATTCTTTAGGGTCGACGTTCATGTTAGGAGGGAGTTTCATCCCCGGAATCATCCCGAGCAGTTGCTCCAAGGGACCCAGGCGCTTCATCTGTCGTAGCGCGCCGCGAAAATCCTCCAGCGTGAACTGCGATTTGCGCACCGACTGCGCAAGCTTCTCAGCCTCGTCCCGGTCGATCGCCGACTCGGCACGTTGGATCAGCGCCAGAACATCACCCATACCGAGGATGCGGCTCGCCATCTGGTCGGGGTTGAAAGACTCCAACGCGTCGAGCTTCTCACCAACACCAGCAAAACGTATCGGAACGCCGGTGACGGCCGTCACGGAGATCGCCGCGCCGCCGCGAGCATCGCCATCGACCTTTGTGAGAATGACACCGCTCAGCGCTACCTTGGCCGCAAATGCCTCGGCCGAGCGCACGGCATCTTGACCCGTCATCGCATCAGCAACGTAGAGTATTTCGTCGGGTCGGAGCGCCGTCTCCAGCGCCGACAGTTCGCTCATCAAAGCGTCATCGATGTGAAGACGTCCCGCCGTATCGAGCAGGACAACATCAAACCCGCGCTCGCGGGCGTGCTGCACGCCTTCCTGCGCGCGCAGCACAGGAGTGCCGCTGCCATCGTGTTCGAAGGCGGCAACCCCTGCGTTCTTGGCGACCTGGATCGCCTGCAGTACCGCGGCCGGGCGTTGGAGATCGACCGGCACCACGAGCGGATGTCGCCCATGGGCTTTGAGCCAACGTCCGAGTTTGCCGACCGTGGTTGTTTTTCCGGAACCCTGCAGTCCCACGATCATGTAGACGGACGGAGGGCGGGAAGCGGTGCTGAGAGGTTTGAGCGCCCTCGAACCACCGAGCAGTTCAGTCATTTCATCGCGAACCACTCGGACGACCTGCTGACCCGGCGTCAGGCTCTTGATGACATCTTCGCCGAGCGCCTTCTCTCTAACCCGCGCGAGGAATTCCTTGGCGACCTTGAAAGAGACGTCCGCCTCGAGTAGCGCCAGGCGGATTTCGCGCAGAGCTTCATCCAGATCCGCCTCGGTCACTCGACCGCCGGCGCGAATCCGATCGAGGACGCGCGAAAGACGCTGGGTCAAGGCAGAAAACACAACAAGACTCCCCCGTCCGCGGCGGACGGCTCTCCAAAGCGGCCTAGGGTAGCAGAAGCCCCTGAGGGGTCAAGGAATTAGGCGACGCGCCCCGAGCGAAGACGATGTTGCCATCAAAGACCCCTCGAGGTCGGGAAACGCCTGAAATCTCCGTCGTGTTCGGTGAACTTCGGTCCGATTTCGGGCGAGAAATCGATCCGGGCTCGGCCCGACTTCCGGCCGGCTCCTGGTTCTGCCCGGCCCGAGCTAGGGCTCGTCGAGGAGGTGGCCGAGTTTTTCCTTCTTCGTTTTGAGGTAGGCACGGTTTTCATCTGTCGCGTCGATCTGGATCGGTACCCGCTCAACGATCTCGAGACCGTAGCCATGCATCGCCACGAACTTCCGCGGGTTGTTGGTGAGCAACCGAATCTTCCGAACACCAAGGTCATGAAGGATCTGGGCGCCAATTCCGTACTCACGTTGGTCGGGCTTGAACCCGAGCGCTTCGTTGGCCTCGACCGTATCGTGCCCCTGCTCCTGGATCTCGTAGGCTTTCAGCTTGTTGAGAAGGCCGATTCCACGTCCCTCTTGCCGGAGGTAAAGCACGACTCCCTTCCCCTCGCGGCCGATTCGTTCCATCGCTTCCCGCAACTGTGGACCGCAGTCGCAGCGCCGTGACAAGAAAACATCGCCTGTCAGACACTCGCTGTGCACACGGACGAGCACCGGTTCATTCGGCACGATCTCCCCCATCACCATGGCGAGGTGGGTTTGACCGTCGACATCGTTCTCGTAGGCATGGAGCGTGAAAGCACCGAAGGCGTTGGGAAGTTTCGGCGATGCGACGCGACGCGCCAACCGCTCGTTCGACATCCTGAAGCGGATCAAGTCGGCAATCGTGATCAGCTTCAACGCATGCTTGAGGCAGAACTGCTCCAGATCACCAACCCGAGCCATGCTCCCATCGTCGTTCATGACCTCGCACACCACCCCTGCTGGGTATAGACCCGCCAAGCGCGCCAAGTCGACAGCCGCTTCCGAATGTCCAGCACGTCGGAGCACGCCGCCGTCCATCGCTCGCAGTGGGAACATGTGACCGGGGCGGACCAGATCGTCTGCTCGGGTGCGCGGGTCGATCGCCGCCATGACAGTGCGCGCGCGATCGGCCGCACTGATTCCGGTTGTCGTTCCCACCCGGGACTCGATCGAATGACAGAACGCGGTTTTGTAGCGTGTGGAGTTTTCGTTCACCATCAGCGGGATCTTCAACTCATCCAGCCGCTCCTCAGTCATCGGAAGGCAAATCAATCCCCGCCCGTGGGTGGCCATGAAGTTGATGATCTCTGGTGTGACGAATTGCGCCGCGATCGTCAGATCGCCTTCGTTCTCGCGATCTTCGTCATCGACGACGACGACCATCCGGCCTGCACGGATGTCCTCGAGTGCTGCGGGGATACTGTCAAAGGACATGAGTCACCTCGCCGGTGGCAGTGTGCGAGCACGAGCCGCGTACTTCGCGAAGAGATCGTACTCGACGATCAACCGGTCGCCCGGTTTGCGTTGTCCGATCGTCGTCGACGACAGCGTCTGAGGAATCAGTGCGACGTCGAACCAGTTCTGGCCCAGATCGGCGATCGTGAGGCTTACACCATCGAGCGTGATCGAACCTTTCTCGATCGTCCATGACCTGCCAGACGCCGGAAGCTCCACACGAAGCACGCGCCAACCGCCCGCCAGAGGCTTCGTGCTGAACAGTCGAACCAGCCCATCGGCGTGCCCCTGCACGATGTGTCCACCCAACCTGTCACCTGCTCGAAGCGCACGCTCCAAGTTCAGTTGCCGCCCTTGTCGCCAACGACTGAGACCACCGGTTCGGGACAGCGTCTCCGGGGAGATCTCGGCAGAGAATTGCGAAGCACCGGGTTCGATCGCCGTCAGGCAGCAACCATCGCAGGCGATGCTCTCGCCAATTTTGACCGGTTCCTCGCCGAGCTCGTGCTCGACCTCGATACGCCAGCCCGCGCCCACGGACCGTGTCGACCCGATGCGCCCCAGACCAGCAATCAGACCGGTGAACATTTCGCCCTCAGCTCAATTCGGATAAAGCGTCAGAGAGAGATCGTCCCCTACGCGCTCGAGCCCCGCAATTTGGAAACTCCACGCCGCCTCCAAGGCACGCGGCCCAGCTTCTAGGGCGGCAGCGCCTCCCGGATCACCCAGCAGGCGCGGGGCCAAGAACCAGTGGACTTTGTCGACGACCCCGGCCTGCAAGAACTGACCGTGCGTATGTCCTCCACCCTCGATGATCACACCCAGCACATCTCGCGTGCGGAGACTTTCCAAAACAGAACGGGCTTGAACACGACCTTCCTGGTCAGGCAAAACCACGACCTCGGCGCCGGCTTGCTCCAACGCGACTCGCCGCGCGGCGCTGGCGCTCTCCGCAGTGAAGATCAACACCGGAGATTCGTGCCTGCGCGAGAACAACCGGGCGGTCGGTGCAACGCGCAGCGCCCCGTCCACGATGCAACGAAGGTAGGACCCACCCTCGGGCGGCATGGTAGGCGGGAGCAACTCGGGGTCATCTGCGATCACCGTACCGGCACCAACCAAAATCGCACCGTACCGATCTCGCAAGGCGCGGCCCACCTGTCGCGCTGGGTCGCCGGTGATCCATCGCGCTTGACCCCAACGATCGGCAATCCGCCCGTCGAGTGTTGCCGCAACTTTCATCACCGCGAAGCTTCGGCCTTGGGTGCGATGCACCAGATAGTCTTCGACCAATCGACTTGCGGCATCACGGTCAGCATCGCTAGCCAAGGTCACCAACATGCCTTGCGCCTGAAGCGCTGCCAGGCCGGCGCCACAGACGCGAGTATCGGGATCGACCAACCCGACCACAACACGCCTGATTCCCGCCGCCGCGATCGCCATCACACACGGCGGGGTCCGGCCATGATGCGCACACGGTTCGAGAGTGACATAGAGGGTTGCACCACGCGCGCGAGCCCCGGCTTGTTGGAGAGCCTCGACCTCGGCGTGCGCGGCGCCGGCTCGCCGGTGCCACCCTTCCCCCACCACCTCCTGATCCGAAACAATCACGGCGCCGACGAGTGGATTGGGCGCCGTGGCTCGTGCGCCGCGCGTGGCCAGTTCAATCGCGCGTTGCATCCATTTCGAATCGGCTTGATCCGTCACGGTAATCGGGTCAGTGGACCGCTCCCAACCGGCTGCAACAACCCGTTGAGAAACTCGTCCTGATCGAAGTCCAGCAGGTCATCGACGGCCTCTCCAACCCCGATGTAGCGCACAGGAATTCCAAGTTCGCGCCCAATGGTAATGGCGACACCTCCCTTGGCCGTCCCATCCAGCTTGGTAAGTACGAGTCCTCCCACCGGGACGACCCGCGAGAACTCGCGTGCTTGGATCACCGCGTTACGGCCGGTCGTACCGTCGAGCACCAGCAACGTCTGATGGGGTGCTCCATCGATCTCCTTCCCCACAACACGCCCAATCTTCTCCAACTCGTCCATCAGAGGCTTCTTGTTGTGAAGACGACCCGCGGTATCGATGAGCAGTTCGTGCGCGCCCCGTGCCATGGCGGCACGCGTGGCGTCGAATGCCACCGACGCGGGATCAGCACCGTGATGCGCGCGCACGACCTGCGCACCGGCACGCTCGGCCCAGAGCGAGAGCTGTTCTACCGCGGCAGCCCGAAAGGTATCGGCCGCCGCAACAACGACACCGCGACCCTCGCGCGCCCATCGCGCCGCCAGCTTCCCTGTGGTCGTCGTCTTACCGGAACCGTTGACACCGACGATCAAGGTGACGCGCGGAGGTCGAACCGGTACAGGCTCGGGTGGAAGCAGGGGGAGTAGCGCCAGCAGTTCCTCGCGAACCATCTCGAGCAGTGGCTCGACAGTCTCGACACTCTGTCCGCGCGCTCGTTTGGCAAGTCCTGCACGAAGATCGGCGGCAAGCTCGGGGCCGAGGTCCGCCAGCACCAACAGTTCTTCGACCTCGTCAAGCAACCCATCGTCGACGGTTCGCCCCGGCCGCACCAGCCGCGCCAACCCGGTCGACAGCGCCTCTCTCGTCCTGGCTAGACCTTCTTTCAGTTTCTGGCGGAGCGTTCCAAACATCAGCCCAAGGTCCCGAGCAGATTACTCGCTTGCGCGGCGATCTCCGATCCGGGAGCAAGCTCCATCGCGCGGCGCAGTTCGCGTTGCGCTTGGGGTTTGTCGCCGGTACGCGCCAAGGCCGACCCATACCGGAAATGATATTCGGCGTCCTTGGTGTAGCCGGGTTCCGCGGCGACGTACGCGAGCAATGCATCCTCGTTGCGCCGCAACTCGATCAGCAGTCCCGCCATCTCGAAGTGGGCGCGGTAATAGCGCGGCTTGATTCCTACCGCACGTCGCAGTTCCTTCAGCGCCTCTTCGACCTGCCCTGCGTGACGAAAGACCATGGCGCGATTGAAATAGATCTGCTCGGGAAACGGATATGTCTTGTCGCGCGATGCCTGTTCGAGTTGATCAAGGGCGCCGGGAATGTCTCCCAGTTCCTGCAAGCAAACGGCCAGGTGTTGCCGCGCGTCGGTGTAGTACGGGTTCAACTCGATCGCTTTGCGATAGGCCTTCGCAGCTTCGGCCCATTGCTCCTGCTCGAGTCGGACATAGCCGAGATAGGCGTGAACCTGCGGCAACGTCGCGTCGAGCTTGAATGATCGATCGAGTTCCTCGAGCGACTCTTGAACCTTCCCTTGCTCGTAGTACATCCGCGCCAACTGAAAGTGTCGCAACGGCCCCTCGACCTGCTTCTGATTCCGTTCCGTACGACTTGCGGAACCGCACGCCGAAAAGACCATCAAGACAACACCGACGCTCAGGCATCGCGCTCTCTCTGTTAGTCCCATCAGTCCCTCACTTTCCGAACAGCCGCGCAAAGATCCCCTTGGGAGGATCGGGCGGCAAGGGCTCCGGCGGTTCGATCGATTCGCCTGAGAGCAATGCACTGGGCCAGATCTCCGTTGCCAGTCGGGCGCTGTGCTCGTCCGTCAGCTCCGCCCAGCGACGTCGCGCATCGCGCAGGCGCGGCGGGCGGTATTTGGTGTCATGAGCGTCGCTCCCCAGAACGTGCACCATCCGGCGCCTGACCCAACTTTCGGAGAGGCGCTGGATCTGCACGCCGAATGTGCCAAGCAGACTGGAACTGGTGAGTTGGCCGAGGGCTCCCATTCGCAACAACTCTTCGTAGCGACTCGGGTCTTCCTGAAAGTGCCTGATCCGTTCTGGATGCGCCAACACGGGCGTAATGCCGGCGACTTTCAGCTGGAAGATGGTCTCTTCCAAGCGCATCGGACGAGATCGATACGGACACTCCAGAAGTAGGTAGTTCCGCCGATCGCCGTAGGTCAACAGCTTCGCCTCAGCGACTCGCTCCGGCATGCGAGGGCCGAGATGGACCTCTGAACCGTAGTGGATCGTGAGGCGAATCGACTCGCGCGCGAGGACTTCGCGAAATGAGTCGACAGCCAGAATCACCTTGGCCCGTTCGTTGAGGTAGTCACCCTCACGCATGTGCGGGGTCGCCGTGATCGCCTCGACACCGTCCTCGACCGCAACGCGTGCCATGGCGATTGCGATCTCCTCGGTCTCCGGTCCATCGTCGAGGCCCGGCAGAATATGACAATGGGTATCGATCACGGGGTGTCCCCTTCCGGCTCGGCGCGAAGTGGACGTGCGAGCAGTTCCGCCAGCGCACTCCGCGGCGGTTTGCCTGCGAAGAGGACCTCATGGACCTGCTCGATGATCGGCATCTCGACAGCGTAACGCGCCGACAGCGCGCGCGCTGCGCGACAGGTGTCTATTCCTTCTGCCACCTGACTTGTGGAGGAGCGAATCTCGTCGAGGGAAAGCCCCGCCGCGAGCGACTGTCCGACACGTCGATTGCGCGACAACGACCCGGTACAGGTCAGAACCAGGTCGCCTAACCCGGCCAACCCCATGAATGTCTCGCGGCGCGCCCCCATCGCGACGCCCAATCGAGCGACCTCCGCTAGGGCGCGCGTGATGAGAGCGGCGAGTCCGTTGCTTCCGAAACCTAGCCCGTCGCACATGCCGGCGGCGATCGCGACCACGTTCTTCAACCCGGCAGCGAGCTCGACTCCGGTTGGATCATCGGAGGTATAGACACGCAGGCTCCCGAAACTCAGCGTGCGCTGTACGAACCTGGCGACCTCTATCTCGTGAGCGGCGGCGACCAATCCGGTCGGATGCTGTTGCGCGAGCTCTACCGCGAAGCTCGGACCGGAAATCACCGCAGTTCGCTTGCCGATGCTGGGCCCCAACGAATCTCCAACGATGTCGAGCGGAAGAGCAAGAGTTGCCAGCTCGATCCCTTTGTTCGCCAGCGTCAGCACACCCTCCGGCCAACGAGCGTTGCGATTGGCAACGAGTAACGCACGGAGCGCTTGTGTGGGCACCGCAAGAATCGCGCTGTCACATCCCGCTAGAGCCTCATCGAGTCGACAGACCGGGCGCATCGTGGCGCAAAGCCTCACCCCAGGCAGATACGGTGATGTCTTCTCGTTTTTGATCTGCTCTGCAATCTCATGTCGACGACACCACAGCGTCACGTCGCCTTGCGCCGCCAGATGGTGGGCCAGCGAGGTACCCCACGCGCCGGCTCCAACGACACAGTAGGAGTGCCTCGACATTAGTGCCCTGCGGTCGCGGGGCGGCGTCGTTCGCGAGTCCTTGGTTCGGTGCCGCGTAGCAGTCGTCCGATATTCTCCCGATGACGCCACACCACCACAACGACAACCGCCTCGACACCAGAGGTCAAACCAGTCCAACCGTGGACCAACGGCGCCACCGCACCCACCATCGCGGCGCATCCTATCGAACTGAGCGAAACGAATCGGGTCGTCACCACGATCGCGGCAAACGCTACCAATCCAGCGAGAAGCAAGCGCCAATCGACCCAAGCCAGGACGCCAGCGGCGGTGGCTACTCCTTTCCCGCCGCGAAAGCCAAGCCAAGGCGTGAAGCAGTGCCCGAGCACTGGAGCGGCGATCAGCAGCGCTTCACGCCATCCGTGGGGCCATCCGTTGAGGAGCCAGGCGGCCATCGAAAGTCCTGCGACCCCTTTGAGTCCGTCCAGGATCAGCGTCGCGATCCCGACCGCCGCACCTCCCGCGCGCATCGCATTGGTCGCCCCGATGTTCCCGGAGCCAACGTTGCGAATGTCGATTCCACTCTGCCAGCGAGTGAGAAGCAGACCGAAGGGAATGCTTCCCATCAAGAAAGCAATTGCGATGCTCTGCAACTCACGCATGAGGTGATCGGCGACGGCTCGAGACGCTGAGCGTCGAAGTCGTTGATCGCGGGGCTGCTGTCACGGAAGTAGGCGACGACACGGCGCTACTCGCGCGTTGGACCGGCCTGCCGCTCGATGACTTCTCCATGCGGAGGCAATCCCTTGAGTGCACGGCGCACCTGATCGAGCGTCGTGGTCACCGACCAGATTCGAATCTGCTTGCGATCGCCGGTGAACGTGTGTCTCGTGATTTGTCGTCCTCCTGGCCAAACGATCGCAAGGTAGGTGAGTCCTACCGGCTTCTCTGCCGAGCCGCCCCCCGGTCCCGCAATCCCGGTGGTCGCCAACGCAACGTCGACGCCGAGTTTGCGACGAACACCATCCGCCATCGCGCCGGCAACCTCGGCGCTGATCGGGCCGAAGTTCTCGAGCTGTTCGGCAGAAACGTCCAGGAGCAGGCGCTTCTCGGAATTGACGTAGGCGACGAGGCTCCCTAAGAAAAATGAACTCGCGCCCGGCAGGTCGGTGATTCTCTTCGATAGCAGCCCACCGCTCACCGACTCCGCACATCCCAGCGTCCACCGGTGCTCGAGCAGCAGGTCACGCAAGACGCTGACCTGCGAGTCGCTCCCCGCTCCGTACAGATGATCTCCCAACTTATCGCCCAGCTCTGAAACAGCCGACTCGAGTGCCGACTCGGCATCCTCCTCGCTGTCACCACGAGCCGTCAGCAGCACCTCGATGTCGCCAGGCTTCGCGACGTGCGTCACCTGCACTCCGCGTGCGGCAAGCGCCGTCTCGCGGATCCGGCGATCGACCTCCGCTTCCGGCAAACAAGCCACGTGCAAAGAGGTGCTCTTCATTGCGACGGAGCCGGCCAGCGATCGTCTCAGCAGCGGTAGAACGTCGCGATCGAGCATTTCGTTCAGTTCTCGCGGAACGCCGGGCAACGCGATCACGATCGTGCGTCCACTCTTCAGCAAGATTCCAGGGGCGGTACCGATCGGATTGGAGATCCACTCCGCTCCGCGCGGACGAAACGCTTGCCGTGCAGCGCCAGAGGCCAACGTGCGGCCGCGTTCGCGATATCGGTGTTCGATCGTTTCCAACGCTTTCGGATCGAGTTCCAACTCCAGTTCGACGCCGGCCGCGAGACCGTCGCGCGTGATGTCGTCGGCGGTCGGGCCCAGCCCACCGGTAAGGATCATGACATCGACTCTCGCAGCCAGCGCAGCGCGAACGCCATTCTCTACAGCGCCGGCACGATCCGGCACGAACAACCGCGACTGCACGTCGCAGCCCAAACTTTCGAGCCAGCGACTCAATCGTTCTCCATTGGTGTCGGCCTGGCGGCCTGTGACCAATTCGTCGCCGACAGCGATCAGAAACGCCGTGTGGGCTCGCTTCACATCGACTCCGTTGCGCGAAAATCCGAGTCGAGCGGTAGAAGTGCGGTTGCCGGCATCACGATCCCGCCCGACACGACGATCTTCAGCCCCTCCTCGACGGTAATCGCGAGTGGACGCGTGTCGTGCTCGGGAACCATCAAGAAAAAACCGGCGGTTGGGTTGATCGCCGTTGGAACGTACACACCCAAACACGGCACCGGTGGATCACCCAACAACTGTCGTCGCTCATTGCTCACGAAGGCGATCGTCCACAATCCTCGACGAGGGTATTCGAGCAACACGCAGCGGCGAAACGCCGAGCGCCCGCCAGGCCCAAGCGCATCGAAGAGCTGGCGCGTACCGCGATAGATGCCACCGACGACAGGAATCCGCTCGACGGCTTGCACCCCAGCCTCGAGCAAGCGCTTTCCAAATACATTTGCGGCCAGGGTTCCAATCAAATAGAGCACGAGCAGAAGCACCACCAGAGCAACGAGACGAGAAGCCCACAGTGCACCCAATCCAGGCAACCCCTCGAACCCGAGCCACGGGCGGATCTGGTTGGTGACGAGCCGATCGACCAAACGAAACAGAATGTCGGCAAGCCACAAGCACACACCTAGTGGCAACAAGAACACGAGCCCGGCCAGGACTCGGACACGAATCTGCGGAATCAAACGACTCACGACTCCCCCGCTCCACGATGCGGCTCTTTGGACAACTCCGGGATCAAGCGGATGAACCGGAAGACGTAGTCCGCACCTGACCACAAGGCAATCAGCATCGAAAGCCACAAGGCGGCGACACCGAAAAATCCATACTTGCCCCAGCGCTCCAGCGTGTTGGTCAGGATCAGCAAGACGATCGCAACCACCTGACTCGCGGTCTTGAGCTTCCCCAGTTTGCTGGCCGGTAGCGCGATTCCGCGTGTGGCCAACACCGACCGCAGTCCTGAGATGATGAACTCACGCCCGATCACGATCACCACGATCCATGCAGGTGCAAGCGGTCTCGAATTGGGGCCGTGAGTTTGCATCTCGACCAGCGAAATGAAAGCAGCCGACGTGAGCAACTTGTCGGCGATCGGATCGAGCAGCGTCCCGAGGGTGGTGATTTGATTGTTCCGCCGCGCCAAATAGCCGTCGAGAATATCGGTGAGCACCGCGATCAGAAAGATCGAGACCCCAATCAGCTCTCGTGGCGCTGGGTATTCGTCGCCGAAGAACGGGGTGTCGACCCACCGGCCGGGTGGCGCCAAGAGCACCACGACCATGAGAGGAACCAAGAAGATTCGAAAAACCGTGAGCGTGGTGGGCAGATTCATAGGGTCGCGTGGCCCCTCGCCTTTCGGGCCCGGATCTCGTTTGTTTCTTTGGCGTTCCGCGCCACCCGCGGCTGTAGTCGAGGGGCCGGAGGCTAGCACGCGCTAGGAGTGAGGGTCAATACGAGCAAGGCTCGGCGACCGAATTGAAATCCAGACTCAGTTTCCCATTGCTCTAGCCGGTCGAGCGGCGTACCTGCTTAACGCTTCGACGGTTGCATGGGGGCTTGTACTGCCGAGGCATCGGGGAGACGGGATGTCGGAATCGCTGGTCGTCCCAGAGGGATCGGCGCGAGCGCATGTGGCGCCGTCGAATGACGGCGTTGACGCTGCGCTGCTGGCGCTGGAGCGAATGGATGTCGAGAGTTTTCTCGAGGCCTGCCGCGCGCTCGGAGGAACCGGCGATCGTCCCTTCGCGCCAGGTTCTTCTTCGATTCGACTCTACGAATTGCTGCGCGCCGCAGGCGAGACATTCGATGGTCGAACCTCTCCTCACCAGCTTCGGCAGGAGCGTGCCCGTTGGGCAATGATGCTGGAGGGCTCCACCGATCCCCGTGAGCGGCATCGAACGTTCTTCGCGGAGATCGAACGCCTGGCGGAACCGTACCGACGGAAACAGTCGCCCATCAACCCAACCGTGATCCGAGCCCTACGATTCATCGAAACTCACGCAACCGAGAGAATCTCGTTGTCGCGAGTCGCCAGAGAGGTCGGTCTGGCTCGCAACTACATGTCATCGCTGTTCCATCGGGAAACCGGGGTGACGATGACCGAGTACATCCATAGGGTGCGGATCCGCCGCGCGGTAAGCCTGCTTCAGGGGGGGGCGCTCCCGATGACTGAGGTAGCAAAGCTGGTGGGGTACGGGAGCTACCGCCACTTTCATCGCCGGTTCTCGCGACTGCTCTCCGTCTCGCCAACGACGTACCAGCGCCATCCGGCTCCTCAAGCCGCGGTCGACGCCCTCGTCCCTCAGCCCCGGGGCTGATGCGGCCGGTTCACGCACCGGCGCGAGTTTCTGGCAACAAGGGCAGACGGTCATTAGTCTTACGTGCAGCCGGTCTACCGGTGGGCCGCCAGGACGTTGCGTTCTCTGCGCTTCGTACCCCCTTGGCTGCATAGAGGTTACCGATGCCTCGTGTGACTCGTTTCCTGCCCCTCGCTTTCGCTGCCCTCCTCTCTGGACCCACATGGGCCGCCAGTGCCGACGATCTCAAGCCGGCGATGGTCAAGCTGTCGTCGACAGCTGCGGACGACCGCATTCTCGGACTGCGCGAGTTGATGAGCCGTAAAGCATCGGCTGATCAAGCCCGTCCAGCGCTCGAGAAACTGTTGGGAGATCCCGCGCCGACCGTCCGAACCGAGTTGGTGTGGGCGGTCCACGAACTGCTAGGCGAAAAAGGGAGCGATCTACTCGAGAAGCTGTACGCCGACCCCGATCACTTGGTTCGCGATAGCGCCGTTCGCGCGGCCTGTCGAATGTTCGACAAGGCTCGACCGCGAGAGCTCTGCAAGAACACCTTCGATGATCCCGATTTCGCCGTGAAGATCGAGGTCATGAGCACCCTGAAGGAGTACTTCCCGCGCGACACCGACTCGATGGGTCTGTTTCGAAAAGGGCTCACCGATGCCTCGGAGGGCGTTCAGCGTGCCGCGGTATTCGGCGTGCAAGCGTCGCGTGACAGCAAAGCAATCTCCGACGTAGCGAGGCTGGCACGCACGTCGTCCGACCTGGTCGCCGTGCCGGCGGCCGAGGAAGCGCTGGCCACGATCGGAACGCCAGAGGCGGTGGAAGCACTGATCGCCTTGCTGGCGAAACCGCCGCAAGGTGAGACCAAGCCCAGCGACAACGTGCGTGCCGCAGCGGCACGAGCGTTGGCTCGAATCAAGGCTGCCTCGGCGGCCAGCGCACTGCGTCCTTTGGTCAATGATCCGACCTTGATCGTGCGACTGGGAGCGATGGAAGCGCTGATGGAGATCGCAGACAAGACTTCGGTCCCTGCGTTCGTGGCGCAGCTGACGAACGCGGAACCACGGGTCCGGAAGATCGCACTGCGGGCGCTGCGCAAGTTCAAAGATCCTACGTCCGCCGATGCAGTCGCCAAAGCGATGCGCGATGACAAGGAGCCGACCGTTCGAGCGAGCGCGGTGAGCTGCTTGGCCGACATCTTGGGCGACAAAGCGATCCCGAAGTTGGCAGAACTGAAGTCCGATCTGGATCCGAGCGTGCGACTGGAAGCCGCAGGCGCTCTGGCGGGCCTCGGCAAACCTGCCGCGGGCGCGCTCGCCGGCTTCTTGAACGATGCCGATCCCAGCGCGCAATCGATGGCGATCGAAGGCATCGGCCGATTCGGAACGAAAGAGAACATCCCGGCTCTTGCCGAGCTGGCCTCCACCTCCGCCTGGAAAAACAAGCTGGTTCGCACCGCGGTTGCTCAGGCGCTCGGGTCGATCGGCCACGCCGACGGTTTGCCGTTGCTCGAAAAGCTGGCAGGTGACGCTGAGCCCGCGATTCGCCAAAGAGTGGCGACCTCCCTGGGCCAGATCGGTGGGACACGCGCCAAGGCCGCACTGGAGGCGCTGTCGAAGGACTCGGTCGCCCCGGTTCGGCAGGCCGCACAAAAGGCGCTCGAGTCATTGGCCAAGGGGACCAAGGCGGTCAAACCCGAAGCCTCGAAAGTCGCCGAACGAGGCGGTTCACCACGGAAGTCTCGACGCTGATCGTCTCCTCGTTTTTTCGGGTCGCAGAGAATGCGTCCGGCTTGATTTCAGAGCGCCCCGCGAGAGCCTCGCGGGGCGTTGTTTTCACAGGCCGGCAATCCTCATATTCTCCGCACAGCCCCGGATCGACCGCGGCCAGGCGCTAGCGGGCACGCGCCCCAGGAAGAGGACTGAATGAAGCAGACGGCACACGGCGAACGCACCTGGGACCTTACCCACGTCTTTGCCGACGAACATGCCTGGGAAGCGGAACGAGTCGCCCTGACCGAACGAATCCCGAGCCTCGCCCGGTACCGGGGCCGACTGGGCGAGCATCCGGGCGTGTTGGCTGATGCCTTCGATCTGTTCTTCACGTTGTCGCGTCAGGTGGAAACTCTGTACACGTACGCAAGCCTGGAGGCCGATCAGGATCTGCGATCTCCTGGTCCCTCGGGGCGCCGCCAGCGCATCGAGGCGCTGATGGCGGACATGGCCGCGGCGTTCGCCTGGTTCGACCCAGAATTGCTCGATCAACCGCTCGAACGCCTCCACGCGTTCGTCGATCGTGAGCCGCGGCTGCATCCGTATCGTCGGTACCTGGAAAAACTCGAGGCGCGTCGCATTCACACACTCGACCATTCCGGTGAGCGACTGTTGGGACTGGCTCGGCTGACACAAGGCGACGGCAGCACGATCGGCGAGTTGCTGCGCAACGCCGAGATCCCGTGGCGCACTGTGACGCTGTCCGACGGCAGCGCGATGCTCATCGACCCGTCCGGCTATACCAAGGGGCGTCAGTCGCGACTCCGCGCCGATCGCGAGCTCGTGTTCAAGAACTTCCATGAACCGCTTCAGGGATTCAAAGGCACCTTGGCCGCGGCGCTCTACAACACCGTGAAGGGGCACGTGTTCGAAGCGCGCGCGCGCCAGTACTCGTCTTGCTTGGACGCTGCCTTGGCCTCGACCGAAGTCGATCCGCGTGTCTACCGGATGCTGATCGGAGAGGTCAACAACGCGCTGCCATCACTGCACCGCTATCTACGGTTACGGGCGCGGATCTTGGGGTTGAACGACCTGAAGTATCACGACATCTATGTTCCGTTCGTGCAGGAGGTGCAGGCCGACTACTCCTGGGAGGCGTCTCGTGAACTCGTCTTGGAATCGCTCGCTCCACTAGGCCCTGAGTACGTGGCGCAGCTGCGTGGGGCGCTCACGAGTCGCTGGGTCGATGTCGATCCGCGCCCCGGAAAGCGCGCCGGCGGATACGTCAACGACGGTGCCTACGGTGTTCATCCTTATATGCTGCTCAATCACCAGGACGATTGGCACAGCGCCTCGACATTGGCGCACGAAGCCGGTCACTTGATGCACTCGCTGCTTTCGCAGGCAGCCTGCCCCTACCCCACGGCGCGCTACGTGATCTTCGTCGCCGAGGTTGCCAGCACGCTGAACGAAGCGCTCCTGTTTCATCATGCGCTCGACCGCGCGACCTCGGACGAGCAGCGCTTGATACTGTTGGGGAACTATTTGGAGGGACTGCGCGGGACCGTCTTCCGCCAGACGATGTTTGCCGAGTTCGAACTCACCACCCACGAACTGGTCGAGCGTGGAGAATCACTGACCGGTGAGACGTTGTGCTCGATCTATCGCGAATTGCTCGAGCGTTATCACGGGACCACCGCCGGCGTGATGAGTATCGAACCGCTCTACACGGCCGAATGGGCGCACGTGCCGCACTTTCACTACGACTTCTACGTGTACCAGTACGCCACCAGCTACGTGGCTGCCACGGCGCTTGTCAGGCGGATACTCAGCGGTGACGTCGCAGGAGTTGGCCGTTATCTGGAATTCCTTTCGTCCGGCTCGACGCGTCCGCCGGTTCAGTTGCTGCGTGAGGCAGGGGTCGACATGACGTCTCCCGAACCGATCCGCGCCACGATCGCCGAGATGAACGATGTCATGGATCGGATCGAAACGATTCTCGCCGATCAGCGCGCGTAACCCAGACTCTTGAGCCGGTCGATGGTTTCGGGATCGAGTTCTTGCTCGCTCGTTCCCAGCGCTCGATAGATTTCGCGACTGGCGGCCACGTGCCCATCGACCAACTCGCGCAGTCGAGCCAGATCGTTTGGTCTTTTGCTGGCGAGATCGACCTGTTCGTGTGGGTCGAGTGCGAGGTCGTAGAGTAGTTCGCGCCGTCCGCCCTTTGTTTCGCGACGAACATACTTCAGTGAGCCTTCCCAGACAGCGAATAGCGGCTCCGCACGACGTCCGATCGCCTCTGCAAACGCAGGTTTGGTAGCGGCCCCGTCGCGCCAGACAGGTTGCAGCGAGTCCCCCTGCCCCAGGACCTTTGCAACGCCCGCCAAGTCTAGCAGCGTGGCCGGAAGGTTGGTCAGCGACGTCGGCGTTTCGATCACGCGCGCCGCAGGGATCCGTCCCGGAGCGCTGATCACTAACGGCACGTGAGTGACTTCCTCGAACAGTGTGTCGCCATGATCGAACTGCCCTCGCTCGAAGATCTCCTCGCCATGGTCGCTCGTCACCACGATCACCGTCTGCTCCAACAAGCCGCGACGACGCAGATCTTCCACGAGCGACCCTACCAATCCATCGGTGTACGCCACCTGCCCATCGTACAGATCACGAAACGCCAGCACGTCCGAAGGCGCCGGCGGAAACAGATTGAGCTGAAAGCGGTAGTAGTCCCTGATCGGGACACGCGCCGTCGGCCAAGCAAAGCCGACATGATCCTTGGATGCGAACTTGGTTCGCAGCTCGCGCGGCGCGTGATACGGCTGATGCGGAGCGTACGTATGCACGAACAGAAACCACGGGCCACGTGCGCCCGTTCCTTCCAGCTCTGCGAGCGCCGCAGCGGTGGTCGCGTCACGAGAACCGCGCAAGTCGGAGCGATAGCTTCGGAACCCCTGATCGAAACCGAAACGTCCAGACACCCACCCGTTCTCGGTGACCGCCGCCGCGCGATAACCAGCGCGAGAGAGCGCCTCTGCCAACATCTCTTCCCGTCCGCTGCCGCGCACGGCGAGTCGACGGTCCGGGAACAGGTAGCCACGCGTCGACTCCAGGTCCGGCAGCACACCGTGCGCTGCCGGACTGATGCCGGACAGCATCGAATAGTGCGATGGCAGCGTCCAATTGCTTGGCGCTTCAGCGCGCGCAAACCTTACACCGCTCGCTGCCAATGCATCGATTGCCGGACTGGTCGCTCGCCCCGACCCATAGCTGCCGATCCGATCGGCACGCAGCGTGTCGAGCGAGATCAGCAGGATGTTGGGACGCGTATCGGCGCTGCGTGTCTGCGCGGTGCTTGGCAACGGCATCGGCTCGCCGAACCGAGCACCCTCCGGCGGGTCACGCCTGAACCAACGCGCCCACCGCGAGGTTGGGCCGACACGAAACTCAACGCTCTGCTGCGCACCGGCGGGGCCAGGAGGCAGATCGAGGAGATGCGTGACCCAAACCCCCGACTCGCCCGTGCTGTCACCATGGATCACGTCGAGTAGCGGCGTCCCGGCGCCATCACCAGCGACGACCTCGGCTGCAAACCAAGCGGAACTCGCGCGATCCACATGGCACGCGACCTCGATGGTCGATCCCGCGGGAAACTCCCGCACGAAACGAGTCTCTGCACCGCGAGGGTGCCATTCCACATCGTCGCCATGAGCGACGCCGGGAGTCGACTCGCGAGGTGGATCGTCCAGCGCCCCCTCTTTCCGGAGTTGTGCCTCGTATACCTTCGCGAACTCCTGCCTCGGCCCATCGCTGGGCTGATGCAGTCGTTCCAGGACATTCATCAACTGATAGCGCGACTCGAGATGTGAACTGCTCGCGGCCATCGCCTTTTCGAATTGCTCGCGCGCCGACGTCAGGTCACCGCGCGCCAAGAAGTTCAAGCCAAGGTGATAGTGCGCCGGCGCATAGGCTTGCCCCAGGACCTTGGCCTGTTCGATCGCGCTCTCCAGATGCGCGCGCCCCGCGTCGAGTTGGCCGTTGACCATCTCGGAATATCCGAGCAATGCCAGCACGCGGGGGTTGTCTCGGGGCAACTGTTCCAGTAGCGCCACCGTCTCATTCGTGCGGCCAAGTGTGGCCAACAGCTTGGCGCGCTCGACGACAAGTTCTTGCGACTGCGGAAAGCTCTGGGCTCCTTTGGCCAAGAGTTTCTCCGCTTCGCCCATTCGATCCTCAGCCTGCAGAGTTCGGGCCGACGCGAGAATCGCTTCAGGGTCGTCAGGCATTGGTGGCGCGACGCGCTGTCGCGACGGCGGGTTGCCGCACGCGTACAGTGCGAAAAGCAGGGACCAGCACGCTAGGGTCCGTATACCTCGCATCACGCCATCACCTCCGCCAAGACAGAGCGCACCATTCATTTCGCTCTCTACGCTGCGCGAGCGCGCCACCTTCGGCCAACCATGCCGCATGGACCAGAGCCTCATCTGCGAGCGTGAACCCCGAGAGGACCGCGTAGCCATCGGGGGCGAGCCGGGAGAAGAGCGAGGCAGCTCCACGAACCAACGCGGTGCGATGGATGTTGGCCAAGATCAGGTCGAACTGCCGGCGACGCCCGATCTCTCGCATTGACCCGGCTCTCAGATCGATCTTCTCGAGCACTCCGTTGAGTTGGAGATTCTCGCGTGCGACCGGCACCGTCTCGGGGTCGTTGTCCAAGGCCAGGACGTCGCCCGCACCAGCCTTGGCCGCTGCAATCGCGAGAATCCCGGAACCGGTCCCGAGGTCGAGCACGCGAGCGCCAGTTCTGATCGTTTCGCTCAGCAGTTCTAGGCACATCGCGGTGGTTGGATGCTCGCCCGTACCGAACGCTCTACCCGGCGGAAGCAGAATCTCGAACACTCCCGGCGCAGCGACGGGTCGCGGCTCATCGATGTCGTATACCGCGAATTTGCCGGCGAACATTGCACCCCGTTGACGCAATGTGGCCTCGAGCCAGCCGGTATCCACGATCGGCTCAGCTTCCGGCGTGGTCGCCCTAACGCCATCGAGTTCGCTCAACGCCCGCAACGCTTCTGCAGCATCAGAATGAGCGACGAACCAGGCCTGAACTTCGACGCGTCGTGGGCCGGCCGGTGCGGTCTGCATCCCTTCGACACCATGAAAAACCAAGAGCCCAGAGAGGACGTCTTCCAGATCTTTCGAGCAGACGAAGGACAGTCGATACCAGGTCCCTGGAATTCTTCGCCGCGCCGAGACCTCGTTCACCTCAACGATCCCCAGTGAACAGATCCTTGACCTTGTCCAGGAGCGTACGGTCATCCTCCGGAGGGAACTCGCCGCGTGCCGCGCGCCGTTCGTGTTCGATCTTTCGAAGCTCCTCCCACAACGCGCGCTCACGCTCGTCGAGCTGGCTCGGCACCTCAGGGATCACATGCACGTGATGATCACCACGTGTTCGACTGTTGAGTTTCTGCACTCCCTTGCCGCGAAGTCCGAAAACGGCACCTGGTTCGGTCCCTGCCGGAAGCTCGAACGATTCATCGCCGTGGACGGTCGACACCGAGAACGTGCCGCCGAGCACCAGGTCGGCGAAGGTCACCGTCAACGGCGCATGCACATCGGCGCCATCGCGCCGAAACGTCGGGTGTGGCCTGACACCGATGTCGACGTAAAGATCGCCGGCAGGCGCACCACGATCCCCCGCTTCTCCTTCGTTGGACAAGCGCAGTCTCGTGCCGTCGTTCACCCCTGCGGGGACGCGCACCTTGACGCTTCGTTCGGTGCGCAAGCGCCCTGTACCGCTGCATTCGCTGCAGGGCTTCGTAATCCGCTTGCCGACACCACTGCAGTGAGGACAGGTCTGCGCCAGACGAATAAAGCCGGTCGACATGACGATCGTGCCGCTACCGCGGCAACCATTGCAGACCTGAATGCCATCGGGAGCGGCACCGTCACCACGACAGACCGGGCATGACTCGTGCCGCGGGATCTTGAGTTTGACCTCGGTCCCAAAGGCCGCCTCCTCGAAGTCGATCTCGAGTTGGTATCGGAGGTCGGCGCCCTGGCGAGGGCCGCTGCGACGACCTCCAAATCCGCCGCCGAAGAACGCCTCGAAGATGTCCTCGAGTCCTCCTGGACGCCGCGCCGCGAAAACAAGTCCTCGATTGTAGTCCCGCTCCCGCGGAAGGGCCATCCGCTCCGAACTGGTCACGTAGTGGGCGCGCTTCTGTCCGGATCGCTCGGCACCGAGTAGGCGGCGGTCAGTTCTTTGAAATGCTCCTCGGCGTCGGCACGATCCGGATTGCGATCGGGATGAAGCTCCATCGCCTTCCGGCGATAGGCTTTCTTGATCTCCTCCGCCGATGCGGTCCGAGATACTTCGAGAACTTCGTAATAGTCGCGGCTGGCGGACACGGGTCGGGATATTACGCGGCCGCCCCAGGTCGGTCCAACCGATTCCGCTTAGTGCGAACCGCTCGGATCGTACAGAGCGACCTCGGTCAGCATCCGCGAAACTCCCGCCAGGCTGTCCAGGGCTCCCTGGATCTGCGCCAGATCCTCCGTGACCATCGCCGCCTTGCAACCGGCAAAGGTCTCCTCGATCTCTTTCTGCTGCGCCGGAGATAGCAACTCGCGGAATTCTTTGAAGGTCTTGTCGTTGGCCTGCAGCAACCCTTCGAGCTTGGCTTTGGCGCGACTGGACGCAATCCTCTGTTTGTCGTCCTCGGCGTACATCTCCGATTCGCGAATCGCTTTCTCGATCTCCTCGGAGGTCAGGCCGGACGTCGGGGTCACGATCGTTTGCTGTTCGAGACCGGTAGCGAGGTCTTTGGCCGACACGCTCACGATGCCATTGGAGTCGATATCGAAACCGACCTCGATCTGCGGTGTGCCGCGGGGACAAGGAGGAATTCCCACCAACTCGAACCGCGACAAACTCTTGTTGGCGCTAGCCAGTTCGCGCTCACCTTGCATGATGTGAACTTCGACCTTGCTTTGATTGTCGGCTGTCGTGGTGAAGACTCGCGTCCGTCGACACGGCACGGTCGCGCCCCGCTCGATCATGCGGACGAAGCCGCCCCCTTTGATCTCGACTCCCAGGGACAATGGCGTGACATCCAACAGCACGATTTCCTTGACATCGCCGCGCAAGATGCCGGCCTGGATCGCCGCGCCCACGGCCACGACCTCGTCGGGGTTGACGCCGCGGTTCGGTTCGCGCCCGAAGATCTGCTCGACCATCTGCTGAACCTTCGGCGTGCGCGTTTGACCGCCAACCAAGAGCACGTCGGCAATACGATCCGGAGTCAAGCCGGCCTTCTCGAGTGCATCCTCGCAAGGTCGGCGGGTTTTTTCGATCAGATCGCTGACCAGCCCCTCGAACGTCTCGCGGGTCAACGTGCGATTGAAGTGCGCGGGGCCCTTGGGCGTCGAGGCCAAGAACGGCAACTGGATTTCGGTGACCGTTTCACGAGACAACTCGCACTTGGCCTTCTCGGCCGCTTCTTTGATTCGTTGCAACGCCAATCGGTCGAGCAGCGGATCGAGCCCTGTCTCTTCCTGAAACTGCTTGGCCATCCATTCGATCACGCGCTGGTCGAAATCTTCGCCACCCAAGAAGGTATCGCCCGACGTGGACAGCACCTCGAACACCCCTTCGGCCAGTCGCAGGATCGAGATATCGAACGTGCCGCCTCCCAAATCGTAGACGGCGATGATTTTTTCGTTGATGTCGCCGCCCAGCAGTCCATACGCCAAGCTGGCGGCTGTCGGCTCGTTCAGGATACGCAGGATGTTCAAACCGGCGATGCGTCCAGCATCGCGCGTGGCCTGACGTTGGCTGTCATCGAAGTACGCCGGAACCGTGATCACGGCGTCTTGCACTGGCTCACCGAGATACTCCTCGGCCGTCTCCTTCAGGTGCGTGAGCACCGCAGCGCTGATCTCTTGCGGACTGATGATTCGGTCCAGCATCTGAACGTGCGCATCGCCGTTGGGTGCACCGACGATTCGATACGGCACGTTGCGGGCCGAGACCTCGACCTCTTGGTCGGAGCGCTTTCGACCGAGCAATCGTTTGATCGAGTAGAAGGTGCCCTCAGGATTGGTGGCGGACTGGCGTTTGGCCAAGGCTCCGACAAGCCGTTCACCGCGTCGTGAGAACGCAACGATCGAGGGGACCGTATGGCTTCCCTCACGCGACGGGATCACGACCGGGCCCCCTTGTTCCATGATCGCGACGACCGAGTTCGTAGTCCCCAAATCGATGCCGACAATCCGGCCCATTGCGCCTCCCAATCGTTTTTCGCCGCACCCTCTCCGGAACCCACCAACCTCATCCGAACATGGCGCGGCTAGTCCTGTTCTGAATCAATCTGGTTCCCAACGGGTGCAACGTCCATGGGTACGGCAACTCGTACCAGTGCGGGGCGCACGATCTCCCCTCCCAGTACGTAGCCGACCCGCAAGGTCTCCAGCACGGTCCCCTCGGGGACCCGGTCGGTGGGGGTTACGAGCGCCGCTTCCTGCACCGATGGGTCGAACGTGCCGCCCATCTCCTCGATTCGCTCCAGACCGTTCTGGCGATAGACATCCCATAGGCCGCGCAAGGCGAGCCTCACCCCGCCTTGCATCTGCTCCGGGTCGGGGCGCTTTCGAATGCAGTCTTCCAGCGCGTCCAACGCCGGCAGCATGGCGATCAACGCTTGTCGCCAACCGGTTCGGCGCCCCTCCTCGCGCAAGACGGCGGGCGGAATGGTGGGTGAGGGCGGCAACGCGCGAGGGCGCTCGGCCTCGGTCGGAGACACGTCCTGGATCTCGTTCAGATCCTCGTCCAGTCCCACCACCTCGAGAATTTCGACATCCAGATCCTGGTCGCGATCCCGGGTCATCCATTTCCCTCGGACGTGTCACCGTCATCACGCCCCAAGACATCACTAATAGTCCTGGCGAAGTGATCGACCAGCGCGACCGCCCGGGCGTATTCCATCCGGCGGGGACCGACGATCCCAACCAGGCCCTTCATTTGGGGTCCAACCTGGTATGGGCTGGCGATAACCGAGACCCCGGAAAGCTCTGGATCCAGGGCTTCCGAGCCGATGATCACCTGGACGCCGCGACCCACCAGGCAGCGATCCAAAAGCCGAACCAGACGGGTCCGTTCATCGAATGTGCGCATGATTTCTCTCAACCGGAGCACATCCTTGAATTCCGGTAGATCGAGCAGGTGCGAGGTCCCTTCCAAGATCAGGTCGGCCCCTTCCCCGGCCATCGGTGTTTCCAGCCATTGCACCAGCGCCGCCACGGCCCGCTGACCGAGCCGTTGGACCCAACTCGTGTCCTCGCGCATCGATCCGACGATCCCGGCGCGCGCCTGCGGTAACGTGATCCCGGCAAAGTGCTCGCGAAGTCTCGACGACCATCGATCCAGCTCCTCTTGAGCCAGATCTTCGTCCGATTCGATGACGCGATGAGTGACCATCCCGGCACGACTGACAAAGATCGCTACGATCCGTCGTGGCGCGATACGAACGAACTCGACGTATTCGAGTTGCGCAGCTTCCAGGTCGGGTGAGAGCACGACGCTGACCTGGTTGGTGAGATCGGAGAGCAGTTTGCTCGCCTTGCTGAGCATCGTTTTGATCTCACCCTGACTCAAAAGCAGCTCTTCGATCTGACGAACATCGCGCGCCGGCAGTTTGCGCGAGGAACTCAGCAACTCGTCGACGAAGTAGCGATACCCCTTATCGGTCGGAACTCGGCCGGCCGAGGTGTGCGGTTGTTCGATGAAACCGCGTTCCGTAAGGTCGGCCATGATGTTGCGGATCGTGGCCGGGGAGAGTTGTTCGGACGAAAAACGAGCCGCGAATCGCGAGCCGATCGGCTCCCCCGTCTTGACATGTTCATGAACGATGATCCGCAGCACCTCTTGGTGCCGCTGGTCCAGTGGCGGCAGATCGCTAAGACGACTCATCGCGAGCTAGCTTATAGGCGAGACCGCCCGATTCCCGCAAGCTCGCTTGAGCAACGGCATCGAGGGAGACGGCTGTCAGGCTTGGGCCTGCTCCAGTAGCCACGACTTCATGAAACCGTTCAAGTCGCCGTCCAAGACCCGATCGGCATCACCCATCTCGAAATCGGTGCGGTGATCTTTCACCATCCGGTACGGGGCCAACACGTAACTGCGGATCTGCGACCCGAATTCCGAAATGACTCTACCTTTGCGCCCGCCGCCTTTGGCACGTTCTCATCGCGCGTTCGTGCAACGCGCGCTCGTACATCCGCGCCCGCAACCACCTTCATCGCCTTGCTCATTCTTCAGTTACGTTGCGCTCGTCCTGACGCCACGATATCTGTCGGGATGTGGGTGATACGTACCGCGCTGTCGGTCACGTTCACATGCTGCCCGCCGGCGCCGGAGCTTCGAACGTGTCGATGCGCAGATCTTTTGTCCAGGATTGATCTTGATGTCATCGTCGATCTCGGCGATGACATCGACTGCCGCAAACGACGCCTGACGCCACAGGACGAACGGACTGATCCGCACCGCCGGTGCACGCCGCGTTCGCTCTTCAACCAACCGTGGCGTCCGCCCCGACCACGCGCAGTGTGGCGCTTTTGATCCCAGCCCCATCTCCGTCGAGCCGATCGGCAGTTCTGCCACGAATCCGCGGCGCTCAGCCCAGCGCAGGTATACGCGTGCGCGGTCGGCCCAGTCCTGAGCCTCCAGGCTGCCGGCTCCCGGATGAATCTCGACGATTGCGTTGCGGTGATCGTCACCCGAGAGGATCAATGCAACTTCTACGTCGCTGAGCGCTGGATCGAGCAGATCGAGTTGCGCGGCGAAATCGTCCAATCCGCCGCCTTCCGCGTCGAGTTCCAGCAGTGCCTCGGCGTCGATCAGCAGGGCGGCGACCTTCTTGCTCTGCGTCACCTGCGCCAGGATCTGACCGTCGGTGATTGAGTTCGGCAGCTTTGTCGGGGTCGTTCCAGACGTCACCTCGCCAATTTCTTGATCGAGAGCCGCGAGTTCGAGTTCTTAACTCGCTGCGTCAAAGAAACCTCCTGAGCGGCTCGCTCTTCTTCAGTCGCTGCCACCGCAGGGTCGTCGTCACGCATCGTCGCCTCGCACTTCTTCGTTGTCAGCGTCGGTCGCCGACCGCCGTGGCGTGCCGCCTTTGCCGCGGAGCAACGGTCATCGCCGATCGGCGAGACCTGGCACGACGCTCGCGATAACCGCACCACCAGGCCATCGCAGCGGTCGCGAGGTAGCACGACGCCCCCGCGAGCACGCGGCCAACAGTCGATCCGGAGGGGCACGCGTCCCAGTTCTAAATCAGCAATCAACAGCCCGGCTCCATCAGCGGTTGTTCGGCCACGATCTTCCCGCGCCGATCGACCAGCAGCGACTCCGGTGTTGCCGCGCGTGCCATGGGGTAATCGATCTGGTTGGCGCTACGAAGCACCGCGTGCATGAGGTGTTGTCGCGTCCTCCTTGTCGTGCCGAACCACGAGTCGTTGGTTTGATTGATCAACAGGTTGGCGCCTGCATGCACGAGTTCGCGCGCCAACTCGGGGAACACCGCCTCGAAGCAGACCAAAGTGCCGCTTGGCGGCGCCCACGTCCATCACGACTGGTGCACCGCCCGGCACGAAGTCTTCGCTGACGGCGAGCAGTGAGCCGAACAGCGGCCGGAGCGGAAGATACTCACCGAACGGGACGAGCTGTCGCTTCGGGGCGATCGCGGCGATCTCCGCGCCGCGGGACGATCAACACCGACGAATTCTTGCCAGTTGTCAGGGCCGAGTTGTGCTCACGCTGGTCAGGATCAACGGCAAACCGGTGCCGGTCGACCAGGGCGCGGACTTCTCGCTGGGTACGGTGCGTCGGAGTCGATCTCATAGCCGGTCGACGACTCGGGCCAAACCAACAGCTGCGCGCCATCGCGCGCTGCTCGCAGACTCAATTCGAAATACGCCTCGAGCTGTCGCGTCCTTGCCACGAGGGATCGCCGCCTGGAGCACGGCAACGCGCAGTTTTTCACCGCGCGGCAGTCGGGCTTGAACCATCGCGCCACCGATGGATGCTGTCGCCAGCAACAAGACCGCGATTCCGATCGAGGTCGCGGCTCGAACTCCCGGTCTCGAGAGCCAGCACGCAATCGTTGCGGCGATCAGCGCCAGCAACAACGACAAGCCAGTAGCACCGATCAGCGCAGCAATCGGCGGTGCGAAATCGAGCAGCGCGTGCGCAGCGGCCAAGAACCCCACGGGAACGGAAACGGAATCCACTCTCGCAACGTCTCCCACCCGGTCCACAGCAACGGTGCGACAAACACCATCCGCGCCACACCGAACGGCAGAGCACAGCGCGGGCCAAAAACCGCAAACAGCAGCAGCATAAAGACCCATCGTGCGCCGCCGATGAACGACCGCCGATCGCGCCACGAACGGGCCAAGCGTGCCAGAACTGATCGGCTGACGAACCAACGCATCACCGCGTAAGCGAAGAACCCAACGACCCAGCCCTCGCGAAGCCTTAGCGGGCGACGCGCCCAGCGCCAACGCAAACCAAATCGCCAACGCAGGCACCGCCAGCCACCACCACCCGGGATGAGGGAAAGACGCTCCGCACGCTGCGCCTGCCAACACGGCGCCCAACGGACTGAGCGTGGCCCGCCAACTGATCGCGAACGGGGCGACTTCGTCAATGTGAACGCGGAACGACGCGCACACTGCCCGCCGGCAACGCAACGAGCTTGTTCGCGGCAGCGCGCGCGGCGCTCTCGGTTTCATACGGCCCGGCTGCGACTCGGAAACCGCCGTCAGGATTGCGCACGACGACGGCTGGAACACCCGCCTTCAGAGCGATGCCGCGACGCGTTTCAGCGGCACTCCGGTCGGGCACGGTGCCGAGGTCGAGATCCCACGCCGCGCGTGCGAGGGGCTCGCTGTCGCCGCGGTCGAACACCGATTTTGCAGCGCTGTCTTCCACCGGACTGAAGCTGCTGCCGTTCTTCCGCTCCTGGACGACCTGCGGAGACGCCGTGGTGCGACCGAGCGTAAAGGCCGCCGCCAACAACAAGATCGCGACGGCAATGAGCAGTACCACGCGCGGCATGTCGAGCGTGAACTCGAGTTCCGTGACGATGTCGTCGGGAGAGCGTGGATTCACGGGAGAGGCTCCTCAGGAAGTTGAGCGACACCCACTGCATTCTTGCCGGCCGCTTTCACGCGGCGCATCGCCGCATCCCCCGCTTCGAGCACGGTGCGCGCCTCGGGTCCATGCTCCGGCCAGGCCGATACTCCGGTCGACGCCGTGAGTTCGAGAAGGTGTCCGCCCGGCATGTCGAACGGCTTGCCGGCGATTTCGCGACGGACGCGCTCCGCCACCTCACGCGCACCATCCAACGAGGTCCCCGGCAAGAGAATCACGAACTCATCGCCACCGTATCGAAACAACTGGTCGATGCTGCGCACGCAACGCCGCATTCGGACCGAGGCCTCATAGAGTGCACGAGACCCGGCGCCGTGTCCGAATCGGGTGTTGACCTCTTTGAGGTTGTCCATGTCGACGAAGATCAACCCGAAGCGGCCGTTGAATCGTCGTGCACGCTCGGTCTCATCGTCGATGCTTCGATCCAGATGGCGCCGGTTGAAACAATCGGCCGTGTCGTCGCGAATCGCGAGGTCGCGCAGCGCTTCGACCACACGAAGATTGTCGAGCGCAGGTTTCAATTCTGCGGCGAGGCGACCAGCCTGGGTCCCGATCTCCGCGTCGATCCTGATGCTCGGTCCGAATACCAACAGCAGCAGGCCGTCGAAGCCGGGGCTGGCATGCAACGGCACCAAAAGCGCCTCGCCCAGCTCAGGCAACGAACCAGGCTCTCCTGTCGGCACCAGCAGTTCGGCATCCGCCAGCGTGACCGGCTGGTCCGTCGTCGTCTGGCGAATCAGACCGGCATCCAACAGCGCCAACGGTTCGCGAAGGCCTGACGCTGTCGGTTCCGAATCGAATCCTCGAAGCAGCAGGTCATCGCCGCCGGCGCTCATCGCATAGGTCAGGACAGCGAGGCCTCCAAAACAGCGGCGCGCGCCGACGGCCAAGGTTTGCAAACAAGCATCACGCGAGATTTCTCGTGTTGCCGCAAGCAAGACGGCCGTCAGTCGCGGATCGAGTTCACGTTTCATGGCGCGCTGGAATCCCCCAGACGGCGCATGAGCGCGCCCATGAATTCAACCGGGACCGGGAAGACGATCGTCGAGTTCTTCTCGGTCGCGATCTCGGTCAGCGTTTGGAGATATCTCAGTTGCACGGTCAGCGGATTGCCGGCCATCACCCCAGCGGCGTGCGAAAGCGCTTCCGCCGCTTGCTTCTCTCCTTCGGCGTGAATGATCTTGGCGCGTTTCTCACGCTCGGCCTCGGCCTGACGCGCCATGGCGCGACGCATCTCTTCGGGAAGGTCGACATGCTTGACCTCGACCGCGGACACCTTGATTCCCCACGGATCGGTGTGGCGGTCGAGGATTTCCTGCAGGCGCACATTGAGCCGATCACGCTCGGAAAGCAGTTCATCCATCTCGACCTGCCCGAGGACCGAGCGCAGCGTTGTCTGCGAAAGTTGGCTGGTGGCGTAGTGATAGTTCTCGACCTCGAGAATCGCCTTGCGCGGTTCGAACACACGGAAATAGACGACGGCATTCACCTTCACCGAAACGTTGTCGCGGGTGATGACATCTTGTGGCGGAACGTCGTGGACCACTGTTCTGAGCGAGACACGGATCATGCGATCGACCAGTGGAATCAACAGGAACAGCCCTGGGCCATAGTCCCTTTCGCGGATCCGTCCGAGTCGGAACACGACGCCACGTTCGTACTCGGGAAGCACTTTGACCGACTGGGTGAAGATGAAGATCCCAAGGAACAATAGGAACAGTATTCCAGGCAGATATGTGGTCATCGTCGGCTCGCTCCAGACTCGTCGTCGGTGGGCGCCAGCGGCTCCACCGTCAGCTGCAATCCCTTGGCGCCTACCACCCGGACCCGTGTTCCGGCGGGCGTCGGACGCTCGGACTTCGCACTCCACAACTCACCGTGCACGAACACCTTTCCCTCCGGAGCGAGTTCTGTATTTGTCACCGCGATGGCGCCGATCATCTGCTCACGCCCGGTCATGACGGGCGAGCGCTGAGCGCGCGACACGATCCAGGTCACCGCGCTCAGGGCCCCGATCAACGTCAGCGCAACCGGGACCAGTGATCCGAGCGGCAGGGATAATCCGGGAACGCCTCGCGGGAACAGAAGATACAAGCCGACGAGTATTGCGGCCCCGCCGCCCAACGACAGCATTCCGTAGGAGGTCACCTTGATCTCAAGAATGAACATCACGACACCGACCGCAATCAATGCCGCCGCCAGGAAGTTGACCGGAAGAATCGAAGAGCCATAGAGGAACACCAACAGCGCGACCACGCCCACCACACCCGGCAGAATCAGGCCCGGATGCGTCAGTTCGATGTAGATCGCGAGCGTCGCGATGCTCAACAACAACGCCATCACCACCGGGTGCAGGACGACTCCAGCGATTCGCTTACCCCACTCGATCTCGTGCCGCACGATCGTCGCGTTGGCCAACTCGAGCGTCACGCGAGAGCCGTCGGGACGTACCACGATCCTTCCGTCGAGTTGGCGAAGCAGATCCTTCCCATCGCCGGCAATCAGATCGATCAATCGATTCTGAAGCGCTTCCTCGGCGGTCCAACTCGTCGCGTCCCGAACCGCACGCTCTGCGATTTCAGGAGGTCGCCCACGCTGCGTTGCGGTGCTGCGAATCAGCGCGCTCAAGTCCTCGGCAACCTTCTTCAGCGCGATATCGTCGGGCGCGTTCGGACCACCCGCCGTGATCGGATGCGCGGCACCGGTGCGCGTCAACGGGGACATCGCCGCTATATCGGCAGCCAGCAGCAAGAAGAACCCGGCGGAAGCAGCATGCGCGCCGCGCGGTGCAACGTAGACGCAAACCGGGACCGGACTGTTGAGGATGGCGCGCACGATCTGTTCGGAAGCGTCGACCAAACCACCAGGCGTGTCCAGTTCAACGATCACGAGCGCATCGTTTTTTTTCGCGGCCGTGTCGAGTACATCCTCGATGATCGCGGCCGTGACACCGTGGATCATTCCTTCGTGGCGATACAGCCGCACGCTCGCTGCCGCCGCCGTGGCCATGGCGCATTGGAGCAGCGCGATTAAGACCACACCGAAACGGCGCGCGAACATCAAGACACCACGGCGCGCCGACGGGACGCGAAGCGCGCCATCCGCTGCAGCCCTTCGCGCAGATTCTGCTCCGAGGTGGCGTAGCTGATGCGCAGGAATCCCGGAGCGCCGAACGCTTCGCCTGGGATTGTCGAGACAGACTCCTCGGCCAACAGCCGGCGGCAGAACTCTGCGCTGCTTGGAACGTCGGCGTGCCGGCACAGCTGACTCACATCTGGAAATGCATAGAACGCGCCGCGCGGTGGAACGAGCGAAACACCTGGCATCTCTCGAAGCTCTTTCACCACGAGTGCGCGACGGCGTGTGTACTCGTCCAGCATCGCGGCGGGCGAATCCGAGGCACCGCACAAGGCGGCGAGCGCAGCGTGCTGCGATGGCGAGGGGGCTTGAGTGGTGTCATGGCTCTGCACCGTCAACATCGCCTTCGTCACGGATGGCGAAGCGATCGAGTAGCCGACCCGCCAGCCGGTCATCGCGAAGGTCTTGCTGAACGACGAAACCACAATCAACCGCTCACCAAGAATTCCGCGGAAGGACAACAAACCTGCCTGAGGTGCGGCATCGTAGACGAACAACTCGTAGGTTTCGTCGCTGATCACCCACAGGTCGCGTTCGACGGCAAGGCGTGCGATTGCTTCGGCCTCTTCTGGAGGCAACAACCCGCCGGTCGGATTGCAGGGTGCATTCACGATCACGGCCCGCGTATTCGGGGTCAGCGCTTCTGACAACGCGGCGGCGCGCAGCGTGAATCCGTCGTCGGCTCGCGTCGGCACGAAGATCGGATTCCCTCCGGCCAACTTGACCTGATCGGGAAACGAAACCCAATACGGCGAGTAGATCGCGACGTCGTCACCCGGTTCGATCAGCGCCAGGGCTGCGGCAAACAAAATCGGCTTGCCACCGGGCCCGACAGTCACTTCTTCGCGTCCGACCGTCACTCCACTGCGACCGGTGTAGTGTGAGGCGATCGCCTGTCGCAGTTCATCGATGCCGGCCGGGGTGGTGTAGTGGGTGAACCCGGAGTTGATGGCATCCACGCCGGCCTGGCTGGCAATCGGCGGGGTGTCGAAGTCGGGTTCTCCTGGCCCGAAGTCGATCACATCGCGTCCCTCTCGCCGGAGTCGATCGGCCTCGGCCTTCATTGCCAAGGTTGCCGATGGTGTGACGCGCCCCAGTCGAGTGGCTAGTCGTCTCATCGTGGGGCCTGGCCCGCGATGCCATCTCCCGGAAGTCGGCGTTTCAACGCAGCCAATGCGGCGGGAGGCACCAAGCCCGAAACGTCGCCGCCGAATCGGGCGATTTCTCGAACCAAGCGCGACGAGATGAATCCGACATCCTCACCCGGTGTGAGAAACATGGTTTCCAGCGCTGAGTACAAGCGTCGATTCATGACCGCCAGTTGCAGTTCGTACTCGAAGTCGGAAATCGCGCGCAGGCCGCGCACGACCACCGTGGCGCCCTCGCGTTTTGCAAAGTCGACCAACAGGCCTTCGAAGGCGATCACGCGGACTCCTGTCAGGCCCGCCTCGCGCACGCTCGCTTCGAACACATCCCGCCGCTCCTCGGCGGAAAACAGCGGCGCCTTGCTGCTGTTGCGGAGCACTCCCACGATCAAGTCGCCGAAGATATTCGAGGCGCGGCGTGCGATATCCAGATGCCCGTTGGTCACCGGGTCGAACGAGCCCGGGTAGATTGCCACCCGGTGTCCGGGGCTCATGAGGTCGACTCTGACGACCCGGGCCGATCAGCGCGCAGCATCGCCTCGGCGTGGCGGCGCGCCGTTTCGGTGACGTAACTCCCTCCCAGCATGCGGGCCACCTCCTCGACTCGATCGTCCTCGTCATCCAACGGCCTTACCACCACGACCGTGCGCCCTGCTTTGAGCTTCTTGCTGACATGCAGGTGCGTCTGAGCACGGACCGCAACCTGCGGCAGATGCGTGATGCAAATCACTTGGTGATGCGATGCGACGCGAACCAAGAACTCGCCGAGCTTGTCCGCGGCATCGCCGCCAAGCCCTTGGTCGATTTCGTCGAACAACAGTGTACGCCGCGACAGCCCGCCTTCGAGTGCGATATCGAGCGCCAGCATCACACGCGAAAGCTCGCCTCCCGAGGCCACCTTGCGCAGCGGGCGTGCCGGTTCACCCGGATTGGCGGCAAGCAGGAATTCGACCGCATCGACCCCGTCCGCACCTGCCGCCGCGAACGCCGTGGCGGTGAGATCGAGCGGCGCGACCGCGACATCGAGCCGCGCTTGTTTCATCGCGAGTTGGGCCAGGAGTCCTGCGATCGTTGCCCCAAATCTCTCGGCCGCCGCAAGCCGGGCCGCGCTGAGTTTCTCGGCAGCGCTGCGATAGTCGCTCAGCAGGCGATCGCGCTGCAGGGCAAGCTCAGCTTCGGAACCTGTCTGGCTTTCCAACTCGTCGAGTTCGCGCCTGAGCGCGTCGGCGCCAGCCACGATCTGATCGAGCTCGGCGCCCTCGAAGCGGCGGCGCAATCGCTCCAACGCAACCAACCGCTCTTCGAGCTCGGCCAACCCGCCGGGATCGGCGCTCATTGCGTCGAGGTGATCGCGGATATCGGAAGCCGCTTCCTGCAAGGCAGCCCGGACATCATCGAGTCGATCGGCCAGTTCGCCGATTTGCGGGTCGTGCGCGGCCAGCGCACGCCGTCGCCGGGCCGCGGCGTGTACTTCTCGAGCGCGGCGCCTTCCCCCTCGTACACGGCATCGAGTGCACCTTGCAGCGACTCGGCGATCGCCTCCGCATGTCGGAGTCGGTCGCGCTCGAGGCGCAGCTTTTCTTCTTCTCCTGGCAGCGGGCGAATCGTTTCGATCTCGGAGACTCGGAAGCGAAGCAAGTCGACGCGTGCGGCGCGCTGGGCTGCTTTCTCCGCCAACTCATTGAGCCGTCCAACTGTTTCGCGCAACGCGCCATGCACTCGACGCAGTTCGGCCAGCAGCAGCTCGGTGCCGCCGAAACGATCCAGCAAGGTGCGATGCGACTCGGGAGACAGCAGCGTGTGTGGCTCGTTCTGTCCGTGCATCTCGAGCAACCCGGCAGTCAATTCCTTCAACATTGCGATCGTGATCGACTGCCCGTTGACCAGCACCTTCGTCCGGCCGTCCGCGGTCAGTTCGCGGCGAATCAGCAACTCGCCACCGGGCGTCTCGTATCCGGCGCGCGACAACCGCTGTTGGAGGTCGGGGCGCGACGTGATGTCGAACATGGCCTCGACCAGTGCGCGCTCCTCGCCCTGTCGGACGAGAGCGCTCTCGCCGCGCCCGGCCAGCGCCAACCCGATCGCGCCGCTGATCAAAGACTTCCCCGCACCGGTTTCACCGGTGATCAGGTTCAGCCCTGGCCCGAACTCCAATTGAACGTCGCGGGCGAGCACCAGGTTTTCTATTCGCAACAGTCGCAGCATGGGCCTGGTTCTTCGGCAGCAAAACGAACCGCGCAGTGTGGATCTGGATCGATCTCAACCAATGACGTGTGAGCAGGTTAGCACCCGCGCCGAAAGCCGGTCAACGCGCGCGCGTCAGCCGGCTACCCGCGATCGCAACCAAAAGCCACCCAAGCATGAACGAGACGCCACCGAACGGGGTGATCGCGCCGAACCAACGCGGCGCACCCACCGCCATCAAGTACAGGCTGCCGCTGAACAACAGCGTCCCGATCGCCATCAGCCAACCGGCAGCGCGCGCCATTCGCCCCTGAGCGCTCCCCGCCAGCCACGCCACCACGAGCAGCGCGACCGCGTGGACGAGTTGATAGCGGACCCCGGTGTCGAAGGCTGCCAACAGACTGTCGTCGATCCGGCCCTTCAAGCCATGCGCACCGAACGCGCCCAAGGCCACCCCGCTGAGGCCGGATACCGAACCGAACCACCAGAGGGTGCGCTCCGGCGCGCAGACGGGAGCGCTCGGCGAGGGGTGTGTGGTCATCTTGACCCCGATCACGCTTCGTCGCGGATGCGTTGAACCGCCGCTTCTTCCTGCTCGTCCAGACGCGCACGTTCGCGGCGGTCGTCCTCGTCGAGTTTCTGCAGCTTTTCCATGTCGGAGCGCTCGACCGCTTTGTCGACCGCACTTTTGAGCGTCAGTTCGTGCTCTGCGCGCCGCGCTTGATACTCCTTCCGGATCTCTGCGATTCGTTGTTTTTGATCGTCCCTCAGCGAGCGCTGACTCGAACCTCCATCCTTTTCGCGGAGCCGCTCCATCGCCAACTCATAGGCCGATTTGTATTCGTCGCTCATCGATTCACCTCAGGCGCGCTCGCGGCGCGCCAATGCCGCAGCACCGGCGATCACCACACTCGACGGTAGCCACTGGACCAGTCTGGCGATGACACGGTTGACCATCCCCGGAACCACCTGCCGTCGACCGGCATCGTACGCACCGAGTGCGACGCGCACGACGCGCTCGGGTGATGTCTTCCACTTGGCAACACTCCAGCGGGCATCGGCCACCTCGCCGAACTCAGTCGGCACCGGGCCGGGACAGAGAGCCAGCATCCGGATGCCGCGCGCACGAGCCTCGGCACCAACCCCCAACGACCACGAGCGCAGGAATGCTTTCGTCGCGCCATAGGTTGCAAACCATGGGATCGGTTGAAACGCCGCGGTGCTCACCACATGGATCACTCCTCGGCCAGGGGCCGCGGCGAGCGTGTCCCACAAGCCGTGCACGAGATGCGTGGGCGTGACCGCGTTGAGCAACATCATCTGCTCTTGCGTGCTCCACGGGTCATCGACGAAAGCACCGTGTCGCCCGAACCCCGCATTGTTGACCAAGAGGTCGACGGCCGGCACACCGGGTGTCGCAAGGTCGGCCAACAACTGCCGTGGACCTTCCAAGCTCGCAAGATCACAGACCAGCACGCGACAACTGACACCATGCAGGCTTGTGAGATGGTCGCTCAACTGTGCGAGACGTTCGCCACGCCGCGCCACGAGTGTCAACACACGAGCGCGTCGCGCCAGTTGGTGTGCGAACTCTTGTCCGATCCCCGAGGAGGCGCCAGTAATCACGCAGTGCTCGTAACGGGCTGATGCGAGTTTCATCTCATGGCTTCCGATTGGCGTCCGCTTGTCGTTCGAGCACCGCTCTGATTTCGTCGACGGACCAAAGTCTGCCCTGGCCGACGCCAGGACAGAACTTTGCGACCTCGCGCTGCCAAGCTTTGGCGTGCATCACCTCAGGCCAAAACGGCCAGGTGCGGCATTGCGTCGGTCGAGCGTCGTAGACGGTGCAGCGCTTGCCGCTCAGAAAGCGGCATTCGAGTGCACCGGGAGCGTCGCGGATATGCCAATGCCCGTCGGTCTTGGCGCAGTATCTCCGCGTGAACTGCGTGGTGCTCATACCGAGCCCGGCGGCCAAGCGCCGCCGATCTTCCAGGTTCACGAACACGTAACCCATCTGCCCGTGGGAGACACAGCATTTCCCGCTCCCCTGGCACTCCCATCGCAGCCCTGCCGCGTACCACGGGGTTGCGGAGGGCAACAGCGTTGCAGCTTTCATCGATGCTCCCGCAAGGCCCACGCGACACCAACGATCACGAGCAACGCTCCTAGCCCCATCCGCAGGGTAAACGGTTCATCCAGCACCAGCGCGCCAAGAGTCACGGCCACCACCGGCGTGCCATAGGCGATCAGCGCCATGCTGCGGGCCGCGAATCGGGTCAGCAACCAAAAATACAACCCGAACGTCACGGCCGACCCGAATACTGCCAGATACAAAAGCGCCCCCACCGAGCGCGCATTCCAGACAACGGTCTGTGTGCTCTCCAGGATCGATGCCATCAACCCTGTCGAGGCCGCACCGACCAACATCGAGACCACCGTGAGCGGCAGCGGCGGATAGCCGGTACCCCATTTCTTGACCGCCACGGCTGCCAGTGCCGAGACCAGCGGCGACAGCAAGAGAATCACGGCACCGGTCGCGGCGCGCGGTCCGAGCAACCCTCGTAGGTCCTCCGAGAACACGACCGCGATCCCGAGAAACCCGATCAAGCCGGCGAGGACACCGCGCCGCGAGATCCGCTCCGCCGGCAAGACCAGGTGAGCAAACAGCATGACGAGCAGCGGGTACGTCGCGAAGATCACCGCGCCGAGTCCCGACGGGACCCACTGTTCGCACCAGTAGACAATCGAGTAGCTCGCGGTGAAGAGCAACAATCCATTGGCCAAACACAACGCCCAAAAAGCGCGATCGCGCGGATAGCGCTGCCCGAGTCGCGCCGCCAACGGCATCAGCAGCAACCCTGCCAGCGAGAATCGCAAACTGATCCCGGTCAGCGGCGGCATCCCGTCGAGGCCGATTCGGATCGCACCCCAAGTCGTGCCCCACAACAGTGTCATGGTGGCGATCGCCGCTCGAACGCGCACTTTGTCGTTCATGCAGGCAGCGCTCGGAGCGGTCGATGTTCGATCGCTGCGCGTGATCGGCGGCTCGTCGGCCCAGGCCTCTGCGACGCGAGGGTTTGCTGATGCTCACGACGCGACATGCGGCGAAGTCTACCGGCAATCCGGCGGTGCGATTGCGGCGGCGCATGTCGCTGCGTACCATCGCGCCACCGCCGGCGACGCCTGCTTGCCAGAATGGCGGGGTAAACGAGGAGACGTGACGACCCTAGCAATCCCCTTGGCCGCGGGCGCCAGTGTGTGGCAGTTGGTGATGGACGCCGGTCCGATCGGCAAGTTGGTGCTCGCCGCTCTGGTGATCGCCTCGATCGTCACCTGGGCTTTGATCGTCGAGCGCTCACGTACATTCCGACGTGCTGGTCAGGAGACCAAGGCGTTTCTCGCCAAGTTTCGCGGCGGGGCCCGATTGGCCGACCTGGCCGACGTCTCCAAACCGATGAATCACTCCCCCGTTGCGGCGCTGTTCAAGTCGGCGTTTCACGAGGTGAGCCAGAACTCGATCGAAGGCGCGGGAGGACGAACTCTCGACGAGGATTCGATCGAGGATGTTGAACGGATGATCGCCCGCACGGCAGCCGCTCGCACACGCGAGATGGAACGCTCGCTGACGTTTCTGGCCACGGTGGCCAGCACCTCTCCATTCGTCGGGTTGTTCGGAACGGTCTGGGGAATCATGGACGCCTTCGCTCGGATCGGAACGAGCGGCGCGGCCAGCATCGAGAGCTACGCCCCAGGAATCGCCGAAGCACTGGTCGCCACCGCAGCCGGACTGGCCGCGGCGGTCCCGGCAGCAATCGCATACAACAGTTTCTTGCGGCAGGTCCGAATCATGACCATCGAGATGGAGGAGTTCCAACTCGACTTCGTACATCTGTTGCAGAAGCGGCGCCGGCGGGCAGGTTGATGGCAATCGCCGGTGGACGCGGCGGGCCGCGAGTCGCCTTGGCCGAAATCAACGTCACGCCGCTGGTCGACGTGATGCTCGTTTTGTTGATCATCTTCATGGTTTCAGCACCGTTGATGACGCGCGGCATCAAGGTCGATCTGCCGGCGGCGCAGTCTGCCCGCAACATCGAAGAGGGGCAGCGCGTTACGGTGAGCGTGGACAAGCGTGGTCAGTTTCACGTCGACGGCGTCGCGGTCTTCGATCAAAAGCTGGTCGAGGAGGTCCGTCGGCGAGGTGGTGGCAAGCCCGACGTCACCGTTTACATCGAGGGCGACTCCCATGCGGAATATGGCCGCGTGCTGCGAGCCATGGATTCGCTTCGCAGCGCAAGCATGACGCAGGTGGCGCTGGTTACGGTTCCACGACGCGAGGATGACAACTAGGAATGGCGGCACGCATCATCAAGCTTCGCCTTCGATTCGAGCGCCCCTCGGAGTTTTTTGGATTGTCGATTTCCGTTGTGGTGCACGTCGTGGCGTTCGCGCTGATGCTGGGTGTCTTCTCGTGCGGAACTCCTTCCCCGCTGCCTGGGCCGTCGATGGCGGTGACGCTCACCGGTGCGTCGATTTCAGCTAAAGGAAATGAGCGGACTCGAGCGACCCGCGCACCGCAGAGGCTCGAGCCGAAAGCCGAGGAACCGAAGCCAAAGCCTGAGAAGCCGGTGGTCACACCGAAAGAAAAGCCGGCAGCGCCGACGCCCAAACCGACACCGAGCAGATCGACGACGCGTGTCGCGGACCCGAGCCCCGAACCGGCAACACCGTCAACTAACACAGCCACACGCCCTCACGAACCGGAGCCAGCGCAAACCGACGAATCGACGTTGCCGGAAGGCCCGATCGCGGGCGGCGTGGTGGGACTCGACGCGATCAGCCAGTTGTCTCCCGGATATGCCGGGAGCGTCGCGCAACGACTGCAAAGCGCTTGGACGGATCGCCCCGTTCTACCTTCCGGTGCGTCGGCGCAGCGCGCGGTGATTCGATTTCGGATCTTGCGCGATGGACGGATCGAAGCGATCGAGTTGTCACAGGAGAGCGAGTTCACGCTGTTGAACCAGTCGGTGCTGCGCTTGATGCGCAGTGTCGGCCGGCTTCCTGCCTTCCCCCCCAGCATCAAACGAGACAGCATCGACGCGGAGTTCGTGTTCGAATTGCTGCCCGCGGAGCCTTGATGCGTACTGACCTGGTGAGTCGCCCAACATGTCTTGCACTCGCGCTGCTGGCGTTGACGTCGCTGCACGCCAGACAGGCCTATTCACAGACGCCCAACCCGAACGAGAAACTCCAGGGCACCATCGTCGGTCAAGCGCAGCAGAAGTACGCACTGGCGTTGCCGCCGGTAGCGATCTTGGGAGGGGCCGCCGCAACACAAGCCGGCGACGTCGGAAACATCGTACGAGCCGATCTGGAGTTCAGTGGGAGCTTCGAGCTACTCGATCCGACCGGTGAAGGAAGAATCGACGCGACACGCATCAACGACCCGAAGTCGTGGGCCGGTGTCGGTGCGCAATATCTGGGGCTGCTGACGCTCCGGATCGACGGGACCTCGGCCGACCTACGCGTGCAGGTCTTCGAGACGAAGGCCGGCGAGTTGTGGCTCGATCGAACCTATCGCGGACGAGCCCCCGACGATCTTCGGCGATTGGCGCATCGCGCCGCCAACGAAATTCTCAACCGGATCACGGGCGAGACGGGGATCTTTCTGACCAGGATCGCTTATGTCAGCGATGTCGGGCGTGCCAAAGAGGTATTCCTGATGGACTACGACGGCGCGCGCGTTCGCCAACTCACCAAAACCGGCGTCATCAATCTGTTGCCGGCTTGGGCGAGCGACGGCAAGCGGCTCGCGTTCGTCTCCTTCCTCAGCAAGCGACCACAATTCCATCTGCTCGACGAAAACGGCACGATCACGCAGTTGCGCCCGGGTGGCGGCGATCTCAACGCCAGCCCCGATTGGTCGCCAGACGGCACGAAGCTGGCATTCACAACCGACCGTGACGGCAACTCCGAAATCTATCTCTACGATCTGATCAGCGGGCGCGAATCGCGCCTCACGCGTGATCCCGGAATCGACACATCGCCCTGCTGGTCCCCGAGCGGCGACCAGCTCGCGTTCACATCCGATCGTTCGGGCTCGCCGCAGATCTACCTGATGAGTGCCGACGGAACCAACCTGCGGCGATTCACCTATCAGGGTCAGTACAATGAGTCGGCCGCATGGTCGCCCGATGGCGGGCGGGTCGCATTCATGAGTCGAATCGAAGGGACGTTCCAGTTGGTCATTCATGAACTTCAGACCGGCAAGGAAACGGTCATCACCAGCGGCCGCGGCAACAAAGAGAATCCACGCTGGGCGGCCGACGGCAAACATCTCGTCTTCAGCGGCAACATGGATGGACGTTATTCCATCTATACGATACGAATCGATGGCACAGGCCTTCGCCGTCTGACCCAAGGCTCGGCCGCCGTCACGCCCGACTGGAGTCCGGCGCAAGCGCGCTGAAAGGACACTCATTCATGACGACCAATCCTCGCTCCCAATTCTTGCCCTCTCTGCTGATCTCCGTCGCCGCACTGCTGTTGCTGGGTGGAGGTAGTTGTCAGAAGAAGACCGACTTTACATCGGCCGCCACGCCAACGCCGGTGAAGCCGGACGGAGGCAACCCGAGTGGCTCCGAATCGAACTCCACCGCCGAGCCGATCGGAAGCGATTTCGCGGAGAAACCGCTCGGCGACACGGAGAACACGAACGCCGAGGAGGCAGCCATCGGTAATCGAGACGCCGATGAGGTCGCGACCAACATGGCCACTGTCTATTTCGAGTACGACAGCTTCACGCTCTCGGACCGAGCGCTCGCGACCCTCACCGCGAACGCCGCCTGGCTTCGTACCAAACCCGGGGTGCGAGTGGTCATCGAGGGGCACTGCGATGAACGCGGGAGCATCGAGTACAACCTCGACTTGGGAGCCAAGCGTGCGCGGATCGTGAAAGACCAGCTCGTCCGGCTCGGGGTCGAAGCGAGTCGGTTGTCGACCGTCTCCAAGGGTGAGGCCGAGCCCGTCGACACGGCAAGTTCAGAGGCTGCCTACGCGGTCAATCGCCGCGCCGAGTTCGAGAAGGCTCCGTGAACAATCGCGTCGTGCTGACACTCGCCTGCCTTGCGATCGGAGGATCATCGTTGGCCGCGGTTACCGCCAGTGACGATGCCGACGTCCGAGAACAGCTGTTCAAGCTTCAGAAGGACACCGCTCGATTGCTCGAGGGGATGGCTAGACTCGACGCCGCACTGAAACAACAGCAAGTCTCTCCCGCGTGTGCCGAGGCGGCGTCCAGAACACAAGATCTCGAAACTCAGGTCGGTGCTTTGAGGGAAGCGATGATCGTGTCGCAGACGAGGCTCGACGAAGCGCTCGCGGAGATCCGCGCCTTGCGGCTTTCGTTGGGCAACACCGGCGCGAATCGCAGCGGACCGGTCGCACCCTCGAGCCCCGGCGGCGCGAGTGCGAATCCGGATCCGTCCACGGCGACCGCCACCTCGGGGTCTGTCCCGACGACGGCGTCGAGTTCCTCTCCGCGAACGGTCGATCCGGGTATTTCCCCGAGCGACGCATTTCAGGCGGCCTACGCGGACTACTCACGGCGGTTGTTCGATCTGGCGCTCGAAGGGTTCCAGCAGGCCTTGGCCGCCGACCCCAAAGGACCATTGGCGGACGACTCCCAGTATTGGATCGGAGAGACGCTGCTTTCCCAGGGGAAGACCTCCGAGGCGATCGATGCCTTCGACGCCGTGATTTCCAACTGGCCCAACGGCGAGAAACGGTTGGCAGCGGAGGTCCGCAAGGGAGTGGCGATGTTCGATTCGGGTCGGCGTGAGGAAGGAACCAGCCTTCTGAAGCGCGTGATCGAGAGTCACCCGGGGACCCCGGAGGCGCAATCGGCCCGCGAGTTCCTGCGCCGCAAAGGGGTCAAGGTCTGACCGTTTTCGTTTGACAAGCTTCGGGGGGATGGGCAGAATCCGCGGGCTTTTTTCCGGGGCTCCCCCCGGCATCTTCAGAGGCATCCAACCGCAATGGCGAATCACAAGTCGGCGTCGAAGAAGGCTCGTCAGGACCAAAAGCGCAACGATCGCAATCGTGACGGACGTACCCGGATGCGCAGCGGCATCAAGAAGCTCCGTGCGGCGATCGAGGCGGGCGACAAGGACACGGTCAAGAGCCTACTTACCGTGACGCTCGGCCTGGTCGACAAATCGGCGGGTCACGGGCTGATCCACAACAACACGGCAGATCGCTACAAATCGCGATTGACGCTAGCGGCGAACAAACTGCTCGGTTGATGCATGAATGCGGTTCTCGGCCTGTAAGCAACAGGTGCGCGAAACTGGCGTTGGTTACTGAAATTACTCGAGGGGATCGCCGACCGCGGTGATCCCCTTCGACTTTCTACGACGTCGTGAGAAAACTCCTCAGCCGCAGTCGACTCCAAGTCGAGCGTTTTGACGCTCGTGCGATCTCACTCAGAGCGTTGCCAGCGAGCGGGAAGCGCACTGACCCCCGCGGCGATCAACAGTGCTTTGAGCGCTTCCGGCAGCAGGAACGGCAACACACCGGCGGAGAACTGACCGATGCCGGTACTGAGCGCCAACCAGGCGCCACCACACAGGACGATCGACCAGACACCCGCGACGGACCAAGCAAGCCGTTCTACGAATCGCCCCTTGGTCCCACGTCCCGCCAGCCACGCGCCCAGCGGGAAGGCGAGCAAGTAACCTGCGGTCGGACCGGCGAAGTAGGCCGGGCCGGCTCCCGGCATTGCAAACACGGGAAGACCGGAAAGACCCATGATCAGGTACGAGATCTGCGCCGCCGCACCGAGGCGCGAGCCTGCCCATAGCCCGGCGAACACCACGGCCGCTGTCTGGAGCGTGATCGGTAGAAACGTCAGCGGTGCGTGAACCTTCGCGCCGATCACGGTAAGGATCGCCAGACTCACAACCACCGTGACGCGGCGAATCCATGGAACTTCATCGGTAACTTCCAGAACGTGCGGTCTCATGGAGAGCGCCTCCCATTCGTGCCGGCGGACGATACCGCGAGCCCGTCGCCGCTACAAGCCGAGGGTCCGCGTGGGGCCCGCCGGGCCACTCCGAGTGCGATCCCGGTAGACGAGTCTCTCGAAATCCCCGACAAGGCAATTGCCATCATCGGCTAGCGCCTGCCTCGTCGCGGCTGCTTGCGCGTTCGTTCTCCCCGCGTGCTCTTCGCCGCGCCTGACCTCGAACCGGGCTTCTTGCTCCGGTCCCCACGACGGCGGGGCTCGGACTCGCGCGCACCGACCAGGCCAAGGTCGATCAGGTGACGAAGCGCGTCGACTCTTTCGACGAACACATCGACACGCTGGCCCAGCTTGAAGGTCGCGCCTGTTTCAGCGCCGCGAATCAAATGCCGCTTCGGATCGTGCTTCCAAAACTCTGTCCCCATTCGAGCGATCGGCACGAGCCCCTCGAAGTACGGATCAGCGACGGCCACCAATAGTCCGTTACGCGATACGTCGACGACCGTTCCTGGGAACTCGTCCCCGATTCTCGTCGACATATAAACCGCTTTCTTCCATGCGATCGATTCGCGCTCCGCCGCCTCGGCCTCGCGTTCCAAGCGCGAACATTCGAGGGCCGAGTCGGCAAGTCTCGCAGCCCGTTCCTCGCGCTCTGCGGCAGAGCCTCGAAGGTTGTGGCGCAATCGTCGCAAGGCGCGATGGGCCACCAGGTCTGGATAGCGACGAATCGGTGAGGTGAAGTGCAGATAGTTGCGCAGCGCCAGTCCGAAGTGACCAAGACAGTGCTCGTCGTAACGGGCCAACGCCATGGTGCGCAGCACGACACGCGCCACGAACGGTTCTTCGGGCCGGCCCTTGGCGGCATTCACCAGCGCCGCGAGATGCGCCGGGCGAATCTGATCGTATGGCTCTGGGATTTCGTACCCGAGCCCCGCGAGCAGCTCGGCGCTGCGCATCACACGACCGACGTCCGGCTTCTCGTGCGCTCGGTAGAGTGTCGGCTCACGCTTGCGCTTGAGTTCAGCCGCCACCACTTCGTTGGCTGCCAGCATGAACTCCTCGATCAAGCGGTGTGCGGCGTTGCGACTGCGAGCCACGATGTCCGTCGCTTTGCCGGTGAGGTCGAACAGTATTTCCGGCTCGGGAAGGTCGAAGTCGATCGCACCGCGTTGCTTGCGGCGCTGTGCGAGCAACGCCGCCAACTCGGCCGCGGCGTCGAGCATCGGCACCAAGGAGCGACGTGCTTCGCGCGCTGCTGGCTCACGAAGTTCGATGATCTTGGCAACCTCCTCGTAGGTCAGGCGCGCCTTGGAGCGGATGAACCCATCGTGAAACCGTGCACCGAGCACCTTCCCCGATTTGTCGTAGTCGATGCTGGTTCCTTGGGTCAATCGAATCTCATCGGGCCGCAGCGAGCAGAGATCGTTGGACAACCGCTCCGGCAACATCGGCACACAACGACCGGGGAAGTAGACGCTCGTCGCTCGACGCTGCGCTTCGGTGTCGAGTTCGCTCTCCTCGCTCACGAACCAGGCCACGTCGGCGATGTGAACCTGCAAGCGAAACCCTCCGCCCGCCAAGCGCGTCACGCAGATCGCGTCATCGAAGTCCTTGGCTGTCTCGCCATCGATGGTGACAACCGTTTCGCCCGTGAAGTCTTCGCGCGTTTCCAATAGCCAACGGTCCGATGTCCCGGGCAGACGATCGACCTCGCGCTGCACGGCCTCGGGAAACTCCGTCGCGAAACCGTATTTGCGAATCAAGATGGCGACATCGACACCCGGCTCCTCCGGATGACCGAGTCGCTCCAACACCTTCCCGAACGCTTGCTCGTCAGCACGCGGTGTCGACGTCAGCGCCACACGAACCACTTCACCGCTTTGTGCTTGTCCACTGTCTTCTTTGCGAACGAGCACGCCAAACCCGTAACCCGCATCCAGCGGGTCGACCACACCCGCACCACCGGCCGCTTTGCGATACGTTCCCAAGAGAGTCCGCAGCGAGCCGCTCAGAACGCGCACCACCCGGCCTTCGCGTTTGCCGTCATAGCGAACATCGACCACGCGGGCGGCGACGAGATCACCATGCACCGCACCTGCTTGCGCCGGAGGTGGAATGAACAAGTCCTCCTGCTGTGGGTCGTCCGGCACCACGAATCCAAACCCGGCCGGATGCCGTGAGAACCGGCCTGTGACATCACCGAGTTTGCGGTTGCTGGCGAACCGCTTGTCACGCAGTGCGATCAGCCGTCCCTCATCGACCCATTGGCGAAGTAATCGGCGCAGTCCGGCGCGTGACCGGGCGGCGAGTCCACAACGAGCCGCGATCTCTGCCGCACTCAAGGCAGCCTGGCCAGGCTCGGCCTCGAGCAGGCGTTCGAGCTCGATGAGCCGTTGGAAGTTTGGTCGGCACGACGGGTCCTTTCTGCACGCGGGTCGGAGGGCCGGTATTCTTCCACCTCTTTTGCCGCGACGGGCTCGAACCGCGTCGGCCGTGATGAGGAGGCCGCCCGTGGCGCCGGAGAGGAAGACGCAGGATCGATCGACGGCATGGATCGTTGCGGCGCTTTTTTTCCTCTCCGGCGTGGCGGCCTTGGTGAACGAAACCGTCTGGTCACGCTGGCTCGCTTTGGCGTTGGGCTCCTCGGCGCGCGGCACGATCGTCGTTTTGTGTCTTCATGGCAGGGCTCGGCGCAGGCTCGTTGTGGGCCGGATCGATCGCCGATCGACGCCCTGCTCGCACGCTGGTGTGGTTTGCGTGGGCCGAATGCGTGATCGGTGTGTGGGCCTGGCTGACCGTCGTCTTGATTGGTCGTCTCGTGGCACCACTCTCGGCGGCGCTGGCCAGCGGCGATCCGCTGCCGATGCTCGCAACCCCGTGGCGCGTGTTGCTGGCCGTGTTGCCGCTGGCGATCCCGACGTTTCTGATGGGCGCCACGCTACCGCTGCTCGCGCGCTGGGCGGTCGATAACGGCCGGCTCGCACCGCGCGCGATCGGCGCGCTCTACACACTCAACACGCTCGGTGGCGCAGCGGGTGCGTTGCTCGCTGCGTTCTGGGTCGTCCAGTGGTGGGGACTCTCGGGTGCGGTCCTGGCGTCGGGCTCGATCGAGATCGCGTGTGGCGCGATCGCCTGGCAGCTGTCTGCACGGAAAGGTCGATCCGACTCGGTGCGACCTGACGTTTCGATCAAACAGCCGCCGCGTCTTGTGTCTGCGGTCGCTCCTCGACTGCTGGGTTTCACGACGCTTGCCTACTTCACCAGCGGGTTTGTCGGCCTCGCGCTCGAGGTTTCGGTCTTTCGGATTCTGCAGGTGCTGCTCGGCTCGAGTGTCTACGCGCTGGCCGCAATGCTCGCAGCGTTTCTGATCGGGATCGGTTTGGGAAGCTGGGGCGGCGCGTTGATCGCTTCCAGGTTCAAACGCCCGTCGGCCTTCGTCGCGCTTTCCTTGGGCGCACTCGCACTCGGTGCAGGGCTTTCTCTTCGCTTGCTCGAGCTCTACGGTCGCACTGGCGTCGCACGGCTGCCGGCCTGGCTCCCGATCCCCAAAGCGCTCTCATACGGGAACGAGTTCACGTTCTGCGTTCTGGTGTTGCTGCCCGCAACGATCGCACTCGGCGCCATCGTGCCGGCAGTCGCCCGCGTTGCGAGCACAACGCCCACGCAAGTCGCTGGTCGCTTCGGCCGTGCCTATGCGCTCAACACGCTGGGCGCGGTGCTCGGTGCGGCGCTCGGCGGGTTGGTGTTGATTCCATTGCTCGGCACTGCCGGCACCGTGCAGTGGCTCACCGTGTTGGCGCTCTTGGTCGGTGTGTCGGTGGTGTTGCTGGCCGACCGGCCCGCCAAGCTCGATCGCAACATTCTGCTTGCGACTGTGGCTTGTGGCGTGATCGGGATTCTGCTCGCCAGCGGCGTCGATCCGGCCCGAGCCGCGTTTCAGTCACGATTCAGCGGCACCGAGAGCAAGATCTTGGAATTTCGTGAGGGGCCGGTGCAGACCATCGCGGTTGTGCACGAAGACAACCCTGAGCAACTCGATTTCTTGCGGCTGGTGACCAACCAGACCAGCTTGACCGGCACTCATTTGTACGCGCAGCGCTATATGGGTCTGCTCGGGCACCTGCCGGTGATGTATTCCGCTGCGCCCCAGCGCGCCTTGGTGATTTGTTTGGGCACCGGCATGACCGGCTCGGCGGTGATTGCGCACGAGCAGGTTCGTCACCTCGATGTGGTCGAGATCTCGCCGGAAGTGGCGGATGTCGACCCGCTGTTTCGAGCTGCGAATCGGGGGCTTTTGTCCGATCCGCGTGTGACGCTCGCGATCGAGGATGGACGACATGCACTGCTCGCCGCGCGCGATTCGTACGGCGTGATCACGCTCGAACCGCCGCCGCCCCGGGACGCGGGCGTCGTCTCGCTCTACTCGCGCGATTTCTATCAGCTCAGCTTGCGGCGGCTTACCCCCGGCGGCGTCGTGGCGCAGTGGATCCCGTTGCACTCGCAATCACTGGATGAAGTACGGATGTTGGTGCGCACCTTCGCCGAGAGTTTCCCTTACGCCTTGGGTGTGTTGGCCGTCGAGCGCGATCTGATCTTGTTGGGAAGCGATCGTCCGCTGACGCCGTCGTTGACCGCGCTGCAGCGTGCGTGGCAATCACCGCAGTCTGCCGAGGCGCTGACACGAATCGGTTTCGAGGACGCGGCGGCGCTGCTCGCGACGGTCCGACTCGACCGCGACGCGTTGCTCGGTTTTGCCGGGGCGGTGCCGGTTGTTACCGACGACGACCCATCGGTCGAACACTTCGCCGTGTTCGGGCGCCGACCGCCGCTTCCCGAGATCGCGGCACTCTTGGCTGCTCCTTTGCCCCTCACAAAACTGATCACCGAGCCGGTTCCGCCGGAAGTGGCAGCACGATTCGACCTGGCGCGGCGAGCGCTCGACGCCTCGATCCAGGGAGCGCTGCTCGCCGAACGGCGACGACCCGCACAAGAGTGGTCGCAACGCTTCGACCTAGCACTCTCGTTACGACCCTCCGATTCCTACCTGCGTTACGTCGACGGAGCCTCGGACGAACATCTCCGCCGGCTGCAAACCAAGGCCGACGCCGACAACAACGCGGACGCGTGGCTTGCGATCGCACAGAAGCGCGAGTTGCGCGGCGAACCGCGCGAAACACAAGCGGCGCTGCGCCGAGCGATGGAGTTGGCGCCGAATGATCCACGCGCCTTGCTATCACTGGGCAAATGGTTGATCGACAGCCGAACGAATCTGTCGGAAGGCCGGGCTTTGTTGACGCGTGCCTTGGCACTGCTGCCGCCTGACCATCGCTTGGCCGAACCGCTGCGCCGCATGCTCTCGTCAGGGCCCGCCGATTAGTTGACGGGCTCAGCCTCTCCCCCTACACTCCCGGCCTTCAAAACAGCCAGGTGCCCAAGTGGCGGAATTGGCAGACGCGCATGGTTCAGGTCCATGTGGGCGCAAGTCCGTGGGGGTTCGAGTCCCTCCTTGGGCACCAACAGTGAGACGACCAACAAAACGCCGCCGATCATCCGGCGGCGTTGCTCTTCCCAGACAAATGCGGGGACGGTCTACCTATTTCCGCACCGCACCCGATCGCCGCATCGCGGCCTGTAATGGGTGAACCGTCCCCGAATTAGTCCTCGACCTAGTGCTCACGACCGGCTTCGTCCCAGCGGCGTGCCGCCTCGAGCAGCAACGACTGCGGGTCGAGCGCCACGCCAAAGGAACTGTCGGTCGAGCGCGAGAGCTCATCGTGCGCCACCCGGAAACGAAACACTCCTTCGTTCCACGTGAGGATCTCGCTGACCTTGGCTTCGATCTCCTCGGCGAGCACCTGAGCCAGCACATCCATCTCGATCGCGCCCATCTCCAAAAGCACAGTGCCGAGTGGTTTGAACGCGAGGCCATTGGACTGGCGACGCACCGCCTCGCCCAGCAGATCTGGATCGAGGACCCGACGACGCAAGAGCGCCGACCCAACCCGGTCGGTGGAGCCCGCGATCTCTGCGCCAACCACACGTCCGGCGCTGAAGCGAATCGCTCCCTGCTCTGGCGGATCCTCGCGCTCGATCGTGAGCACTCCGTCGCGCCGCGCGGCGCTGAGAATCTGAACGATGTCGGCCAATGCGATCGCCTCCAGGCGACCGGCGAGTACGAGCGTCGGAATCGTGGATGACATGGGCTTTCTCCGGACCTTCACGAACAACAACCTAGGTCCGGCGAACCGTTGCGGCCAGCCGGGAAGCGTTACTCCCGTTGGCGAGAGGGGCGCGTCACCCCCGCTTGCGACAGAGGATCTCGCGCAGTCCATCACGCCGCAGGGCGATCTCGTCCACCATCAGCGGCGCGACCATCCGCGAGAAGTCGGCATTCTGGCGAATCCGGATCGTCGGTGCCGGCTCCAGCAGCGAGTTGAGTTTGAGTGACCCGTCCTCGCTCACATCGATCTTCAGAAACGGTGGCGCTTGTGTCGGTTCACGACGGGCCAGCAGGTAGAGCGCGCCACCGACCTTCAGAACGCGCGCCCACTCGGCAGCCAGTGCTCGCGCATCGGCATCGGACTGCAGATCGAGGGCGTCGAAGCCGAGGATCAGATCGAGGCTCTCGTCCAGTGCTGCGAGCGGAATGCACGGCTGCGCGTCGCCCTCGACCGTGACCCGGCAGCCGAGCGCATGGAATGTCTCGATCGATCGCGACGATGCCGGGCCGCAAAGCAGGACGCGCGGAGTCCCCTCTTGCGCCTTGCGGCGCAAGCCGGCGATCGCTTGGGCCAACTGACGCGATGGTGAAAGAAGCGCAGCTCCCGGCAACGACGGCGCGGTCGTCGTCGACGTCGGGGTCGTGCTGCGCTTCCCGAACAAAGACATCGTGCGTTACTGACCGACGCCCGCAGGTCGATTCTGGTTGGCGAGCGTCGCCTGAGTACCCGACGGCGCTCCCGCATGAACCGGAGCCGTGGCATGAGCCTGCGATTGTGACGACGCGACGCTGGTACGCGGCGCGTTCTTTTCCATGTCGACGTTGCCTTTGAAACGCGCACCATCGGCGATCGCGATTCGGGGCGAGATGATATCGCCGTTGAGTGTGCCGCCATTGGCCACCTCGAGTCGCTCACCGGCGATCACGTCACCGTTGACCGTTCCCTCGATGCGGATCGACTTGGCCTCGACGGTGGCTTGGATGTGCGCCGATTTGCCAATCGTGAGGTGATGATCGCGAAGCCGCACCACCCCCTCCACACGCCCCTCGATCACCAAGTCCTCGTTTCCGATCAACTCGCCCTTGATATGAATGGAAGGACCAATGATCGCCTTGCGTGTTTCCAATCCCATCGTGCTCATCGCTGTACCTCGCTCGGGGGCCGCCTGCGCGGCTGTCGGTTGCGGACTCACGGCCAGTTCGCGCGCGGGCGCGGTAGCAGGACGCGGCGGTTCCGGTTCTTTTCGACCCCACATCGCCATCAGTGTCTCTCCCCTGCTCTTGTGGCGTCGCGTTTCCTTGACGCTTAGCTTTTTGACGGCGTGCCGGGCTTTCCGCCGTCGTTGGTTTTAGGACTCGGTGTCGGTGCTGGAATCTGACTTGCCAATTCGGGGTACTTCTTCAGAAGGGCCTGCGCTGCCAATCCGGCTTCGCGCTTGACGAGTCCGTCGCGATCGTCACGGAAAGCACGATCGACGACCTTGAAGCTCTCGGGGCGGCCAACCGCCGCCAACGCTTTGCCCGACTCTGCACGCGCCAACTCGCTCGCCGCATTCAGGAGGCGGTCCTCCAAGAAAGCGACCGCATCGCTCTCACCCAACAGCGCCAGCGCATAAGCAGCTCGCACCGCTGGCATGTCGTTGGTCTCTCTCGCCAGGCACGCCCTGAGTTCTGGAATCGCCTCTTTGCCCACCAGTTGCATGAGAGCCCACGCTGCTTTGCCTCGGGTGACGGCATCGAAGTCTTTGAGGGCCGCCTGAACGGTGGCCAGCCCACGAGGATCACCGATTTCACCCAGTGCCTCGATGGCGAGAGCCCGTACCCGCTCGTTGTCCTTTCCATAGGCATCGATGAGCACGTCGACTGCTTTCTTGTCTTTGAGCCTGCCGAGGGTGCGAGTGCTGGCCTCGCGGATGTTCTGGTCGTGATCTGTATTCAGTCTTTCAATCAAGTAATCGGTACTCGAGGGCTGCTTGACCACCGAGAGCGAGGTCACCAGAGCCCGCCGTTCCTCTCGATAGATGTCATCACTGGGCGACTTGGGCCGGGCCCGCTCCCCCATGAGAACCAACACGCGCGCAGCCTCCGGATACGTCTCGGGGAGCACGTCTTGCAAGGCCTGAGCCACGCCGATCCGTACGAGCCGGGATTCGTTCGTGCTTGCCGCTTCGAGGGCCTTGACGGCGGCCGGGGTGCCGATCCGTCCCAACGCCTGGACCGCTTGCACCTGCACCAACTCTGGCTCGGTTTCGATCGCCTTCTGAAGCACTGGGACGTTTTCATCGGCTCGATTCTGACCCAGCTTGGCGGCCGCGATCGCCTTCTCATCGGGGGTGTTGCCTTGCAACCCAGCCCCACGCTGACAGCCGATATTCGCAATCAGGACCAACGCGCCGAACGACATCGCAGCGCAAGACAGCGCCCACCCATGCGCGCTGCGGTGTGTGGACCGCATCGAGATCTCCTTGTGCGCGGTGGGATTGGCTGCCACGGCGCGAAGGCAGTTATCTTAGGGCCGTGCTGCAAACCCGGTCAAATCAGACTCTTGCGAGAGTGTGCGCGGTGTTGATCGCGGTTGCGCTTTGGACCGCTCCAAACGGGCTCGCCGCCAAACACAAGGCTGAGCAAGACCCGCTGAAGGATTGGTTCGAAGGGCCGGTTCGGTATCTGATGAACCGCACCGAGACACGGCTTTTCAGATCGCTCCAGACCCACGATGAAAGGCTGGCGTTCGTCAAGCGATTTTGGGACCGACGCGACCCTGATCCGAGGACGGCGCAGAACGAAGCCCGCATGATCTTCTGGCAACGGGTCATGGAGTCCAACCAGAAGTTCCGCGACACACCCAAGCCGGGCTGGAAGACCGACCGAGGCAAGATCTACATCCTGCTCGGCCCACCGTTCGATATCTCGCAGAACCTGAACTTCGACGTTGGCGACAAGAACGTCGGGGCAAGGGGTTTGCTTCGATGGCATTACCGTGGACTGGAGCGGTCGACGAACACGGCGGAGTTCATCGTAGCGTTTTATCGCGACACCGACGGCGACTATCGCCTGAGTACCGATCCGAGGTTGTCGAGACTCGCGCTCGATGTGACCGAGCAAAACCTCGAGCAACTCCCGGGTGGGACGTTCAGCAAACTGTTCGATCAACTCGCGTGGGGTAGCTCCCAGCTCTCGACCGCGATGGACCTCGGTGCTTTGCAAGAAGTTCCCAACGAACAGGACCTGGTTCGCACCGTGGTCGAGGCCGAGCAGTTCGTGGGGTCGTGTACGGGCGCACTCGTAGTGCACCCACTCGGCGCGCGCGACCGACGCGGTTGGGAGAGTTTCGCCGTCACGGTTGCGGTTCGTTCGGCTCAGCTTCGGCCGTTGTGGGACGGCAGCGCGGCGGAGCTGAGCAGTCGCTTCATCGTCAACGCGCAGGTGCGTTCCGATCGCGGCGCCGGTCCCGTGGTTGTCGATCTTGGAGAGCTGAACTTCGTCGCCGAGCCGACCCCCGACAGGTCCGATCCTTGGATCCGATTCCAAACCGTGGCCGCGTTACCCACGGGCGATTTGAGCATCAACTCAGCAGTCCTCGACCGAGTGGGAGGCAACGCCTGCACGGCTCAGTCTTCGCTCGTCGTGGAAGCCGACGATCCGCGGCGTCCAACGATCGCCGGGCCGGTGCTTGCCATCAGTCGTGCCGACGCCGTCGCTGAAGGCACCGCGCCGCAACCATTTCGACTGGGGCCTGCAATCGTCATCCCGCGGCTGGATTCGGTGATTCCGAGCGATCAACCGGTCGTGATCGCGCTCTCGATTGCGGCACCGCGAGGCGCTGATGCCCCTGTCGCGCTGTCGTGGAGCGTCACCCAATCGATCGACGGCGGCGCACCTCAACCATTCGCCTCCGGCGGTCCGATCGCAGACGGGCGCGGTCCGCGTGCTTGGGAATTCCCGGCCGGGAAGTTGCCGCTGGGCCGATACACGATCGAGTTGCACGCCACCAGTAGCGAGGGTGTCGAGACCAAACGCTCGCTGTCGTTCGACCGGGTTCCGTAGCGCGATCGTTTACTGCTGATGTGTCGCCTCGGGAATCAGCGACTCGAGACCGAACGCCTTGCGCCCGACGCCGCCCAGCAAGTCGGCCACATCGACGCTGACCAAAACAACGCGATCGAAGCCGTCGATCTGCGCGTAAAACGCCGGCTCCAACTCCGAGGGGTTGCCGATGGCGAGCGTCACCCGTTGCGCCGTTTCTCCGGGTGCGGTCGATTTGAGCGTCGCGGTGAGCAAGGCAGCCGGAGGCTTCAATCCGTAACGCACCAGATCGGTGGGCTGCTCCTCGACCACCGACTTGAATCGCACGCGACTCCATGCCCCTACGAGTTCCGGCGCGATCGCTGCGTCGGTACCCTCCGTTCCTGCGCTGAGGATCCATTGGCCGGACGCGTCGCGTGCCCACGACGCCTGTTTGGTGACTTCGGTCAGCGCAAAACTGAGGTCGGCAACTCGGGTCGAGGCGTAAGGAAACACCAGTTCTTCGATGTGTCGTTTGCCCTGCGCTTGGTCCTGCTTCAACTCACGCATCGCAAACAAGACAAGCACGCCGACAAGCACAAGACCTGCGATCAACTTGCCTGTCTTCACTTGCTCCTCCTGGCAAACCACAAAACCCCGCCGAACAAACCGACCACCAGCGGCAGAACGATGACAACCGCGATGATGGTCGAGAACTGTTCGGGCTCGATCGACATCGACTGCTTGGCGTACTGCTTCTCGTCGGCACGACGAATCAACAACTCCTCACCTGTCAACCAGCGCATCAGGTTGACCGCGAGTTCGCCGTTGCTCTCGCGATCCCACGCAGCGTCTGCCATGAAATCGGCGTCGCCGACCACAACCAGTCGAGCCTCGACTCCCGCTTCGGGCCGCCCAGGCGACGGCTCGAACTTGCGGAACGCGGCGACGGCCAGACGGATCGGTTGACCGATCCAGATCTTCTGTGCGTCGGTATCGATTTCGGGGAGCTTGGTGCGACTCAGATCGGTTTCCACATAGGGGCTCGCGCCCGGAGTGACTGTGCCGCCGACCTCGACCAGCGAATGGTGGAAGATCTGCTGGCGATTCATCACACGTTGAACATCGATCGGGCGCGCAAACGGCATCACCACGCGCAGACCACGCAGCGCCGACACAGCCGGATGCTCTCCGAACTGTTCGCCGACAACAGTGCGAGGATCCTTCTCTCCCGTGCGCGAACGCGGATCGAAGACCATCGCCGGCAGCGGGTTGATTCCCCACTGACTCAACAGTCCGTCGGCGGGCCCTGGTGACCCGGTGAGTTGATCGGAGTCGGCATCGACCAGGGCCAAGACCCTTCCTCCGCGCTCCAGGTAGCGATCGATCTCGCCGACCTCGGCCTCGGTCAGCGGTCGCCGGGGATCGGCAAGCACGAGCGCAGCCGCTTCGTCCGGTACGCGGTCCGTCGGACCGAGCGCGAGCTCTTTGAACTGGAAGTACTCGCGCTGCATCGCTGCCGCGAGCCGCTGGTGGCCGGCCCCCCCTTGGGCCTGCAACTCCCGCTCGCCGTGGCCGATCAACCAGTAGATCGTCTTGTTGGTCGCACGCGTCGCCTCCAACAATGCCGCCGCCAGATCGGCTTCATCGTGGCCGGGGAAGGTGACTTTGCGTTCACCACAGACAACCACCGTCATGTTGGTGCCGCGCACGCCGAGTTGCTGCAACAGATCGGGCCGCTGAGAGGGATCGGCAACCACGACCTTTATCCGGTTGTTTTGATAGCGAAACGACTCGTACTGCTCGCGCACGACCCGGATGACGTTGCGTTGCTGCGGTCCTTCGGTGAAGAACCCGTAGACATCGACATCCTGTTCGATCGACCCCAGCACTCGGAGTGTCGCCGGATGCAACGAGAAGTCTCGGCCGCGAGTCAGATCCCAGCGCGTGTGATACCGCGCTGCGAAGAAGTTGATCAACAACAGCAGCATCACCAGAATCGCCGCGGAAGCGAGCGCCGAAGCACCCACCTTGACACGACGACCTCCGGTCGGGGCCGAGAGCGCATCACGTCGTCCCCATAACCCTAAGACCGTCAGCACCGCTCCGACGATCATCGTAGCGGTGTTGGCCGCGGGAGCCAGGCGCGGCGCCAACACGCCCCAGCCGGACGCCACGACCAGAAGTCCCAAGCCCAGCGGGAGGCTGACGTACGCGAGTCGCTTCATCGCCTCATCTCCAGCGCTGACTGTCGACCACACCAGCCGTGATCTCCAGCAGGAACGCGGTGACGGTGACGAAGAAGACGACAGCCTGCGTTTCGATGACTCCCGACGCGAACGTGGAGAGGTTCTCTCCCGGAGTGAACTGACGAAGCTCCGATCCAACCACCGGTACGAGTTCGGCCAAGCCGCCCGCTACGCTCGCGATCGCTGTCAACAACAACGCCAGCAACGCAGCGAGGAACGGGCTCTCGGTCAGACTCGACGCCAACAGACCCAGCGCCAGCAGCAACGCTCCATACAACAGCGTCCCGACATAGCCGCTCCAGATTCGCGACGGATCGGCATCTCCTAGTCGCACCAACATCAGCGGCATCCAGAGCGTCATGGCGAGCATGCAGAGCAACATGAAAACCGAACCGAAGAACTTGCCCCACACGATATGCCGGGTCGTCATCGGAGCGGTCAGCAGCAGTTCTGCCGTGTGCTGTCGCCGCTCCTCGGCCAACAAGCGCATCGTCAGCAACGGCACGATGATCAAGAGCGCCCAGACGGCGTCATCTCCCAGCAGACTGGTGATCAACATCTCGGGAGGCGTCACCTTGGCAAGGGTGCGCAGTGCCATCATTCGCTGCTGGTTGTACGCATTCAGGGCAGCCAAGAACAGCACACCCAAAATCATGAGGAATACCGCCATGGCGGCATACGCCAGCGGCGACACGAAGTAGGAACGCACTTCGCGCTTGAAAACCGCCCACACGAAGTTCACGCCCGCGCCTCCTCGGTAACCACATCGCGAAAGACCTGTTCCAGAGTGGTCGACTCGGGCGTGATCTCCAACACCCCGTAGTCGGTCGCTACCAAAGCGCGTACGAACGCCGCGCGCGCCGCATCGTCCGGCTCGACATCGATGCGCAGCCGCTCTGCGTCGAGCCGTTCGACGTGATGTACCGCGGGCAGCGTCATCAGCGCGGCAGGGTCCGCCGGCGCGTTCATCAATCGCACCAAAACCCGCCCGGCACCGCCCCGCTTGAGCAACTGGTCCATCGGCCCCTGCGCCACCAACACACCCTTGCTGATGATGACCACGGTGTGACACGTCTCTTGCACCTCAGGCAGGATGTGACTGCACAGCACAACGGTGCGGTCCTTGCCGATCTCGCGCACGATTCGGCGAATCGCAAACACTTGCGTTGGATCAAGACCGACAGTCGGTTCGTCGAGGATCAGGATTCGCGGTTCGTGAATCACCGCCTGCGCCAGGCCGACACGCTGGCGATACCCCTTGGACAGATTTCCGACCAGACGGTCGCGCACCTCTTGAAGGCCGCAACGTTCGATCGCCGCGTCGACCGACGGCTTGCGTTTCGGTCGTGGCACCGCACGAATCTCTGCCGCGAACGCCAAGTAGTCGCGAACCACCATCTCGGGATACAAGGGAGGTGCCTCGGGCAGGTAGCCGATTGCCTGGCGCATCCCCATCGGATCTTCGAGAACGTCGTGGCCAGCCATCAGTACACGACCCGAGGTAGGCGGAATCAGCCCGGTCATGACTTTCATGGTGGTCGACTTGCCCGCGCCGTTGGGGCCAAGAAAGCCCAGGATCTCGCCGCGGCGAACCGTGAAGGTGATCCCCTTCACCGCCTCGTATTGGCCGTAGACCTTGCGGAGGTTCTCGATCTGGATCATCGGCGCCGACTCGGTCGTCGTCGCCCGCTGTTCGGCGGTCATTGAATCGCGCGCCCCGTTCCTCGCACGCCGCAGAACCTCTGGCGCGGAGCAGCGTAAATACCGTCAAGGCGGGCGGGTGTCAACGAGTCGGGGTGATTCGAACGGATCAGGACGCGGGGTCGGGCCGCCGGGTGAGGATGCGACGCGCCGCGTCGATCAGGCGTTCGCGGGGGCTGGCGTCGCTGGAGATCCGTGGTGCCGGCGGAGTCGGGAGGGCCGCTTCGGACGATCGAACCTCGACACGTGAGACCGATTCGTCGAGTGCGCCTGCGATCGCATCGCGGAGTTCAGGCTCCAACGTCGAGAGTTGACGCTCCCAACCACTGCCCTTCATCCAGATCACCGCGACGCCGTTGGGATCGAGCGAGACAGAGAGTAGGTGCGGTGCGAGACTCGGACCGAGCGCCGTAGCAACGCGTGCCCGACGCACCGCTCGGCGCATCCGCTCCGGTCCGCCGACCGGAGCCGGCAGCCATCCCAGGGCGACGAACCCCTTTCGCCGCACCCCGCCCGGTTTCGCGCGCTCGCTCACGCCGCGACGATACACCTCTACGCCGCGAGCCGACGACGCGACGGTTCAACACTCGTCGTCACTTGTCGGAACCGACGGAGCGCCGGGTGCTCATTCGCGGCCAGAGTGGCTGTGCTATTGTCCCCGCCGGGAGGTTTCGCGACGATGAGCATCGGCCATCATCACTGTCGATTCGTCTCTAGCTGGGGCGGAACGCTGCACTGTCAAGACACCGTGTACGAGGACGGGTTCTGCCGCTTCCACTACGAGTGCTATCTGCGTGGCGAGGTTCTGCCCAACGCACAGATCAACGAATCACTGTCCGACCAGAATCGGCGTCGCGACATCAACTTTCATGGCATCGAGCGCGAAACCAGTACCTATGTCAACGATTAGTTCGTCTGCACGACACCTGAAGAACTAGCGCCCGCGTTGGAGTACGTAGCGGCGTACGGCGCGTGAGTGGTCTGCTAACGTCTTGGAAAATTCGTGTGTGCCATCGCCTCGCGACACGTAGTAGAGCGCACCGGTCCGTTGCGGCGCCAGCGCGGCCTGCAGCGCTGCCAATCCAGCCGAGGCGACCGGTCCAGGCGGCAGTCCACGATGCACGTAGGTGTTGTAGGGGTGATTCCACGCGAGATCGGCTCGTTTGATATCACCGTCCCAAGTACCGGCCAACTTCCGCGCGTAGATAACGGTTGGATCGATCTGTAGCGGCATATTGATGGCGAGTCGATCGGCAATCACACCGGCGATGCGAGCGCGTTCTTCGCCTACAGCCGTTTCCTTCTCCACCAGCGAAGCGATCGTTACCAACTGCCGCATCGTTCTGCCGCTGCCGGCGATCGCGCCGGCCTCCGGCTGCACGAAGCGCTGGCGAAACGTGTCGACGATGGTCTTGGCGATCGAGTCGACCGACACACCCTTGGCGAAGCGATAGGTTTCGGGAAACAGATACCCTTCCAGATCCCGCGCAGCGGGATCAAGGTCTCGTACCAGCGCGGCCGTACCGAAAACGCGGATGAGTTCGCGCTCTTGGGCCAGGCCGGATGAGGCGATCGCTTTGGCTGTCTCGGCGAGCGTCAGCCCTTCGGGGATCGTCACGCTGACCAGGTTCATTTCACCGCGACTCAGCTTGCGCGCAATCGCCGTCGGGCTCAGCGGCAGGCTGAATGCGTACTCGCCGGCCTTGAGTTGATTCTGAGAGCCTGACAGGCGCAGGAACCAAGCGAAGGCCCAGGCCTTGGAAACGACACCCTTGCTCTCCAGCAGTGTTGCGACCTGCTTCGCACTGGCGCCCGAAGGAACGCTCACCACGATCGGCTCACCACCCGGGCTACCGAACGGCGTCGCCAAATACGAAAGCGTCGCACCACCCAGCGCCAGGGCACCGAGGCCCAGAGCCAAGATCACCAGCAGCACTCGTGTCGTACGCGTCACGGCATGGCCTGCTTGCGTTGATCGAGAAACGCCTGCAACACCAGCGCTGCGGCCATCTTGTCGATCACGTCCTTGCGGCGCTTGCGAGACACGTCGGCTTCCAGCAGTGCGCGCTCCGCCGACACGGTACTCATTCGTTCATCCCAACGATGAACCACGTACCCTTTGACGGTCAGCAACTGCACGAACCGGTCCGCTTCATCGCTCATCACACCGCGGGTGCCATCGAGATTCAGAGGCAATCCCACGACAACCTCGCGTCCACTCCGCTCTTCGATTTCGCTCAGGATCTCTTTCAGGTCGTGCGTCATGTTCTTGCGAATGATCGTGCGAAGCGTGAAAGCGATCGTCTCGGTTTCGTCGCTCACCGCGAGTCCGAGCGTCTTCGTCCCCACATCGATTCCGAGGATGGCAGGCATGTCGGCATTGTCCGGGGCGGGAACCGCGCTGTCCAGCCAGGCGTGCGCCGTTCGGTCGCCGCGGTATAGTCCCGCCGCCGCACTCCTTTTCAGCATCAAGGTGACGCCATGTTCTGTTCCCCTCTTTCATCGCGAGCCGTGCCGTTGGCCGTGTCGGTGCTCGTGTGCTCACTGCGGTTGTCGGCCGCCGGCGACGAGGTCCGTTCCGCACGGCCACATGAAGGCAGCGGTCCACCACACGAGCCTCGAGTGGTCGCTAATCGCATGAGATCGCCCCTGATCGAGCTCGACGGCCTGCCGATCGAACCGTGGCTCAACCTTGCCTCCGCATCCGAAACGGAGCCGGAACGCGTCAACGAGTTGATCCACTGGAACGCCACCCGCCGCTCACCCTTGCAAAACGGTTTCTCACGTCGGATCGATCGGTTACATGCGATCGAATTACGGCGAGAAGACCTGACCTACCAAGCCCGGCGGTATGCCGAAGGGGTCGCGCAGTTGGGACAGCGTGGCGATGCGATCTGGCAGGCACTCGTCAGCGTGCGCGGCGCCCACGCGCTGCGGCTGAGACTGACGACCGATCTGCCCGTCGACGCAGCGGTCGCGGTTCGTAGCCTGCCCGACGGAGTTTGGGAGCGCCTCGAGTTCGCGGGCAATTCGAGTTGGACGCCCTCGCTGGCGGGCGAGACCGTCGCGCTGCGGGTCGTGTTGCCGGAACGCTCGGCGCGCGCCGCGATTCAAATCGACGACGTGGTCGAGTTGTTCGAGTTGGAGACCGACGGTACCGCACGCGGCGCGAGCCAGGCAGCCGGCTGCACCCTCGATCTTTCCTGCGCGAGCAGCGACGACGCGCTGTTGCTAGCGAGCCGCGCGGTTGGTCGAATGGTCTTCAGCAGCGGCGCCAGTTCTTATGTCTGTAGCGGCGGGCTGATCGGCGACGCAGAAGGAAGCGATATCCCTTACTTCCTTACGGCGCACCACTGCATCTCCTCCGAACCCGAGGCTCATAGCTTGGAAGTGACATGGGATTATCGAACCACCTCCTGCGGCGGATTCAGTGTCAACCCCTCACTCCTTCCCCATAGCGTGGGGGCCACGGTACTGACCACCCGCAGTGAGAGCGATTACACGCTGCTGCGGTTGACGTCGATTCCTTCCGGTCGGAGCTTTCTGGGTTGGACCACTGCTTCTCCCGGCGCGAGCGTTCTGCGCCGAATCTCGCATCCGGCAGGCGGCCCGCAGAGTTACAGCGAGACGTTGGCGGCCACAACGGTCGGAACGATCTGCAGCGACGCACCGCGCTCGTGGTATCTCTACGAGGACCCATGGCTGGCGGGGATCGCCGGCGGAAGCTCGGGTTCCCCGGTCTGGATCGACGCGGGGCTGGTGGTTGGTCAGTTGTCCGGCACCTGCGGCGGCGCCGACTGCAACCCCTCCACCGATACGCTCGATGGCCGATTCGCACGCGGCTTTTCCTTCATGCAGCCATGGCTCGATCCGGCGGCCGGTCCTGCGGCGCCGATTCAACTGCGCTCCACCTTCGTCGGAAGAAAGAAGGTCGTTCTGACCTGGACCGATACTGCCTCCGACGAAACACGATTCGATCTCTGGGCCAGCACGCGGGACCGCTCTCCCGTTTTGGTCGGCACGGCGGGACCAAACAGTTCACAGCTCGAGGTGCGGGGTCTGAAGCGAGCGACTTTCTACACGTTCACGCTGCAGGCCTGCCGCGACACCGGGTGCTCGGTCCCGGCGGCGCTCTCGCTGCGCACCAAGCGTTAGCGGCGAATCAGAACGATTCACCGATCGAGAAATAGAATTTGCCGCGACCCTCTTTCACGAATGCCCCCTGACTATCGGGATCGTTCGGGTTGGGCGGTTGGAGTTGGAACTCGCGCGGTCTGAGATTGAAGCCGTACTCAACGCGCAACGCGCCGACCGGCGTGAGATAGCGGATTCCGATTCCTGCATCGGTGCGCATCGTGCCGAACGGATCAGCGATGATCGTCGACGAAAGCCGATTGGCCGTGGTGCGGTCGATGCTCGTGTCGAGCCAGACGTTGCCGACATCGCCGAAGATAACGAGTTCGAGCGATGAGAGCAGCTTGGTTCGTAACTCGAGGTTGGCTACCGCGAGCACCTGGCCGCCGACCGGCAATCCACCCACCGAATCGAGCGGCCCGACGCTCTCACGCTCGAATCCGCGCAGACTGTCACTGCCACCGGCAAAGAATCTCTCGGAGAGCGGCACGGCCGTTCCACTGCCGAACGGTTTGGACCAGCCCAAGCGCACGCCACCCACGAGCGTGAAACGCCGGCTCAGTGGCACGAGCCGCGTCGCGCTGCCTGTCATGCGCACGAAGTCGGCTTGGGACAGCAGTGCGGAACTCCACACGCCCACTTCGCTGCGGATCACCCAACCAAAGCTCGGCTTGAACGGATCATCACGCCGATCGATTACAAACGAGCCGATCATGGCTCCCAATCGAATCGGCTCGATCCGTGTGCCGTTGTTACCGCTCAGGAGCAACTCCCTCAAGGCGTTGCTGTCCAGCGTTACGTCCGAGAATCGATTGTCTTCCAGCACATAACGCAGTTGCCAACGATCCAGGGCACGCTCGTGCAGCCCCACCTGCAATGTCAACCCAGCCGTTTGCACCGTGTAGCCATCGCGCTCTTCCTCTTGCACCTCGACGGTGCTCAGGCCGAGCAAGCGGCCCCGACGAAGATATCGATCTTCGAGCGTTGCGCGCAGATTGCGGCGCTTGGCCGAGAGAAATCCTTGCAGACTCCCGGTCCGTGCCAATCCGGCGAGGTTCTCGTTCGTGATCGATGCCGAACCTCGAAACTGCTCTTCCGTGTCGTAACCCAACGTGGTGAGCACGGACAATCGTGGAACTTCCTCGACCGCCACCATCAGATCAGCGAACCCCGGCTTGCCCTCCACCGGGCTGACCTGCAGATCGACATGGCGGAACAGCCCCAAACGATAGAGCGCTCGTTCGGTGTCGCGCTTGCCACGACGAGTCAACGGCTTACCTGGCTGAAGCGCCATCGCTCGTTCGACCAGTTTGCTGCGTGTCGATTGAAGCCCGCTGTAGCGGATGTTCCTGAGTGTCAACGCGCGCCCGCTCTGCACTCGAAAGATCGCATCCAGCCGGTATCCGGCGCGAGGCTCGACGCGCGACTGAACGCGCGCCTCGGAATACCCTTCGACGTCGAGCGCATCGCGCAAACTACGTTCGGCGGCGGCAAGTTCCAGCGGGCGATACCAGTCACCGCTCTTGATCGGCAGGTTCGCGGTGGCCGGCCCGAGCGCCTCCGGCCAATCCCCTTCCACGCGCAGCGAACCGATCGTCCATCGCTGCCCCTCGTCGATCACAAACGAAAGTTCCACCGCCGTGCCGTCGCTTCTGAGTCGCTCGATCAGCTTGACCTGTGTCTCGAGATAACCCTGCTCCTCATAGAGACTGCGAATCGAGTCGGCATCCTCTTGTGCCAGGCGAGGTCGATAGACGTCCTTCTTTCCGCCCTCGAGCAGTCCATGAGGACGCGAGAGGACCTGTTGTTGAAGCTGCTCCTCGCTCAGTGCGGTGTTGCCCATGATCGAGACTCGCGCCACCTTGACCTGCGGCCCTGCGTCGATTGCCACCGTGATTTCACGTCGGCCAGCCGGCGCGGTGATGTCGACCACAGCTGCCGAGTAGCCGTCATCCGCGAGCACCTCCTTCAACACCAACTCCTCATCGCGAAAACCGGAAGGGCCGATTCCGGTTTGAGACCAAAGATCGGCGAGCGCTGCGGACGATTTCTCGATCAGTTTCTTGGGGCCGGTGAAGGTCAGTTTCCAGCGTCGTCCCGCCATCACGCTGATCGTGACGTCAACCGGCCGAGCTTCATTGCGGTACGGTCCCGGCGCATCGGTGACAGCCGAGCCGAGCGTGGCCTCGAGGTATCCGGCACGGATCAACTCCACGCGCAGCGCATCGCGCGCATCGGCGCTGGCTGCTGTGGTCAAGAGCGTCCCGCGCCTCAGCCCGAGCTTGGAGGCGCGCACCTGAAGTCCGGGTGGAAGTCCGATCAGATTCAGATCACGCACCCGTCGCGCCTTGCTCGTCCCCTCCTCTGAGCCACTTCCAAAGCGGTGCAGCCAGCGCGCATCGA
>JAXLQU010000006.1:0-184022 GCA_046331425.1 Acidobacteriota bacterium
CGGCGTTGGTCGATCGCATCGCAGCGGTGAAAGGCCTTCCATCCGGGCCGGTCGCCATGAACGAGCCTGACGCGATCTCACTGCTCTCCAATGTCACCGAGTTGGAGCAACGCTGGCTCGGTTTCATTATCGATACCGCCGAAGTTGAGAAGTTGCGTCGCGTGGAATGGAACGAAGTAACGACAACCGTTCTGCTGCCGTTGTGGCGGAACGAGGTCATGAGGAACGCCATCGTGCTGGGCGATGCGACCGTCGCCGACCTGCCGGCGATCGTGGCCGAGAGTGCGGCGCTAGAAGTAAACCTGCCGCAATTCGGCAATGTCGGTGAGGAACTCGAGAAACGCGTGCGGTTCGTGCGCTGGGTCGCAGGTATCGGTTTGCTGCTGGCACTCCAGCGAGATGGTTGGCTCCTCGAATCAGCGCCCGGCGCGCCCGCGAGCGCACGAAAAGGGGAAATCACGTGGGTGCCTTCAGAGATCGTGCAGCGCCTCGCTGATGGATCGATCAAGGTGGCAGACTGGCACACAATGCTGCACCGGCACGGCGTGAACTCGCAGAGTCTGCTCAAAACCACCTAGCGCAACACTGATGACGCGCCACCGGAAGAGCGTAGGCGAGCCCGCGCGCCGGCTCGTGACCCCAGCCTCTCACGTGCACGGCTATCACAACAGATGTTCTTCATCTCGGAGGTTCGTCGTGCTCGAGGTTCGCTTGTGCTTGCCGGCGAACATCGAATCCACGCGGGCCTGAAAGTCGAGCTGACCGATGGCCGGCTGAACGACGCCGACGCGATCGACCAGAAAACTCGATGGATTGTACGTTACGTGAAGATCGGAGATTCGCGGATCGTCGAGTCGGTCGACCAGCACCTTTGGCCACGCTAGTTAGTGGGCGGCAACGAACTCGCGAAATCGATCGGCTTGCTGCGCGTCGTCGCTGATTCGAATGATCTGCGAACCTTGCGCCTGGTGGTTTGCGTACGGCGCGGCCTCGAACACGTGGACTCCTCTCGACGCCGACCGGAGTTACCTCCAATGCACGCCGATCAAGCTGCGCTCACATCTCTCGCGGCAGACAGATTTCGACTCCAATGAGACCAGGTTGCTGAGCCGACACACAGTATCGCCGCGCATTGTCCGCCTCGATTGGCCCAACGCACGCCTTGCGACCGATCCGCCTGCACAAGTCAGTTGTACGGAATTCTCGTCAGCGCGCCGCGCTGTCTCAACGCAAGGAGCCCCTCCGGTGTCACGACAAAGATCGAACTCAGCGACGGATTCTGGTTCAGTTAGTCGAGCGCCTGGTCGCCTAACGACGCTGAGCGCTCCCGATCGCATGTGAACGCAATTGCAGAGACCGAACCTACGCGGTACGCGGCTTTCTCACGGAAGGAGATGCTCGACGCTGTCGACGGTTTCCTCACCCTTCTGCTGCAGTAGCCAGGCCATCGAAGGGACGGTCGCAACGGTCAACAGTGCTTCACCGCGCTCTCACTCCCTCATGCCGCAACTACCGCGAGGACTCTCCGAGGTCGAAATCCCAGCACCTCCTCAGCCCGTATACAACCATCCATCGCAAGGTGAGGGCAGCCGCCCGCTCGCCCTCAGTTCCTCCAACTCCCTCGACGACCCACTCAGTGCCGCGAGTTCGTGAGCGCTCCCCTCACGACACCATCCACACCGCTTCAGGATTGCGTGGCGAGCACCTCCGCAATCCAATCCTTCAGCATCGTGGTGAAGGAGTGATTGAACGTGCCGTGCTGGAAGTTCTTCATGCTCTCCGGCTCGGAAGCGAAGTCGTGAAACAGGTGATCCGAATTGGGTGCAGTCGCGAACTTCCCCCACCCTGGATTCGCTCTGTTCACAATGTCGGCGATGAGTTTGTGATCGGCATCGTACGTGACGAAGTCGCTACTGCCGCGCACGGCAAGTACGCGCGCATTGCACTTGGCCCAGTACGACGCGAAGTTGGTTTGATTCAGTTGCCGCCAAAACTCGAGTGTCTTGCCGCTGAACAGGCCACCAGGAAAGTAGGCGTCTGCTAGCGCCGACAGTTCGGGGTGAGACTGCTTTACTTGCTCGACCGACTGATTCTCCAGAAACACCAACGCCATCAATCGAGATCCCTGGCGCACAGAAGCGTCGGTATCTTCGAACGTCGCGCCCGCAACCAGCCCTTGGTATCGAATGGTGTCGAGCAGGTACTCATACCAAGTGCGCGCGGCCGTGCCGTAAACAGCGATCCCTTTGACAGGGCTCTCGTTGGCGATCATGGGTCCGAATGCACCGCCCATGCTGTGCCCGAAGATGAATACCCTGTTGGGGTCCACGCCCGGCATCGACTTGAGCTGCGCCAACGCCTGCCGATAGATGTCGAGCTCGGTGGTGTAGTCAAGATCCGCAAACGGCCCGCCTTCACTGTCGCCGACTCCCGGCTTCTCGACACGCATCGTTACGAAGTCTGAATTGGCAAACTCGAATAGGAGCGGTCCGTCGATCGTCGAGACATCGCCCTTGGCTCCTTCCAAAGTGTAGTCATACGAAATAGGTGAGAAGCCCTGAATGAAAAACAGCGCCGGGTGGAGGCCTGCCTTCCTAGGTTTGGTGATGATCGTTCGAATTCGATTGCCGTTCGACAACACCTGGCTGTAGATCACTTCGTAGTTGCTGTTGCCGGGGTCTCTCGGTTTCTCGCTCAGCGCTGCTTTGAGCACCAACGGCTTGCCGTCGCGGATCACCTTGAACGTGAGTTCGTTCCCAGCACGAAATTCCAACAGTGCGGTGCTGATCGTGGAGGGGCCCACTGGCTTGTCGTTCAATGCAACCAGAATGTCTCCAGCTTGAATCCCAGCCTTCTCGGCGGTGAGGCCGGGCAGTGGTTTCAGTGCAAGAAGTCCTTCGCCTGGCTTCAGATTGTTCGCTGCGTTCAGATCTGAAGTCACTGGGCTGAACGGGATGCCGAGTGCGCCGCGTCGCGGCAATGTGTCCGCGATTCTGGGAGTAGCCGCTGGCGCAGCGGCCGTGTTGGTCGTGGGGAAGACCGCCGCGAAGTTCAGTGGAAGGCTGAGTAGAAGCAGGGTCGAGAGCATCATGATTTCCTCGTGCGGTTGTAAAGTCGCGACAGGCTGGTCCAAGTGAAGTTCGCGTAGTTGATGTTCGGCTGTCTGCCACGACAAGAACCGGCGGCGCGACCGGTCAGGAAAAATCCTCAGGCGGCGCTCCGCGGCAAAGCACGCGCAAGGTTTTCCGGCCGCGTCCGCCTGCCGGTATCTACACGGGCAAGCTCGTGGTTCGAAAATCTCGTTGCCAACCGTGGGGATTCTCGGCATCGGCATCGTCTTATCGTGATGAAGGCGGCCCATACTGGCTGCCAGGAGCCGGACGATGAGTGACCGCAATCTGTTCCTTCCACTGCTGCTCGGCGCTACCCTTCTGCTCACCGGATGCAGCAACCCTTCCAACCCTCAACCGCGCACTGAACAGGCGCCGAGTACCGAGATGACGAACCTCCCCCCTGCCCCGCCACCGCTACCGCCGAGTGCAACGCTCCCCCACGTTGTGGTGAATGGTCAGACGCTAACCGCACAGCAACTCGAAGAGTTTCGATCGCGCTACGGCAGCTATCCGGGTGCTGGGTCGTGGTGGTACGACAGTCGCAGCGGATTGTTTGGACAACAAGGCGGGCCCGCGGTGTCGTTCATGCATGCCGGGCAGTCCTTTGGCTCGCTCGATCCCAACTGCTCCGCCGGCAATACCAACGTGTTCATCAATGGACGACACCTGCCGCTCGCCGAGGTTTACACCTGGGCGCAGTTGATCGGCACGACGGTCATGCCGGGCCGTTATTGGTTCGACTCACAAGGGAACGTGGGTTACGAGGGGTACGACGTTCCGCTCGGAAATCTGTATCAGCTCGTGCAGCAGCGGGGCAACTACGGCGGTCAACGCGGTGGTGACAACGGCTGGAACACCCGCTTCAGCTCTGGCAACTACACTAGCGATGGCTCGGCAGGTTACGTCAGTGTTCCAGGCGTCGGTGTGATTGGCAGTTACGGCGTGGACTGAGACGCGCGAACGAATCCTCGCGGCACACGTGCTCGGTAACCGCTAGTGCGGCACTCGGTTCGAATGTGAAGTCGCGCAGCTGCTGGTCTTACGGCAGCGGTCCGGGTCATGAATGCAGCGATGCCGGAACAACACCGCCCCATTCACTCGGCGACTCGTGCTGCCCGACTTGTTGTCGGCAAGATCAGGGCGGCAGGCCACGGGAGGTCATCAAGGCGTTGGTTGCGCGCGCGATCGCGGCGTCGTTCAACTCCACGAGCGCTCGAGCATCCAGCCCCTCCGGCGTGGAAGGATGTCGCATCACCTCACGAACAAGAATCTCCCGTTCGCTGATGTCGAAGCGACGCAGACTGTGCACCAACGATCCAATGTCCTGCTCGCGCGCCGCTGCGATCAACCGCTGCGCTGCCTCGGAAGAGACATCCCCGTCTTCGATCATCCGAAGGGCCGATCGAAGCGCTTCCGGTGCGTCGGCGTAGTACGGAATGCCGATCGCCGCCCCGCGACGCGCGCGACAGATCGCACCCGCCGGTACCTCGATTTCGCCGAGCGGGGATGAAAGTGACACGCGTCCGCTCAAGACGTGTAGCAGCGTGTCACCGTTGGTCTGCACCTGCATCGTGTAGTGGCAGCCGAGATCGATCGCGGTGGTGGCCGGGGTCTGCACCACGAACAACCGAGGCGGAGCGTCGATCGACGCTTCGATTTCTCCGCGCTCGAGCGTGAAGCGATGTTCCAGGTTGACCCCTTTCTCACGGCGGAGGTAGCTGCCGGGCCGGACGTTGATTCGCCCGAAGTCCGAGAGTCCGACGACCGCGGTCTCACCCGCGGCGGTCTCGATCACATCCCCGAGCGCGAACGGTTGAGTCTTGTTCCCGAGGCTCGCCGTCCAACCGGCATCATCGATCCTGCCAGATCGCGGCGATCTCCAGACCCACACACCGAGCGCGAGAGCCGCGATCAGAAGGCTCGCTGCAAGCAACCACCAGCGCTGTGGTCGTCGTGGCGAGTCGCCGATCCTGCGGTCGATCTCGGGCCACAAATCATGGCTGGGCTCGATCTCGCGCGGGAGCTGATCGACTTCAACGATTCGATCGCGGTCTTGATCGGTCATGGTCGTTCACCTCCAAGCAACTCGCGGAGGATCCGCCTGGCTTGAAACAGTTGTGCGCGGCAGGTCCCCTCCGCCACATCGAGGCGTTGCGAGATTTCCGCATGGTCTAACCCCTCGACATCGTGAAGTACGAAGACGGCTCGCATCCGGTCGGGGAGCATTTCGATCGCGCGCGCCAGATCGAGGCGAAGATCGCTGTCTCTCACGAGCGCGCTCGCTTCGGAGTCGAGGATCTCGGAGCCCCAACGTTTCTGGGCGCGAAGATGATCGAGCGCTGCATTGACAGCGATGCGATGCAACCACGTTCCGAAGCCGCTGTCCTGACGAAACTCCTTCAGCAATTGCCAGGCCCGTACGAATGCGTCCTGGGTCAGGTCTTCGGCAACCTCACGCACACCGACCAATCGCACGATCACCGCGTGAATCCTCCCGACATGGAGTCGGTACAACTGCTCATACGCCGATCGTTCACCAGCGCGAGCCGCCGCGATCAGCGACGGCTCGTCTGGTTGGTGCGCTTTCACGGCGAACGATCGTTGCATGAGTCTCGCGCCTTTCATCAGTGCTGCGCGCGCCTGACGATGTCGGATTTGACAGCCACTGGCCCGGGTGTGGTGCATCGCCGGGGCGCTGCGCCTGCAATACCAAATTGCCGCAGCGCTGCCGTCCTCATCGTCCCGCGGTCTTGGTCGCTCCGAGCATCGCCACCAACTCCAGCGCGCCCGCCTCGCCGGCTGGCAGCTTGTCGATTCTGCCGGCAGAACGCCGGTTGCGATAGGCGATTCCGGTGATCGCGTTCGTTGCAAACGGATCGATTCCATAAAGACCTGCGGTCTTCGGATCATCGGGCCGCGCAACCCAACTCACGGCCACCTTCGATAGCCGCGTCGACTCTGCCCAGCGTTTCAGTCGCGCCGCATACGCAGAGCCGGCTTCTCGATTCGGATTCGTGAAGATCAGGAACGCGCGGAAACCGTCGGCAGCGCGAGCCGTCATCTCTTGCTCCAACCGCAGCGCGAGTCGACTCAACCCCTCGCTCGGATCGCCGTTGATCCATACCAAGACGCCGTTCTTGTCGCCGTAGCGGCACATCGGGCAGGTGGTCTTGCCGGCATCCGCTCCCGAAACGTGGTTCGGCTCGAAGGCCGACAACTCTGCACCAACGACCCGTGTCCTTGTGGCCGCTTCGTCGCGGCGGCATTGGTCGCCACCGGCCAACGCCGTGTTCGAAACGATCGAGAGCGAGATACCCAGCACCAATCCTGAAACCGTGGCAGTGCGCATGGACGATCCTCCTTGTCGGCTACTTGGACGGTGGAGGGGGCTTGCGTGCTTAGTCGAGCCACCCAATTTCGTGTCTTGGCGACGACTTTTGGGGTGATGCGAGCGATCTCGCTGCGCGATGAGCTTGATTCTATCTCTGCGCGCAACCATGATCCGCCGATGTCGACCCGGACCGCGTGGAGCGTCGCCCCAGCTTTGAATGCCCCGAGGGCGGCCACGACCCGGCATCGCTGGTGGATCGCGTCGATCCTCTTCATCAACCTCGTGACGGCCCATGCCGAAGCTCCAAATCCTGATTTGCATATCACCAAGACTCGCGGCGAGATCGAGATCGACGGCGATCTTTCCGATTCGGGTTGGGTCGGCGCCGCCGCGGTCGAGGAGTTCTTCGAGACTCAACCAGGAGACAACTCCACGCCGAAGGCGCGCACCCGAGCCTGGCTCACCTTCGATGACGAAGCGTTGTACGTCGCCTTCGACTGCGACGACCCAGAGCCAGCGAAGATTCGCGCGCCGTTTTCCGATCGCGATCGCGTTGACCACTACCAGCAGGACCTGGTCCAGGTCATGCTCGACACTCGCGGGGATCGACGCGCCGCCTACCGCCTCAGCGTCAACCCGCGGGGAGTGCAGAACGACGGAATCTTCACCGAAGCCACACAGACCGAGGACACCGGGCCCGACTTCCACTACGACGCGGCCACACGGATCGACGGACACGGTTGGTTCGCAGAGATGCGAATCCCGTTCTCCTCGCTTCACTACGCTTCCGCCGAGGCGCCGGTGTGGGGCGTGGTTTTGGGCCGCGAGTATCCGCGGGAGTTTCCGTTCGACTTCGAAAGCAACCCAGTTCCACGCGGCTCGGCATGCTTGATCTGTCATATGCGTCGACTCGTCGGGCTGCGCGATTTGCCATCCGGGAGCCATTGGGTCGTCGCTCCGTTCGCGACCGCGTCGCGGCTCACGGAGCGAGCGCGCCCTGGCGATCTCGGGTCGCCCCTACGCAACTCGTCGATCGACACCAACGTTGGAGTCGACATCAAGTGGTCACCCGCCTCCGATCACACGCTCGACCTGGCGCTGAATCCCGACTTCTCGCAGGTCGAATCGGACGTGCCGCAATTGGCTGTCAACAATCGCTTCGCGCTGTTCTACCCGGAGAAACGACCGCTGTTCTTGGAATCGGTCGATCTGTTCGCGACGCCATTGCAAGCGGTTTCGACTCGCACGATCACCGATCCGGATTGGGGAGCGCGCGCAACCGGACGAGTCGGCAACACGGCATACACCGCTCTTTTCGCGCGCGATGCGGGCGGAGGCAGTGTCGTTCTTCCAGGGGCGCAATCGTCGGACCTGGCGCCGCAAAACTCTTCATCGACTGTTGTGATCGGCCGGGCGCGCCGCGCATTTGGTGATTCGTTCGGAGGGCTGTTAATCAGCACTCGCGAGTTGAGCGGCGGCGGCTTCAACCGCGTGCTTGGTCCCGATTTTCAGTGGCGGCCCAACGATGCCGAGACCGTCACGGGCCAACTGTTGCTCAGTGACACGCTGCTGCCTGACCGAACAGACCTTGCTGCAGAGTGGGACGGCAGCCGGCTTCGATCCTCGGCAACGTCGCTGGAGTGGCTGCATCTCACGCGCCGATTCGTGAGCGACACCCAAGTCACCGTGATTGGCGCAGGATTTCGCGACGACAACGGCTTCATCCCGCAGGTCGGGTTTCGCCATGCGAGTTGGGTCGTGGGGCCCAACTTCTACCCAAGCGGTGCCATCACGTGGCTTCATCCCTACGTGACCAGCGAAGTCTCGCAGACGACCGAAGGCCAGCGGCTTGGCAGGACCGTCTCGCCCGGCGTCAACATCAACGGCCCGCTTGCGATGTCGCTCGATGTTCGCTACCACATCGCCGACCAACTGCTCAGCGGTGACCGACTCTTCGACCTGAAATTCGGCGAGTTGGAGTTGAACATGAGCCCTTCTCGTCGCTTCGATCGACTCGGGCTCCAGCTTCGACTCGGCGACGACGTCGACTTCACCGACAACCGCCTCGGCCACGGCGGCGACATCAAGGTGAGCGCCACGGTTCGCCCGATCGATCGACTCGAGTTGATCGTGGACGGCGAACGTCAGTGGCTCGATGTCGATCGCACCGAACGCTCGCGAGCGCGCCTGTTCACTGCAAGTGTGGCCCGCGTCAAGGCGACGATTCACTTCAGCCCGCGTGCCTATCTGCGATTGTTGAGTGAGCGAATTCGCGCCGATCGCGACGTGTCGCTCTACGACGGTTGTGGCCTGCCACAGGAACCGCCCTTGCGCGAGTGCCCTTCTCCGCGAGAGCAATCCCGACTCGACTCGGCGCTGTTCAGCTACAAGTTGAACTGGCAGACACTGGCCTACGTTGGCTACCAGTCGAACCGTTTGCTTTCTCCTTCGGGTAGCATGGAGGTCAACGACAAACAGATTTTTCTGAAACTTGCTTATGCCTGGCGACGCTAGCGAGCCCCCAAGGCGGCCTCATCGAGCGTTGTGCTGAAAGCAGCTCACATCTTCTGAATTGGCCACACTATCCTGATTTCAAGCCGAAGGATCTGCTCAATGCCCGGTCTTTTCGATCCGTTCACGCTGAAGTCCATCACTCTTCGCAATCGCATCGGCGTCTCGCCAATGTGCCAGTACTCCGCGATCGACGGCGTCCCCAACGACTGGCATCTGGTGCACCTCGGCTCACGCGCGATCGGTGGTGCTGCGTTGGTTATCGCGGAGGCCACCGGCGTGTCGCATGAAGGGCGAATCTCGCCCGGCTGCACGGGGATCTGGAACGATGCGCAGGCCCAATCGTGGGCGCGCATCGCCGCGTTCGTGGCGCAACACGGCGCAGTGCCCGGGATCCAAATCGCTCATGCCGGCCGCAAGGCTAGCGCCGTTCGTCCATGGGACGGTGATCGATCGCTGACGAGCGAGGAAGGGGCGTGGCCGACGATCGGCCCAAGCGCCGTGGCATTTGGTGGTGGCCTCACACAGGTCCCAACTGCGATGTCGCTCGACGAGATCGCACGCGTACGCCACGCATTCGTCGACGCCGCCAAGCGTGCTGTCTTAGCGGGGTTCAAGTGGCTCGAGTTGCACTACGCCCACGGCTATCTTGCGCACAGCTTTCTTTCGCCCATCTCCAATCGCCGCGACGACGCATACGGCGGCAGCTTCGACAATCGCGTGCGCTTCCCGCTGGAAACCGCGCGTGCGGTGCGCGCCGTGTGGCCGGCGGAATTGCCGCTGGCAGTTCGACTCTCGTGCAGCGACTGGATCGATGGCGGGTGGACGATCGACGAATGCGTCGTGTTGTCGCAACGATTGAAGGCCGAAGGGGTCGATCTGATCGATTGCAGTTCGGGTGGGTCGTCTTCGGATCGAACGGCAATGCCGATTGGACCATCGTGGCAGGTGCCGTTCGCCGATCGCATTCGACACGAAGCGCAGATCGCCACCGCGGCCGTGGGCCTGATCATCGATGCGGCGCAGGCCGATGACATCGTGCGCAGCGGTCGTGCCGATGTCGTGTTGTTGGCGCGCGAGCTGCTGCGCGACCCTTACTGGCCGGCGCATGCCGCCGAGCGATTGCGCCGCAAGCCGCCTTCCGTGCTACCGATCCAGTATCGGCACTGGGTCGGCTAGCGATCGCCGCGAGCTGAGCGCAAACACAAGCCAACCGATCGCAACCGACACGCCGCCGATCATCGCAGCCACCGCTGCGGGCGCGAACGCTCCGAGCGCGCCCGGCGCCGGTGCCTGCCACGCCACCATCGCGCCGGCACCGAACGCACCGAGCATGTGCCCGACGCCGCCGGCGGCATGCACGATGCCAAGGGCGCGCATTCGTACCTGCGAATCGGCACGTGAGGCGATGGCAAGCAATCCTCCCATGAACACGGCACCTGCAGCCGCGCCGGTGAAAAGCGCCCAGATCACTGCCAGCGGCATCGTCAACGTGGGCGTCCACAGCAGCGCCAACAACAACAACGACAACGCGAGCGCTGCGACGTGACACCCGGTGCTGCTGCCGAAACGCGTATGGACTCGACGGACCATCGGCATCGTGAACACCGACGCAGTCATGAAGATTCCGAGTACTGCACCGACGGTACGTGCGCCCGAGCCTGACGCCGCGTAAGGCAACGCCACCGTAAGCACGCCCATCGCCAGACGCTCGACGCAGATCAACGCCATCGGCCCGATGACGGCAAAGCCCAGCACCGGGCCTTCAGCGGGACTCATTGCGCTCGACTCCGCACTGGTCTCGAGTTGCGCTGGGAAGGTACGGACGGTGAGCAACGCCCCGATGCATGCCAAGAGCGCTGCCGTGAAAAACGGTGCGCGCGGGCTGACCGTCGCCAGCGTACCGCCCAGCGCCAAACCGGTCCCGACACCAAGCACCAAGATCGCTCCGAGCCATCCCATCCGGCGGGCGCGGTCCTGCTCGCTGCCGTGTGCGCCAGCGCCCATCAGCAGCATGACGATGCCGACGTGCGCAATACCATCGGCAAAGCGAAGTGCCAGCAGCAGTGCAAACGAGTGTGCAATACCGGTGGCCAGCAACAGCACCGCGCTGGCGACGAATGCGAAGCGCGACAACGACCGCAGCCCGACCTCACCTGACCGGCGTCGGAACAGGCGACCCCACAACCACGCGCCGGCGATGGTGCCCGCAACATGCAGCCCGGCAAACGCACCGGCGCCCAAACCGCCGTGGCCGAAGCTGTCGACTACCAACAAGCGCAGACCCGGGATCGGCAGGCCCACGGTCATCGCCGCCAACGCCAGCGCGATCGCCAGTGGCCCAAAGCGAGGTGTCATCAACTCACGGCAATGCGCGGCAACGAGGGGTGTACCCGTGCGACGATCTCGTAGTGAATGGTGCCGGCCCAACCGGCGAGATCTTCGACGCGCACCTCCTCGTCACCCATGCGGCCCAGCAGTGTAGCGACATCGCCGGCCTGCGCGTTGGGGATGTCGGTGACATCGACCATCGACATGTTCATGCAAATGCGTCCCAGCAACGGCGCACGATTCCCGCCAATCAACACGTGTCCACGCCCGGAAATTCCGCGGTCGTACCCTTCGTAGTAGCCGACCGGTAACACGGCGAGGCGCGTGGGCCGTGTCGCGCGCCAGGTGCGGCCGTAACCAACGTAACCACCGACCGGGACATCCTTCACCTGCCCAATCAAACAGCGCCAACTCATCACGGGGCGCAGCGTGAAGTCGGGCAATCCACGTTCGCGGGATGAAACCAGTGTTTCGCGCGATGGCCACAAGCCGTAGATTCCGATTCCAGCGCGTGCGATCTCGGCGTGCGTTTCCGGAAACAGGATTGTCGCGGCACTGCACGCGATGTGGCGCAGCTTGGGTGCAACACCGGCTGCGGTGAGTTGCGCGACGGTGTCGTCGAACGTCTGCCGCTGTCGCTGCGCGAAGCGGTGATCGGTGGTGTCCTCGATATCGGCGAAGTGTGTCGACAACCCCTCGAACTCGAGCCCCGGAGTCGCCGCAATCTGCCTCGCGAGCGTGACCACCTGAGCGGGATCGACTCCTTGGCGATAGGTACCTGTTTCGACCTTCAGGTGTGCACGTGCGACTCGCTTGGTGCGTTCAGCGCCGCGTGCGAGTGCCGCCACCGCTTCGGCGCTGTAGATGGTGACGCGAATGTCGTGAGCGACCGCTTCCTCCAAGTCGACTGCCGGCACATGATTGAGCGTCAGGATCGGGACCGTCGGTCCCACGATCGAACGCAACTCGAGCGCTTCGGCCAGGCCACCAACCGCGAGCCAGCTTGCGCCCGCTTGCAAGGCTGCCGGCGCACACAATGCGACCCCATGGCCGTACGCGTTGGACTTCACCACCGCCGCGAGAGCAGAAGTTTGGCCGATGCGCTGTCGAAAAGCGTGCACGTTGTGGCGAAATGACTCGAGGTCGACTTCGATCCAACTGACCGTGCCGGCCGGAAGCCCAGCCGGCCTGGACGATTGATGTTTCGCGGAAGAAGCACCCTGGCCGGCTGTTTTCATGCTGGTATCCTCAGGCCCCGTGAATCAAGGCGCAAGCAGTTCATCGTCGACATTCGAGTCCCACGAGGGTCATGGCTGGGCCACCCCCCTGGAGGGGCTACCGCTGTTGGTCGTCACGCCTCCCGAATGGGCGGCGTTAGCGGTGAGCCAACTCGACTTCTTGTTGTGCGATCACGCGCATTGCGAACAGAAGGCGGCGGGCGCTGCGCTCGGTTTGATGGCCCGCTTCCCGGAGCACGCCGAGATGGTGCGACCGATGCTGGCGCTGGCGCACGAGGAACTGCATCACTTTCGACAGGTTCTCGACCTGATTCAACAACGCGGCGGACAACTCACGCGTCCCGCTCCCGACTTCTACGTGCGCGAGCTGCGGCAGCGTCTGTTTCGCGCCGGTGGCGGGCTTGGCCCCTACGGTGATGTGTTGGTGGTGAATGCGTTCGTCGAAGCGCGCAGTTGCGAGCGCTTTCGTCGCCTGGCCGAAGCGCTGACAAAGATGCTGACGTCGGGCGAGGTACTCGACGACGATCTGCGCGCATCGTATGCGCCGCTGGCGCACTTCTACACCACGCTCGCGGCGGCCGAGGGACGGCACTGGGAGATGTTTCGTGATCTGGCAGCACACGCGTGCGGCGCGGCCCGCACCGACAAGCGTGTCGCGCAGGCTGCCGAAATCGAAGCTGAGATTTTTCGTTCAAGACCATTGGTTCCGCGGATGCACTGATTGCCGCATGCCCAAGTGACTTGTGTTGGAGGAATGTTCATGTCGCTGTCACTCAACTGCTTGTTTCTCATCGCGCTTCTCGCCACGCCGTTGGCGCTGGCCGCCGACTCCAAGCCGTACACGGTCGACGATCAGGTGCGCCTGCAACGGATTGCCGACCCGCAGCTTTCGCCCGACGGCAAGTGGGCTGCGTTTCAACTACGCAGCACCGACTACGACGCCAACAAGGGGCGCTTCGACATTTGGATCGCCAGCATCGATGGCAATACCACGCGCCAACTGACCACCTCGGACGCGTCCGACACGGCACCGCGCTGGGCACCCGACAGCAAGGCGATCTACTTCCTATCGACGCGCTCGGGCTCGAGTCAACTCTGGAAGATCGCGATCGACGGTGGCGAGCCGCAGCAGGTCACCAATCTTCCGTTGGATGTCTCCAACGTGACGCTCTCGCCCGATGGCCGCACCATCGCCTTCTCGATGGAGGTGTTTCCTGGAGTGAGCTATCAGGACTCCGCCAAGAAGGTGACCGAGATGGCAAACTCGAAGTCACCAGGAAGCTCTACGACCAGTTGCTCTATCGACACTGGGACACATGGAGTGATGGCCGACGCAATCATCTGTTCGTGATGAGCCTCGAGGCCGGCGCCGAACCGCGCGATCTAATGAAGAACATGGTTGCCGATGCGCCGTCCAAACCGTTCGGTGGGACGGAAGAGTTCACCTTCACACCCGACGGCAAGGCGCTGATCTTCTCCTGTCGTGATGTCGGGCGCGAGGAAGCGTGGTCGACCAACTTCGATCTGTTCTACGTGCCGGTCGACGGCTCGGCCGCGCCGAAGAACTTCACCCAAGGCAACACTGCGTGGGACACGCAGCCTGCGTTTTCGCCCGACGGCAAGCTGCTCGCCTATTTGGCGATGACGCGCCCCGGCTATGAAGCCGATCGCTACAAGATCGTGATTCGCGATTGGGCCACCGGAAAAGAACGCGAGTTGGCTCCCAAGTGGGACGCGAGCCCAGGCGGCATTGCCTGGTCGCGTGACGGCAAGACCCTGTACGCGCATGCCGATGAGTTGGGCCAACATCCGCTGTTCTCGTTCGATATCGCCAGCGGCACGATGAAGAAAGTAGTCCCGACCGGAACGCTCGATGGTTTTGCCGTCGGCAGCAGCATGTTGCTGTACGGCGTCAACACCCTCACCTCGCCCACCCAGTTGTTCGTCGCCAAGCTCGATGGCAGCGGCGCCAAACAGATCACGCAGGTCAACGCCGAGGCGCTCGCGAAGGTGCGCTTCGGTCAGCCCGAGCAGTTCAGCTTCAAGGGTTGGAACGACGAAACGGTCTACGCCTGGATCGTGAAGCCGGTCGACTTCGACGCCGCCAAAAAGTACCCGGTGGCGTTTTTGATTCACGGCGGCCCGCAAGGTTCGTTCGGCAATGACTTCCACTATCGGTGGAATCCGCAGGTTTATGCCGGTGCGGGCTACGCCGCGATCATGATCGACTTCCACGGCTCGACCGGCTACGGCCAAGCGTTCACCGATTCGATTCGCGGTGACTGGGGCGGCAAGCCGCTCGAGGATCTGCAAAAAGGGCTTGCGTCCGCGCTCGAGAAGTATCCGTGGATGAATGGCGACAAGGTGTGTGCGCTCGGCGCGAGCTACGGCGGCTACATGATCAATTGGATCGCCGGCAACTGGCCCGATCGCTTCAAGTGCTTGGTCGCTCACGACGGCAATCTCGACGAACGGTTTGCGTACTTCGACACCGAAGAGCTCTGGTTCCCTGAATGGGAGCACCACGGTACGCCATGGGAAAACCCGGAAAGCTACGCCAAGCACAATCCAATCGATCACGTCGGCAAGTGGAAGACGCCGATGCTGGTGATTCACGGTGGCAAGGACTATCGCGTGGTGGAGTCGGGCGGCTTTGCAACCTTCACGGCACTACAGCGTCGCGGCGTTCCATCGAAGTTCTTGTACTTCCCCGACGAGAATCACTGGGTGCTCAAGCCGCAGAACAGCGTGTATTGGCACCAGACCGTGTTGGGATGGTTGGATCAGTGGACTAAGTAGGCCTAGGTCGAGGGCGTGCGTTTCTCTTCGTGGTGAGGCAACGGGCCGTTTCGAGTCGTCCAGTCGTGTGAAGGGGCAGAGGCCATGGTGGCCGCAACGCCCTCAACCACGAATCAGACGACTCGAAAAGGAGCCCGACCATGAATGCCAACGCCCTCAACCCTCTGCGTACCTCCCTCACACTCGCTGCCTGCTGCTGCGCCGCACTTCTGGCCTCGACCTCCGGCGCCTCCGCTCAGGTCTGGACCGGCGTCGCGGCCGCCTGCGTTCCCGATGAGAGCAGCGCCGGCAGCTACGAGATGTCGGCCGCGCGGTTCCAATTCGCCGCAGGCAAGACGGGAACGATCTACGCACGCTGCAATGTGACCAATCCGAGCGACGCCAGCTTCCTGCTCGACGGTTGGAACTACCTCGAAGCCGCCATGATCGACCCCGACGGCATAGGAACCGGCAGTCAGATCAAGGTCTCGCTGATCCGGGTGAGCAACTCCACCGGCGGCGTGTACACGGTTGCGACACTCGACAGCAACACCAACGCGTCGACCGCGCAGCGCGTCGATGGCGCCGACTTCAGCCACGTCTTCAACTTCGCCGACTACGCCTACTACGTGCAGCTCGAGGTCAAACGTACCGCCACCTCCGCCAACCCGAACATCTCGATCGCACGCCTGTACGAGATGTTGTTCTGATCCCACCTTCCACGTCGGCTCCGCGCGAGACCCGCGCGGGGCCGACCCGAGGATCACGGCCATGTTGATCGCTCACGCGCTTGCGTCGTTCTCGCTGCTCATCGCCTCACCCGCGATCGTCGAGTCCAACCCTCTCCCGTCGGCGTCGCTCCAACAGATCTACCGCGAGCTGCGTTCGCTTCGCCGCCTGGTGCGCGAACTGTTGATCGCGGCTCGCAACGACCGGCTGGCACGTTGCGAAGTCGACCAAGAGCATGACCAACGGTTGCGCGCACAACTCGACGCAGAAGAGCAGGCTGCGACCACTCGTATCGCGGAGCTCGAGGCGGAGCTGTCGGAACGGGACCTCGACCCCTCGCGCGGTCTCGAACTGCAAGAAGAACTTCAATCGTTGCGCCGAACCGTATTGGAGCCGCTCTCCGATCGCCGCGCACAGTTGGAGTCGCGGATCAGCTCCCAAGAGCGGATCTGTACCGAGCTGCGAACTGCTGCGGCCGAGCTGGTCACCGCTGATGAACACGAGAGCCGAGACTAGTCGCCGCGCCCGGCAATTCGCTTCAGTCGCATGAGTGATTTCTGTAGTTCAGCCCGTCCTTCCCTTCCGCCCCACCTGCCTCATCGGGATCGACGCTGCCGTAGAGCCCGGGGCCGGCACAGTTTTGGCCGCGGACGAGGTAGTACCAGGCCTGCCCGGCTGCCGGAACGTCGGCATCGTCCGTCGCGAGTTGATCGACATTCTCGGCAGCACACGCCTCGCACGAGATGTAGAACGAGTAGAAGATCGTCCTCCCGCTCGCAACGTTCTGCAGCATCAGGCTGACGCTGCCGCGAATCACGTCGTAGTGATTGGCTCCAGGGATCGCGGTCCAGCGGAGCGCCGTACCTTCCATGGTCAGTTCATTGCTGGCATCGCCGAGATCCGGATCGTTGCAACCTGCCTGCAACAGCACAAAAGCGGAGGAGCCAAACGTCGGCAACGTCCAGCGCGATTGCGGGAAGACCGGTGGGCGCCAAAGTTGACGCGCACGCCACGAGTACGATTTCCCTTCTTGCATTCCCGCCGAGAGTTCGTCGAGCAGTGCGCCGCTCGCGCCGGTGTCGACAGTCGAGCCAACCGTGAGACCTGTGCCGTCGAACAACTGCCCAAACGGCTTGAGTTCCCATTCGAGTCGAGCGCGAGTGCGTCCGGCGGGCGAGCGGCCGGTCATCCGCAAACGGAAGCTGGTAAGCGAGTCGCTCCTTCCTCCAACATCGATCGGTGCGGCCCCCGTGGTGATCGCCTGACGCGTGCGCCCATCGATGCCATCGCTACCATTCCCGTAGAAGAGCGACGCACGTCCTTCCTTCGAAATGCTACCGGTTCGATCGGGAGCACCGACCAACAGATCGGCAAACCCGTCGCCGTTGACATCGCCCGCCATGGCAACCGCAGCGCCGAAGCGAGAACCCGCTTGATCGCCATCGAGTTGTCGCGAGGCTGTCGTAGCCGGGCCGCTTGACGAGCCGTGATACACCGACACGCGCCCTTGTCCGGAGAGTCCTGCCGTGTAGTCGGGTGCGCCAATCACGATGTCCGAAAAACCGTCGCCGTTGACATCGCCACCGCCGCCAACAGCTGCACCGAAGTGCGCTTGTGCTTGGTTGGACTCCACACTCCAGGCTGGTGTCGTCGGGGTGCCATTGACGGTACCCCGATACAAAAACGCCTTGCCCTCGCTGGGCTGAACGCCGCTGAACTGCGGCGCGCCAATCACGAGATCCGCAAAGCCATCGCGATCGACATCGCCGGCCGCTGCGAGCGCTTCTCCGAAGTGCGCCCCCGCCACGTTGATCTGCCCCCTCCAGCATTCCTCTCGCGCAGGAGCGCGCGACTTTCCGCGATAGACGTACACCGCTCCCTCATCGATCTCGGGGCTGTCTTCCAGCGGCGCACCAACCGCGAGATCGGAGAACCCGTCGCGATCGAAGTCTCCAACGCTCGTCAGCGCCGCACCGAAATTGGAGTCCGCTTGTGTCGAGGCGACAAACCAATCGGCGTTGGCAACCGTTCCCTGAATGGCGGGCAAACCGGTTGCGCTTCCCTGCCAACCAAACGCTGCCCCGCCATTGACGACATCGGCATCGTACTGAGGAGCACCCGCAAAGACGTCACCAAAACCATCTCGATTCAAGTCGCCACCGGCTGCCGATGATCCAAGATGCGCGAACGGCTGATCGAGTTCTGCAAACCAGTAGTTCGTTGCCGACAGCCCCGCAGCACTTCCGCGGTACACGTAAAGTCGGCCTTCCTCGGTTTGTCCGTTGCTGTAGTGACTCGCCCCAACAACCAGGTCGCTGAAGCCGTCGCCATTGACATCACCGGCGCGCGCCAGCGATGCACCGAATCGCGCATTGGCAACCGCCCCCTGCAGCACGATCGTTGCCGTGAGTGGTAGTCCGTTCGAAGAGCCCTGATACACGAACACACGTCCGGCATCGACTCCGGGCCCATCGAACCGCTCGGCGCCGATTGCAACATCACCATATCCATCGCCGTTGAGATCACCGGCGGCGGCGACGCGTGTCCCGAGGAATGCATCCACCGCTCCGCCCCCGGGGTTCCAACTCGATGTGGTGGCGAGACCGGCGCCGCTGCCGCGATACGCCGCGGCGCGTCCTTCACCGCTGAACGTGTTGCTGTGACCGGGCGCGCCGACAACGAAATCACCAAAACCATCGCCATCGACATCGCCAGCGCCCGACAGGCTTTTGCCGAAATGCGCGCCGCTCTGCGCGCCGTCGACACTCCAGTCTTCGTTGCCGGGATGTCCTGAGGCTGTTGGCCCAGAGCCGCTTCCGTACCAAATGAAGGATCGACCTTCGCCATCGGTGGCGACCGAGTCTTCGTAGTCGGGCGCACCGACCGCGACATCAGCGAATCCATCGCCGTTCACATCACCAGCCGGCGCCACGGCGCTTCCGAAGTGCGCGTCGTTTTGATCGGACTCCCCCGACCACGAAACGGTCGTGCTCGGCCCGGTGACGGAACCGTAGTACATCTGCGCGCGCCCTTCGTTGCTGCCACCGGAGTCGGCGAACGGAATGCCGATCAGGATCTCGGCATCACCGTCGCCATCGACATCACCGACCCCGGCAACCGACGCGCCGAATTGCGCAGCCATTTCATTCCCCTCGGCCGACCAGTTGGCGTTCCCTGGTACTCCTAGCGGCGTCGGCCCTGTAGCGCTCCCCAACCAAACGAAGGCGCGTCCTTCATCCGTCGTCGGGTTGTTGAAGAGCGGCGATCCGATCACCACGTCGTCGAAACCATCGGCGTTGACATCGCCCGCCGGTGCCACCGATCTCCCAAAGTCAGCATCGGGTTGATCCGACTGTGATTTCCAAAACGCGTTACCGGGGTTTCCATTCGGGCCCAGCCCCGTTGGAGATCCGAGCCAGGCAAACACCTTCCCCTCACGCGTCTGCCCATCTGTGAAACGCGGGGCACCGATCAACACCTCGTCAAAACCGTTGCCGTTGAAATCGCCGGCGCCGGAGACCGAAGCACCGAACTCGGCATTGGCTTGATCTCCCTCGGCGCGCCACGCCGGGGATGTCGGACCTCCGAGTCCGGCCGCCGAGCCCAACCAAACGAACGCGGCCCCTTCGTCCGGCGTTGCGCTCGACGATTGGTACAACGGAGCGCCAATGATCACGTCGTGGAAACCATCACCATTGACATCGCCGGCGCTCGCCACGGACCGACCGAATGCTGCGCCTGGTTGGTTTATCTCGGCCGACCAGTTGGGGCTGATCGATGGGCCAGCGGCCGACCCGTGAAACACGAATACGCGGCCCTCATCGAGCTCTCCGCCGTCGAACATGTCCGCGCCAACGATCAGATCGGAGTAGCCATCGCGGTTCACATCGCCGGCAACAGCAACCGAGATCCCCAAACTGGCGCCGCCTTGCCCGCTGTAGAAGTTCCAGGTCGCCGTCGTCAGCAACGGATCGATCGTGATGGGGTAGCTCGCACCGGCATCATCAATGACAATCGCCAACCCCGAATCACACGGTTCGAAGTGTGCCGGGAGCTCTCGTTCCAACGCGTCGAGCACCTTCAGGTTGCTGTACTTCAAAACCGCAACGCCGTGCTCGTCCACCAACCATGCCGCCGACCGATCCTCCAACAGCGTCGCGCTCAATGTGCCGCCCAGTCGCAGCTCCAATCGCAGCGGTGCGCTTTGCTCGCGTTCGATCACAGGGCGAGCTAGATCGAAACCATGCTCCAATCCACGGGGGCTGTTTTCGGCCCACTCGACAACTTGGTCCCAGCGATGTTCGGCGCGAGCCTCGCGCCATGACACTGTTCCCGATCCTATCGTCGATACCTCACCGCCACGAGCGATCGAGCTCAACTGCACGCTGAGTGTCCATCCACCAGCACTTGGATCGGCGCCCTTGGTCCGCGACTCGAATGAGATCTGCTCATTCGACAGCGTGGTGCGAAAGCCATGCGCACGATTGGGCGCGCTGCACCCGCGCTCGGCTGTAACCGAGAACTGATATTCGGATTCCTCGATCGCGGCAGTGGCATGCGTCAACCATTCGTCTTCTAAAGAGGCACCCGCCAGCGATGTGGCAACGATGCCAACCGCTGTGATCGAGGCTGCTATCCGAATGCTCTTCAATCGTTGACTGTGCGAGCTAGTCTGCATAGTGAGGTCTCCGTCGCCAGCCCAACCAGATCAGTACCATCACCGCGATTGCACCCACCGCGAGCAACCAGGGCAGAAATACGACGGCCCACGCGGGGCGTGGCACGCCACCCGGGAACGGCACGATGTCTCCGCGTCCGAGCACCACGAAGCCGGCCCACGCTGCCGCCGGTTGTCCGCGTTGTAGTGCACTCCGTTCCGCACCGGCCAGCGCGGTTGCTACCGACTCGCCTCGCGACAGGCCGCTGGACAGCGAGGCGATCAGATCGGCCGCCTCCTCATCGCGCATCGGCCAGAGGCTGGCAACCACGCTCGACGCACCAGCCTCGAAGAACGAGCGCGACAGGCCCAGCACACCCTCTCCGGCGATCGCTTCACCGGTTGCTGTCTGACACGCCGACAACATCATGAGCGAGCCTGGCAACTTCAGCGCTGCAATCTCGCGCGGCTGCAGCAATCCATCCTCATGCTGTTCGCCTGCTGCCAACAGCACCGCACTACGATCGGGCTCGACCTCATCGACGACCGCGTGCGCGGCCAGGTGCAGCACGCCGCAATGCGAGAGATCGGTGGTCTTCAGTCGATACTCACTCGCAGCTTCGCCGGTGTACGACGTGCCGCTTCGCAGGGCGCTCGCCAGCGCGCGCGCCTCACGTCGGGCTGCGTGAAGTTGCCCCAGTGCGAGGGCGCTCCCGAACAATGCGCTTCGCTCCGTCGCGCCGGGTTTGCTCGCCTCCGCTCGCGCTAGGGTCGGATCGGCCAATGAGAGGAAACTGCCTTGGGCGTGACCGCTCTGGGTTGCTTGGAGCGCCCAGGTTGCTGCCGATGGTGCAAACGACAGCGCGTAGCGTGCGATCAACGGTGGTCCATCGCCGCTGGAACGCAACGCGGCCAATGGCAAGCGATGCAATGGGGTGTCAGGCACGATCACCAACTGCTGAACGTCGTCGGGGAGTTGCTTCAAAACCGGCTCGACCAGAGTCTGGTACAAACCGACCGAAGCGGATGGTTCCGACGCCTCGCGCCCTCGCAATAACCCGAGATACAGCGACACCTGATGTGCGACGGTAGCTTGTGAAGAGAGCTCGACCAGCGCGCTTCGTTGGGGGCTAACAACGAATGCCAGGCCCGGCAACGCGACACCGTCATCGCTCACACTCGGAAAACAGTACGACACCAACGCCTGACCTGGGGCGAGCGCTGCCTGGATCTCTTGCAACGAAAGCACTCTGGGGGCGGTGCGCTCGCGAAAACGGCGATCGTTGCGTGCGAGCCGATCGCGCAGCAACCGTTCCTCGCTTTCGAGCCGGCGCAGTTCGGTCAACATCCCATTGCGCTCACCGTCGGCGAGATCCTGATTCACGAGGCCGCGCTGCACTTCAGCGATCTGATCCAGGACTCTCTCGCGCGCTGACCGGTCGGGGGTGTCTTCGGGGAGCGGCCGTGCAACGCGCGCCGCACTGAGCGCAGCGAGCAACGCTCCAGCGCGCCATCGCTCCACGACTTCGAATGCTCGCGCGATGCCGTTGTCGTCCCCGGATGACCCCAAGAGAGCCGCGAGCCTGAGATAGGCGGATGAGTACTGCGCGAAAACATGAGCTTGCGTCGAGGCTTCCGGTTGAAGCGCTCTGATTTGTTCGGCCACATCGACCGCGGTCTGCAGTTCGCTGATCGCGGCGTGACGATCTCCACCGCGTTCAAGCCACTGCGCTCGGGCGAGGTGCGTTTGATACAACTCACGGCGATTCGAGGAGCGCTCGGCCAACGCGCGAGCCTCGTCGAGCAGCAACTTCCCTCGCCGATAGCTCGGCGCCGGCGGCTGACCGCCGAGCGCCGCGAGTTGCCGCAGCGCGGCGCCGATCTTGTCGATCAGCTCGAGTTTTCTGGCCAGCTCGAGGGCGCGGGTGGCGTTGTCGATGCGCTCGCTCGAGGGACGATCGGCCTGGGCGGCGAGCAACAGACGCACCTTCGACTCAGCGCCTGGATTAGGCGCGTCGATCGCAATCTGCAGCGCTTCCTGCAACCGCTTATCGACCTCGCTCGGGTCGATCTCGCCGTTTTCTCTGCGCTCCACGGCCAAGATTGCAAGGTTGAGCCTGTATCCCGCCTCATCGACCGGGTCCTTGGTGCTGTGCTCGATCTCGGCGGCCCTTAGAAATCGCTCGTACGACTCACGCCGGCGACCCAGGGCCCAGGCAACTTGGCCCAATCCGTTCTGCACCAACGTCTGCAAGTAGGTGTCGGGCGGATCGGTACCTGGAAACACCTGCGCCTCGACCTCGCTGTAGATCGAGTAGGCCAGCCCGTAGTCTCGCGCGTACCAGGCAGCGAGCCCTTCGTGATATCGCACCTTCAGGCGCAGCGATTGCTTACCCGACGCGCTTGCTATCGCCGAGGCCCGTGACAGCGCAGCGGACGCCGCTACGAACTCTCCGCGGCGTGCGTGAACGAAGAACAGCGACGTCAGCGTCCAGATCCCTTGCTCGTAGTCCCGAGTCTGCTCGAACGATTCTGCAGCCGCGCTGTAGTGCGCCTCTGCGCTCCGGTCGCCGCGCGTGCTTTCTAGATTCGCCAACGCCAAGAGTGCGTGAGCATTGTGGGGCTCGCGTTTGACGATCGCCTTCAGCTCAGCAATCGCCTCGCTATTCAGCCGATGCCGGCGAGCGACGTAGCCAAAACAGCGATATGCGGCGGGCTCGGCTGGATAGCGCCGCACCAACGCACGACACTCGGACAGCGTCTTCGGGTTGGTCTTCGCCAGATCGAGCTTGGCCTGCGCCGGCACTGCTGCAACCAGCAGTGCCAACGGCAGCGATGTATACCAGCCGCGTCCCATGCAGCGCCTCGTTGTGTGCTCGCCATTACTCCAACGTCACCGTATGCGTCGTTCCCTCCACCACACGTCCATCCGGCAAGACAGCCGACACGCGCCAGTACAAGACAGCGCCCGTTGTCACCCCTTCCAGAGCACTCGCCGGTACCGTGACGTGCGACATCGTCAGCCCCGCAGCGTTGTAGATCGACTCGAGGTTCTCTCGAGCCACTTCGACACGATAGAGCGCACCGCTGCCGGCATCCGTCCAACGCAGCATGAAGTTGTTGCGAGGCAGCGTTGCGTGGTCACCAAGTAGCGCTTCCAACGGCCTTTCCGATTGCGTTCTCTCGACCACGGTTGTCCGATCACGAGTCGTCATGAACACACCAACAGCGACCAGACCACACGCGAGTGCTGCGGCCAAACCCCACACGCGATACGAACGCGCCGGCACACGCACGCTGATCGCTGGTGCGGTTCTCCCGACGACCGCTCGCGCTTCGTTCGCCATGCGCCACGCGCTGGCGCAGGCGCTGCAACGGGCCGCGTGCAGCACCAACGCTCGAACCTGCTCGGCTGGGAGATTTCCATGGGCAGCATCCCAAATCACCTCCGAAGGCGGACACCCGTGTTGTCCCTGCGAATCAGGCGGCAATGGTGCGAAGGCATCTTTGATCCGATCGAGCTCGTTCGGTTCGAACGTCACGGGGTCACCCCCTTTCTACCAAGGCAGTCACGCAGGTCGGCCAGCCCTCGGTAGATGAGGTTGTTTGCCTTCTTGTCGTCGATCCGCATCGCGTCTCCCACCTGATGCTGCGTGTGCCCAAACAGGTGCAAGGCAGCCGCAATCCGCCTCGGCTCGATCAGGCCCTCGAGGCAGTCGCGAATCGCCACCGACAGCTCGGTCCGCTCGCGGCTGCGTTCGGGGTTGCTCGCTGCACCAGCCGGCAAGGCCGCCACCGCCGGATCGTCGTCCGGCACCTCGCGGCGTCGTGAGACACGTCGGATCTCATCGATGGTTACGCTATAGGCAACCCTCCACAGGTAGGACGAACCAAAGCCGTCGGGTGCCTCACCCCGTTCGACAATTTCTACGACTCGCAGCAAGGCGGTTTGTACCAAGTCGTCTCGCTGCGCATTCAGCCAACGCGGACAGACACGCTTGACCCACGCTTCGAGTTGTCCTCTCAGCTCGCTCGCCTGCTGTTCGGTGATTCGTACGCTCGGCGCCATTCGGCCCCCGGGGCGTTGGAGAGCACCTGTCTATCCGTGTCGTCCCGTATCTGTCAACCACGTGAGGCATCACGCAGCTGGACTTCGTCATGTCCTGTGGAGGACCTGATGATGTTCGAACGAATTCGGCTCGCGAAACTCGGTTCACTCGTCGCCGCGCTTTCACTCTCACCGCTCTCGGCGACCGCCAACGATCCCGCCGATGCGCCGGTGGTCGACATTTCAGTTGCGCCCGAGGGGCGTTACGTCTTCGAAGCGCTCGACTCGGTCGGCCTCGAGAAGCAGGCCGCCGACGATCCGGCTGAGCTGGTATTTCGAGGTGGAGTGCGCCTTCGTCCCGAACCAGGCATCGCCAGCGAGGTACGGTTGCCGTTGTCGGGAACGATGGTGCTGCAGTTCCCAGCACCAATTCGACACGAATGGCGTTCGGCGCTCGTCGCCGCAGGCGTTTCGATTCGCGACTACATCCAAGGGAACGCGTACCTCGTCGAGGTTCCGGAGTCTGCCAGTGAAACGCTCTTGGCGTGGGTCGGCAGCCGATTCGTGCGATCGATCGTTCTGTATCCATTGGTGGCGCGCGTCGAACGCGGATTGGCCGAGCGTGTGCAGCGGGCCACGCAGAACTTACACGAGCGGGTGACCGTTCGACTGCTTCACCCCCTCGATGCCGAGGAGTTCGATCGCGTCGCTGCGGTTCTCGCAGTCGAGTCGGCCAGCGCCGACGACCGGCCGGCGTTGCGTGGCTACGTCTTGACTGGAGATTTGCAACGACTCGCTGCACTGCCATTCATCGAGTGGATCGAGAACTACGCCGACAGCCGCGAACAGAACTTCGAAGGTGCGATGAGCGGTGGCGTCGATCGAATTCAGTCGATCGGTACCTACACCGGTGCCGGTGTGCGTGTTGCGGTGATTGACAGCGGCATCGCGCGCTCCGGTACTGCCGCAGACTGCGGGCCGGCCGCGGGAAACTGGCATCCCGACCTGAGTTCGGCTCGAGTCGCTGATGACTGGGATTTCTTCAATGGTGATACCAACGCGTGCGACAGTCGCGGTCACGGTACGCATGTCGCTGGGACGATAGCCGGTGACGGAACCAATACCACCACGCACAAGGGGATGGCGCCCGGCGCGACGCTCTTGATCTACAAGGACTGCTGCGACGCCAACGGCTTCGGCTTCCGCAACTTCTCTTCGGCGTTGACGCGTGCGGCAGCCAACGATGCGCTGGTCGTGGGAAATAGCTGGGGCGGCGGCAACGGGATCTACAACGCCAACGCCGAAGATGCTGATGATGCCGCGCGCGGCGTGTTCAACGGCAGCGATGGCTTGCCGCAGCGGATGCTGCTGACGGTCTCGGCCGGGAACGACAACGACCTGGTCTCGTCTCCGGCTAGCGCCAAGAACGTGATCGCTGTAGCGGCGACCAAGGATGGACACGACTCCGGCGCTGGCGGCGCATGCTGGTGCGTCAACAACAACTTGAACGGCTGTGCGACCAACTGTGATGGCAACCCAGGTGTCGACCCAAGTTGTTTCGACAACTACTGGGTGCCCACCGAACGGATCTGCTTTTCCAACTACGGCAAGATCGACACCGACGGTGATGGTTACTTCCGACTCAAACCAGATATCGCGGCGCCCGGTACGCGGATCGAGTCGACGGCAGCATCGCATCTGTATGCCGACTCCCGTCTCTACACGCTCAAGGACGGCACGAGTATGGCGCAGCCGATGGTGGCGGGTGCTGCCGCTTTGGTCTACGACGCCTTCGATTCGGTATGGGATTGGCCGGAGATGGTCAAGGCCAAGTTGCTCGCCACCGCCGTCGACATGGGAGATCGCACTCGATTCGGACACGGCATGCTCGACACCTTTCACGCCGTCTACGATTCCAGCAGTTTCGATACGCTGCGCTGGTCCGGCAGGTCGATCAGCGGGACGGGGAACGAGGTCGAGCTGACGTTCGATGTTCCCGCCGGTTTCCGCGAGGTGCGTGTTTACATCGCGTGGTCGGACCCGTCGTCCTCCTCGACCGAGGTTGTGAACGATCTCGATCTTCGCGTCTATGACGCTGCGAACGTACTGGTGGGATCATCGACCTTCAACGATGAGACGGTCGAGTCCGTTCGCGTCACCAGCGGCACCTCGGGCCAGTGGCGCGCTGTGATTCGCGGCGAGAACGTCCCGCAGCCGAGCCAGCGCTTCGGGATGATCGCCGTGGCAAGGCTGCGCGACGCAACGCTGTCATTGAGTGCATCGGTCAGTGATAGCTGTGTGCGGCCCGGGCAGGCGTTCAGCGTTTCGACCACGGCTTCCAACAGTGGCTACACCGTCGCGGCCACGAGCGTCGAGCTCGATCTGCCTGACGATGACAATGCGTTCGAGCTGGTAGACGTAGACATCCCTACCGAGGATCCGGCGCGCTCGAAGACGCTGGATGACACTCAGATCTGGCTACAGTGGGCCTCCAACCAGTACGACGTGACGGTGGGCGAGGTGAACTCGTCGATCACACGCGACTTGACCTGGAACTTGAGAGCCGGCGCAGCCGCGAGCGACGCCGAGTATCTGCTCTATCTCTCGACCAGCGGTCGAGGCAGCAGCACCACGCCGATTCAGCGGCGGATTCGCATCGACAGTCAGCCGCCGAGCGTTGTCCGCTCGCTCACGAGCAGCTCGCACGTCATCGGCAAGTGCTCGAACAGCGATGCGATCACGATGCAGTGGGTTGCAGCCGGCGATCCTGGCCAGTGCGATATCGACGGTTACGGCCTGCTGTGGACTAACACAGCTCCTGCACTCCCAGGTCAGGTCAAGGACATCGAAGAGGTCACGACGATCACCCAGACGCTCGGCAGTTCCGCGTCTGGCCGGTACTTCAACATTCGCGCCGTCGACAACGCCGGGAACTGGAGTGACAGCTACGAAAGTTCCGGACCGTACTACATCGACACAGTCGATCCGGGGGATGCGACGGCGCTCAGCAGCCCATCACACCCGATCGGCTCGTGTAGCGGCAACAACTCGGTCACGATCAAGTGGTCGGCGGCTCCCGACGCGCACTGCGGCGTTGATGGGTACGGGTTGAACTGGACGTTGGGAGCGACCGGGATCCCCTCAGCCGTCAAGGACATCGAGGAAGTAACACAGGTCACTCAAACGGTCGCGTACAGCAACTCGCCCCGCTACTTCAACATTCGCTCCGTCGATAACGCTGGGAACTGGGCCGACGGCTTCGCTTGGTACGGCCCGTTCACGATCGATCGACTTCCCGCCGCGATCAACGGTGTTTCGGTGACGAAGTCGGGGACCGATTTGCGATTGTCATGGAGTGCGGCCCCCGACGCTGACTACTACCGCGTGTATCGCTCCGCGTCGGCACAGATGACCGGCAAGGTGCAGCGCGGCGGCGACGTCGCAGCACCGGCAACGACGTCACTCGATGCCGGGGCTGCCACCGATGGCGCCTCGATCTACTTCTATCAAATCGTTGGAACCAACATCTGCGGCGCCGCTGGCCCGTGAGGAGGAAACAGACATGAATACTCGCACTGCGCTGGTTCTTGGTTTGCTGATCACCGGCTCGGTATCCTTCGAGGCACCACACGCAATGGCGCTCTTGACCCCGGGGCCGTTGGATGTCTCGAGCGCTCCCAACACTCAGACGGCACCGGCCGTTGCATGGAGTCCGGTCTGCAATAGCTACTTGGTGGTGTGGCAAGACAAACGCAACAACCTCGATGACGACATTTTCGGTGCGTACGTCAACAACGATGGAACCGCAATTCTCGGCACGTTCAACCTGACGGCAGCCCGGGCTGGGAACCAGCGCCTTCCGTCGGTGGCGTGGCAACCGAATCGCAAGTTCTTGGTGGTCTGGGAAGACGATGTCGCGGGCAACCGCGACATCTACGGCCGCGAGATCGATTGCATCAAAACACTCGGGCCGATCGGTGCGATCGCCAGTGATCCGTCAGATCAGAAGGCGCCCGACGTCGCGTGCGTATACGGCAAGTGCTGGGTCGTGTGGGAAGACCTACGCGGTGGAACGCTCGACATCTACGGACAGCGCGTCGAACCCGGCATGGTGTTCGACGGCGTCAATACGCGAATCAGTGCGGTCGCGGCACCGGGCGCGCAGAACGCTGCTGCGATCGCCGCCAACGATCGCCCCGACGCAGGGTGCTCGCTCTACAGTTGGATGTCGACCTGGAGCGACGCGCGCAATCTGGCGACGACGGGCCTCAACATCTGGGATCAGCAACTCGCCGATCTCGGAGTGTGCGGCGGTAACCTGCCTGTCTACGAAGGGACCGCCGACCAATACAGCCCGGATATCGCTCATGGTAATGGTGCTTTGCCCGCCGACGATGCCACTACTTGGACGTTTGGCAAGGTCCGGCGCGGCGCCAGCCCATTATCTGTGCGTCTCGTCTGAACGCCTGGGGTGGCACGATTGGGATGGACTTCTCCAGTTTCCGTTGGAGCCGGCTCTCAGGTCACACCGGCGGTTGCCTACGACACCACCAACCTCGAGTTCTTGGTTGTATGGTCCGACAACCGCAACTACTCTCCGCCGCTGTTTACAGACAAAGGCGACATCTACGCCCAGCGCGTGAACCTCGATGGCACGCTCGATGGCGCGAACCTGGTCATCTCGACCGCCGTCGGTAGGGAAGAACTCCCCGCCCTCGCCTACAACCCTGTCTCCGCTCGCTATCTGATCGTGTGGACCAAGGACGGCGACATCACCGCGCGTGGCTACTGGCCTTGAGTGAGTTCGTGTCTCGATTGCGAGTCTCTACTCGTCCGAGTGCGGTCGAGTAGAGACTCGCAGCGTTCCGGTTGGGGTGGTGGCTCTCGATGCGTGTCGCTGCGCTGTGAGGCCGCGAGGTGGTTGCTGGCCGGCGCACGGCTGCTCGTTGCGATGTTCACGCTTGGGGATGTGATTGTGTGCAGGAGATGCAGCGGCAGGCTGTAGGGTGCGATTCTCGTGAGGTGTCTCTCCGGTAGGGCGCGGCGATGGCCGATGGTGACCGACATCGGCCCTCTGATCTGTGTTGGGCTTGGAGTGAACCTCAATGCCCCAGTGAATCCTTCGCACGCTGTTGCTCAGCCGTTTGGAGCGCGTTGTTTGTCGCCGCGAATTGTGTCTCTCTCTTGTCGGCGGCGGTTGAGTGTGATGTCGCATTGACATCTCTCGCGTGCGCAAGAACATTCCTATTTCTATGTGCACTTTCGATTGCTGTTCGCATGATTTGTTTGTACCTTTGTGCAACGTCGAGGGTGCAGCGTGTCACGTACATTCCAGCGTTCGAACAAACAGTCTGCGCTCTCTTCGTGGCTTGCCGCGGTGCAGGCCGATGCGGCGGCGCGCGAACTTCTCTCCAGGTCGGTGCGCGTGTTGTTGCCGCTGGCGAAGGTTGCGTCGTTGGTGAAGGCGCGCGAGCTGTGGAGCAGTAGCGGGTACGCGTCGCTGCACGATTTCACGCGCGAGAGATTCGAGCGCCATGGAAGGTGGCTGCGCGATCATGCGGCGCTGCATCAGTGCGTCGAGGGTTTGCCGGCGTTGCGCTTCGCGCTGACGGGCGAGGATGGTGGCGCGCCGATTGGCGTGTGTAAGGGGTTGTTGGTGGGGCGCGTGGCGTCGGTGGAGTCGTTGGCCTTGTGGGTGGGTCGCGCACGGCAGCTCTCGCTGAGGGAGTTGCGGGGGGTTGTGCGGGAGGAGGGGATTCTCGGTGGTGAGTTCGCTGTGGGGTCGCGCGCGGGTCACGATGCCGATGCGGTGTGTCGCGAGGGTGATGCGGCGGTTGAGTGTGGGGCCGGTGATGGCGCGAGTTGCGGGGACGTGAACTCGAGTTGGCTGAGCAAGTGTGATGGCCCGCGCGGTTCGAGTCGCGGTGACTTGGACTCGAGCGGGCCGAGCGAGTGCGATGCTGTTGGCGGCGCAAGCCACGGTGACGTGGAATCGGGTGGGCTGATCGAATGTAATGACGTCGGTCGCACGAGTTGCAGCGACGTGGAGGCGAGTGGGCTGATCGAATGTGATGACGTCGGCCATAGGAGTTGCTGCGACGTGGAGGCGAGCGGGCTGAGCGAGCGTGGTGCCGTTATCGGCACTAGCCTCGGTGATGTGGAATCGAGTGGGCTGAGCGACTGGAATTCCGTTGCTGGCACTGGCTGCGATGACGTCAGCTCGAGCGGACTCATTGATTGTGGTGACGTTGGTAACAGGGGTTGCGATCTCGTGGACTTGGGCGAGTTGGCCGTGAGTGTCCTCGAGGGCGCTGACCTGCGAGCTCACCGCCTAGCCACCGATTGTGCGGACGATGACTTGGCACTTCGTGATGTTGCGCCGAGCAGGGCCACACGTCCCGGCACGTGCACTGGCGACGAGCACGACATCGACGAGATACCGCGCGTGTTGTGGTCCATCCCCGCGCCGCAGGCAGTGCGCGCGGCGTTCGACAGCGCCCTCGATTTGTATCGCCGGCTCGAGGGGGGCGATGCCACCGTAACCTCCTTCGTCGAAGCGCTCGTCGCTGAAGAGTTCGCCAGCGAAAGGTCCCCGGACGTTCTCCAAGAGTGGTTGCGCTTGGTCGAGCCGCCGCTCGATCCGGTGGATCCACCCTCTGGATTCGAGCGCCCGGCAATGACCGCGGTGCTCGAAATGCTCGCGCGGCTCGACGAGATGATCGCGTGTGCCGGCGAAGGGAGTGACGATCAGGTACTGCAGCAGCTCATCTGCTTTTCCTCGGCGTCCGATGAGATCGAGCGCACGCTGGCGTTGCTTCTGATCGAGATGAGCGACAGTGGGGCGTTGCGCGAGTTGGGATTTGCCAGCATCGGGGCGTATGCCGAAAGCCGCTTGGGGTTGCCGCGAACGACGATCGAGGATCGGGTGCGTGCGGCACGTGCCTTGGCCAAGCGCCCGGTGTTGCGGCGTGCGTATCTGCACGCTGGCATCGGGCTCGAGAAGGCGTTGTTGGCGACACAGATCCTGGGCCGGGGGTATGTCGCGCCGGAATGTGAGGCCGAGTGGGTCGAGCATCTGGAGCAGTGCACGGTGAAGCGGTTGCGCGATGAGAAACGGGTGCTGTTGTGGGCGGTGGCAGTCGATGGACGGTTCGAAGCGCCGAGGCCGATGTCGGATCAAGCGTGGCTGGACTCGTTGCGCTGCGGGCCGGGCGACACGATCAAGGCGGTGCAGCGTGCCGGACGTGCCGCATGCGACAACGCCCTGCTGGTGCCGGTGAGTGGCAGCGTGTTGCGCTTGCGCTTACCGGTGGAACTCGCCAACGATTTCTCGGCCTGTGTCGAATCGCGTCGTCACTATCTCGCTGTCGATGCGGAGGCGTGCGATTGGTCGCAGCCTGTCGGTGAAGATGACCCGGCGTCATGGCGCGCTGCCCGGACGTTCTCCAACGCGTCGCGCCGGTTGCCGGCGTGGGTCGGGTTGCTGGCGATGCTGGAGGAGTTTTGCGCGACCCATGATCTGGCTGATAGGCGCTCGGCCTCGTGGTCGGAGGTGTTTGTGCGCTCAGGGCATCGATGCGAAGCGCCGGGCTGCACGTCGCGGCGGGTGGAGTGGCATCACCGGCACTACAAGTCGCGTGGCGGCAGCGATCACGACAGCAACGGCGATGCATTGTGCCCGACGCATCATCGACATGGTGAGCATGGTGGGTACATGCGGGTCACCGGCGACACGCCGTTGCGGCGCGTGTGGCGATTGGGGCGCGCGGATGTCGCGCAGTGGTTTTGCAATGAGCGGCGGGTGGCGAAGCCGGGGCGTGGTGCCGAACGAATCGAGTGAGTCGCGCGTGGCGAAGCCGGGCGATGCGGCGCGGCGGTTCACGTGAGCGGCACGACGCGAAAGCGGATCGCTCAGCACAGCGGTTCGAGTGAGCGTCGCTTGGCAAAACCGGATCGCGCACTGGAAGGGTCCGAGCAACCACTGTGAGCCGAAGCCGGCTCACACAGCGCAGCGATCCGAAAGAGCGGCACCTCATGGCACAAAGTCGCGGCACCTTGCCCTACCGCAGTGCTTCGCACGTGGCACCTACTACCTGCGCGTGGCGAACCCGGCCGCAGAATGCGGCGACTCGAGTGAGTACTCCATCTGCTCACCACGACAACGTCCCCTATTGAACCTCGGCAGCCTCGTACCTCACACTACCCACGCTGCAGCATCCTCACAAAGGCCACGATGTCGGCGAGGTCCTTCTCCGTCAGCGACGGATTCCCACCCTTCGGAGGCATGTCGACCTTTGTCGTATTCAATGGATCCAAAGCCGGCCGCCCAACCTTCAAGAACGCAACCAGCTCGGCATCGGTTCTCGACTTCGCCCATTCGCTGGTAACGAGGTTTTTCCCCAACTTGGGCAGCCCAAGCCCTGCAGGACCATGGCACGTGACGCATGTCTTCAGAAACTTCTGTTGACCCGCAATCGGGTCTCCTTTCGGCACTGCAGCCTGCGTCTTTTTCGGGGGTGTCGGGCCTTTCGGCGCCGTCGCGGAGTCACCCCCACCGCACCCCGTTGCAACAGCAGCCAGTATGAATAGCGTAGAGACAGCCCAAGTCGATCGATCAATGCGCATTGAGTACTTCCTCCCAGCGCAGCACCGGAACATTACGCGGTTGCGCGAACTCTTCAGCGTCCGACCGCAGGCCAAAGGCGACAGTACCTGTGCCCATCGGTGTAGACAGTTTTGGATCAATCACGAAGTAGGCGGCGCTCACCTCCAGCCACCGCCGTGTTTGATAGTCGTGCACGAACGCCGTCGCCTCTCGCTGCTGCCTGTTCTGCGCAACGTGACGCACCAGCTCGCCGCAATCGTCGAATACGAGTGGCTCAGTGCCCGGACTGACGAGCGCACCGGCGTGGCGATCCTCGCTGACGATCATCCCGCATGCGGCACACTTGTCGTGGCCGTACATCACCTCGGGTGGTTTCGGCGGTCCGCTGTCGGCGCACCCAATGTGCTGCACGACAATCAGCAGCCACGCCAATGGCACGATCGCCCTGAGCCAGCGCAGTCTCATCGGGAACGCTCGTGTCACGCGGCGCCACGCTTTCGAAATGTGAGCGCCGCAGCGGCAAACGACCCAGCCGCCCACAGCGAGAGCAGCCCCAGCAGCATCCACGGTAGCCCGGCACCCCAGCGCAGCGCAGCGTACTGACCCACCGCACCTAGCGCATCCAGCGACGAGCGCAATCCATAGATCGACCCGAGTTTGAACAACTGCAGCGGGTTGATCAGCACCACCGGCAAGAGCGTGCGCGGCGACGGATGAAACGCAATCGCCCAGCCGATCAAACCGAGATCACCCAGGAAGGCGAGCAGCAGCCAGACCATCAACGCGGCGCCGATTGCTGCAGCGCTGCTGTGCGCGAGCGTGCTGATCAGAAGTCCGATACCAAGCGAGATCATCGCCAACAGCAGCGTGTGCAACACGAGCGTCAGAAACGCCGCAGCATTTCCACCGCCGCCCGCCGCCAATGCCAATGCCGCCGCACCGAAGCCGCCCGACAACGCTGCGAGCAACGCTGCTGCCAGTCCAAGGGCCTTGCCGAGAAACACCTCACCGCGCGTCACTGGCTGTGCCAACAAGTAGGTGAGAGTGCCGCGCTCGCGGTCGCCCGCCAACGAGTAGGCCCCGACGCTCATCCCCAAGAGCGGCACAAACAACAGCAACGCGTTGATCAGGCTAGCTGCAGTGCGGCCGAAGCCGCCGAGCCCGGCATAACCCGCTGTCGCCAGCCCAGCACGCGAGAGCGCGAGTGCCAACAGCGCGAATCCAACCGCGAACGTGATCAGCCAGCGATTGTGCAACGACTCCCGCAGCTCCCGCCGCGCGATCACGAAGATCACCCTTAGCTCCATGAGCGCAACTCCTGTGCAGCCAAGCGGGCCGCTACCTGGCCACCCTCCAGCACGATTACCTGGTCGGCCAGTTCTTCTACCTCCTCGATGTGATGGGTCGCGAACACGATTGTCTTGTGTGCGTCGCGCAACTGGCGCAACAGCTCGAGGTACTCGCGCTGCACGCGCATGTCGAGGCTCGCGGTTGGCTCGTCCAGCACCAGGAGCGGCGGATCGGCCAACAGTGCCAGCGCCAACGCGAGTCGTTGTTTCATCCCGCCCGACAGCGCCGACACCAGCTTACGTTCGTGCTCGATCAGCCCGAGTTGGACTCGCAGCTCCTTGCAGCGCGCCGCGTCGACCTGCTTGATCGCGGCATAAAACTCCATCGCTTCGCGCAACGGCAAGTCATAGAACGACGATTGCTGCGGCACATAACCGATCGCGCGCCGCGCAGCTTTTCCATCGGTCCGGATGTCGTGGCCGGCGATCGTGATCGATCCTTCAAAGTCGATCAGCCCAAGCATCGCCTTGATCAACGTCGACTTGCCAGCGCCGTTGGCACCCCACAGCGCAATCGCTTGACCAGGGTTGGCGTCGAGCGTGACGTTTCCCAGCGCTTGCATCGACCCGTAATGTTTGGTCACACCGACGATTCGCGCGGTTGGACCCGCGTGTAGCGCCGCACCACCGGGAAGTACACGCAACGCAGTCTGACGAAACGATCCGGTCATCGAGCCCTCCTGATCCACACGCTGCTCGCGGTCATCGCGCACAACAACAAGAGCACCGCGCCGGCCAGCGCAAGCTGTGCGCTCGGTGCCGGCGCACCATCGGATACGACTGGAAGCGGTAGCGGTTGAGCCGCCGGAATCGGGTCATCGACCTTCGGAACCGGGCGCATCACGGGAAACGCCGACGAGGCTAGTTCCAACGCTTGTGCTGCCGGGCTGTACAGCAAAATCCGTAGCGCCGGCTCGCGGTCGGTGAGCCCTTCGAATAGCTTGTCGGCGCGATACGGCTGATCGTTCTGGCGATCACCGTCCAGATCAAATCCAGCATCGTCGCTCCAGTAGTTGCCGCGCCATTGCACCAGCGTGCTCGATCCCGAGTTCGGTATCGACACCTGTTCCGCGTTCTCCCAGAACGTGTTGTTGGTGAAACTCGCACCGGCGTTCGAGGCGGAGATCATCACTCCCTGCTCATTGAAGGCGAACACGTTCTGCTCGAATCGCGCGAACCCGCCGGGCTGAAATGGAGTCCCCTCGCAGAAGACGGCGGCGCGATTGTCGATCAGAAGGTTCCGCTCGACGCGGACACGATCGGCGTCTTTGAATCCCAACGCATACCCTGACGGGCCACGATGTCCGCGGATGTCATTGCCGATCATCGTGACGCCAGTCGAGTACATCACGTAGATTCCGACCGCATTGTTGCGCAGCACGTTGTTTTCGATGTCGACCGCATCGGTGTACATCAAGTGAATCCCGTAGCGCCCATGCTCGATTCGATTGCCGCGCACGGTGCAGCGCTGCGAATACCAGATCACTGTGTCGCGTGAGTTGTGCACGACGTTGTTCTCGATCAGCACTTGGGGGCTGTACCACAGGCGAATCGCGTCCCCTCGTCGCCCTTCCTCCAGATCGTCCTTGCCGCCGATATCGTTGCCGCGCACCACACACTGCCCAGCTTGAGAGACGAAGATTCCAAACAACACATCGCGTAGCCGGTTGTTCTCGACCGTGACATGAAGCGCGGTAACCGTGACGCCGGAGTGATCGAGATCGGGCTCGATGCCGCTCCCGCGAATCTCGAAACCGCGCAGCACGATCCCGGGCGCCGACAGTGTGACCACTGTGCCGCTCTTGCCGCCATCGATTACCGGCCACTCGTGCCCCTCGAGCGTGATCGACTTGTCGATGAGCACCGGGCCTGGATAGACGCCACCCGTCACGCGGATGGTGTCGCCAGGACTGGCCGCTTTGAGGGCGCTGGACAACGACGCGAACTCGCCGCGCTCCCCCACCGTGAGGACTCGCGGTGTCGAGCTGGCCAGTGCCGCAAGCAACATGAGCGTCGGAAGCATCGATAGAGCCTAGCGGGCCGGTACCGCTGCGCGTACGCGAGCACGTGCTTCGGCCAGCGGCTTATAGGCGGCGCGATGAAACCACATCGCCGCAGCCACCACTACAACGGCAGCGATGGCCAACCACATCCCCACCTCGAATGACGCGACCGTTCCGAACTGCCCAACCTTCCCGGCGCCGATGATCGGCGGCGTGAACGGCTTGATCGCCGCACCGAGCGCCGAATGCGGATCGATGCTGTGACCGTAGCGATACAAGATGAACCACAGGTCGGCTACGAAGATCACAGGGAACAAAAGGGACGGGAGTGCGAGCACTCCCGCCCAACGGTTGTGGACGAAAACGCCTGACACCAACAACAAGCCCAACACCGCCAAGGCCGCGATCGACATCGAGCGCTCGAGCTGTCCACCGGCATCGAGTGGAGGCATCCCGAGGTAGTGATTCAGCTCGTCGATCTCACGCACGTCACCTTGCAAGTGATTGAGATAGACCGAGACCTTCAGCCCCTTCGGATACTGCGGTGCCAGCATCGTCATGCTCCAGTAAGGCAAGAACATCGAGACTAGGAGCAACATTGTGGCCAGCATCAGCAGCGCTGAAGGCAGTAGGTACTCGCCCAATCGGTGCTCACTGCCATCCGGCAGCAGGACTTTCACGTCGGGGTCGAGTTGGAGCAGGCGTTTCATCGGTTTCTCCTCTCGAGTCTCAGCCCTTGACCAGCATGTAGCCGAGCATCTCGAGGTGTAGCGCTGAACAGAACTCGGTGCAGTAGTAGTTGAACGTGCCGGCGAGCGAAGCGTCGAACTCGATCGTCTGTGTTTCGCCGGGCTCCAAACTCAGCTCGATGTTGTAGCCGGAGATCGCGAACCCATGCGTGGCATCGCGTGAGCGTTCGAGGTTGGTCATGTGCCAGATTACGTGATCACCCTTGTTGATTTCGACGTGCTCGGGTGTGTAGTGGGAACGAACCACCGTCATCCAGACTTCGACGGTCTTGCCGCGGCGCTCGACACGCGCCTTGCTTTGATCGGTGATGGCGCCTTCGTCCTTGGTCATCGTTTCCGGGTCCCAGCCAATCTCCGGATAGACTTCCCACGCCTTGATCTTGTCCGCCTTGATGATCTGCGCGTAGTGCGGTTCGGCCACACCGATCGGCATGTCGTACAGCACCTTCATGCTCTCTCCCGCTTTGCTGATATCGACCAGTTGGAAGTTCTGCGGCAGAAGCGGCCCGAGATTCGGGAAGCGATCGATACTCCACTTGTTGAGCGCCACCACGTAGCCGCCGTCTGGCGACGCGGTGTCCCCTTCAGCGGCAGCGATGTGCCCGATGTTGTATTGAACCGGCAGCTTCTGAACCAGCGTCCAGCCCGGCTCAGGATGCTTCGACGCATACGGTCCGCCCAATGTCCAGCGCGCGACCGCCGAGTCGAGGAACAGCGATGTGTACGCGTATCCCTTGTCGTCGTACACGGTGTGCAGCGGTCCGAGTCCCAACTCGACCTGCGTCTCCTTGGCGTCGTCGAGCTTGATGACCGGCACGCCGAACTCGTCGGTGCTCATCCCACCGGCCGCGATCGCCGCCTTGATCTTGTCAATCGAGTAGATCGTGACGTGCGGGTCGAGCTTGCCGCCGACCACGATGTACTCACCGCCTGGTGTCACATCGCATCCGTGGGGGCTCTTCGGCTCAGGCGAAAAGAACAGCACGCCTTCCTTGGTCGAGACCTCGAGCGGGATCACGGTGATCCCATTCAGCTTCTTGGCCTTGCCGGCCGCGATCACTTGCTCGGCCTTCTTCCAGTCGATGATGTGCCGATAGTCGGTGTCGTTCTTGGTGGTCCCGGCTTCGAACGGCGGATTCCCGGACTCCACGCCACCGGTCGCCATCTCGGTATTGAACGAGTTGCAGAAGACGTAACCGTAGCTGGCACCCTTGCCTGCATCGCACAGGTCTTGCCAATAGGGCGGTAGTTCGAGTTGGAACGACTTGTCGACATCGATGCGCCCTTTGACGCGATCGAACGACCATAAGCTCATGTAGCCGCGATACTTCTCTTTGTATTGCGAGAGCGGCGCATAGGAGAACCCGGCTGGTGCGGCGTACTGTGCGCCTTCGACCACGTACTCGGTATTCGGCGTTACGAAAGCACCGCCGTGATCGATCGAGGCGTTGGGGTTCCTGAGGATCTGTTTGGTCTCGAAGTCTTTGAGGCTGACCACCGCCACGCGCGCGTTGGCCTTGTCGTTGATGAACACGAACTCGCCGTCGTAGTCACCGTTGGTTTCCGACAGCGCTGGATGGTGCGTATCACCCCATGTCAAGCGGTGACCCTTGATGTCTCCGCCAGCCAACACCTTGGCCGAACCGCCGGCGTAGCCGTACCCCTGCCACGGTTCCGGGGTGAACACTGCAATCGTGCGCAGAAGACGCATTGACGGCACACCGATCACGTGGATCTGACCCGAGTGACCTCCCGACGAGAACATCAGGTACGGGTCCAGTTGTCCCGAGGGTAGGTAAGTCTTCAGCGCCGCGTACACATCGTCGGGAGAGAGATTCCTCTCGACGGCAAGTTTGGCGGCGTCCTCCGGCAAGCCTGTCGCGCCAGGCTTTGTGGCTGGCCCGCTTTGACAGGCTAGGTACGCGACCGTCGCGCCGAGTGCGCCGAGCCCCGCAATCCACCTCCAGTGTTTCATCGCTCCGTCTCCTTTGTTTCAGAGCCGCTCCAACCATCGGTTCGATCCGGCTCGTGATCTGTGCTTGTCGAGAGCTGCTCCACACCCACAAGCGGTGTGCCGGCATGCGCGCAGAGCGCGGCGGCGAGTCGCAGCAGGTGTTCCATTTCGTACGCGTCGCGCGTGCGCGCTTGACGCTGCATTGCGGCCCACACCGCTATCGCATCGGAGGCCGAAAGCACACGCTCGGCCAGAACGTAGAGCACCTTCTCTTCCTTCGAGATGTGATCACGCAGCATTGCGACACACGTGCGTGTTGCAACCGTCAGTTCAGCGAGGTCCCCCTCGCGTTGTGCCTTGGCAATGCGCTGAAGAGCTGCATGACTGGCCTGATGCTCGGCGCGCAACACGCCGACCGGTCCACCACGATCGGTGATCCCGGCTGCAATCAGCGCCGGGAACAAACAGCTCTCTTCCTTTTCGTAGTGCGACCGTTCTGCAAACTCCGAGAGGAACTCCAGTGAATCGATCCAGAACTGCCGCGAGGTTTGCGCGACCTGATCGATCTGGTCTGACTCCCACTGCATCGCGCACAGCACCGATTCGATCACCTGGTGCTCACGTCGAAGCAATTCTATGGCGGCGAGGTGAGAAGGTGCGGCCTGGCTCATCCGACCTCCGGTTGCGCGAAAGGGATCACAAACCGGTAAGTGCAACGGGGGTGCCAGGTAGGAGACCTCTATAAACGGGTCGTTTCGAGGGGTCGGTCACGAAATCCCGTGATTTGACCCCTCCTGCGGTGGCGTGTTCACGAAATACCGCGGTACCGTGCCGGCATGAACCTCAGCGACTGTCTCGACCAGGCGGCGTTGATCTTGGCCTCCGAGGACCTCCCGCATACCCTCCCCAAGCTCGTGGTCTTGTGCGAGCAGTGCATGCCGATCTTCAGGATCGGGGTGGCGGTGATCGAGGCGGGCCAACCGTATCTGCGCGTGATCGACACCTTCGGCGCTCCGGGCGGGCCGGCGCCTCCCGGCATCGGCGCTCGGATGCCGCTCGAAGGAACCGCCAACGGTGAAGTCTGTCGCTCCCGCAATGCCGTGATCGCGATCCCGATAGGACGTGAGGCCGAACAGTTCATGGAGGTGTCGCGTCTGAAACTCGCCGGCGCGCGCGCCTACATTTGCCTTCCGTTGATCTACGGCGATGTGTTGCTGGGAACGCTCAATCTCTCGCTCACCGAAACGCCCGCCGACCCCGAGCGACTGATCGAAAGCTTGCAACGACTCGCTCGATTGCTCGCTGGTGCGCTTTCGCGCGAACAACTGCACAGCGAAGTCCATCGTTTGACCGAGAGTTTGCGGCGCCGCAGCGCCGCACTCGACGCCGACCTCGATCGACTCGGCGGACTCGAACCGGTAGCCAAGAGCGCCGCGTTTCAACGCGCCATCAGCGACATCGAACGCGTGGCAATCTCGGATGCACATGTACTGCTCACCGGTCCAACCGGCACCGGCAAAGAGATCCTGGCGCGCTACCTGCACCGCTGCAGTCCGCGCGCCGTCGGGCCGTTCGTGGTGGTCAACTGTGCCGCGCTCCCCGAAAGTTTGGCCGAGAGTGAACTGTTCGGGCATCGACGTGGCGCGTTTACAGGCGCCGCTGCCGATCATCGCGGCGTCTTCGAACGCGCGTCGAGCGGCACGCTGTTCTTGGATGAGGTGGGCGAGCTTTCCGATCGCTCGCAAGCACGGCTGCTGCGCGCGTTGCAAGAGCGCACCATCACGCCACTCGGTGCCGAGCGACCGGTGGCAGCCGACACTCGGATCGTCGCGGCAACCAATCAAGATCTGATGGGGATGGTGCGCGACGGCGGCTTCCGGCTCGATCTTTACCATCGCTTGATTGCGTTTCCGATCGTCGTCCCTTCGCTGGCCGAGCGACGCGACGACATTCCCGAGTTGGTGACCCGCTTCTTGGCCAGCGCCTGCGCTCGCGCCAATCGCGCCATGCCCGAGGTACCGCCCGAAGTGCTCACCGCACTCGCACAGCGCGAGTACCCCGGCAATGTGCGCGAGCTACGCAATCTGGTGGAGCGCGCGTTGATCTTCTCCGATGCACGCTTGCGGCTGCCGCCCGAGGAACTGCCGGCGGTCGTCGCCGCTTCAGCTACGGCACAGGCCGGCACGGACCAGCGATGGCCGACACTCGACGCAGTGGTGCGTCGACATATCGAGGCGACGTTGGCGCACACCGGCGAGAAGTTCTACGGCAAAGGGGGCGCTGCCGATCTGCTCGGTCTTGCGCCGTCGACGTTGAAGAGCCGGATGGAAAAGCTGGGGATCTGGAAGCGCTCGAGCTGAAGTCTGAGGATCGAACACGACGAACGACTCAGCGAGCGACCCGGCAAGCATCGCCACGAGCGCCGCCACCGCCGCTCCTTCCAACACTCAACCCACCGTCTTCGACTCCATGATCGCCAGCGTGTTCCCCTCGCTGTCAGCGAAGAACCCCATCCACAACTCCATCGCTCCGGCTTTGTGCACCGCATGTGGCGCGCTGCGAAATATCACGCCACGGTCGACCAATCTCGCCGCCACCGATTCGATGTCGTGAACCGTGAAGTAGAGGATCGAACTCGGGTGATCGAATTCCGGTTCAGGGATCGAGACCATCAGACGAACGCTGCCGCACTGAAAGAACGCCAACCCCGGCGGGGCCTGAAACAGCAACGGCAGCCCGAGCGTATCTCGGTAGAAGGCGACCGCTCTGGAAAGGTCGACGGCGCGCACGGCGATCTGGCCGACGTCTATCAAAAGCGGTGTGCTGGGATCGGGTGACGAGCTCATCGGCCGGGCCTCCGGGCGGAATTATTGCCGAAGTCGAACCTGCCGGCCGCAGCCTCGCGCGCTTCCGATTTCGCTCGGTCGGTGACGGCAAGCAGCGCCAGGCGCCGACCGTCCTGATGGCGCAGCGATTCGAAGCTGCGGTCGGCGCGAGCCCGCGGGGCCCAAGCAAATGGGCCGACGCACCCGCGTGCGCCGGCCCATCGATACGCCGAGGAACGGTTACTGCGTTACGCCGTCTCGCGCGGCTGCACACCATAGCGCTGCAGTTTGCGATACAGAGTGGTGCGCCCGATATCCAGCGTTCGCGAGACCAAACTCAGGTTGCCGTGGCAGGTTTCGAGCGCCCGCATGATGTGCTGACGCTCCATCTCATCCAGCGTAACCATCGGTGCGCCGCTGTCGTTGGCCGAGACGCCACCCGAGCGTGCCGACTCGGACTGACTTCCATTTTGGACGTTCGGTGGCAGATGTTCCGGGCGAATCGTCTCGCCGCCCGAAAGCACCAAGGCGCGCCGAACCGCGTTCTGCAGTTCACGTACATTGCCTGGCCAGCGATACGCTTCGAGCATCGACATCGCGATCGGGTGCACGCTGACGCTGCGCTCGAGGCGCGACTCGCGAATGATCTGCTTGACCAACAGCGGGATGTCTTCGGGGCGTTGCCGCAGCGCCGGGATTGCAATCGGGAATATCGAGATCCGGTAGTACAGATCCTCACGGAACAGCCCCTGCTCCACCATCCTCGACAGGTCGCGGTTGGTGGCGCAGATCACACGCACATCCACCGGAACCGCTTCCGAGCCACCGACACGAGTCACCACCCGATCTTGCAGCGCGCGCAGCAGCTTGGCTTGCAAGGCCGGGCTCACAGCACCGATTTCATCGAGGAACAGTGTGCCGCCATCGGCCTGCTCAAACTTGCCGGCGCGCGTCTTTCCCGCTCCGCCGAGGGCGCCGCGTTCATAGCCGAACAGTTCGTTCTCGAGCAGCGATTCTGGAAGGGCCGCGCAGTTGATCGTCACGAATGGCGAGACCTTGCGCGGCCCCTCGTAGTGGATCGCACGTGCAAACAACTCCTTACCCGTGCCGGACTCTCCCGTGAGCAACACGGTCAGATCGGTGGGCAGCACTTTTTCGAGCATGTGCAGCGTGTCGCGCAAGCCCGTTTCAGCGCCGACGATCTCCGTGAAGCTGTACCGGCCGGACAGTTCGCGTCGCAACTGTGCGATCTCGCGTGAGAGCGAACCGAATTCCAATCCGTTGCGTACGGCCACTTGCAGCCGCTCGATATCGACAGGTTTGGTAATGAAGTCGTTGGCGGTGAGCTTCATTGCCTCGACCGCTGTCTCGACGTTGTTGTTCCCCGCCAGCACGACCACTGGGAGATCCGGGTGTGCGGCACGCAACCGCCGCAACGTCTCCAGGCCATCGATGCCCGGCAACATCACGTCGAGCAGAATCAAGTCGGGCGCGTGCTCCGCAATCCGCGTGAGCGCTTCTTCGCCGCTTTCGACGGTGGTCACCTGATAGCCCATCTGGCTCAGGTTGAACGACAACAGCCGTCGCACCGATGCATCGTCATCAACTACCAGAACGTTTGCGGTGCGATTTCCCGTCGCGACCGGCAGCGTCATTTCACTGAGCGAGCCACCCATGGACTTCTCCAAGGCGGTATCGCCGTGAACCAACGTAACCCTTTACCCAAAGCCGGAATATGGGCACGCATCCAGCGTGTGCCAGCGCGACACACGCACAGCGCCTCGAATCGGAGCGGGCGAAACACTTTTCACCGTGTAGTGAAATGAAACAGGCGCGCCAAAGCGCGCGATTCTGCTGGGCCATCCGCGCGCTTTCCGAACACCGCGCGCTTTCGTTTTGAACAAGAAAGAAATTCAGAATGGAGCAGTCGTCGACGTGAAATCGAAGCGATCGATGTCGCTGCAGGACCCTAAATAATGCAGGGGACCGAACCCACTTGGGCCGGTCCCCCTCAGCCGGTGCGTCTCGCTCGAACGTGATCGCTGAATCCTTGGCTCGATCACGCCCTTATGTTTCGCGTCCCTTGCCAACACGTGCCGACGACTCCCCCACAACACAGCGCCCGCCCGTATCGGCCAGCCCTCCCGAGGCCAGGGACAACCGGCACGACAACTCTGGCGTGGAGTGTCTACGGCGAAGCCTGCTTCCGAGCCACAAAGCTCGCTGTTCTTGCTGCATTCGGGCCGCAGGTCAGCCTACTTAATCCGATGCACCGTGATCCGATTGGTGGTCCCGGGCTTCTCGTGCGGGAACCCCGAGAGCACCACCAGGCTGTCGCCGCGTCCTGCCTGCCGGCGCGTGCGGAGGTCGCGATCGACCAGGGCGATCGCCTGTTCCAGGGTGCGGGTCGGGCGAATCGGCCGCGGTTGGACCCCGCGATAGAGGGTCATGCGGGTCAAGGTTCGTGGGCTGCTGGTGTAGGCAACGATCGTCAGCGGTGGAAAGACGCGAGCCGCCTGCCGCGCCGTTGCGCCCGAACGAGTGAGCGCCACCAGGGCGCGCGCTCCGATATCGATGGCGATCCACGAGCCGGCCTCGGCGATCCCCTCGGAAACGGTGATCGCCGGTTTTATTCGGCGTTTTCTTGGAGAGAGGCGCAGCAGCGTTCGCTCGGCTTCACGCGCGATGCGGTCCATCATCGCCACCGACTCGACCGGGTACTCGCCGGAAGCGGTCTCGGCCGAAAGCATCACCGCCCATGTCCCATCGAGGACGGCGTTGGCGACATCGGAGGCCTCGGCGCGCGTGGGCCGCGAGCAGTGCCTCATCGACTCGAGCATCTGAGTGGCTGTGATCACCGGCTTACCCGAGGTCGAGGCAGCGTCGATGATCCGCTTTTGTTCGATCGGTACGCGCTCGGGGGGAAGTTCCACACCGAGGTCACCTCTGGCCACCATCACCGCATCACTCGCTGCGAGCACATCGTCGAGCGCTTCGCACGCGGCCCGCGTTTCGATCTTGGCCACGAGCAACGCATCACCTCCCGCGCGATCGAGCAGCTTGCGCGCTTCGAGCAGGTCCTCGGCCCGCCGCACGAAACTCAGCGCCAGAAAATCGGCTCCCAGCTCGACCGCCAACACCAGATCGCGCCGGTCTTTGGCGGTGAGGGCGCTGCGCTTGGCCCGTGCGTGCGGCAACGCCAAACCGACCCGCGATCGCAGTGAATCCCCCTCCAGCACCTGACAGATAACGGTGTGTCCGCGAATCGCCTCGACCCGCAGCCGTACCGCGCCATCGTCGAGCACGAGTTCATCCCCGGCGTCACTTTCCGAGGGCAAGTGGCTGTAGTCCACCGGCAGGATCGCGTTGGATGGGTCGGCTTCCGCGGCCCGAGTCGTAAGCGTGACCTGCATCCGGGTCCGCAGCGGCAGCTCCCCCTCGAATCGGCCGAGCCGGACCTTGGGGCCCTGTAGATCGACCAACAACCCGACCGGCCGACCGACGGCGCGGGCGGCGCGGCGCAAATCGCGGGCCACGCGGCGATGCGACTCGGCGTCCCCATGGCTCATGTTGAGGCGGGCCACGTCGATGCCGGCCTCGATCAGGCGACGCAGCATGGCGGGGGACGCGGAGGCTGGACCGAGGGTTGCGACGATCCGCGTGAACCGGCGAGAGAGATTGGGCATAGGGGGGGATTCTAGAAAGAACGCGCCCCATATTCAGACCGGTGGTGTCCGGGAGCCCGCTCTCGGTCCCGCGGAGAGGACTTGAATGCCCGGACCGCTGACCCTCGAAAGCCCATCGACCGTTGGGGCTCCGCCCGATCAGTTCCTGCCCGGCTACCAACTGATTCGTGTGCTCGCGCGCGGCGGTTTCGCCGAGGTGTGGGAGGCCGAGCAAACCTCGCTGGGTCGCAAGGTCGCGATCAAGGTGTTGCGGCACGAACTGCTCGACCAGCCGCAGATGGTGCAGTTGTTCGAAAACGAAGCGCGCGTTTTGGCCCGGCTGAATCACACCAACGTGGTGCAGGTCATCGACCGCGGCGCCTCCTCGCGCGGTCCGTACTTCGTGATGGAGTATCTGGAAGGCGAGACGCTGCAAGACATGTTGTCGCGCGGGACATTGTCGCGCGATCGCGCGCTGCAGATCTTGCTGCACGCGGTGCGGGGGTTGGCCTATGCGCATCGCAACAGCGTCGTGCATCGCGACGTCAAGCCGGCCAACATCTTGGTCAGCCGGCGTGGGCAGGTGAAGATCGGCGATTTTGGAATCGCGGCGGTGAAGGCCGCTGCTGTTGAACACGATGAAGAGCACGGGCCGTCGGGCAAACAGGCGCTAGGAACACGCGCCTTCATGGCACCCGAACAGCGTGTTTCGTTCGACGATGTCGGGCCGCAGGCGGACATCTACTCGTTGGGCGTCATCCTGCATCGCATCGTCACCGGCAAACTACCGCCGGGCGCGGGGCAGATCGCACCCGGTGCACGTATCCCGGAACGCTTGCGGCCGATCGTGGAGAAAAGCCTCCATCCCTCGCCGACGCGGCGTTATGCCGACGCCAGTGCGTTTCGCGATGCGTTGATCAACGCGCTGGAAGGCCGCCACATCGATGATGGCGTGCGCAGCGGTGCTGCCAGCGCGTTGGGAGCTTCGGGTCGCTTCGAACTGCTCGACGTGATTCGGCAGGACGATCGCCGTTCGGTGTACTTAGTGCGCAAGGGGGGTGCCGACGGCGAACGGATCGTCGTGAAGCGCTACATCAAGGACCCGGAAGCGTTGCGCACGGTGCGCAATTTGCTGCGCGTCGATCATCCCAACATTGTTCGTATTCATGCCGTCGGTGAGCGCGAAGACGCCTTCATCATGTTGATGGAGCATCTGGACGGCGGCGACTTGCGCGAGCGATTGGTGCGCGCGCATCCATGGCAAGAGGTGGCTCGCGTCGGGCGCGATGTTGCATTGGCGATCGCGCACGCAGGAAAGCACGGCATCATTCACGGCAACTTGCGACCTTCCAATATCCTGTTCACATCAGCGGGGTTGGTAAAGGTGACCGACTTCGGCTTGCCCGAGCACTATCGTGGCGAGGCCGACAAGCGCAACTGGTATGCGCCGCCCGAAGGAGGCAGAGGAACTCAGGCCGACCTGTATGCCTTGGGCGCGATCCTGTTTGAAATGCTGTATGCGTCCCCGGTGCCCGAGAACATCCAGGATCTGTGGTCCGAGTACCGCAAACGGGCCGACATCCCTGAAGCGATGCTCAACACGATCAAGCAACTGCTGGCGCCCGCCGGGGAGCGTTACGAACTGGCCGAGCACGTGGCACAAGCGCTGTCGTCGCTGATCGACGAGTCGGAAGCCGAAGCCCACGCTGCGATCGAACGGGCGGCGGTCGCGCCCTTGGCGCCCAGCTCGAAGAACTCCCTTCACTGGGGGCAGATCGCAGCCGGGTTCGTGACCGGCTGCCTCGTCGGCTTCTTGCTCGCCCAGTTGCTGCGCGCGTTGTAGTTATCGCGTTCGGTCTGCATCACCAATCATCGTCGAGCTGGGTGTTAGGCTCTCCTGCATGAATCTGGCACTCGGAGTCTTCGCGGCAGCGCTCCTGATGATGTTCTTGCCGGGGCTGGAGCAGCCGGCCAATGCGCCGCGCGTGGCGTTGATCCTGATGGTGGCACCGCTGTTGTGGACGCTGTTGTCGTGGCGACGATCTATGGCGCCGTCGCGTGTCGTGGGGTTGGTGAGCGTCGTTGTGCTGGGCGCGGGCTCGTTCGGATTGATGTTGGTCCCTGCGTCCGAGCGAGTAGCCGTCAGTTTTGATCTCGTCGTGCTGGCAGCACTGCTTGGCTTGGCGTTGTCAGGATCGCGGCTCGATGAAGAACACGTTGCCGCGGTGGCTTGCGGAGCCGCCTGGGGTCTGGCGGTGATTGCACCACTTGGCTTGATGCAGGCCTGGCTCGGATGGGAGATGTCGTGGTTGTCTCAGGCGCGACCGCCGGCCGCTACCTTCGTCAATCGCAATGTGGCCGCCGAAGCGATGGTTGTCGCGGTGCCGCTGGCATGCTGGACCGGGCTGCGCGCACGACGCACATGGACTCGCTGGGGTGCACTCTCGAGTGCTGCGGCAGGCGCGGCGTTCTTGATCGCGACGCGCTCGCGCGGTGGGTGGGGCGCTGCTGCCATTGGCTGGGGGCTGATGCTCGCGGCCGCATGGTGGTCGCGGCGTCGAGCGTCGCGTGCGGGTGTTGATCAGCGGCGCAGCAAAGAGCGCGACGCGTCGCGCCCTGCTGCGCCGGCAACATCGTTCGTGGCGCCGTTCGTGGCGCCGCTTGTTGTGGCCGCGCTTTTGATTGTCGCTGCGCTGCTGATACCGGTGCGTGGGACACAGCCACTCCCTTCGGTGGCGGCGACATTGTCGCTGGCGACCCGTCCGATGGAAGGGTCCGGGTCGACGCGACTGGCGCTGGCGCGCAATACGCTCGCGATGATCGGCGAGCATCCGTTGTTCGGTGTGGGAGCGGGGCGCTGGAGCACGGTTTATCCCTTGTATCACCAGCGCGCGGCGATCGATCCGCAGTTCTCGTTGGAGCGACAACCCGAACGCGCCGAGAACGATTGGCTCGAGCGCGCTGCGGAACTCGGCGCCCCGGCAAGCGTGGCACTCGCGTTTCTGTTCGTGGGCGGCGTGTGGTACGCGGTCCGACAACAACGATGGGCGATTGCCGCCAGCTTGGCGGCGGTTTCGCTGCACGCGCTGATTGCGTTTCCGCTGCACTCGCCGGCCAGCGCAGGCCTTGCAATGTTGATCGTCGGTGCGGCGTGGCGCGCTTCGTCAGCTACAGCCCCCGTCGACGCTGCTACGGTGCGCGCGTGGGCGCTTCGCATCGTGGCGATCGTGCTCACGATCGTCGCGGCCGGGTTGGCGTATCGCGTGGTGGCTGGACAACGACAGGTGACTCTGGCGGTGTCGAGTGCTGACTGCGCCACCCGCACCATCGCCGCGCGACGCGTCGCGCAGCTCACGCCGTGGGCGCGGCGCGACATCGGGCTCACAGCCGCTGCCGTGTTTCAATGCGAGCGAGATCCAGCCACCTCTTTGGCGTTGATCGAACCGGCACTGGCGATCAATCCGTACAATCTCAACCTGCTGCTACTGGCAGCCGCACGCCAACTGAGAGCCGACGCACCCGAACGGGCGGAGGACCTGGCGCGTCGCGCACTCGAGGTTCGACCACAACTCGGGCGCGCGTGGTTGTTGCTGGCGATGGCGCAGGATGCGCGCGGCGATGTCACCAGCGCCGGCGCCTCGTGCGAGAACGCGCTGCGATGGTATGACACCGGCCCCGAGGCGCATACGTACTGCGACAATCGCGTCCAGTAGCGCGCACTGTGCGCGCCACCGTCGATTCACGCGTCGATTGGCACGGGTCGGCCGACTCTCAAATGTGTCACGACCAAGAACAGGATGAATGCGAGTGCGGTAGCAACACCGCCAACGATTCGCAGTTCGGGTGACTTCCCAAAATCACCGAACAGACGAAAGAAGATCCCGAGTTGAAGCATCAGCAGCGGGGCCGGCAACCATGGATGCCAATACGGGACCTTGCCAAACAGCCCCGAGAACACCACCGGGCCGTGAGCGAAGACAAAGTTCAGCACGAAGCCGACCAGCAACAGATGGACTTGCGCGTCGTAGACCATCCCCGCTGGTTGCAGCGGTAACGCAATCAATGCCACAGCACCGATCAAGAGCCAGATCGCCCCGACAGTACGACCGATCGCATGGTAGCGAGGCAACCCCGGACGATGAAACCCCAGCCCCTCGCGATCGAAGCGCAGAAGCCACGCTGCAAGCAATGTGCATCCGCCGGCGAGTAGCCACGGCGTGCGCGGCACCAACCAGTTGGTGGTGAGTGCGCCGCCAAGCAACACGAGCGCCGTTGGAACGATCAACCAGGCGCGATCGTCGCGACGTGCCTGGGGCGAATGCAACTCGAGGCGATCGCCCAGAATGCTCAGCATTGGGAAGCCGATCCACGCGCCGATCACCGCCGGTAACGGATCGCCCAACCACCAACGCACGCTGCCGACAGTCAGCGCCAAGGCCGCACAGGTGTGTGGGACTGCAACCAACGGACGCTCCCCGCGCAGATCGCTCGAGGCTGCGATCAGCAACAGCGCGGCAGCTACGATGGCGAGCGCGGCGGAGAAATCGACCGACCACAACGAGATCAATGCGCTGGCACCGGCACACACCGGAACGATCAACAGCCAACGCCGGCCACCGCGCACCGCACGCTCGAAACTGATCAGCGCAGCGAAAAAACCGACGATCATCATCGGTCCGTGGGATGTCGGAACGGGTGTGGTGACGCCGGGCAACGGAAGCCCAAGCCGCTGCAGGCCGGCATACAAGCCGAGGATCAAAGCAGGTCCCGCCAACATCAGTGGTGCGGTGGGGATGGGACGAGAGAGCCTCTTCATCAGGTGCGCAGCCTAACTCAACGCGTCCCTGCTTCAACCATGCGGTCGCAGAGTGCCTTGTGACTGCGCCGCTCTCTGCGACTGATCAACCGCCGATATCGGTGAGTGCGCCCGCCTACCGCTCGTCCGCACCAAGGTCGGGATTTGTTCCTTTCTGACGCTGATTCCCCTCGAAGTCTTCGCCAGCATTGGCGGGCGCATCGGTTCTTCCGCCATCGATGGCGGGAGAGCTTGCCGAGAGGTGGTAGTCGAACGCTGCGCGATTGACGTACAGCGGATCCTGCGAGCTGTTCCCCGAGTTGCCGGAAAGCGCGTTGACTTGGCTGATCGTGAGGTTGCTCGCCCCCTCGTCGCGGTACAGCGGCGTGGCCGAGAACAGATCGTTGGTAATCACCACCGGATCGGCCGTCAGGTTGGCCGCTGCGTTGTCGCTGCTTTCCGAGATCGCAGCGCCCGACATGTGCGTGATCAGGTTGTTCCAAACGGCAGGGTTGGCGCGTACCGTGTGCGACGAGGGGCTTGCCGTGGAGTCGGTTCGTGTGACCGTGCACAAGAGGCCGGTCGCACCGTCCACCAACGTGTTTCCGACGATCGGCGGGTTGGCGAGCGCCGAGGTCGTACCGCTGAATGTCGTGAAGGCTCCAAGCGCCTCGACGCGTATTGCTTCGATGGTGGTGCTGCGGATCACGTTGGAGAGCAGCGGTCCGGTGATCGAGGACTTGAATCCATCATCGTCCGCGCGCGCGGAGAGCCAAATGCCGCGGGCCCCACCGTTGATCACGTTGCGCGTTAGACGAGTCGTGATGAACGCATCGGCGGTGGTCGGGTTGGCTTCGAGTTGAATCGCCGCGGTGCTGGAGCCAGTAAAGGTGTTCGCACGAATGTTCCCGCTCAGAGTGCCGGCGGTGACGAGCACACGGATCGCGCGTTGGCTCGCGGCGTCGAAACTGCTGGAGTCGATCGTGAGAGAGGCGCCGGCCGTACCATCGACCGTGAGATCGACGGCGTTGGCCGTGAAATTCTTGAGCGTCACACCGCGTAACTCCATCCCACCGTCAGGTGCCGCCATCGCGACGGCGCTGGTGCCGGTGTCGAGCGTCATCCCATCGATAACTACGCCAGCGCGCGTGGCGGTGAGAAGCGTGCTGGAGGCGCTCCCCTTCCAGGTTGTGATGTTGGCAACAGGGTTGCGTTGCCACGCCGAGGTTTCGGTTCCGGCAAAGCCACCCAAAATCACGGCACCGGGCCGCGAAAGATTGCTGATCGAGCCGCCGCCGTCGTTGTTGATCGTTCCTTTGACCCAAACCTCGACGCCGCGAGATCTTGCTTTGGAGTGGCCGAGGGCGGCGCTCACCGTGGTGTAACCATCGGCCCATGACAAGCCGGTGCCGCTCCCGACCGCATCGGGGTTGACGTACACGCGCGGCCCGGCGCTGGCGATTACCGATTCTGGGCGCGACGCATTGTTGGACCGTTTGCCCAACGGGCCCCCGACGATGTCACCCGTGGTGCCGTTCTTGGAAAGTCCGGTAGCGAGGTAGTAGAACGCCTGCGCCGGCGCGGGAGTCTGCGCATCTTGCGCCGTGGCAGAAGGAAGTTCGCTGTAGAGACTTCGATGGTTGTAGCTGAGTGAGCGGTCCTCATTGACCGTTCCGCGATAGAGCGCATAGCTGCTCGCGGAGGTTGCTGCATTCCACAACAGCGTGTTCTTGCCGCCGGTTTGGAATCTCAGGTTGGTGACATCGAGCGAGGCGCAAGACGAATCGGCTACATCGATGCTGGCATCGCAATCGTTGTCGAGGTTGTCGTTGCAAAGCTCGATCGCTCCCGGATTGATCGCCGGGTTGCTGTCGTTGCAGTCGTTGCCAAGCGGCACGTAGCCCGAGGGGGCGGTGCACGCTTGCTGCGTGGTGCTGCTGGTGCCGTAGGTGTCGCTGTCGGCATCGCGGTAGTAGGTGTTGATCGCGAAACCTTCGTCTACCGTGTTGTCGCAATCGTTGTCGATCAGGTCGCAGACCTCGGCGAGCTGGGGCGCACGATTGGGATTGGCGTCATCGCAGTCGACGGCGAGAGCGTCGGGGTTGAACGGATCGCCGAAACCGCAACGATCGGCGCCATCGAAATCGCCGTCGGGCGCTTCATCGGAGTTTCCATTGCACGCTTCGTCAACTCCGTTGCAGATCAGTTCGGGCGCACCCGGGTGAGCCGTGGCGTTGAGATCGTTGCAATCGGCTGGCTTGCCGTCCGGGTTGATGACATTCGCCGGACCGCACACGTCATAGGTGTCGTTGTCCTGATCGGGCGCCTCGTCACCGGCGCCGTTGCAGCGCTGGTCGACGTTGTCGCACGGTATCTCGCTGGCACCCGGATTGATGCTGGCCTGCGTGTCGTTGCAGTCGGTGTTGTTGGAGACGTAGCCGGACGGCGCGCTGCCACACACCTGCGTCGATACCGCCGCGTTGCCGAAGCCGTCGCCGTCCGCGTCGCGATAGTAAGTGTTGAGCGGCAACCCCTCGTCGACCGATCCATCGCAGTCGTCATCGATTTGGTTGCACAGTTCCGTAGCGCCCGGTTTGATCGCGCTGTTGGCATCGTTGCAGTCGCCGCCGCATTCCGTGTAGGTGTCGCTGTCGGCGTCGTTCTTGGATGACGACGCCAACCAGCCGGAAAAGTCGACCGACCCGAGTGCACTGTCGCCCGTGCCGGGGCCGGTGCCGGATGGACCCGAGGCCGAGCCCCACCAGTTGCGCACCGCCGACAAGGTGTCGACACCCAGATTCCGGACGCCCGCTCCGTTGGTACGGATATCGTTGAGCGTGACGATGGTTGGGTTGGCCGCGTTGTTGTCCTCGGCTTGCATGCCGGTGCCGTTCTGCGTGATGTCGTTGCAGCGCACGGTGGTCGAGAGCGCACTGCCCGGGTCGCCGCCCGTTCGTTTGACGTAGATCCCCGGCCCCGACGATGTCCGCACCGTGTTGTCCCGGATGATGCTGCGATCGGCGTTCAGGTCTTCAGTGAAGCAGTCAGCGGCCGCCTTACCCGCCACACGAATCCCTTCTGTTTCGGTCGAGAAGCCGATCGTGTTGTTCTGCACGACGGTGTCGTCGGCGGCCTTGATGTTGATGCCAATCGCTAGCAAACCGCCGTCCCATGTCGGCGTGGTGGCCGGCTCGATGGTGTTGTTGGTGATCTCGGTACCGGCCGCCAGTCGAAGCGAGAGTCCCTGCGATACGTTCTTGATGCTGGAGTCGAGGATTCGATTGTTGTTGGCGATCGCTCCTGGCCCTGCCTCGCACACTGGCCCTCCATCGATGAGGTAACCGTAGCGTGACCGGTGTGTGCAAAGGCAACCGTTACCAGGGATGCAGAGCTGGCCGTCGATGTTGACGCGCTGGAATGTGTTGCCGTCCGAATCGCCGTACAGGCGAATCTCCGTGATGCCGTTCTCTTGCAGGCAAAGGTCGGTGAATGTGCTGTTGTCGACGTTCTGCAAGTCCAAACCGATTTCATCGCCGCTGTGTGTGTTGCAACCTGGAGTGTTTTCGCCTGCGGCGTGGATCGTGAGGTTCTTGACCGAGATGCCCGCCACGTTGGTGATTCGTAGCGCCGGCTTTACCGTGCCGCCCTGATCGCCGTACAGGTCGGTGAGGGGGCAGGCGCCGACGGTCGCGGATGGCACACCTTCGAGGTCGAGTGCTTTGCTCAGCGTGAGTCGTTCGTGAAACGGATTGCCCGCGCCGATCAGCAGCAACTTGCCGGCGGCTGTCGCGTTGATCGCGTTCTGGATGATGTCGTAGCAGGCAGCGTTGGGATAGGCCCAACCGCTGTCGACCGGGCCTCGCACCAACACCGGCTCATCGGCACGCGCGATGAAGTTGGAAACATCGACGCTGCCGGAGACGCTGTTGCCCGAGCCACCCGCGCCGCTCGGCCCGTTGGCTGCGCTCCACCAGTTGTGCTTCAGGTCGAGCGTGCCGGTCCCTTGATGAACGACCCCGGCGGCGTTTCCGGTGAACATCGTTTCGTTGACCTTCACCCCCGTGCCGGTCGACGCGCCGACGAGCAGCCCGCGCACGCCGTTGTCGTTGATTCTGTTGTGCAGCACGTTGAAGCTGGTAGTACCGCCCTTGATCTCGACGCCGGTGTCGTTGTTGCGCATCCGCGAGCAAGCAATGAAACCGCTGCTGACGCCGTCGACGACGATGCCGCGCCCGTCGTCGCCTGCGCCATTGCCGGTGTGACCGAAGATGTCGTTACCTTCGATCCTCACATCAGCGCCGCCCAGCACCTCGATGCCCGCACGTCCTCCCGAAGAGGCGGCCAACCCGTTGCTCTCGATGATCGCGCCGTTGACCAGCATGTTGGTGCTGGTGCCTGACGACGGCAGTTTGAAACGAATCCCGCTGCTGGCGTTATTGCGGAAGTTACCGCCTTTGATTTCGAGGCGGCCGTTGACGCCAACCGTCATCAAGCCCAGCCCTGAATCGGCCGAGCCGTCATAGAGATTCTGGCGGCAATCCACCTGCGTCATGCGATTGATCCCGAGGAATGTCGGGTCGTTGCCGGTGTTCTCGACCACGATTCCTTGCGCGCAGTTGTAGAACGCTGCGTTCCCAACCTCGACACCGCGCAGGTTGGGCGTGGATGCGTTGCCGATGCGCAGGCATGCCGCGTTGCTGCCGCCGCCGCGAACTTCGACGCCGTCCCAAATCGCACCACTGGCGAGAATCGTGACCACATCGCCGCTGCCGCTGCCTTGCACGGTGGTGGCGGACGAAAGGCCACTGTTGTCGATGATCACCTTCTTATCGACCGTAACGCTCTGGTTGTACGTTCCCACGGCGGCAAACACCGTGGCGTTGACGCACGCGGCCCGGATCGCTTGATTGAACGTAAGGCAGGGCGTCGCCTGCGACGTGCACAAGTTGTTGGTGTCGTTGCCGGTGGGCGCCACGTAACGAGTGCCGGTGACCTCGTCGACGCTGACATCGCAGTCGTTGTCGACACCGTCGCAGTACTCCAGGGCGCCGGGGAACACATCGTTGCGCGCGTCGTTGCAGTCCTTGGCCTTGCCGTCGGGGTTGACGATGTCGCCGGGGCCGCAGACATCGAACGTGTCGGCGTCAGCGTCGGGTGCGTCGAGGGTGGATGGATTGGAATCGTCGTCGATGCCGTTGCACAGGATCTCAGGGCCATCGGGCTCGCCGCGGGTGCGTTTGCCGGGGCCTTGATCGTGCCCGCATAGCGGCGTTGCGTACGCCATGCGGACCATCGCTCCTCGATCGCGTTGCGACCACGCGTAGATCACCGCGCCGTGTCCAATGGCAACACCATCGTAACCGGCGAAGCGCGGGTCGATGGCCGCTCCCTCCAACCGCTGCGCCTGCTGCAAGCTCGTGTCCAACGAGTACACGCGTGGGTCGCTCTGATCGGCGCCGTGCAGTTCCCACGTTGTGACTTGCACCTGCGTCTGATCGATGGCGAGTGCGGTGAACCCTGCCGATTTCCCCAATAGCAGCGGTGGCGACGTGCCGAGGCGCTGCCCGTCGACCGACACGCGCATCAACTCACCAACGGTGCCGTCGTCGGTGCGATAGGACCGCGCTGCGACAAACTCCTGCGTGGATTCGTTCCACGCCAGCGCGTTCCCCTGCGAGGCAACCGGCACATTCCAGTGCGTTGTGCTTGTTTCACCGGTGCGTGCGTCGCGCACGATGTAATCGACGTTCAGCGCCGCACCGGTGGTGAGCAACCCGATCGTGTTGTTTCCAGCCGCCAGCGAGTATCCGAAGGTGCCATCGGCAACATCGAGCGCTTCGCCCTGCGCTTGTCCGTCGGCGTCGATTCTGACCAACTTCACGCGCACCGACGGCTCGTCCCCTTCGCGCCAGGCCGCAACCCATCCCACGGTTGGGTGCCACGCCAACTGCACGTCGAACGATTCGGCCGGGTTGTTGGTGAGGCGTGTGGCATCGCCCAGCGAACGGCCGTTGCGATCGATTCGTTGGAAGTAGACCTCTTCATTCCCTTCGGCCCTGTGGCTGAACGCCAGACCATACTCGTGGCCGTTCCACGCCAACGCGCGCGCTTTCGGCAGTGCGCGCGCGGGCGCGGGTAGGTCGGTTCTCCCCAAGAGCGCTCCGGCCTCGTCGAGTCTCAAACGCGCCAGGTGCGCGCCGGATTCATCGATGGTGCTGATGACGGCCGCAAAGCCGCGCGCGTCGGTCGTGAGTACGACGCTTTCCTCGTCGGCAACCTGTTCGGCAGTCGCGAGCGCGATAGCTGGGCCGAGCCATCGTCTGCCGAGCGTTTGCTCCAGCGTCAGGTTGAGTGACGCTGCGCCATCGGTGAGTTGCAGGTCGAGTTCGACGCGCGTACCGCACGGTGCGTCGGGGCTGACCTCGACTTGAAACGACGCACTCGCCGTGCCTTCGTGCGCTGCAATCAAGGGCCACACGGCACGATCGTCCAGCACGCGCACGAACGGTGCGAAACTCTCGGCGATCAACCGACCCGACACGCCGCTGAGCGGCGCGGCGCCATCGTTGCGCAGCAGCAATTCGAGGCGCGCCGTTTCGCCCGGCTCGAGAACACCGTCACCATCGCCAGCCGTGTCGAGCACGGTGATGCCGGCCAGCGACAGATCGAGCGGCGGCGTGACCGTCGTAGTTCGCAGCTTCAGGGCGAGTGACGACGCGTTCTTGTCGGCCAGTGCAGGCGCAAGCGCGGCAAAAAGACACAGGATGAGAAAGCCGCACGCACGCAGCGCCTTATAAGGCGTCAACAAGGAGCCTCCGTCGCACCCTCGTTCGTTGGCTACGAACTGGGCCGGCAGTAATCCTTCCAGGGCGGTTCAACGTCGGACGCAACCGGAAGGCTTCTCCCCGTAATTCACGGATCGTGGCTGTACCCGGCACCCCTACCGGTCCACCAGATCCGCTGTGCGAACGCGTCCGAGACATTTCTTACGGCGGGAACGGTCGCCTGGCAACAGATGCACATGCTTTTCGGTCCAGGACGAACAGCAACGGGTGAATCGGAATCGGACCGTCACCGCTGCCGAACCTACCGTCATGGCGCCACGACGCCAAGAAGACGACCCCTGTTACTGGGGGTCGAGCGCGATCGGGGCTTGATCCTGAACCCGCCGAGTTGGTCGTTCTTTAGCGAGCCAGGCGCACCGTCAATGCCTGACCGCGAAGCAGGTACACAGGTCGATTCCACTCAGGCAACGCAGCCACACCCGATCCGACGCCGCGCAAAGATCCTGCGATGAATCGCAGGCCAGTCACCGAGATCTGAAGCGGCACCACGCCCAGCCCGCCTTCGACCTCGTCGCGAATCGAGAGCTCAAACTCCTGACCGGTTGGGCTTGGGGTTTCGAACACGAACTCGAACTGAATGTGCTCACGCGTCTGGAGCGACCCTTCGAGTCCACGATCCGAAACGCTGGTTAGCGTGAGCGCAGCGGGCTGCGTACCCAAGCTGACTCGTAACGTTTTTCGAACGTCGTTGACCACGAACATTCTCGCCAATTCCGCTTCGTCTTGATCGACCTGGCCGTCGCGGTTGGCGTCGAACCGCTCGCGCAGTCCCTTGCCGCCATCCTCCCCTTCCAGATCGTAGCCGACGGAGACTCGAATCTTCTCAGCCGTGAGTTCTGCAACGAGCCGCTTGGGGTAATTGATATTGTGTGCGTGCACCGTCATGGGCATGACGGTGCACGCGAGGATCAAACCGCACCGGAGTGAGATCTTCACGGACAGGAGCACTGGTTGTTGGCACTGCTGCTGTTGCGCGGGTTGACGCTACCAGCCGTGAAGTCTGAGTTGTTGTTGTTGGTCTCGTTGCATCCCAAGCCGTTGCGACTGTCGGAGGTGGTGTTGGTCAGCGCGGGCGCGGCGCCTGCGCCTTCAAAGCAGTTTGCCGAGCCGTAGCCGACGAAGTCCTTCAGCGTCGCACCGGCAGGACAGCTACCGGTGAGCGCCGTCGTGGTCGTAACCAACGCGACCTTGCCGGTCGTACCCGACATGGCGATCGTCCCAGTGGCGTCAGGCGTCGGGAGATTTGTCGTCCCGCCGGCGCCCTGCGCCTCCTGTACGAGGTAGTAGCCGCCAGCCGGAATCGTTCCGGACAGATTGGTCACCGCCCACGTGGTGCCGGTCGAGCTGGCGTACTGCACCGACCAACCTGCAAGCGATTGTGGTTGACCGCCGCGATTGAACAATTCGATGAAATCGTTGCGGTAGGTGGCGCCGGAGTTTCCACCGCCGCCGTAGACCTGACTGATGACGACCTGGGCGGCACAGCCGGGTGACGTGATAGTGATCGGCTCCGTATCGATGGCGTTCTGCGGCGACGGGTTGTTGCATGAGTCGGTCACGCGCAGCGCAGCGTTTCGGCTGCCCGCGGTTGGGTAGGTGTAGGTAACCACGCTGCCGGTGGCGATCGTGTCGAACGTGGTCCCGTCGTAGTCGAAATCCCATGCGTAGGTCAACGCTCCCTCACCCGTACCGCTGCCGGTGAAGGTTTGAGCGGTGTTGAGAGCGACAGTCGAGCTCGGTGTGACGCTCACGATGGCGGCACTTACGGCGCTACACGGTTGCGGGCAGCCGAGTTGAGTCGGGGCCGCCTTGTCGGCGTCGGGTGTACGCAGGTCGCCGTTGGACTTGACGCCATAGGCGCCTTCCAATGCACCGCTTTCAGCCACCACCACGTAGTTGACCTCGGGCAACACCGAACCATCGGCAATGGTCCACGCGACAAATGTTGCGTTGTCGGTGGCGAAGGTTCCGAGCGGATTCGCTGCCAGATCGCACAACTTCACCGAGTAGTTACCGTTATCGATCGCCGCCTCGTCAGGTGCGCCGTACAAGTGGTACTTCACCGCGGTGCCGCGGTACTCGAAGCGGAACTCGAGGCCGTTTCCGCCCACCTTGTTGATCGTGAATGGCACCGCACTGGAGTTGCCGCTCACCTCAGGCGGTGCTGCCGGTGATAGGGGCGTACTGAAGGTGTTATCGGCGCCGGTGAGCGTGCCGGCGCCACAAGTTGGGCTAGCACTTTCCACTCGGTAGTGGTAGGTGGTACCCGGCGTCAACCCGCTGATCGTGGCGTAGTGGAACGCAGTGTTGGGGGGGCCGGTGACGGTCGAACCGTAGGTGGCGTTGCGACCATACCGCACGATCGACGATGAGTTGAGGTCGGTGCGCCACGTGATCTGCACCGTAGTCGAGTCGAGGCTCTGAACCGTTGGGCCCTGAGTGAGCTGAGGAACGATCCCTGCCGCGGTGGTGAAGACAGCGTCAGGCGAAGCGATCCCATTACTTATGACGCGATAGTGATAGAGCGTGTTCGCCGTCAGCCCGGGTAGCGTGACGCTGTGCTCGAACACGGAGGAGGGGCCGCTGACCTGGGTGCCATAGCCCGAGGTTAGTCCGTACTCCACTGTGCTATCGGAAACCTTGTTGGTGTACCAGCGGATCGTCGCCTCGCACGAGCTCACTGGATCGGCGGCGGGGCCGTGTCGAATGATGATCGGCGCAGAAGAGTCGATGACATCGTCACGGTCGCGCGGCAAGAGTTGGTAGCCGCTGTTGTACGGAACCGAGCTATCGAACTGACCAACCGTAGCGATCAGATCGAATGTGCTGGTGGGAGGCAGAGAGCCGTCAATGTCGGTGTCCGAATCGATCCGCATCTGCATCGAGCCGCTGCCGTCGTTGATCGTGAGGTTGGTGCTGACGCCGAAGCCGGGCCAACTCCCACCGGTGATCGAAACGTTGTTGATGCGCACGAGCATCGATTCCCATTGCTCACGGTTATTGGCGTCGGTGATTTGAGCGATGGTCAGAACCAGCGGCGTCGGTACCGCCTTGCCTTTGGCCAACACCTCGGTGGCCACGCCGCTCAGCTCGAGCAGCCCGTTGAACATCGTCACAGTGCCGGTGGTTTGGATCAGATCGCCTGGCTCGAGCACCGGTTTGATCAGACTCGACTGGAAGATGTACGAACCACCGGAAAGCTTGTTGACCGTATCGAGGCTGGTGTCTTGGAACGCAATCGCGTTGGCGCGGTGGTCGTACGTGTACGAGCCGGCGGTCACGACGCCCTGCACGGTGACCACACCGTTCAGCCGCGTGTTCTCGTAAGTCGAAGGGTTGACAGCGCGTGTGGCGCTGATCGGCTCGACCTTCAAGCCGCTGTTGCCCGGCGGATCGAAGACGTTGTTGTTGTTGGTATCGATGAAGATCGCATTGGTGTGTGCGAAGGGACAGACCGGATCGGTTCCGTACAAAGGAGGAACGACCGGATCGAGGCGCCCGGGGCAGCCCGCGACCAAGCAGTTGTTGTTGGCGTCGGTGTTGCAATTGCCGCCGTCGACCTCCACCGCGATCCACGAGTCCTTGGTGATCGTCAGGGGGTAGGTTTGATCCAGGCGCGAGACCACGCCGGTGGCCGGCGACAACGCGACGGTTTGCGCAACGAGGCCGTTGACCACGATCTTGACCGTATCGACGGTCATCCAGGCAGGCGCTTGCACCGTGACACGTACCGGCACGGAGCCAGTGTTGTTGCCGACCAGCGACCCCATCGGTGAACCGTTGACCGAGATCTCGACGAACGGGCCGTTGGTGAAGATCGTGCGGCCAGCTTTGATGGCGTCGCGAAAGCCGCTCTCGGACAACGCCAGAGGGTTGTCGGTTGCGACGTAGACGAAGTTGCGCGGGTAACCGAGTTCTTGGCCGAATACCTGGTGCGTATCGGTGTTGCCGACTCCTACGACGCGCTGCCCTCGATTGAGAATTCGATACCAGTCGTTCAGAACCTGTGGCACTTGGTAGAGGCGCTTGCCGTTGAACACTTCTAGCGCATCGAAGTTGCTGGAGTACGAAGGATCGGCAGCCACAGCGGTAACTGGATTGAGTGCTGTCTGATCGAAGTACCCCAGGCCACCGGCGCGCGGGTGATTGACTTGCACGACTGGCGACTTCGGATCGCTGCGCAGCGCCTGGAAGATTTGACTGGGCGAGAGCCCCAAGTGATCGAGCGCACCGTTGCGCGAGGCGCTGGTGTTGGGCGTGAGCGGATACGCGTTGAAGTGACCCCACTCGTTGGTGGTAACTTCGTCTCCCGGTACCGTGCTCACCCACGATTGCACGCCGGCCGTCGCGATCGCCCCGTCGATTTGCGAGATGTAGTCGTGATCGGTCGGCACCACGATCTCGAGACCTTCAGCGGCGGCCTGCCTTGCACGGTCTTCCCAGGTGATCGCCGAGTCGGCGCTGTTGAAGCCGTGCACGTGCATGTCGGCCGAGAGATATCCGGGAGTGAGCACGACTCGCTGCAACGTCGCGGCGAGCGATGTAGTGATCGCTTCGGTCACCGTGATCGTGCTGATCACCGGCTCGTACTCCATGCCGCGCGTGATGTACGCCTTGTAGCTTCCTGGCGGGACCGGTGTCGTGCCATTGCCGGTGGCACTCAACACCGAGTAACCGCCGATCAGACTCTGATTGCTACCCAGCGATGGCCCTTCGAGTCGTGCCGTTTGCGGATCGTACAGGAGCGAGATCTTGGCAGGCAGCGGTTGATTGTTGGAGTCGCGCACGTCCCACGAGATGAATCCTTGTCGGCTCATCGTCTGATTGAGCGTTTGCGTCGTCGAGGCGGTGATGGTTATCGGCACGCAAGCGGGCGTCGTTCGGCCGACTGCTTGGAACAGGGCAAAGTAGTTGCCCGCTTCGAGATTCGCCGAGTAGTTGCCGGTAGCATCGCTGTTGGCCACCGTGTACGAACGCGAACCGCTGCTCCCAAGGCAAGCCCCGGTGGTGATCGTGATCGAGACGTTGCCGATAGGGCTGGACGTAACGTTTTCAGTGATGGCGCCGCTAAGTGTGCCGGTCGTTGCGCCGCGTAACTGGAACGCTGTATTGGAAATTGACGCGAGCGATCCATCGCCCACGACGAAGTATCGAACGTAGCTGCCGCTGCCCCCCCCGGCCGCGAGGTCGAGATACGTGATGTTGCCGTCGGACCAACTTGACCCGTTGCTGACCTCGATCAGGCCGCTGGAGACGGTGACGCCGTAGCTGCTTCCTGCCCGTTGCCGCCCACCCAGGTGGCATTGAGCGTTTTGCCGCCAATGTCGTAACCGTCGCCCAGGACATTGCGATTGGTGTTGTTCCAGCCGGGCGCGAAGTGGTTGGTGAGGCCCCACTGGATGGCGTCGCCGACCTGGAGTTGACGGATTGGATTGACACCATTGTTGGTGAGCGTCGTGGTGATCTGCACGGCGCGATCGTTGGGGCTGAGCCGGTAGTCGGTGACTACTGCAAGTGAGGGGTCCTCGGAATCAACGCCGATGGCGCGCACCTGCGCCGTCGCCGATCCGCCGCCCGGGTTGACGATCGACAGCGAGGTGTAGTTCGCCTGCCGTCCGAAACGGTTATCGAACATCGAGAAGAGTGACGCGAAGCGATCCTCCCCCGTGGCGGTCGCGGCATCCAGGATATTGCCTCCGGTATTGGCGAACCCATGCGGATGAGGGATGTCGTCGATCAATACACGCACGAAGTCGTTCTTCAGGATGTAGTCGTCGATTTGACCTTGAGCATTGGTCCCCGAAATCAATTCAGAGACCGCAGTCACGCGGATCGCGGTGGCGTCGGCGAGCGCAAGGCCACACGTGGAGAGGATTGTGCCGAGGAGCGGCAGAAGGGTGGCGCGAGCACGTTTCGTCATCAAAGCCCCTGTCGCGGGTGAGCGGTTTGGCGCGGACAAAGTTCCGTCGCTCCCCGGGTGAACAGGAGTTTTAGCGAGCTGGCGTGTCAGCGCAGCGAACGCGGCGTCACGCTGTTCTGACGATTCGGTGACGCGGGGATGTTGGACAAACTATCTGTCTGGTACGGACAACTACCCCGCACGACGCTTCGCCGTCCCCTGCACCATCTTCTTCTTGGCCCACGCCTTCTTCGCCGCTTCCGATCGCGCGCGACGCTTGGCCTCGCGTTTGGACAGATGAATCGCGGCGTAGGCTTCGAGTTCATCCATCGTGCGGAATTCGTGGTCGTGGTCGATGTCCTTGGAGAAGTAATCGCACAGCGGCTCGTCGGGGCTCTCGAGCTTTTCAGGGATGGCGTAGTCGCGGCAAATCTGCGGGCGCGTTTCATAGATGCCGCAGAGGTTGTTGGACTGTAGATGTTTGCACTTGCGGTCGACTTGCACGTACCACTCGTCGTCGTCGACCCAGACCCAGGTATCTTCGTGGAACAGACACCGCATGATCGAATCGAAGTCCTCACCGTGATTCTGATTGCGATGGCGTGAAGGACTTGAGAGGAGATCGATTCCAGCGACGGTCTGGCGTTCGCCTGAAGGATTCTGAACGGCAGCAACGAGGGCACCCGCGATTCAGACAGGAATCGAGCCGATCGCGAGCCTTCCGTCGAAGCGCGGCCCACCGTTCAGGCAATGGGTCTGAGACTTGACATTCCTCACCCTCGACTGAGCGCGTAGCGGCCTTACTGTGGGGCTCGAATCGCAGGCAGAGCCTCCGCGGTTGGCGCTGCGATGTCGGCTTGCGGATCTTGAGCCCTTGACCGACGGCCTGATGTGCTGATCCAGGCGAGGGCAAGGATCTGCAGACTGGTGTCTGGACGCATGTTGAGCGTGGAGCCGTGACGTGCCATGCGGTCTGCGCTGCGGGGAGCAGAATAGAACTGGTTCGGATCGGAGACAGTCGTAGTATTTCAGACGAGCAGCGCGGTTGAAGCGCGCGTCGAGCTCGTCCTGGGGAGGATAGAGCAATGAAGCGAACCGCAGGTCGGCGGCTCTTCGGTGGGGTGGCAGTTCTCTTCGCAGCTTGGATCTTCGGGGGGGGGAGTTCAAGCACTCCCGCTTCTCGATCGCCCAACAGACGACGTGGTAATCAGAGCATCGGAACTCCCGCGTTTTGCCGGCTTCGATATCAACCGCCTGGCGCTTTTCCGTTGGAATGGTTCGGACTTCGAGGCGATTCCCTTCCAGGTCGATGAGGTTTCGGATTTTGTCGATCTCGTAGCGCCAGTTGCAGACTGCGCCGACACAACGCTCCCGCCAAACTCGGCTGTCTGCGAGCGGAACTACACTTTCAACAGCGACGCGATGCCTATTGGCGACCAACCCGGGCTCGAGGGTAGCGATGAGTTGGTCTTCGTTGCGCGAGACGCCGGGCCGGAGGCATCGCCCGACATTTCGTACCCTACGTCCGGCGCCTGGTACACCTGGCGCTATGACATCGCGATTCAGGACGAGAAGCTCGTGAATGGTGCGGTCGTACCGCAGAACGTCTCCTGGGTATACCTCTTCTATTCCACGATTCCGATCGACACGCCGCTTTACGGTGACCGGCACTACGCGGAGTGGACTACGGACCCGGACAGCGGCGATCCGGTACCACCAACAGGAACACTCCCTGCTGAGAACTGCCGGACCGGCGACCCTGTTCTGGCACGCGGGAAACTGGCGTGCGGGTGGGCACGACCTTTTGTCGACCAAACCAACGGCCTTTGGTCTCTTCCAGGAATCGAGGCGCACTGGATTGGGAACTGGACATTGAACCGAACTCGTTTCCGGGTCGCAGGTCAACCTTCCGCAGGGAGCGATGTGGTCGATCGCCTCAAGTGGCGATTGGGAGAGCCAGGCTCGGGGATCTTCTACTCAGAGTACCTCTGGGACACAACCTGCGCGCGGATGATCGGACTGAAGTACTACGACGGAACCAAACGATCGCCCATCCGCATCCTGAGGAAGATCCAGGGAAACAAAAGTGGTTCGACAAGTACTCACAACGACTGGTACTACGGCACTCATCTGAGGACTCGCGTCCGGCTCAGAGTGCATCACGGGCTCCCTGCACTGCGAGTATTCACGGATTACCTAAAGGCTCCCCCAGGGAAGTCGCTGTACACGAAGACCTACCCCACCGTCCCAGCCGACACGATCGACGGACTCGGCTCCGATCACTCGCCTATCGCCACGTACACGCCAGGAATGTGGATGCGATGGGACACTCAGGTATCAAGCACGGAACGTGTCTATACGTTTCTCAAGGAGACGCGATTGCTTCAGTGGGCGAGTGCCATTTCGGACTACTCGGATGATGGCACCACCAACACCGAGGCGGTTGGGACGCTCCAGAAGGAGGCGGGAGCGTATGGGAACCATGGGGTCAAGTGGTACGGCAATTCACTAGAGATGCAGGATAGAAGTTGCAACCAGCAGCTTCCGGACGACCCGACGAAGCTCTGGAAAGAAGTCGAGCTACTACAAGTGGCGGCGCCACCGAACAAGACCGCTGCTGATGTCGAAGATTGGTTGACCCGACCACTCGGAGTCTATCCAACGGAACGGAGCCTCCCGTACATCGCGCCGCCGCAACCGGATCCTCCGTGCACACCAAGCGGAACAGGCAGTAGCCCTGCTTCTGGGATCTTTGCTGAGCTCTCTGCGAACATCTCTGGCCCTTGCGCGCCGGCCACCACTGGCCTTGCTATCTACCGTGCCGTCGGCGCCGGTGCGTTCCAGTTTCTTTCGCGCACGATTCCTGGCTCGACATTCAAGGATGCCTCGGTTCTTCCAGGCGTCACCTACAAGTACAAGGTGTATGGCAACAATCGCGCCGGCCAATTCAGTGGCGCCTCGAATACCATCGTTGTACAGGTTCAGGACACAGAGGCACCCTCGCCTCCGGCGGACCTCCTGGCGGAGGCGCGGCCGCTCAGCGCTCGCCTGACGTGGACCGCAAGCAGTTCGTGGGACGCAATTGGGCACGACGTCTATCTCTCAACAACAAGCGGTGGCCCATATCTGAAAGTCACGGCTCAGCCCGTCCCGATTCAAACCACTGAGTTCACGATCAGCGGCCTGGACGCATACACGAGCTATTACGCGGTTATTCAGGCGGTCGACCGCGTTGGCAACCACAGCGCCAACTCCAGCGAGGTGTCCTTTGTTCCTCTCCCCTAGCTTCGCGACCTCTCGCCTTTTCCTCATTGGCGCCGTCGGCTGGCTGATCATGCTTGGTGCGTTGAGTTTCGACGCGCGCGCCTGTGAGGATGTTGACGACGATGGTTACTTCACGCTGCCAGGATGTGGAACCCTCGTCGATTGCAATGACACCGACTGGGGCACGCATCCCATCAACCTCGAGGCCTGCAACGCCATCGATGACAACTGTGATGGGACCGTCGACGAGGGCTGCGCCGGAGCCTGCGCTAGCCCGGAACCTGTGCCCCAAGCTCACAGCGTGAATCCGCTGCCAGGAGGATCTCAGTACTCGCCGAGGATCGCGCGTGGCCTGCGGAGCGTCGCCGTGACACGGGCCAATTGGGACCCCGTGAACTGTTATCAGATCGCGGTAACAGTGCTTGACGAGAAACTGCAAGAACGCGCCCCACCGATCCTGCTCAAGGCACTCGCAGGGCGATCGGCTGTAGTCCGAGAGTCGGTCATCGCTTGGGTCGGGGATCGATACATCGTCGCCTGGCAGGAAGGTCAAGCCGATGCCAACTGCTCTTTGGTTGTCAATGGATCGGAGGGGTACTACGCCGCGATCGCACCGGATGGAAGTGTGCTCTATCCGGCGACACGCCTGGCTTGTCTTGAAAGCCCGGGCGCAAGTCTGGGCCCAATCTCGATCGCAGCAATGGGCGACACTGCTGCGATTGCATTCACGCAAGGCAACGGTACGAGTGCATTCAATGGCACATGGCTGACACGCATCGACAAAGAAGGGCGAAGGCTCAACGGCTGCGGCGTAAAGCTCACCGGGCAGATCACGGAGGGGGTGAGTGTAGCTTCCAACGGCACCGAGTTCGGTGTGTCGCTGGCGATGGCCGTCTCGGACGCGCCTCCCTGGGCGGCAGAGATTTTCTTCCGGCGATACACGGCTGAACTCCAGCCGATCGATGCCGCGTTCCGCCGGATGACTTTTGACACAACACGCTCGGCAGAGTCACAGATCGCTTGGGGCCCCGGAGAATGGGCGATCGCATGGACGCAGGATTTCGTCGATGGCTATCAAGATATCGGCTTCATGCGGGTCAATCCGTCAGGCGATCTGATCACACCACCGGGCATCGTGAAGGCCACAAGCGGTGCTGAACTCCCCGGCGCGAACGATCGGCTTAACCCAAGTCTTGCCTGGACGGGAGGTGAATACGGGATTGCTTACCACGAAAACTCGAACGTGAACGGCGCCGGCGACATCAAGCTGTCGCGAATGTCGCAAACCGGCGTTGATCTCGGCCCCGATCCAGTGCTGACGCCCGACATGCTCAGGAACGCGATGTTCGCGAAGCTCGTCTGGAATGGTCTCAACTACACGATGACCTGGCAAGATCGGACCACGGCGAGTGGTCCCTACGAAGCGCTGGTCCAGAAGATCGGATGCAACTGCACCGACAGCGATCACGACGGATTTTCGACCTGTCGCGGAGACTGCGACGACACGCGGTTCCAAGTTCGACCGGTTGGAACGGAAGTGTGCGGCAACGGGCTGGACGACAACTGTGACGGCGTGCTCGATTGCCAGGACGCTGTCCGCTGTCCACCCTCGGGGACTTTACCGGCATCGCCGAGTGGACTCGTGATCGGCTCGGACAAACAGACGATCTCATGGCCGTCCGCGGCCGGCGCGAGTCGATACGATGTCGCACGTGGGTCGTTGCCAGATCTGTTCGTCGAGCGGCGCGTGGCATCAGCTCAATGTCTCGCCACCGACACCACACAGACCTTTATTGTCGATCCGGAGATCCCTGGCCCGCTTGCCGGTTTCTTCTATCTGGTGAGGTCGGAAACGGGTTCTGCCTCGCAGTGTCTGGTAAGCGGCTGGGGCGTTGCCAATGAAACGGAGATCGACGCCTGCCCTTGATTGCAGTGCGAGAGCGAGTGCGTCGTGACAGTCCGGTGATACCACGGGAGCATGCGAAGCAGATCGGTCTATCTCATGGCACTCGTAGGGCCGGCACTACCCCGCACGACGCTTCGCCGTCCCCTGCACCATCTTCTTCTTGGCCCAGGCCTTCTTCGCCGCTTCCGATCGCGCGCGACGCTTGGCCTCGCGTTTGGACAGATGAATCGCCGCGTAGGCTTCGAGTTCATCCATCGTGCGGAATTCGTGGTCGTGGTCGATGTCCTTGGAGAAGTAATCGCACAGCGGCTCGTCGGGGCTCTCGAGCTTTTCAGGGATCGCGTAGTCGCGGCAAATCTGCGGGCGCGTTTCATAAATGCCGCAGAGGTTGTTGGACTGTAGATGTTTGCACTTGCGGTCGACCTGCACGTACCACTCGTCGTCGTCGACCCAGACCCAGGTATCTTCGTGGATCAAGTACCACTTGATCGAATCGAAGTCCTCGGCATCCTCAGGCGTATCGATCTGCAGCGCGAAGTAGCGGCAGCAGAGGGCGGAGCACTTGTGGCACGGCGCCTCTTGCACGGGGATCGAGGCGAGTGACGGCAGACGATTGCGGCGTGTCGTGGTGGTCATCGTTGGCGATTGTCTCCGACTTGCGGTGCGAGCGGCCAGACTTTCTGACCGCCGATCATGGTGGCTGTGACTTTGGCATCGAGAATCGTGTGTGGATCGTCGGCGAACAGATCGCGGTCGAAGACGGTGACGTCGCACCATTGTCCCGCGACCAAACGCCCGAGCGATTCCTCCTGGTGGGTTGCGTAAGCGGCGCCAAACGTGAATGCAGCGAGCGCTTCCTCGAGCGCAAGCCGCTGCTGCGGCAACCATCCGCCGGGCGGGTTGCCGCTGGCATCTTGACGCGTGACGGCGGCGTACAAACCCAGTCGCGGATCGATCGATTCCACCGGGAAGTCGCTGCCAAAGGCGAGCGGCGCGCCGGCGCTCGATAACGAACGCCAGGCGTAGGCGCCGGGCATTCGCTGTGCGCCGAGCCGCTGCTCAACCCACGGCATGTCGGAGGTTGCGTGCGTCGGTTGCATCGAGGCGATTGCGCCGAGCGGTCTGAAAGCGTGCGAAGTCGATCGGGTCGACGATTTGTGCGTGCTCGACGTGGGCGCAACGAGGCGAGTCGCGGGCTTTTCTGTGCGGCGGCTTGATACGCGTCGAGCACGGCACGGTTGGCCGCATCGCCAATCGCGTGGATCGCCGGTTGTAGGCCGTGCTGAACGAGCTGCTCGACCTGCGCTTGCAACGCGGGCGGCTCGGTGATCCACAGCCCCTGCGACGACGGTTCGTCGGCGTACGGCGCCAAGAGGCGCGCACCGCGACTGCCGAGCGCGCCATCGGCATAGAGCTTCACGCCTGGAATCGAAACGCGCCCCGCAACGAACGGGCCGTCTTTGAGCAGTCGTTGATGCAACGACGAGCCTTCGCTGGCGTATCCGGTGACACGCAGCGGCCAGCGATTGAGCTTGGCCAAATGTGCGAGCGCGTTGACCAGTTGGTCGTTGGCCCCCATGTCGTGAACACCGACGAGTCCAACCGCCAGCAGATCGTTGGCCGCAGCCGCCAGCGCTTCTTCCACCACGGCATCACTGGGCGCTGGGATTTGGCGTTCCACCAACGTAATGGCGTTGTCGATCAGGATTCCGGTTGGTTTCCCTTGCGCGTCGCGGTGGATCTTCCCGCCCGGCGGGTCGGGTGTGTTCGCGTCGATCTTGGCCGAAGCAAGTGCCGCACGATTGACCCACATCGCGTGGCCATCGACACGCGATAGCGCCGCGGGCCGGTCCGACACGATCTTCTGAAGCTGGTCGGCATTGGGCCACGCTTTGTCGGGCCAGTCGGTTTGATCCCAGCCACGCCCGACGATCCACGCATCTTGCGGATGTTGCTGCGCGAAGCTTCGAATCCGCTCCAGCGTTTCGTCCAGTGTCGCGGCGCCGGTGAGTTCCACCTCGCGCTTCCCCATCGCATAGCCAACGAGATGCGCGTGCGAATCGACCAATCCAGGCACGGCCAAAACTCCGGGCAACGTCAGGACGGTGCCGCCACGTGCCAACAATCGAGCCATTTCGCTGTGCTCGACGGTGCGCACGATTTTTCCTTGGCTCACCAAGAGGCCGTCGGCCCAGGCGTGTGAGGGATCGCCTGTCCAAAAGCGCGGCCCGGTCACAATCGTGGTTTCCATCGGTAGCGAATCGTTCGGTCGCGTGCAGCCGGCCAGGAGGCACAAGCCAAGCCACACCAACAGCGGGGTACGTTGCATGGGTCGCTAGAATAGCGCGGTCGTTGCCGGTTGCGATCCAGTCTTCTGTCGTTACTCGCGTATCCTCTTCTTCTTATGCGCGCCGTCTTGTTCGATATCGATGGGACACTGGTCACCACACGTGGCGCCGGCCGCGAGGCGTTTGCCTTTGCGATGCGCGACGGACTCGGTATTCCATTGCAAACCGCGATCGAGGCGATCGATCGCATCGACTTTCGCGGCGGCACCGATGAAGTGCTGCTCGAACGGGTGGCGGCGGAGCTGGGCGTGTCGTTGCCGCGTTTTCATGAGCCTGTGATCGAGGCCTACCTACAGGTTCTGGAACGAACCATGACCCCCGATCGCGTCGCTGCCTTGCCGGGCGTGCATGCGCTGGTAGAACAGCTCGAAGCGCGCGGCGACATGTTGGTTGGACTGCTCACCGGCAACATTCGCGAAGGAGCACGACGCAAGTTGCAGGTCGTGCAGTTGCAGCGATTGATCGATCGGCCCGGCGGTTTCGCCGACGATGGTCGCGAGCGCGCGGCGATCGCGCACGCAGCGCTGGCCAAGGCGATTCAGCACGGGGTCGATCCAGGGCGGGTCGTGGTGATCGGCGACACACAGCACGACGTCAGTTGTGCCCGCGCGATCGGCGCCCATGCGATCGCCGTCACCACCGGAGGAACGGAAAGGTCTGTTCTGGAGGGGTCCGGGGCCGACCTGGTATTGGAGAACCTGGGCGACCTCGGGCCGGTGCTGGAGTTGGTCGACCGGCTCTAGCCCGGGAACCCACGACTGGCGCGATTTTCCGCCTTTTGACCTAAACAACTTGACAATTAGTCTAGTCGAGGCCAATTTTAGGCTTGCACAGAGAAGTTTTAGGTTAATTTCACCATTCCATCCAATTTGGAGACAACCCATGAGTGCCGACGGTCTGCGCGACTTCCTGGAGATTCCCTACGACAAACTCGAGGAGTTGAACCTGCAGGCCAAGCAGCAGCGACTCGATCGTGTGGCGCCGCACCGTATTCAAGAGGAGCGCATGCGCTACCTCGCCGACGAGAAGCGGATCAAGGCGGTCACGGTTTGCTTCACCGATCTCGAAGGCCGTCTGCACATGCTCGACTACGACAAGAAGTTCTTGCTCAAGTCGGCCGACAACTTGACGTTCGATGGCTCGTCGATTCGCGGCTTCTCGGCGCAGCAGGAATCGGACTTGCGTCTGTACATCGATTGGCCGGCGTTCTATTGGTTGCCTGCCGACATCTTCGGGCCAGGGAAGGTCTTGGTCTTTGGTGAGGTGCGCGAGAAGGACGGCTCGATGTACGGCGGCGACGTCCGTGCGCGGTTGCGGCAGTTCACCGACGCGCTGCATGCCAAAGACGGTGTGATCTGCAACGCGGCCAACGAGATCGAAGGATTTTTGTTCCGTGGTCGCGATGCCGAGCGACGTTTCCACGAAACCGGCAAGTTCGACTACGTCAGCACCGGCGGTTACTACCACTCGCTCCCCGGCGACATGCTGCGTCAGTTCATCGATACCGCGGCCGAGGTGCAACGCGCGATGGGCTTTGCAAATGAAAAGGACCATCCCGAGGTGGCGCCGTCGCAGTTCGAAATGAACTACAGCTACAGCGAAATCAATGTCGCCGCCGACCAGATTCAGCTCTACAAGCTGCTCTCGCGACAGGTGGCGGCGCGATTGGATTGCACCGCGTCGTTCTTGCCCAAGCCGGTCACCGGCGTCAACGGCAGCGGCATGCACACCAATGTTTCGCTCAGCAAAGGCGGCACCAACCTGTTCTTCGACAAGAACGGGAAGGACAGTCTGTCGGCCACCGGCTGGGACTTCGTCAATCGAATTCTGGCCAGCGGCGCCGAGATCTGCCTGATTCTCAACAGCAGCGTCAACTCGTATCGACGACTCGACCCGCACTTCGAAGCGCCCAATCAGATCAAAGCCTCGGCCACCGATCGTGGCTCAATGGTCCGCATTCCAATCGGCAACGAGCGCTCGATGCGCGTGGAAGTGCGCTCGATCGCACCCGACGCCAACCCGTACATGGCGCTCTACACGGTGCTACGTACCGGGTTGGAAGGACCGACGACCGACGAGGACACCGACGGCAAGCGCAGCCGCACACGCTTTTTGTCGGACAACATCTACGACGCGATTCGCCTGCACAAAAGCAGCAAGTTTTTGGCCGACATCTTGGGCGAGGATGTGCACTCCAAGTTCGCCGAGTTGAAGTTGATGCAGGCGGAGCGGTGCCCCAAGGCGCTCGGCGCGCTGGTGAAAATCGCCGAGGTTCAGTACCACCACGAGGTGACCAACCAGTACTTGTGGTCGATGTTCTGACCTGTGTTGTCCGATTCAGACCGGCGAGGGCGGCCTGCACGGCCGCCCTTTCTTTTTCACTCGGATGGCGGCGTGAGATCGTCTTCCAGATCGATCTCGATGCCGCCGAAGAACTCCGCCACGAGGTTGTAGATCGCAGCATGCAAAGCGCCACCGACGAACGCGAGCACCGCGTATACGATCGGGAACGCCATCACCAGCCCGACCCGTGTACCAAGGCTCGGTGAGCCCTCGACTCCGATCCCGCGGTAGAACTGACCGGAGATCACGCTGAGCAAACCCGCGAGTCCGGCGCCCAGCACCCCGACCAACGCACCCAAAACCCCACAAACCTTTGCCGCCGACCAGACCCGCACGCGCTTGATCTGCATTTCGTCCTCGCCCGCTGAGAGCAGGGTGTAAAACCGTGTGTCGCCGAATCTTCGTAGGCTCGATCACAACCTTGCACCGCCATAATCGCAAATCTCGATTGCGGAGACTCCCATGCGTGGACTGATTTGCGCTCTCTCGCTCGTTTTTGTCGTGCCTGGTTTTAGTGCTGTTCCCAAGCCGATCGTGCTGAAAGCCGCACGAATGTTCACAGCCACAACCGAGAGCATGACGACTCCAGGCCTGCTCGTCATCGAGGGGAGTCGAATCGTTGGGGTCGGGGCGGGCGCTGCCATTCCAGCCGACGCAGAGGTCATCGATCTCGGCGATGCAACGCTGCTCCCGGGTTTCATCGATGCTCACACTCACTTGAGCATGGAAATTTCCAACGACTGGAAACAAGACGAGCTCGATGGGCTCAAGACCACCGTTGCAGAACGGACGCTGAAGGCGGCGCAGTTCGCCCGCATCACGCTGATGACCGGATTCACTACGGTGCGCGATGTGGGATCGAGCGACTTCATCGATGTCGGTCTGCGCGATGCGATCGCGAAGGGATACACGCAGGGGCCGCGGATGATGGTCGCAGCCAATGCCATCGGCGCAACCGGTGGCCATTGCGACCCCACGGGCGGATACCGCCCGGGCGCGGTCGGCGGCGAGGAGCCATCGATCTCGTCCGGAGTCGCCAACGGGCCCGATCAGGTGCGAGCTGCCGTTCGCTACGCAGTGAAGTACGGCGCCGATGTGATCAAGACCTGCGCAACCGGAGGAGTACTGTCGCTGGCGGATGCGGTCGACACGCCGCAGTTCACGCAAGCCGAACTCGATGCGCTGGTCGACGAGGCGCATGCGCTTGGCCGTAAGACGGCGGCGCATGCACACGGTGCCACCGGTGCCAAGCGGGCGATTCGCGCCGGCATCGATTCGATCGAGCACGGCACCTTCTTGGACGACGAAGCGTTGCAGTTGATGAAACAAAAAGGGACTGTGCTGGTTCCTACGCTTATGGCGCTTGAAGGACTGCGCGAACACCTCGCTGCCGACAAGGGAATTCCTGCGCAAGTGGCCGAGAAGGCGCGGGCCGCGGCGTCGAAGGCAGGCGATGTGGTCAGGCGCGCCGCTGCCTTGGGCGTGATCGTTGGTTTCGGTACCGATGCAGCGGTCTACCCGCATGGGCGCAACACAGAGGAGTTCGCGCGCTTGGTCGAGGCGGGGCTGTCGCCCGCGAAGGCGCTGCTCGCCGCCACCTCGATCGACGCCAAGCTGCTGGGGCTCGAGCCACAGATCGGCACGCTCGAAGCCGGCAAGCGGTCCGATGTCGTGGCCGTTTCCGGGAATCCGCTGCAGGACATTCACGCGACCGAGCAGGTGATGTTCGTGATGAAGGCCGGCGAGATCGTCCGGCGGGGGCCGTAGGCAGCGCGCGCCAAACGGTGCGGCTCGCCTACAATCGGGGCATGAGCGACCACGACTTCTTCGTCGACCCCGAGTTGAGCCGCGCCTCTACCCTTCCCGCCGTCTTCTATCGCGACCCTGCCGCGCATCGAGCGGTGATCGAGCGGATCTTCGCGCGCAGTTGGCAGTTCATCGGAGATGTCGATCGACTGAAGGTGCCCGGGCAGTGCCTGCCGTTCACGCTGCTGGAAGGAAGCCTGGACGAGCCGCTGCTTTTGACACGCGACAGTAACGACACGTTGCATTGCATCTCCAACGTCTGCACCCACCGTGGCGCGTTGGTGTGCGAAGGCGAAAAGGTCCAGTCGTCGATGCGCTGCCGATACCACGGCCGCCGGTTCGGATTGGATGGCGAGTTCGTCTCGATGCCCGAGTTTCAAGGCGTCGAGAACTTCCCCACGCCTTCAGACAACCTGCCGCGCGTGGCGTTTGGCCAATGGCACAAGTTCCTGTTCGCGACGTTGCACGCGCCGACGGGGTTCGATGACTTCACAGCACCAATGGATGCACGTTTGTCGTTTTTGCCGTTTCACGAACTGCGCTTCAACGCCGCGCGATCGCGCGACTACCTGGTCAACGCCAACTGGGCGCTTTACTGCGACAACTATTTGGAAGGGTTTCACATTCCGTACGTGCACGCCGCGCTGAGCGAGGCGCTCGACTACGGCAGCTACAAGGTCGAGCTGTTTGCAGGCGGCACGTTGCAGTTGGGAATCGCCTCCGGCGACGAACATGTCTTCCAGATCCCAGCCGATCACCCCGATCACGGCCTGCGCGTCGCAGCGTATTACTACTGGCTGTTTCCCAACCTGATGGTGAACGTCTACCCTTGGGGAATCTCGGTAAATGTGCTCAAGCCGTTGGCCGCCGATCGCACCCGCGTCTCGTTTCTGGCCTATGTCTGGGACGAAGCCAAACTCGATCAGGGGGCCGGTTCGGGCTTGGATCGCGTCGAACGCGAGGACGAAGCCGTGGTCGAATCGGTGCAGTTGGGAGTGCGCTCGGGCCTCTATCGCGCCGGCCGTTATTCGGTGGCCCGCGAGGACGGCGTGCACCACTTCCATCGCATGATCTCCAGCCGATTGACAAAATAATTGGCTCAATCTTATGACAGCGGCGCCCCATTTCCGGGGAAGGAGGTCTCGATGCTAACGCTGCGCCCCGCAAACGAACGCGGGCACGTCGATATTGGATGGTTGGACAGTCGCTTCAGCTTTTCGTTCAGCGACTATTACGACCCGAAGTGGATGGGATTTCGCACCCTGCGCGTGATCAATGACGATTTGGTCGAGCCCGCCCGCGGTTTCGGCATGCACCCACACCGCGACATGGAGATCGTGAGCGTCGTAGTCGACGGCGAACTCGAGCACAAGGACAGCATGGGCAACGGCTCCGTATTGGTTCCGGGCGATGTGCAGCGCATGACTGCCGGCACCGGCGTAATGCACAGCGAGCAAAACCCGAGCCCCGATACCACCACCCGCCTGCTGCAAATCTGGATCGTTCCGGAAAAGCGTGGGCTGACACCCGGCTACGAACAGAAGTTCTTCGATGACGAGGCGCTGGCCGATCGACTGCGCGTCGTAGCCTCGCGCGACGGCCGGGACGGCTCCGTGACGATTCATCAGGACGCGACGATCCTTCGCGGTAAATTGTCGGCCGGAGTGCGGATCGAATACCCACTCGCCGCCGGCCGCCATGCCTGGGTGCAGTTGATCTCTGGAAGCGCGGTCGTCAACGGCAAGGCGCTTTCAAAGGGGGACGGTGTGGCGCTGAGCGAGGAGTCCCAACTGCTGATCGAGGCCCAGGCCGCTACCGATTTGTTGGTCTTCGATCTCGGATAGGAACCGGAGGAGACATGCCGATCTACGAATACAAGTGCAATGGCTGCGGCCAGCAGTTCGAAAACTTGGTCTTCAGTGTCAGTGAGGAAAAGGCCGTCGTCTGCCGAGTCTGCGCCTCGCCCGATGTCACCAAGCTGCTCTCGGTATTTGCGGCCGGGGTCGCCGGTTCCTCGCGAACACCGCTCGCGGCGGCCCCCTCCGGATGCGGGCGCTGCGGCGACCCGCAAGGGCCGTGCGGGGTCAACTAGCGACCCTGGTCGGGTGGCGCGCTGGCACGACGCCTTGCCCCGCACGCGGATTGCGGACCCGATCCGTTCGACTTTCTCTATCACCACTACGCCCCCCACTCGCTTGTTTGTATCCTTCGCGGCGTTCGGGGAGAGAGGGTTCGAATGTCGAGTATTCGTTGGTCGGTCTTGTGTGTACTTCCGCTGTTGTTGGCGGCTAAACCGGCTCCGCGTCCGGTAGGACCGGATGGGCGAGCCGAGTATCGAATCGTGCAGCTTCTGGCGGTGAACGATCTTCAGTTCGCGCGGTTGGCGCAGCTCGGTTTCGATTTGGAGCGCGACGGAGACCAAACGGTGGTCGCGTATGTGACCGCTGAGGAAATGGACAAGCTTCAGGCGCTCGGGATCGGCTGGCTCGAACTACCCAAGCCGCAACCACAAGCTCCGTCGCCCGATCAAACCAGTTATCACGACTACACCGCGCTCACGACGCAGTTGCAAAACGTCGCCTCCGCTTATCCCAACATCACACGCCTGGTTTCGGCTGGTAAGTCTGTACAGGGGCGTGAGCTGTGGTGGCTGAAGATCACCGACAACCCCGACAGCCACGAAGACGAGCCGGCCTTCAAGTACATCTCCACGATGCACGGCGACGAGCCGGTCGGCACCGAGATGCTGCTTCGTTTGATCGATCTGCTGACGCAAGGGTACGGCACCGACACGCGCGCGACGCGAATCGTCAACGAGGTTGAACTGTGGGTGATGCCGATGATGAACCCCGACGGCAACACGCTCTCCCAGCGCTATAACGCCGACGGTGTCGATCTGAACCGCGACTTCCCCGACCAATTCCAGGATCCAGTCGATAGCCCGGCAGGACGAGCGATCGAGACCCAGAGAATCATGAACTGGCAGTACGGCCATCGCACGATGCTCTCGGCCAACTTCCACACCGGAGCGGTGGTGGTGAACTATCCGTACGACGGAACCGCCTCGGGTGCGTCGGTCTATTCGAGCTGCCCCGACGACGATATCTTCCGCAACATCTCGCTCGATTACAGTGAAGACAATTCGCCGATGTACAACGGCGCCTTTCCGCAAGGGATCACCAACGGTGCCGACTGGTACAACGTCTACGGCGGGATGCAGGACTGGAACTATCTGTGGCACGGCGATACCGAGGTCACGATCGAACTCAACAACCCCAAATGGCCGGCAGCCTCGGTGCTCGATCAACGCTGGAACGAGAATCGCGAGTCGATGCTCTCGTACCTCGAGCGATCGCTCAGCGGCGTACGCGGCAGGATCACCGACGCCGTGACGGGAGCGCCGGTCAGCGCCACGCTCAAGGTGGCCGGTCGGAATATTGCGTTCTACACCGATGCCAATGTCGGTGACTACCACCGCGTTCTGCCGGCGGGGAGCTTCACCATCAACGTGCAGGCCACTGGCTATAACCAAGCATCCTTCCCGGTCACGATCACAAATGCGCGCGCCACTGCCACGCGCGTCGATCTGCAGCTTCAGCCGCTGCCGGTGCAACTGCTGGCTTTCAGCAGCCGGGTCGTTTCCGATTCCGGCGGAAACGGTTTCTTCGATGCCGGCGAATCCGGTCAGTTGGCGGTCACGCTCCAAAACACTGGCGGCATGGCCGACAATCCGCACGGGCGGATGCTCTCGCTTACCAAGTACGCCAGCGTCGGCAACGAAGCGGATTGGGCCGATATCGCTGCGGCAGGTGTGGGTGAAACGCTCTCGCCACACTTCGGAATCAACGTTGCCTCCAACGCGCCGGCCGGTCACAAGCTCGCCTTCGCGGTCGACTGGAACACGCTCGACGGCCGCAGCGGCACCACCGACGCGTTCTTCGTTCCTTTGTCTATGGCAGCCACGGCACAACGGTCGAGCACCGATACGCCCAAGCCGATCCCCGATCCGGGGCAGATTCAAAGCTTGATCACGGTCGCTGGTGACGATGAGATCTACGACGCCAACGTCCGCGTCGATATCGCTCACCCCTACATCGGTGATTTGCGGGTGAGCCTGATTGGCCCGGACGGCACGACAGTGCGCCTTCACGATCAACAGGGCGGATCGTCGAACGACATTCACACCGTCTACGACACGCAAACAGCGCCGATCGATAGTCTTGCGGCCTTCAACGGCAAGTCGACGCAAGGCACCTGGAAGCTGAAGGTCGAGGATCTATCCAGCTTCAGCCGAGGGACCTTGACGAGTTGGGTGCTCGAGCTCGTGACCCGCCCGTTTGAAGCCAAGCTGCCCGAGGTCCAACTTCGCACCGTCACGAAGAGTTCAGGCGGTCGGACACGCTTGGAGTGGTGGCCGGTTGGATCGGCACAGACCTACAAGCTTTATCGAAGCAATGACCCGACCAGCGCAAGTTCGTTTGTCGACGTGACCGGTGAGGATCCAACCACGACCGACCTGACATTCCTCGACGCTTCGGGATCGACGCCAGGTTCGCTTACTTTTTGGATCGTGAGCGCAACCGGCCACAACGGCGAGGGAGACTGGGGTCACTACGGTCGGTGAGTTCTCCTCTGCCGCAGAGCGACCGATGAGTTGATCGACTCTCGCCTGGTGATCGACCGGTGAGCCTGGAAATGAAAGAGCGGCCCTCGAGTGGCCGCTCTTTCCACGGAAAAAAAGTCGTCGGGTCGCGAGGGGGGGGTTACGCAGCCCGAAGATTGGTTGATGAATCAGACGGCGACGGTATTCCTGTACGCGCCGATGATCGCAGACCCTTTGTTGGTCTCGATCGCCATCCAGTTCTGGTACACCTTCCGGCGCAGCAAGTCGATCGTGTATTGCGACCCTTCCCACTGAAACGAAACGAGCTTGTTGGGCTCCTTCGCAGGTTTAGAAGTTTTGCCTGTGGTCGCCTTACGCGTCGCCCGGATGCCCGCCATAGGTATTGCTCCTCGTCTTGATCGGCCGACGCCCCCGCCGGCGATGTCGTCATTAAAGCAGCAAAGTCCTTGCCAAGCGCGGGTTTTGAACACACCTTCCTGCAAATCGTTGAGTGTTCGTCGCTTGAGGCCGGATCGTGTTCGGCCTTCCTGCTATTGGCCGAGTGAAATTTAGGTCCCTTGCGCCCAGTTGTCGATGAATATGGTCTTCTTGGCCCAGATCGATTATGTTGCGGGCCGACGATCAGACTGTGACCGATACCTTTTCTCTCCTACCCAACGCCACCGAACGTCGCGTCCGCTTGGCCTGCAGCGATCACGGCCTGGCCCTGGACGTCGAGAGCGAATGCCGCCGACTCGGGCACCGCGTCGAGCGCGTCGACCGACCCGAACCACCCGGCGACGATCAACCTGCCGCCGTTTCCGACCTCGTGTTGTTGGAACAGTCGCTACTCGGATCCAACCTCGAATCGATTCTTCAGCGCTGGTCCTTACTGCCGGAAGCTCCCGCTGTGATCTTGTTGTCGCAGAGTACCGAGACACACGCAGCGTACGACCTGCTCGATCGCGGCGTCACCGATGTGATTCACCTGCCCCTGCATCCACGTCAGTTGGCGCTCCGCTTGACGCGCGCTCTCGAGGTCCGCGATTTGGGGCTGCGCCTCGCCGGCCTGGAGGACGCGATCTCGGAACGATCGCGACACTCCTTCGCCAGTCGCACGGTCGTTGCCGAGTCACCCGCGATGCGTCGCCTGGCCGTGACTCTCGAACGGGTCGCGCCGATGCGCACCACGGTGCTGGTGCTGGGTGAAAGCGGTGTGGGCAAGGAGTTGGTGGCCCGCTCGGTCCACTTCCGCTCGCCGCGCCACGACGCTCCGTTCATCGCCATCAACTGTGCCGCACTGCCGCAGCATCTGATCGAGTCGGAACTGTTCGGTCACGAGCGAGGCTCGTTCACCGGTGCGATCGCCCGGCGCGCCGGCAAGTTCGAGCTGGCGCACCGCGGGACGCTGTTCCTCGACGAGATCGGCGAGACCGACATGGCGACCCAGGCCAAGTTGCTGCGCGTGCTCGAACATCAGGAGTTCATGCGGGTCGGCGGATCGCACACGGTGCGGGTCGATGTGCGGCTGATTGCCGCGACAAACGCAGATTTGGAGCGTCTGGTGCGCAGCGGTCGGTTTCGGGAAGATCTCTACTACCGGCTGAAAGTGGTGACGCTTTCGGTGCCGCCACTGCGTGAGCGGAGGGAAGACATTCCCCGCCTGGCCGAGATGTTCCTGAAGCAGCTTTGTCGTGCCAACAGCTTGAGGCCGCGGCATCTCACCGCCGCCGCGATGGAAGCGCTCGCACGATACGGCTGGCCTGGCAACGTTCGCGAGTTGGTCAACGCGCTCGAGGCGGTATTGGTATCGACTCCAACCGAGGAGATCGATCTCGTGCACCTGCCCTCCAACATCCAAGGCCATATCGCGGAAACGCCGCACCCGCGCGCCATGGCGGGACATACGCTGCGCGATATGGAAGCCGAGGCGATTCGCAGCACGCTCAGTGCTGCGGGCGGTTCGCGCACCCGCGCCGCGGAGTTGCTCGGCATCGGAGTGCGAACGCTGCGACGTCGGATACAGGAACTCGGACTGCAAGAGTTGATGCCGCCGAAGCCTGGTCGACCACGACGCAAGCGTGAATGATCGAGTCATCGCGATGTGCGATGAGCGACTGATCGAGGTCTGATCACGCGACCGACATCAACGAATCATCAAAAAATCTGCCACACCGTCTTGACAACTACGAAAGAACACGACGATATTGCTTCCGGGTGTTCACCCTTGCGTGAGGACGCTCGCGCGAATCAGAACGGGCTCGATGAACGAGTCCTGACAAGGAGAGCAGGAAAATGGCTAAGAAGGCTCGCAAGAAGGCCACCAAGAAAAAGGCCACCAAGAAGAAGGGCACCAGAAAGAAGGCCACGAAGAAGAAGGCCACCAAGAAAAAGGCTACCAAGAAGAAGGGTACCAAGCGCAAGGCTCGTAAGAAGACGGCCAAGAAGACGGCCAAAAAGAAGACGGCGCGCCGTCGTACCAAGACCGCGGCTCCCGCGCCCCCGATGTAACAACAGACACGCTAAAAAAGGGCTGGAACTTGTGGCCCTAGCGAAGTCGAAAGGGCGGCTGAAACACCAGCCGCCCTTTTTTTGTGCTCCTGCGGACTACAGGTCGTTCGGTTCGAAACGCCCGAAAACACTGGACAATCGGCCACAGATCTCGCCGACGGTTGCGTCTTTCTGGACCGCTTCGAGGATCTCAGGCATGAGGTTGCCTCCATCCTTCGCGGTGCGGACCAATCGCTCCAACGCGGAAGCGCAGGCCGCCGAGTCGCGTTCGGCTCTCACCTGAGCCGTCCTTTCCGATTGCCGCCGCCTCAACTCTTCGGAGACGTGCATCACCTCCACATGCGGTTCCTTCTCGGCCACGAACTTGTTGACCCCGACAACGATCTCGTCCCCTTGCTCCAGCGCCCGCTGCCAGCGGAACGCAGCGTCAGCGATCTCGCGTTGTTGGAACCCCGATTCGATCGCCGCGACGGCTCCCCCCATCGCATCGATCTGTTCGATGAGGCGCAGCGCTTCGGCCTCCAGCTCGGTGGTGAGACTTTCCACGAGATACGAGCCGCCCAATGGATCGACCGAATCCCCTACCCCGGTCTCGTAGGCGAGGATCTGTTGGGTGCGCAACGCAATCACCGCCGACCCTTCGGTCGGGAGGCCAAGTGCCTCATCCAGCGCGTTGGTATGCAGCGACTGACACCCGCCGAGCACCGCTGCCAGTGCTTCATAGGCGGTTCGCACCACGTTGTTGCTTGGTTGTTGGGCGGTGAGCGAAGAGCCTGCCGTCTGCGCGTGGAAGCGGAGTTTCCCGAGGGCAACATCGCTCGCGCCGAACCGCTCTTTCATGATTCGCGCCCACAACCGTCGGGCGGCACGGAACTTGGCCGCTTCCTCGAAGAGGCTGATCTGAGCGTTGAAAAAGAACGAGAGCCGCGAGGCGAACCGGTCCAAAGGAAGTCCCGCTGCCAAGGCGGCTTCGACATAGGCGATTCCATCGGACAGCGTGAAGGCGATTTCCTGCGCCGCCGTCGAACCGGCCTCTCGGATGTGATAGCCCGAGATCGAGATCGTGTTCCAGCGCGGAACCTCGGCGGCGCACCAACTAAAGATGTCGGTTATCAGCCGCAGTGACGGGCGCGGCGGGAAGATATAGGTGCCACGCGCGATGTACTCCTTGAGCACATCGTTTTGGATCGTGCCGCGCAACGCCTTGGAATCGACCCCTTGCTGGCGGGCGACCGCCACATACAGCGCCAGCAAGATCCCGGCCGGAGCGTTGATCGTCATCGAGGTGCTGACCTCGCCCAGCGGAATCTTGTCGAACAAGATCTGCATGTCGCGCCGCGAGTCGATCGCAACCCCAACCTTCCCAACCTCACCTTCGGCCATCGGATCGTCCGAGTCGTATCCCATTTGGGTGGGAAGATCGAACGCTACCGACAGACCTGTTTGGCCGCGGGCCAGGAGCGTGCGATAGCGCGCATTCGATTCTTCGGCCGTGCCGAACCCTGCGTACTGCCGCATGGTCCAGTAACGACTGCGATACATCGTCGGTTGAACGCCGCGGGTATAGGGGTATTCCCCCGGCAGTCCCAGTTGCGAGGGGAGGTCGGGGTGGCGGTCACGCTCGGTGTAGAGGCGCCGAACCTCGATTCCCGACGTGGTCTTGAACCGGGTCCGTCTTTCGGGCGCATCACGAAGCGCCTCCGCAACCGTTTCTCGCTCCCACCGTGACAGATCGTTGTCGTTGCTCATGGGCCAAGAATACCGTGCCAGAATCGGTCGTCCCTCCTTCCAAATATCAATGGATCGCTTCCGTTTCTTGCACGCTGCCGACTTGCACCTCGACACTCCGATGGAGGGGGTCGCGGCCCGTTTGCCTGCCGCTTGGGCGACCCGGCTGCGCGATGCCTCGCTGCTGGCACTCGATCGGTTGGTTGAAACGGCAATCCGCGAGCAGGTCGCGTTCGTGCTGTTGGCTGGCGATCTCTACGACGGCCCCGAACGCGGCGCGCGGGCGCAGGTGCGCCTGGCGCAAGCGCTTCGTCGCATGAGCGAGGCCGGCATCGAGGTGCTGATCGTCCAAGGGAACCACGATCCGCTCGAGGATGGTCTGGCGCCAGGATCGACACTGCCACCGCGGGTCACGCTGTTCGGGAGTCGTGAGGTCGGCCGCCACGAGATTCGATGTGGCGATCGTGTGCTGGCCACGGTTCATGGCATCTCGTACGCGCGCCGGGAGACGCGTGAGAACCTGGCGCAGCGATTTCATCGTCACGGCGAAGGATTCGAGATCGGGCTGTTGCATGCGGCGGTGGTCGGAGCCTCGCAGGGTCACGCCCCCTATGCACCGTGCACGCTCGACGATCTGCAGTCGACGCGTTTGGACTATTGGGCGTTGGGTCACATCCATGCGCGCCAAACATTGGGCGTCGGTTCCCCGTGGGTGGTCTATCCCGGGAATCCTCAAGGGCGAAGCTTCAAGCCGAGTGAGCGTGGCGCCAAGGGCGCCGTGATGGTCGAGGTCGAGCGCGGACGGGTCGTGACGGCACCGTCGCTGGCGACACTCGACAGCCTGCGTTTCGTGGCCGCCGAGGTATCGATCGATACGCTGCCGGATTGGCTGTCGCTCCACGACGCGGTGCTCGCCGCAGGTGATCGACTGGCCACCGAACATGCCGGTGTCGATCTGCTGGTGCGGGTCGACTTGCGCGGGCGTGGGTCGCTGCACCGCGAACTCGCGCAGCCTGGCAGAAGCGAGGACCTCTTGGCCGCGCTGCGCGAGAGTCAAACATCACGCAACCCGCGGCTGTATTGGGTCGATCTCAGCGACAGCACCTGGCCCGACTTCGATCCGGCAGCTCTGCGCGCCCGTGGTGATCTGCTAGCGGCCGTGCTCGATCGTGCCGATGCGCTGCGCGCCGATCCAGCGGCGCTGGCGCATCAACTCGAGCAGTTGACTTCAAGTCTTCCCAACTCTGTCGCGTCCGCGCTGCGCCGCGAGCGAATCTCACTGGACGCCGATCCCGAGCGGACACTACGACGCGCTCTCGATCACGTCGTTCGCTTGCTCGACAGCGGTACCCGGCGGGACGGATGAAACTCCGGCGCATCGTGGTCGATGGGTTTGGCAGCCTCTCTGACTTTGCAGTCGACGCATTGCCCGACGGCCTCACCGTGTTCTACGGCCCGAATGAGGCCGGCAAGAGCACGCTGATGCGGTTTCTGCGACAGATGCTGTTCGGCCGCTGGGCCGGTCGCGAAAAGCGCTTAGGCGACCCGCCAATCCGCGGTGGGGCGCACGGTGGTTCACTACAGTTCGAAGCGGCCAACGGGCTTTGGACACTCTCTCGCTACGAGACCAAGAGTCAGGTCAACAGCACACTCATCGCACCCGACGATCGGCGCCTCAGCGGCGAAGAGGGTGAACAGCAGTTGGCCCTACTGCGCGGGCAGGCCGATGCCGTGGTCTATCGGAGTGTGTTCAGCTTCGACCTGGGGGACCTGACGCCGCTTGCGCTGTTGGATTCGGACGAACTCCGGGAAGCGATCTTCTCCGCAGGGATCTCAGGTGCGGGGGCCTCGGCAGCCCGGGCTCTGCGCGAGCTAGACGAGGCGGTCACCGGTCTGCTCGCCGTTCGGAAGGGGATGCCCCGGTGAACGCGGCGCTGGATGCGATGCGCGAGGCCGATGCACGAATCGATGAGGCCCAACGAACGCAGGCCCGCTATGCCGAGGCGATCGCGCGCGTCGACGACCTGTCTGCCACACGCACGCAACTCGGGACCGAGTTGGCGGAGGTCGACGCGCGCCGCCAACAGATACGCCAATGGGGGCCGCTGCGTGAGTTGCTCGACCGGCATCATGCCGCCGTGTCGGCGCTGCAGGCGATTCGACTCGATCCCACGCTCGAAGCGGTGCAAACCGAAGCAGCCGCGTTGGGCGCCGAGCTCTCGGCCTTCCACGAAAGACGGCGACGTGCCGACACGTTGCAGGGATCGATGCGCGAAGTTCTGCTGCGGCTCGATGCGTTGAGCGAGGAACCAGCACCCGAGTCTGGATCGCGATTGTGGTTAGGAGTGATCGCGGCTGCGATTGCTTTGTGTGGCGCGATCCTGCTGTTTTGGCGTGGCTTCCGCGAGCCGAATCTGATTGCCCTGTTGGCAGGTGCGATCGCCGCAGGGCTCGGCGTGAGCGCAGCCCTGTGGAGTTGGCGACGAATGCGCCGCGAGACAGCCGCGCAAACGCAACGGCTGCATGCGCAGACGGCGCGACGCGAACTCTCATTGCGACTGGCGCGCGATCAAGCGGAGCAAACGGAGTTGCATGGCGCCCTGGACCTTTGGCGGCAGCGAGCCCAGAAGCTACTGGAGCAGACTGGGCGGCCGAGCGGTACCAGTGATGAAGCCCTGGCCGCCGCGGTGGAGTCACTCGCGTCGGAGACGCTTACCGCACAGCAGAACAGGCGTCGGTATCAGGAACAGACTCACGAGGCGGAGACGATTGCCGCCCAACTTCAGCGACGTGCTGCGCAGGTGGCGAACACCGAAGCAGCCGACCCACGGCCGCTCGATGCGCAGGAGGTTATCGCGTCCGCACAAACCGGCGACCCTGCGGCGTGGGATCGCCAGGAGCGCGAGCTCGCCGGTCGCGCGCGTGAACTTCAGGTGCGGCTGGACACCGCGCTGCGCGACCTCACGCTGACGCAATCCGAGCGTGAGTCGCTCGAGCGGTCCACCGATATCGCCGAGGCCTCGCTGCTGCGCAACACAGCGGCCGCTCGGCTGCAACGCTCGATGGACGACTGGATGGCGCTACGCCTGGCCGCGAGACTGATCGAAACGACGCTACAAACCTATCAGGCCGAGCATCAGCCCGAAGTCTTGGCCCACGCCTCGGAAGCGCTCGCGCACCTCACCGCCGGACGATGGACTCGAGTCTCGGCGGTGGTCGCAGACGAGTTGGTGGTCGAGGGTGGCCGCGACAGGGTTAGGCCTGAAGACCTCAGTCGCGGGGCGAGAGAGCAGCTCTACTTGGCATTGCGCTTCGGCTTGGCGAGGCATTTCGTGGCCCGTGGTCGAGCGCTCCCCTTGATCGTGGACGACATCCTGGTCAACTTCGATCCGGATCGTCAGCAGGCCGCCGCCGAACTGATGGGGTCGTTGTCTCGTGAGCTACAGCTCTTGTTCTTTACCTGTCACTCCGATGTGGTCGAGCGTTTGCGCCGGGTCGTCCCCGATCTGCGCGTGGTCACGCTCTGACCGCCACTGGCTGGACTCCAAAGATAAACACTCAAATCGAGTGTGCCGTTGTCGCGAAACTTGATTCGCTCGCGCTCGAGCAAGGCGCGCTGGATGCCGGCCGGCATATCGGGCAGTCGATCGGTGGAACATGCCCCGCGTGCATTGACCACACGTTGCCACGGCACACCTTTCGGACAACCGTGCATCGCCCATCCCACCGCGCGCGGCGAGAGCCGATTGCCCAAGCAGGTCGCGATTTGTCCGTATGTCATGACGCGTCCGCGCGGGATGCTGCGTACCAGCGCGTAGACTCGTGCAAACACGCCGCCCGCATCTTTGTCGATCTCGCCGTGGACTCGTTTCCCTGCAATCGCTCTTTCGACTCGTTTGGCCATTGGTCTCTCGCCCCGAACCGCTCGGTTGAACCGGCCACCGCACCATGGAAATCGCGGAAGCTTCGGACCCGTATCATGCCAGCGGAGAACGAAACATGAGCACCACACCGTTCGATCCACGGGACCAAGAACCGTTTTCGCGTGTTACTTATGCCTTCGCGGCAGCCTGGCAACGGATGACCTGGCTGATGTTCACCGGCCCGCAAGCGAGGCCTCGCCAGTGGTTGATGTGGGGCGCGTTGGTGTTGCTTTCCGGTGCGGTCGGCAGCGATTTCGGATCCCAAGTTCTGTTCCCGGGGGACTTCTCGAGCGACCGGCGAGCGATTGGACTGCCTGGCCTGATCGAGTTGCGGTTCCTCGTGCTGTTGCTTGGGGTCGGGTCGTTGCTGGCGGTGATCGTGCTCTATCTCACCAGCCGGATGGGGTTTGCATTGTTGGAAGCGGTGCTCTCCGGTCGGCCGCGATTACGCGGTGTGTTTGCCTCCACCGCGCGCCCTGGACTCCAATTGTTTGCAGCTCAACTCGTCGCCGGTTTGATCTGGCTGGTCTTGTTGGTGCCGGCGATCGTCGCGGGATGGCCTGCGATCGGCAGCGTGGTCAACGGTCGGTCGCCCACCGGTGGAGCGATCACGCTGTTGATCGGCGCCGTGCTGTTGTGGGTCCTGCCGCTTGGCATTGTCGCTGGGGCTTTCATGTGGTGGCTGAACGACCTGGTGATCCCGATCGCGTGGCGCCGTGGACTCAGCGTCTCCTCTGCCATGGGCGTGGCGGCACGGATCACCTCATCGAACCTTGGCGCCGTGCTGTTGATGGCGCTTGGCCGCCTGTTGGTCTCGATTGCGGCCGGCTTCTTCAGCGCGTGCGTGATGTGTGCCGGGTGTTGCTTCTGGCTCCCGTTCGCCGGAGCCGCCGCATGGATGGGTTGGGCGAGCTGGCAGATGCCCGCGATCGCGCTATTTACGGTGCCGCTCGGTCTGTTGTGCGCGTTGACCGCCGGGTGGCTGATCGCCACGCTGTTCGCACCTTTGGTGGTGCTGCGACAGGCGTGGGCGTTTGCCTTCGTCTCCGGTCTCGATCCGTCTTTGGGTGAGTGGTCCGACCCGGACTAGCCCCGAATCGGAACACACTCGCGATAACTCCCGAGTTTCAGAAGTCCGAGAACCGTCCGAAAAGAGCCAGCGAGTCAGCGCGAACCGTTTGGGTTCCGCGTTGGGAGGGTTCTCGTGTGGGATCGGCAGCGTCATCTGGATTGGTTGGTTTGGCGACTGAATACAGGGCTCTGTTGTGCGCTGCTTGCCCTCGGCGGTGTCGCACGAAGCAGTGATCAGGACCTCACCGCGCTCAGCCTCGAAGAGCTGATGAACGTCGAAGTCGTATCGGTATCACGTAAAGCCGAGCGACTCGCAGACACGGCTGCAGCGGTGTTCGTGATCACGGCAGACGACATTCGCCGATCGGGAGCCACATCGCTGGCGGAAAGCTTGCGGCTCGCACCTGGACTGAGCGTCGGGCGAGTGGGAGCCTCTCAGTGGGCGATCAGCGCTCGCGGGCTGAGCAACCTGTTCGCCGATCATCTACTGGTCTTGGTGGACGGCCGAACAGTTTTCACGCCGTTGTTCTCCGGCGTCTATTGGGACATTCAGGACTATCCACTCGAAGATATCGCGCGCATCGAAGTGATCCGCGGGCCCGGCGGCACGATGTGGGGCGCCAACGCGGTCAATGGCGTGATCAACATCATCACCAAACGATCTGAGGAAACGCAGGGAGCCATGGCTTCGGCGACTTCCGGTACGGTCGAGCCATACGTTGCTGCGTTCCGATATGGCGGTCACCTCACTGCGACGACTACCTATCGCGCCTATGTGAAGGGACGAGAGATCGACAGCTTCAAACTCGCCGGGGGCGCAGATGCTCACGATCAGGCGGAGATGCTGCAGGGCGGCATTCGAATCGATGGCACGCGGAACGAGCTGACGTGGAATGTACTCGCAGATATCTACTCGGGTGAATTCGGTTCAGCCGCTCCTCGTGCGATCTTTCTACCGCCGTCGATCGATAGGAGCCCCCGTACCACGGATGTGAACGGCGGCAATGTGCTCCTGCGTGTCGGTATGGACAAGGGCGCCGAGGGCAGTTGGGCGCTTCAGAGTTACTTCGATCAGCATCGGCGGGAAGACATCCCGTTCGGTTCCAAGATCAAGACGATGGACCTCGATTGGCAGCAGCGTCTGCCCTGGAGCACGCGCAATGAGCTGGTTTGGGGACTCGGATTCCGGCACATCGACATCGAGACCCGCGGGTCATTCAGCCTTCGGCTGGGGCCCGAGACACCTCGGCTGACACAATCCTCGGTATTCGCACAGAACGAGACCCGTTGGTTGGACGGCAAATGGCGTCTGATCCTGGGGAGCAAGTTCGAGCACTTCGAGTCATCCGGTTGGCAGGTGCAGCCCTCGTTGCGGGCCGTGTGGCATCCGTCGGCTGGCCAAATACTGTGGGGCGCAGCGTCATCGGCAGTCCACACTCCTTCGCTCGCGCAGCTCGCTGTTGAAATCAACGGCTGGGTCGACCCGAACGGTGCGCCGCCGGTGCTGAGTTCCATCCGTGGGGGACGAGATCTGAAGGCCGTACGCGCGGTGGCCTACGAGTTGGGTTATCGCTGGCAACCTCACGCACACGTCGCGTTGTCGGCCTCAGCCTCGACCACACGCTACAGAGACATGCTCACGACCATCTCGGGAGCCCCTGAGTTGAGATTCACGCCTTTCGTGTACGTCGATGTCCCGGTATCCATCGTCAACAGTGATCCCGGTACAGTGCGAGCGTTCGAGTTGGAGGCTGACGTACAGCTCACGCGCGCCTTGCGACTTCGGTCCAGCTACTCCTACTTGGACCCCGAAACTCCATTGGCTCGCGCGGGAATCACGGACGATCCCTCACATCAGTTCGTGGTGCGTTCCTCACTGACGCTGGGCAAGGGCGTCGAAACCGATGTGGCGCTCAGGCGCGTTTCGAGTCTGCATGTCATTGGGATCGATGCCTACACAGAGCTCGATCTGAGGCTCGGCTGGAAGCAGAGCGATCACCTCGAACTGGCGGTGGTTGGACACAATTTGCTCGCCGATCAACACCCTGAGTTTGCAGATCGGGTCCTCAACGCAACAACACAGGAGATACCGCGCAGTATCTCTCTGTCCGTGGTGTGGAAGACTCGATGAGTCTTGTTAGAAAACACCTGTCGATCGCACTGTGCCTGGCCCTACTCGGGTCACCGGCGCTGCATGGTGCGGACGCAGGCGAGTACGAGGTCAAGGCAGCATATCTGTATCGCTTTCTGCCTTTCGTCACCTGGCCTGAACCGAATCAAGAGCTTACAGGCGAACCGGTAGTCATTGCCGTCGTCGGCTCCGATCCGTTCGGCAAAGGGCTCGACGAAGCGCTACGCGGCAAGTCGCTCGGCGGGCGACCGATCGTGGTGAAACGCTTCCGTAGTTTTAGCGACTATCAACCATCTTCGTTGGTGTTCATCGCTCAGTCAGAACAAGCCCACTACGCCTCGATCCTGGCGCAGCTCGAGGGAAAACCTGTTCTCGTCGTGGGTGAGGGGGAGGAGTTTTGCCGTGCCGGTGGCGCGATCGGCTTTTTGATCGTCGATCACAAGGTGCGATTTGCGATCAGCCAAGAGGCGATCAGGCAGGCTGGATTGCAGATCAGCAGCAAGTTGATGGCGCTTGGAGTGGCTTGCCCCACAAGGTCGCGCCCATGAGTCGGTTCAGCGACCTGCCGCTGCGACGAAAACTGATGTTGCTGGTGATGGCCGCAGTCGTCACAGCGCTGCTACTACAGCGCGCCGCGACCCTGCTGCACGATCGCTTCAACTCGTGGCAAGGGCTGCGCGCAGAACTGGCCGGTCATGCCGAGTTGGTAGGTGCCAACTGTACAGCCGCGCTTTCGTTTGGCGACAAGGCGGCCGGTGCCGAGATACTCTCCGCCTTCCGACACAGACCGAGCGTTGAGTTGGCCACGCTGTACGATGCGAAGGGTCGTGCGTTTGCATCCTATGTCCGGCCGGATGTCGTTGGTCTTGCGGCTCCGCTGACCCCGCCGACCGAGGGAGAAGCAACTTCCACGTTCATCACTGTGTCCTTTCCAATTACGTTGGGAACAGAACGTGTCGGCACGATCTATTTGCGAAGTGACCTCAGCCCGCTCCACCAACGCGATCGAACCCAGTTGCTGATCAGTATCGCGGTGATGCTGCTGGCGCTCGGCGCTGCCTTCCTGGTGAGTCTGTGGCTGCAGCGCTCGGTAACAGCCCCGGTACAGCGGCTATCGGAAGCGGCTCATCTGGTTCGCACGGAAGGGAACTTCGCGCTCTGCGTGCCCGGCAGCGGTCACGACGAAATCGGCAGCCTGGTCGAGAGCTTCAACGGGATGCTGGCCGAGATACAACGTCGCGATGACGAGCTGCGCCGAGGGCGGGACGAACTCGAGAGCCGGGTCGACGAACGGACTCGCGAACTCAAGCAGGAGGTCATCGACCGAAAGCGTGCCGAAGCCGAGTCGCTGCGCGCCAAAGAGGCGGCCGAGGCTGCCAGCCGCGCCAAGAGTGAGTTCCTCGCCAACATGAGCCATGAAATTCGCACGCCGATGAACGGCATCATGGGCATGACCGACCTCGCGCTCGACACCGAGCTGTCAGAGGAACAGCGCGAGTACTTGGAAATGGTCAGAGCCTCGTCCAAGTCATTGCTCAGCGTCATCAATGACATCTTGGACTTCTCGAAAATCGAAGCCGGGAGACTGGATCTGGACTGTGTTCCCTTCCAGCTTCGGCAATGGATCGGCGAAACGGCGCAGTTGATGACACTGCGAGCGCATGAGAAGGGCCTGGACCTCAACTGCGCCGTCGACCCTGAAGTTCCCGACGACTTGATCGGCGACAACCTGCGTTTGCGCCAGGTCTTGATCAATCTGATCAGCAACTCGATCAAGTTCACCAGCGCGGGCGAAATCGCAGTCACCGTGCAACTGGTCGAGACCGATTCCCAGCGCGCAACACTCCAGTTCTCGATTTCCGATACCGGCATCGGTATTCCGCTCGAGAAACAGCAGCTGATCTTCGAGGCATTCTCACAGGCCGACGGTTCCACCACACGACGGTTCGGCGGTACGGGCCTGGGCCTGGCGATCTGCTCGCGACTGGTGCAGATGATGAACGGCACGATCTGGGTGAAGAGCGCGGCCGGCGAAGGGAGTGTGTTCCACTTCACCGCACAGTTCGAGGGGAGCACTGCGCCAATCGTCGCGCCTCAACCATCGGGGCAGGTACTGCGTGGGCAAGCAGTGTTGGTGGTTGACGACAACGCCACCAATCGGAGGATCCTCGGCGACATCCTGGAGCAAGCCGGCGCACGTGCACTCATGGCAGCGTGCGGCAAGGAAGCGCTTGCCTTGATCGACGAGATGGCAGGCCGGCAGCAACGGTTTCGTTTGATCTTGCTTGACCTGAACATGCCTGACCTGGACGGCTTCTCGGTGGCAGAGGAAATCGCCAAACGCCCTGGAGCCAAGACACCGATCATCATGTTGTCGTCGTCGCTGCGACAAGCCCATCATCAGCGCGCTCGCACGTTGGGGATCAAGGCGACGTTACTCAAACCGGTGACAGCGGCAGATTTGCTCGCGACGATCGGTAGGGTGCTCACACCCAGTGACGTGGAAGCGTCAGCCCCGTCAGCCGCCAGCAGCGACTCGTTGCGTCAGCGTTCGCTGCGCATCTTGTTGGCTGAGGACAATCTCGTGAACCAACGGTTGGCACTGCGTCTTCTGGAGCGGCGCGGGCATACCGTCACGCTTGCCAACGATGGCCTCGAAGCGGTTGCCGCCTTTGAGCGCGAGGATTTCAACGTGGTCTTGATGGATGTTCAGATGCCGAATCTGGACGGCTTCGGTGCCACGGCTCGAATTCGTCAGATCGAGGCTGTAAGAGGTACACACGTCGCCGTGATTGCGCTCACCGCGCACGCGATGAAGGGTGATCGGGAACGATGCCTGGCGGCGGGAATGGACGGTTACTGCAGCAAACCGGTCAATGCCAAGGAGCTGTTCGAGGCGATCGACGCTGTGCTCCTCCCGCTCCCTACGGTCACCACCTAGTCAGCCTTCGGCTTGCCCCACTCTGACTCAGGACCCACCTTGGCTGGCAGGAGGAGAAGCAATGCGATCGCTCTATCTAGCCGTGCTCCTGGCACTCACCGCCGCACCGGCCTGGGCCCTGGGCCCGATCGATGGCGAGGCCGGGCTCGTTTACTGGAAAAACACACAAACGTTGGACGCAGATGGCTCCTCGGTCGACTTCGATGGCGATGCTCCCGGCGCGCACGCCGAGATCTGGCTGCTCGGTCGCTGGGGATTTCGCGGTTCCTATTGGAAGTCCTCCGTGGATAGTGACGGATCGACCGGCGATCTCGACTACATCAATGCGGAGCTCGCCTACAAGCTCGTAAAGCCGACCGACAACACGTTTCTCTCGGTCGGTCTAGGGTGGCAACAGGCAGAGTTCGGTGATGTCGATTCCGGGGGCGTGCGAGCCTCGGTTCACGGTCGCATCGGATTCATGGGTTTTGCCTACGCCTACGGTCAACTCGGTTGGGCCCCGTCGCTGAGCGACTTCGACGTGTTCCGCGACGTCAGTTCGAAAGATGTCGAGTTGGGCGTTTCGTTCGAGCCGATGCCGTTTCTCTCGCTACGCGCCGGATATCGAGTACAGCGCTTGGAGTTCTCTTTCGCCGGCTCGGACAACGCGGAGTTGGAAACGAAGGGAGTATTCGCGGGTGCTGGAGTTCACTGGTAGACCCCGTCGCTAGGTTGGCCAAAGCGATAACAGCCCGCTCGGTTCGATCCCCGAGCCGGCCGACCAGCCAGGCGCACAACGTAAGGCGGTCGCGAGCATCGCGGCCGCCTTTTCATTTTCTTGCACCTCTGCCAGCGCGCGCGCCAGCGCCCACCAACCGCGCGGATCATGCGGCGCGTCTCGCACCATCGCGAGCAGCATCGCGAGCGCTGCGCCGGCGCCCTGCTGGCGCGCGATCACGATCGCTTCGAGCAGTCGTGCTTCGTTTGGCGGGACCTTCGTGAGGGCGGCGTTAAGTTGTTCTCGGTTCCCTTCGATGATCCATGTCGCGGCGATGCGGGCCGCGCTCCACGCTCCGCGCATTTCGGCCTCGGTTGGAATCGCCTCGCATCCCTCGGGTGCCTCCACCGCATCGCGAAACGCCTGACGAGCGACGGTTGGTGATTCGAGCATCAGCGCTTCGCCGGTTGCGTAACACCACCGCGCACTGGCCCCACACAGATCGCGCCAGATCTCGCGCCAGCGCGCGGCGCGCGCCGGCTGACCGCAACAATGCGCCAGACGTGCTGCGATCGAGAGCGTCGGATCGGTGACCCCTCGAGCCGGTTCGCGACTCAGCCGATCGGCTGCGGGGGCCACGATTTCGAGTGTCGTGCGGGCCTCGAGCGTATCGACCAGATCGCCGTCGATCTGCGGCAGGCGCTCACGTGCGTAGAGAAAACGCGGCCCCGGATCGTCCGGCGCCGCCTCGATCGCTCGCCGCAGCAGACGGCGATTTCGTTCGTCTTTGTCTCTCGCCGCGCGTAGCTCGGGTCGATAGCCGTCGTGCCGCATCTTCAATCCGGAGCGTGGCGGTGCCCAGAACTCGCGGCCGAGCGACCGGGCGATCGAAGGCAGTATCGACTCGTGGATGCGGCCTTCGAATTGGAACTCGGGACGTCGCCGGAAGAGCCGCACGATGTGCGCGACCTCCTGTCGGTTGTCACCGCGAGGCGAGACGATTTCGACGCTGTATCCCGGCGCTTGATCTTTGCCAAGCAGCGCGCGCAGTGCGAGCGGATCGCACGGCTCGAGTTGCTCATCGGCGTCGATGAACAGCACCCATTCCCCGCGGGCGGCAGTCATGCATCCGTTTCTGGCCGCAGCAAAGTCATCGCGCCAGGTCAGTTCGACGACGCGTGCCCCGAGCTTGCGTGCCAAGACGACGGTTTCGTCCTGCGAGCCGGTATCGGCGACGACGATCTCGTCGACCAGCCCCGCGGCCGAGCTTAGGCAGGACTCCAACCGCTCGGCCTCGTCTCGGACGATCAGACACAAACTCAGCAGCGGCACCGGCATGCCGCGGACGCTAACACGCCCGGCAGTGCTGCGGACGGAATCTCGCGAGGGCCGTCATCTAACGACCGGTTGGGGCTTGCATCGACTCACCGATCGCCGTCAAACTCGCCGTACTTTTCCGGCGCTCGCCAAGCAGGCGAAGCACTCCAGGGAGATCCAATGATCGTTCCGGTGAGACTCGAGCAAGAAGGGCTCGTTCTGCTCGATCAACGCTTGCTGCCCCACGAGGAGACATACATCACCATCGTCAACGCGGCCGGCGTCGCCGACGCGATCCGCGACATGGTCGTGCGCGGCGCACCTGCCATCGGCGTTGCGGCGGCGGCGGGGATCGCCTTGGCGGCGCGAGGCGCTCGTGGAGAGTCGGCCGAGTTGCTCAGAACGTTGTTGGATGACGCGGCCGAGGTATTGATCGCCAGCCGACCGACGGCGGTCAACTTGCTGTGGGCCGTTCAGAAAATGCTCGATGTCGCTGACGCCTCACTGGCCGCTGGTGCCAGCGCTGCGGAAGCGGCCGATGCGGTGGAGCAAGCGGCACACGCGCTACATGAGGAAGACGTTGCTTCCAATCGCTTGATGGGCCAACACGGATCGTTGTTGGTTCCCGATGGTGCCAACGTGTTGGTTCATTGCAACGCCGGAGCGCTCGCCACCGCGGGTTACGGCACAGCGCTCGGTGTTCTGCGCGCCGCACACACCGAAGGCAAGAGCCTCTCGGTCTACGCCACCGAAACGCGCCCCTATCTGCAGGGTGCGCGACTCACCGCCTGGGAACTGATGCGCGACGGAATCGGCGTGACCCTGATTACGGACGGGATGGCGGGTGCGCTGATGAGTCGTGGCGATGTCGACCTGGTGTTGGTCGGTGCCGATCGCATCGCGGCCAACGGTGATGTCGCCAACAAGGTTGGCACCTACACCCTTGCGGTTCTGGCGCGCCGCCATGGAATTCCGTTCTACGTTGCGGCCCCGACATCGACGGTCGATCCGGAGTGCAGTGACGGGTCGGCGATTCCGATCGAGGAGCGTCACGAGGACGAGGTGTTGCACCTGTTGGGGCAGCGGATCGCACCCGTTGGAGCCAGCGCGCGACACATCGCCTTCGACGTCACGCCGGCGTCGTTGGTCAGCGCGATCATCACCGAGCAAGGGATCATCCGCGCCCCCTACGAGCGTTCCCTCGCCGCGGCCCTTGGGATGGTCGAGCCCGAAGAAGAAGACACGCGCGCCGTCGAGTCGACGGAAAGCTCCGAAGGCTCGACGACGATCGCTCCGCCCGACGTTCCGCCGATCGAGAAGGCTGCCTCCGCTAACGACCCTGACGGCACGGACGAGCTGTTTCACTGACCGGCCGCTGGCCGAGGCCAGGACTGGATAGCTTTCGGCTTGACAGTCTGTTGCTAGACGTATAACTATGTAGTTGTGAAGGAAATATGAAACACCCCCTCAGCGACGCCATGATCCTGTCCGCAGCCGACCTGTTCACCGCTCTCGGCGTTCCGTCGCGGTTGCGGATCCTTCGCGTGTTGTTGGAATCCTCCAAGCCCCTCACCCAGGGGGCGGTAGCCGAGCGGGCCGACCTGTCACAAGCCAACGCCAGCAAGCACCTGGGATTCTTGGTTCGCGAAGGGCTGGTGCTGCGCGAACAGTCGGGAACGACTGCACTTTTTTCACCGGTGCTGCCGCTGGTTTCTGAGCTGTGTAATTTGGTATGCGGGCACGTCAACCGGCGCGAGCGTGCCCGTTATCGAGCGTTGCGCTGACGCGGGCATTTTTTTGGATTGAGGTATTCCTTTATGGTTATTTACGGCTATTCGCTCCCTCGTTTCTCCATCGCCCTGCTCGCGGCGGCGGACTTGTCGTCGGCTGTCGGGCCGAGCCGCCCGCGAAACCGGCCGACCTGCCGACGGTTCGGGTGACGTTGACTCCCGCCTCGACTACCATCCGAGCGAGCCGCGTCGCCGCCACCGTGCAGAGCGCGCAACGTGCCGAGGTCGCGTCGCGCCTGAGCGCCGCTGTTCGCACGATGGCGGTGCGCGAAGGCCAGCACGTCCGTCAGGGCGAGTTGCTTCTGACCCTCGGTGCCGACGATCTACAACAGCGGCTCAGTGCCGCGCGCGTGGCGCTGGAGACGGCCCAGTCGCAACTACGCCGAATCGATGACTTGATGTCACAGGGGATCGTTGCGCAGCGTGACCGCGATTTGGCAGGGACACAGGTCGCCGCAGCGCAGGCCGAGTTGAGCGCGGCACGAACACAACTGAGCTATGCCGAGGTGCGCGCGCCGTTCGCGGGTGTGGTGCAACGGCGGTTCGTCGATCCCGGCAGCTTGGCCTCACCCGGGATGCCGCTGCTGCTGTTGGAGGTGGGTGCACGATTGGAACTGGTTGCCGCCGTCTCGGCTGCCGAAGCCCAGCAACTCGCGATGGGGACTCGTGTTGCTTTCGAGGCCGACGGCGGCGATGGGATCGCCGAAGTCTCAGCGCTCGCGAGCGCGGCCGATCCGCTCACGCATCGGCACTGGCTGCGGGCCGGCGTCGTCCAGGCCCCTTCCGGTCTTGCCGCGGGGAACTTTGCGCGATTGCTCGTCGCGCAAAACTCGGACGCGACACAGATCTCGGTACCGATCAGCGCGTTGATCGCGCGCGGCGAGTTGAACGGAGTGTTTCTGGTCGAGAACGGCCGCGCAGCGGTACGGTGGATCTCCGTGGGAGAGCGCGTTGGGGATCGCGTCCTGGTGCGTGCAGGCCTCTCGCTGCGAGATCGCGTGATCGTATCTCCTGCATCTGTTCGCGATGGGCAACCGGTTGAGGTGCTGCCGTGAGCGATCGGCTGGCGCTGGGGGTTGCCGGGCGCGTGGCGCGAGCTTTCTTGAATAGTCGGCTGACACCGTTGATCGTGTTGGCGTCGATCCTGCTCGGTGTGATGGCGGTGTCTTTCACGCCGCGCGAAGAAGAGCCGCAGATCGTGGTCCCGATGGTCGACATCTATGTCGACTACCCTGGTGCCTCGGCGCTGGAAGTCGAAAGCCAGGTCGTCACGCCGTTGGAGCGCAGGCTGTGGGGCGTGCCGGGTGTCGAGTACCTGTACGGCACGGCGAGATCGGGGCACGCGCTGCTCACCGTGCGCTTTCGCGTCAACGAACCGCAGGAAGCGAGCCTGGTGAAGATTCATCAGGAACTGCAGGCTCACCCCGAACTTCTTCCTCCCAACACCTCGAAGCCAATCGCACGTCTCCTGACGATCGACGATGTGCCGATCCTGGCGTTGACGCTGCATGGGGAATCGCGTTCACCGGGCGAACTGCGTGCGCTTGCCGATGTGCTCGCACGCGAGCTGGCGGCCGTGCCCGACAGCTCGCGGGTCGAGGTGCTCGGTGGTGCGGCACGTCAGATACGAATCGAACCGGACGCCGAGCGGCTGCGCAGTTTGTCGCTGTCACCAGCCGAGTTGTTGTCGGCGTTACGAAGTGCTGAGGCACAGCTCTCCGCTGGCGCGCTGATCACCGGCGGCCAACGAATCGTCTTGGAGGCGAGCGGGTTTATCGGCGATGCCTCCGAGCTGCCGCGTCTGGTCGTCGCGCAGCGCGACGGTCGTGCGATCTACTTGGCCGATGTTGCGACGATTTCCGACACGCGCGACCCCGAACCGCCGATCGTGCAGTTCGCCGCGCGTGGTGGCGGGTTCGAACCGGCGATAACGATCGCTCTGGCCAAACGGCGCGGAGCCAATGCCACCGTGGTGGCCGAACGTGCCTTGGCCAAGATCGAGGCGCTACGCGGGAACTTGATCCCCTCCGGTGTGTCGCTCGAGGTAACACGAAACTACGGCGAGACGGCCAAGGACAAGTCGGACGAGTTGATCGAGCATCTCCTGATCGCCAGCTTGTCCGTCACCGCGTTGATCCTGCTGGCGATGGGGTGGCGCTCGGCGGTGGTGGTCGGGATTACGGTTCCCGTGACGTTGGCGTTGACGCTGCTCATCACCTACTTGCTGGGATACACGCTGAACCGCGTGACGCTGTTCGCGCTGATCTTCTCGATCGGCATTCTGGTGGACGATGCGATTGTCGTGGTCGAGAACATTCATCGACATCTGCACCTGAAGCAACAAGGGAAGTCGTTCTCGCAGATCGTGCTCGAAGCGGTCGACGAGGTTGGAAACCCGACGATCCTCGCCACCTTTGCCGTGATCGCCGCGATTCTGCCGATGGCTTTCGTGCGCGGGCTGATGGGGCCCTACATGCAGCCGATCCCTGTCGGTGCGAGCTTGGCGATGATGTTCAGCCTGGCAATCGCGTTCGTCATCAGCCCTTGGGCCGGGCTAAGGCTGTTCCGCAGCGACGCGGCGAACGCGCACTCGGGCAAAACGGAGTCGGCTGCGGTGGACGAAGGTCGTACCACCCGCTCGTATCGATCGGTGATGCACGCCCTGCTCTCTCGACCCCGCGTGCGCTGGTCGTTCTTTGGCGGGGTCGTACTTCTGCTCGCGGGTGCGATGGCGCTGATCGTGACCGGTGTTGTGAAGGTCAAGATGCTCCCCTTCGACAACAAGTCCGAATTTCAAGTCCAACTCGAACTTCCCGCCGGCACGGCGCAACTCGATGCGCTAGCACTCGGGCAACGTGTGGCGCGGAAGATCTTCGACGAGGCCGAAGTCCGCAATCTACAAATTTACTCGGGCGCCCCCACGCCATTCACGTTCGTCGGGATGGTGCGTCATTCGTTCCTACGCGGTGCCGACGATCAGATCGACATCCAAGTCAATCTGGAGCCAAAGGAGCGACGCGACCTGCAGAGCCATGCGTTCACCACCCGTCTGCGAAGCGCGCTGCTCCCCCTGATTCCGAACGATGGGACACGATTGAAGATCGCGGAGATACCGCCCGGCCCGCCGGTACTCGATACGCTCGTCGCCGAGGTGTACGGGCCGAGCGAGGCGATTCGCCGCGAGTACGCGCAACAGATCGAGGTCGCGATGCGCTCGACGCCGGGCATCGTCGACATCGACAGCTCGATGAACCCCACCGCACCGAAGCTGCGACTGGTGCTCGATCGAGAGAAGGCTGCGCTTCACGGGGTAGCTCCAGCCACGGTGATCGAGTCGCTGTCGGCCCTCGGCGCCGGTACGGTCCTGGGAGCGTTCCATCTCGAACGCGGTTCGACGCAGGTCCCGGTGATCTTCCAACTCGCGCCGCAACGCCGCGCCGCGCTCGATGACTTTCTTGCGCTTTCTGTCCCGGGGCGCTTCGGCAACGTGCCGATCGGCGAGTTGATTCACGTCGAGCACACCCGCGAATCTTCTGCAATCTTCCACAAGAACCTGATGCCGGTAACGTATGTACTTGGCGATGTCGCCGGCGAGATCGAGAGCCCTGTGTATGCACTGAATGCGCTCAACACCAAACTCGATGCGCTGCGCGCCGCGGGCGGGCCCAGTGTGCCGAGGTTTGGCTTGTCTCTGCCTGACGACACGGAGAACCTCGCGCTCAAGTGGGACGGCGAGTGGCACATCACTCTCGAGGTTTTCCGCGACCTTGGCTTGGCCTTCGCTGCCGTCCTGATTCTGATCTACGTGCTGTTGGTCGGTTGGTTCGAGAGTTTCTCCGTCCCGTTGGTGATCCTCGTCCCTGTTCCCCTCTCGCTGATCGGGATCATTCCGGCGCACAGCCTGCTTGGCGCTTTTTTCACGGCAACCTCGATGATCGGATTCATTGCCGGTGCCGGGATCATCGTGCGCAACAGCATCATCTTGGTCGATTTCATCGAGCTGAAACTGCGCGAGGGAATGCCGCTCGCTATGGCGGTCGAAGAGGCGGGCGTGGTGCGCTTCAGGCCGATGCTGCTCACCGCTAGCGCTGTCCTGGTTGGCGCCGCGGTCATGCTCGCCGATCCAATTTTTCAGGGGCTGGCAATCAGCCTGATGGCCGGTGAAGTAGCCGCAACGTTGCTTTCCCGGCTGGCTGTCCCAGTCCTTTACTACCTTCTGGCGCGGCACGGTCGCGCCGGGCAACTTCAGGAGGCAGGTACATGAGTGTCGATCGAATCGTGCATGTTTTCGCGGGGACGTTGGTGTTGATCAGCCTGGGGCTCGCACATTGGGTCTCACCCTACTTCTTGATCCTCACCGCCTTCGTGGGCGCGAATCTGCTACAAAGCGGCCTCACGCGCTGGTGCTTGATGTCCTCGCTGCTGCGACGGCTCGGGTTCAAGGATGATGGCGCGGCAGCGTGACAACCAATCGTGACCGAGTGCAGAATCGTGGCGCTCGGAGAGCGACATGGAAATGGCCTTACCGTGGCATCGCCTGCAGTTCGGTTTCACAGCGGCGTTCCATTACATCTTCCCGCAACTCACGATGGGGCTTGCGCTGCTTGTCGTGCTGCTCAAGGCAATGGGCCTCAAGACCGGTGACGCGCGCTATCACGATGCAGCTCGATTCTGGATCCGAATCTTCGGCCTGAACTTCGCGATGGGTGTGGTGACCGGAATCCCCATGGAGTTCCAGTTCGGCACCAACTGGGCGGAGTTCACGCGACGAACCGGCGGCGTGATCGGTCAGACGCTCGCCATGGAAGGGATCTTCGCCTTCTTTCTGGAAAGCAGCGTGCTTGCGTTGTTGCTGTGGGGTGAGCGCCGCCTCGGCCCGCGCAAGCACTTCGCGGCTGCATTGCTGTTGTGGCTCGGGAGTTGGTTGTCGGGGTACTTCATCGTCACCACCAACGCGTTCCTGCACCACCCTGTCGGTTACGTTGCAGGCCCGCAAGGAACGCTCCAACTCGGGCTGCTCTCTGTCTACCTTTCCAACCCGTGGGCCTTGGTGGAATACGCCCACGTGATGTGCGCTGCCGTCGTGACCTCGGCGTTTGTCATGGCAGCTGTCGGTGCGTTCTGGGCGTTGTCCGGAAAACACTCGGCAGTGGCGGGAGTGAGCCTGAAGCTCGGCGTCTGGGCCGGCTTGATTTCTAGCGTGCTGGTAGCGTTTCCTACGGGCGATCTACAAGGAAAGATGACGGCTCGTCACAAGCCGATTGCACTCGCCACCATGGAGGGTCGGTTCGAAAGCGGCGCCTACGCCGACCTCACGATGATCGGACAGCCTGACTTCAAGAACATGCGAATCGACAACCCAGTTCGTGTGCCCGGTATTCTGAGCTTCATCGCGTACGGCAGTTTCTCCAGCGACGTCCGCGGGTTGAACGAGTTTCCACGTGACGAGTGGCCCGACAATCCGGAGCTGCTTTACTACAGCTTCCATGTCATGGCCGGACTCGGGACGCTGTTCATTGCGTTGATGGCAGTCGCTGCGTTTGCGCAATGGCGTAATCGCCTGACGCAGTGGCGCCCCGTGCTGTGGGTCTTGATGCTGGCCTTTCCATTTCCGTACATCGCGACGGTGTTCGGCTGGATGACCGCGGAGTTGGGGCGTCAACCATGGCTGGTCTACGGCCTGATACGCACCGCAGAGGGAGCGTCGCCGTTGGTTGGCAGCGGATCGGTGACGTTCACGTTGCTCGGGTTCGCCGGCATGTACTTCGTGCTGGGGCTTTGCTTTCTTTATCTGATCGGCCGCGAGATCGCCCACGGCCCTACCGCACAGCACGGCTGAGGGAAAGCAGATGCTCGAGTCGCTCTGGTTCTGGCTCGCCGCGATAACCATTGCGGTGTACGTGGCGGCCGATGGTTTCGACTTTGGCGCCGGAATGATGCACTTGATGGTTGCCAAGACCGATGTCGAGCGACGCACCGTGCTAAACGCCATTGGCCCCTTCTGGGATGGAAACGAAGTCTGGTTGTTGGCCACCGGAGGCGTGCTGTTCCTGGCGTTTCCCAAGGTCTTGGCAGCAGGGCTCTCGGGTTTCTATCTGCCGATCATGCTGGTGATTTGGGCACTCATTTTGCGTGGCATCTCGATCGAGTTTCGCTCGCACCATGACAACCTGCTGTGGCGAGCGTTCTTCGACACGCTCTTCGCGGCATCGTCGTTTGCACTACCGCTGCTGCTTGGTGCAGCGCTTGGCAACTTGGTGCGCGGACTGCCGCTGGACGATTCCGGCTATCTGCACATGCCGCTGTTCACCAACTTCCTGCCGCTGCACCCTGCCGGTGTGCTCGACATCTACACGCTCGCCGTCGGCCTGTTCGCCGTGCTGGCACTCGCCGCCCATGGTGCAACGTTCCTCGCTTGGAAAACCGAAGGCACGGTGGAACAACGATCGCGAACCTTCGCGGCGCGCTTGTGGGTATTGGTGACGATTGCCCTGCTTCCGATTACGTGGGCAACGGCGCGCGTCAACGCCGACGTCTTCTCCAACTTCGCAGCCACGCCGCTTGCGTGGCTGTTGGCAGCGGTGTGGATCACGGGACTCGTCGGTGCACCGTGGTTCCTGCGGCGCCAACAGGCCTGGGCCGCCTTCGCTTGCTCGACCTGCTTTCTGCTGGGGCTTTTGGCAGCGACGGCCGCGTGCGTTTTTCCGGTGATGCTTCGCTCGCAGCTCGATCGCGCCGATCACCTCACGGCATTCAACGCGGCGGCGTCGACGTACAGCTTGACAGTCGGCCTGTGGTGGTGGGGGCTGGGAGTTCCGCTCGCAATCGTCTATGTGGTTCTTCTGATGCGCTTCCATCGGGGAAAGGTGCGTATCGACGGCGGCAGCGGCAGCGGATACTGATGTCGGCCTAGCCCACTCGCTTGCCGAGATCGGCAAGGAACTGCTTGATCGTCGCGTCCTGGGCCATGAATCGTGAAAAGAACCGGAACAGGACGTTCTTGACGAATCCTCGCTCGGTGATCGTCAGGCGCGTCCCCTCTCCTTCGGGCGCGAACTCGAACGTCCACGTTCCGCCGAACTGAAGCTCCGAGTCGTCGATCTCGGTCACCAATCGACGACCGGGAATGCTCTCCTTGACGACGTACGGGATCACACCGTAGCCGCCGGTCTCGACGATGCGCTGGTTGTCCTCCGAAACCTCGATCGATTTCATCCCGGTGCGCCATGCGGTGTAACCCTTGAAATCCGTCACGATCGCGAATAATGCGTCGGGCGCCATTCGAAACGACTGCGCCACCGAAGCCTCGTGCCGGGCAGGTGTCGCAAAGCCAACGGCAAGCACCAGCACGACGGTCAACGCAACGAGTGCAAGCAACACGATCACGATCTTCATCGACGCCTCCGGAACTTGCCTCTTTCAATTCTGACGCTTCAGTGACGCCAACCGCTCCAACCTGGTCCGCGCACGACCTGGCCCGGCGTCCTGCCGGTACTCTCGCCATCCTCGAGCACCTGTACTCCGTTGACGAAGACGTGCTTCATTCCGGTGGCGTACACCTGTGGGCTCTCATAGTTGGCATGGTCGGCAATCGTCGCCGGATCGAACACCACGACATCGGCCCAGTATCCCGGTCGCAGCAATCCGCGCTCTCGCAGTTTGAGATTGCCGGCGGGCAGCGCGGTCATTCGATGAATCGCCTGCTGTAGCGAGATCAACTTCTCCTCGCGCACATAGTGGCCCAACACCCGTGCGAAGTTCCCGTACGCGCGTGGATGGGTGCTCATCTTCAAGAACACACCTTCGGGCGCTTGCGAAGGAGCATCGGAGCCAAAACTCACCCAGGGCAGTGCAACCTGCCGGCGTACGTTGTCCTCCGACATCAAAAAGTACGCCGTCTCCACGCGGCTCTCGTCCTCGATCACCAAGTCGATCGCGGTTTCTGCAGCGGTTTTGCCACGGATCCGAGCCACCTCCGCCAGCGTCTTCCCGATCAGCGGCGCGAACTGATCCTTGCGAAACCCGAGCAGCAACATGCCGTCGGCGCCGGCCGACAAGTAGAGATTCTCCCAGTCGTTGCTGGGAGTGTTCATCTCTGTCAACACACGCGCGCGCGTGGCAGGGTCCATCAACCGCTTGCGCCACTCTGCGAATCCGCCTTCCTGCACCCATGGTGGCATCGCGGCGTCCAAGCCGGTCGCGCCTGCCGTGTAGCTGTACATGTTGGCGGTAATGTGCAGCCCCTCCCGCTGCGCCGCCTCGACCTTGGCGATGGCTGCATCGAGCTTGCCCCAGTTTTGTTTGCCAGCGGCCTTGAGGTGATAGATCTCGGCTGGGACCTTGGCCTCGCGCGCGATCGTGATCAGCTCGTCGATCCCTTCCAACAAGGCGTTCCCCTCGCTACGCATGTGCGAGATGTACATCCCACCATACGGCGCCGCAGCGCGCGCGAGTTCGACCAACTCGTCGGTCTTGGCGTAGAAAGCCGGCGCGTAGATCAAGGCCGAGCCAACCCCTAACGCCCCCTCCTCCATCGCCTTTCGTACCAAGTCGCGCATCGTTTCCATCTCGCGCGGCGACGGCGCCCGATTGGCATTGCCCAGTACGTTCCCGCGGACAGTGGTGGCCCCCACGAAACTGGCAACGTTGCAGGCGATGCCGCGCTTTTGCAGGAAGTCGAGATACTCGCCCAGGGTGGTCCAGGTGATGTCGTATTTGATATGAGTTTGCAGTTCCTTCGATTCTCGCTTCTGCGCTTCGCTCAGTGGTCCCATCGACCAACCCTCGCCAAACACTTCGAGCGTGACACCCTGGCGCAGATCGCTCTGCGAGCGTGGATCGACGATCAGAGAATCAACCGACCAACTGAGCATGTTGATGAAACCTGGAGCAACGGCCAGCCCGGCGGCATTGACTTCGGCTTTTGCCTGACGATTGGAAAGATCCCCGATCGCTTCGATCCGGCCATCGGTGATCGCCACATCGGCAACGCGAGGCGCGGTCCCGCTGCCGTCATAGACGGTGCCGCCGCGCAGGATCAGATCGACGGGGCGTCGCTCCGCTCCACAGGCCGCGAGAATGAAAACAGCAACGAGCGTGGCGAAGCGTATCGGCGTCATCTCTCACCTCAGGTGTGGCGTTGCAGCAGCTTCAGCAGTTCCGCTTCGCGCGCCGGCTTCAAGCCTGCACGCAACGCTGCCTGACGATCGGCCGACTCGTTCTTGAACCAGGCTAGCGTGTCTCGCGCCGTATCGACCGCGGAGCGGAACGTCAAACCGGCTGCGATCGCGCGCGCGGAGGAGACGCTGTGAAATCCCGCGGTGTCACCGCTCGCCGGCACCCACACCGGCATATCACTCCAGGGCGCTACCTTCTGTTTTTCAAGGAATGCCGTATCGGCCCAGACAAACTTCGCGTTGCTGTTGCTTGCGGTGCGACAACTCTCGAGCAACTCCGCCATCGTGAGCCGGTGCGCCGGGCCGTTGACGTTGAACGTTCCGCTCAATCGTTTCTCGAGTCCGTGCATCACAAACGACGCCAGATCGCGCACGTCGATGTACTGCACCGGGTCGGTGCCATCACCGGGAGCCAGGACGTCGCCGCCGCGCGCCACACGCACCGGCCAGTAGGTGTAGCGATCGGTAACGTCACCCGGCCCGACGATCAATCCGGGACGAAGGTTGAGCACCCGGCCCGGCATCGCCGCCTCGGCCGCCTTCTCGCAAAGCGCCTTGAGCGCTCCGTAGTTCGCGCGTACATCTTCGTTGGCCGGGTCGTCGAGCGTTGCCAACGCCGCGTCTTCATCCATTCCTGGAACACTGGTATCGGCGTACACCGACATCGTCGAGATGAAAACGTACGCCTTCACGCTCGGCGCCAACAACTCAACCGACGCTTTCACCACTCGCGGCACATAGCCACTGGTGTCGATCACGGCATCCCAGCGGCGATTCTGCAGCGCGCCGAGGTTGCCGTCGCGATCCCCGCGCAACTTTTCCAGGTCAGGGAACAGCTGAGGATTGGTGCGCCCGCGATTGAAAAGCGTGACACGATGCCCGCGCTCGATTGCACGCTCGACGATCTGCGGTCCTAGAAAACTCGTGCCGCCAAGCACCAAGAGCGAGAGCGGCGAGGCTTTGCTGCTCGACTTGGCAGCGGGGCTCGGAGTCGTGTTCGGGCGCGGCTCCGAACCGGTGTTTGGCGTGACCGTGTGCTGGCCTTCTGTCGCGCATCCAACCAACGCCGATCCGGCGATCGCTCCCGCCCCGTACTTCACCGCAGCGCGAATGAACTCACGTCTCGAACGGCTCATGCTTCCTCCGCCTTGCGCTTCTCACCAAGCACACGCTGCCGCCGCGACAGGAACATTCCGAGGCTGCCCCACACGATGGAAGCGGCAATCGCCACCATCGCCGAAACACCTTCACCAATCGCAGCGAACCCCTTATAACCCCATCCGCTCAACGCATCGCTGAGCCGATAGACCACCGTGTCGATCGCGTTCTTGGACTTGTACTTGTCCTCGGGGCTCAGCACGTTGTAAAGCGACTCGCGCGCAGGCCGCTCGAAGGCGTAGTGCACCGAGCGGCGGGCGATCTGCACCAACTTGAGCGTCGCCAGTCCGGGCGAAGCCACGAGGCAGGCAAATCCCACCGCCGTGACCAACGGTGTCGCCAGCAACCCTCCAATTGTCCCGACGTACCTCAGCAGCGGCCCGGTCAAGAGCAGTTGCAGCGAGATCGCCGCGATGTTCGCGATCAGATCCAACTCCGCAAACCAGGCGGTGCGTGCCGCTCGCTCGGTGATCGACTTCTCGACGATCGACGCTTGCTCCAGGTAGAGCTGCGTCGCGGTGAACGTATAGAGCACGGTCGACATCGTGATCGCCAGCAGATACGGCGAACTGATGCTGCGCCACAAGCCTTCCCAGGCGCTTCCTTTGAGCGGCTTCTCGCCGCTCGTCGGTTCGTTCGACGTGCGGCGATAACGCTGCAGTCGCCACACGCAATAGCCGCAGAACGTCAATGTCAGCGCCGAGATGAACAGCAGGTTGGGAACGCCAATCTTTTCCACGAGCAGTGCTGTGACCGCAGGTCCAGCCATCGACCCGGCGCTTCCCCCGGCGGCGATGAATCCGTAGAGGCGCTTGGCTTGATCGACAGACCACAGGTCTGCCATCAAGCTCCAGAAGATCGACGTCAGAAACAGGTTGTAGACGCTGGCCCAAACGAAGAACACGCGCGCGCTCCAGACGTGATCGGTTTCGGCCGCGAACAGCGCGTAGAACACCAGCAGGTTGATCGCTAGGCCGACGTAGATCCACGGGACCACCTTCCAGCGCGGCACACGATCCAGAAGCGACGCGTAACCGGCCGAGGCCAGGAGCGTGACCAGCACCGTGACCGTCATCATCGCCGGCAGCTTGTCCGATCCTCCGGCCAAGCCCATGGCATCGCGCACCGGCTTGAGCAGCGCGTAGCCACCCAATAGGAAGAAGAAGTAGACGAACGAGGTCAACGTTGCGGCCCGTTCGTCGGCAGAAACTTTCAACCAGCGCGATAGCATCTCGTTATCTAACGGGATTGCTGCGACGGCGGTTGGCAAATACTTGTAAACGCTGCTTGGACGCTCATCCGTTCGGCACTCCATGTTTTGAAAGCCAGGCCAACGCCAATCCTGCGACCCTGCCGTAACTGCGCGTTCCCCCCTTCACACCATGGGCCGACAGAAACCCGCTGTAGGCGCGCCAGAATGTGGGCGCTTCGCGACCACGGTGTTCGAGCGCGAACTTCGAAATGGCGCGCAGATCGCGCTGGACTCCAGGCTCGCGGTTTTCGGATCCGTGGCGCAGCGAGATCCAAAGCAACAACCAACCGGAGTACTGCACACGCGGATCGTCGCTGCGCCAGCAGGTGAGCAAGCCGATGAAGCTGGCCGCTTCCTCCCACGCGAATCCCGAGAGATGAGCGCGCTCGTGCGCCAACGTGAAGGGCAACTGCGTCGGCGCTGCCGGCAATACCAACTGCGGTTCGCCGGTGAACGGGCCGTACATCCCACTCACGCCCCAGCGAAGCAACAGCGGGCTCGACTCGAACCGCTTGACCCGGCCTACATCGATCGTAGGAAGCTTCTGCTCTGCGAGCAGTTCGGCCTGCGCCTGCCGCAGTTGCAAATCGAGTTCCGAGAGATCGCCCGGCATCAACGCCACGCCTTGGTCGTCTTGCGCCAATCCGCCGCGCAGTTCGTCCAAGTGCCGGCCGATGCTCTCGATGAGTTGCTCGGTTTGGATGCTGTCCTGCGGCGGCTCGAGTTGAAACAGCATCTCGGGCTGCCAACGCGAATAGTTGAGTCCCCAACAGACGAGAAACAGAAACCAGACAACGCTCACGCGCGCGACGCCTCGCCCGATTGCTGCGATCGAGGACCAAGGCAACCCCCAACCGGCGCGTCGGCCGGCACGCCAACCGGCGATCACGCCCCACAACACCACGATCGGGATGACGATCAGCACCAGCTCACCAACCGAAAATGGGACCCAGGCAAAACACCAGGCCAGCGTCGACGCGATCGAGGGATAAATGGCGCGCGAGTAGAGCGATTCGACCGCGCCCGGAGCGCGCTGCGCGGCAAGAAACAGCGTCAACGACAAGACACCGATTCCCCAGCCCACCACCGTCGCGCTCGTGATCGGCTTGGCCGCACGGACATTCTTGGTTTCGCTCATGGGCCGGTCCCTCGAACGCGAATTCCATCACGAATCATCGCGGCGATGGTTGGCCTTGGTGTCGAGGGCGTGGCAGCATCCCTGCCATGCGCCAACTCAAAGACAATTTGTGGGTGTTCTGGGCCTCGACCACGGCAGGCACCATCGATCGCAACGGCTTTTATCTCTTGGCCGACGACGCGCGGCTGGTGATCAACCCGCCGGGAATCGCCGACGAGGATGTCTCGACCTTCCAGCATCTCGGCCCACCGACGCATGTCGTCCTGACCGACGCCGATCGTCACACCGGAGCCGCACAGTTTGCCGAGCGATTCGGTTCGCGCGTTTGGTTGCCACAGTCGGTGGCCATCGATATTCCCGGCGCGCATCGCTACAGCATCAACGAGTCGCTGCCGGCCGGATTGCATGCGATTTCTCTGCCGGCTCCTCGTGACGCGGGCGAGGTAGTGCTGCACGATCGCGGGCACAGCGCGTTGATGTTGGGTGCGTCGTTTGCTGCTGTGCCCCCCGGAAAGGTTGGACCGGGCGCCGAGGTCGGTCACGCGGCACATCGCCAGAATTTGCAGGCGGTAGGCGAGATCAACTTCGAGCTGCTGCTGCCGGCCAACGGTTTTACGTTGCATCGTGAGGGCCGCCGCGCGATTGCGTCGTCGTTGATGTAGCACGCCGCGCCAGCGGCGTTTCACCGACGCGCAACGCCAGATCGCGTGAAAACAGCATCGCCAGGCCCGGCAGTGCGGCGAATGCTGTCAGCAAGAAAAACCCGGCGTATCCCATCGCTTCGGCGCCGATGCCGCTGATCATCTTGGCCGGGAAGCGCACCAACGCAAACAGCGCCGACAGCAACGCGTACTCGAGCGCTGCTTGCTCTTTGCTGCACATGCGCATTAGAAACGACAGCAACGCTGCGGTCCCCAAGCCGCCGGTCAAGTTCTCGAATCCGGTCGCGAACAGAATCGTTGCTGTGCTCGGCGCTGCTGCTGCCACGGCGGCGTAGACCACGTTGCTGATCGCTTGCGCCAAACCGCACCACAACAAGCCGCGCAGCACACCGATCCGCGCAATCCACAATCCGCCCACGATCGAGCCGATGAAGGTCGCGCCCAAGTTGAGCGGCGTGATCAACCAACCGATCTGTTCCAACGACAAGCCTGCATGTTTCCAAAACAGACGAGGCATTGGACCCATCGCGGAATCGGGCAGCTTGTAGAACAGTGCCGTCACCAACACGGCGAGCGCCCCTTCGCGGGTCATCCAGGTGCCGAGGGCCGCGCCGTACTCGCGGATTCGTTCCCCCGCGCCGCGGCGTGATTTCGGTGCGAGCTCGAGTTCGGTGCGAGGCAGAATCAAGGCCAACAGTGCCAGCAACGCCATGAGGATGGCGATGCACCACATCACCCAGCGCCAACCCATCACGCCCGCTAGCCCGACACCCGCTCCACCCGCGATGAACCACGCTGCGCGATACGCCACCGATCGGGTGGCGTTGATCGGCCCTTCCTCGCCCGTCGATGAAAGCTCGATGGTGTACGCGTCGATCGCAATGTCGACGGTTGCAGCAGCCGCCGTGTAGGCCATCAGCAACGCGCCCAACGACCACAAATCGCTGACCTCGCGCGCCGCCGCCAGCGCCAGCAGCGCGGCCTCGACCAGCAACGCACCACAAATCCACTTGCGGCGCGTGCCGAACCAATCGACCAGCCAGGCCCACAGAAACTTGAGACTCCACGGCAATTCCAGAAACGAAAACAGCCCTACCGCGGTCTTGGAAACCCCGAATGAATCGAGCCACAAAGGCACCAGATCGTTGATCACGCCGAACGGGGTCCCTTCGGCGAAGTAGAGCATTCCGATCCACGGGATCTTGGCCCATGGCGTGCGCGCTTTGGGAGGCAGAGCCGTGGGCCTGGATTCGGTCATTGTGGGCGGGATTATGACCGATACAATCTCCGCACGATGATCGTTCTTGGGATTGAAACCTCATGCGACGAAACGGCTGCCGCGGTCTTGGATGGCGGTGGACGCGTTTTGTCTTCGCTGGTCAGCTCGCAGGTCAAGTTGCACGCTCCGTACGGCGGCGTCGTGCCCGAGATTGCGGCGCGACATCACCTCGAAGCGCTGCCGTGGGTCGTCGAGAACGCGGTGAAGCAGGCCGGGCTCACGATGCAGCAGGTTGATGGCCTCGCCGTCACGTGCGGGCCTGGATTGGTTGGATCGCTGTTGGTTGGTGTGGCGTGGTCGCGCGCCTACGCGTGGGCACGCGGCCTGCCGTTGGTCGGCGTGAATCATCTCGAAGGGCACGTGGTGTCGGGTTGGATCGACACGCCGCTGCTCCCCTTCCCCGCGCTGGCGCTGATCGTGTCGGGAGGGCACACCGCACTGTGGCGCGTACCGCAACCGGAGCAGTACGTGCAGGTGGCACGCACGCGCGACGACGCCGCGGGGGAAGCGTTCGACAAGGTGGCGAAGATGTTGGGGCTGCCGTACCCGGGCGGCCCGGTGATCGATCGACTCGCGCCGAATGGCAATCCGCAAGCGTTTCCGTTCGGCGAAATCAAAACCAAGAACGGCGCGCCGGGTTTCAGCTTCAGCGGCTACAAAACCGCTGTTCGACAGCACATGGAGAAGGCCGGCATCGCACGCTTGCAGTCACCGGAAGAGACACCACCGCCGGTGATGATCGATTTGATTGCGAGCTTCCGATATGCGGTCGTGCGTGAGTTGTGCCGCAGCACGCGCCACGCCATCGATACCGAACGGCCACGCAGTTTGGTGCTCGCTGGTGGCGTGGCTGCGAATCAACTTCTGCGCTTGGAGATCGCCAAGTTGGCCGCCGAGCGCGGCTTGGCGCTGTCGATCCCCCCGTTCAAGTACTGCACCGACAACGCAGCGATGATCGCCACTGCCGGCCGCCCCGCCTTGCTGCGCGGCGAGAATCATCTGGCGCAGTTGGATGCGAATGCAGGATTGACCCTGGGTGGTGTCGAGGCACAACGCACATCACGTCGGCATCTGTAACTTGCTCGGTCCGGCTCGTTGTAGCTAACGACGGCCGTGGCTGCGCTCGACGCGCCGACCGTGCGATGGCCATGAGTCGACTGCCCGAACGCAATGGCGGCGTCGCTAAAGTCCCGGCACTACCGCGTTGGCTGCCCGCGTTGCCTTGGCGCGCGCTTCATCGATGGTCGCCCCTTTGGCCAATGCCACTCCCATCCGTCGATGGCCGCGCACCTCGGGCTTGCCGAACAAACGCAACAGCGTGTCGGGCTCGACCAATGCTGCCTCGACGTTGGAGAACGTCGGTGCATCGCTGTTTCCGTCGACCAAGATGACGTGCGATGCCGTCGGCCCCGTCTGGCGGATCACCGGGATCGGCAACCCGAGAATTGCGCGCAAGTGCAGCGCGAATTCGCTGAGGTCTTGCGAGAGCATGGTCACCATTCCGGTGTCATGCGGACGTGGACTGACCTCGCTGAAATAGACCGTGTCACCTTTGATGAACAACTCCACGCCGAAAATTCCGCGACCGCCCAAGTCATCGGTGACGGCGCGCGCAATCCGTTGCGCTTCGGCCAACGCCTGCGGCGTCATCGACTGCGGTTGCCACGACTCCCAGTAATCGCCCTTCACCTGTCGATGGCCGATCGGCTCGCAATACGACGTCCCGCCCGCATGGCGCACGGTAAGCAGCGTGATCTCGTAGTCGAAGTCGACGAACCCTTCCACGATCACGGTGCCGCCGCCGGCCCGGCCGCCTTCTTGAGCGTGACGCCAGGCGGTCGCCACCTCGCTGTTGGTCTTGACGAGGCTCTGCCCCTTGCCCGATGACGACATGACCGGCTTGACCACACACGGCAAACCGATCGCAGCCACTGCCTGGTTGAACTCACTTTCAGTCGAAGCGAATCGATACGGCGAGGTTCGCAACCCGAGCGTTTCCGCGGCGAGGCGGCGGATCCCTTCGCGGTCCATCGTCAATCGCGTGGCTCGCGCCGTCGGGATGACGTTGAAGCCATCGCGCTCCAACTCGAGCAACGTCGCGGTGGCGATTGCCTCGAGTTCGGGAACGATGAAGTGCGGCTGCTCCCGCTCGACCAGCGCGCGCAACTGCAATCCATCGAGCATCGAAATCACATGGCTGCGATGCGCTACCTGCATCGCCGGCGCATTCGGGTAGCGATCGACAGCAATGACCTCGACCCCCAGGCGCTGCGCCTCGATCGCCACTTCTTTCCCAAGCTCGCCGCTTCCCAACAGCATCAAGCGGGTGGCGCGTGCCGTGCCGGGCGTGCCGAGCGTAACCACGGCGAGGGCTACTCGAAGACGATGAACGGAATGCGATCGTCCTCGTCGTCGTCGCCTTCGCCGTTGGCGCCTTCGGCTTCGATGTCACCCTGTTCGATCGCGAACGCTTGACCGACCGTTTCGTCGACACCCGGAAGCGGCACGCTCATCGCCGGAGCCGCTTCGCCGAGGATCGCCTCGAAGTGGCTGATCACCCCTTCGGGCGGGATTCGCTTCAATTCCGAGCAGCTATCGAGATAAACCTCGCTGACGGAGCTGAACAGATCGCCGTCATGACGCGTTTTCATGATCAAGGATTCGAACTTCTCCGTGGCTTGTTCGATCGACTCGGCTTCCACCATTGTGGTGAAATGCCCGTGCTCCGGTTCGTCCCCGAGTTCCGGGAAGCGCCCCGAACCGTTGAACGAGAAGTGACCGATGTACAGCATGCCGTCTCCTTTCCAGACTTCCGTGCCGCGTGTGCCGGTAAGCGTACATTCCTGCGAGCGTGTGAGGAACTGACTTCCATGAACAGATTCGGACTGGTTCTTTGGTTTGCAGCCGTGATTCTGCCTGCGTCGATCCACTTTGGCGAGGCCGGAACGGTCACTCAACTCACCGACCTGAAGACCGGTATTGCCGGCCCAGGAGCGCTCGATGACGCGGGCACCACGGTCTACACCGGGTCGAGCAGCGACCAACTCGGGACCAATCCGCGCCACGCCTACCAGATCTTCAAATTCGACGCGGTCACCGGTGCAGGGACGCAAGTTACATCCACGACGCGCGGGGTCACACCCGTGGTGTCGGTCAGCGACGATGGCGTGTGGCTGGCATTCGTCAGTCCGTCCGACTTGACCGGCGGCAATCACGATCTGTCGCCCGAGTTGTACGTGATGCAAAGCAATGGGACCCAACTGACGCAGCTCACCAGCGACCCTGCCGTCAACGCCGGATCGGTGAGCGCAGCAACCATCGCGGGGAACGGTCTGAAAATCGCGTTCGTGGCCAACACCAACCCGCTCGGAACCAACCCAACCCAGTATCCGCAGCTCTTCGTCATCAATCGCGATGGCAGCGGCTTGAGGCAATTGACCAGCGTGACAACCGGTTCGCTAGGCGGTGTGTCGATCAGCGACGACGGCACGCGGCTTACGTTTACCGACAATGCCGATCTCACCGGCGGCAACGCCGACCTTTCCACCGAGCTGTTTGCGATCAACGGCGACGGCACCGGATTGCGTCAAGTCACCAACGTCGTCGGCTACAACATCAGCGCACCTGCGCTTGCCGGCGGCGGCGCGCGCATCGCGTTCCAGACCAACGCCGACCTGTTGCCCCCCAACAACGTCAATCATCGCGACGAGATCTTCATCATCGATTGGCTCGGCACCGGATTGCGCCAACTGACGCGGACCACCACGTTGCTCGGCACGCCGGCAGCGCAGTTGCCGTCGATCACCGACGATGGCGTCAACGTGTTCTTCATGTCCAATCACGTGCAGGGATTGACCAACTTCGACTCCAACTACGAAATTTGGCGCATCAAGAACGACGGCACCGGCCTGCGCGCGCTGACCACGACGGCGGTTACGATCGGCTGCGTGCTTCCCACCGTTTCGGGCAACGGCACGCGTGTCGCCTTCTACTACCTCGACCAGTTCCCCGGCGGCAACAACCCCGATGGCAGTCCGGAACTGCACACCATGGACGGCAACGGCGGCGGAATTCGTCAACTCACCTTTACGACACTCGGGTTCAACAACGCGCCCTCGATGACAGCCGACGCGTCGCGCGTGGTGTTCATCAACGACAACAGCTTGCTCGGTGCCGGTGAGGTGTACCGCGTGCAAACCGATGGCTCCGGTCTCGCGGCGGTGACCTCGTTGTCCAGCGGCAGCGCGGCCAGCCCATCGGTCGCCGACGATGGCAACTCGATTGTGTTCGACGCCGATTCCAACCCCACGGGCGGCAATCTCGACGCCTCGGGTGAGATCTTCTTCGTGCGCGCCGACGGCTCGGGACTGTTGCAGTTGACCAATGGGCCCGTGAGCACCACCTCGGAGAACGCTCGCATCGCCGGCAACGGCAGCGTGGTGGCATTTCAGAGCGCCGCCAACCTCACCGGCGGCAATGCCGATGGTTCGCTTGAACTGTTGCGCGTCAACCCCGACGGCAGTGGCTTGCTGCAGCTCACCAATGGCGCTGCCAATTCGCGCTGCGCGAATGCGCGCATGGATGCCACCGGCACGTGGGTTGTGTTCGAATCCAATGGCGACCTCACCGGCGGCAACGCTGACCTGAGTTACGAAATATTCCGTGTGCGCACCGACGCGACCGGGTTGCAGCAACTCACATCCGGAGCAGCGATCGATTCTCGTTCACCCGATGTCAGCGGCGATGGCCGTTACATCGTGTTTCAAAGCACCGGCAATCCGCTGGGTACCAACCCCGAAGCAAACAGCGAACTGTTTGTCTTCGACACCACCAGTTCATCGTTGACGCAGCTCACGTCGCAAACGGTCGGCAGCGCCGGCGCGGCCCGCATCTCTCGCGATGGCGCCTGGGTTTGGTTCTCGAGCGATTCGCCGATCGCCGAGGCCGATCCCGACACGCCGGTCGATTTGTATCGCATCGCGCGCAGCGGCGGTTCAGTCGAGCGCGTCGGCGCCTTGCGCGCCGGAGGCGGCGGCGCCCCATCGCTTTCCAGCGATGGACAACGCGCTGCGTTCTCGGGCCTCGGTGATTTCGTCGAGCGCAATCCCGATCTGCTCAACGAGATCTTCTTCATCGATCGAAATGCACGCGCCCAGATCCGGGTGACCAAGGCGCTGCCGACGGTGGTGAGCTGGGATCTCGAATCGGGCCCCGCGCGATACGACGTGATTCGTGGCGATGTCGACAACCTCGCCCCGGGTGGCGGCGCGACGGTCTCGCTCGGCGCGGTCGTCTGTTTGGAGAATGACTCCGCCGATTCCAGCACCGCGGGCTCTGGCGATGCGGTGCAGCCGGCGGCTGGACATGCGTTCTTCTACTTGTATCGAGGAAGCGCCGGGCTGAACTATGGGGCTGGGAGTTTCGGCGCGGCGTCGAACGGATCGGAGCGAGTTGCCGGGAGCGGGGTTTGCGCTCCGTAATGTGATTGGATCGCGTTCTATCGCGAGCGGACAAGCCGTCGGTCGACCTCGAGCACCCGCTACGGTTTCGCCGGACTCACAGCCGCGCCTTGTCCCATTCAGTCATCATGAAGGTCAACCTGCGGCCGACGCCGAGCGGGTGGGCGTCGAGGCACTCAACAATCATCGTCCGTCCTGCGAAGAGGCTTCAGTACTCACGCGATACAACGCGGACTTCGTCACACACATCGAGAGTCACGCCGGATCAAGAATTGGAGAAGGGACCAAGAACGTCCCGCCGAGCACCAGGCTAGTTGGTGTGCTGGGAGAGGAAATTCTCGACAGCGTCGAGAATCGCCTTTCGGGACAGAGTCGGGTATCGCGCATACGCGGCCTCTGGAATGGCGTTCACGAGCGCTCGGAAGCGCTCAGCGTCGACCATTCCGCTCTCGAGAAACCGAGCTGCGTCCTGCATGTCCCGGCTGAAGCCGCGGACTATTTTCGAAAGTAACTGAGAGCAGGGGTCGTAGTGATAGAAACTCACCTTCGCGATGCTCTCTATGAAGACATGGCGCTTCTCGCTTCCTGCGAGCGCCGGGACGAAGTCCTCGGGGCGCACGAACTCGATGTTGAGCTGCAGTCTTTCCTTGATCCCCTGTATGTCGTGGAAGACCGCGTCCTGGGCCGAGTAAAGGTCAGCATCGATAGTGGAGTCCCTCCAGCCATTGAGCACTGCCGTACCGCCACCAACGATGTAGACCTTAAACGACCCACGCCGAGGAGCAGATCGTGCGAGTTCCTTCATGAGGTCCCGAAGACCGTCGCGAGTCAGGCTACGGCGCATGGTCTGTACGCTCGAGTCTGGCGCGACGACACGCATCGGCAAACGACGAGACCTGCCGAAGGTGCGCTCCGTAACGGCTATGGGCTAGATCGCCCGAACTCGATGAAAGCAGATTGAATAGCTGTTCCTCGGGATCCTGATGAACGAACGCGATCGGTACACCCTCGCGTCGTAGACGCGGCGCGGCAATCGAGACCACAAGGCTTTCGACCGTGATCTTCCCTTCGGCAAGCGCTGCGAGTCCTTTGTCGACCAACTCGCCTCCCGGCCAGCCGAGCGCTTCGAAACTCGCGGAACCGAATCGCTTCGACACCCAACGAGCCGTTGCCGCCTTGCGGGCGATGGACTTGCGGACCTCCGGTGTCATGCCGGCCGCCCGCGCTTGGCCGCCAGTCCGTCCATGCCGCCGAAAGCTCTCCCGAATCTTGGTCGGTAGCTTCATGGACCGGAATATATGCCTAGGGGGTAAGCATTGCCATGCGCTACTGCGAGGCAAATCCCGACCATAGGAAAGACGGTCCTAGTTCGCAGGCCTCTCGGCCTGATCGACGATCGTCTTTTCGAGTAGGCACTTTTTGAACGGCCGCGAAACTCCGGCACATCGCCTGGTGACGGCTGGAGCGGGAGCGACGCTTTCCGCCGCGCTCACGGCTTAACAGCGCCGACGAAGCTACCCCTCATCCGTCGGCCCACCGGCTCGGGCAATCTGCTCGGCCTTGATCTTGCTTGCGTCGAACTTCGTTGCGGCCTTGCGCATCAGCGCGATCGTCGCGTCGAACTCGTTCGACTTGCTCTTTTCGTCCGGCCGCGGGGTGATGCTCGCGATGACAAACGCTTTCAGGTACGGACTATCGAACCCACGCTGCTGAAGCTTGGCCACGATCGCGGACACCGCGTCGTCGAGATCGATGAGTTGTTTGGCCCGCGTCGCCCGCTTCTTGAGCGCAGCCGGCAGCGACTCGTCCAAGAACTTGTCGACCCGTTTCAACACCGGCTGGTACACGACGCCGGAAAACTTTCCGTTGTGTTCGTAGCACGCACCGAGCGTCAAGAACGACGGCTCTTCAAACTCCAACGAATAGTCTTGCTCGTCTTTGGGATCATGCGTCGCGAGTGCGCGCGCCATGCGAATTGCTTCCAACGATTTCTCGCGCAGGTTGTGTGCCTTCTCGGTGTTCAGCGCGAGGATCTTGAATGCAATCTCTTCCTCGGGCATCACCAGTGCACTAATTGCACGTGCCCCGAGTCGGCGCATCGCGGCCAGCCGGTGATGGCCGTTGGGCGCCCAATATTCCTCGTCGCTGGCGCGGTAGACGATGATCGGATCGAGGTAGCGTCCGACGCGTTCGATTCGAGACGCCAAGCGGGCCACATGAGCTACCGAAAGGTCGCGCTGATAGGGAGTTGGATCGACCATTTCGATCGGCAGCGTGGCGAGCACTTGCCACCGTCCTCCGAGCGGATCGCGATAGGCGCCCAGCACCGCCCCGCCATCTTTGGCGATCTGGCGCATCAGTTGGGCGACCGATTCCGGCGCCTGGCCTTGCGCTGTCTCGCTCGGGGTCAATCCTCGGCTTCCCGCCGCAGGCGCAGGTTTACGGGGTTTTATGCTGCGCTTGGGGCGAGGCCGCTCGGCCTCGACGGGTGCTGCCTTCTTCTTTGTTTTGGCCATGGCGACCTCCGCGAGTCCAGGCCAGCATACGCACTTCCTGGACAGTTACCTGCATTGCCTCGATTTCGATGGAGAGACCGGCACTATGAAGCTCCTGATCGCACTGCTCAGTTTGTTGCCGTTTGCTGTGGTCGGAATGACGTTCGCAGCGCCCGCATCCGGGCCCAAGAAAGTCTTCCCATACGAGGTCCAGCGCGAGACGCTGCCCAACGGATTGAAGGTCCTGATGGTGCCGATGCCGTCAGACGGTTTGGTCTCGTACTGGTCGGTGGTGCGCACCGGTAGCCGTGACGAGGTCGAGCCGGGCGTCACCGGCTTTGCGCACTTCTTCGAGCACATGATGTTCAAAGGGAGCGAAAACTATCCGGGCGGCGAATACGATCGAATCGTCGCCTCGATGGGGGCCGACTCCAACGCCTTCACGTCGGACGATCTCACCGCGTATCACCTGTCGATCACCAAGGAAGATCTGCCGACGGTGATCAAGATCGAAGCCGACCGGTTTCAACGCTTGAAGTACAGCGAGGCAGAGTTCAAGACCGAAGCGGGCGCGGTGTACGGCGAGTACCGCAAGAACCGCACCTCGCCCGGCGGCGTGCTCAACGAAGCGGTGCTCGACAAGGCGTTCGACAAGCACACGTACAAGCACACGGTGATTGGCTTCGAAGCCGACATCAAGGCGATGCCGCAGCACTACGACTACTCGCTGTCGTTCTTCAAGCGCTTTTATCGGCCGGAGAACGTCGTGCTGTTGATCGTGGGCGATTTCGATCGGGCCGAAACGATGAAAGCGATCACCGCTGCGTATGGCGGTTGGGCCCCTGGGTATGTCGCGCCGAAGATCGAGCCGGAGCCTGAGCAGACGGCGATGCGTCGCATGCTGGTGCCGTTCGAGGGCAAGACGTTGCCGCTCTTGTCGGTGAACTGGAAGGGCGAGAAGTTGATCGCCGGTGACAAGCAGATGCTCGCCGGCTTGATGATGGGCGAGCTGGCGTTCGGCGAGACGTCGGAGATCTACAAGAAGCTGGTGCTGGAACAGCAGCGCGTTGAATCGATCGGACCTGACTTCGGGCTCAATCGCGACCCGAACCTGTGGTCGGTGTACGCGCAGGTGAGAGACCCGGCCGATGTCGATGCCGTCGAGGCGGAGATCTGGCAAACGGTGGAATCGTTGCAGCGCACGCCGGTCGATCCAGCGCGATTGGCCGATGCGATCTCGCGCGAGCGATATGGCTTTCTGACCGGCCTGGACACCCGACGGCGTGGCCAGCGAGCTGCTCGTTTCATCGCCATCAGCGGCGATATCAACGTGATCGATCAGATGTACGCGACACTCGAATCGCTGACGCCGGCCGATCTACAGCAGGCGGCGCAGCGCTACTTGACGCGCGAGCGCTGCACGGTGGCAACGATTTACGCCAAGGCCGAGCCGCTCCCCGCGCAGAAGACAGCGGCTGTCGTGACGGCGCCTCCATTGACGAATCCGCCGATTTCGTTGCCGGTCACCGACCCCAACGTGACGATCAAGCTGTGGTTCCGCGCCGGAAGCCAAGACGATCCGCCGGGCAAAGAAGGTCTGGCCTCGCTAACCGCAGCCTTGATCGAGGACGGTGGCACAACGCGCTTCCCTTACGACGAGATCTTGTCGCGTCTCTACCCGTTGGCCGCCGGCTACGGCGTCTCCGTCGACAAAGAGATGACGGTGCTCACCGCCTCGGTGCATCGCGATCTGGTCGATCGCTTCTATCCGCTGCTCTCGGACGTGCTGCTTTCCCCTGGGTTCCGCAGCGACGACTTCGAGCGAATCAAGAGCCGTCGACTGAACTTCTTGGAGAAGACGTTGCGCTTCTCATCCGACGAGGAACTCGCCAAAGCGATGTTGTCGGCGCGCGTCTTCGCCGGCACGCCGTACGCGCATCTTGGCGTCGGCACCGTTGAAAGCCTCAAGCGCATCACGCTCGACGACGTCAAGCAGTTCCATGCGAAGTACTACACACGCGACAACGTCACGCTGGCGTTGGGCGGTGGGTTCGAAGCCGGCCTGCAGGCGCGACTCGCAGCCGACATCGCGCAACTGCCGGCCGGAAAGCCTGCTGCGGTTGCGGCCCCCAGCCCCAAACCGATTGCGGGGCGTCAGGTGGTGTTGGTCCAAAAGCCGGGCGAGAGCACCGCGATCAGCTTGGGCTATCCAATCGATCTGAAGCGCGGCTCGAAGGACTTCTACGCTTTGTGGATCGCCAACTCGTGGCTCGGTGAACATCGCAACCAAATCAGCCATCTGTTTCAAGTGATTCGCGAACAACGCGGGATGAACTACGGCAATTACAGTTACATCGAAGCGTTCCCCAACGGCGGGCGTTTGACCATGCCGCCGCAGGGCGTTGGGCGGCGCGGGCAGATGTTCGAAATTTGGATTCGCCCGGTGCCGCACGATCGCGCGATCTTTGCGCTGCGCGCTGGACTGCGCGAATTCGACCGGCTGATCGTCGAAGGGATGAGCCAGGCGCAGTTCGACAAGCAGCGCAACTTTCTGCGCAAGTACTGCTTGCAGTTTGCCACCACGAGCGGTGAGAAACTCGGCTACGCAGTTGATGACAGGTTCTTCGGACTCGGAGCACCAGGCCATTTGGCAATGTTCCGCAAGGCGATGGACGAGATGACATTGGCCGACGTCAACGCCGTGATCAAGCGGTACTTCCAATCCAAGAACCTGGTGATCTCGATGGTTACGGCCGATGCGAACGCAATGAAGGACGCGCTCGTGTCGGGCAAGCCGTCGCCGATCAACTACGGCGAGATCAAGAAGTCGAAGGAGATCTTGGCCGAGGACAAGCAGATCGAGAAGTACCCGCTTGGGATCCGCGCCGAAGACGTGACCATTGTTCCGGTGGAGCAGGTCTTCCAGAAGTAGATCCAGTTCAAAACGAGTCACTCGAGGGGTGCGACGAGGCGGGTCGCACCCCTTTCTATTTCGCCAGACGCGGGCCGATACGACCGGTCTGGCTTGCGTCGGGCCGCAAAGACCAACTTTGCAGAGCGACCTGCCGCAACCGGCGCGTGATGGTACTTTCCCGGCTCTAGTTCGCTCGAGGAGAGAGGGTCCATGCGCCGTTCGATGCTTTCCGCCCGCGCCCGAGGTGTCGCGCAACTGTCGCTCTGGGCTGTGGCTGTGTTTCTGCTTCCGGTTACTGGCTGGGCTCAACAGCCGCCGCAGGGCGCTCCGGCCCCCTCCAAACTGGTCGAGCGCGAACAAGGCGAAGAAGAAGAAATCAGAGAGCGTCGGGAGTGGTTCATCAAGAGCCGCTTGCAGGGCGTGCTCACGATGGATCAAGCGCGACGGCTTCGTGCCGAGGCCAGCGAGCAGACGGCTTTGCGCGCCGAACAACTGCGAGCGATGAAAGGGCGCGGCTTCTCCGACGCCAACAATTTCTGGACGCAGATGGGCCCGTCGGGCTCGCACTTCGGCGGCTGGGCCTTCGGTGATATCTCGGGACGCGTGACCGCGTTGGCGAAAGACTCTGCCGGCGCGCTGTATGTCGGTGGTGCGGCTGGCGGTGTTTGGAAATCGACCAACGATGGCTTGTCGTGGACCAGCTTGCTCGACGCGGTCGACACGCAGGCGGTCGGCGCGATTGCCGTCGATCCCAACAACACCAGCGTCGTTTGGGTCGCCACCGGCGATTACAACACGGGGTGCGAAGGATATTTCGGCGTTGGTATGTTGCGCAGCATCGATGGCGGCGCCAGTTGGCAAAAGCGCAACGGTAGCGGTGCGGTCACGCTCAACGACGTGTCGGCATTTTCGGCGATGGTGGTCGATCCGCGTAACTCCAGTCACGTGCTGGCGGCTGCTACATCGCGCGGCTGCAGCAGTGGATCGGGTGGCTCGGGCGGGATCTTCACCACCGATGACGCCGGGGCCACCTGGGCCGAACGGTTGAGCGGCGTCGCGGTCTACGCGCTCGCGCAAGATCAGCAGACCAAGGACAACTACTGGGCGGCGACCAACCAAGGAATCTACAAGTCGACCAACAACGGCGTGACCTGGACCAAGCAAACCGCGTCGAGTCTGCCGAGCAGCAACACCAGCCGCACCGAGCTAGCGATTGCACCGAGCAACGGCAACGTGGTGTACGCGCTGTTTGCCAACGGGCCTACTGGCACAGAATTCTGGCGCACCATCAATGGCGGAACCTCGTGGACCAAGATGTCCAGCGGCAGCAACGCCTGCGACGGTCAGTGCACCTACAACATGACGCTTGCGGTGCATAGCACCAACACCGACATCGTCTATCGCGGCACGGTGCTGCTCTTCAAGTCGATCAACGGCGGCAGCACTTGGACGCAGCTCACCAACGGTTGGGGTGGATCGCAGCAGGTGCATCAGGACACTCAGGAATTGTTGGTCGACGCGCTGGCGCCTGAAACCTTCTACGTCGGCTCGGATGGCGGTGTCTGGCGCAGCGTGGACGGCGGCACCAATTACACCTGCCTCAACACCAACCTCAACATGACGCAGTTCTACGCAATCGACGTGCATCCCACCGATGGCGACATCATCTGCGGCGGCGCACAGGACAACAGTTCATTGGCGCGCCCCACCGGCACCAACAAGTGGGAGCTTCAAACGGTGACCGGCGACGGCTTCGTTTGCCAAATCAATCGCGTCAATCCGAATTACGCCTATATCACCTCGTATCCGAGCGGTGGCCCGAGCGTCTATCGCTCCACCACGGGAGTGTTCGGATCTTTCAACGTCATCACGGGCAGCGGCAGCGGCGTCAACTCGAGCGATCGCTGGAACTGGGTCACGCCGTACATTCTCGATCCGGTCACGCCGAGCACGCTGTATCTCGGCTCGCAACGGATCTACAAGTCGATCAACAACGGTGACTCCTGGTCGCCTGTTGGTCCGGCCGATCTGACCGGTGGTTCGGGCACGGTGTATGCGCTGGAGGTCAATCGCAATTTTCCCAACGTCGTGTTTGCGGGAACCGAAAGCGGACGTGTGTGGCGCTCGAGCGACTACGGAATCAACTGGACCGACATCACCTCCGGATTGCCGGGTCGCGGGATCAACGACATCGCCGCCGATCCGACCAACCCCAAGCGTGCTTTCGCCACCGTGGGTGGCTTCAGCACGGCGCACCTGTGGGAATGGACCGAAGCGGGCGGTTGGGTCGCGCGCGGCGGCGATCTGCCCAACGTCCCGGCCAATACGGCGGTGATGTTGTCGAGCAACGAGTTGTACGTCGGCACCGACGTTGGTGTCTTCCACAGCACCGACGGCGGTGTCACCAACCTGCCGTTCGTCGATGGGCTGCCCAAGGGTTTGGTGGTGACCGACCTGAAGTACTCCGGCACGCTCAACAAACTCACGGCCGGCAGCTACGCGCGCGGTGCCTGGCAGGTATCGCTCGATCCGGTCGGGCCGATCGTGATCTTCGATTCGATCGTGTTGCCGCTTACCGAAGTCGATGGTGATGGCGATGGAAGCGTCGAACCGGGTGAAACGTTCGACGTCACCCCGAAACTCAAGAATGCGGGTGGCCTGATCGCGCTCGGGGTGCAGGCGCGATTGTTTACGGCAACACCGGGTGTCACGGTCCTTCAGCCTTCGTCGCGCAGCTATGGCGATATTGCCGGCGGAGCCGTGAGCCCTGCAGCGACGCCATATCGTTTCACCGTCGATCCGAGTTTCCCCTGTGGTAGCACCATCGTGTTCGATCTGGTCAACGTCACATCCACCAACGCACCGGGCACGTACAGCGATCTCGACGGAGCGTTCACCGTGACGGTGCTCAACAACTACCTCCCGCCGGCGGTGAGCAGTTGGCTGGACGAAGACTTCGATCCACTCCCCACGAGCGGCTGGACGCATCAGTTGCAGACCACCTCGCTCTTCGGGTGCAACGTGACCTGGAGGGACGACTGGAAGACCATCCAGAAGGACGCGGCTCACGGTCAGAGTTATCACTGCGGAAACGGACCCGGCACGCAATATCCCAAGAGCGAGTACGCGTGGTTGTATTACGGCGGCAAGGACTCCACCAACGGCCCGGGTATCGACATTCCTGCCGATGCGATGGACGCCACGATGACGATGGTGCACTGGTACAACACTCAAGCCGGTGCCGATGGCGGACAGGTCGGCATCGACTCCATCGACGACAACCAAGACACCTATGTGACGATCACGCCCAATGGCGGCTATACCGGCGCGTTGCGCAACGGTTTCTGCAATCCGCTCCAAGGCAAGCAGACCTTCAACGGCACATCGGGTGGGTGGATCACGACGACCTTCGATCTCACGAGCTATCGCGGCAAAAAGATCTACCTGGCGTTCATCTTCGGTTCCGACACTGCGGCATCGAGCAACGAAGGGTGGTACATCGATCAGGTCAAGGTCGAGTCGCGCGTGGCCGGTCTGCCGGTATGTCAGACGACCCAGTGGCCTGGCTTGGTGCCGAACAACGCACTGTTCACCAAGGTGGGTGGTGGACAAGTCCAAGCGACGTGGAGCAGTGCTTGCAACTCGGCTTCGCTTCCCAGCCAGTTGTATTCGATTCAGTCCGGCAACCTCGACACACTCGCCTCCAGCGGTAGCTACACACACGCACCGTTGGCCGGTGCCTGCTCTCGCACATCGCCTACCACCTTCACACCGTCAGCGGGGAACGAGTATTACCTTGTCGTTGCCAATCAAGGTGGTCGGGAAGGAGGCGCTGGAAAAACGTCTGCCGGTACCGATCGGCCGCAGGCCAGCACGGTTTGCGGTCAGTTGCGTGCGGCGGCTTGCCCCTGAGCTTGGCCTGTCGACGCCGGCGCGCAATCGCGTGCCGGCGTCCATTTCGAAGCAGTCAGCCGCCGAGTTTGACGATTGTTTTGAACTCGCTCGACGTCAGCGGCATCACCGACAAACGAGTGCCGCGCTGGAGCAGTTGCATGTTGGCCAACCCTGCCTCGGCACGCATCATCGCCAGCGTGACGACTCGCTTGAACGACTTCTCGAACGTGAGATCGACCGACAGCCAGCGGGGCGCCTGGATGGTCGAACCTTTGTCGTAGTACTCGGAGCGCTTGTCGAACTGCGTGGGGTCGGGGTAGGCCTCTCGGCTGATGATGCAAACCCCGACGGCTCCCGGTTCGGCCGTGGAGGAGTGATAGAACAACACTTTGTGGTCGAGCTTGACTTGATCGCGCAGAAAGTTGCGCGCTTGGTAGTTGCGCACACCTTCCCAACCGGTGGTTTGCTTGGGCGCGCGCTGCAAGTCGGCCAACGAGAAGACCGTTGGTTCGGACTTGAACAGCCAGTACGCCATCGTCAGCGTTGCCCTTCGAACTCGAGTTTGCCGTCGATCAAAGTGCCGACACAGTGCGAGGTGTACTCGAATGGATCGCCATCGAACAAGGCAATGTCGGCATCTTTGCCCGGTTGGAGCGTCCCCACGCGATCGGCAATCCCCAGCAGTTGTGCCGCGTCGCGCGTGATCATCGCCAGCGCATCGTCGAAGCCGAGCCCGTTTGCTGCGGCGAGCGCCGCTTCGAACAGGATCACGCGCGTCTTGGGCACGTACCCTTCGTAGCCGCTACCCATCGTGATGAACACGCCTTTGCTACGAAGCAGCGCCGGAAGTTCAACCGTCGCGTTGGCCTGCTCCCCCACGGCGCGCATCATCGAGGCGCGCGCAATCACCGGAACGCTGGCTTGCTTCAGCGCATCGGCCAACAAATAGCTCTCCGCTGCGCCGTCCAACCACAGTTTCAACTTGAACTCTTGCGCGAGTCGCAGTGCCGTGTCGATATCTTGTGCACGCTGCGCGGTGATCATCAGCGGCGTTTCGCCCTTCAGCACCTTCGCCCACACATCCAACTTCAGGTCGCGCGACACCGGCTCTTCCGGTTTGGCCTTCGCCAGCTTGGCGACATATTCCTGCGCCTTCAGCAGGTCGGCGCGCAGCATCGCCATCTGTTTGCCGCGCGTGCCGGGCGACTTTTCGCCCTTCAACGAACCTGGGCCGAGTGTGGCTGCGACCGCTGCGTCGGCGCGAACCAGGGCTTCCTCGACGGTCGTGCCGTGCAACTTCACCACGATCGTTCCACCCGACACTGTTTCGCCGGGCGCATGCCCGGTGTGCACGGTGGTCACACCAAACGAGCGCAGGTACGGCACCAATGGGTCGAGCGGGTTGTATGCATCGATGGCGCGCAACTCCGGTTGAATCGGAGACGAACCTTCGAGCTGTTCTTGGTCGTGCGCTTGGTCCTTGCCATTCAGCAAGCCCGACAACCCGACGGTACCGTGCGCGTCGATCAGTCCCGGAGTCACCACCGCTGCTTCGAGAGTTTTCCAACCGCTCGGGATATTGATGCTGGACGCCGGGCCGATCGCTTTGATCTTGCCGTTTTCGACCAGCACGACGCCGTCTTTGATGGCGGGGCCGGCCACGGTGTGGACGATGCGCCCCTTGATCCCGACCTGTGCAACAGCCGGCGTGAACGCCAACGCGAGACAAACGATGCCGAGCGCCCTCATTGTGCGTCCCGCCCCATGCAGCAGAAGTACGGCTGCTGATCGTCGCCGGCGCCGTAGCCACCGACTGCCATCAATCGATCCTCCGGCTTGTTGCGATCGAATACCGATTGCCCTTCGACCCAGGTTTGCAGCACCTGCGTGTAGACGCTGAACGGATCGCCGGACAGCACCACGAAGTCGGCGTCTTTGCCGACAGCGAGCGAGCCAACCCGATCGGAGAGATCCAGCATCTCTGCGCCGGCCAAGGTCAGCGCGCGCAAGGCTGCATCGCGCGACATCCCGGCGCGCACACCCAACGCCGCCATGCGCAAGAACAGGCGTGAGTCGGTGATCCAGTCATCGGTGTGGAAGGCAACGTTCACCTTTTTCTGTTCGAGGACTTTGGCGGTTTCGAATTCGATGTTCGCGGTCTCGAGCTTTCCGCCGGGCGCGTCGACCAAGATGATCGAGCACGGTGCGCCTGCAGCCGCGATCTCGTCGGCCACCTTCCAGCCTTCGGACACATGCTGCAGCACCACGCGCAGACCGAACTCTTTCTTCAAGCGCAGCACGGTCATGATGTCGTCGGCTCGGTGTGTGTGGAAGTGCACGACGCGCTTTCCTTCCAATGCCTCGACCACCGCTTCCAGCCCGATGTCGCGCGGCGGTCGCTTGTCGACGTCGCTGCCGGCGCGAGCCAGCTTGTCGCGATACTCCTGCGCCCGCACGAACAGTTCGCGTTGCATCGAGGCCGACTTTCCACGCGTGCCGGGAAACGGCGGCGCGTCGATCGAGTTGGTGCCGTTGGCCATCTTGATTCCACCGGCCGGTTGACCGTCGGCGCGCCGATAAAACAGGCTCTCGATCGTCCGCCCGCCGCGCAGCTTCAAGTAGACCGTTTGCCCGCTGAGCAGATGGCCCGAGCCCGGCATCACGTTGAGTGTGGTCAAGCCGCCCGCGACCGCGCGGCGAAAGCCGGAGTCGAGCGGATTGAGCGAATCGTAGACGCGCACATCGGGTTGCAACGCCGCACTGCGATCCGCGCCACCAACGCCACCAATGTGACTGTGCGTGTCGACGAGTCCTGGGATCACCGTCTTGCCGGTGAGGTCGATCACGACCGCCCCTTTTGGAATGGGCGTCGTAGCGCGTGGCCCGATCGCTTTGATCCGGCCCGCTTCCACCACCATCACGCCGTTGTCGATGCGCGGGCCTGAAACGGGAAGCAGCGTGGCACCGACGAACGCCTTGGACGACTCGGCGGCGAGCGTAGCGGTAGCAAAAAGAATTGCGGAAAGAGCAGCGAACACGAGGGATCGATTCATGGTCCGGGGATCCTAGCACCGGCCCCCTGACTTTCGACCGCAGGCCCGAAATTGTTTGCTTGACAGCCTCGGTCTTGCGCAATACTTTGGGCTCCGAACTATTCGATCTGGAGCCCGAATAATGAAACGAGAGCCTGAGTCCGAAGCGTTCGAGTCGGTTGCCGGACCGCTGGAGCAGCGCCTTTCTGCAGGCCTCGCCAAGATTGCACTCGCCACACGCCACCAGTTGTTTCACGCGGCTGCGCCGCACGGCTTGTCGCCGGTTCAAGCCCAGATACAGGCCGCGCTCGCCGAGGCGCCGCTCACCATTTCCCAACTCGCGAGCCGCTTGGGGCTGTCGGCCGCAACGATCTCCGAATCGGTCACGGCGCTGGAAAACAAGCGCCTCGCCAAACGCACACGTCTTGGGCGGCAGGTCACGGTGAGCGCAACCGCGCGCGGCGAGAAGCTCGGCAACGACCTGGCTCTGTGGCCCGACTTTCTAGGCGAGGCGGCCGCCGCACTCAGCCCTGCCGAGCGGATCGTGTTGCTGCGCGCGGTCCTCTCGATCATCCGCTCACTGATCGAGCGGGGCGCCGTGCAGGAATCGCGCATGTGCCCGAGCTGCACCTACTTTCGTCCCAACGCACACCTCGGCACCGATCGGCCACACCACTGCGCCTTGGCCGACCTGCCGTTCGGAGATTCGGCGTTGCGCCTGGATTGCGCCGAGCACTCGCCTGCCGAACCGAAATTCATCTCAGCCAACTGGAAGCGGTTCATCAAGCCTGCTTCCGAGGAGACCCGTCCATGAACCGCATTCTCTCGATCGCTACTGCACTCCTGGCACTGGGTGTCGCCGCCCTGTTCGCTGCCGGCAACAACGCTGTGTCATACCCCGATCGCTACCGAGACTGGACACACGTCAAGTCGATGGTGATTCAAGCGGGGCATCCGCTGTTCGAGTCGTTCGGCGGCATTCATCACATCTACGCCAACGACAAAGCGCTCGCGGCACTCGAGGCGGGCGGCAAACAGTACCCGGACGGGTCGGTGTTCGTCTTCGATCTGCTCGATGCCACAGCTACCGGCGGCGCAGTCGTTGAAGGCAAACGCAAGATCGTTGGAGTGATGGAAAAGAACGCCCAACGATTCGCGGCCACCGGCGGCTGGGGTTTCGAGGGGTTCAAAGCCGACACCCGCGAACGCGTGGTCGCCGACGCAGGAGCCTCGTGCTGGACCTGTCATCAATCACAAACCAAGACCGACGGAACCTTCACCACTTGGCGCCCTTGAGTCGAACCGCCGCCACCGGTCGGCTGCTTGTTAAGCATTCGTCAAAGATCTGGAGCGTTGATCGCAAGTGGCGCGCGGCATGCCAAACTGCCGAGCGTCACTTACGAGGTGCCCCGATGCTCATCGCCGCCCTGTTGCTGATTGCCGCCCCTGCCCCGGTGGGTGCTTCGCCGCACCCCGCAGAGTTTTGGCAGTCGATTGTCGAACATGACTATGCAGTGCCCGAGGGCGCTCACGCCGACGCACTGTTCGACGAGCTAGCGACGTTCGTATCGAACCCCGATCCACGCTGGCGCGACGACTTCGGCTACTCGATCGGCGCGCATTGGATGTACTCCAAGGCCGCGGTTTCCCCCGCGGCGATGCAACGCGCGATGCGGGTTTGGATGGGCAACCTGTCGCGCGGAGTCGGCGAGACAGGCAACGACGGCGTGATCACGCGGTCATTCTCGGCGCTCAACCTGTCGATCGTGGCTGCTGTCGACGTGGCTCGGCCGTTTCTGTCGGCCGATGAATATCGCGCCCTACTCGATTTGGCGCTGAGCTACTTTGCCAACGAGCGCGACCTGCGCAGCTATCAACTGCCGCAAGGCTGGATTCACAGCGCCGCTCACACGGCAGACCTGCTCAAGTTCTTGGCGCGCAACAAAAACTTCACCGCTGCCGACCAGTCGCGCGTCCTGGATGCGATCGTCGCCAAACAGAGTGCGACGCGCGGACAGGTCTTCACCTTCGGCGAGGACGAGCGGTTCGCCAGTGCGGTGCTGTCGATCGTGCGTCGCAGCGACTTCGCACCGGCGGCGTTCGAGGGTTTCGTCAAGAAGTTGATTGCAGTGGCCGGTAGCGAAGTCGGCACGACGCTCGACCTCGACGCCTTCGCCGCGGCGCAGAACTGCAAGGCGTTGCTGAAGTCACTGTACGCCGCGCTTACGTTGCCTGAGTCACCGCAGGCCAACGAAAGCGCCGCTGCCGCGATACTCACCAAGGCGTTGCGTCAGACATAAGCTTCAACCAAGAAGTGGTCCCACTGTTTCGCGACAATTGGCTCTTTTCGCGCGCATGTCATCACACTACTGTCGCCCGGAACCTCGGTAGCAACCCGCTGTCGTTGGCGATTGCGTTCTGGTTGCTGCCGTTCGCGAAGGAGCTGGCAATGCAATCGTATCGGCGTTGGTTGTTCGGGCTTTCGATCATGGCAACAACGATGGCGCTGAGCGATACCGGGCCAGTCACCTGCATAGACGACCCCGCTCGTCGCACGCTCGACGACCCACCAACTTCGTCCGCACCGTCCGGAGTCTTCGATCCTTTGCATCCCGAATGGGGGTTCTTCCAGCCCGAACCCGGCGCGGTAGAGCGAGAGAAAGCAGCACTCGAGTCTTGCAGTGCGCCACCAGACGACGGATTGATTGACGAGGCCAGCAGGCCCTTCGATCCCAACGCTGCCTGCGCCGACCCGGAGAATCTCGTCGTCACGGCAGGCGTACGCGATAACTACGCGCTGCCTTATGACGCCACGACGCTGACGCCTGCGGTGATCGCGCTCGCCGGCTTCGTACCACCAGGAACCCCCTGGATTGGCTTCGACTCCGATCAATTCAACTACCGCTTCGGACATCACTTCCGACTCAACTTCACGAGCCTCGATGGCTACCAATCCGGCAAGCTGACACTGCACCTCCGGCCCATCGGCGAGCTGTACGGCAACGACTCGATCACGCTCAAAGCGGACGGTGCGCGATACGGTTGGGGAACGACGATGGCCGCCACAGGCCTGAAGCTAGAGACCGGTAAGGAAGTCACGCTCGAACTCGATCTGCGCGCCCTGAGTACCGGAACGTCGACAATCCTCGCCGACGTCTCGCGCTACAAAAACCTCATGGTCTTCTTCGAGGACGACATTGCAATCGACGACATGACGCTTTCGCTGTCTTGCAGCGGTGGCCCCGATCCGCTCAGTGACTCGATCGTCGGTGTGATTCCAAACTCGTTCTCCGGGGGTGGGTGTGGTGCTTACAAGCTGCATGAGGTGTTCCTCGACAACGAGGATCGGAGAACGGCCAACAAACGTGGCGGTTGGCGCGGCGAAACCGTTTCCGATCTCAACACTCTGTTCCGACTCTGTGCAGTGCCGGGGGAGTTCTTCACACAAGCGGCCGATGCTGGCGCTAACTTCGCCGTGGTCTCGCTGTCGCCAAAGTGTCCGCCGGGGTTGACCCGCTTCGATCGTTTCCATGACAACGAGAACACGCGGCCTGCTGCTTGGGACACGGCGCCGGGTGGAAGCCCAACCAGGACCCTGGGGAACAGGGATACGAACATGGCGTTCTGCGTTGCGACCGGCTCCAACTACGCTGTTGCCAACCGCAGCTTCCCGATCTTCGGCTTCGGATACGGAGTCTTCGGCGCACGCAGCGACAGTGGTGACCCGGTTCCAGCGTGGGTACTTCCGGACGGCCGCGGGTGGCTCTATCTGGACGATGAAGACACTCGCAACGGTAACGGACCTCGCTACGCGCCCGCCTACACCCGGACGTTCGTGGAGACTGGGCCGAACACTTGGTACTACCTCGCACGCGTGAAGTAGCAAGTCACGAACGCCCCTCGCGTTCCGGTTACAGAACGCGAGGGGCAATTCGCCTGCTGTTTGCAGGAAAGCGCGCTCGCACGATCAAGTCACCCTCGTCGCGCGCGTCAGCCACCTCTAACGACGACGGCGGGCACTTCTCAGTGATGTGAAGAGTGGTGATAACTCGCCCACGCTCGTGGCGATCCTTCGGAGACTCGTCGCCCCATAGCTGATCATCAAACCCGGCTGCTTCTGCGAGCCGAAGTAGTAGCGCGAGAGTGCAGCGATGCCAAGGCCGCGGTTCTGCGCCGCGACGGCAAGCGACGCGTCGTCGGTCCCCTTGGGCAGATGCGCTACCACATGTAGCCCGGTCGACGCAGGGCCGAGCTGCACGGCATTTCCCCAGTCCTCATCGACCCGCGCGACCAACTGATCGCGGCACCGCGTGTAATACAAGCGTGCTTGGCGCAGATACGCCGCGAATCGTCCGCTGGCGATGAAATCGGCGAGCACGGTTTGCATGAAGGGAGCCGAGTAGCCGTCGGCAAGTCGCCGTGCTGCGGCGAACGCATCGATCAATCCGGGTGGAAGAACCATGTAGCCCAGACGTAATCCTGGAAACAACACCTTGTTGTATGTGCCGACGTACAGCACACGCCCCGCGCGATCGAGTGCCTGCAACGCCGCAATCGGTCGCCCGTCGTAGCGGAACTCGCTGTCATAGTCGTCTTCGATTACCCATGCTTCGTTGGCCGCCGCCCAACGCAGCACGGCGAGGCGACGCGCCAGGCTCATCGTGACGCCCAACGGAAACTGGTGCGATGGCGTGATGTACAACAGACGCGCCGTTGCACCGGTAGGCAAGGCGCCGGCATCCAGCCCTTCCGAATCGACAGGAATCGGTTTCAGCTTGGCGCCCGCCACCAGGAATGCTGCGCGGGCGCTCGGGTAACTCGGCTCTTCGATCAGCGCCGTGTCGCCTGGATCCATCAGCACGCGCGCCGCGAGGTCGAGCGCTTGCTGCGCGCTACTGACGATCAGCACCTGATCGGGTGCGCAACGCAGGCCGCGCGCCAGCGTCGCGTACTCGGCAATCTGTTGGCGCAGTTCGAGCAACCCGAGATGACTGACAGGGGCCAGCAAGCTCGCGTCAGCCCGCCGTGCGGCCCGCGCAACGACACGGCTCCATGCTTTCAAAGGGAAACGATGGATGTTGGTCGCGCACAGTGGGTCGAGATCGCTTTCCACCTCTCGTTGACCGAGTTTCAGTATCACGCTGCCGCGCGCTGAGAGTTGAGGCGGTTGCCGAGTGGTCGCCTCGGCGGCGGTCGCGCCACGCTTGGCGCGAACCTTGGCAAACGGGGCGAGTTCACTCACCGATTCGGAGACAACCGTGCCCGCGCCCACGCGCCGTTCGACAAACCCCTCCGAGACCAGTTGCGCGAACGCTGCCTCGACCGTGTTTCGCGATACGCCCAGGTCGGCGGCAAGCGTGCGTGCGGAGGGTAGCAACGCGCCGCGCGCGAGTGCTCCCGACAGAATGTGCTCGCGCAGTTGGCGGTAGATTCGAGAGTAAAGCGGTGTTCCTTCGTCGCCAGGAGTGGAGACGATCTGGATTTCGCGCGTCAGGGCGCGCGCCGGCCCTTGGCGTGTGACACGCATCGTCGTCAGGCGCTTTGCATCGATGCTGCCTCGCGCATCATGGGCTGCTGAGCGTGAACCCTTCGTCGAGCCAACCGGTGATACCTCCGATCATCTTCTTGACCGGGCGCCCCAACTTCGCCAACCTCAACGCCGCGCGATCGGCGCCGTTGCAGTGCGGCCCCGCGCAGTAGACGACGAACAGCGTTTCTTGCGGATATTGAGTGAGATTCCGCTCGATGAGACGGCCATGCGGGAGGTTGATCGCACCCGGTACGTGTCCGGCCGCAAACGACTCCGGGCTTCTGACGTCGAGTAGAACGAAGCCATCTCTGTTGTTCTGCAGGCTGTCGTGCACGTCCCAACAGTCGGTCTCCAGGGCAAGAAGTCGTTGAAAGTGCGCGATGGCGTCATCGGCCGATGCGGCGGCGATTTCGGTGACGCGAGATGACTGACTTGGGAGTTGAGGCATGTCGGGGCTCCGGTAGGGATGCGTCGGAAGATACTCGGAGTTTGGTCCTTTGGAAGGGCCATTTTCTGTGGGTTGCGTGGTGCCACTTTGCATCTGCTGCGCGGGATGCGCGGGGTGACGGAACTGGTCGGTCGGCTGGTGCATGCAGCGGTGAGGGCCTGATCAGCGTGATCTGTTCGAGAGCCATTGAGTTTGAGTTCGTCGAGCAGGATGGTCTTGCCGACACCTCTCGATCCCGTCAACACCAGGTTCACCAAGATCGTTGCTTGCTTGAGAGAGCGAAGAAGTTGCCGTTGTTCGGTATGTCCTCCAGCCAGGAACGGCGGTCGGTCTCCCGCATCGCGGCAGTCGCTGAATACGCCGCGCTTGCCTGAGGAGTGATCGAGGGCGAAGAGCCGAAGACGTTCAAGGTCCTCCAGGTCGAGCACTCCGATGTCGACCGGACTTAGAAGTGCGGGGATGACAAACCTTTCGGCGGTGAGCGGTGAGAGAGGCTCTGAGCTGCGGCGATAGAGCCATGAGAAGCCGGTCGGCTAACTCGCGATCAGCCTGGGCGTAGCTCACGAAGTATGAGCCTCGGGATCCGGGGGGCAGCGCGGGTTGGCGACATGGCCGAAAGTCCGCGAACAGTCAGGTGGTTCTCGAGGCTTTCTCTGCGTTCCTAGTCGCTTCTTCTGCCTAAGCGATGAACTAGGACACTGGAGCCCCTACGGCCCCGGCATTCTCAACCCCGTTTCACCACCTTCCTCCCGTCCTGAGCGCCGTATCATCAGGACGCCTGGAGGGAGCATGTCCAAGAAAAACCTGATCATCATGCTCGTCGTTCTCGCCGCGGCAGTCGCCGGTCTTCTGCGCGCCGACTCGTTTAGAACCGTGGTCCTGCGCGAGGTTCTCGGTGCCAGTACAGCGCTCGGCGGGAGATTCGATGCCCTCGCCTCACGGCTCGACCAACTCGGCCTCAACCGATCCGAGAATCCGGTGCACCTTCAACAGCCAATCGAGGGTGACTTCCGCATCGAGCTGATGCAGCGGTTCGCCAACCAAGGGGTGATCAGCGTGATCGAGCCGGGTGGGCAGGCGCTCGCCGCGGAGTTGGACAACACCCTGGTCGCGATGTTCCGCCATGAAGCGCGCATTCCATTCGGGCTATCGGTATCGCGACGACGCGAAGTCGACCGCACGGTATTCGATGTGCTGTTTGTCAACCAACTCGATCGCCCCCTGGAAGACGTGAGCGTGCAGTTGGTGGCGTCGATCATGGAGGGGCCGGTGGAAGCACTGTCGCAACCGGCGCTCGCCAGTGGGCCCCTACGGCACACGGTCAGGCTGCTTCCCGAAAAGTACGGAGCGAGTGTGATCGGATCGGTGGCCGCACATCAGGAGTTGCACACGACGGTCGCCACCGTTGACGGCGATATCCCGGCTCAATCAGCCCCTCACTTCTACTTGATCGTCACCTATCAGGGAGAGGGCGGCGTGCGCGCCGTGCTCTCCGATCCTGAACGTGGCCCGCAACCGAGAAACGCCGAACGGCAGATCGATGACACTTCCGAGTGTTACGACAAGGAACCGGCGACGCTCGTCGATACCGACGCGGTGACCTGCAACTGGGACGATTGCCAGTACATCCGCGGTCGAAAGATCTTGGTTCAAACGGATGAGTTCGTGGCGCGCAAAGACATCGACCGCAACGGAATTGGGTACGACTCGTTCGTGTCGATTCACGACATCGGAACGGGTCAATCGCGTCTACTCACGAAGGGGTTCATCTGGCACACCCGCGACGACCTGGCGGCAATCAGTACCGAGCAAGGTATCAGGATCTTGCGGATCTCCGACGAGAGCATCGGACCACCTCAACAGTTGACCGATGTCCGCGTTCAGGACCCGTGGGCGTTTGGCTTCGCCTACGAAGGGAGCGTCGGAGAAGACTTGAATGGAGATGGAGTCCTCGATGACGATGTGTTGCAAGCGTACGACACGAGAACCGGCGTTTGGACAAATACCGGGTTTGAAGCCAGTGAGGTCGAAACGTCGAATCGGGCCGTCTGGCTCTCAACCCTCGAGTCAGGGCGCGGTGGGATTGGCGTCGATCTGAACAGCGACGGGGACTACAGCGATCGAGTGCTTCGATACATACCGTTCGATGGGTCGAACCTTGGAACCGAGGCCGTCAACACACGGGTTGCTATCGAGCAGATCTACAGCGCTAGCGAGGACGTAGCGTACTGCGGCAGCCCTCGGCCAAATTTCTTGGACGCTCTGCTCTATCAAATCAGGACCGACACTGCGGAATCGTTCTCGCGTACTTCGCTTGCGCTCCACGGCACCAAGGCGGCGATTCGCACAGCGGAATCTGGACGTATCGTGGTGCGTGACTTCGCTACCGGTGAGTCCGTCGATCTGGGCGAACACCCGATGAGCGTTGCTGTGCTCGACGACGCGGGGGTCACCGGCTATCAGGTACAACCTAACGGTTGGGAAATGCGCATCGGTTTTGTGTCATTCGATGAACCGAGCGAGACCCGCTGGGTTGGCGCCAGCCATTGGGCCGGCTTCACCAGCAGCAACGGTGTGATCTCCTGGCACAACGACGTGCAGACCGACTGTTACCCCGACTATGGATTCTGGATGGAGTACCACCGAATCAAGCAGAACAAGACCTACCGAACCGACCTCGCCAGCTACAAGTACTCGCACGGAACCGCCACTCCCGACCTGCTCGCGATCAATCGCACCGGACCCGGAAGCAGGCCGCGCTCCGACCTTTCGCTGCCATTTCCCGAGCGACTGCTCTCGTACCTGCTCTTTCCGTGCGAGAGCCTCGACGACGTCGTGCGCCGGCTTGATCTTTCGGCGTTCGATTCACCGGCCTCTCGCGCCCAACTCGAACGTGAGTTGGCGACCGCAGTAGCGCTGCAGCACAGCGGCCGCGTCCAAGCCACCGCGAGGTCAGCGTGCGGTTTGTATCGCAAACTCAACACGCCAGGCAGCTACGGCCTTGCACCTCGATCGGCCGAGCTGCTGCGAAGTTGTCTGCTGAGCAGCACGATCGCGCTTGGTCTGTCGGGTGATGAGTCGGTCTGCGGCCACGTCGACAACTGCCCTGGAGTGCCGAACCCGATGCAAGACGACCTCGACCATGATGGAATCGGCGGCGCCTGTGACGTCTGCCCTTCCACCGCCGACCCGCAGCAACTCGATTCCGATGGCGACGGTTTCGGCGATGCCTGCGATGCGTGTCCGTCGCTCTTCGAGTTCGATAGCTACGACTACGAAGGTGATGGCGTGGGGGGCAACTGTGACAACTGCCTCTACGACAGCAACCCCGACCAGGCGGACTCGGATGGGGACGGGATTGGCGACGCGTGCGATCGGTACTGATTCATTGGGGTGAATCCGATCGCGGTTGCAAGGCGGTTCGAATTGCTGCGGATCGATTTCGCGAAACCCCTTCTGTGCGACAACCCATAGGCACCTGAAAGTTCAAGGGAAGGGCCCGTCGAGGTCATCGAACACGGTCTCGCTGGGTCTGTCCTCGACGGGGATCCAATTCGACTCCCACTCATCTGGCGGCGGGTCCGCGTAGGACCATTCGTCATACGCGTGAGCGCGAGTCGCATCGATTCGGGCGAGATGGTCATAGGCAGCGGCAGCGAGCCTTGGCTGCCACCAGTCGAGTTCGTATCCGCCGTCGGCGATCCAGCCCTCTCGGATCAGGCCAGCCCAGAGATGGCGGAGCAGCACCGGGTTTCGTTCTGGCGGCCATTGCAGTTCGGAGACACGCGACCACAACAAACGGGCGCTGCGGATGACGTGCGCAGTACTCGAGAGCTGCTCAGTTACCTCGCTCCGCCGATCGGATCGAGCCTGCAGTAGCGCGGCGATCAACGGCCGGACAGCCTCGAGATTGTTTCCGCTTCTGAGAATTGCCTCGATACCACGGCAGGCCGAGCCTTGCAGTTCCGCAGGAAGTGCCTCGAATGGCAAGTTGATCGTGACTCGAAACCGACTCGACTGAGGGCCTGCCTTCAGCGCTATTGCAACGAGCCGGTCAACTTCTTTCGCGGTGAGCAGCGGGAAGAGCTTCTCGGTTTTGAACTCCCGCTTCGCTCTCGTACTCGTCGGGATGATCTGTGTCGCCACACCCTCGTGCGCGAAGACGTGCAGACCGAACGGCCAGAGCTCCGGGTCCTCGGCCACGGCGAGCCCCCACTCGGCAATCCGACGCGGCGAAATCACCGGTGCATCGAGGATCTCTGCCGCACGCCGCACGAATTCGTCGAACTGGAGTCGACAGGAGTTGGACCTGCAGTGGTCGTCGTACTGCCGTACAGAGTTGCCGCCTGGGTAGGCGCGAATCGTGTACGTCCCGCGCCTCGTCGGAAGGCCCTTCTCGAACGAGTAGTCTTCGGGGACGACGATCGAGTCGCCTGGCTGTAGACCCAGCTTGGCGCCGAAGAGAACCTCGCTGATGCGAGCCGTGATTCGCAGATGTCCAGACCGCCGGCTCGATCGCGAACTTGAAGCTGTTTTTTGCGGATCTTCAGGGACCCTCGACAGTCCATCAGACCCGATCTGCGGCTCGAAAGGAATGTAACTCAGCCCCTCGTGAATGGCGTAGGCGATCGGTTCGGCCAACACCATCGCATCGACTTCGACAAGCTCATCCCAGAGTGGCCGCGATCGCGGTAGGCAGTGTGCCGGCAAGCACGCCAGAAAAAGCGCAGCGAGTGCGATCGAAAGCTGCAGATTCCAGCGCATCGCTACTCCGGTGCATTCGTGTCGAAAAGGAACGGGTAGCCACGTGGCAGCGTAGGACTCGATGATGCCAAGTCGGTGATTTTCGGTATGTGACGAGAGTGCCGCCCCGATGGTACTCGTCTCGGTCGAGAGCGAAGTCACTTGTCGACCTCGATCGACTGTTCTGCCTCGCCTTCCCCTGCGGACTTGGCCGACCAGCGCGATTCCCATTCGTCCGGCGGGCGCTCTGCGGAGTCACCATCATCCACGCCGTCGGGATCGACACTCCATTCCCAGTCGAGAAGATCGAAGTGTTCGAATGCCGCGGCGGCGAGGTCCGGCTGCCACCACGCGATGTCGTAGCGACCATCGGGGATCCACCCTTCCTGAATCAGACTCGCCCACGCATGGCGAAGCAGCGGGAGGTTCTTCCCTTCGTCGACTTGCAGATCATTGATCCGCAGCCAAAGCGTGCGTGCGCTGCGAGCGACTGGCCCATCCTCTGGTTGATAGGCCTCTTCGAGCGCCTTTTGATATGAGTCGGCGTGCATGAAGACGAGCCTCTCGATCAAGGCCTGAGCATGAGCAAGGTCCCCACCGATTTCGAGGATCGTCTCGACCTCGTGGTGTGCGGCGGCGAGGAGCTCTGCGGGAACCCGTTCGAACGGCAGATTGATCGTCGCCAGGAAGCGCTCCGAGTGGGGCCCAGCCTCGAGTGCGAGCTCGACCAGGTGAGCGATCTCCTTCTCGGTCAAGAGCTCGAAAAGCCTCTCGACGTGCACCTTCTGCTCTCCATCGATGCCGGTGGAAGGGAGCGCCGTGACCTTCGCTTGCGTCGCGAGCGTTACCAACCCGGCTGACCACAAGTCGTCGTCCGCTGCGAGCGACAGACTCCAGTCCGCGACCGCTCGTAGTGAGACTTCCGGCGACTCAAGCAGCTTTGCAGCGCGGCGGACGAAGGCGCCGAAGCGTTCTCGGCAGGAAGCGGAATCGCACCATTGATCTAGCGGATATAGAAAGACCCTGCCTTCTGCAGTGCTGGCGGAAAACGTGTGACGAACGTCCAGAGGCTCCTCGGGAGCCCTGGAGTTGTACTGCTGGAGTAGAAGCGCTCCTGGTTGCAGCGTTTGGTTCGAACCTCGAACGACTTCGTCGAGCTTGATCGTCACCTGTAAGACATTCACCGTTTCCCTCACGGTCTCGATTCGTGGGATTGCAGGGCTTCCCTCCTCATCGCCATCGACCACGGCTTCGACGACCTGGCGCTCCACCACCGTCTGTCGAACATCCCTGGCAACTTCTGCGCCGATCACGAGCGCCTCGGCCCTCTCGAGCATCTCCCACAGGTTGCTCTCGCGGAGGCCGCAGCAGCGCGACGCATCCCACGACAATCCAAGCAAGGCCACCGCGACCGTGACGACTTGACCTCGGCGCATCGTTCCTCCAGGCCAAGAGAGTGCCCTCGCTTGGTAAGGGAAGCAGTGACGCCTGAAGCGACTCTGCCGAGTCCGCACAACCACGTGTCGCGGAGCGGATGCCGCGGGAACTGGGTCTCGCGGACTGCGTGCCCCGCCAGCCGTGAACTGGCAAGGGACACAGCGACACCACACCACATGCTCGGCGCGGGAGAGCGGCGTTCACCGGTGACGGCTTGGCGATGGCGAAGTCGGACTGTTCGTGACCGTACTCGAGGCGGCGGTGCCCGTGCAGATCGGATTGCAGGTCCCGCTGGCGCGCCGGCGTAACGACCCTCGGGGACGAGCAGTGTGTAGTCGTCGCGCCTGTCGTCAATCGATTTGCACCGGCCGTCCGAGGCAATGAACGTAACCGGTGCGTCAGTGGCACCGGCTCACTTGGTTCGCGTCAATGGCCTTCCGCGGATTGCCTGAACATGTCATGAGAGCCCCGCTTCGGGCGCGACGGGAGAACCCTGGCCACGCGAGGTGTCGATCTCACTCCAGCGAGTTCTGCCTGTCAGTTGCATCAGAGCAAACAGTGTCAGGACGCCACCGATCGTGACGATCAACCCCGTGAACCCTTCGAGGAAGTGCGCCCAGGAGAAGAACACCAAGTAGACGAGCTGGCTCACGCCAGCCTCGATTGCCGCAAATCGTAACCCCACAACCAGTCGCAGATAGCTGATCACCAAGAAAACCGACACGATCGAGGCCACGATGAACGCCGGCACCACGTCGATATGGTCCACCGAGTACGCAAACAACAGATGAAAGGCGAAGAATGCTGCGCCGAGAAACAGATAGTTCATTGGATGCAGCTCGATCCTTTTCATCAGCGTGATCACAAACATCCATACGAAAAAGAAGAACAAGCAGACCGGTGCGAAATAGGTCATCTCGGCGGCAAGCGGGCCCGGGTTGATCCGCCGCGGCATTTCCATTCCGATCGCGAAGCCGGAGATCAAGTTGTCCGAAACCCAACGCAGCTTCCAGCCTGCACCCACCCGCTCACGTGTCTGCGGCGAAATCGTCCCGGCTGGATAGTCGATCGCGGAGAAATCTGTCGTGAGTGCAAGCTCGAAATTCTTCACACGATTCACATTCTTGCCGAAGGAGTAGCGCCATCCATCCAGCCCGCGCGAGGCATAGGCAACGGTGAACGGAACACGACTGCCCTTCGTCACCGGCACACGCGCTCGCACAACTTTGACGCCACCGTCATCGACCGGAACGATCGAGGGGTCCATCACGCCGTTCACCTCGAAGCGGAATCGATCGTAGATCGCAAGCGTGGTTGGAAACCGATACGTGATCTCGACGGCACCGGCTTGATCGCTGTCATGTACATAGAGGTAGTCGGCCTCGAAGTCGACGCCGTACGTCGAATACCACAAGAGTCCCTTCTTGCGTTGCTCGAGGGACAGGCCGACCGCGATCTTGGACCCGTCGAGAATCTGCGGCTCCTCCACTTCGACCTCACGCTCACGGGTCACGAGGGACTTCTGTTTGGTCACAGGATCCTCGACAGTCTCCGTGTCGGTAACCTTCTGCGGCCGCAGAAACCGGATCTCGGGCGACGTCTGTTCCTGTTGATCACCCCACAGCGCGGCGACCTCGTTCTTGAGCCGGTCGTCGGTATTCCAGGTTCTGTGGAGCACGCTTCCAGCCAGAACGAACCAGGCTGCGGTCAATCCCAGGAAGATAACGATGATCGCGATCATGCGGTGCAACATTGAAGTCTCCTTGTCACAGCCAGACAGTGCGCCGCAACGTTGCGCTGCGAGTGCCTACTTCCAGGAGAGTTCGTGCAGATTCCGTGCAGAGGGCAATCCGGCCCTAATATTCCCGGCATGAGTCGCCCGACTACCGTCCTGATCGCCGACGACGATCCTCACATTCGCGAGGTCGTTCGATTTGCGCTGCGTCGCGAGAATATCGAGTGCGTGGAAGCAGGCGATGGCGCGGAGGCCCTTCGACTCGTTACCGAATCCAAGCCCGACCTGCTGATCCTCGACATCCTGATGCCCGAGTTGGATGGGACCGAGGTTTGTCGACACGTCCGCCTCCGGTCGAATGTGCCGATCCTCTTTCTCTCATCGAAGTCCGATGAGATCGACAAGGTAGTCGGCTTGGAGATCGGCGCCGACGACTACGTCGCGAAGCCGTTCAGCCCGCGCGAACTCGTGGCACGCGTGCGGGCGTTATTGCGACGATCCCATGCGGCTCCACACGAACCGGTGGCGAGGTCGGTCATGACACGCGGCAGGTTGAGCCTCGACCTCGACCAGCACCAAGCCACGTGGGACAACAAACAGGTGTCGCTCACGGCTGTCGAGTTCAGCCTGCTGAGGGTGATGCTCGCGCGCCCAGGCCACGTGTTCTCACGCGAGGCGCTGATGGACGCCGCCTACAAAGAGCCGACACACGTTTCGGATCGAACGATCGACAGCCACGTGCGGCGGATTCGCGACAAGTTCGCTGAGGCTGGCGGTGAGCCACTCGAAACCGTGCGCGGAGTCGGGTACCGGGTAGGAACCTGTGCCTGACACCGCGAGCGTGCGTTGGTATCCGCGGCTTCGCACCATTTTGTTGATCGTCAATCTGCTGATCTTGCTGCTGCCGCTTGGACTCGTCGCCATGCTGCACCTTTACGAGAACGAACTCGTCAGGGGAACCGAGGCGCAACTGCTCACCCAAGGTGCGCTCGTTCGCGAAGCGTATCGCCGCGAACTCGGCCCGCCTCAACCGATCGAGCCGCTCGATGAAGAGACACTGCGCGCCGCCTCGCCGCGGATCGACCTGCAACGTGATCGCATCCTGCCACCGGCGGCGCCAGCGCAGCCCGCGACAACGGAGGTTGATGTCGCCGCGGCGGCCGCCGGGTTGCGAATCACAACCGTGCTCCAAGCAGCATCGCGCGAGACGCTTTCCGGAGTTCGTGTGGTCGATCGCCACGGCATCGTGGTCGCCACGTCGGGAAGCGAAGCTGGGCTTTCGCTCGCCGATCGCACAGAGGTCGCTGCTGCGCTCAGGGGGCAGCGCGTGAGCCTTCTTCGCGCACGAACCCCCGCGTCTGGGCGGCCGGCGCTCGAGTCGATGAGCCGAGGTCAGCGCTACCGAGTCTTCGTGGCGCTTCCAGTGCGTGTCGGAGACGAGGTTGTCGGCGCTGTGATTCTTTCGCGTACTCCGATGGACATTTCAAAAGCGCTGTGGCTCAACCGCCGACCACTGCTGCTCGCCGCTGCTATTTTGCTTGGCGTGGTGGTGGGGATCAGCCTGCTCGTCTCGCTGACCGTAGCACGACCGCTTCACGCGCTTGTGGAGCAGGCCCGTCGCGCGGAAGCGGGAGAGAAAGGTGCAGTACGCGAGGTCGATCGCCCCGGGATTGCCGAGATCGCGCAACTCTCAGCGGGCCTTGCCAGCATGGCTCGCACGCTCGAACAACGGGGTGACTACATCCGCAGTTTTGCCGATCACGTGTCACACGAGTTCAAGACGCCGCTCACCACGATTCGCGGCGCGATGGAACTGCTTCACGACCACAACGCCACAATGACCGAGGACGAACGCAGCCGATTTCTTGGGAGCGTCTCGCAAGCCGGTGCTCGACTCGAGCATCTGGTGCAGCGGTTGATCGATTTTGCCCACGCCGACGTGGCCAAACCGGGCGGCGGTTCGTGCAACGCGAGGGTCGTTGCCGACTCGGTTGCCGCGCGCCTTCGTGAAACCGGCCTCTCGGTGGAGGTCGAAGGACCTTCCGTATCGATCGCCATGGAGGAGCCGGTTCTTGACGGTGTGCTGACCTCGCTGCTGGAGAATTCGCGCACGCATGGCGGCAACGCGGTCGAGACTTCGGTGCAGATTGTTGTCGACGACAACTTCGTGGTGATCGATGTAGCCGATACCGGTTCCGGCGTCTCGCATGCGAACGCGGCAAAGCTGTTCACGCCGTTCTTCACGACCGCGCGAGAACGTGGCGGGAGTGGACTGGGCCTTGCCATCGCGCGCTCGCTGGTGGAAGCGCACGGCGGCTCTCTCGAACTGGTGGCTCCAGGTCCCGGGCCGGTGTTCCGGATTCGATGCCGGCGCGCCGGCGGGGTCGCGGCGGCCCGCTGAAGCAGTTCAAGCGTGCGCAGCCAGGGATGGTCTTCAAAGCACCGCGGGAGTGGTTGGTCGCTTCTCCGACAACACACGCCAGGCATCGCGCGCCTCCGCATGCCGAGGGTTGGTCGGTTCGAGCGTCGCAGCACGATCCATCGCGTCGATCGCTTCGCTGACTCGGCCAAGATTGAAGCGAGCTTCACCGATCGCGTCGAGCAGTGCGGCCTGCTTTTGGGGTTCGGTTGCCGCCTCGAGCGCAGCAAGACAAGCCGCTTCGACGGGCGCGAAGCCGATTCGTTCCTCGAACGCCCACGCGGCGAACTCGAGCGCCGAGTCCAGGCTGGGGCGAGGTTGTGACTCGAGATGCTGTTGCCACAGTGCGAGTGCTGCCGCCTGATCGTGCTGAAGCATCCAAACGGTTCGCGCGCGAAGGGAGACGCGTCGACGTTCTTGCTCCGGGCTGAGTTGGGGCGGCAGCGCGGTGAGCAGCGACTCGATCACCGTTGCTTGCGTACTACTCCAGAGCTGCCGGTCCGTAACGATCCGCGCAAGCGTAAGCAAACAGTCGGCGTCGGCGCGACACGCATCACGGGCGCCCAGGCCAACCTCGATCAGTCGCTGGTCGTAGTTGGGAAGTTCTTTCCGATTGACAAAGCCGGCGGCGATCAGCGTGCGGAGTTGTTCGCGTCGCAGTTCCACCGGCTTCTCGCCTGGCAACGTCAACGCTTGGTCGAGGTACTTCAACTGCAAGATCGGATCGCCGGAGTCATCGGCGATTCGTGCCAATCGAAGTGCGGATGCAACCGTGGGCTCGCGCTCGTGTCGAGCACGATATTGATCGAGTCCGATGTTTTGGGCGAGTGCGTTGTCGAACTCACGTCGCCAGTTATCGGCTCCACCGAATCCACTCCAGCGATCGATCTCTCTACCCTCGCGGTCGAGCAGGATGAACGTCGGGTAGCCCGACACGTTTCGGCGCCAGGGTTCGAGGTCGGGTGCACCGTCCGGCGCCGAGCGAATCAGGATCACGTGGGCGAGCGCTTCACGCAGGTCGTTGTCGCTCGTGGACGCTTGGTCGAACGCCTTGCACGGTGCGCAACCGTGTGTCGACACGTCGATCAGAATCGCGCGCGATTCGCTCGCGGCAAGCGCACGCGCCTCAGCCAGCGAACGCGCCTCACGAATCGGCATTGTCGTGCGTGTGCAGCCAAATGCGAGTGCGAGTGTCGCCACCAACCAGAGATTCCGCTTCATCGCTCCCCCCTCCGGGCGCGTGCGAACAATACAGACCAAAACGCCCGGAGCATCTTGGCCCAACCGTCGCGCTACTGTCGAGTGATCTGTTTGCAATGTGAAGTTTCGGTCAGCGGCCATCCGTTTTCGCAAACGCGCGGTAAATCGTGGTTAGCGTGCGGCTCAGCTACCGCGCAACCATCGGTTTCATCACGCGAAGTCTGCGCAAACCGGCTACCGTCCCTGCATGGCCAGCGGCACTCCTCGACCCCTCCCTCCTCTCCTAGCGCTCGCAACGCTAATCGTCGCTTTGTTGCCGCCGGCCATGACCTTCGCTCAGGAGGATCGCATTTCGGTGTTGCGCCGGTTGGAGGCGGTGCGCATGGCGCATCGTCTCTGGCCGGTGCACAACGCTGGAAAGCAGCCTGCTGGCAGCGACGTGCTTTCCGACGATCTCCTCCGCGAACGCGCGCTCGATACGCTGCGAAAACAGCAGGCGTTGCAAACGCTGTTCTCAATTTCGATCGACGACCAACAGCTTCAACATTCGCTCGAAAGCATCGCGCGGCGCAGTCGCGATCGTCAGCGCTTGCTCGAGATGTGGCGAGCGCTCGACAACGACCCTGTCTCGATCGTCGAGGCGATGGTGCGGCCTGCGCTGGTCGATGCGTTGTTGCGTGAGGCTGTAACCCCTGCATTGCTGCAGGGCGCGTCGTTCGACCAATGGTGGAGCAGCGCGCGCGATCGATTTTCTGCTGCAAGCCCGGTCACTCCAAGAGTGAATCTCCCCGCGCTACAGGACGCATCGTGCACTCCCGACAGTTGGTCTCCGATCGGCGGCAACGCACCTGTGGGACGTGCTGGCCATTCCGCGATCTGGACCGGCAGCGAGATGATCGTGTGGGGCGGGTTGGAAGGAAACTATCTGCGATCCGGCTCGCGATACGATCCGGCTACCGACACGTGGTCGCCCATCAGCGAACTCGGCGCACCGACAGGACGCGCCGGGCACACCGCCATCTGGACCGGCACCGAAATGATCGTGTGGGCCGGAAAGGACTACCCACAAACGCTCGAAGACGGTGCGCGCTACAACCCCGCCACCGATACATGGCAAAGCATGAGTCGCCCCACGATGCTCGGTGATCTGTCGCGTCTTGGTCACAGTGCGGTCTGGACCGGCAGCGAGATGATCATCTGGGGCGGCGCCAATCTGGAGCTGTTCATCCCCACCGTCTGGAACAACGGCGCGCGCTACAACCCTGTCACCCATACTTGGGTTGCGCTGGGATTTCCGGGTCGACCGCGTGCGCGCATGAGTCACAGCGCCGTCTGGACCGGCACCGAGATGATCGTGTGGGGCGGCGAGACGCGTGATGCCGCTGGCAACGTTGTCTACTACAACGATGGTGATCGTTGGAAACCACAGTTCGATGTGTGGCAGCGCTTGCTCCCCGCGGGCGCACCGACACCACGATCGGGACACACCGCCGTGTGGACAGGCAGCCGCATGGTGGTGTGGGGTGGACAAGAGCTCAACACTCTGTTCGACACAGGCGGCTCATTCGATCCGATCACCGGGCTCTGGACCGCCACGTCGTTAACTCGAGCGCCGGCCGCACGCAACGCACACACGGCTCTGTGGACCGGCAATCGCATGTTGGTGTGGGGCGGCAACGGCGTGAGTGGCTCATTGCAAAGCGGCGCAGGATTCGATCCGGTGGCCAACTCATGGACTCCCTTCACGCTGACGAACGCGCCTGTTGCACGCGGTGGACACAGCGCCGTGTGGACCGGCAGCGAGATGATCGTCTGGGGTGGAGAACTCCTGGGCGGAGAAAGGCGACACAGCGGTGGTCGCTACAATCCACAACTCGATCGCTGGATCGCAACGGACGGTAGCGAGATCGTTCGACCGCTCGCTCGACGGCTGCACACCGCGGTGTGGACCGGCAGCGAGTTGCTGGTATGGGGTGGCGAACATTTCGTCGATGCGGTCGCCGATGGGAGTCGCTATGAACCGGCCACCGACACCTGGTCGGCGTTGTCGAGCATCGATCAACCAGCGCCGCGTTGGGATCACACCGCAATTTGGACCGGCCGCGAGATGATTGTCTGGGGTGGTGAAGCGCCGCCTGGATTCAACGACGGGGCGCGCTATGACCCGGCCCTCGATCGATGGACCGCACTACCACTCGCCGGTGCACCATCGGCCCGTTCTCAGCACAGCGCGGTGTGGACCGGCCGCGAGATGATCATTTGGGGCGGCGAGGATGCGTCTTCCGGTTCGTCGAACACCGGCGCCGTTTTCGACTTGGCGAGCAACAGTTGGCGCAGCATGAGCACACTCGGCGCGCCGGTACGACGCAGCACGCACGGTGCGTTGTGGTCGGGTACCGAAATGGTGGTGTGGGGTGGCAAGAATCCCTTCCCGCTCGGCGACGGTGCACGCTACGACGTGTTGCTCGATCGTTGGCGACCCACCGCTTCGTTCAAGGCGCCGCCCGCGCGATCTGACGTGCGCTTCGAATGGTCGGGTCAGTGGGGCGTGGTGTGGGGTGGGTTGAATGGCGATGGATCTCCCACCGGCGAGGGCGCTCGCTATGACGCGTTCGCCGATCTTTGGGACTCGATCGACGAGTCGCCACTCACTCCGCGCGAGCACCACACGCAAACGCCGATGTGCGGCGCGATCGTGGTTTGGGGTGGAAGCGACCCCACCGCCTCGCCCGGTCTGCCGAGTGAAGGCGCGATGTACGTCGCCGAGAGCGATAGCTGGATTCCGATGAGTGTCGTGGGTGCTGCCGCGGGCCGCACGTCGCACACTGCCACCGCCGCCGGGACGCAGTTGATTATCTTTGGCGGCATTCAAACCGTGGCCGACACCAACAGCGGCGGTCTGTATTGCGGCTGTGCGCAAGAGCCAACCGCGGCGCACGTCGATCACCTCGAGGCCATTGACGCTCACGCGTCGACCACGCTGCGTTGGGCCGCACGCCCCGAGGCGTTTGGGTACGACATTGTTGCCGGATCGCTTGCCGCGTTGCGGGGCAGCGCGGGCAACTTCGCGAACGCCGGCACGCACTGCGTCAGCGACAACACGCCGGCCACGTCGATCGAGCCGCTCGATACGATCACGCCGGGCGATGGGGCGTGGTACCTGGTGCGCGGTGTCGCAAGCACTGGGCCTGGCAGCTACGACGATGCCAGTGCGGGGCGGCTGGCGAGCCGGGATGCCGGAGTCGCTACTGCCACCGATCACTGCCCTTGAGTGGGCTGACGATTCCGCGTGTCACCTGCCCACTGCAGACCGACGCCCAACGCCCCCTGCCCAGCTCCGATCGTGCCTAACTCGTTGATGCCGATCCGGACGTCGTCGCCGGTGAAGATGTCGCCCGCAACGTAAGTGGTTGACGAGTGTGTGGGCGACACGCAGTGTGCGCATCGCGCCCCACCGGTTTGCGTGCAGGTAAGGATCGGGCGCCGCGGTGCGCATGACCCATCTGGATCATGCGCAAACGGAAGATCCAAAGATCAAGAACGCGCGAGTTTGCAGTTGTTGCGAAGGACAGCAGCAGGCAAACCGTTCCGTCACTTCTGCCCGCGCTTGAGTGCCGCTTTGTAGTACTTCATCGCCTCGCCAAGATGCTCGTTGATCTTCGCGATGCGGGTTTCATCGGAAGGGTGCGTGCTCAGAAACTCGGGTGGCTTCTGCCCACTCGCTTGCGACGACATTCGCTTCCAAAAGTCGCGCGCCTCTTTGGGGTTGTAGCCGGCCATCGCCATGAAAATCAGCCCGAGGCGGTCGGCTTCGCTCTCCTGCAGTCGGCTGAACGGAAGCAAGACTCCAAACTGCGCGCCCGCTCCGAAGGCGGTCATCCAGAGTTGCTGCGTTTGCTGTGGCTTGTCCTTGATCGCGACGGCGAGTGCCACACCGCCGAGCTGAGCGAGCAGACCTTGACTGACCCGTTCGTTGCCATGCTCGGCGATGGCGTGAGCAATCTCGTGCCCCAGCACAACTGCCAAGCCGGCCTCGTCCTTGGTCACCGGCAGCAGGCCCGAGTAGACGACGACCTTCCCTCCCGGCATACACCACGCGTTGACCTCGTCGCTTTCAACCAGATTGAATTCCCATTTGTAGCCGGCGAGTTGATCGCTAAGACCATGCCTTTGCATATAGCGTTCGACCGACTTCTGGATGTTCACTCCCACCTTGCGCACGAGTGCGGTCTGCTCGGCGTTCTTGCTGAGCTTCGCGTCCTTGAGGAAGGTGCCGTACTGCTGAGCGCTCATCCCGAGCATCTCTCCGGCGGGGATCAGGCTGAGCTGTTTTCGGCCGGTGATCGGGACGGTCGCGCAGGCGATCAGGGCGATAACGGCGATAGCAAGTAGCACGCGGCGTGGAGCCATGGAATCTCCTCCTCGCGCGTCAGACTAGCGCATCCCGCGAATAACGCCCTTCGAACTTGGCGAAGGCGATCGCCGCCTTTCCGGGGCCTGCCGGGGCCTTTTCTTCTGAGGCGACTTCGGCTCCGGGGCGGGGTCGTGTTCCCGAATCCCCACAGCCGGTTTGAAGAAAATCAGCCGTGACGTGGGGAGGTGACTGCCTTTCTCCGTTTACTGTTGGTAGACGTCGGCCGCACCGGGTGGAACCGTGCGCTTGCGGCCCGGCAACGAATGGGAGGCACGATGCGAGGTCGGTTGCTTGTCGGGGTTATGGGTGTGTTGCTGGCATGGGGATCGGCCGCCGAGGCACAGAGCTGGATGGCTGGAACCTCCGTCGGCGTTGCCAAGCAGTATGACTACGAGGTCGGCGGACCTATCGATAACAGGGACGAGACCGACACTGCTCTGCGTGTCTTCGGTGGATACCAATTCCATCCCAACATGGCCGTCGTGGTTTCGTATGTCGATCTCGGCGCTGGAAACTATGACGGCCCGGCATTTGGTGGCTTTACCGACAAGCTCACTGCGGACGGGTTTGACTTCTCGTTCGTCGGAGGGTTCGCACCCGGTGAGCAGAAGCGGTTTCGCACGTTCGGCACGATCGGGTTTTTTCGCTGGAAGCAAAAGGTTTCATACCGTGACACGAGCGGCTTCTATCCGTATGACGATTCGGGCACCAGCCTGAGTTTCGGGCTCGGCTGCGAGGTGACGATCGACGAGGGTGGGCACTGGGGCGTGCACTTCGACTACCAACGATTCAAGGATGTCGGAGATAAGAACAACTCAGGTCACGAATACGATCGCAGCATGCTGTCGGTGGGAGTGCAGTACCGCTTCGGCAAGTAGCGACGAACTTGGAGTGCCATGGCCGCAGCGATGTCGTCGCTGCGGCCATTGTGTTTGTTGACCGTCGTCCGCCGGCTCGAATCAGCGGGTTGAACTGACGATCGATGAGCGCGCGGCGCGTAGTCGTCTATTACTGCGGGCAGGTTGCCGCCCAATCGTTGCCGTCGCTACGGAGCTGCGCGAGGCTCGGTATCCGGCCGCTCAGGCTGGCGGCAACGTTGTAGAACGAATCGGCATTCGCGGTCGGCGCGGTGCGGTCGTAAATGCCGAGCGCGAATGGTACCCGTCCAGCGATCTCGACGCGGTAGATTCGGCTCCTCTCGCCGACACCCAACGCATAGCAACCGACCATCGCCACGTTGGCGCCGCGCGCGCGCAGCGCTTCGACGACATCGTAAGGAATCAGGGCGCCGGTCTCGTTCCAGTAGAAGTTGAGGCTCGCCGGCGAGCGCTCGATCTGCACGGCGAGCTTGTTGGCGAGGGTTCCGGACGCGACCAGTTTTCCTTGCGGCTTTGCGCTCCACTGAATCATCGAGAGGCGCGCGGCAATTTTCGTGGGATCGACGGCGATGGCAGTGGCTGGCTCGGCAGTAAGGATTGCTTCGGCCATCGGGCCGGCGGCGACCACCGCCTCCCACTGCTGTGTGCACTGGTCCTTCGCCCAGCTCGTCGACTGTGGATTGGCCGCGATGGTTTCGCGCGTACACCGTGCGATGAACTCGGCTTGTGACTCGATGCCACCGGGTGTCGCGGCTTCGAGCCCCGGCTGGAGGCGGGACAGGAGCCACAGCGACGTTACCAACATCAGTGCCATGCGACGCATCGGATCCTCCAAGGCGGATCTCTCTAGGACGAGCGGCCATGCGATTTGTCAGGCGAGTGTTTTTCGGGGCAGGGGTCGCGGTGCAATCCCCTTCCATTCCGATCTCGACTTCCTCGGCGCATGCAGATCCGCGATACTCCCTTCGATTCACCGCTTGCGGCTCGGACCGTTGGTCACGATTGGGCCGCACTCGATTGGGGAGACGACATGTCGATTAGCAGCGCATCAGTACAGCGGCTCAGGGCGTTTACGATCTGCCAACTGATCTTCCTGTCGTACGCCGTGATCTCACTCCCGGCCTGCAACGCTCCGCGAGATGCGGCGACGGCCAGAAGCTACTTCGACGCGCAACTTGCCGGCCAGTTGGTGCCTCTGCTCGAACAAGCGATTCGCTTCCCGACGTACCAAGGCAACACCGGGGCTCGCGACGCACAACAGGCGTGGCTGATGAAGACCGCAGCGGGGTTGGGGCTCGTCGCACGCGATACGGGCAAGGTGGTCGAGATCGAACTCGCCGGTCCGGCGGCGGCGCCCGTACTCGGACTTGTCGTTCACGGCGACGTCCAGCCGGTGGAAGAGCGCGCATGGTCGATCCCACCGTTCGCCGGCGTGACGAAGGATGGTTACGTGTTGGGGCGCGGGTCGTGCGATGACAAGGGCCCACTCGTGCAAGCCATGCTGGCGATGAAGGCACTCGAGCAGGCCGGCCCGACACGCACGCACACCGTGCGACTGTTGGTCGGCTCCGATGAAGAGAGCGACAACACCGACATCGCCGAGTATCTCGCGCATCACGCCGCTCCCGATTACTCGCTGGTACTCGATTACGTCTTCCCGGTGGTGGTCGGTGAGAAAGCGTGGACGGGACTGTTTTTGGATACCAAACCTGGACCACGCGGCAGCTCGAAGCTTCCCTATCGAATCGAGTCGTTGCAAGCCGGACTCGCACCAAGCATCGTCCCCGATCGCGCGCAGCTCGTGCTGCGCTGGCTCAACGGCTCGCCGGATTGGCACGACCTGCAAACGAAGCTCGCCTCGGCCGCGCTGCCGGAAGGTACGCGATTGGAAGTGGCTGTCCGGAGTGAGAATGCTGCGTTGCTCGAGATCGTAACGCACGGAAAGTCGGCGCACGGCGGCGTGAATCTCGAGGGCGGACGGAATGCACTCGTTGCGTTGGCGCGTGCGACGGAACGGCTCTTGCCTCCGTCAGGCGAAGACGATCTGCTTGCGTTCGCTCGCCTTGCAGGTGAAGACCTCTACGGGACTGGCCTCGGTCTGGTAGAAGACGACCCCGTCTGGGGACGTTACCTCGTCAACGTCGCGACGATAGCGCCTCGAGATGACGGCTCGCTGCGGATGATGATCGTGCTGCGGCGGCCACCCCCGCGCACCGGCCCGCAAATTCGCGCCTATCTTGAAGAGCGGGTTCGAGCGTTCGAACAAGCGACCGGAGCGCGCTTCACGATCGATGGTTACTGGGACGACACACCACTGGCACTCAACCCCGAGGCGCCGCTGGTGAAGCGATTACTCGCAAGCTACCAGCGCGCGACCGGCGTTGCTGCGCGCCCCGCGGTTGCCGGAGGCGGGACCTATGCCAAGCGGATTCCGAACGCGATCGCGTTTGGAATGTGGTTCCCAGGACAACCGTACCCGGGTCACGACGTCGACGAGAAGATTCCCGTTGCTGACTTGCAGCGTGGTACGCACGTGCTGATCGAAGCGCTGGCGGATCTTGCGTGTGGCGCACGGATCGATGACGCGCTCCTGTTGGGAAGAGCGGACAGGCCCGCTGCTGTGAATTGAAGGACGAGAGCTCGACGGCTCGGTGACTGGGTGGTCGCGACCTTGGGGTTGGGTTTCTCGTCGCTGTCGGCTGTTTTGTTGTTTCGGCGCAGGGTGGGTCGTTGTTTGGGCAGTGGGTGAGTGCGGCTGCCGGTGGAGCAGGGCGGCTGCGTTTTTTCGCGAGGGTGGGGTTCGGGGTGGTGCTCGAGGGGGTGAGGTCGGCGTGGTTGGGTGGGTCGCGGGTGGCGCGAACGGGACCACGTGAGCGCGAGCGGTTTTGTTGCTCTTGCGTGGCGAGAGCGGATCTACGCAACCCGCCTTACCGCAGTCTGAACAGGGTGTCCACCATCTGTGTGGAAGCTTAGGTTTGTTGATTGCGTGTGGTGGGAAGAGGGTCACATGCGCGTGGGCGGTTTTGGTGCTGGTGTGCGGTGTGGGAGTTGTCAGGTGCGTTCAGGCGATCTTCTTACCGGCGCGAGAGGCCTCAGATGCGCGTGGGCGGTTTTGGTGCTGGTGTGCGGTGTGGGAGTTGTCAGATGGGTCTGAGCTGTTCTGTTGCCGGCTTGCGGCGCGAGAGTGTCAGATGCGCGTGAATGTCTCTTTTGCTGGCGCGTGGCGTGAGAAGCGTTTGATGCGCGTCGACTGCTTGTTTCTGGCGAGTGACGCGCGGCGTGTCAGGTGGGCCTGAGCGGCTCTTTTGCTGGCATGCAGTGTGAGAGTTGTCAGATGCGCGTGAACTCTATTTCCTGCGCGTGGCGCGAGGGTTGTCAGAGGCGCCCGAACGGCACTTTTGCTGGCGTCCTGCGAGAGCGTCGACAGATGCGCGTGAACTTGTTCTCCTGCGCGTGGCGCGAGGGTTGACAGAGGCGCCCGAACGGCACTCTTGCTGGCATCCTGCGTGAGCGTCGACAGATGCGCGTGAACTTGTTTTCCTGCGCGTGGCGCGAGGGTTGTCAGAGGCGCCCGAACGGCACTTTTGCTGGCGTCCTGCATGAGCGTCGACAGATGCGCCTGAACTTGTTCTCCTGCGCGTGGCGCGAGGGTTGTCAGAGGCGCCTGAGTCGTTCAGTTGACGGTGCATCTGTCATCGGCGAGCACGTTCAGTAGCGCCACACCAATCTCTCTGGTGCAGCCCGCACACCTTGCACGCGCACGCTTGTCACGTCATCTCGCCTGCGCAAAATATTTGTTCATTCATTTGCTACTTTCGATTGTTGTTCGTGTGATTTGTTGGTACCTTCACAGCACTTCAAGGGTGCAGCGTGTCCACAACAATCTCGCGTGCGAACAAGTTGTCAGTGCTCTCGCCATGGCTCGATGCTGTGAATGGCGATGCAGTCGCGCGTCGACTCGCGGTGCAATCGGTGCAGGTGTTGTTGCCGTTGTCGAAGGTGTGCGCGCTGGTTGTCGAGGGGAGTTGTGGCGCAGTGCGGGGGCTTCGTCGTTGCACGATTTCACGCGTGAGCAATTGGAACGCACCGGAAAGTGGCTGCGCGGGCATGCCGATTTGCATGACGCGATTCAGCGCTTGCCGGGGTTGCGCGTGGCGGTGACGGGCGGCGATGGTGGCGCGCCGATTGGGTTGTGCAAGGCGATGTTGGTGGGGCGGGTGGCGACGGAAGAGACGCTTCGGGTGTGGGTCGAGAGAGCGCGGCGGTTGAACGTGGGTCGGTTGAGGGAGATGGCGCGCGAGGCTCAGGCGATTGCTGGTGATGAGTTCGCGATTTCTGATGACTTGGTTGGCGCTGCGCGCGGTGGAGATGCGAGTCGAGCCGGTGCGACGAAGAGTGCTGGCGAGGATGCAGATCGGTGGCGGCGGGAGTCGGTCGCGACGCGAGCCAACCCGTTGCGACGAGGAAGAGTGGCGAGTGCATGTTCGGCGTGAGGTAGGACTCGGTAACGATGCGAGCCAACCCGTTGTGTCGACGATCGGCTGCGAGGACGCCGATCGGCGAGGCAGAGCTCGCTAGCGACGCTGAAAACAACGCGTTGCGGCGAAGTGTGGTGGCGAGGATGACGATCACTGTGCGGCGGGACTTGGTGGCGACGCGAGCTAACCCATGGCGACGAGGTGCATGGCGAGGGTGCCGATCGGCGTGAGGTAGGACTCGGTGGCGGTGGGAGTCGAGCCGTTGCGACGAGGTGTGGTGACGAGGATGCTGATCGGCATGCGGAAGGGCCTGCGAGCGGTGCGAGTCAAGCCGTTGCGACGAAGTGTGTGACGAGGATGCCGATCGGCATGCGGAAGGGGCTCCGCGAGCGGTGCGAGTCAAGCCGTTGCGACGAGGTGTGGTGACGAGGATGCCGATCGGCATGCGGAAGGGCTCGCGGGCGGTGCGAGTCAAGCTGCTGCGACGAGGTGTGGTGACGAGGATGCCGATCGACGTGCGGAAGAAGTTGGCTTCGGTGCGGCGGCTGGTGTTGTCATTGGCGATGGCATGCTTGCCGAGGCGGAGCCGAGAGCGTCTTCCAGTCGCGAGTTGTTGGAACCTGACGATTCGTTGATGGCAGGTCGTAGTTCACGGCCACAGAGCGCTGGTCGCAACCGGACGACATCGACGATCTGCCACGTGTGTCGTGGGTCATTCCTGTTCCGCCTGAGGTGCGGGCTGCGTTCGAAAGCGCGCTTGATCTGTATCGCCGGGTCGAAGGGGGCGATGCCACGGTCGTCTCGTTCATCGAGAGTTTGGTTGCAGAAGAGTTCGCCAGCGACAAGCCCCGGACGTTTTCCAAGCGTGGCTGCAGGCGGTCGATCCTCCGTCGGATCCGGAGTCCGCCGTCGGGGATAGAACTTCCGGCGATGACGATGGCGTCGAAGTGCTCGCGCAACTCGATACGGTGATGTCGCGCGCGGGCGTCGGGACCGACAGCGAGGTACAGGGCAACTGAAGTGCTTGGCCGGTGCGGCCGACACGATCGAACGCAACCTCGCTGCTGTGTTGACAGAGATGAACGACAACGGCGCGCTGCGCGAGTTGGGGTTTGCGAGCATCGGATCGTATGCCGAGAACCGGTTGGGGTTGGGGCGCACCACCATCGAGGATCGTGCGGGTCGCGCGGGCGCTGCGAGAACGCAAGCTCCTGCAGCAAGCGTATCTGGATGGAGCGTTCGGGCTCGAGAAGGCGCTGCTGGTGGTGCAGATCCTGGGCCGCGGATTCGTCGAAGAATCGTGCGAGGCTTTGTGGGTTTCGCATCTGCGTACTTGCACGGTGAAGCGATTGCGCGATGAGAAGCGGGCGCTTTTGTGGGCCAGTGCGATGGAAGGTCGAATCGCCGCGCCGATGCCGATGTCGGATGAAGCGTGGCTGGCCTCGCTTCGCTGCGGACCGGGCGACACGTTGGCGGCCGTGAAGCGCGCGGGTCACGCGGCCTGCGACGAGGGTGCGTTGGTGTCGGTGGCGGGGAGCATGATGCGCCTGCGCTTGCCGCTGGAATTGGCCAACGATTTCTCGAGTTGCATCGAAGCGCGTCGACAGCGTCTCAGCCTCGATGCGGCGAGCTGCGATTGGTCGCAGCCGATCGGCGACGAAGATCTGCCGTCGGCGAGCCGCCCGACGTTTTCCGCGGCGTCGCGCCGGCTGCCGGCGTGGGTGGGGTTGTTGGCGATGTTGGAAGAGTTCTGGCGCAGCGTATGACGTGGCTGGAGAAGCGCTCGGCGTCGCGATCCGAGGTGTTTGTGCGCTCACGACATCGCTGCGAGGCGCCAGGATGTACAGCGCGACGTATCGAGTGGCATCACCGCCACTACAAGTCGCGCGGTGGCAGTGACCATCACGACAACGGCGATGCGCTTTGTCCGACGCATCATCGGCGTGGGCAGCATGGTGGCTATCTTCATGTCAGTGGTGATACGCCGTTGCAGCGTATTTGGCGATTGGGGCCGGCGGGGAGGAGTGGTATCGCAACGAGCGGCGTTGTGGTGATCGGGCGATGAGTTGAACACCGCGGCATGCGCCTCACTCGCAGCTCATGGTTTTGCCGCGCGCCTCGTGTTGCAGCCAATCCGAACCGGCCGAAGAACGATCGAGATCTTCGAAATACCGCACAGCGGACAGCGCCTCGTGTTGCAGCCAATCCGAACGGGCCGAAGGGCGCAGCAGCATGCAGACCTCACGCGAGCGCTTCACCTCGATCGGTGTCGCGGCCCTGCTTACTCAGCGGGCCGGGGCATTGTGTGTGCAGCGATTTCGCAGGCCGGGACAAAGGAATCGTCGGCGGTGGATTCGGCCCTACTTCCAGCGGCTGTTCACTGGGCGGGGCCCTAACATTGCCCCTATCATCGCCACAACTCGGATCGCCTGACCGATGAACCTGCGCCTGGCCGTCACGCACCTCGCCGCACTCTCGTTACTGCTGCCGCCGCTGACCGGTGGCTGCAGCGGCAAGACCGCGGCCAAGACCATGGCATGGAAGACGCTCGAACCCGGCTTGAGTTCGCCGAGTTCGAGTCCCCAAGGCTCGATCCTGGCCCAGGCGCCAAGATCTTCGCGTCCTACGCGCAGATCCCAAGCTCTTCACCGTCACACCGCCGCCGACGCTCATCCACGAGCCAAGACTCCTCGGCAATGGGTCCAGGAAGCGTCACTGGTGGCAGCAATCAACGCCGCCATGTATCAGGCTGACCACATCACCAGCGTCTCGCTGATGAAAAGCGGTGCCGTCATCAATAACCCCCGGGTTCCAAGGACAAGAGCGTTCAGCTCGATCCGGTCGACAGTACGGTGCCGCCACTTCAAATCATCGATCGGCGACCATCAGGACTTCGGAAACGTTGCGTCGCAAGTACTGTCACTCGTGCAGAGCATCCGAATGCTGTCGTTGGACGGTCAAAACGTGTGGGAGCAGCAGCTCCACAATCGCTGGAGCATCGCTGCGGTCGGAATCGATAAGCGCGGGCGTATCCTGTTCATCCATTCGCGCTCCCCTAACACGGTGCACGATCTCATCGATATGCTGCTTACACTGCCACTGACTTGAAGAATGCGATGTACACCGAAGGCGGCCTCGAGGCTCAAATGTTCGTGAAGTCGGGAACAGTCGAGTACGAACTTACCGGCGCCCCTGATGCCGGCCTACAGGAGGGTTTCGCCGATCAGCCCTGGCCGATTCCCAACGTGCTGGGCCTCTCGCGCAAGAGCGCGCCATGAGCACATCGAGGATCCCATGCCGGTAGTCTTCGCGGTCGACGACGATCCGGTAACCTGCGACGGGGTAGCCGCCGCACTCGAATCCGAAGGATACGACCTGCGCTTGTTTCGGCGCATCGCCCGGCAGACGCGCTCGAAGCCGGGCGCGAGTTGCAACCGGCGGTGGTCGCCGACTTCGCCATGCCTGAAATGAACGGCCTCGAGTTCCTGTTGGCGATGCGCCAAGACTCGCCCGACACCACGTTCCCTGGTAGTCAGCGGCCAGGGCTACGGTGGAGGACGCGGTTTCGCTGATGAAGCATGGCGTCGTCGATGTGCTGGTCAAGCCGCTGCGGGCCAAGGCGTTGCGCAAGGCTGTCGCGTTGGCGATAACACAACACCAACTCGCCGCAGAGAATCGCCGGCTGCGGCAGCGCTCCGCGGACGGCGGTCGCTGGCCGAGTCGTTGGCGAGTCCCCGGCGTTTCAAGCCGCACTGCGCTTGGCAGAACGAGTCGCCGCCTCGGACGCCACGCTTCGACTGGCAGGCGAAACAGGTACCGGGAAAGAGGTCTGGCCGAAGCAATCCACGAACTCGCCGCGGGCCGAAGCGCATCGGTCAAGGTTCATTGCGCCGCTATTCCAGCCACACTGCTCGAACGAACTGTTCGGTCACTCCCGCGGCGCCTTCACCGGTGCGGTCAAGGACAGCGGCCGGGTTGTTCGAAGAAGCACATGGCGGCAGCCTGTTGCTCGACGGCAGTCGGCGAGATTCCGACCGAGATGCAAGTCAAACTGCTGCGCGTCTGCAGACCGGCGAGATTCAACGTCTTGGTGAAACCAAATCGCGCCGGGTCGATGTCCGTGTGATTGCCGCCACATCGCGATCTCGCCGCCGAGGTCGCCGCTGGTCGATTTCGAGAGGACTTACTACCGCATCAACGTGATCGAGTTGCGGATGCCTTCGTTGCGCGAACGTGGCGACGACGCTGCTCTTGGCGATGCACTTCGTACACACTCGCCGCAGCTTCCAACACCGAACCGAAGAAAATCAGCGAGGACGCGCAGGCGGCGTTCCCGGCGCACCGCTGGCCAGGCAACGTGCGTGAACTCGAAAACGCCGTGACACGCCGCAGCGCTTGCAACAGGCGACACGATTCAAGTCGAAGACCTACTCCGAAACGATGCGTGGCAGCGCCAACGCCAACGTGCCGCTGCTCGAGCCCTCCGGGCTGTCCGAAGAACTTACGCTCGAGGAAGCTGAGCGCTGGCTGATTCAGCGCGCGATCGAGAAGAAGCGGCGCAACAAACGCGAGGCGGCGCGCCGGCTGGGCCTGAGTTTGGCCACGCTCTATCGCAACTCGGCAACAGTACGGTGCCAACGCCTCGGACCTGAAGCGTGAACACGCCACCGCGCGGTTGGTCCCGCAGTCGACCGGCACTGCAACTGCTGCTGGTGGTGGCGCTGGCGGTCGGCTCGGTACTGACAGCAGTGCTGTGGTGGTTCGGCACTCACGAAACCGCACGCCTGGAGATCGAGCAGCACGAGTTTGCCACGCGCACCGGTCAGTTGGTTGAAGTCTTGTTGCGCAATCGGCTCGAGCGCGGTCAGACGGTGCTGCGCGCCATCGCCGCGTCGCGCGCGGTGCAAGACGCGTTGGTGGCCGGTAACGCCGATCGCTGACGCAAGCGATCCAACCGTTTCAACTGAATTCGCCAGCACCATGGTGGTCATCGATGGAGCCAACGGCAAACCGATGGCGGCATCGACACCATTGGCCTACGTGCTGCTGGGGATCGACACCAACTCGGTCGAGGGGCGAGTACATCGAGGCCCTCGAAGCGGCTGCCGGCGACCTCCGTGATGCGCTTCGAGCAGCCGATCGAAGCGGCACGCCGCCCAGTCGGGCGGCTGCGTGGCGCAGTGACATTGGGCCGCGTGTTCGTGCAGCAATTCGTCGCGTGATCTGCGCACGCCACTGGCCGTACTTGTCGATGGCAAGGTCGTGCACCAGCCATCGCCCGCTTCGTCGCCGCCGTCTGCTTCGATGTGCGCGGGCGCGCGGTGGTCGGTAGCGAGGAGTTCGACTTCAATTCACCACTCGCGCAACTGGGCGAGGACGTGGTGCTCCTGATCGGCGTGTCACGCCCAACATCATCCAGGCTCAACGCCGAACCCGGTGGCTGTTGTCGCTGTTGGGCGGCGGCGGTTGCGCTGACTCTCGCGGCTGTCGGCGGCTACCTTGCGTTGGGGGCAGCGCAGGAACGCTTGGCACGCCAGCGCGACGAAGCGGTTGAGCGCACCAAGGACACGCAAGATCGCTTCGAGGCACTGCGCGCGGTCGTGCACGACATCAAAGCACCGGTCTCGGGAATTCAGTTGCGCTGCGAAGGGCTGCTCGATCATGAACCGGCGCCGCCGCTGGCGGCAGCACTGTCGCAGATCAGCGATACATGTGAGCGGCTCAACCTGTACCTGGCCAACGTGCTTACCGCGGCCGAGGCCGAGAGCTCACCGATACTGCTGGTCAAGGACGTTGTGTTGGTGCCTGGGTTGCTGCACGAAGTTGCCGAGCGGATCGAGCCGGTGGCGCAACGCCGGAACGTCACGTTGCGTGTCGATGCCGATGATTCCCTGCCACCGTTGCACGGCGACTCCGCGCTACTCGAGCGCGCACTCTGGAACCTCGCGGCCAACGCGCTGGCCGCAACGCCAGCGGATGGACTCGTGGTGTTGTTCGCACGACGCCACGAAGCCGAGCTGCAGGTTGGGGCCGAGGATAACGGTGCGGGGTTTAGCGAATTCGATCCGGTGGAGGCGTTCTCGCGACAACGCCCGCGGGTCAAGCATGGTTCCTACCGGGCCGGCAGCAGCGGCCTTGGTTTGTTCATCGTGGCGCGCGTGGCCGAGGCGCATCGGGGCCGGGCGGTCGCCGAGAACCGCCCCGAGGGAGGGGCGCGCGTCTCGCTCTTTCTCCCGTGGTCGTGAGCTTCCGTTCTCAAGCTGAGAAAGCAGGGAGCCCAGTACCGTTCTCAGGCTGAGAAGTGGGGTTGGTTGGAAACCAGGGAGAAAAGTCCAAGTCATTTATAAAGAGCCAGTTAACGTCGAAGGCTCGACTGGCATTCAGATTGCTTTAGGAAGGGCGAGCAGCTTAAAGATGTTCTCAAAGGCCGGATTCGGAGCCGGCCTTTTCCTTTTTCCCCCTAACCAGTTTCCCGCCCCGCACCCTCTCCCCGCGAAACCACCACCGCGGCGGCGAGGTCACCCGTGACGTTGAGGGTGGTTCGGCACATATCTAGGAATCGATCGACCCCCAAGATCATGCCGATCCCTTCGGTCGGGATTCCGAACATTCCCAAGATCAGTGCAATCACCGGAAGCGATCCTGCCGGCACACCGGCCGTACCGATCCCAGCCAGGATGCAGATGCCGCAAACCGTGAGTTGCTGCCACAGATTCAAGTGCACGCCGTAGAACTGCGCCAAGAACAGCACAGTGACCCCTTCGAACAATGCAGTGCCGTTTTGGTTGGCGGTCGATCCGATCGTGAGCACGAAGCGCGACACATGCGGCGGAAGCGCGAGATTCTCTTCGGCAACCTTCAATGCCGTGGGGAGCGTTGCATTGCTGCTGGCTGTCGAGAACGCCGTCAGCATGGCGTCCTCGATACCTTTGAAGAAAAAGCGCGGACTCATCCCTCCCAGAAACTTCACCGCCAGGCTGTAGATCACGAACTGGTGGATCGCCAGCGCAGCCACGACCACCAGCACGTACTTCCCCAATCCATACAGCACGTCGATTCCAAGCTGGGCCGTCAACGTAAATAGCAACGCGGCCACGCCGTACGGCGCAAACGAAATCACCAGCTCGACCAGCGTCATGGTGACGTCGTACATCCCTTGCAGGCCTATCTCGAACTTGCGCGCCGCATCGGTGCGTGTCAGCAGCAAACCGATCCCGACCATCAAAGCAAAGAACATCCAGGCGAGATAGTCGCCGTTGGCGATCGCTTTGATCGGGTTGTCGGGGATGATCCCAATCAGAAGATCCAAACCGACCTTCGGCGCTTGTGCCGATGCGAGCGCGGTGCTCCGCTCTTTGGCGCCGCTGGTGAGCTGTTGCTTGACCTCGTCGGAGAACCCATCGCCGGGTCGCAGCAGATTCACGGCGGCAATACCGATCGCCACCGCGATCGTCGAGACGACCACTGTGTACACGAGCGTCTTGCTGCCGATACGCCCCAATCCGCGCAGATCGCCCAAGCCAGCGACACCCAGCGACAGCGCGGCGAAGATCAGGGGAGCGATCAACATGAACAGCAGCCGTAAGAACATCTGCCCAATCGGCTGCGTGACGTACTTCAGAATCGAGGCGAGCCACGGCTGATCGTGAAACAGTGCGTGCGCCAGCATCCCGCCAGTGATCCCGGCGGCGCCGCCGACAAGCATCTTGGTGTGGAGGCGCATCGCGGCGAGGATTAGAGCACAGAGCCTTGCCGCTCCGGCACGCCGATCAGATCGTTTTAGTGCGGCGGCTCAGGCAGTGAAAATGTGAGCGAGGCCCACAAGCTCTCCCAGTCGGCGCCTGATTCCTTGGGCGCTTCGATCATTTGCACGGCACTCAAAAGCCACACTCCGTAATAACGCAATGGGAAGCTGACGCGACCGGCCTCATCGGTTCGAAGTTCGATCTTGTCGTTGGGGCGATCCTGCGCTTGCGCGCACCAGCGCACCCGGCCAGTAGCTCCCCTTGTAGCGCGGTTGCACCGTTAGTTACCCCACCGATCGTCAACGTGGCTGGATCGGTTTCCAGATCAACTCGAAGTCCAGCCCGGTGATGCGGTCGAATCCTCCGGCGGAGCTTTTCGGCCACCGACTTGCAATAACGCTTTGGCGCAGCGCGAGTAGATCTTGCCATCAGCAGCCGACTATCCGCGCTCGGCTCTGATGCGGCTGATTCGCTCAATCCTCGCGCTGAATGCGCGGAGCTCGGCTTCTCGGCCGGAAGCGTGATCGACGCAGGGCTCGATCAATAAATCTCGCAATCGCGAAACCAGCGACGCCGTGGCTGCAGCGAAGCCCGCAGGTCGGAACAGGTTCGCCCTCGATCAGGTATCCTCGCCTCGTGGATCGATCAAGACGAAACGAACGATTCGATCGTCATCGCGCAGCACCGTCTCCCGAGGCCATATCGGTGCCGACTTGCCAGCTCGAATCCCACCTCATCGCCGTTGCCGGCGCAGGCGATATCGGCACTGATCAAAAGAGGGCTCTGTAGGCTGCTTTCACTTTCAGTGCCGCCAAGCGCTGCCAGCAGCATCACGCCAAACGCGATCGATCGATTCATGGCGTCATCTAAACGCTTACGCGTAGCGGGCGGTTTGGTCGGGGAGAATAAACCCGCCGCTCATAGTGCGCCGCGGGGCGATAACCCGGCGGCTGTCCTACGTTGCGACGCGCTCGGGGCGTGTCGTTGGGAGATCAGCAACGGGGTCTTGAGATACGGGAAACGCTTGTCAGAAAAGCCAGCGTTGACCAGCGCACCGTCGGTAAACGGCGAAGATCTTGTTGAGCCCACATCAGCAGGCGTAACGCTCCATCGCAACCACCGGTCGATATCGACAACATCATCTCCATGACGACGTCCGTTCGGAAGCCGGCGATGTCACCGGTCGAAGTGCGCCAGGTTGCTCTGCGCCTCGGCAGGAACGGCGGGAATGCTGGTGTTCAGACGCAGCATCTCGCCCACGCTGCCGTTTTGTTGAGACTTCATCAAGCCGGTCAGGAACGCATACCAGATCGGCGCGCGGGAATGGCGTCGGTGCTACACCGCATCACCGAACATCCTCAACAACGCAGGGAGCGTCAGATTGCGTGACGGCCAATCCAAAACTGTCCTCGTCCTTCAGCTCGCTGCCGTGGAAACGATGCGCCATCTTCCAGGCCGTTCACGACCTCGTTCACCAGCGGCGCCGAAGAGCGCGAGACCTGGTCTCCTTGCCGCTTCGACCGTAGGCCTCGGTCGCTGCTTGCCGCCCATTTCGGCCAGCACGTTGAAGCGCGCGCGGTTGAGCCCTGCGGTGGTCCAGCGCCGATCGTCGGCGTCTTGCTCGAGGGTCAGGCAGCTCTTGGAACCTCGAGAATCAGCGATGTGACGTTGGCATCTCGAGGCTGTCGCGTTCAAGCGTCGACAGGACCCAGCAGGTTGGTGATGTTCACCGTCGGCGGGCACATCTCGCCGAGATTGACCACGACGAGGTCGCGCGTTGTCCAGCGACCGGCCTTCTACCCGGCGGAATCTCGACGTCTTGTGCAGGTATTGCCGGGCGTAGGCCTCGTAGTCGGGAAACCGACTTGTTGCCGATGTTATCGACCGGCTTGGTAAACGACGTCGATCCATCGGCGGCGTCGACCAGCTTCATCGGCTTGCTGCTGCCGCGCCGATTTGTTGCCCGCGGATCAGCTCCACGGTGTGGAAGTCTCGGTGGTGTTGAGCTGCCGACGAGTTGCCGTGATCGGCGGCACGATGGTCAACGGAACACGGCACCATATTGCCGATTTTCAGGCAACCCGATCAACAACAGATGTCTATAATCGACGTTGAAACGGAATCGGAAGGTAGGTCCTCGAGCGCGTCGCCATCGTTGTCGACCTTCGATGTCGTAGATCGCATCGATCGGTATCGCCATCAGTTCGGCCCGCCGTAAAGCTCTTACAGCGGTTGGTAGTTGGCGGCAGATGTGACTGTGGTCACCCACTGGCCGCTTCGTAGCTGTTGAGGCTGTCCGTCGTCGCGCTCGACTGGTTGATCGCGGGTAAATTCCTGGGCTTGCGGTGGCTCGATGCCAGCGCCGCACCTTGTAGGCGCCACGGCCAGACACAAAGACGCACCTTTTTCTGATGCAGTCTTGAATCTCATCGGTCGTTCTCCTCGGCATCTTCGTCAATGTCGTTTCAGTATTGCCCGGACCCTGCTATCCGGTCGCTAGCTCTGACGCACAGCGGTTGGATGTCGCCGGCTTGGGAAGAATCTGTTTGAGATCGGCTCGACGTTCGCATTGATTCGGAGCCATACCGGCCCGCTTCATTTGGAGAGCCGCATTTCTTCTGAAATTCCACCGTTGGCGGCTCAACTTCATTATCGCCGGCCATGGGTATCGGGTACCTCACTAAGTCGATAAGTCGGGCCAAATACCGGCGAGCGGCGTAACTCAACCTTTGGGAGTGACGAGAGATGTCGATGAAACGAGGGGTGCTCTGCCTGTGGGTGATCGCGGTGGTCGCGGTGAGTCTGGCTTCCGCGCAAGTCCTGCCGCGTGAGGCGTGGGTGGTCGGTGCCGGGTCGCGCAAGCTGATCGTCATTCGCACGTCGGACAAACAAGTTGTGGCCACGATCTCGTTGGGAACCCTGGCAACGCCTGCTCCCCAGGGAATCGGCTTTTCGACGGTTCCTGGACACGTCGGCCGCTATGCCTATGTCACCCAGGGGTCACAGTTGCGTGTGATCGACGCTGTCTCGCGCCTGCCGCTGCCCAGCCTGACAATCGATCTGGCCACGGTGCTAGGACGGCCGGTTACATTGCGAGGGATCGACGCGGCGTTGGTGCGTGACTTGGATCCTAGTCCGGTGATCCGCGACGCGAGCTTGCTGCATATCGCCGCCGATGTGGAGCCACCCGGAGGTGGTTCGCCTCGACCTTGGTTCATCATCCTTCACCAAGAGCGCGTGCTTGGATTGGAAGCAGGTCCGAAACTGGTGCAAGCCGCCTCGCTCGGCACCGTGCCGGCCGGTGTGACCGCCGAAGCGATGAAGGTCACGGCGATCAACACGGAGTACGGACCCAGCTACCAACGTGCCTGGTATACGTACCGGATTCTCCCAGTGGCACTCACCGCCGTCGGTTCCTTGGACTCGAATCCCGGAGGCGTCAAGGCTGTCGAGATCGGTGCGCCGCAGACTCTGGCGCCGTCCTGGCAAACGATCGCAGAGCGCTCCTACAACACCGGTACGGCCACCCCGCCCGTGGGAGTCAACGTCGGTGCCCCATTCGATCGGGAACTGCCGGTACTTGCCGATCCGATTGGCGATACCGTCTCCAATCTTCAGACCGGGGGGAGCTGCAGCATTCCCGGCAACCTGACGTCGGTCGAGCTGAGTGGACCGGCTCCTTCGTATCGCTATTTCGCGCTCGACACCGGAACGCCGGGCGGCAATGGTGGGTTGGTCCAGTTCAATGGGCGTAGCTGCGATGTCACCAACACCACACCGCTCAAGAAGACACCGATCGATCTAGAAGTGTTGGGCACGATCAAGTGGAGTGAAGTGTACGTCGCCAACAAGGATTCCGATGTGGTGAGCGTTGTCACTCGCTCACCATCGGGCGTGGTCAACATCGGCCTGCCGGAGGTGTTTGCCGCGCCATGCGTCGAGTGCCCCGTCGACGTGGCGCTGCAGCCGACCGAAGCAACCTCGTGCACGGTTGCCGATCTGTTTGTCACCAAAAGCGGAAGCGATCTGTCGTTGAGTTGGACCGGTGCTGCTTGCGATCCTTTGAAGAGCGAGTTCGTGATCAGGTGCAACTGTCAGAACGCTGATGGCATTGACGGTAACTGCCCCGTTGGTTGCGCGACTACCGTTCCACTGGGAGGTTTTCCGAGCAGCGTCGAAGGTGTTCCCGCAGGTGGTGTCACCGGCACACCATGGGCCGAGACCGGACGTTCCAACGCCTCGGATGCGACGCTGGCAGGGTATGCCGTGTCGAGCACTGAAGGCGTTAACATACTGGTCGGTCTCGACGATGGGAGTCCGGAGGCGTTGCCATAACGCAGGTTCGAACAGCATCTTCAACCACTCTGTTGTCATTCGCCGCGCTGGCACTCGTGCCAATGACGATTGGTTGCGGCCCGCTAGCAGGGTTGCGCCGCGAGAGCTGCCCCGCAGGCGATCAAGCCTGGCGCCCGAAGATCGAGAGCGCGCGCAAGGCCGGAACACTCGATGCACTGCGCGAGCAGGTTCGACTCGATTGCCAGAGCCAACCCACCGCTTGGGAACCGAAATGGGTCGAGGCCGAGACCTACAAGTTCTCGGGCAAGTCGAAAGAGGCGCTCGAGGCGTATCACGCAGCACTGGAGCGCGCGCTGACCAGCGATGATCCCGTCGGGATCGCGATCAACGCCAATCGAATCGCGTTTCAGGATTACGTTGCGGGCCAACCGGAGGTGGCGCGCAAGGGATACGAGACGGCGCTGCAGGCAGCCCAGCGAGCCAAGCGTGACGATTTGGTGGCATCGGTACTCAACAACTTGGCCGGCACGTTGACGCAGCTTGGCGAACTCGCGGAAGCGCAACACGTACTGCAGCGCGCCTATGAGGGGTTCAACGCCTGCGGCAATGCGCTGTTTGCCAACCGGGCGCTGAGCAATCGCGGGATTCTGTTGCGCGATCTGGGCGACGCCACCGGCGCCGAGAAACTGTTGAAAACCGCCTACGAACAGGGCCCCAAGGTGGGCGACTCCGACATTCAGCAATGGGCGGCACTCGGCTTGGCTCAACTGTATCTAAGCGTTCGAGATGACGAGAGCGCCGCCGCTTGGTTGGAACGCCAGGAGTTCAGCGCCGCCAACCAACAAGAGGCTCAACTGCTGCTCGGACGATTGGAGCTACGCCGCGAGCGCTGGCCCGCCGCCAAGTCGGCGCTTGAACGCGCAATGACGGGCGACAACTCGCTGATCGCGATGTTCGCGCACGTCTGGCACGCCCACGCCGATCGGGAACTGGGGAACAAGCCAGCTGCGCGCACCGAACTCGATCGATTGATCGCTCGAGCCCGCGACAGCAAAGTCGACGCCGCGCTCTGGATGGCACTTTGGCGGCGCGGAGCGATGGCGATCGAGTCGCATGACATGCGGCAAGCAGCGCTCGATCTCGACGAGTCGATCGCGGTGCTCGAGCGCGAGACGAGTGGACTGCGTCGATCGCAAGAGGACCTGCGCTTTCTGCGCGAGCGGGCCGACCCGTTCGTCGATCGGGCTGTCGTGGCGGCGTTGCACGAGGGGCCGCAGCAGGCGCTGGCCGTGGTCAGGCGTGCGCAAGCGCGAACGCTGCGCCGCACGATGCGCAACCCTGACAACCAGCAAGCGGCTGCAATCGACTGGTGGCGCGCGCTGCCTAGCGACACTGCCGAGTTGATCTTCCTGCTCGGTGATCGACGTTCGTTGGGGATCGTGGCGACACGCACAGGGCTCGAGACGGTGGTGTTGCCGGGACTCGACCAGGTCGGCCCGCCGTTGAGACGTTGGCGCGCAGCGCTCAAGCGACCGCTGGAAAGCGCGACGGCGCGGCTTGATCCAAGTGCGGACCTGCAACGCAACAGCGCCGATGGTGGCGCGGTTTATCGGCAGTTGATCGCTCCCCTGTTGGTGCGCTTGAAACAGTCGCAACGGTTGTACATCGTCGCCGATCGCGATTTGTGGTTGGTACCGTTGGCGGCTATTCCGGATGGACACGGCGGCTGGCTCGGCGATCGTTTCGAGATCGGATATCTACCGTTGCCGGCCATCCCGGCTGCCTGGAGCAACGATCAGCGTGCCGTTCTGCTGGCGGGTTATCCCCTACCCGATCCCGCTGGCGAGTGGCCGATCTTGCCGCACACCGCCGCGGAGCTCGATGCGGTGAAACAGGCCTGGTCGCAATCGAATGTGACGACCCTGCGAGGCGAACAGCTGAGCCTGCAGGCGCTCCAGCGTGTCGATCTGCAGCACTTCGGACTGCTGCACTTCGCAACCCACGCCGAAGCGTCGGCCAGCTCTGCCGATCGCTGCCGGATCGTGCTGTCACGCGGCGAACCGCTCGGGTTGGATCAGGTCGCCACGCTGCCACTCGATCGCGCCTTGGTGGTGCTCTCCGCGTGCCGCAGCGGCGAGGGAGAGGTGATCCCAGGCGAAGGCGTGGTGGGTCTGGGTTGGGGGCTGATGCAAGCCGGTGCAGCGTCGCTGGTCTTGAGTCAGTGGAGCGTCGAAGACGAGAGCAGTGCCGCTTTCATGGCGGCGTTTCATCGCAGGTTGGCGGGTGGGAACGACCCCGTGGCGGCGCTCAGCGCGACGCAACGCGAGTTGCGACGCACCTACACGCACCCGTCTCAGTGGGCTCCGTTTGTCGTGGTGATGCGCCCCTCACAACTGTGAGAGCAGTGCTTGCGCTCGTTCGTTCCACGGCGCCGCCCCTTCCGCCGCGATCGTTAGCTGTCGCCGCGCCTCGACGTTATCGCCCAACGCGAGTGCGACGACGCCTTGGTAGTAAGCGATCGGGTCGAGAGGCTGCTCTTGCTTGACCGCACGCTCACTCGCCGTTTCCAACAGTCGTTTGGCCTGCGCGGTGCGGCCGTCGAAGAAGAAAGCGATGCCGGAGTAGAGCGCCGCATCGACGGAGTCGGGTTCTCGTTCCGAGATCGCTTCGAACTGTTTGCCAGCCGTGCTGTAGTCGCCCTCGCGATAGGCTGTCGCTGCAGACTCCCAGGCATTGGCGTCACGCGCACCACGCAACAGCGGCGCGGCACGGTATGGCAGCGGATCGATCTCCACGGCGCGATCGCCGAGCATGACGACGCCGCGCGGTTGCTGGTGCGGCAGTAGCAGGAACAACGACACCATAGCCGCCGCGGAGGCCACACCGGTCCACCACCAAGCGGCGCGACGCACCGGTCGCACACTCCTCTTTAGCCGAGCTTCGAGCATTGGACGACGCGCTGAAAACTGACGCTGCTCTTCCTCGCTGACACCATCGGCGGCACCACGCAATGTTCCGACATCGGCCATCAGCAGGGCGCAAGCGCCGCACTGCCTGGCGTGTTGTTCGATCTGTTGGAGTCGTTCCGGTGGCAAGCGACCGTCGAGCCACAGCTCGAGTTCAAGCTCGTTCAGATATCCGCAGCCGGCTGAGTTCATGCCTCCTCCCCGAGCAGGCAGCGCTTGAGCTTGCGTTGCGCCGCGATCAACGTGGCGCGCGCGCCGCTGGCGTTGGTCAGGGAGAGCCGCGCGGTGAGGTCGGCCAACGTAGCACCCTCCCAGTACTGCCCAACGATCACCGCGCGCTCGACCTCGGCAAGCGCCGCCAGGCAGCGAGTGAGCGTTTCCGTCAATTGCTGCTGCTCGATCGCACGGTGCGGCGACTCGACGTCGGACTCCAAACTCTGCCAGAGCTCCACCGGAACGTCGGGCGCAATCTCATCCAGGTGAGTGCGCCAGCGTCGCCGCAGGTGCCACAGCGAGTTGTGCGCCATTCGGAACAGCCAGGTCCGAAACGACGATTGCCGCCGGAACTCGGGCAAGGCCTTGACCACTGCCAACCACAGTTCTTGATTCATCTCTGCGGCGGTTTCCTCGTTGCCGATTCGCCGCCTGAAGAATGCGTAGGTCACAGGTCCATGCCTATCGAAGAGGCGAGCCAGCGCCACGTCGGTACCGACACCGCTCTGAAACCGATCGACATTCTCGCGGTCAGGGTCCTGCGCCGGGTCGTAGCGGAGCTCATCTGTCATCAGGGATAGAGCCTGCATCGGGAGCATTTCACAGCCCCGTGGCAACTAGGGTAACGACTCCGAGCCGCCTGGCGGCGCCCGGACCCACCCTCACCGAGAAAAAGTCGCGGTCGCCCGTGAAATCGGCGCGCGGCGGTCTCTATCGGTCCAGACCTGGTTCGAAGGAGGCCGAATGAGACTCTCGTCACTGATCGCCGTACCGCTCGCCGCTCTCGGCGGACTCGCCTCGCACGCTGCGAACGGGCGTATCCCGATCTATGCACCGATCACGATCACCCAGCCCGGTTCGTATGTCGTCACCGCGAACCTTTCCGGTTCACCGCCGTTGATCAGGGTGCAGGCCAATGATGTCGAGATCGACCTGAACGGCTTTCAACTCCAAGCCACGACCAATGCAGCACCGGTGATCGATGCGAGCAACGTGCAAGCGCTTCGCGTGCATGGCGGCTCGCTCGTGAACGGGCTGAATGGCGTGCGGATGCAGAACATGCTGGGCGGGGAGGTACGGCGCGTGTTCATCTCGGGCACCGCCAGCGATGGAATCCGCATCGATGCCTCGACCAACGTCTTGGTGCAGGAAAACACCATCAGCGCCGGTGGAATCGGAATCCACCTGCCTGCTGGCGCGGTCGCAATGCAGGCCAACGTGATCCGCAATTTGGTGAGCGACACAAGCGGCGGTGGCATCCGCGTGACCGGTCTGAAGGCCGGGAGGATCAGCGGCAACCATCTGCGTGGTTTGGGCGAGGTCGGGATTCATCTGCTGGCGAGCAGCGGTTTTGAGGTCAGCGACAACACCGTTCTGTCTGCTGTGTTGAACGGAATCGCAGTCGTCAACAGCGATGGCGGGCAACTTCGCGGGAATCTGGTTCGATCGGCGGGTCGTAACGGGATCCAGCTCGATGAAGCGTCCGACGGAATCCTCGTGCTCGAGAACACTGTCTCAGGCTCCGCCGAGGACGGTATTCACGTGCAAGGCCGGCGCTGCCAGATCGAGGGCAATCACATTTCGACCAGCACGTTCCGTGCGCTGCATCTGACAGCCAGCTCCGATCGCTGTGTCTATCGCACCAATGCGGGGCGCGGCGGCGGCGGTCTGGGCGCGGCCTGTGCCGCGGCGGGATCCACCAACGATTTCTGCAACGAAGGAACGCAGAACAGCTCGGAAGGCGAGAACTACCTTCCGTCACGGCTGTGAACAGTTGCCAACCGGAGAACCGAACATGCAACGACTCGCCTGCCTTACGATCTCTGCAGCACTGCTGTTGACGACTGCCACCAGCCATGCGCTCGACGGTGCGACGCCGGTCGGCGCGCCTACGACCATCGCGCAACCCGGCCGTTACGTCGTGACCACCAACCTCACAAACGTCTCGACGGTGATCACGATCAACGCCGATCGTGTGGACCTCGACCTTGGCGGGCACGTGCTGTCGACAACGTCGACCACATTGCCGGTGATCAAAGTTCAAAGTCAGGCGCACGTCCGGATCCACTCCGGAGTGGTCCGCGGCGGAGATGAAGGAGTCAATGTCCGCAGCTCCAGCGACGTCCGGCTCGAAGACCTACAGATCGTCGATTCCTCGGGCAATGGCATCGAATTTTGGGACACGACAGGCCTCGAGGTCGTCGGTTGCATCGTGAGAGACGCCGGAACAGGCGGGATCGACCTCGACGGCAACGCGCTCGAGTTCGACGGCTTGTTGGCCGGCAGCCAAATCACCTCTCCAGGGCTCGATGGGATCCACGCTCGCTCCTCGAATGGTTTGAGGATCTCGGACAACTCGATTCAGAACGCTGCGGCGGCTGGTATCAACATCGAATCGACAAGCTTCAACCTGCTGCATGGGAACCTGATCGAGACCGCGGCGCGGGAAGGAGTGCGGATCGGGTTGAGCAGTGTCATGCGAATGTCCTCGAACGTGATCCGCGCTTCCCTCTTCGACGGCCTGGCGATCACCAACACTTCCGACGACGGCGCGGTCGATCGGAATGTGATCTCGGCTTGCTCTCGCGATGGCATCGACAACAGCGGGAGTCGGCTCACATTCCGCAGCAATCTCCTGGATGCCAACGGACATCTCGGGATGCGATTCGGAGCGGGCGGCCCCGACAACGTCTATCGCAGCAATCTTGCGCGCGGAAGCGCGGCGGGTGGGCCGGCCTGTGCCGGTGCCGTATCGACCAACGACTTTTGCGATGAAGCACTCGGCAACAGCAGTCAAGGCGATAACTACATCCCGACCCGGCAGTGACGGGCGCGGCCGCAGCGGCAGGAGAACGAATCATGAGCATCAAGACACTGACCATGCTGGCCGCCCTGACGGCAACGCTCGTGGCCGGCAGCGAAGACCAGTACGCGGCAGAGGGTAGGGTTCCGATCGCGGGTCCGACAACCATTCAGAGCCGTGGCAGCTACGTGGTAACCAGGAACATCAGCGGGACCGGGCCACTATTGGTACTCGCAGCCGATGGCATCGACGTCGATCTGAATGGCTTCACTTTGGAGGAGACCTCGCTCACCCACTCTGTTATCGAAGTCGCCGGTGTGAAGCGCAGCGCAGTTCATGATGGAACGCTGGTCGGAGGATTCAATGGTGTGTCGCTCTCGGGTGCACACAACTCCGCCTACGAACTTGACCGTTCTGGAGTTCCGCGCAGATAGGATCAGCATCCGTGGAACACATGATTTCGCCATCGTCGGCTCCGAATCGACGACTCGGGGCATCGACGGGATCAGTGTCGCGTCGCAGCAAGGCGTGGCTTCCGGGCTGATCGTTGAGCAATACGATCCGCCGCTCGTTGTTCGAGGCGATCCTGCTGACCGATCTCGTCGCCGGCGTGATCGAGATCGAACGTGATCTCGTGACTGCGGTCGAGCTGGCATCGCCGGATCTCCAACGATGCGCTGGTCATTGGGAGCAACGTCATTCACTCGGCCGGGACCTACGGCATGGCGATCGATGGCAGTGACGGCTACGCGAATCGTCGACAACAGCATTCGCCGACGCCAACTATCTTGGCCTTCAGATTGGCGATGCCTGCAATGTCGCTTGTCGGCCGGAACCTGGATTGCGCATCAACGACGTTGGGCTGGAGATCACGGGCGATCGCACCTACATCGTGGAGAACTGGCTCCTGGAGAACGCCTTCGAGGGGCTGAAGATCACGGCGCGCAAGGCTCCGTCTATCGAAGAACAGCGCGCGGCAGCGTCGAATCCACCGCCTGCACTGGCGTCGGCATCACTGCCACCGACTTCTGCAACAGGAACTCAACACCGCCTCGGGGATAACTGTCCCGGCTCGTCAGTAGGAGGGGGTTCGATGCTCACACGCCTTGCCTCAGCACGACGCTCATGCTGACGTTGACCTCCGACCTGGGCGCTCGGAAGGGAAGACAGCGATCTACGCTTTACCAACGACCATCCGCATCGGTTCGTACATCCTGACCCATCTCCGGCGCAGCTCCGCTCATCACGATTGCCGCGAGCGGCGATGACGATTTGAATGGCTTCACGCTCGAGGCCACGTCGGCGACCCGGCTATGTCGTCTCCGGCATCCGGCCGTCGACCGGCTCCGGATTCGCAACGGCAGGACCAAGGCCGGTGTACGAGGGATCTCGCTCGAGCTCGTTGATGCGGCTGAGATCAGAGACGTGATCGTTGATGCAAGCACGAGTTCGGGCATCAGCCTGTATCAGGTCAAGGATTTTCTGATCTCGAACTGCTCGATCGAGAACGCTGGCGGACCTGGGATTCTGGCGGATCTGTCGACCTTCTCGGGCCAGGGTGTGATCGAGCGCAATCGAATTCGTAACGCCGGGCTGGATGGCATCGTGCTGACTTCGGTTGAGGGCGGTCTGATCGAGCGGAACGTAGTCATCGATGTGGGGCAGAACGGAATCTGGGCCCAAGGCAGCGAGTCACTCGACGTCAATCGGAACACGGTGATCGGTGCGACAGCGGCAGGGATAGCTATTCCCTCCGGAGCCGCGACGCGTGTGGTCGAGAACATCGTTCGCGGAAACGGCTCCAATGGCATCCAAATAGGTGCTGCTGATGCCACCGTTCTGGGCAACGTCATTACCACCAACACCGAGGATGGCCTGTTCGTCTTTGGCGACCAGTCGTTGATCGCGGGCAATCAAGCGGTAGCCAACGGAATGCGCGGGCTGCACTTCAGCTCGGCGGCTGACCGCTCCGTGTATCGCCTCAACGTGGCGCGCGGCGACTTGGCCGGCGGGCCCGCTTGCGGTGCAGCGGGGGGCACCAACGATTTCTGCAATGAAGGGGCCGTCAACAGTTCACCCAACGACAACTTCATGCCCTCGCGCATGTAGTGTCGCGATCACTCGGAGCCACGACCATGAAACTCGCTCAGCACAGATTTGTGACAGCTTGCATGCTGGCAGCAGCCGTACTGCTTGGACCGTCCGGGCACGCCGCGGTGACATACATGGCGACGCCGGACGTTCCCACCGATCTGGCCAACTCGACGTACGCCGGTTCGCAGATCGTACGTATCGATGGTGCGACGGCCACCAGCGCGCTCAACCTTCCGGCTGGTGCGGTAGTCGACGCGATCCATCGGCGCGCCGATGGTAAGTGGTTGATCTCACTCGAGTCGGCATTCAAGCTCGGTGGTGTGCTGTTCGACCCACGCGATGTGATCCTCGTCGATGGCACCACCTACACGTTGCAACTCGGCGGCGCCAGCGCCGGCATTCCAGCCGACACCAACCTCGACACGCTGTTGCAAGTTGGAAGCGATCTGGTGGTCGGCTTCGACGTTCCCGTGACGATCGGCGGCGTGCCCTACGATCCGGCCGACTTGCTGAGGTACCAAGCAGGGACTTGGTCGTTGTACTTCGATGCCTCGGCGACGATCCCGCCTATCCCATCCTCGACGAATCTTGTCGGTGCCGATTTGCTCGGAGCCAAGCTGGTGCTTGCCTTCGATATTCCGGTCACGCTGGGGGCGACATACAACCCGGGCGATCTCGTGGCCTGGAACGGCTCAGCATTCTCGCTTTTGCAGGCGGGGGCGACGGTCGCTTGGCCGGCCTCGAGCACCATTGCCGGCCTCGCGTTGGCAGGCTCGCCCGGCGAGTCACTCAATCTGAGGATCAGCAAAGCCTCCAGCTCTCAACTTCGTTTCACTTGGGACCCGAGTTGCAGTGGTAACGCCACCGATTACGGGATCTACATGGGAACTCTCGGGAGTTTTGCCAGTCACGCGATGCTCGACTGCAGCGATGGCGGTGGTGATCGCAGCGAGCTCGAGTCAATGCCCGCCGGCAACAAGTACTTCTTGGTCGTGCCACTCGCCACGGTGGAAGAGGGCTCGTACGGTACGAACTCGGCAGGCATCGAGCGCGCGCGCGGAGTCACTACTTGCCGTACGACGCGCGCGTTGGCACCGTGCCCTTGAGTTTTCCGATCGCGCTGGCTTCACTTCAGATGCGATCGGTCGCGAAAGCCGAAACGGGCGGGTCTGAGCGCGCGGAGGCGCCTGCCAGCGTCTGACCGTGCTTCACACCTGAATCGATTCGCCAACGACAAACCCGCTTTGGAACCAACCAGTGAGGCCGCCATAATGCGCGGCGCGCATGAACCAATACTTCTCACGCTTCGTGACCGCTTGGCTTTCCGGCGTTGCCACCGCTGGTGTCAGCGCCGTGCTCGCCGCAGGGATCGTGGCTGTTGCCTTGCGGCGTGGTGTGCCGCTGAACGTTTCGCTCAGCGCCCTCGCGGCGATGACAGGCGGCGCGGTGCTCGCAGGTGGTGTCGTACTGGCCGCGTTGGCCGCGCTGCTGGCGGCGTTCTTTCGTCGTGGTGAGGCGGCGGGATCGTGGGTCGCGGGGTTCGTCGCGTTGGGCTTGGTGGCACGGGGCTCTGCAGGGCTGGTGCCCACCTGGGTCACGCTATTGGCTGCCGTCGGAAGCGGCGCGTTGGCTGCGGCTGTGGTCGCTCCGCTCACGCGCTGGGCCGCAACGCGACGAGCGCTGGCAGCCTCAGCCTCTGTCGCTGCGTTGCTCGTGGGTGCCGCGTTGCCGACATTGCTGCGTTCGCAGTACACCGATCCGGCGGCAGCAACAGTTCAGCGCCCAACGCCACCGGTATCGACGACCGCATGGCCGCCAGAGCTTGCGCGACCGCGCCATGTGTTGCTGATCGTGATCGACACACTGCGTGCCGATCACCTCTCCGGCTACGGATACAAGCGGGCAACCAGCCCTCATATCGACCGCTTGGCAGCACGTGGCGTGCGCTTCTCGCAGGCATCGGCGCAGTACACATCCACGAGCCCCAGCATGGCGACGCTGCTCACCGGCGCCTATCCAAGCACGCACAATATGGTCAGCGTGCGCACACTGCTTCCAATCCCCCTTACGACGCTCGCTGAGAGTTTGACGGCCGGTGGATTCGACACGGCTGCGGTGGTTTCCAATCCCAACCTATCGCGGGCGTTTCACTTCGATCAAGGGTTTGCGTTCTATGACGAGGCGTATCTCGTGGGTCGCAAGCAACACGGCGATACCATCACCGATCGCGCCACGGCGTGGCTCCGCGCCCACGGTCAAGCACCGTTCTTCATGTATGTGCACTACCTCGACCCGCACTCACCGTACGACCCACCGGCACCGTTCCGAGATCGGTTCTTCGGCGATGGCCACAGCGCCCAACACGCCGCGCTTCGTTTGACGTTGCGCAAGTATGGCAAAGGGCAAATCTCGCAGGATGCCGTCATCGAGAATGGCGCTACCGATGCCGATCGATACGTGGCGCGCTACGACGAGGAGATCGCCACGGTCGATCACGAGGTGGGCCGCCTGCTCGAGGTGCTCGATCGCGAATCGTTGAGCAACGACACGCTCGTCATTCTCACCGCCGATCACGGCGAGAGTCTCGTAGAGCACGAGGACTACTTCAATCACGGCGATTTCACTTATCAAACCGGGGCGCATGTGCCACTCGTGTTGTCGCTGCCGGGTCGTCTACCGGCGGGCCGAGTGGTCGACGCGGCGGTAGAGTTGGCCGACCTAGTTCCGACCGTGCTGCAGGCAACCGGCGGCGCGATCCCCGATTCGGTCGATGGCCGATCGCTCTGGCCGCTGATGATCGAGTCACTCGGATCGTGGGTGACCAAGCCATCGCGGGTCGAGGCGGGTCATGCGGCCGGCCGCCCGAGTTGCAGTTGGCGCGATGGCGATTGGAAGCTGATCTACAACGACGAAGGGCTCCGAGCGCACGATCTGTCGCATTGGTCGTTTTTGCTCAGCCCCAAGCGTTGGAAGCGACTGTGGTTGTCCAGCGTCGGGCGACAACCGTGGCATGCGCGCTGGGAACTTTACGATCTGGCCAGCGACCCGAACGAAACACGCAACCTGGCCGCCTCGCGTCGCGATGTCTTCGACCGGCTCGCACCCGACCTGCTTGCATGGCGCAACGGATTCGACACCGATCGGCAGCTCGAAACCGATCCACCGTCACTCGACCCCGATACCAAGAAAGTGCTCGAGAGCCTCGGCTACGTGCACTGACGCGCGCCGGCCTCAGGTCCAACGGAAGATCCGCAGCGCCACCACGAACGAGACAACGCCCCAGGCCAACAGCACCGTGAGGCGCCCAGCCTGTGCCGAGAGCGATGCTCCTTCCAGAATCACGGCGCGCAGGGCATCGTTGAGCGCCGTCAACGGAAGCGCTTTGATCAACGGTTGGAGCATCGCGGGAAAACGCTCCGCCGAGAAGAAGATCCCCGATACGACCCACATCGGCATCATCACCAGGTTCATCAGTCCGGAAGCTGTCTCGATCTTGTCGGTGCGACTGGCCACCAACAGCCCCATCCCGCAGAACGCGAACGATCCGAGAATCACCAGCAGAGTGACGGCCAGCCACGAACCGCGCACCGGCACGCTGAAGACCCACACGCCAAACATCAAGATCAGCCCCAGCTCGATCAACACCATCGACATCCTACTGGCCATCATGGCGCCCAAGAAGTGCGAGCGGCGCATCGGTGTGGCGACGAGGCGTTTGAGTAGCTTGCGCATCCGCATGTCGACCAACACGAAGCCAACACCCCACATGCCGCCGCCCATGATGTTCATCCCCATCAGGCCGGGCACGAGAAAATCGATGTAACGGCCGCCCGGCTCGCTCGTTTCCGCCAGCGTGAGTTTCACCGGGTCGATGCGACCGGCCGCGCGCTGCAGCGCATCGTCGACCGCGCGTCGCGCGATCGCCGAGTCGGGGCGCGTGGGATCGAAGCGCAGCACCGGCGGATCGCCCGGCTCCACGATCAACGCCACGCGACCCATGCGCAGCGCCGCCTTGGCGTCTGGCTCCGAAAGCAACTGGGCTTTTAACCGGCCTTCGACCGAGAGCGCCTCGACCGTCTGCGAAGCGCGCGGTCCCGAAAGCACGGCAACCGAGATGATGTCGTCGGCCGGTTTGCTGCGGAATGCAAAACCCAGCGCCACCGTCAACAACACCGGAAAGCCGAACATCCAGAAGATCACTTCCGGCTCACGATGAAACTCACGCAATCGCGCCAGGTAGAGTTGCCAAAATGGATGGCCGGACATGCTGACTCCTCGCGTTTCGATCACTGCCCCACGTATCCGATCGAGCGCAGTGCTTCGAAGGTGCGATCACTGAGCGGCTTCGGCTGTGGGAGATCATCGGGTGGTACCGGAACTGAACTGACATCGAGCGTGATCTGGTTGATCTCTTGTACGGTCTGACTCCACAGCGGTGGGCGGGCGGTGGAATTCGACAAATCGGCGATCGACAGCGGAATCCGGGCCCATTCGCTCCCGTTGTGCACATCGCATTGCAGCAGAGTGCCCACCTCGGTCAACGCTCGTCGCGGCAAGGCATAGAGCTGTCGTCCATGGCGGTACCCTTCCGGCCATTGCATCACCACGGTCTCGCCGTCGATCGTCACCTCGGCCGCGGCAGCGACATCGGGATCGTGTCCCACCCAGGCCTTGCGCCAACCTCCGGGAACACGACATCGCAGCAACACGCCCGGCCCGTCCTTCAGGTCCTTCGCGTCACTGCTGACTCGCAATGTCAATGCGATCTCGCGTTTCAACGCTTTGGCGAGTGCGGCGCGATGCGGCGTCAGCTCGCTGCTACGACGCCCTTCTGCACGATTGACGTGCTCGCCGGGGTCTTGCTTCAGATCGAACAGAAACTCGCGACCGGCCCAGGTGCTGTACTTGCGCTCGCCATTCAGCACACCCCATCGCACCGCGCCGTACAACGGCCATCCGATCGGGAGCGGGCGCTGCGCCATGCGAGCACCGGCGGTTGGATCTCCCCGCAGCAACGGAACGAGGCTCTGCCCATCCAGACCCTTGACCGGAATCGAGAGTAGATCGAGCAGCGTGGGCGTGAGATCCAACAGCGATACCGGCGCGCTGATCCGACGCGGCGCCAGGCCTGGGGCGCGCACGATCAGCGGAACACGCAGCAGTTCCTCGTACAAGGTATGGCCGTGACCGAATGAGTCATGATCCCAAAACTCCTCGCCGTGATCTGAAAACAGAAACACCAGATCCCAGCGATCGAGCACGCTGAACAAAACCTTCAGCGAGTCGTCGATATAGCGCAGGTTGTTGTCGTAGCGGTCGATCACGTATTGACGCGCCGCCGGCGACTTCAACTCCGAAAGCGCGATGCGATCTCGAATCTCCTCGCCGAGCGGTGCAACAGCGTCCCCCGCGAACAGGCGTCGATAGGCGGTTGGCTCCTTGTAGGGCTGATGCATGTCCATCAGGTGCAGCACCAGCAGCACGTCGTCGTTGGAATGCGCGCCTAGCCACTGCACCGCGCGCTCAACCTGCGTCTCGGCAAGCGCACCGTGTTGCAAGTTGTAGGTGTCCCAATCGCGACGCATCCCGACATCGGGCGACATCCAGTTGTTGGCGGAGAAGAACGCCGTTTTGAATCCACGCGCGCGCAGTCGACCCTGCAGTGTTGCGGTCGCCTCCCACCAGTCAGGGTGCCGCCCGCTCAGCACCGCTTTGGCTGACGGCAATGTCCAGGGAGCGACCGAATGCGCCGCGTCGAACACCACGGCGCCCTTCGCAAACTGATCGATTGCCGGCGAGGTCGAGCGCGCGTAACCGTAGCTGCCCAAGTGATCGGCACGCAACGTGTCGATGAAGATCATCACGGCGCGTTCGGGGCGGTTCGCTTCCTGAATGCGCCCCCAGGCCGCCACGGCCACCAGCAGCAGACACAGCGGCACCGCGAACCGTGCGACACGCCGCAGGCTATTCATCGCGAAGCGAACGCCCGGTCTGTGTCACGAACACGTCTTCCAAAGAAGCATGGCGCGTGGTCAGGCTACCCAACGATCGCGACGTGCGTGCGGTCAATTCCAATAACGCCGGAATGGCCTTGTGCGGCTCACCAACCGTCAGCGCAAGTCGATCGGCTTCGTGTCGAAGCGCGGTGACCGACGGCAGCGTGCGTAACTCGGCCTCGAAGTTGGCGTCGGTCTCGCCGCCGGCCTCCAGTCCGAATTCGATCACATGCTCGCCCCCCAGCGATGCGATCAGGTCATGGGGAGACCCGAGCGCAATCACCTTGCCGTGATCGACGATCGCCACGCGATCGCAGAGTCGCTCGGCCTCGTCCATGTAGTGAGTGGTGATCAGCACCGTGCG
>JAXLQU010000007.1:0-172783 GCA_046331425.1 Acidobacteriota bacterium
GTCCCTGCGCCAACGCCACCATCGCTTGCGTCATCGAATCCGGGTGGCCTCCGGCGCGCGCCGTCTCGCAGGCAGCGCTCGCCTCCTTGTCGCGGCTGAGACCGTACAGCACGGCGCAACGATCGGCTTGGAACTCGGCTTGCGTATAGGCGCTCGCGCCGTCGGGGAGTGAGGCGATCGCGGCGAGTCCTGCATCGAGAACACCAAGAGCATCATCGAAACGCAGGGCCGCGCGATAGACATCGGCCAGGGCCTTGTGCGCTTCGATCAGTTTCGGATCGAGCGCAAGAGCGCTATCCAGTTCGACCACGGCCGGCAGCACCAAACCGGCGGCGGCGAGTTGCTTGCCGCCGCGCATCCGCATGATCGCTGTCGGGGGAGACTTCGATCCGGAGATCCGCAGATAGTGATCGATCACCGCGCGCATGGCTGGATCGGGGGTCGCTTGCTTGGCGATGGCTGCCCCTAACTCGGACCACAAGGGTGCCGCGCTCGCTAGGGATCGGCGCGCTCGGAACTGTGCGAGTAAGAAGCGGGCGTTGATGTCGACCGTAGCGTGCGGCACAACCAACGCCAGAGCCTCCTCCCATTGCCTGGACAAACCGGCCGCCGTCGCGGTGCGGACGGCGAGCCCAGCGTCTGTCGGGGTGAGCGACGCCATCGCGCGCAACGCGTCGAGTTGCGTGGGGAAGTCTCGACGCGCTTCAGCGCACACGGCCACCGCCCCTTGCGACGCTGGATCGTCGGGAAATAGTTCCTTCAGTGCGACCGCGACCTTGGTCGCGGAGTCGACCAGTCCCAACGACGCGGCGTCTTGCACTGCCGTGGCGGTATCGCCGATAACGGCGGCCGAAATGTCGCCCCGTCGCTGCCTGAGCAGTTCGATCGCTGGTGCGGCGAGCCCGTTGGCGACTCGCGCGGCGATGTTTCCCGCCAGGATGTCGTCACGCTTCGGCGCCACTTTGAGCGCTTCGTTAAACAGCGCCAACGCACGATCGAGCCCTTTGCCGTCGTGGGTGAGTCGAACCCTGTTGAGCGACTGCATCGAACTGGCTGGAAGGGAACGCAGACCCGAGCCGGTGATCAGTCGCTCGTAGGCCGCGCTATCGAAAACCTGTTCGATTCGGCGCGCTTGACGGAGACGGCAGTTGGCCTCGAGCGCCAACAGGTCGGGATCCCTCGCGTTCTGCTTGGTCAGCGGTTCGAGCTTGGCGTAAAGCTCATCGCACTTTCCGTCTTGAACCAAGCCGTACAGGGCCTCGATTTGAGTTGGGTCGATCGTCGACTGGGCTTGCACGGTGCCCACAGCGAACAGCGCCAACAACGCCCATCGGCTGATGCGGGTGATAGTGATGGCTCTCAACGTTGGTTCTCCAAAACGGGCTGAGAAAGGTACGGTGATGCGGCTGCCACGATGCGCTCGGGTGTGATTCCAGGAAACGGGTCGCTGTCGTGTCGACCGGTTGGGTGTGCCGACGCAAGGACAGTGTGGCCCTCGCCAAACGGTGCGTTCAAGATCGGATCGGTGGGTCCGTAGATGGCGACCACCGGACGCCCGACCGCCCACGCGATATGCATCGGACCGGTATCACCGCCGACGAACAGAGCGCAGGCAGCGATAAAGGCCGCGAGTTCTCTCACGCCTAGATCCCCAGAGGGGAAGACGCCGGGTCCCGCGGCAGCACACAACTGCGCCGTCTCCTTTTCCTCCCCAGGTCCACCGAGGATCGCCACGCGCGCGCCTCGGGCACAAAGTCCACGCGCAACGTCGGCCCATCGCTCGGCGGGGTAGCGCTTCCAGGCTTGGCGTCGACTGCTCCAAGGGGCGAGCGCCACCAACGGTTGACTACCGGCAAGCTGCGATACCCGTTGTTTGCCGACCTCGAGTTCAGTCGCCGTGAGTGCCAGGTCGATCTTCACTGGACCAGGTGTGGCGCCGGCGGCCTCCGCAAGCCGAATCGCGCGCAGCACACGGTGCTCGCTGCCGGCCGGAAGATCGGCGCGGACGGTGGCGAAGACGTGACTGAACTCGCGACTGAACGGCGCGGCAAAACCGACCCGCACCGCGCTGCCCGAAAGCCTCATCACCAGTCCGCTCTTGAAACTGCCCTGAAAGTCGATGGCGAGATCGGCTCGGAATTCTCTAAGCCTCCGAACGAAACTCGAAGCCAACGACCAGCCGGTCCAAGGGGCACGCCTGGCCCGCCGCTGCAGTTCTTTGCGGGGGAGGACGAACACGTTGTCGAGATCGGGATGCGCCAACAACAACGGGGAGGCCGACTCTTCCACCGCCCAGGCGATCGAGGCGTCAGGCCAGGTGCAACGGATCAGACGTAGCGCGCCCAATGTGCGTACCACATCCCCCAAGGCCCCGAGGCGCACCAGCAGTACGCGGCGGGGTGGTTCCAGGGTGGAGAATCGGGTCCGCGTCGCCATGGCGGCGATTATTCCCGGAGGGGGAGGCGACGGCCAGGCCCGGCGACTCGGTGACACGCTGAAGGGTCCGCGGTCTCTCGCTTCGCAACGCGTCGCCCGATTGGCCCGGCATTCGTCGCGAGGCGCGAGGAAGAAGTTGTGGCAAAGTCCGCGGCGGAGGATCTGAGCCTTGTTGGAACCCTGGTTGATCGCGATTCTTGCTTGCCCGACCTGTCGGGAGAAGGTCCACCTCACTGCAGCCAACGATGGCTTCGTCTGTGAACAGTGTCGTGTGCTCTATCCGGTGGAGGACGGCATTCCGCAGATGCTCCCCGAGGCCGCACGACCGTTACCGGCGGGGGATGGAACGGGGCGTTGATGGGATCTCTCTCGGAGCGACTGTCAGGCCGGCGCGTCGTCGTATTGGGTGACGTGATACTCGACCGGTATCTGCATGGATCGGTGGACAGGATCAGCCCGGAAGCACCGGTACCGGTGGTGCGGCTTCGTCAGCAGGAGATCCGGGCCGGCGGCGCAGCCAACGTTGCTCTCAACATTGCGGCGCTGGGAGCACGACCCCAGTTGGTGACGGTGATCGGTGAAGACGAATCCGGCCGAGCACTCAGCGCGCTCTTGGCCGCGAAGCAGGTCGATGCCAGCGCTGCTGTCGTCGATTCGCACCGGCCTACGACGGTGAAAACGCGGGTTCTTGCGCGCCATCAACAGGTTGTGAGGATCGACGAGGAGGATGACTCGCCAATCGATGACCGGCTGGCGGAGCTGGTGTGCAACCATGCCGTCGCTGCGCTCCAAGGGGCAGAGGCGCTTGTGATTTCGGATTACGCGAAGGGGCTATTGGACGCGCGCGTGCTAACCCCGGTGCTCGACGCGGCGCGGCGCGCCGGTGTGCCGTCGGTCGTCGATCCGAAGCGCGCCAACTTCTCGCTCTATCAACCCGCGACCCTGATCACTCCGAACCAAGGAGAGATCGCTCGCGCCACAGCGCACGAAATTCTGGCTGAATCCGATGTTCTGGCCGCGGCCTGGGTCTTGCTCGAGCGCCTCCGCTTGGATGCCGTGCTGGTCACGCGCGGGGAGGCCGGCATGCTCTTGGTCCCGCGCCAAGGCGAGGCCGTTGCGATCAATGCAGAGGCGCGCGAGGTGTTTGATGTCACAGGGGCGGGTGACACCGTGGCCGCCACGCTCGCAGCCATGCTCGCGGCGCGAATCCCGCTTGCCGAGGCCGCCCGCTGGGCCAATACGGCGGCGGCGATCTCGGTCGGCCGGCTAGGCACGGCGGCGGTCTCCGTGGTGGAATTGGAGCGATTCGTTTCCGCGCAGGCCGGGTCGTGAGCGATGCAATCCGGGAAACGACGGAGCAGGCTGACCAATCGAGGCTGGCCTCTTTCAGGGGGCGAACCCTAGATTCGCCTCCATGGCATCGACCGTGGCTGACTTCCCGCTGACAGGCTTGGGAGCCGCAAAAATATCGACGATCCCGCTCGAGGGTCGCCTCGAGGGAACGTCGGTCCCTGAAATCCTGTGCGCACTGTCTCGCGAAGCGTTCTCTGGCGCCCTGATGCTGGAGCGGCGGGGACTTCGCAAAGTCTTGTACCTCCGCGAAGGGCGCGTCGTGTTCGCCGCCTCGTCCGATCCAGAGGACCGACTCGGTACTTTTTTGCTGCGGCGCGGCGAAGTGCGCTTGGCACCGCTGCTCGAAGCGTCGGGGCAGGTCGCGCGCGGACGACGGCTCGGTCAGATCCTGGTCGACAGCGGGGTGATGGACCCGGGCGCCGTGGTGCGCGCCGTGCTCGATCAAGTTCGCGAGGTTGCGCTCTCGGTGTTCGCATTCCGTGAAGGGGGCTACAAGCTGTCGCGCGTTTCGCTCCCGGCCCACGAATCGATCACGCTCGACCTACCGATGGAGACGCTGGTGCTGACCGGCGTCAAGCGTGTGCGTGACTGGCGCTGGGTGCGCAAAGCGGTGGGTGGTCCGCGCGCCGTGTATCGCCGCACGGAAGGCTCGCAGTTGTCGTTAGCGAGTCTGGGAATGACAGAGCGCGCCGTGCTTGAACAATTGCAGCGACCGTGTCGCGTCGACACGTTGTGCCGCGAGGTCTACGCGCCGTCCTACGACGTCTATCGTTCGCTGTGGGGCTTGGCGATCATCGGCGCGATCGAGCGAGAGGATCCTCGTTTGATCACCGGATTCATCAGCTCGCCGACAGAAGGGTTTCTCCCGCAGGGCGGCGCGATCGAGATTCTGCTCGAGCTGGGTGCGCGCCGGTTCAGCGGGGTGTTGCGCCTGTTCCAAGATGGCCTCGAGGGTGCGCTGTTCTTTGAAAGCGGACGTGTTCAGTTCGCGACCACCAACGATCCCGAAAAGAGTTTGGTCACGCACCTGCTGCGTCGCGGTGTGATCTCCGATCGCGACCATGACGATGCCGTGCGGCGACTGCTTTCAGGTAAGCGCATCGGAACGATCCTGGCCGAACGTGGCGCCTTGCAGCCTGAGGATGTGGAGCGGTTCGTCCGTGAGCAGTTGATGGATGTGGCCCGTTCGCTGACTCAGTGGCGCGACGGCGAATTCACGCTCGAAGAAGGCGTGAATCTTAGTGAAAGCGTCAGACTCGACGCGAGCGTCGAGGATGTGGTGGTAGAAGCCTGCACTGCACTCGAGGTCTTCGATCAGCTGTGGGACGAACTGGGCGGGCTGGGTACATTGTTCCGGCTGCGTCGTGACTATCTCGATCGTCTCGATCGGATGGCGTTGCGTCCCACGATCTGGGAATTGGTTTCATTGCTCGGTCAAGAGCGCACCGTCGAGGAGTTGTTGGCCTCGCGCCCCGAGCCCGATTTCGAGTTGGCGCGGCTGATCTATGCGCTCGATCGAGTCGGTGTGGTCGAACGGGTGAGCGAAGCCGAAATCCTGGTCCGTGCACGCGAAGTGAAGACCGCGGTTCCTACTTACCAAGACTCGACGCTCCTGGCCGAGCACGAGGCCCGGGCCGACGCTGCGGCGCACTTCGCCGAGCCGCCGTCGAACGCGAACGCGCTCGACTTTGCGCCGGAGTTGTTCAGTCGCCAACAGCGCGAACTTGCGCCGCCGACTCTGGAAGATCTGACCGCCAACGAGCTTGGTGATGGTTCGGCAGAACCGCTTCGATCGGAAGGCGAAGCGGCGCACGAGGCAGCCGCGGACGCAACGTGGTTCAGCGAAGCGGTTCCTTCCGAGGATCCGATCGATCCCAGCGCCGATCCCTCTGAGCACAGCGATCTGTCACCCGAGGCCGAGTTCTCCGAGGCGCCGGGGGCGACCGCGTGGAACGCAAGCGAGCCGGTCCCGAACGCGGCTGAACCGAGTGTTCCCGAATCGGCTCTCCGCGACGAATCGTTGGAAGGACTGCCTGCGAGCGCCTCGATCCAAACATCGGAGGCCGACCTTTCGCGCGAGGAGTCGTTCGTCGAAGGTCCAGCAACGGACTACGGCAGCGAGGAGGTCGAGGTCGCACCCGCTGCGCCGATCGATTTGGATACCACGCTGGAAACGGAGCGACCCAACGTCGATGCGAGTCAGACGCTAGAGATTCCGCGTTCGATGATCGCCGACGCTCTGAATACGGTCCCACCTTCGGAGTCTCACTCGTTCGATACACCTCAGCGACACGACGACGAACTTTCGGCCTTCGACGGGACGGATCAGGCAGGCGAAGTCGCGCCGTGGGAGCCTTCGGGCGAAACCTCGTCCCACGAGCAATCAGGGGCGGAGCTCGAGACCCAGTTCGACCCGGCGTCGAGCAGTCCGCTGGACGAAGTAGAGACTCCTGAAGTTCCTGCGCTCACGATTCCCGACACGTTGTTCGCCGAGGTCGATCGCTTCAATCGGCGGCATGCGCTGTTGTTCCATGAGATCCGCCTCGAGATCGGTGCGGGTGCACGCAATTTCGTGCTCACCTGCGCGCGTCGACTCGGCCCGTATGGGGTGGTGTTCGCGGGGCTCGAACCGGACCGTGCGGGGATCTTCGATCGCGAGCTCTTGGCCCGCGCCGTGTTGGAACGCTGGGGTGGTGATCCAACGGAGGCGCTCGACAGCTTGATCGACGTGGAACTGAATCTGGTTGGCGATCTGATGTCACTGGGACGACGAGCGACGTTGCTGCAGGCCTTGCGGAGCGCCTGAGTCAGACCAACGACTCCCACGCCTGACAACCGGGACAACGCCAGTCGAATTCCTGCATGGCATGTCCGCATCGCGTGCAGTGCCATGCGTCCCACCACAGCCGTTCTGCCGACCAGATCTTCAGCAGGGTAGCGGTGCGTGCAGCACGCTCACCATCTTCGATGTGAGCCAAGCGCGCTCTCAGTCGTTGTGCCGTTGCCGATCGTGGTTGTGAGTCCGCCACGCGTTCGACCCAGGCTCGCGCCTCACCCACATCCTTGCGGCGTAGCGCGTCATCGGCCATCCAAGCGTAGAGCCGCCAGGAAGTGACGCCGGTCGCTTCACGCTCGATCATGTCTTGGGCGAAACGTCGCGCCGCCTCGCGATCCGCACCGGACCCCGTACCCTCCAGACGATCCAGACTCAATGCCGTCACATGCGGCGCTTCACGCGCCGCTTCGAACCAGGCCTCGCGCGCCTGTGGGCGCTGTCCCAACTGAAACAGCGCATCGCCGCGCGTCAGCATCGCGGCGGCGAGATTGGGTACCTCGCCGAGTGCAAGCTGGGCCTGTTTCAGTGCTTCGTCGGGGCGTGCCTCGGCCAACAACTCGCGCGCGTAGAGCACGCGTCGTCTCGCCGTCACCAGCTTTCCACGTTCTGGCAGGAGTTTTTGGAGCTTGACCGATGCGGCGATCGCCTCGGGCCAACGATTCAAGCGCGAGAGCAGTTGCTCCAGCGCGAGCAGCGGAGCCGGCGCACGCGGCAGCGCTCCGGCGGCTTGTTCGTAGCAGGCCAGCGCTTCGTCTCGAGAGTCGGTCTCCTCCAGCAATCGACCGCGCAGCAGCAGCAACGAAGAGCGAATTTCTCCGGAGAGATCCTGTCGTGCGGCCAGCACGTCAACGACGCGCTCGGCCCGCGTCACATCGCCGGCGCGGCGCAACGCATCGCCAAACAACAGCGACAGCGACGCGTCCTCGCTGCTCGCTTCGATCGCCTGCCGCAAGGCTGCTGCTGCGCCCAGGTAGTCGTCCGCCGTGATACGAGCCAGTGCCGTTTCGATCAGCGCTTGGTACGGTCCAGGTGTGTCGACCGTCGGTTTGGCGCGGCGCACGGTAGAGACCACCAGCGCGGTGACGATCACACCGCTGACAAACGCCAACAGAATCACCAGCCCCGTCATAAGGGATCGGGTACCGAAGTCGGACCGCTCTCCAGCCGTGGTGGCGCCGGCGCGGCCTGTAACGCCAGGTTGCGCAGATCGGCGATTTCCTCCTCGAGGCGGCGCAGCCGCCTGCGCAAGCGGAGGTTTTCCACGCGCAGTGTGAGTCCTTCGATCAGCGCCAGCACTCCGATGAAAAGCACACCAGCGCCAACCGATGCAAAGATCACGACAGCCAGCGAGGCCTCGCGCGCCTTCTCGAAACCTAGACTCACGGTTACGGTCTCGTTCCAGTTGGCGACGGCGATCCAAACCAGCAACACGAAAAACGCGACGATCAAAACGGACAGCAGCGCTCTCACGGCGTGGCCCTGGACCGCTCGGCAAGCAGATGTTCGACCACCTCACGTACCGCACCTCGACCACCAGGGCGCGTCGTGATGTAGGCCGCCGCCCGCTGCACCGCATCGACAGCGTCATGGACGGCGACAGGCAGCCCTACGGCCGCCATCACCGAGAGATCGACCAGATCATCGCCGATGTAACAGCACTCCTCGGGCGCCATTCCGTGGCGCGTGAGAATTTCGTCGAGCACCACCCGCTTGTCCTCCACCGCCAGATGGATCTCGGAAAGCCCGAGGTCGCGTCCGCGGCGCTCGGCTTCCGGGTGTTGGCGCGCCGAGATGATACCGGTGATGAGTCCGGCTTTTCGGGCCAGCACGAGGCCGAGACCATCTTTGACGTCGAATCGCACGGCGAAACTGTCATCGCCTGAATAGAACAAGCCGCCATCGGTGAGTACCCCATCGACATCGCAAAGCAGCAGCCGAATGCGCGCGGCTCGCTGCTGCAACGATTCTGTCCAGCGTGTGCTCATACCAGGCCGGTCGACCATAGGTCGTGAATTTGCGCGACTCCCAGCAAGCAGCCCTCGCTGTCGACGACAGGCAGCGACGTGATCTTCCGCTCCTCCATCACCCGCAGCGCGGCGCTGGCCAGGGCCTGCGGCGTGGTCGTCACGGGGCGAGGAGTCATCGCCTCGCTCGCGGTGCGATCGAGCGGCGAGGAATCTTTTTCCAGCAACCGGCGCAGGTCGCCGTCAGTGACGATCCCCACCAGGCGACCATCAGGCAAAACCACCGTGGCGCATCCGAGTCGCTTGCGACTCATTTCCATCAGCACGGACTTCATTGGGGTCTCAGGCCCGACCCGCGGGATTTGATCGCCGGTGCGCATGATCGCCTCGACTCGCATCAGCTTCCGGCCCAGCTTTCCGCCCGGATGCAGCATCGCGAACTGCTCTTCGCCAAATCCTTTGGCGAGCATCAGCGCTGCGGCCAGTGCATCTCCCAGTGCGAGTGCGGCGGTGGTACTGGCCATCGGCGCCAATCCGAGTGGGCACCCTTCCTCATCGACCGAGGTGTCCAGCCACAGGTCGGCTTCGTGCGCGAGCGTCGAGTTGCGGTTTCCGGAAACCACGATGAGCGGTGCGCCGAGCCGGCGGATCGTTTCGGTCAGGGCCAAGACTTCAGCGGTCTCGCCGCTATGCGACAACGCGATCACCACGTCCCCGTGCACGATCACGCCCAAATCGCCATGCCGCGCCTCGGCCGGATGCAGAAACAGCGCGGGCGTGCCGGTCGACGCCAACGTGGCTGCGATCTTGCGGGCGACGAGTCCCGACTTTCCCATTCCCGTCAGGACCACTCGGCCCTTCGCGTCGAGCACCAGATCGACCGCCCGATCGAACTCTTCCCCCAAGCGTTCGGAGAGCAGCCGCAGCGAGCGAGCTTCAACCTGCAGGACGCGTCGTCCTTCGTCGCGATGCGTCATCGCAGGCCTCGTCCACGCACGATCGCATGGATCGCCATTAGCTCTTGCAGCAGCGCGGGCACCAACTCCAAGTGCAGCGCATTCGGTCCGTCGGAGAGGGCTTGCGTCGGATCCTCGTGCACCTCGAAGAAGATCGCATCGGCTCCGGCAGCGACCGCCGCACGTGCAAGCGTGGGAATGAACTCGGCATCGCCACCCGAGGCGTGACCGAGCCCGCCGGGGCGTTGCACCGAGTGTGTCGCATCGAACACCACGGGCACGCCGAACGAGCGCATCACGGGGATGGAGCGCATATCGGCGACGAGGTTGTTGTAACCGAAGCTCGCACCGCGTTCGGTGAGCATCACGCGCGCCGCTCCACCGATATGCAGCTTCTCGACGATCGCTCGCGCGTCCCAGGGCGCCAAGAACTGACCTTTCTTGACGCTGACGACTCTTCCGGTGGCGGCAGCCGCCATCAGCAGGTCGGTTTGTCGACAGAGGAAAGCAGGGATTTGCAAGACGTCCAACACCGCAGCGGCCTCCGCGCACTGCGCGGCTTCGTGTACGTCGGAAATGACCGGGACATCAAACCTGCGTTTGACCTCGGAGAGGATCGCAAGCCCCTCTACGATTCCAGGTCCGCGAAAACTCTGGTGTGAGGTTCGATTGGCCTTGTCGTAGGAAGCCTTGAAGACGAGCGGTAGCTTCAGTTTCGCCGTGAACTCGCGAAGCGCTTCCGCGTGCCGCAAGGCGCTGTCACGCGACTCGACCACACAGGTGCCAGCGACTACGAGCAACGGCTCGCCATCGCCACAGCGGACACCGGGTGCGATCTCGATCGGGCTGACGCGGCTGGGGCGTGTCATCCGTGCTGGTCCTTCTTGTAGCGCCAGGCCGCGCCGACCAAACCGGAGAACAGTGGATGCGGAGTCAACGGACGGCTCTTGAACTCGGGATGGTACTGGCACGCGACGAAGTAAGGATGATCGTCACGCTCGACGATCTCGACCAGCTCACGCTTGGGGTAGATCCCCGAGATCGTCAGCCCAGCCGCTTTGAGTTTGTCGAGGTAACCGTTGTTGACCTCGTAGCGGTGGCGATGGCGCTCGGAGATCTCGGACTTGCCGTACAACTGCATCGCCAAGGTGCCGGCTGAAACTTTGCACGGGTAGGCTCCGAGCCGCATCGTCCCGCCCATCTCGTTGATCCCCAACTGCTCCGGTAGCAGGTCGATCACCGGGTGCGGCGTCTTGGGCTCGAACTCGGTGGAGTGTGCGCCGCGCAGGCCGGCAACATTGCGTGCCGTTTCGATCGTCGCGCACTGCAGTCCAAGGCAGATTCCGAAGAACGGGATCTTGCGCACCCGCGCGTGCTCGATCGCACGGATCATGCCTTCCACCCCGCGCACGCCGAATCCACCGGGGACGAGCACCGCATCGAGCTTGTCGAGCTGATTCAAATCGCCGCTCTCCAAAGTCTCCGAGTCGATAAACTCGAGCTTGACCGACAGCCGGTGTGGAAAGCCGCCGTGGTGCAGCGCCTCGTTCAGAGACTTGTAGGAATCCTCGTAAGCAACATATTTGCCGACCATCCCGATCGTGATCTCGCCCTGTGGTTTGCGGACGCGCTCGGTGAGGTCGGTCCAGGCCGAGAGGTCGCGCTTGCGATAGGGAAGATCGAGCAGCTTGGTGATGATCTCGTCGACCCCTTCCGCGGAGAGCGACATCGGGACTTCATAGATATTGTCGACGTCGGGCGCGGCGATCACCTGGTCCTCACTCACATTGCAAAACAGCGCGATCTTGCGCTTGATGTCGGCCGGCAAGGTGCGATCGCTGCGACACAGCAGCACATCGGGTTGAATTCCGATCTCGCGAAGTTCGCGCACCGAGTGCTGCGTCGGCTTGGTCTTGAGCTCGTGAGCGGTATGGATCCAGGGCACCAGCGTCAGGTGCACGAAGATCCCGCGCCGCGGTCCGATTTCGTTGCGTAACTGACGGATCGCCTCCAAGAATGGCAGCGACTCGATGTCGCCCACGGTGCCGCCGACCTCGACCAGTTGGATCTCATAGCCGTTGGACAAGTCGCGGATACAGCGTTTGATCTCATCGGTGATATGCGGGATGACCTGCACCGTCGCGCCCAAATAGTCACCGCGTCGCTCGCGCTCGATGACCTCTTTGTAGATCCGGCCGGTCGTGTAGTTGTTCTGGCGGGACGTAACGATCGAGGTAAAGCGCTCGTAGTGGCCGAGGTCCAAGTCGGTCTCGGCACCGTCATCGGTGACGTACACCTCGCCGTGCTGGAACGGACTCATCGTCCCGGGATCGACGTTGATATACGGATCGAGTTTTTGGATCGTGACCGAGAAGCCCCTCGACTCGAGCAGTCGCGCAATCGACGCTGCGGCCAGACCTTTCCCGAGGGACGAGACCACGCCACCGGTCACGAAGATGTAGCGAGTTTCATCACGGCGCATCATCAGACGGCATTCCCTCGCGCCCACTTGAGCTCGGCGCGGTGTAGATCTTCTGGAGTGTCGACGCCGAACGGTTCACCGGCGGCAGGAAGTACGCGAATCGTCCATCCGGCTTCGAGCGCGCGCAATTGCTCCAAGCCTTCGCAGCGTTCCAGCGGCGAGGGGGCATCGATGGAAACTGCAGCAGCGCATCGCGCTGCCAGGCGTAGACGCCGATGTGCTTGCGACAGAGCCCCTGCGGCGGAAGCATCTCGGGCGTGGAGGGTAGTTGTCCGGCGCCGATCGGGCGCTGGTAGGGAATTGGAGAACGGGAAAAATAGAGCGCCCGGCCAGCGCTATCGAGCACTACCTTGACCACGTTGGGATCGAGAAAGTCGCGCAGGCCGTCGAGCGGCGAGCAGAGTGTCGCCAACCGACATTCCTCGTCGTGCACAACGGTGTGCGCGAGCAGGTCGAGGTCGGAAGGTTCGAGAAACGGCTCATCCGCCTGCAAGCCGATCACTGCCGACGCGCTGCTTTCGGCCATGACTTCAGCGACACGGTCGGTGCCGCTCGGATGATCGTGCCGCGTCATCACCGCCTGGTACCCGGCGCGTTGCACCAGACGGACGACACGCTCGTCGTCCGTGGCGACGATGATCTGTTCGACGTTGGCAGCGCGCGATGCAAGCTCGCACGCGTGCAGCACGAGCGGCTTGCCGGCGAGTGTGGCGACGACTTTTCCAGGAAAACGAGAAGATGCCCATCGGGCAGGAATGACAACCGCACAGGCGATCAAAGCAGTGCTCCGGGCCGAAAAAACCACGTTGCAATGAACAGGGGCAAGTCCCTGAAGCCCGGGAGAGAATGCTAGTAGAGCGTCTCGTGTCGGTCAACCAGAATTTCAAAACCAAATTCGACACCGTTATCCGTTATTCTGCCGCTCCGTGATCGAATCCAACTCCAGTCAGCCGCCCGCTGTCACTGTCAGCAGGCTCTCCAAGAGCTTTCCGCGTCGACGTCCATTCGGCGAGTTGATGCGCCGGCCTTGGGCCAAGTCGGAGCGGCTGCAGGCGTTGTCCGAAATCGATTTCTCGATTCATCGCGGTGAGATGGTCGGTTTGCTCGGCCCCAACGGTGCGGGCAAGACAACGTTGATCAAGATCTTGTGTGGACTGGTCTTGCCCGAGACCGGTCGTGCCGAGATCCTCGGCGCGCCTGCCGACTCACACGAGCGAGCGCGGCTCTTGGGCTTGGTTCACGGGGAAGAACGGTCGTTTTATTGGCGTTTGACCGCGCGTGAGAACCTGAATTTTTTTGCCAGGCTGCACGGTCTTACCGGGGGCCCTTTGGCGCGTCGTGTCAACGATCTGCTCGAGCGCGTCGATCTGAGTGCCGATGCCGATCGACGCTTCGGCGACTTTTCCTCCGGGATGCGCCAGCGGCTGGCGATCGCACGTGCTTTGCTGGCCGATCCGCCGGTGGTCTTGATGGACGAACCGACACGAAGCCTCGATCCGGTCAGCGCTGCTCACCTGCGCACCTGGATCCAGCGTCAACTGCACGAGGACGCGGGCAAGACGATTCTGATTGCGACGCACAACCTGCGCGAGGCCGAGTTGTTGTGCAGCCGCGTTGCGATCTTGGCCGAGGGTCGCCTGCGCGCCATGGCGACACCGGACGAGTTGCGGCGCGCCGTCGCCGAGCGAATGAGCTATCGAGTTCGAATCCGTGGCCCGGCGCCCACAGTGCTTCAGTTCGGCAAGATCGTCGTCCAGGAGAACGAACCGGAAGGCGTTACCGCGCTTACGATCGAGATCGCCAGCGACGAAGCGTTCGATTCGCTTCTCGGGGAGCTACGCAGCGGCGGTCGTCGACTCGTCTCATGCTCCCAGCATGAGGTCGACCTGGAGAGTGTTTTCCACCGCTTGGTCGGAACCGCGCAGCGATGAACTTCCTGCGCGCGTTGTGGGCCTTTCTTGTGCGGGACTTCCAGACCGAGGTCTCCTACCGGCTCGCGTTCCTGATGCAGTTCTTCGGGTTGTTCGTCAGCTCGACCCTGTGGTTTTTCATGGCGCGATTCATCGGGCCCAAAGATCCCGAGTTGTTGGGCGGGTTGGGCTATTTCCCGTGGGCGCTGGCCGGCCTGATGGTCAGCCGGTTTCTGGATGTCTCGCTTCACGTCTACGCGGCGAGCATTCGCACCGAGCAGACCACCGGCACGTTGGAGGCGATGCTGGTCACGCCGACGCGACTGGCCAGCATCGTAATGGCCTCCAGCGCGTTCAGTTTCTTCTTCGCGGCGCTGCAAGCGATTCTCTACCTGGGGTTCGGGATGCTGTTCTTCGGCGTCAGACCGAACGTCGGCAGTGTGCTCGGGTTGTTCGCCGCGATCTTCTTCACCGTGATCGGGATGTCCGGAATCGGAATCCTCAGCGCCGCGTTCGTGTTGTACTTCAAGCGCGGCAATCCGATCGAGTTTCTGATCAGTACAGCATCGCTCTTGTTGGGTGGAGTTCTGATTCCGCCGACAGTGCTCGGCTCGAAAGCGGCGTGGCTCTCCGAGTTCGTCCCCACGTATCACGCCTCCGAAGCGGTTCGCGACGTGTTGTTCCGCGGGAAGGGGATCGCGGATACCAGCCACCATCTGCTCGCGCTAGCCGCGTTCGCGGCGGTACTCGTGCCAGTCGGATTGATTGGGGCACGGATCGCCGTACGTCGCGCCAAGCGCGAGGGCTCGTTGGTTCAGTACTGACGGTCGTGCGGCGATGAACTGGACGTTATCGGTCCTGCTGGCCTACGTCGCCGCTCAACTCGCGATCGGATTCGTGACCTCGCGCCGGGTACGGACCGAAGAAGACTACATTCTTGCAGGTCGACAGCTCGGACCGTGGCTCGCAACGTTCAGCATCTTTGCGACGTGGTTCGGGGCCGAAACGTGCATCGGCGCTGCAGGCGCCGTCTATGCGGGCGGTCTTTCCGAAGCGCATGCCGACCCGTTCGGCTACACGCTCTGCCTGTTGTTGATGGCTGTGCTCTTTGCAGCAACCCTGTGGCGGCGTCAACTGATGACACTGGGCGATCTGATCCGTGACCGGTTTGGTCCAACCGCGGAGTCGCTTGCGGTACTGATGATGATTCCGACGTCGCTGTTGTGGGCGGGGGCGCAGATCAGAGCCTTCGGTCAGGTCTTGGTGGTGAACTCAGGGTGGCAGCTCGGCACCGCGATCACGTTCGCCGCGGCAGTGGTCGTGATCTACACCGTCTCGGGCGGACTGTGGGCGGATGCGGCAACCGATCTGCTTCAAGGCGTGGTGTTGATCGTTGGGCTGCTTGTGGTGTTCGCCGCCGTGATCGCTCAAGGCGGTGGTGTTCACGCGCTCTGGGGCAGCGTGCCGGCCGAGCGTTGGGATCCGTTCGGCAGCGGCCACGGGCTGCGAGGCCAAACACTCGAAGCGTGGCTCGTACCGATTCTCGGGTCGGTCACCGCGCAGGAACTCGCGTCGCGCGTGATGGCCAGTCGCTCGGCACGCGTGGCGCGCAACGCAACCTACGTTGCCGCGATGGTCTATCTCGCCATTGGAATGATCCCGGCATTGTTGGGACTCGCCGGGCCCACACTGATTCCCGGCTTGACCGAGAGCGAAACATTCCTTCCGCAACTGGCGCACGCCAAACTCGGTCCGATCCTCGCGGCTGTCTTCTCCGGGGCGCTGATCTCGGCGATTCTCTCCACGGTCGATAGCAGCTTGCTGGCGGTGGGCGCACTTGGCTCTCACAACTTGGTGCTGCGCGCCTATCCGCGTGCGAGCGAACGCCAACGCGTGATCGCGGCGCGCGTCGGCGTGGTCCTCGCGGGGTTGGGCGCGTATGCGCTCGCGTTCTCGGAAGAGGGTGTCTACGGATTGGTGGAACAAGCCTCTGCTTTCGGCGGTGCGGGGATTTTCGTGCTGATGTGTTTCGGTCTGTTCAGCCGGTTCGGCGGCCGCTGGGCAGGATGCACCGCCTTGATCGTGAGCATCGTCGTGCAGTTGTGGGGTACCTACGTTGCGGTTCATCCCTACCCGTTCACGTTGTCGTTGGCGATCAGTGCGGTTTGCTTCGTCGCGGTGGGGTCGTTCGAGCGGGGTCGAGCGTGACAGGTGCGTACAAAGAAAAAGGGGCGGTCTTGACGACCGCCCCGAGCGTACAGGAGGGAAGCAGGTTCCCTCCCGGAGGGAGGTGAGTCAGCAAGTTCAGCGGTTCCCTTTCTTGGCTTCCGCTTCCTTCAAGCGTTGCTCCAAGTCGCGGAGTTTCTTTTCCAACTCCTTCATGCGCGCTTCGACCTCCGCGTTGGTGCTTTGCCAAACTCGCAAACGATCCTTGAACTCGGGGCTCTCCAGTGTGTCGCTCAGGCCCTTGGAGAATTTCTCGAGATCTTGCGGATCGAGTTTGAAAAACATGCCGCGTTCTTGGTCGAGTTTCGACAGCTCGGCAGGGTTGTCGGCCCACGCTCCGCGCATCATCGGGGCCAAGTCGATTTCGGGCTTCTCGCGCTGAACCACATAGGCAGTCACCGTGCGCGCGCGCTTGTCGCGGTAGATGTCCAACGACACCGACTGTCCGTCCTCCTTGTCGCCGACCAGTCGACCGACATCGACCGCACTGTCGACCGTCTTGCCGTCCACCGAGACGAGAACGTCGCCGACCTTCAGCCCCGCTTTGTCGGCTGGGCTGCCCGCTTCGATCTTGCTGATCAGCACCCCCGAGTCTTGCGGAGTACCGAAGTAGTCACGCAATTCCTGGTTCAGATTGACGAGACCGACACCGAGGAAGCCGCGCTTCACGGTGCGGCCAACCCATTGCTGGTCGTCGCCATCGCCGGTGAAGACATGAACCTCGGGTTCCTTGTCCCCATCTCGATTGAGCGTGACGATCTTGTATTTCGTTCGAGGCTTCGTCTCCGGCGCTGCGGGAGGCGCCGTCGCATCGGCATCGGCGAATACGCTGCCCGCTGCGGTCAGCAGCAGTGCAACAGCGACGTGAATGAGAACGTAACGGAGCTTCATGGTGGCCATCTCCTCGAGTAGTGGGCGGTTAATAGGTGTCCGCACCGGATCGATAACTTGCAGGCGTCGACAACCCGCTAGGGCGTTGGCGGGGGAGTTGAGAGATCTCGTTCAAACCAACGACAAAGTCGACCTGATCGTTACCGTCCACCCTCAGCACCGGCCGGCCGCTTTGGGATAGGGCACGTAACGAATCAAACTCTTTGGATAGTTGCTGGTGCTCCGCGGCAATGCTGCTGATCGAGATCGTTGGAAGCTGTTGCCGCCCGCTCGGACGTTGCCAGTTTGCAACCAGCAAGACCACCGCAAACACCGCGGCCGCCGCCAATAGCGGCTGCCAGGCGGAGTACTCCGCCGCCGCTCGGGGCTGCTGCAACTTCGCCATCACCTGATTCGTGAACTCAGGGCTGGCTTCGACGCGCGGAAGTTGGCGAACGATGTTGGTCAGGTCGAAGTCGTTTGGCATGAGGCCACTCCACTCCAATAGGGGGCGAGCTGTTCACGCAGGCGTTGACGGCCGCGATTGATTCGAGATTTGACAGTTCCTTCAGGCACTCCACAGATGCTCGCGATTTCGTCGTAAGAAAGCCCTTCGATCTCGTGCAGCTTCAGCGGCATTCCCCGATGGGCCGGGCAGTTGTGCGATCGCGGTGAACCCAGCGAACACTCGGTCTGCAACACCGTATTCCTGCTGATGGGGCGTGATCCCCGCGGTTGCCTGCCCGACGAATGGAAGCAACAGGCGCCAAGCGGCGTCGGCGTCGCTCTTCGATTGCGGACCAGGTTCGATGCGATCTGGCTGAATACGTAACAGCTTCCCTTGTTCGACGTAGCGATCGGCGTGCTGGTAGAGACGCAAGAATGCCTCTTGGGCCGATATCTGATCGCTGCATATCGAGCGGGTCGAAGAAGTTGATCAGCGCGCTCACCGCGGGTCGGCCGGCGGCAAGCCTGCTGGTCCCTCGGCGGATCCTGGCCATCAGTTGGCGTCGCTGTCCAGCTCCATCGCGCCTCGGCCATGAACGCCGGACCGCGGGAGGGTTTCCGCACTACCCCGGTTGTCCTGAGCGATTTCGGCGACCAGCCCGGCCAGCCAGCGAGCATGCGCGGACATCATCTGGGCGAGCGTGAACTCTTCTCCAGCACCAGCGCAGAAATAGCCAGGTTCGAGGTTGGCGACGGGGATCCCTCGATCGAGGAACGGATCGACGCCGGTTCGCCCCGGATCGGCAGGATGCGGGACTCGATCCCGACCGCTGCGCCGCGCCCTCGGCCATTCGAGGAGTTCCGGGTGCGCGGTCAGGCGCGATTTGTCGTCCCGGCATGTCGAGATCGTGGCTGTAGGCCGTGTTTTTGGGCTTGGGTGCGGACATGTTTCCTCACGCGCCGCGAGCCGCCGGGCGAGAAATCTCTCAGGCGGATGTCGAGCTTGATCCCCGTCGACCGGCAGTGCGGAACGGGTTGGAATACCCTGCGCGCCTTCCCGGGTCTCCCGGCCGCCAGCACGAAGCGGATGGCTGGTCAAGAATTCACCCACGAACTGCAGCATGTCGCAGGTCGCCCGACTCTTTGGTGCGTCGCTCGTGAGCGGCTCGGGCTCTCCGATCGAGAAGCTCGCCCCTCGTTTGATGTGCGGTCCAACCACCGACTCGAGTGCGTGACGCAGTACGCCCCACAGCTCGCAGGCTGCCTCGGGACTCTCGCCTCCAACCGCGAGCGTCAACTCCGCGTCGCAGTCCCGCAGCGGCATCGACTGAAATGCAAGCGGCACGATGCGAGCGGGAAACACGCTGTCGGCACGAAGCCGCTCGAGCAGTTCGGCCGCGAGTCGCGTGGCCGCTCGAAACCCTTCCGCCTTGGCGGTGCAGCCGTGGGTGTTGACCCCGCCGATAAACACGCGACACAGGCGTGAGTGCGGCTCGTGCGTCAGTTCGGACGGTCGATCCGCAAACACGACCGAGCCCTGCGAGGCATTGAAGTTCTCGACGTTGACTTCGAACGGGAGAATTCCATCGATCGTGAAACCGCGACGAACCCCTTTTTTCCGCAGCAACTCTGCAACACCTTCGACCGCAGCCATCCGTCCGATCTCCTCGTCGGGCCGACAGACGATCAAGAGCGGCGGATGCGGAATCTCCGGATTGGTACGCAGCAGCACCACCAGGGTCATCAGATGGGCGAGGCCGAGTTTGTCGTCCAGTCCAAACGGTGCATCGCCGGGGCCGAACAGGATGTCTTGGCCGATGAACTCCTTGGCTGCCGGATAGTTTTCGACATCGACCCACAACCGCTCGTTCGCAGGATACGGAATGCGCGTGCCGTTCCACCGCGGCTCATGCTGCAGTGCCGGAACCGCTTGCGTCCCGCGTGAGGTGTCCAGATGCACCATCAACGCCAACGGTGCCTGAGACGCGCCGACACCCCGGCCGGGAATCGACGCCACCACGTTCGCGAGCGCATCGACCTCCGTCCCGCATCCCTGAGCGTCGAAAAACCCAGCCAACCAGTCTGCGAGCGCTTTTTGCCCCTCGGTGCTCGGGATGCTGTGTGAGCGCTCATCGCTCTGGCTGTCGATCGCAACGATCGCTTCGAGGTGGCGGCGGGAGAGCACGGCAATGTCTTCGTCGGTCTGGCGCAGGGTTTGATTCACGGGTCCTCCGGATCCAGGAGTTTACGGCGTGCGGTAGGATCTGGCGCATGGCGATACATCGCTTTACGCGTGACGAGCTGGTCGGGGCTCCACCCGCCGGGCACTCCTATCCGCACACGGTCCGGCTGCAAGAGGTCGATGCCGCAGGGGTTGTTTTCTTTGGTCACTACCTCGCGCTGTTCAACGACGCACTCTTGGACTGGATGGATCGAATCGGGCTGTCGGCCCACACTCTGATCGAGCAACGGGGAATTCTGGCGCCGGTCAAACATGCCGAGGCCGACTATCTGGCACCGGCCCGGTTTGGCGACCGGCTGATGATCGAACTCGTCTGCGCGGCGGTGGAGTCGACACAGTTCACGGTTGGCTATCGAGTCTCGCGCCGCTCGGACCTTGCGGTGTTGGCGGTCGGGCAAACCGCGCACGTATTCGTCGAGGCAACGTCGTTCCAACGCGTGGACGCGCCGCCGGAGTTGCGAGCGGCGCTTCAGGAGCTGTGTGATCTGGGAAGCTAGATCGTTTCCCAACGCTTGACGCCGCGTCGGGCCAACCACAGAGCAAGCAGCGACGTCGCAGCCAGAACACTCAACGCCAGTGACTGCTGAGCGAGCGACTCTTCGCGCCAGAAGATCCCGTGGTACGCGTCGAGCGCCCATCCATTCGGAACGTAGTCGCCGAAGCGGCGGAACATCGGCGGCATGAACAGGCGCGGCACCATGCTCCCTCCGAATGCGGCCAACACCAGCGGGATCGCGGTGGCCACCGCCTCCGCTTGCGCCAGCGATCGGCACCACGCCACCACGGCCATTCCCAACGAGCCGGCCATCGCCGCGGTGAGCACTGTCACCACCAGGAAGGCGCCGATGTGCTGCCACAGCGGCACGTCGTGCACGAGCCACGCGACGATGAACACTGTCGAGAGCTGCAGCACACCGGTGATCGTCGCCGCCAGGAAGCGCCCCATCAAGACTGGGCCGAGTCCATGCGGTGTGGCCAGAAAACGATCGAGCAGGCCGCTGGTACGTTCCTCCTGCAGCCGCACCGCCGAGTGGAACATCGAGAGCAACAAAAACATCACGGCTGTGCCGCCGGCATAGTAGGCGACGAGTCCGCGTCCTAGCGGCTTGCTGTTGACCTCCTCGGTTGCGATTGCGGTTGCAAAGGGGGAGGCTTGTGTCGCTTGCGATTGGGTATTCGACGCGTCGCGATCCAACTCACGGCTTACTCGCTCCAGCGCTGCTTTCTGTTCGGGAGTCAGGGGCGCGACCAGGCTGTCGAACGAACGCATCCCCTCGCGCATCGTCGAAGAGGGGAGTGAGGTAAGCAGGTTTTTCTGCAAGAGTCCTGAAACCATCTGCCCAGCGACCGCGCGTGACGGATCGATCACGAGCGTCACCGCCGACGGGCGGTCCTTGGCGCGTGGGCCAAACGTGAGTAGTCCATCGGTCGCGGCTGGCGTCACGATCACACCGGCATCGGCCTTGCCGCTGCGTACCAACTCGCGCACCGCTTCGGCCGTGAGCAGCGTGGGTGCGGTGTCGTTGCCCGGGTCACCGTCGCTTTGAACTGTACGAACAGCGTCTTCGCGCGCGAGGGCTTGCAGTAGTGCGTGACTGGCTGTCGTCTTCGCCTCGTCAGACAACGCCACGTCGAGTCGCCCGGCATCGCTGCTGCTGCCGCCGAATATCGCTGCGAATATCAGGAACATCACGACCGGAACGACGAACGTCAAGGCGAACGCCGCTCGATCACGAAGGCGTTCTCGCAGCATCGACAAGGCGATCACCCAGGCGCTACTCATTCGCGCAACTCCTTGCCCGTGAGGTGAAAAAACAGATCGGCCAAGCTCGGCTCGGCCAGGGAGATTTCGATCAAGGACAATCCCAACCGTTCGATTTGCGCACGGCAAGTGCCGAGTGCTTCGAACCCGCCGGAGGCGGCGCCCGACCAGCGCCGCTCGTCCTGCGCGTGCGGAATCAACCCCGACTCACGAAGCGCGGCTCCAGCCGACGCTTCCGGCGGAGCGGCGAGGCGGATCGCGAGACGACGTTCGTCGCCGAAATTCTTCGCGATCAATTCGGTGAGTGTTCCTTCGGCGAGTAGACGGCCCTCATCGAGCACCCCGATCCGATCGGCCAACTCTTCGGCTTGAGCCAGATCGTGCGTGGTGAGCAGCATCCCCACGCGCTGAGCCCGCGACCCAAGGAGCATTTCGTGGATCTTCAGGCGCGCTTGCGGATCGACCCCTACCGTTGGTTCGTCCAACAGCAGAATGGTGGGGCGATGCAGCAGCCCGGCTGCAATGTTGACGCGTCGTTTCATGCCGCCGGAAAGTGTCGAAAGCCGGCTCGCAGCGCGATCGGGCAGTCCGATCCACTGCAACGCCTCGTCGACCCGCGCGCCGATCTCCGACGATGAAACACCCGAGAGCCGTCCGATCGTGGCGAGGTTCTCGCGCGCCGTCAGCGCATCCCAGAGTGCGATCTCCTGAGGCACCAAACCAAGCCAGCGCCGTGCCTGAGGATCGCGGCGCGGATCGCGACCCCCGATCGTGACGGTGCCGTCATCGAGCCTCACTTGGCCGCAGATGGCGCGAATCAGCGAGGTCTTTCCGGCGCCATTCGGGCCGAGCAATGCGTAGATCTCGCCCGGATGAATCGCGAGGCTGACGCCGTCCAATGCCGCACGCTTCCCGAAACTGCGTCGCGCTCGCGTGACCTCGAGTACCGCAGAGGACGATTGGCTCACTGCCCGGATTGCTGCTTCTGGATCATCTCCATCATGTCGAGTGCTTTCACCGTGTAGTCGGCCGGTATCTCATACGTGCCGGCTGGTGCAGGTTTGCTTTCGACCGACGTGATCTCTCCGCGCGTGTTGATCTTGTTACCCATCACATCGATCGAAACTTCCGAACGCACCGCCATCCCCTCGAGCTTGGCCAGGTCCTTCATCCAGGCGGTCGCCGGCTGCAGCTCGCTGATATTCGCCATCATCTCCTTGTAGCGCGACAACTCGGGGAGCTTGATCTCGGTCGTCATCCAGAACGTCATGTCGATCGACAACCCCATCGCCGAGGTGGCCTTCATCTTCACCTGCTTGGTGTTGAACGTCCCGACCTTCCCAGCGGTGTCGGTGGGCGTCACGGTCACGGTCATGGCGCCCATCTGCTTCATCTGTTCAGCCATCGCTTCCATTCCGGCTGGAAAGAGCTTTTTGAAGTCGATCGGCAAATCGACAGACAGCGCCGTCTTTGCCTTCGGATCGACTAGGTAGAGTTTCTTCTGGTCCATCCGCACGATCACGAGCTGCTCGTCGCTCCCGGTCCGCATGCGATCGCTGCTGATCCAAGAGGTCGTGGTTTTGTCTTGCGCAGGGCGGGCCTGCCCCATCATCGAGGTTGGATCGGTATGCACCGTCTCGACAATCATCATGTCGGCGCGGGAAGTGGTGGCTGCCAACAGAACCAATGTGGCGGTAAAGATTCGGCATCGCATCATGTCGTTGTCCCTCGTGTGCACGCGCGGCGCACGCTCGGCCGACCCTCCGTCGGCTCGATCCGGCAGAGACTAACACGGCGGCACGATGCGCCCAGTCGTTGACTGAGTTAACGTGCCGACTGCCGATAGGCGCCGGGGCGGCTGCGCCATCGGCCTAGAACGATGGAGGCAGGATGTCCGCTCGACTGCTCGTTTTCGCAGGTAGCCTTCGCATCGGTTCGTACAACAAGCGCCTCGCGCGCCTGGCGGCGAGTGCCGCCCGCAATGCCGGAGCGGAGGTGATCGAGATCGATCTCCGAGACTATCCGCTTCCAATTTTCGACGAGGACCTCGAATCGGAACAGGGATTGCCTGAGCAGGCATTGCAGTTGAAGACGTTATTCAAGCGAAGTCACGGGCTGATCGTAGCCTGCCCCGAATACAACAGTTCGATCACGGCCGTCTTGAAGAACGCGATCGATTGGGTCTCCCGGCCGGCGCCCGGTGAACGAGCGTTCGAACCGTTCGAGGGGAAGGTCGCGGGCCTGCTCAGCGCATCGCCCGGCGCGCTCGGTGGGATGCGTGGCTTGGTCGTGGTGCGGATGCTGTTGAGCAATCTGCGGATGTTGGTACTTCCCGACCAACTCAGTGTGTCCAACGCCAGCCAGGCCTTCGACGACAGCGGAGCGCTGAAGGATGCGCGTCAGAGCTCGTCGCTCGACAAACTGGCGCAGCGCGTGGTCGAGGTTGCCTCGCGATTGAATTGAGTCGCTCGCGCGCTAGATGATTTGAAGTCCGTCGGCAAACAGCGTTGCCGCTTTGCGTCGACTCGGCTTGCCGTCACCGGCGGTTGGAAGCGCGTCGACCCAAATCACACGACGCGGTCGCGCAGCGCCTTGCAGCCGCGATTCCAGCGCGGCACGCAGCTCGCGACGATCGAGCGGCTGACCGACAAATGCGGCCGCCACCAGCGCGCCCCACTTTGGATCGGGAACGCCGAACACCAACACGTCGCGCACGTTGGGCAGATCACGCAACTTGCTCTCGATCGCAAGCGGATGAAGTTTTTCGCCGCCGCTCACGATCAGATCGTCGAGTCGGCCCAAGACATGCCAACGACCCGCGTCATCGACACGGCCGATATCGTCGGTGGTCCAGTAGCCGTCGTCGCTCGTTCGCCGGATCGTCGACGGCAAGTAGCCCGCGAACAACGAAGGGCTGTTGATTTCGATCCGATCGTCGGCGCCGAGCCGCAGCGAGTAACCTCGAAGTGGAGTTCCGACGCCGTGGATCGCATCCGGTGGCGTGCCGGGCGCAACGGTCGCTACCTGCGCGGCGGTCTCGGTCAAGCCATAGGTCGGCAAGACCGGAACGCCACGCTCGCGCGCCTCTCGCAACAGTTCAGTCGACGCGGCAGCGCCTCCGAGCAGCACCGCGCGCAGTGTCGCCGGCGGTTGCCACAGAGGTCGGCGATCGAGCATCTCGCGAAGCATGGCAGGTACCAACGAGATCAGCGTGACACGATGACGGTCACAGGCGGTCGCCACGGCGGCTGCGGAGAACTTGGGCAACAAGACGACCGTGCGTGCCGCCCACAGGCAGCGCAAGAGTATGGAGAGGCCACCGATTCGGTGCGTCGGCAAGCAGAGCAGCCAACGGTCTTGATCGTGCCAACCCAACCGGGCGGCGCTCGCCTCGGCGGCAGCAACCAGAGCAGTATGGGTCAGGACCGCGAGCTTGGGATGCAATGCGGTCGAAGCCGATGTCGGGACCGCGAGCGCGTCGTCGTCGAACGAACGGCCGGCCGCTGGATCGACCGGTGGAGCGGTGTCTGCCGGCCGCAACGGGACGATCAACTGTTGTGAGTCCAGGTGCGCGTAAAGACTCAGCAGCGAGTCGAGATCGCTGCCGGCCGTCCACAGCGTCGGCCGAGGCGATCGCGGTGTCCGCCGTGGCTGCACGAGTGCGTCGAGTTGAGCGAACGTCAAGGCTCGATCACTGTCGATCAGCGCCACGTGCGCGGGCGCTTTCTCTGCCGCCACGCGCAACGAGAGTTTCATTCCGGAGCCGTTCCGAGGCCGACGTACCCGTCGCCTACCAGCTGGTTGCCGCGACGTTGCGGCAGGGACCCGCAGGCGATGCTGCAATCGTCGATCGGCAGCGGCACCAGACCGCAGGCGAGCGGAGCAGGATCGAGCGCAAGTGCCAGCTCACAAGCGGCCGCAAACGCGACCTCGGCTTCGAGCATGTGGGTGATCACTACTTGCTTGCCCACTTCTCTCGCGCGCGATGCGAGTGCCAGCGCGGGGATCAGTCCGCCCAACATTGCGGGCTTGATCACGAGAACCCGGATCGACGGGTGACGCAGCGCCTGCTCGATTCCATCCGCATCACGCAACTCCTCGTCGGCAGCGATCGGAAGCGGGAGCGGACTCGGGATGCGCTCCAACATTCCGACAGGAAGCGGCTGCTCCAGATACTCGCATCGCCATTCGGCGAGTTGCTCACACACCGGCGGCACGAGGTGGGGGAGTAGTGAACCGTTGGCATCGGCGCGCAACACCAGTCGGTCTGCAAGGTGTCGTCGCCAACGCGTCAACACGGTGCGCTGCGCAAGGTCGAGTCCCTCGCTGCCGAGTTTGATCTTCCAAGTCAAGATCCCGCTGTCGTGCAGCGCTTGCGCCTGGGACTCGAGCGCGTCCTCGTTGTCGCCCGCCAACAACCCCGCCAGCGGTACCGGTGCCGGCCGGTCGGCGCGCAGCACTCGATGAATCGGAATCGCTCGCGTTTGCGCCACAAGGTCGAGCAACGCGGTCTCGAGTGCGAATCGCGCCGACGGCGGAAGCGGCTCGAGCGCAGAAAGCCAGTTCGTGATCGAGTCGAGGGCGTCGAGCGGATCGATATCGAGCAGCGGGACCCGTAGAACCCGCTGCAACGCGGCGCGCGCATCGGCCTCGTGTTCGAGCGAGTGTCCGACAAGTGGCGCCGCTTCGCCCCAGCCGCGCCGGCCTCGGCTGTCACGCAGCCAGACGAACAGACCAGACCGCTGCGCATGTTTCGTGCGCGAGGTCGTCACCGGTTGTAAGTACGAAAACTGGTACGCAGAAAGACCACCAGCCTCGAGGTGGATCATCGACGGCAGAGCCAAATCGCCAGCGCGAACAGGGCGCAGTGAACGATCATCAGTTGCGCGGTACCGGCCAGGATTCGATTCAGCGCCGCGCCGCGCTGGCGAATCAAGCCGGAAATCAACCACGCGCCCCAGGGGGCCGACAACAGCGGCAGCAGGAGCTCGCGTCGATGCGACTGCTGCCAGAGGTAGACCGGTACGCCATAGCCAATCGCCAGCAGGACGATGAATTCGGCAACGCCGAAACCGCGCCCGAAAATCACAGGAAGAGTCCGCTTGCCGACCCGGCGATCGTTCGGTTCGTCGCGCACGTTGTTCACCACCAAGATCGCTGCGGCCATCGCACCCGGCACGAGCGATGCTCGCCAGGCCTCGAGAGGTACCTGACCGGAGATCACCAACGAGGTGCCGCAGACGGCAACGAACCCGAAGAAGATCACCACGAACAGTTCACCGAGTGCGTTGTACGCCAACGGAAACGGGCCCGCGGTGTAGGCCCAACCGGCAGCGATCGACGCCAGGCCTATGATGACGATCGCGCTTCCGGCCAGCGCGGTCAGTCCGATGCCGCAGCAGACGGCGGCAGAGAACGCGATCAGCGCACCACGCCACGCCTGTCGCGCGGTGAGCAGCCCCAACGCGACGGCGCGAGGCGGTCCCAATCGTTCGCTGTCATCGGCGCCGCGCGCATGATCGGCGGCGTCGTTCACGAAGTTGGTGCCGATCTGCAAACAAAGAGCGCCCAGGACGCACAGCGACAGTCCCCACAGCACGCGTGCCGCGGGCGCGGTTTGCATTGTCGATGACAAGGAGCCGACAGCGGCTCCGACCAGTACAGGTGCAACGGCCGCGGTGAGCGTCTTGGGACGCGCGGCCAGCACCCACGCACCCAGAGAGCCCGGAAGCGGCAGTGAAGCGGTCACGGCAGTCGCTTGAACTGCTTGAAGTTGGGCGGCCGTTTTTCGAGGAACGCGGCCTTGCCCTCTTTGGCTTCCTCGCTGAGGTAGTAAAGGAGTGTGGCGTCGCCGGCGAGTTGCTGCAGTCCGGCTTGACCGTCACAGTCGGCATTCAGACCAGCCTTCAACAAGCGCAGCGCGATCGGACTCAGGCGCAGCATCTCGCGGCACCATTGCACCGTTTCGGCCTCCAGCCGATCGAGCGGAACGACCGTGTTTACCAGGCCCATCTGCAACGCTTGCTGTGCATCGTACTGCCGGCACAGGAACCAGATTTCGCGAGCCTTCTTCTGTCCCACGATGCGCGCCAAGTAGGACGAACCGAAGCCTGCGTCGAAGCTTCCGACACGCGGACCGGTCTGCCCAAAGCGCGCATTCTCGGCCGCGATCGTGAGGTCGCAAACGACGTGCAGCACATGCCCGCCGCCGATCGCGTAACCGGCAACCATCGCCACCACCGGCTTGGGGAGCGTACGAATCTGGCGCTGAAGGTCGAGCACGTTGAGCCGCGGGACGCCATCGTCGCCGACGTAACCACCATGACCGCGCACGCGCTGATCGCCGCCGCTACAGAACGCATCGTTGCCGACGCCGGTCAGGATCACGACGCCGACCTCGGCATCATCGCGAGCGCGGTCGAACGCCTGCATCAACTCTTGGACCGTTTCAGGTCGAAACGCGTTGCGCACCTCGGGGCGATTGATCGAGATCTTCGCGATTCCGTCCTCGCTGGTTTGATACAAGATGTCCTCGAACCCAGGATGGTTGTTCCAAATCACGTTGCTCATACGCTTGCTCGCTCCTCGATCCATCGCGCCACGGTCAAAGGGTTTTCCAGCACGGCATTATGTCCGGCACGCGGGATGATCCCCACGCGCGCCCGCGGCAGGCGGCTGGCAATCGCGTCGGCGAGCGCGCAGAAAGGCTCATCCACGGCTCCTGCCAAAACGTCGACCGGTTGTGTCAGGCCGGGAAGATCGTCCAAGAAACAGGGCATTTGCGCCAGCCCGAGCGATTCCAAGGCTCGCGCCAACTGCTCTGGATCGTGGCGAAGTCGTTCGGCTCGCTGTTCGCTCCGGACCGATTCCGGGAGCGCTGTCTGAGTGGCGAACAACGGTTGTTGCTCCCACTTCTGGGCGAACTCCTCCACGCCTCGTGCCCTCAATGTTTCAATCCACTGGGCATCGCGTTGCGCGCGCGCAGTCCGTTCGAAAGGCTCGCTCAACCCCGGATGACAGCCAATCAACGTCGCGGCCCGAAACAGTGCGCGATGGCGCACCAATAGTGCCAGCGCCAGTCGCGCTCCCAACGAGTAGCCGACGAGATGCAGGTCGCGCAGACCGCGCCCGATCAATTCCGCCGCAAATCGATCGACGACCGCATCGAACGGCTCGCCTCGTTCCAACGACAGCCCATCGACGTGGCCGGGCAGCGGTTGGGGTCTGAGATCGAATCGTTTGTCGATCCTCAGAAGTACGGGGCGGAAGCACTGGACCGTTTGCGAAAACCCATGCAGCAGAATCGTCGGCGGATGTGCAAACACGGCGATCAGCGATCCAAGTCGACGTCGAGCGCCGCCACACGCTGATCGAGTGTGCGTTGCGCCGAATCCGGAACGACCTCCGCCCAAATCACACGCGCCGGTGCCTCGAACGGTTCGGCGAGAGCACGCTGCAGCGCTTCCAGTGTGGCGACACGCGCGCAGGCCACGCCGAAGGCCTCGCACGCCAAGGCGACGTCGAGTTGCGGCGGCGTGCGAAAGAACCGTTCGAACACGGTGTCGAGCTCGGGTCGTGCCGCGATCGGGAGTTGATCGAAGATCCGTCCGCCGTCGTTGTCCAGCACCACGATCGTCAATCGCTCGGCGTGAGCGCGTGCGGTCGCGAGGCTGCCGAGATCGTGCAGAAACGCGACATCGCCGATCAGTAGTGTGGCCGGCAGCGGTGCGGCCGCCGCCGCCGCGATCAGTCCATCGATTCCGTTGGCGCCTCTTTGGTGCAAGACGAGCGCTGCGTTGGTGGGGGGCGCAAACAGATCGACACTGCGAATCGGGAGGCTGTTGCCAAGCACCAGCGCGTGATCATCGGGGATCGATCCTGCCACGGCGCGCACGGCATCGCTTTCGGTCAGCGGTTGCCGCGGATCGGAAGCAAGCTCCGTCGACCGGGCTGCGGTGCGCTCGGCTCGATCCCACTCCGCCGTCCACCGTTCGCTCTCCGGTCGAGCCGAGTGAGGTTTGCGTTGCAGGTTGCCGAGCAACGCCGCGACCGTCGGTTCGAGTTCGCCCACCAGCCAATCGGCCACACGGTTGTCCGGATCAGGAAGCGACGCGTTTCCCAGCGCCAATCGCTCGACATCGCCGCGTGCCGCGCTCCAACGACTCCAACCGATACCAGAGGGTTCATTTCCCAGCACCAGCAGCAGATCGGGAACCTGTCGTTGCGCCCAACGGGTTCTTAGCAGCAGATCGTGGAAGGCGATCAACGACGATCGCGCCGGTCGACGCAGTTGACTCGCGCTATCGGCCAGGAGCGGCCACCCCAAGCACGTCGCCAACGCGTGCGCGCTGACGGCTGCGCGATCCGGGAGGGCGGCGCCAGCCACGATCAACCCGCGTGATGCCGAAGACAATCGCGTGGCGAACGCCTCGATCGCCGACTCCGTCGGCAGCGCGACGCTGTGCGACGCTCGCGGTACTGGCGTTTTCGAAAGCGCGATCAACTCGGTGCGGCGCTGTACGTCACGATCCTGTTCCGGCTGCGGCTCGAGCGGTTTGCGAAACGGCGCGTTGATGTGCACCGGACCGCGTGGCTCGCCCTGAGTGCGAGCGAACGCGCGCGCAGCGGTGGCTCGCAAGCCGCGGAACGCGTCGACGCTATCGAGCGCCGTTCCGAGTTCGTAGCTCACGCGCACCGCGCGGCCGAACAGATGCCGCTGATCGATCACTTGAGCGGCGCCACGATGCTGCAGTTCGGGTGGTCGATCGGCTGTCAGCAACAGCAGCGGCAACTCCGCGAGGTCGGCCTCGATCACGGCCGGGAAGTAATGTGCCGCTGCCGTACCGGAAGTGCAGACCAACAGCGGTGTGGTGCCGCGCGATCGCGCCAGGCCGAGCGCGAAGAACGCGGCGCTTCGTTCATCGATGATCGGGATCGCCTCGATCTCCGGATGACGCGCTGCCGCCAACGTCAGCGGTGTCGATCGCGACCCGGGGCTGATCAGCGCGTGACGCACACCGCACTGGGCCAGTGTATCGATCAACACCTCGGCCCAGGCGATCTGCAGGTTGTCCAGGTTCATCCCGAGATTCCAAGCGCCGACAGCAGGTTTCTTTCCTTGACCGCCGTCTCTTCGTACTCGGCATCGGGTTCTGAATCGCGAACGATTCCAGCGCCGGCAAACAACAGCGCTTCGTCGCCGTCGATCAGCGCCGAGCGAATCGCGACCGCAATCTCGCCGTTGCCTTCTGCATCGACCCAGCCGATCGGGCCGGCGTACCAACCTCGCGAGACAGGCTCGTGTGTCTGCAAAAACTCGAGGGCGGCACGCGATGGGTGCCCGCCGACAGAAGGGGTTGGTCCCAACACATCGGCCAGCGCAAACAGCGGCAGCGGGGTGTCGAGCGTGGCGCGAATCGGCGTGTGCAGGTGGAGAATCTCCGGCATCTCGCGCACTCGAGGGTATTCGGGAATATCCAGGTCGGCGGCCAGCGGGCGCAGTCGTCGACGCAACTCGTCGACCACCACGCGATGCTCCCCTAAGTCCTTGGTGTTTCCCAACAGCCAGGCGCGACGTTCCGCCCGGAGGGTCGGATCGGGGGATGAAGGAGCCGAACCGGCGAGCGCCTCGCTGCGCAATGACCGGCCCTGTTTGGCGACCAGAAGTTCCGGCGTCAGTCCGACGAACGTGCAACCCTCGCGTCGAAATCCGAACCGAAAGGCGCCGCTTCCTTCGGCGCGTCGCGCCAGCCGGCGCAGCACATCGACCGGATCGACGGCCGCCTCGAAACGAAGTCGCGAGCGACGCGCCAGCACCACCTTGTCGAACCGCCCCTCGCGAATGCCGCGTTTGATTTCTTCGACCAACGCGGCCCATGACTCGCGCGGCATGCGTGACACGTGGCGCAATCCGGGGAGCGGTTCGGTGTCTGCCAGCGGTGTCGTGAGCGCGTGATGAATCGCAGAGAACTCGTGCAGCCATTGATCGCGCTGTGCGAAATCGGATTCGTTGCAGAGTGCCAAGCTCAGCGAGGCGCCTCGCTCGTCACGCAGGTAGGTCCAGCGCGGCAGCACGAACTGCCCTGCTCCGAAGGGGGCCCACGGCTCATCGACGGGAGCGTCGGACGCAAACGAGGCGCCGCCCCACAACGTTGGCGAAGCGGTGCGTGCCCCCGGGTGTCGCACGATAACCATCGCAGACAGTCGCGCATCGATCGTGTCGTGCAGCGAGGACAAGCGCTGCGCTCCCAAGCCGACCTGCAGCCGAATCGCGTCGCCCGATCCGACCGCGGTCAGGCCGGGCCGATCCCACAACAGCGCCGGTTCCGCCGGATCGAGTCGCCAGATCGCTTCTGGTGCAGCGTGATGAGGCGCCGGCAGCGTAATGAACGCACCGGTGCCCAACTTGCGCAGATGCTCGACCGCGTCGGCGAGGAACGTCGACAGGTCGGTGATCTGGGCTGTGCTGCGCGGCTCGGTCATGAGCCGGCCGCCCGCGGCGTGGCGACGAAGATCGTGGCGACCCCACAGAAGAGCGAGATCGTCTCGAGCGGCTGCAGCCCGGCGGTCCTCATCATCGACTCGAACTCATCTCTCGCCGGGAATGCAGCGATCGAACCCTCGAGGTAGCGATACTCGCGCGCCCCTGACAGCAGCGCGCCGATCGACGGCACCACCCGATGCACCCAGATCCGGGCCAGTGGTGTCAGCCAGGAGCCGCGCGGCTCGGTGAGTTCGAGAATCACGACGCGTCCTCCAGCCCGGGTTACGCGCGCCATCTCGCGGAGTCCGCGGATCCGATCGGGGACATTGCGGATTCCGAATGCGATCGCAACCCCGTCGAACGTGGCGCTGGCAAAAGGGAGTGACTCCGCCGCGGCGACGCTCAACCTGATACGCGTGTGCAACTGTCGATGCGCCAGCTTTTGCTTGGCGACCGCCAGCATGTTGCGCGAGGGGTCGAGTGCTTCGATTTGCGCGGCCGGCTGTTGCCGTGCCATCTCGATCGCGAGATCGGCCGTGCCGGTTGCCAGATCGAGCGCATGCGCGCCGGGACCAAGCTGCAACCGCGCTACCGCACGTCGGCGCCAGCGTCGGTCGATGCCGAGCGACAACACTCGATTGAGTAGGTCGTAGCGGCCAGCGATACGATCGAACATCGCTCCGCTGCCGGGCAAGACATGCGGTGCGTGAAACGAATCCGTGGCCGGCGTCTTGTCACTCACGGCAGCCTTCCGTCGCTTCGTCACGCACGGTCAACGTGATGAGCACGACGACCCGACGATCGCGGCAAGCTCGTGCATTTGCTTCGTCGTCAACGCCTGCGGTCCATCGGACAGCGCCGTGCCCGGTTCGTCGTGGGTCTCGACCATCACACCGGCCGCTCCCACCGCGAGCGCCGCGCGACTGAGCGGCAGGATCAAATCTCTGCGGCCCGTAGCATGCGATGGATCGACCACGACCGGTAACGCGTGCACCACCGACAGCAACGCCACCGCGGAAAGGTCGAGCAAGTTGCGGGTCGCCGTGTCGAAACTGCGGATTCCACGCTCGCAGAAGATCACGCCAGGAGCCCCGTGCACGCGCAGATACTCACCGGCCGACAGCCACTCTTCGATCGACGCCGCCATGCCGCGCTTGAGCAACACCGGCTTGCCTGCCGCGGCCACGCACTTGAGCAACGCGAAGTTGTGCATGTTGCGGGATCCGACCTGAAGCAGATCGGCCCACTCAGCCACATCCGCAACGTTGGATTCGCTCATCGCTTCGGTAACGACCCGCATTTGATGGCGACGCGCGGCGTCGGACAGCCAGCGCAGTGCCTGTTTGCCGAATCCCTGAAATGCGTAGGGCGACGTGCGTGGCTTGAAGGCGCCACCACGCAAGAACAAGACCCCGAGGCTGGCCAAGTGTCGCGCGGAAGACTCGATCTGCTCGGCCGACTCGACGCTGCACGGCCCTGCCATGAGAACCGGCGGATGACCCGGGCCGACCTGGATTCCCGATACGTCGACAGCCCCGGTGTGCTGGTCGACGAGCGGGTGCGGACTCGCCGCAACGCTGACCGATTCGACACCAGGCAACGCCATCAACTCGTGGATCGTCGAATCGCATGAGAACGGTTCGATCAAGAACAAGACGCGCCCTTCGGCATCCCGGTGGGGGAGGGGCCAAAGGCCACGCCCCACCAATTCCTGCCGAATCAGCTCGGGATCGGCCTGTTTCGCGACGACGATGATCATCCAGTGTTTGTCCGGGCCGAGAGCATAACAGAATCATAAGAGAGGACCAGGCAGGTCTCTCGAGCGGCATCCGGCCTCGGGATCTGTCTGGCAACACGGGGGACGCCGCATAGAATGGGGCTCGTGACCGAGCGATCGCCAAGCCGATTCTTGATCCACGTTCCCTGCCGAATGCCGCGATGCTAGCGCGTCGCAGTTGGATGGTATGGGTCGCAAACGCCGGCCTTGTGCTCGGTGTGCTGGTGTTCTTGGCAATGCTCTGGACCGGTGGGTCCAGCGTCGAGTTGGGCCGAGTGTTTCCCGATCAGATCCCGTTCTTTCCAGTGCTGTTCTGGATCGGCTGCTTCGCGGCACTTCGGCTTTTGTTCTCGCAACGAACGCGCGGGCTCGAGGGACGTTGCGTTACATTCTTCGCGCGACGCGGCATGCCGCCTCGTGATGCGCCCGCGACGTTGCAATCAGCTTCCATCAGTGGGGCGTTCATCGGTGCAGGGGTTGGCGTCGTCGTCAGCGCCGGCGATACGGTGCGCGTGGTGATGTCGACTAGCCACCCCGGTCCGACACCGTTGCAAACCTTCGCCGTTGCAGCCGCGACGTTGGGAACGGGAGCGATCATCGGCGCCGCTCTTGGTGTGTTGCTCAGCCTGGCGGTACGACAAATCTCCACAGGCCGACGTTTCGACGTCGGGCGGGGGACGTTCTTGTGCTTGATGTTGTGCGCTCCACTCGTCGCCTCGATCGCCCCGTATGCGGGACCGGACGAGCGCACGTCGATGACATTGATGGCGGTGTCGAGTGTCGTCGTCCTGACCGCGTTCGCGTGGTTTTTCTTGGCACCGATCGCTGTGGCCAGGGCTCGCAATCATCAGTGGGGTTTCGCTGCCGCGGCTGCGAGCCTGATCGCCCTTTTGTTCCTGATCGTGTTGCTTGGCTCGGGTGGTCCGCTGGGTTCGCTGCAAGGCCCCCCCGAGGCGGAAGACGCGTCGCATCCCAATGTCTTGTTGATTTCGGTCGCGGGCCTTCGCGCCGATTTTGTCGGCGCGTACAACGCCGGCGCCTTCGTGATGCCACACGTGGATGGCCTCGCGCAACGTGGCACGCTCTTCACATCAGCGATCACGCCCTCCTCGTTGCACGGCGACGCGGCGCAGGCCCTCCTGACCGGCCGATACCCAAGCGCCAACTCCGGCGCTGCCGGTACGTCATCCGTGGGATTGGCCGATCTGCTTTCGGCACACGGTTACCGCACCGCAGCATTCGTTACTTGCCGCTGCGTGAATCGCGACAGCATGAGCCTGGCCGGATCGTTCGATGCGTACGACGACCTTGCCGATCTCTACACATGGCTCTCCCGCACCGCGCTCGCTCGCGTTTGGATCAAATTCCGAATTCCCGACCAATCGTTGCGCACGGCAGCCGAGGCGGCTGCCGCGTTTCGAGATTGGCTCTCGAGCGCCAGTAGCGGGCCGTGGTTCGCGTGGGTCGAGGTTGCGGCTCCGACCCGATCGCAGCCGGTGCATGACGAAGAGATCGCGATCCCTGCTCAAACCGCCGAATTTCTGGCCGCTCATCCGCTGGCGCAGGTGCCGGCCTGGGCCGACCCCGCGGCACGCGACGCGACCACCGCGGAATGGTGGCGCGGCTACGCCGAATCGGTGCTCGAAGCCGACGATGCTGTCGGCACGATGCTCGAAGCGCTGGCGCAACGCGGTGAGTTACATCGCACGGTCGTGCTGGTGGTTTCGGTGCATGGAATGCCGTTGGGTGAGTCAGGCCATTGGTTCGACCCCGAGGTCAACTCCGATGACGTCGTCTTGCGCGTGCCTTGGATCGTCGCAGGCCCGGGGATCGGAGTGGCGAGGCACGTCGACGGTCCGTGCTCATTGGTCGATGTGGCGCCCACTCTGTTGGGGTTGTTGGGGCTGCGTGGCGGCGGAGATGACCGATGGGAGGGGGAGGATCTGTCGGGGTATCTGCGTGACAGTGAACGGACCACACGATCGCCGCACTCAGGTCCGGTCTTTGCGCGCGTTGTCTCCGCCGTCGATCATGCCCGCTGGGTAATGGTGGCGCGTTACGGTATCTACCGGCTCGTCCGGCAATCGGATGGAGCGGAACGACTGACGACGGTCAGCGGGGAGGAGCCGGGGGACGATGCCACCCAGAGCGAGCCGCCGCGTGACGATGGCCGCGTGCGCCGGCTGATGTCCGAACTTCTCACCCGGCATCTCTCCAGCGCTGGATCTCGATGAGGTCTTCGCGGGGCGAACCCCGCGAGGCGCGAGGGGTTGCGGTGCAAAGCGGACCGGCCTGGGCTAGTCTACGCGCCGCCATGGGATCCCCCTTCCGCTTCTTCACGGCAAGCAGCGTGCTGCTGGTCGCCATCGCCTCTCACCCGACGGTCGCGCAGGAAACCGATCCGGTCGATCCCTGCGGCACGATCGCGTCGATCGAGGTGCGTGGGAATAGCCGAATGAGCGCCGACGCCGTGCGCTTCGACCTCGAGTTGAAAAAAGGGGATGCCTGGGACGAGGCGCGAGTCCAGCGCGAGTTCCGCCGATTTTGGGAGCGCGGTTACTTTTCCGATCTGAGGTTTTTTCGTCGCTGTGAACCGCAGGGCACCGTGCTGGTGATCGAAATCAAGGAGCGCCCCACGATCCTCTCGGTGAGCTACGAGAAAAACAAAGTCCTCGGACAGCAGCAAATCGAAGACCACTACAAGGAGCGCGACTTCACGCTCAGCATCGGCACGCCGATGGACCGCAAGAAGCTGTGGCGTGCCGAATCGTTGATCGAGGAGTTGTTGGGCGCGAAGGGGTATCTCGACCCCATGGTCAAAGCCGAGATCGAGACCGTTTCGCCGACGGCTCGCAAGGTGACGTTCCGAATTCGACCGGGTGGAAAGACACGTATCCGAGCGATCGATTTCACGGGCAACGCCGAGTTCTCCGACCGGGTTCTGCGCAAACAACTCAAGCTGACGCAGCCTCGACGTTGGTGGTGGCCGTTCGGCTCCAAGTCGTTGTACCACCCGCTCAAGTTCGGCCAAGACGTCGCCAAGATCCTCGAGTACTACCGCGATCGCGGCTACCTGGATGTCGATGTCAAGCCACCGATCACCGACTTCGTGACGCGGCGCGACCAAGGAGCAGAACGAAAGGAACTCCGGCGGATCGAACGCGAGCAGGAGAAGGCCGAGAAGGCGCGCAAAGAGGCACTCGCCAAAGGAGAAATCCCCGACCAGCCGGTGCTCCCCACGGCAGAGTCGGTCGGTGTCATCGAGAAGAAGTCGGTGGCGTTGACCGTGCCGATCAGCGAAGGCTCGGTCTACAAACTCGGAGACGTGAAGTTCGAGGGAAACACCGTCTACCCGGAAAAGGATCTGCGCCTGGCGATGCCGCTCAAAGCAGGCGCTGTGCTTTCCGATGGCGCGATCGACTTTGGCCTGCAACGGATTCGCGCACTCTACGGGACCAAGGGGTACGTCTATGCCTCGGTCTCGCGACGCTTCGAACGAAAAGAAGGGCAGCCGGTCGCCGATGTGATCGTGGAGATCGACGAAGATCAGCCGTACACCGTGCGGCGCATCGACTTCGTCGGGAACAACCTGACGCAAGACGAGGTGCTGCGTCGCGAGATGAACGTGACCGAGGGCGAACTGATCGACAAGGCCGCCTTGACGCGTTCGATGGACAAGCTTCGGCAACTCGGCTATTGGCAACCCAGTGGTGAAGCCGATCTGCAACCGGTGACCGGAGCGTCGCAAGTCGACGTGAAGGTTCACGGCGAGGAACAGTCACGCAACGAGATCCAGGTTGGCGGCGGGTACAGCGAACTCGATGGCGGCTTCTTCCTGGCCAGTTACAGCACACGAAACTTCTTGGGACGTGGCGATACGCTCAACCTTTCGGCGCAGGTTGGCGGCCGCGCCAGTCGCGCCTCGATCCAGTTTGTCGAGCCTTGGTTTTTGGGGAAGCCGTATCTGTTTTCGTTCTCGATCTTTCGGCGCGACGTCGACTTCGGCCGCACCACCGACGCCTCCGGTCAGTTGGGTCGCTTGCGTCAACGCGCTACCGGCGGATCGGTCGCGTTTGGAAAGAAACTCGGAGACTACACCTCGGCGCAGCTCGAGTATCAGTACCAGAGCATCGAGGCCGATACCTTCGACATCTCCCGCACCTTCGACACGACCACCACGCGCCTAGGAACCCTCTCGCCGTCGATCTGGTATCGCAACATCTGGCCCGATATCTATCGACCGACGCGCGGCTACGATCTGCGATTCAGTTTGCCTGTGACCGCCGAGGTATTCGGTGCCGACGTGAACTACCTTCGTCCGCGCGCCGAGGTCACCGTCTACAAGCCGTTGTTCCGGCGATTTTTTGTTGCCGCGCATGTCGAAGGGTCGTGGATCCGCCAGTTCGGTTCGTTGCTGCGCCAACCGGGATACATCGACGGCGTTCCGCGATTCGATCGGTTCTATCTCGGGGGCGATACGCTCGGACCGCGCGTCTTCGAGACGCGCACCATTTCGCCGATCGAGTTTCTCCAGCAGCTCGATAGCAACGGCAATCCTGTCGGTGGCCCGCTCCCCGCATTCATCGGCGGGACCAAGATGTTGCTGGCCCAGTTCGAGCTTGGATTCCCGATCGGAAAGACCGCGACGATCGCAGGGTTCGCGGATGCGGGGGGCGTATATCCGGCCGGTGAGGACATCGGTTGGGATGCAGCACGCGTGTCGGCGGGGTTCGAATTCCGCGTCTTCCTGCCTGTTTTCCAGGCACCGATCCGCCTGATCTACGGCTGGCCCATCAAAGAAAAGCGCGGCGACAGAACCAGCAGCTTCCAGTTCTCGATTGGCCTGCCGTTCTAGTTTCTGGCTCATATGTGAGCGGCGGTCGCCAGTGGCTTTGGCCCGATGCGAGAGCGCGCTTGGCCTGATAGAGTCCCCCCGCTTCGCTCATCGGATGACCGCGCTGCTGTCGTGTCGCGGAGCCTTTATTGGAGGAGTTGTGAATCTGCACGAGTATCAGGCCAAGGAGATCCTTGCGCGCTACGGGATGGCGATCCCTGCCGGTATCGTCGCCGAGACCCCGGCGGCAGCCCGTGCCGCTGCCGAGAAGCTTGGCGGAACGGTGGTCGTGAAGGCGCAAATCCATGCGGGCGGCCGCGGCAAGGGAGGCGGTATCAAGTTGGCCAAGTCGGCCGACGAAGCGCAGGCCCTCGCATCCAAGATCCTCGGGATGACGCTGGTCACACCTCAAACCGGTCCGAAAGGGAGATTGGTTCGCAAGGTCTACGTGACCAGCGCGGTCGAGATTGCACACGAGTTTTATTTGAGTGTGTTGGTGGACCGCGCCCGCGCCCGCTTGATCGTGATGGCCAGCCGCGAAGGGGGGGTCGAGATCGAGAAGGTCGCCGCCGAGCAGCCGGAGAAAATCATCATTGCCCAGATCGATCCGATCGCCGGGTACCAGCCGTACGTGGCGCGCGCGGTGGCGAGCAGGCTCGGCCTCAGCGGCAGCGCGTACAAACAGTTCGGCGCACTGCTCTCCTCGGCCGTCACCGCGTTCATCGCCAGCGATGCGTCGCTGATCGAGATCAATCCGCTGATCCTCACACCCTCCGGCGATCTGTTCGCGCTCGACGCCAAGGTTTCGTTGGATGACAACGCGTTGTTCCGCCACCCGGAGTTGGCGGCGATGCGCGATGAGGGCGAGGAGGATCCGCTCGAGGTCGAAGCCTCACACGCCGGCCTGAATTACGTGAAGCTCGATGGCTCCGTCGCGTGCATGGTCAACGGCGCCGGGTTGGCGATGGCAACCATGGACATCATCGATCTGTGCGGCGCGCGGCCGGCGAACTTTCTCGATGTGGGAGGCGGTGCTCGCAAGGAAACAGTCACCGCGGCGTTTCGGATCCTGTTGAAGGACCCCGATGTGAAGGCGGTGCTCGTCAACATCTTCGGTGGAATCGTGCGCTGCGATCGCGTCGCCGAAGGGATCATCGCCGCTGCCAAAGAGGTGCACTTGAACGTGCCGCTGGTCGTGCGTCTGCAAGGCACCAACGCGGAAGAAGCCAAGGCCTTGCTCAATGCATCGGGTTTGAAGCTGCAAGCGGCCACCGTATTGGATGAAGCCGCGCGAGCGGTGGTGGCGTCGTTGGGAGGTGCGCGATGAGCATCCTCGTCGATGCCGGCACCAAGGTAATCGTGCAGGGGATTACTGGGGGCGAGGGGACGTTCCACGCCACGCAGATGATCGAAGCCGGAACACGCGTCGTTGGTGGTGTCACGCCGGGCAAGGGTGGTACGACGCACCTGGGTGTGCCGGTCTTCGACAGCGTGCAGGAAGCGAAACACGCAACCGGTGCGAACGCGACGGTGATCTTCGTTCCCGCCTCGTTCGCGGCCGATGCAATTTTGGAAGCGATCGATGCCGAGATTCCGCTGGCGGTGGCGATCACCGAAGGGATTCCGGTGCTCGATATGCTGCGGGTCAAGAACGCGCTCGGGCTTGCCGGCAAGACTCGGCTGATCGGACCGAATTGCCCTGGGATCATTACACCAGGGCGCTGCAAGATCGGAATCATGCCGGCCTTCATCCACGCGCCGGGAACGGTTGGCGTGATCTCCCGCTCAGGCACCCTCACCTATGAGGCGGTCGATCAACTCACCAAGGTCGGTCTGGGGCAAAGCACCTGTGTCGGAATCGGCGGCGATCCGTTGGTCGGTTCGCCTTACTTGTCGATCTTGCCGCTGTTCGAAGCCGATCCTCAAACCGAAGCGGTGGTAATGATCGGCGAGATCGGCGGGAATGCAGAGGAACTCGCTGCCGCTTGGATCGGGGCCAACATGCAAAAACCAGTGGTGGCTTTCATTGCCGGCGCGACCGCGCCTGCCGGTCGTCGCATGGGGCATGCCGGCGCGATCATCAGTGGCGGCAAAGGGACGGCAGCGGAAAAGAAGACGACGCTGCGTTCGCATGGAATTACGGTCTGCGATTCGCCGGCCGAGTTGGGGATTACGGTGGCGCGGCTGCTGGGTCGCGCCTGATCGCATCAAGACACCACACGCGGGGTTTCCGTACTCGGGCCCGCGGTGCAGGAGGATGACGTGGCAGTCGAACGTACGTTGGCAATGGTCAAGCCCGATGGCGTCAAGAAGAACTGTGTGGGGGCGGCATTGGCCGCGGCCGAAGGAGCTGGGCTTCGAATCGTGGCGTTGAAGAAGCTGCAGATGTCGCGGCGGCAAGCGGAGGGGTTTTACGCGGTTCACAAGGAGCGTTCGTTCTTCGGTGAGCTGACGGAGTTCATGAGCGAGGGTCCGGTCGTCATGATCGTGTTCGAAGGTGAGAATGCAATCGCGACGTGGCGTGGTCTGCTGGGCGCGACGAACCCGGCTCAAGCCGCCGAAGGAACACTCCGCAAGCGATTCGGCACCGACATTCAACGCAACGGGTTTCACGGTTCGGATGCGCCGGAGACCGCTGCATTCGAGGCTTCCTATCTGTTCTCGGGGCTCGAACTGAACAACTAGAAGGTCTCGTTGGCGTCCGGGCCCCACAGCGCACGTCGCGGTGGGGCCGCCTGCCGGCCCGCGTCGTACCGGGTTACTCTCTGGCGATGACGCGCCTGCGCTTTCTTTGCTCACTGACCAGCATCGCGATCGTGTGCGGCGTCGCGCTGCATGCCGAGGCCGACGCTCCATCAGCGGGCAAACCCCTCGCGTCAACCGACCGCAGCAACAGACCAGCCAACCTGCTCTTGATCACGCTCGACACCACGCGCGCCGATCGGCTTGGAAGCTACGGCTATCGGCTCGGAGCCACACCGCGGCTCGATCGCTTGGGGCGGGAAGGAGTGGTGGTCCAGACCGCGATGGCGGTCACGCCACTGACCTTGCCGTCGCATTGCTCGCTGATGACCGGCCTTTATCCGCCTCGTCACGGTGTGCGGGACAACGCCGACTTCCGCTTGCCCGACGGTGAGGTCACGCTGGCCGAGCGGCTCAGACAGGCGGGCTATCGGACCGACGCCGTCGTCGGCTCGATTGTCCTCAGCGGCGCGCTGGGAATCTCTCAAGGATTCGACAGCTACGACGAGCCGGCCCCCAAGACGATCGCAAGCGGTGGGGAGATTGCGTTTCAGGAGATCCTGGAACGGCGCGCGACGGAGGTGACCGACAAGGCCTTGACTCGGCTCGACGCGGTCGGCAACAAGCCGTTTTTCCTGTGGGTTCACTACTTCGATCCGCACAGCACCTACGACCCGCCCGAACCGTTTCGTAGCCGGTTTGCGAAGAATCTCTACGACGGTGAGATCGCCTACGTCGACCACGAGGTCGGTCGCTTGCTCGATCGGCTGTCGGCGCAGCAGAAACTCGACACGACACTGGTGGTGGTGATCGCCGACCACGGGGAGAGCTTGGGAGAGCATGGCGAGCCGACTCACGGCGTCTTCATCTACGACGCGACGATGCACGTGCCGCTGTTGCTGCGCTGGCCGGCCAAACTGCGAGCCGGAACGCGCTATCGGAATGTTATGTCCGGCGTCGATCTGGCCCCCACGATTCTCGAACTGCTGGGTCAGCCGCCGCTCGAGCCATCGCAAGGCAAAAGCCATGCAGCGGCGCTGAGTGGGCGCGGTTCGGTCACGCGTGAGCCGGTCTATCTCGAAACGCTGTTTCCCTCCCGAGCGTTCGGTTGGTCGCCGCTCTACGGATTGCGCGATGAAGCGCACAAGTACATTGCGGCACCAGACCCCGAACTGTTCGAGCTCGCAGCCGATCCGCTCGAAGCGCGCAATCTGCTGCCGGCCGAGCCGCAGCGCGGCGCCCCGTGGCAGAAGCAGCTCGAGGCGCGGATGGCGTCGATGGGAACAGCCGACGTCGCCGCCAGCGACCCAGCCGATGCGGAACGCTTGGAGCGGTTGCGAAGCCTTGGTTATGTCTCCGGCGGACCGGCGTCTTCTGACAACACGGCCGTTGGCGGTCGCGATCCGAAAAAGATGATCGCAATCGCGGGCCAGCTGGATCAAGCGCGACATCTGCTGACATCGCAGAACGTTGCCGGCGCCCGACAGATCGCCGAGCGAATCCTGACAACCGATCCCCAGAACCCTTCCGCGCATGAGGTACGCGGCCTGGCGCTGAGTCTGCAAGGCGACCGCGAAGGCGGCCTATCGGCGCTTCAAACGGCGGCGCGGCTGGCACCCACCACCTTCGAACATCTCCGCAATCTCGGCGTCGCCTTGCAACAGATGGGACGCTCCTCCGAAGCGGTCGTCGCCTTTCGTTCGGCGCTGTCAATCCAGCCGGATGCTGCCGCGACGCGGTTCACGCTCGGTGTGGCGTTGCTATCCGCAGGCGATGCTGCCGGCGCCGTGAGCGAGCTTCAAGCGGCGATTCGCGGCGGCTACACCTCGAGCGGAGCACGCGGCGCGCTGGCTGCCGCGTTGGAGCGTACGGGGGCGACCGGAGAAGCAGAACAGCAGCTGCGCACCGCGCTCGATGCTGATCCGCGTGCGTGGTCAGTTTGGTTGCAGTTGGGTGGGCTGCTCGAGCGTGGCAAACGGTGTGATGAAGCAACGCGCTGCGTTCAAACTGCCTACGAGCTGCTCCAAGGTGAACGGCCGAAGAGCGATCCGTATCTGCGCGTCGTGCACGCTCAGCTTGGCTTGCTGAAAGGGGACACCGCGGGAGCGTTGAATGAGCTCGAGGCGGTGCTTGCCGAGAAGGGGCTACAGCGCGAGGTCGCGGAGTTCGCGAAGCGACTGCTTCGATCTGCACGCGCTGCTTCCGAGAATCGCTAAGTCGCAGAGTCGAACCGGTTTCGATCGCGCCCGGCTGTTGGGCTGACGTTCAATCGGTCGAGTTTTCACCGGGGCCGCTGCGTGCCTGAGTGTTCCAACTTCTCGAACCGATGCCTTCACAAAAAACGGGGCCGGCCCGAAGGCCGACCCCGAGGTGAGACGAAAACTGCTACAGCGACTTCAGGCGCTTACGGGCAGGCCGTAGGAGTACGGCTACCGGTTTGCGTTCCGTCGTTGTAGGTGCCGGCCACCGCGCAGCGGACCAGGTAGTAGAAGCCCTGGCCAGGCGCGGGAGTTACGGCGTCGGTTGCCGAGGTCGTGGGGGTGTCGTTGGCCAAGCACGTCGCCGTAGACCAGGTCGGTGTGCTTTGGAACTCCGAGCAATTACCACGGACCGCGTCAAACGTACCCGAACCTACCCAGTTGATCTGCGTCTTGCCCGTGAAACCAATCGAGTTGGTTGTCAGTGAGCAGCCTGGCGGACCGCCTGGAACGTCGACGGTGATGTTCTGCGTACCGGTGCAGGCCAACGCCGACGAGCAACGCACGGTGAGGGTGTAGGTCGTATCGACATCCGGGTTGACCAACACCTGGGGATCCGTCAGGAAGTCTCGGACCACCGTAGCGCCAACACTCCACTTGTACTCGAGCGTGCCGTTGAGGCAACGATCCGCCGAGGAAGCAGAGCCATCCAGGAAGAACGCGTGGCCGGCGGCAGCCGAAGCAGCCGTCGTCGACGCGGTATCAACCGTCCCGTCGCTGTTGAAGTCGCAGTCGGCAAGAACAGCCGAGGTGCAGGCCTTCGCTGGCTTGGGGTTACCGTTCTTGTCGTTGCGCGGGTTTTCCAGCGCAGCGGCCTTGGCGGTGACCGCGCTGCAGTTGGTGGCCGGGCAGGCCGCACCACCCTTGTCAGCGTTGTCAACGGCGAGGGTCAGAGCGGAGGCGACGCCGGTGAGCCGGACGTCGTCGATGAACCAACCGTCGTCTTGGTTGCCGATACCTGTGAACTGAGACCAACGCTCGATACCTGGCCAACCGAAGGGCGAGATGTGGAAGCGAACAAGGACCTTGCGCCCACGATACGCCTTCAGGTTGTACTTCTTTTGCAGCCAGTTACCGCCCGCGTTCCCGCCGAAGCCGGCGGAGACGATATTCGGATCGTCGAGCACGCTGGTCTCAGGGAAGCAGCCGGTTCCAACGTCAGCCGCTGTCGTACCGAATGGCGTGTCCCGATCGAACGAGGTTCGCGCCAAGCAGTTGTTGACAGAGGTCGGGAAACAGGTAGACGACGGGCCCACATCGAGCTGATTCGCGAAGAATTGGTTCTCGTTGTTGCCGTCGTCCGACGGGTCGTAACTGCAGTTGATGAAGTTGTTGCGACGGAACGCTTGCTCCGGGTTGAAGTAGGAGCGCAACGGCTCCCAGTTCTCGGTGCTGTTCTTCAGACCGGTTTCAGCGGTGTCGCAGTCGTTGTTGCCGTTCTTGTCGATGCAGATGTAGGCCAGACCGACGGTCACACCCCAGTCGCGGGGTAGGCCGGCGAGACGGTTGTCCTGCAGCGACATTTGCGTCCAGTAGGTCAGTTCCGGTGAACCGTTGCCGAGTTGCACGGAGTTCTGCGTCTCGACCCAGGTCATGCGGTTGACGTCCATCGTCTTGTCGTCGCCGATGAAGGCGGTTTCATCGCCTTCCGCGGTGTTTGTCGACGACAAGGACTGCTTACAACCGGTGCAACCCGAGTCGGGGCGTTGCACCGAACGACCACCGTTTTCACACGTCGTGCCGTCGGTGTCGCAAGCGTTGGCGCGCGCGGCGTGCAAGTGCCAGTGGTTTTCCTTGTTGTTGAAACCTTCACCCAACTCACAGAAGAAGTTCACGTCGACGTTGTTACCGAAAGGATTCGACGGGTCGTTCGTCTGGCAGCGGGTGCCTTCGAGTTCGGCCGGGTCATCACCGGTGTTGAAGCGTGGCCAACTGTTCAACATCGCCGAGTCGGTGGTGTACGACTCGAAGTTGTCGAAGAAGTCGGCGCCGGCGGTGACGCCTGACGCACTCAGGTTGTGAACGATCTTGAACGACTGCGCGATGCGCGTTCCGAAGATGCGCACGTCAGCCGCGATCGCGTACTGCGGTCCGCCCTTGGCCAGCCCTTGCAGCGCCACCGTCCAAACCGACGAGAGTTCGTCGTTGACGTTGGCTCGGGTCACCAAGGCACCCTTGAACGCGATGTGATCCGTGCCGGCGGAGGTGTCGTACACCCCCGGTGTTCCGGTGAGCGGAGTGCGTGGCGGGATGTTGAAGTTGCGGATTTCGTTGTCCAGCACGCACTGGACGTTCGGGCTGTCCGTGGCGACGGTCAACGTGGCGTTGTTGATCGGGAAGTTGGAGTAGTTCTTGAGTACGAGGTCGACGTTCACGACCTCACCTGGGTCTGCCCAACCGTCGTTGTCACCGTTTCCGGTGCCAGCAACGTTGGTGTCGCGGACGATGACGTCCGCCACGACCACGTCGGCGGCGTCGAAGCGAGCGAGCGTGACGGCGACGAGTGGATTGTCGAGACAGCCGCAGTTGTCGTCCGAGTACCGTGCCTTTTGGCCAGGCTGGTGCGGACTGCGTCCCGTGGCCAAGGTAGTGGTGTTGGGGCACAACTCGCCGGCGTTATCGATCCCGCCGACGCCGTCATCGTCGAATCCGGCGATTCCGGGTTGTCCGTCCGGTCCGTTGTCCACACCGCGAACGCCGTCGTTCTTGTCGATGTAGCGAGCGGAAACGGAAGGATTGTCGGCACCGTTGATCGCAAGGTAGACGAGCTTGTCGCCGCCCTTGTTGATGCGTGTGGTGGTACGGATGGTTCCGACGAACGTGTTGGTTCCCGCACCGGTCTGCACCAAGCAGAACGACTCGGGGATCGACTCCGCCTCGGACCACGCATCGATCGAGACGTCGTTCACGGAAGAGTCACCATTGCAATCGACGAGATTGCCGGTGGGGAACGGATCGACCACGGTGACCTGAATCTCGGTGTCACCGTCGAGTGTGTCGAACTGGCTGGCCATGCTGATGTTGGCGCACTGACCGTCGAAGTTCGGGCCAGAGCACGCAGCACCGGCTTGCGCCACCGGCTTGACTTCCATCCATTCCAAGACCACGTCGTCGATGCCAGCACCGTAACCCTGCTTGGGTTGTTCGCCGGTGCCTTCGAAGACGACGAATCCGATTTCACCCTGCCACGACGATCCTACGAACTCGCCGTAGAAGTCTTCGAGGGTGTTGAACCGGATGTTTCCAACTGGGGTTCCCACTGCGCCGATACCGTTGGCGTCACCGTCGATTCGCATGTTGCGATTCTGACGGAGCGTGGTGCTGGTACCGAACGTAGCGGCCACTCCTTCGTCGATCGAGCCGTCACCGCAGACGTCATCCGCTTCGCCGACGGGGACTCCGTCGAGGCCGGTGAATGCCGCTGCCTTGCTGGTGCCGGTCGCGTCGGCGCATGGATTGGTAAGCGACCCGTCGGGGTTGCAGTCGGCAGGACCGTTGCAAGCCGCCAGGTTGCGGGGACCACCATTGCAGCGGAAGCACGGGCAGATCTCGCGGAAGTCATCGACGATGCCGTTGCCATCGTCGTCGACGCCGCAGTTACCCGGGCAGCCGTTGGGGCCGAGGCTGTAATCGTTGTCGCAATCGTCATCCAAGGGCTTCGGTGTGTTCAGTGGGCGCTCCGCTGCGGTCTTACCGCCGGCGGCTGCGCCTTGCTCTGGGATGAGGTTGAGGTCATTGAACCAACAACCGCGACGACCGGCACGGTTACCGCCGCGCGCGGTGACCTTGTTGTCGCCGTAGTTGGCTTCGTTCTTTTGATTGGTGCCGGCAAACACGAACGCGCCGCCATAGATGTTGTTTTGGCCGCCGCCGGTGACGCCGACGTTTCCGATCGAGAAACCACCGCCCTGAACCAAGTCATCGCCAAGCACGACATTGTTGTCGGCGGTGTCGAGGTCGAGGTCGGCATTGATCAAGCCGTATCCGTCGGAGGCCGGGAAGTCCAGTTGGGCGTTCCAAGACCAGTCGAGGATTTGAGTGCGCCACTTGAATCCGTCCGGATCGTTTCCGAAACGAGTCGGGTGAACGATCGGCGTACGGAGTGTTTCGAACCAGTAGGTGGCTGCTGTGGTGCCGCCCATCTGGTCGTACTGCTCGCACTTGGTGTCGTTCGGGCGGCAGGCTGTGGTGTCGTCTGACGTCGCGTACGTACCAATGGTGCCGGTGTGCCAGATTCCTCGGTTGGTGCCGTTGGCCGTCATGAAGCCGCAGCCACCGCCAAGCGCCCAGTTCTGGTTGAGTGTGCCGTTGGAGTTTTGATCTTCACCAGCGTCCAGCACGTTGTTCCAGTTCTTGTCCTCACCCCAGTTGCTGATCGGCAACGCCGTTGTCGACAGCTTGGACTGAGCACTGATACCGGAGCGGAATCCTTCGTCGTTGGCGTCGAAGTCCCATACACCAGCAAACCCAGGATTGCCGCAATCGGCGCAACCGCTGGCGTTGTTGTTCGGAATCATGCTCTCGAACACGACCGAGGTTTCATCCAAGCCACGATGAGCGATGTCGAACACATCGAACGGGTTGCGTGCGATCTTGTTCTCGTTCTTCTCGTCGTTGTTTCGGTCGTAGTTGAGGGTGCATCCGGTGGGGCAGTCGGTGATGAACTCGTGCTTCTCATCGTCGGCCTGCAACAGCACCGAGACACCCACACAGTCCTGTACCGATTGGCCCGTCTTGGTGCCTGCGAGCGAGAACACCAAATCGACCGACGTGCGAGGAGCCGGTGTTCCGTTGACGCGCAGCGAGAACGCCGTGCTCTCGAAGAACTGGCCGGGGATTCGTCCCATGTTGCGGGTCCCGTCCAGAATCGTGAGGTTGGAGCTTGCTGCGTTGTTGTTGCGGCATTCGTCGGTGCTGTTGTCGCCGTCCGGAACGACTGCCTTCAGGCCGATGGTGGCATCGAGCAGGTCGCCGAGATCCGCGTTGTAGTAATCGATCGACAGCGTAAAGACTTCGCCGGCGTCGAGGTAGCGGTCAAGGTCGCAGCCATCGGACAGATCGATGAACGAATCGAGACCCAGGATGAACGAGCGCAGCAACACCAAGTCGGGCTGGCAGTCCACCTGTGCGGTCGCTGTACGTGTCTTGGCACCGGGTTGATCGGTGTAGGTCACGCGCAGCTTGAAGCCGTTGTTGACGTTGAGCACGCCATCGTTGTTGGTGGCGGTGCCTGTCGACGTCAACGGGAGTTGATTGGACTCGTAGCGGAACAGTTGTGTCGCACCGCTGAGGGCTTGAGTGAACGTGAGCCCGTTCTGTGTGTCGACCACCACATCGGCGGCGTTCAGCACGTCGACCACCGTGCGGCTCGCGATGGTGCTCGCCGGACAGGTTGCCGGGTTCGGACATGCGGTGTCGCCCGCGTCGGCGATTTCCGCCACGATCACGCCCACATCACCGTTACAGGAGATGGGGTTGGCGTCGAAGCGAGCCGACGAACCAGCCGTTACCGGGCCGGCAATCGCTACCGCGTACTTGAGGCTGTTCGTGGTGCCCGAACGGCGGATGACACGAACCTGCCACTTACCGGTCTTCGGATTGACCACACCCAAGGCATCGTCGGACAGTGCATCGATGTCGGGGACGCCGTTGGCGTTGCGGTCAGGAGCGTTGTTGAAGATTGGAATGAACACGGCTTCCGAGTTGTTGGCCGAGTCACGCCAGTTGGCCGGCACTTTGCCAGCGTCGGTGATTCGCTTGGTGGAGATCGAGTAGTAGTAACCGTCGATCGACGCGTCGGCATCGAGGTCGTCGAAGGTCGTTCCATCGCGGTCGTAGTCTTCGCTGAAGTTGTTCCCTTGGAAGACGCGATCGTCGACATCCGGAGTGGATGTTGCCGAGCAGGTTTGATTCGCTCCGCAGTACCAGACCTCGACATCGAGGTCGTTGACCAAGTTGGCGCCGCTGGGATCGTCCCAGACGACAGCCACGCCCAGGTCGGTCTTGGCATCGAGCACTTGGAAGTCGGAGGTTTGCGTCTCACCGACCGTGGTGCTGATGGTCCCGAGCCCGCTGAGACTACAGACGCCATCGTTGCCGGCGACCTTGTCGATGTTGCCCGGATCGTCGCAGACCACCAGACCGGGAACGGTCTGAGGGGCGTCGGCGAGTGGCAGGGCGCGGGTCAGCAGGAACTGACCGTAACCCCACACGTTGTTGAACCGGGTCTGACGGAACGGGCCGCCGGAGCCGGTCATCGGGCGCGTTCCAACGATCATCAACGCCTTGAGCATGCGGTTGGAGATTGCAGCGACCTTATCGGCGTTATTCGTAGAGTTCGTGTCGCTCCCATCCGGGTAGAAGCCGTTCGCGAAGTACTCGCGGATGACCGCCGCCGCGCCTGCAATGTTCGGCGCAGAGAACGACGTACCGCTGCTTTGCTGGAAGAAGCAGGTGGACGCGCCGGTCTGATTCTCAGGATTACCGGTGCCTTCCTCGGCGCGACAACCGTCGTCGACGCCCTCACCCATGAGCACTGGAGCGACGCGCTTGTTGTTGTTGGGGGAGTTCTGCGCCGGTCCGTGCGAGCTGAAGCCCCAGATCCCGCCGATGCCGTTGCTGGCGCCGACGGAGACACAGTTCTTGCAGCTTGCTTCGTTACCGATGTTGCCGATGGCTCCCGACTGACCTTCGTCGACACCCGCATTACCTGCCGAGATAGCGACGAAGTTGATCGGCTTGTTGATGAGCGCCGTATCGATTTGACTGGCGCCGCTGCCGTAGATCGCACCGGTCGAAGTCGATGCATCGGAACCGAACGAGAAGTTGTGGATCGATGCGTCGTAGCTGTCCCAGGTGTTCTCGATCGTGGTCTGCAAGTTGCCCACGTTCACGCCCGAGAAAACGGATTCGGGGCAACTGGCGTTGGCGTCAACGAAAACGATGCGGCCGCCCTTGGCGATGCCGTCGTAACCATTGTCGTTGATCTCATTGAAGAAGCCGTCGCGGTCGTTATCTTGGAACCAACCCGGAGCGCCATAGCTGCGCACATAGGTTGAATCCGGGCTGTCGGTCGGCGACGGTGCCGTCGAGGCCGGGACAGCGCCACGGGTACCGTTTCCGATCATTAGTCCTGACGTCAACTGGCCGTGAGCGAAGCCGCCGGTGGAGCCGCTATCACAGCTCTGGAAATCGCCGGCGCCGCCGTAGTCACTGGCGACGCGATAGCAGCGAACCTTGCGGTGGTCGGACAGGACGTTGCATCCAGCGCCGCCGCCGCCGCCGGTCCAGCCGGAGGACGCCTTGGTGTCGGTGATGTCACCGGCGTCGACCGACATACCGGAGTCGGTGCCCTGCACGACGACGTTGTCGCCGTCCAGTCCAGCCTTCCAGTAGGGGTAGTCGCCGGGAGACGCCGTTGCGCTTTGCATGAACAGCGCGCCGCGGGTGCTCATCAGCTTGATGGGGTTTTCTTCGGTGATCAGCGCGACACCCTCGATCATTGCGAGGCGGCTCACCAGCGACGCGTGCGCGCGCAAGGTGACCCAACCAGGATTGGTCGAGTCGACGCCCGGGACCGCCGTCACAACCTCGACGCCAAGTTTGCGCGCCGCTGCGAGCACGTCATTGATCGGCTCGCCGGGGAAGACACGGACCCCCAAGGTGAAGATCGGGGAAGCCGCCGCTTCCGGTGAGACTTGCGGCATCGAACCGATACCCGGATGCAACTTGTAGGCGGGTTGATACGGCTCGATGTGCTGCACCAGCGGTGAGCTGTTCAGCAGCGAGAAGGTCGCGGCGTTGGCGCGCACAACGAGCGCGTTGACCGGAACCTGCTCGACGATGCTGGCGCCCATCGAGGTGAGCGTGCCCCAGAAGTCGGTTTCGAGCGCCGACGGCCGGAGTTGAACCAAGAAGTACTGCGAAAGCCGGCCGTATTTGGCCGGATCCGCTGCCACCGTCAACTCTGCCGGAATGGGCAGAGACTGACCCGCCTTGAACGAGCCGACCGCCGTATAGATCACGTCATTGTCGCGATCGTGACGGCTGTCGACCGCCCCGTAGTACGGGCCGCTGGTGAAAGGCCACCAAGCGACCGTCCGGGGATAGGACGGAACAGTTTTGGGAGGCGCGGGGTTCTCGTCGAGCGTCCCGCCCGACTTCATCGTCGAGACAGGCGCCGACTTTCCGAGGGGTGCCGGTGCCGATCCCGCGAATGCGAGTACCGGTGCCGCCAGCAGCGCCCCCGCGCAGAGGATGTTTATCACCCACTGCGAACGAGCCAAGCGTTCTTGCATGACCTCCTCCTCCAGGAGAAAACCGCGATTCTTCGGTCCACCCGTGCCACGGGGCGGACCCCCACGAACCCTTGAAAACAATTGCGGATCCAGCTGTCTGACCGCGGCGTTGCCCTCCGGGAGAGAGGGCGACACGTCGGGCAGAAGATGAGCCGGCGGGAAACTACGCTGATGGTCTCCACGCGTCAAGACGAATGTTGACGGTCGACGCGATCGCATGAGCGGCTCCAAATGCGGAGCAGATGCACGCCTCGGCCGCTTTCATGCAGGGTTGCTCGAAATACCTTTGTGCGGTTTTGGGTACGCATCGAGGGGGCCGACCCGATCCGCATAGCGCCTCTGCGATTCGATTGGGATCGCCAGCCGATCGGAGTCTAGACTTCCGCCATGACGTCCAAGTCGGAGTCAGGCCACGCGGCGGTCAACCGTCACATCGAGCAGAAGGAGCCGCGGGTCCGCGAGCAAATTCGAACCGCTGCACGGGCCGTGGTCGCCTTCTCGGGTGGAGTCGATAGCGCGTTGCTCCTGAGCCTGGCGGTCGAAGAACTCGGGCCCGGAGCGTTGGGTGTGATGGCGGTCAGCGCCTCGCTGCCCGAGCGTGATCGAAACGATGCGATCGACCTTGCCGCCCGGTTCGGTGCCCGCCTCGAGTTGGCGACAACCGACGAGTTCGAAGATCCGCGTTATCTGGCCAACGGTAAGGACCGATGCTACTGGTGCCGTTCGTCGTTGGTGCGAGCGATGCTTCCGATCGCTGAGCGCGAACGCGCCGTCATGATGTACGGGGCGATCGTTGACGACCTTGCGGACGACCGCCCTGGGATGCGAGCCGCAGCGGCCGGCGGGATCACCGCCCCGTTACTCGACGCCGGCTTCACGAAGGACGACGTGCGTCACGTCGCACACCGGTTGGGGCTCCCTGTTTGGGACAAGCCGGCGTCGGCGTGCTTGAGCTCCCGGATCGCCACCGGCACGCCGATCGATCGCGCGTCGCTCCAGCGTGTCGATCGAGCCGAGGCGGCAGTCGTCGCCTTGGGTGTGCGCGTCGTCCGCGTTCGCGATCGGGGACCCAACGCCGTTTTAGAACTCGGGCCCGAAGAACTGGCCGATGTGATCCGAAACCCGGAGCGGTTGAGCGCGATCGTGGCGTCGGTAAAGAACGCGGGATTCTCTTCGGTGCAGGTCGACCCACAGGGTTACCAGTCACCCTCCAGTCGTCAGCGGCTTCCGGCGGCGTGGGACGGCACGCGGCCCGGAGTGCGATAGATCCGAAACCAAACCACGCCGACAAGGCGCGCGGCTGGCACCGGCCCATAGTTGTGGCTGTCGCGACTCGCGCCCGCGTTGTCTCCTACGATCACCCAACAACTGGTGTCACCTGACACCTCGACTGCAGCGACGCGTTTCACCACCAGTTCCTCGCCGACGCCGTTCTGGCTCGGGACGCGCGCGATCACCACCGATCCAACCGTGGCGCGATGCGGAATGCCCGGCCCGATCCAGACCAAGACCACGTCTCCAGGCGCAAGCGACGGGATCATGCTTTCACCTTGGATTCGGACAGGCCGAACAACAAACAGAAGTGTCGCCGTGACGATCAATACGGCAACCCCGATCGCGATGATCGGGCCGCGTGACACGGCGATCGATGTGTCAGTCTCCGCCACGTCGACTCAGTCGGGTGCGAAATCCATCGCCGATCAGCGCAAACGCAAGACTGGACGTGAAGATCGCAACACCTGGTGCGGCGATCATCCACCATGGGCGCCCCGGACTTCCGAACGCTTCGCCCAACATGTTCCCCCACGAGGGGGCAGGTGCTGGAAGTCCCAATCCCAAGAATCCGAGCGCCGCATCGACGACCAAGGCTCCCGATGCGAGAAACGCCGCAGGGACGAGGCACGGCAAGGCTGCTTCAGGCAAGACGTGAACTCGAATTGCCGAGCTTCGCGTGCGCCCCGCCGCGATCGCCGCGGCGAATCGTTCCGTGCTCCTCAGTCGCGCGGCCTCCGCGCGCAGCAATCGATACAACGCTGGCCATGAGACGGCACCGATGGTGATTCCGATCACCACTTCCGTGCTCCCGCTGGCGACCACACCGCGCGCGATCGAGCCGACAACCAACGCAGCCAACAATGAAGGAAAACTGCTCACCGCGTCGGCAAGTCGCGAGAGAGCCGCATCGACCCACGACGAGGAGGCGGCAGCCCACGTTCCGAACACGAGCCCGAGCGCGCCTGCCGCGACCACGGCGGTGAGGCTGGTCAGCAAACTGCTGCGCCCACCGAGCAGCAATCGACTCCACACATCGCGCCCCAAACTATCGGTGCCGAGCCAATGCAGCGAACTCGGCGCCCGGAACACTTGCTCGAGACGGATTGCATCGGGCGACTGTTGCCACGGAACGACCAGCACCGCGAGCAGAACGACGCTCAGCAAGCCGCAGCCCAACCACAGCGAGAGTTCGCGGCGTGTCATCGGGCGCCTCGGCGACCTGTCGTGTCGAGCTCGGCGCGCCGATCGCTCAGAGTCGAGAGCTGATCCGCCAACCAACTTCCCAGAAGCGTCGCGACACCACCCAACAACGTCAATCCCAAAACGCAGGGAACATCGCGGTCGACCAGGCTGTCGACGTAGAAATTTCCCAGACCCGGCCACGCAAAAATCCACTCGATCAAAACAGAGCCTGTGATCAAGCCGGGGACGACCCAACCCAGCCAGGTGGCCAGTGGCAGCAACGAGGGGCGAACCGCGTGCTGAACGAACAGGCGTGACGATGACATTCCCGCGGCGCGCCCAGTACGATGCGCCGCCGACGTAAGCCCGCTCAAAGCGTTTGCACGAACGAAGCGTGTCAGAAACGACAGTCCATGGAGAGCCAAGCAGACCGCGGGGAGCATGAGGTGCTGCAGCCATGCGAGCGAATCGACGGCAAATTCGGAGTAACCGAAAAGTGGAACGAGATGCCAGTGGACGGCGAAGGTTTGCTGCAACAACAGCGCGAGCCAGAATCCCGGGGCTGCGTACAAGATCAACAACGCGATGCTGAGGCTGTGATCGGGCCAGTGTCCCGCATGACGTGCGGCGTACCATCCCAAGGGCAAGCCACTGATCACGAGCAGCGCGAGTGCGGCGAGATTGAGTTGAAGCGTGGCCTCGAGTCTTGCCCTCACTTCAGATCGCACGGCGCGGCCCGAGCGCCACGACGTCCCGAGGTCCCCTTGAATCACGTGTGCGACCCAGATTCCGTAGCGCACGAGCCACGGGCGATCCATTCCGAACTCGGAGAGCAGTCGCGTTCTTTCGGCGTCGCGGATCACGCCACGCCCTTCGGCTTGAATCACCGCCGTAAGTTGATCGCCCGGCACGATCGAAATCGCCGCGAAGGTGGCGAAGGTCAGAAGCAACAGCGTGACCACGCCTGACGCGAATCGGCGCAGCAGTGAATGACTCACGGCGATCTGGCCCAATGCCAGGCGGCGACGCCGGGCCGCGACTCCCAGAACAACGGACATCCGCGGACGCCGAGCAGATCGCGTCGGACCGCAATGCGAGAGATTGGATAAAACAACACGGTCATCGGCTCCAACTCATGCAGGCGTGCTTGGAGTAACTCGAGCGGGCGTCGACGAGCGTTGAAATCGACCGACGATCGGGCCTGCTCCAGCCACTGATCTATCTGGGGGTCGTTGAGGCCGGCGTAGTTTTGACCGGTGGGATGTTGCGAGCTGTGCAGCATGTCGAAGAAGTCCGGATCAGGGTCGAGCCATGTGCCGAGCATGATCGCGTCGAATTGCCGCGAACTGAGCCGTTCGAACAGCACCGCGTTCTCGACTCCTTCGGGATGGCACTGCAGGCCCAACTTTCCCAACGCGCCTTGGATGTAGACACCGATCCGCTCGGATTCCGTATTTCTTCCGTAGGTCAACGCGAACCGAAACGGCTTCCCGTCCTTGTCCAGCGTTCCGTCGTGGTCGCTGTCGATCCATCCCGCCTCACGCAGGAGAGCGGCGGCCGCGGCCGGGTCATACGGCCATGCCTTCACGCTCGGATCGAACCCTGGCAGGTCGGGATGGTGGACCGTAATGCCGACGATACCCAGGCCGCCGGTCACATGCTGAATGTAAGACTCGCGATCGATTGCCAGTGTCAATGCACGGCGCACTCGCGGATCGACGAAGTAAGGATTGCGTCCATCACCAAGCCACGCCACGTAGAACAAGAACGGGAACCGCTGCTCGATCATCTCGAACTTCTTGGTGAACTCGACGTCGTTCTCCGCCTTCGTTGCGATCTCCGGATGAAGCGACGAAAGGTCGATCTGTCCCGCACGCAACGCGTTGTATCGCGTGGTGTAGTCGGGGATGATTTCGAAGCGCAACTCAGAGATGACAGGCGGCTCGAAGTGCTCGGGATTGGCGCGCAGGACTATCCGCCGGCCGCGTTCCCATGAAACGAATCGCCACGCACCACAACCGATCGGGTTCTCGGCCTCGAGCTTTCGATGTGCCGGCAACAGTGGATTCGTAGCCCAGGCTTCCAGCGCTCCGGCATAGCGTTGTGAAAGAACCGTCTCCACGGTCCAGTCGTCGATCGCGCGAACCGACTGCATCGCGGCGAATTTCACACTCTTGGCAGGCGAGCCTTGGATCGGATCGCGCAGCAGTTCCCACGTATGGACGGCATCGCGCGCGGTGACCGCCACCCCATCGTGCCACCGTACGTCGCGGCGCAGATGGAATACCAGGCGCCGTCCATCGTCGAATGACTCCCAGCGCTCGGCGATTCGCGGCACGATCCGCAGGGTCGCGTCGTACGCCACCAAGGTGTCGCCAATCAACATGCAGATTTTTCTGGCGTGCGAATCACGCCACTTGGCTAGGTCCAGGGTAAGAGGCTCAGTCGGTAGGTCGACCGTAACGGGGCGCTCGGATCCAGGGCTTGGTGCGGGCTGCGAGCAAGCGGGGACAAACAGCAGGGCGGCGAGCGCGAACAGCGCCCACCAAATCGAACGGTCCCGACTCAGCGAGTGGCCGCGAGTTTCTGTGCACACCATCGGGCCGTCTCCACCGTGGCCTTGGCGCCGGGAGTCAGGAGGCGTGAGGTCTTCGCATAAGCGTCGTCCAGAACGAGGCGGCGTTCACCGGAACCGTACTCTGCCAGAGCGTTGATCTTCTCCCGCGACGGAGCGAACGCGGAGGCGACCAACAGAGCAGGCCTGGCACCGAGCGTCGATAGGTCGCGCGAGGGATCGAAACCGGCTGCCGGTTCCGTCGGGTCGATCATCACCAGAAGACGAAAGTCTGGAATTCGCGCCGCCGTTTCGGCCGCCATGAGTGCGCCTTCGCCGGCGCCGGCGACCCCGATGCGGCGCATATCGACTCCGGTGTCTTTTCCGAGCACCTCGATCAAGCGTCGCAAGTCTCCGAGCGTTTTGTGGAAGTCGGTCCATGGAATCAACGGGAACGCGTAAAGATGCCGGCCATCTGCCATCTGTCGCGACTTTCCATGACCTCTCACGTCCAGGAGTACGGCTCCGACCCCCTCTCTTACCAATTGATAGGCGAGTTCTCCCATAGCATCGCGGTCGAGGATCACGGGATGAAGCAGCACGACGACCGGAAACCTCTGGGCCGGTGCCTGAGCGTCGGCGGATCGGGGAAGCATCAGCGTCCCGGATACGATCACGCCATCGTCGGCGTTGAACTGGATCTCTCGTTCGAGAGTGTCCGGCGGCGTGAAGTAATCGGGACCCGCGGTCGGGTCACCGGCCAGCGCGGACCCTGACAGACCACAGACGGAGAGCGCAACGAGGAGTCGGTTCATGCCGCCCACGCTAGCGCGTCGATGCCGCTCTGCCAAATCGCGAGGTCTCGGCGCGCAACAGTCAGTCGTGATCAAAGCAGGCTCGGGTCGGGTGCCTGTCGCGACCAGATGAAATCAGAGGCTCCGAACGGGATGACTCGGTTACCGCCTCGTCGCTGTGCCTGGATCATCGATTCGAGCGCTCGCCCCATGAGGTCCGCTGCCGTCTCGATACCGCGTGCCGGGATCGCCGCGACACCGACACTCACCGTCAGCTTCAGTGGTCCCCCACCCCGAGAAGGGGAGCGGCTGGCGCCGCTCGTGAACAGTTGTGCTTCGATCGCCGCGCGCAGGCGTTCGCCCGCCGCGACCGCTCCGGTGCCGTCGGTTTCGGGCAGCACGACCGCAAATCGCTTGCCCGACAGTCGGCCCAACATGTCCACATCGCGCACCAAACTCCTAAGCTGCAGCGCTACATCTCGAAGCAACAGATCGGCGGCATCGACGCCTCGTGCACGCAAGATTTCCTCCTGGCCGTCTGGTTCGATCACCATCAGCCCCAGGCTGCGCTTGTAGCGCGCGGCGCGATCGAATTCGTGTCGCAACTGTTCTTGTAGACGCCGATACCCGCTCAGGCCGGTGAGCGGATCGAGTCGCGGTGCACCGCCGAGGTGGGCCCGTCGCGAGAGCGCTATCAGTCGCAGCGCCAGATCGTGCGGCGGTTCGTCGAGTGAGAGCCACACGTCGGCACCGTCCTCCAACGCCGCGCGGCCGGTTGCAGGTCCCGCCCAAACAGCGATGGGGAGCGCAGACGTTTCGACATCGGCACGAAGCCGCGCAACCCAATCACCATGATGTTCGGCGTCGAAGACCAAAACGTCGCACTCGGAAGCGAGGGTGGCCGGCTCAGGTGCTGAAGAGTCTGAGTCGTCGATCACGATCTCGAGCCCGCGTTGTCGAAGAAATTGGAGCGCTGTCTCCAGCGTCAGCGGAAGCGCCCCGCGGATAACAAGCCGCAACGAGGCACTCACATTCGCGCCGGAACCGCGACACCCATCAGGCCGAGAGCCTCGCGAAGTGAACGTTCCGCGACGAGCAGCACTGCAACTCGCGCCGTCCGCACGTCGTCACGTTCCTCTTTGAGCACAGGGTAGCGGTGATAAAAACCGTTGATCTCTTGAGCGAGTTCGAAGCCGTACTTGGCGAGCACGGCGAATTCCAAATTGTCGACGGCTTGGCGCACCGCTTCGGGGAGTCGGGCGGCGCGGTGGACCAACTTCCAATGATCCAGCGCGACATCGTCCGGCAACGCATCGAACGACGCGTGCGTCGCCGCTTCGCGTAGCTCGGCGACCGTGCTTGCGGTCTTCTCAGCGAGTTTGTCGAGAATTCTGGCGATGCGGACCAGCGCGTATTGAGCGTATGGCCCGGTTTCGCCCTCGAACGCCAGTGCCGCATCGATATCGAACGCTACCACCTTGTTGCGGCCGAAACGCAGCATGTAATAGCGCAGCGCGCCGATCGCCAGGTCGAGCGCAATCCCTCTTGCATCGTCCGCGCTGAGTTCGGGGTTGCGCGTTTCGACTTCGATGCGCGCTTTGCGTTCGAGTTGATCGAGTAGATCGTCGGCTTTGACACCCAGGCCGCGCCGGCCACTCATGTCCAGATAGGGGCGAGCACGCTCCTCGTCGCTGAGCGCAAGGTCGGGGCGCAACTGCTGCGCTGTCTGTGGTGAGAGCGCCACCATTTCATACGAGAAGTGAATCGATCGGGTTGCCTCGACAGCGTGTCCGAGCCGCTCCAGTCCTTGTTTGACGACGCGTTGCAGATACGCTTGCCGCACATCGATCACGTTGTAGACCGTCTCGGCTCGACCGAAGGCCGGTGGTGAGGCGACACCCTGACCCGGTGGAACCGTCTGGTACAACGCCTTGTTGTCGCGGTAGCGAAAGTCGTCGAGTCTGGCGTACTCGAAATCTCGTCCCAGGAGGCCGAACTTCCAGAGTTGATACGCGATGTCCTTGCCCACATAGGTGACAACGCCGTTGGAACGGACGATCACCTTCTCATACTCCTGACCTCCGTCCTCTTCCTCGGCGTGAGGGAGATTCATGATCCAACATCCGGCCGTCTTGCCTTCGTGACTGAGCACGATCGCTTGCGACTCTTGCAGTCGATGAAACGCTTGTTGCCAAAAACGGTGGGCCAAGATATCGCTTTCCTTCGGCAGCAGGTCGTACTCGATACCGAGCCGAAGCATCGTTCGCAGGTGACAGCGCACGACGGCATCAGCGACGGCTCGCCCGAGTTTGGCGATCTCGGCGTCGCCATGCTCGAGTGCCGCGATTACCTGTTGTCGCTTCTGCAGTCGTGATTCGTCCTCTTCGTACCAGCGAGTCACGCGTGCGTAGAGATCCCACAGGTCGTGATCGATGCCGTGCCCGTCGACGGCCGCACGTTGCTCGGCGCGGGTCTGAAGCGCCTGAACGCCGGCGTCGTCGAGCCCGGCGAGTTCCGTCAGTGCCACCAGGGCATCGGCCACCTGCACTCCGGTGTCGTCGATGTAGTTTTGCACTTCGACGGTGTGCCCCTGCGCGCGCAGGCAGCGTGCGAGCGTATCGCCCAGCACTGCATTTCGAAGATGGCCGATGTGTGCGGCCTTGTTGGGATTGATGTTGGTGTGCTCGACCACGATCTTGCCGCCCGGCCTGGTCGGCGCTGCGTGTGGCGCAAGCATCCGGTGCACGACGCTTGTCCGATCGAAGCGAATGTTGACGTAGCCCGGGCCCGCGACGTCAACCGTTCCCACCTCGGGAAGCGCGCGGATTGCGTCGGCGAGCGTGCCAGCGATTTCTCTCGGGGGGCGCTGCATGCTGCGCGCGAGTCCGAGCGCGATCGGCGTGGTGAGGTCGCCGTGGGCAGGGTCGGTAGGAATGCTTAGCGGAATGCTCTCCGGCGGCGCGGGCAGCGCGGCGCGGATAGCGCGTTCGACAGCGTCCTTGGCGGAGACAAACGGATCGAGCATGGCCTCGTTGCAGTCCGCACTTCGGCGGGGGCGGGGAGTATAAGCGCGGACTCGGTCTGGAGTTCGAGTTCAGTCCGATCCGGTTTGCAACGCCACAGCCGGTCCCGTAATACGCATCCCTTCGCGCGTGACGCCGACCACTCGGTAGAAGACGCGTCGCGCACCATGCAGGGGAGTGTCATGGATCGTGTAGTGCGTTTCTGCGCGCGGCTGCCCGACGGCGGGGACGGGTACAGGACTGCAGATCTCCCAGGGACCCGCGGAACTTTGTGCGCGCTCCACCACCCAACTGTGGAGTTCCTGCTCCCATGCGCTCGACCAGCGGATCTCCGCCAAACCATCACCAACCGCCTGAGCGCCAACCGACGAGAGTGCGAAGAGCGGTGATTGACCCTGACCTGCGGCGCGGAATCGAAGTTGGCCGCTACTCGTCCCCGAGGCCCCTCGAGCCAAGAGGACCGCAGCGCGATCGTAGTCAGTCCAAGGGAGCACCAATTCGCCGGCACGACCGTGATCGAAGCGAACTGGGACTCGATCCCACCCGCCACTGACTCGGTGTGCTATCAGGGTGCCTGTCCAACCCTCCTCCGACACGACGAACGACAACCGGGTCGCGATGGAATCACGCCCATCGGGTGTTACCGAAATCAGGGCAACGCCGAGCGGCGCGACAAGCATGGAGGTTTCTTGATCGAGTACAGGAAGAGAGGTGATCGCACCGGCCCATCGCGTTGGGAGACGTCCCCCGACGAGTTCAGAAATACCGGCCCGAAGCTGCAGCTCGACCAGCGTCATGCCCGTGGTCGTGAGCACTCCGTCGTCGATTGCAGCGAGCGCCGCTTGGGTTTCTGTTCGCGCTGCGAGGCGTCGCCACGTGGCTTGAAGAACGCGAGCTGCACGCGCGCTGTCCTGCAACCCCTGTAGCAACGTGACGTTTCCTTGCATCAACAGTGGATCGACAGCGTCGAGTCCCCGTTCGGGATGATTCCAACGAACTTGCAGGGCCCGGTCCTGTTCGAGAGTGGAACCGACGACCTCGAGTTGAATCCACTGCACCGACGGCTCGAGCCACCACTGTGGTGCTTCGGCGTCGAGAGCCGCGAAAGCGAGCCTGGCGACGGCACGAACGACGGCTGACGAATAGGCTTCGTCGCGCTGGCGCGCGGAGACGTCCACCATCGCGAATCCAGCCGCGCCGCGGCTCGGCGGCAATCGTGTTTCCAGCGACACAACGGATGGCGTGATGCCGTCGAGCGCGAGCAGGTACAGGTCGAGTTCGCCGTCGCCGTCGTCGGCCGGAGTTGAAAGCCCAAGCTGGCGAAGCGCCTGGATCGTTCTAACCGCCAGCTTCAGGGCCAACGCGCCGCGATCGGGAATACCGTCTGAATCACTGTCTCTCAGGGCGGAGCCCATCGGAACATGAACACGTACGGCGGGATCGGTGCTGTGAATCTCGAGGAAGCGCCCGCTCGGGCGCTGCAACCAACTGAATTTCTCTGCCGGGGTTGTTGCGATGATCGACCCGAGGTCGACTCCCTGTAGCCCGCGCGTTGCCGCGGCGGCCCGAAGTTCATCGAGGGCGGTAGGGGGAGGGAGCACGCGGCCGGCCCACACCTGGGTCGCGCCCATCAGCACGAACAATAGCGAAGGCAAGCGGAGGCGCAGAGTCACAGCCATGTCCCTCTCGTGGCGCCGAATATAAGGACGGAAGTAAACCCGGTCAAATCAACGGCTTCGGACCGGTAAGCGCGACTCCCGCAGCAGGGAAGAGGGGAGTGCCGGCGCAAGCATCGAGACCCATGAACTTCTATTGAGGTCGAGTGGCCTCGCCGTCGCCCTCGTCGCCGCTCGCCTGAAGAACGACGACCGTGATGTTGTCCTCGCCGCCGGCCTCGTTGGCCGCTGCCACTAGGCGCTCGCAAACACTCTGAAGGTCCCCCGCCGGCGCCGCGAGTAGGTCGGAGATCCGCTTGTCGCCCAACATGGTATTTAGGCCGTCGGAGCACAGCAGCACCAGATCGCCAGGCTGTAGCAGTTCCTGCTGAATATCCGGGACAACGACCGTACCGCTACCCAATGCCCGCGTGACGACGTTTCTGCGAGGATCACGCGCTGCCTGTTCGCGAGAGAGCATTCCCAGGCGGACGAGCTCATTGACGAATGAATGATCGGTCGTGATCTGTCTCAGATTTCCGTCGCGCAACAGATAGGCGCGCGAGTCTCCAACATGGGCTACCCAGAACTGACCGCCGTTGACGACCGCAACAACGACCGTGGTACCCATCCCGCGGCACTCCGGGCGTTCTTCCATCCGGTTGGCGATCCGCTGATTCGCTTCCTCGACCGCTTGCAGGAGGAGTTCGGGAACCGAGAGCTCACCGTTTTGACTTCGATCGCGAAGGCTGTCGCCGATGGCCTCGATTGCCAGATGCGACGCGACTTCTCCCGCGGCGTGACCACCCATACCGTCTGCAACCGCGAAAACGCCGCTTGGCGTCTCGACCAACAGCGCATCTTCGTTGTGAGGACGGATCAACCCTTTGTCCGTGAGTCCGGCGGCTAGAACCCTCACGGCTCCCCCTGCGCAATGACGTGCCGCGGGCGGTTGCGGGGGGCCGCCGACAACTGCTCAGCCAGATGCAGTGCGGGCGAATTGTCGGGTTCCCGTTCGAGCACCTCTTGCAAACACAATCGAGCCTGTTCCACGTCGTCGAGACTGAAGCAGACGTAAGCCAGGTTGAGCCATGCGACCAGATAGCCTGGATTGATCTCTACCGAGCGACGGAATGCATCGCACGCCGCCTCACGCTCGGTTCCTTCAGCCAGTGCCACGCCCAAGTAGTTCTGCACGTCGGCGAACCGCGGGCAGACTCGCGCGGCTTCGCTCAGTTCGCGCACCGCGTCGTCCCACTTCTCCGTGCGCAACAGCGCCAGCCCGGCTTCGAGGTGTGAACGGAACTGACCGTAGTCCTCGCGAAACACGTCCTGATAAAGCTCGCGCGCTTCACCCGTCTGCCCCTTGACCAGTGCTTCTTCCGCAGCAAGAACGCGGTTCTCCTGGATCTGGATTCGATCTGCGTGTGCGGTCCGAAACTCACGCCGCGATTCCTCGAGGCGCCCCTCCGACAGCAGCATGTAGGCCAAGCGCAATCGCGCATCGACGTACACGGGGTTGGATTCCAGCGCGGCGCGGTAATGCTCGATCGCTGCGTCAGCTTGGCCCTGCTGCGCATAGGCATCGGCCAACTTGAGCTCGACGTCGGGGTAACCGGGCATCACGTCGAGCGCAAGCCGGTACTGTTCGATCGCCCTGTCGATTTCACCTTTGGCCTCGAACTCGACAGCGGCGCCGATTCGAGTGTGGACCAGGTAGTAGATTGCCGCGCGTCGATCCGCCGCGGAGAGATCAGAGTCCTCGGTGAGCGTGCGAGTCAGGAACTCCGCGGCGGGCCCATGCTCGCCTCGATAGAAGTGGAACACCCCAGACTTGAGGTGGTAGTTCTTGAGATGCTGACGTACTTCCTTCAGCACGCGCATTGCGTGTCCTCGAACCTGGTGGCGATACGGCCGGCATCCAACCGTGTGGCGGGCGACATTCTAGAGCCCAGTTGGCAATCGATGCAGCCGTTCATCAGTGCTTCTTTCCAGGGGTGCGCACTCGACGCCGCTCCTCACGCGCCTCGAAGATCCGTTTGGCCTGGCGCCGAACCGCGTCAGACACGTTCCTATTCTTCAGCAACAGAGTGACGTCGCGGTCGTTGAGTCGGGCCAAGAACACCAGGGCAAGGTCGATCGGGCACCGCGGGTTCTTCACCAAGTTGTGTTGGATCGAGTAGTTGGAACCGAAGTCACGATGGCGCGCGACGAGCCGCATCACCACGTCATTGACGTTTCTACTCTTGGAAACGGTCTCAGCTTCTTGTTCGGTGAACTTCGGGTTCTTGACCACCGAGGCCGCCACCAGGCGATTGCTGTCACGCACCAAGATCGCTCGCTCGGCCGCAGTTCCGAACAGTGCGACACGAAGCTTCTGTCCAACGTTCATCTTCGACAGCTTGGTGAAGACCGACGCGTCGTCATCCTCCTCGAGCCCACCCATCAACTCGCTTTTCTCTGATAGCTCACCGATGTCGATGTCGAGTTGCGGCAGCAGCGCCTCGACTTCCGCATCGATCCCGAGCGCTGCGAGAAACGGGTTTCGTGCCGGTTGCAAGGCTTGTGAGCCATCGAGCTTCGCCTCGGTGGCGGTCGCCGCCAGCATCTGACGCAAGCGATCGGCCTTCTCGATCTCCTCCAGGACATCGAGCAGTCGCCCGCGCGCGCCCTCGGGCAGCGCAGGGTTGGCGTGCAGCGTGGCTCCCAGACTCGAATGGGAGGCCAGTGCTACCTGGTTGAGCGAGAGGATCGACAGCGTCTCGGCATCGGAGCACTCACACAGTGCATGAAGAGTTTCCACGTCGAGTGACTGACGTGAGGCGAGTACCTGGCCCGCTTGCGGCCAGCGCGACAGTTCGCGGCTCAAAAACAGCAGGACAGAGGCGGGCGTTTCTCGATCGTTCGCCAGTTCGACAGCGGAGGCTGCGCTCAGTTGAGAGAGCGCCTCTTGTGCTGCCTGCGCGATCTCAGCATCGGAGTCGTTTCGCAACTCGATCTGGATCTGCGCCAGCTCGCCGAGCGCCAATGGCAGAGCGCCGCGCGCCGCCGCCACCCGCGCCGCCCTCGGCGCCGCACCGCTGAGGATCCGCTCGACAACGCTCGACGCAGGCACGGCTGTAGTCATGGGCGCACCGTGTCACTTTGCTGGGGCGGCGAGTAGTGGGCCTTGCCGGGGCGCGACACCAAGAACCAAGCTCCGATTCCCAGCAGCGTCGCCAACAACAGAACACCACCGAGCACCACGGCGACCCGCATCCGTTGTCGCCTTCTATCGTCGGTACCGTATTCGACTTGGAAGTGTTCTCGCAGGGGGTCGACGCTCGCCGTCGACTCCAGGCTCGTCTGTCCCTTTTCTTTGTTGGCGATTTCGAACAGGTAGGCGTTGAGCATCTCGGCTTCATCGACGCCGATATAGCGAGCGTAGGCGCGAATGAACCCTTTGGTGAACGCGCCGCCAGGGAGGTAAGTGAACTCGTTACGCTCGAGTGCTTCGAGATAGCGACTGTTGATCTTTGTCGCCTCAGATACCTCCCGAAGAGTGATCCGCCTCAGCTCTCGCTCGCGGCGCAAGGTTTCTCCGAAGGACGCCATCCTCGAAGAGTCTCCAGAGGTTGTCGAAGGCGACGCTGCCGCGGGCTGCGGGGGGCCGGGATGATAGGCGGGCGTGCGGGCCGAAGTCAAACCGAACGACCCCGAACCGGTCTGGGAGTTTGGCTCAGGAGTGGGGAGCGTCCCAACCCCACTGCCAGACTGATAATGGCCCTTGCGGTGCCGCTGCCGCCGACCCATCCGAACCCTCCCTCGACCGGAATATAGGAGAGAGAGGGGCGATCAGGCACGCTGCTTAGTGAGCGGGAAGCGGTATCGCCGGTGCTTGTGCCACACGTGTAATGGCGGCGAGCGCCGACGCGAGGTCCTTTTCGGTCGTGGCGGGGGCGACACTCGCCCTCAACCATCGAGTCTGAACCGACTCGGCCAGAGCCGAGTTTGGTGGCGGGCCCGCGACCCAAACTCCGAACGCCTCCCGTAGCACCGTAACGGCTTCCTCCGGCGCCCACTGCTCGAAGCGGAATGCAACGATTCCGGTCTCGAATAGTGGAGATGACGAGACGATCACACCCGGCAAGCCGGTCAGCGCGGCTCGCAGTCGGGCCGCGTTCAGCACCGTCCGTTTTGCCATCGATGTACGCGTCCCGAGGGGAGTTCCCAGCGAGAGTCCCCAGCAACCGACAGGTTCGTCGTGCCAGCGATCCAGTGCAGCGACGACGGCGCTGGGCGTCCATTCGACAAACGCCCGAGCCGTGGTCCAGGGGGCTAGGGTCGCATCGATCGCGGTTGCTATTCGGTACCGGCTGGAAAGCGCGGCAAGGTCGGAAAAGCTGGCGGGAGTTCCATCGGGATGAACCGCGCTCGCGAACAAAAGCATTCGACGAGATTCGGAACGTTGGCTCAAATCGGCGACGGCCATCGGGTCGAACAGGCTGCTACCGACGCTCGGCACCACCGCGAGCGCGTCGTCACCAAAATGAAGCGTCTTGCCCACCGCTTCAACGAACTCCGCGGCCTCTCCCGCTCCAACCGCAACGACGGAAGGTTCAGAGTCGAGTCCGAGGCGAGCGCGCGCCCGCGCCAGCGCATGTTCGAGCCCGGGTAGGTGCTCGGAGTGGGGGGCAGGCCATTGGCACAGGCGTGCCGCGCACGGCGCGACACGTCCGGATCGTCGCGGGTCGTTGGGGAGCACGGGTGGCTCAGTCCAGGCCAGAAAAACCATCGTGGCTTCGTCCTTCCGGTTGACGGGTCCGCTGCGGTAACTTGGTGCTACGACCCGCTCGGTCGCCAGTCTTGGTTGAATCAGAGCGGTGAGCAGGAGGGGATCATTCCCGGTTTGGAGCGGTCACCGCGTCGAGTCGTGGTTGCGCAACTCGCGTTCATCGGCGACATGGTTTTCTCCACCCCGTTGTTGGCCGCTCTGCGAGCCCGTTGGCCGGATTCGGAGTTGCTGATTGTCGGTCGTCCCGCTGCGCTCGAGGTGCTGGAGGACCATCCGTCGAGTCCCTCGCTGATGCCCTACGACAAGGATCGGGACAGGGGATGGTCTGCCTTGAGGGCGGCTGGTGCTGCTTTGAGTCGATGGAAGCCCGATCTGAGCTTGGCGGTCAGCCGCTCGCTTCGATCAGCCCTCTTGACTCGTTTGTCGGGCGCGCCGACGAGGGTTGGCTTCAACAGCCGAGGTTGCAACTGGGCGTATACACACACGGTCGACCGTAACGATGCGACCACGCCATTTCCAGAGCGCCCGATGCGATTGCTTCAAGCACTTGGGATCGAGGCACGGACCGAACCGCTGCTGCTCGCGGTAAGCGCGGCGCGTCGCGCGGCCAGTGCCCATCGCTTGCGCGCCGCCGGTTGGGGACCAGGACCGCTGCTTGCGATCGCGCCTGGCGCGCACTACGCCACCAAACGTTGGCCCGAGAGCCACTACGCAAAGCTGCTCCAGATGATCGAGCGCAAGACCGATTGGTGGGTAGCGCTGTATGGCGGACCGGCAGAAGAACCGCTGATGCAGCGATTGGCAGAGGCTCGCACTCGGGTCCTGCTCCGAAGTGGAATCGGAATCCGCGGCGTGTTGTCTGAATTGCCACACGCGAACGGATTCCTCGGAGGCGACTCTGGTCCCGCGCACATGGCGCGCGCGCTCGGTGTACCTGCGCTGATTCTCCACGGGCCGACCGACCCACGTCCGCTCTCCGACGGTCGCGACTATCCGTCGCTGTCTTTGGGTATCGACTGTCAGCCGTGCAGTCCTCACGGTGACAAAGTCTGTCCATTGAAACACCACCGCTGCATGATCGACCTCACGGCTGAGCACGTCTTCGATGCCCTCACGGCGCGCGTCTTGGTGGCGTCATGAAGGGCGCCCGCGACCTGTCGATCCTGCATGTCGATACGGGACGCGAATACCGCGGCGGCCAGCGTCAGGTGGAACTGTTGGTACGTGGGTTGGCGCAGCGCGGTCATCGGATCGGAGTAGTTGTTCCCCCGAGCGCTCCGCTGGCCGAACGACTGTTCGGCGTGCCAGGGATTCAACTGCACATCGCGCCTTTCTCCGGGGAGTTTTCGTGGCGCTCGGCGCAACGGCTACGTCGCTATCTCGAAGAGGGTGACTACCGCCTGCTGCACACGCATACAGCACACGCGATCACTCCAGCCCACCTCGCACGTCGTTGTGGGTCGGTAGCTCTGATCGCGCATCGGCGAGTCGACTTTCCACTGCGCCGAAATCCGCTGGCGCGATGGAAGTCGCGCTGGCCCGACGCTTGGATCGCGGTCAGCGAGGGAGTTCGGCGGCAACTGGTTCGTGACGGCCTGCGCGCCGAGCGGATCGCGGTGGTCGAGAGTGCGATCGATCCAGCGCGCCTCGAACCACAGCGCAGTCGTGACGCGCTACGCAGAGAGTTCTCGGTCGCCGAGTCGGCGAAGGTAATCGTGAGCGTCGGGGAGTTGGCGGCTCACAAAGGGCACACCGATCTGATCGCAGCTGTCGAGCGTTGCGACGACACGATCCTCTGGATCGTCGGCGAGGGCGGCGAGAGGCGGGCACTGCAATCGCAGATCGAGCGTCTCGATCTAGGTGCTCGGGTTCGGCTGCTTGGCAATCGCAACGACGTCGCCGACCTGCTCGCTGCGTCGGATCTGTTTGTCTTCCCATCCAGATCGGGAGAGGGCTCTCCGGCGGCTGTGAAGGAAGCGATGGCACTAGGGGTGCCAATCGTTGCCAGTGATATTACAGCGCATCGAGACCTCGGAATCGCAGTCCCGAGTCTGTTCTCGCCAGGCGACGCTGGTGGCTTGAGGGCCCTGATTGCAGCAACGCTGGAGAACCTGCCGCATGCTCGCGAGTTGGCGCAGACGAGACAAGAAGAACTTGTGCGATTCCTTCCGGAGCGGATGGTCGCGCGTACGGAACGGATCTACATCGCCGTGTTGAATGGGAGCAGCGTCGAAACCGCAGAGTCGCTAGAATCCACGCCGGCCTGAGGTCAAGGAGGTTCGAGCGATATGGCGTGGACAGCGCGACAGATTTGGAAGGGAATGAACCGAGATCAAAGGCTTCGTGCGGCCGAGGCGTTGTTTGCGGATCAACGCTTGGACAAAGTGCAGCGGCTGCAGGCGCTCGCTCCATGGATGGTGGCCCAGGGCCTACGGCCGCAGTTCCTCGATTCGCTGCCGAAAGCGCGCCGGGCCTCGCTCCTGGCGGGATCGGGCCTTCCCGAAGAGACCGCCGCGCAGGTGCTGCTTTCCTTTCATCTCGTAGCGCAGCGTCCGCTATTGAGTCGTTTCCTCGACTTGCTCGGCGTGAAACACCAAGAAGGGCTGGTGGAAGACGATCAAGAAATGAAGCCGGATGCAGCGAAACTGCCTGAGGCGGCAGCGGTTATGCGCCGCGAGTTTCCCGGTGATGACGTCGATCTGTACTTCCGCACGCTGGTGGCGGCCGACCCGGAAGGTTGGGAGCCGTTGATCCGCGAAGTGACAGCGCCCACGGCGTAGGGGTTGCAGTCAGAGGTCCGGTCGACGTAGCGTGTCGCCACCGCGATATCGCGTGGGAGTCCCGTGTCGGGCATGCCGGTTCGCGAGGAGGTCTTGTGACCGATTTCATCTTCGTGGTGGTCGGAGCGCTAGCAACGTTGTTGCTGCTCGCAATCGGGCTTTCCGTGTTCGGACTGGTCCGTCTAGCAAAGCTCTGCTGATCACACCCGCACGCGCGATTCGCTCCCGCACTCGACTCTTGCTCGGGAGTTGCGCTCTCGTTCCCGCTCGCTCAGGACGGACTTGCTGAGTGACTGAATCCGAACGGAGTCGTTACGCCTCTTTCGTGCCGCGAAGCTCTCGAGCTCGCGAGGCGCTCTGGCTCTGCAACTACTGCGGCTCCGATCGCCAGAGCCCTGAGGAATTGGGTCTGCAGCCGGATGTGGTGACGGAGTTGGCGCGTGCTCATCGGCTCTCCGCGGTTGCGGGCTTCAAGCTGCACGCGGCCCAGGCGGTCTCGACCGAATGGCAGCGCACCATGGTGCGCGACTGGCGCCAAGCGCTCGGTGACGAAACGTTGTTCGGCAGTGAACTCGAGCGAATCGATGCAGCGATGTCACGAGCGGGAATTCGTTTCGTCCTGTTGAAGGGCGCCGACTTGGCGCGACGCGGGATCTACCACCCTGGCCAGCGCACGCACAATGATCTTGATCTGCTGATCGAACCAAGGGATCGCGATGTCGTGCATCGGCTCTTGAAGGAACTGGGATTTCACTCCGATCATCCGGCGCCTGACGCCGCCGCGCGGCATTGGTTCGCCAGCACCTACCGCCACAGTACGCAGGCGCGAGTGCAGTTGGATCTGCATTGGGATCTTGGCGCTCCGGGACGCGGCGAGTGGAATATCACGCGCGTCATGGAAACGTCGGAACCGTTGGGGGAGTGGCGCGCCGCACGGCGGCTGTGTCGAGCCGATCTGTGGGCGCACCTAGCCCTCCACGCCGTTGCCTACCATGGCGCGGCCGGGCGATGGATCTGGTGGCTGGACATCCATCGATTGCATCAGCAGTCACCGGTGACCGCGGGAGAGTGGGAGATGGTGCGCGCGCGTGGCGCCGAGATAGCACTACAGGCAGCGCTGTTGCGTGCTGCGGGGCTATTCGACCCGCGCAGGTTCGCCGATCTCGAGACCCGCTGGCGGGCTCGAGCCGTGGCACGTTGGGGCGCTCGATTCGAACGTGGTGGAGATTCGCGGTTGAAGCGCTGGTTGATCGGGGCCCTGAGCTTGGATCGGCCGAGCGACCTCGGCCTCGCCGCGATGAGCGTGGCGCGGCGACTCTCCGATTCAGTGCGAGCCAAGAAAACCTAACCGAGATCGCAAACGACCTGTCGTTCTCCGAACTTGGTCTTGAGCATTTCCTCGATGGTCTGCCCGCCCTTGGCGTGCGCTTCCTGGCGCACTTCGGCTTGCGTGCAGGCCCAGGAGTTGGGGCCGAAGAAGTCGCCGTCCTCGAACAGCGAATCCAGACTGCATCGACCACAGAATGAATTGTTGTGGCAACCCGAGCAGGTCGGAAGGTCCTGCGAAGTGATGTTCCGCAGGCGCAGCAGCAAGGGGGAACTCTCCCAGATCTCGCGGAACGACTGTTCTCTCAGCGAGCCGGCAGGTGGAAATCGCTGTGAGCACGGGTAGACCAGGCCGCGCGCTGAGATCAACGCGACGCGACGCGCCGTTGCGCAAATGGCCTGATCATCGTTCGGTGTGGTGCCCGATCCGGGCTGCACCGCAAGGCCGAGATGCGGATCGACGCAAATCCCGAGCAGGTCGGCGCGATTCATGCGGTGGGCGAGTGGGGAATCGTCGAGGTCATAACGAACCACGAGAGTAGGGTCGAAGCGATACTCCGCGCCGATTTCGCGCGCGAAAGAAATGACCTGCTGATACTCCCGAGTCAGGCCAGCCATGATCGGCGCCTTGACCACGGTCGGGACCCCGCGTTCTCGCAGCATCCGGGCGGCACGCAGCGTCCGGGCGTGACTCCCCGGAATTCGCGTGATCTCGTCGTGCTTGGCGGCGTCCATCGAGTAGAGTGACAACTCGACGGCGACCACACCAATGCTGGCGATCTGATCAGCGACTGACTCTGTGATCAACGTGCCATTGGAAAAAATCCGCAACGCAAAACCGAGGTTGCGTGCGTAGCGCACCAATGGAAGCGCGTCTTTGCGGGTGAAGATCTCTCCCCCCGTAAACGTCAGGAACAAAGTCCCCATGGCATGGAGCTCATCGAGAATGCGTTCGGCTTCTGTTTGCGTCAGCTCGTCGTGAACGTCTCCCAGATCGACGTAGCAGTGCTTACAGTCCTCGTTGCACCGATTGGTCAACTCGAACAGCACCGAGATCGGAATCTGCTGGCGCAACGCTTCGGTCAGAACCTTGGTCATTCCGATCATGAGCTGATCTCCGTCACACGCTTCACGAGCGCTTGAGGACTCCAAGCGGTTGCGGCTTCGGTCCGGGTGTGGCCCTCAGCGACGCTAGTTTCTTGGGCTTGGGGCGGAAGAACGCGAATTCAGGCAAGCGATCGATGGCGCCCCAAAAACTCTGATCCGGCGTGAACTCGAGTCGGTACGGGTGACTCTGCGGAAGCACCTCACCGCGCTAAGGGTAATGCGGACTGAAATCGGCGGGAGCGGTGCTCCGCCGGCCTTCAAAGAGTGCGGCAGCGCATCGGCTGGTTTCAATCAGTGACTCGATGCTGGGGTGCAAGGCCAAGAAGAAGAGTGCGCTTCCAAGGGGCCGAGGGAATTTTTACGTGCCAGAAGGGGTTCCGTGGACGCGAGTTCCGGATCCCACATCTGCGGACCACTACCATTTCATCCGCGAGCACAATCTGACCAGCATCTCGAGCAGCGATCGTGCTCTTGCCTGCGCCCGATCGACCCCGAGAAGACCACGCCGAAGTGGTCGCGCTTTACCACAGCCGCCGAGTGCAGCAGAGTGCTTCCTTCACGAAGCAGCACACCGCCCAGGGCGATCCGAACGAACTGGGTCCAGATGCGCGAGGAATCGAGAATCGCCGACCCGTCCGAGCTCGAACTCCGCCCAGACCCTCGAAGCCGTCGCCCTCGATTCTTGCAGCGGACAGGCTGCCGCTCGCCGCCGGCGGCGATGTAGGATGCAGCCGCTCAGGCCGACGGGTCGGGTCGACCTTGAGTGTCCAGCTGAACTCGGGGCGCCCACTTTCCTTCAAGAACCCCGCGTACGTTCGCGCAGCCGGGTCGAGAACTCGGCTCCTGTCACGGAAATGTCGAAGGCCTGCGATTTGGAGAATCGCGGGGTCAGCAAGCGGGAGAATGAACTGGGCCGCGCTGTTGCAGCTCGATTCGGAGACGAAATCAATCGCGAGCACCGGCGCCGCAGTTGAATGGCTGACTGGTGCAAGAGGCCGAGAAGACCACCGGCTCGTAGTCCTCTTCCCATTCGATGGCAGGAACCTGCCATGTCTTCTTGTTGGTCGAACTGGATACGGTCGTCGAATTCATGCAGACCCCCGCAAGGTTGTGGGCCGGTCAACGGCCGCCTTCGATTCTAAAGGAAGTCGCGCTGGAAGAGAGCACCTTTCCAGCTTTCACCGCCGAGATTTCCACCTGCCAAGTCCCGTAGAGCCCGTGACCGGTAACCCATGTTCCGCTCACCGGGAGCGGTACAGCCACGAACGCCGCGTTCTTCATCTGTCGCGGGGTCAATGATCCGGCTGGAAGTGCCCGCGCCAAACGTTTCGCGCGCAGGATGGGAAGGGTTTCGACTGGATGTGGGGCCAGGTCATCACGCAACACCGCGGTCTGTGTTCCTGCCGGATCGACTGGGTCGATCCGGGTCTCGTAGATGTTGCCATCCGGCAACACGAACTTGGCGACTTGATCGAACCCAGCGTCCCCGACTCGGGTGCGGTCGTAGACTGCGATGATGTAGAGCTGAAGCGTCTGTGGTCCATCGAATGGACCTGTATTCAGCCGATTCGGCGCGGTTCGTGACTGCAACAGCGATTGAGGGTCGACGTCGGTCACGAACACCCCTACAACAGCGTTGCCCGCAATCGGCTCCGGTTTTGGTTTGGCGATGATCGCAGCATGAGCGGTGACGCCGGGGAGTCCCAACGTGATCGCGAGGGCGGCGAGCAGCTTTCGATCGATGCGCATCATAGTCGTCATCCTCATCTCGGCAGTGGCAGATGGACTGCCGCTGACCGGTTTTCAATCAGTTGATCTTCACCCAGTGGTACGTGCCGCCCGTGGTACCGACAACGATCCCTTGGTTGGTGCCGTTGTTGTAGTCGAAGGTTGGTGTACCGATCGTCGTTCCGGCCTCGACGGTCCAAGAACGAACGACCGCGCCCGAGGTGGCGTTGATCTCGTAAAGTTTTCCGTCGGAGGATCCCACATACGCGTAGGTGTCGTTGCCTCCGGTGACGTCACGCAGCACGATCGGCGCACTCGGCGACGCAATGCTCGTGGTCCAGTAGGTGGCTTCGTCGAACGTACCGTCTCCGAGTAACTTGATGCCGTGCACCTTCGAGTCCGTGGTCCAGACGATCCAGTTCACCCACAAGGCGTTCTCGGCAATGCTATTTCCCGGCGCCACGCCGCGGACCGCGCCGTCGCTTTGCGCACAGCCGCCAGCGACCGTGCAACTGTCCAGACTCAGCAGCGAGCCACCCGACGCAACCAGGGCGTTGTAGACATACACGTCGCCGGTGGTGTTTCCCGCGACCAGGATCCGATCCGAGCCTTTCTTGGCAATCGCAAGGCCAGCGTCGATGTCTCCGATGCCGCTGATTACGGCGTATTCGGGCACATTGAATGCCGGCGTCGAGTTGACTTCGAGGACCACGATCGACTCGCCACCATCGTCTCGCACGCCGACGTAAACCAAGTTGTTGGCGCTATCGCGGTACTGGATCGTGGGTGCGCCGTTGGAGATACCGAGAGTACCGCCACCGTTGTAGCTGTCTCGCAGCGTCGCCAGATCATGGCTGTACATCAGAATCTTGTTGTTGGCGGCGCCGCAGCGAGTCGCAACCACGACGACATCGTCGCTGTTGTTGGAGTTGGCGTCGAAGCCGTCGAGCATGACAACAGGAGATGTTTGCAGGAGGCCCGAAGTGCACCCAGCGTCGCCACCGGTGCCGGCGACGTTTCGTGTCGCCTCCGCGCCCGAGGTGCCATCGTCGGCGGAGTAGCGGTATAGGCGACCCGGCTCTGCGACGAAACGTAGCAGGTGTAGTCCGTTCCTCCTGCATCGAGATCGTCGCACAGCGGTCGTGCTTGTACAGCACCGCCGGCGAGCGGTGGGACCCAACCGCCACGGCTTCCATCGGTCTCACTCATCCGTTGGAGCAAGCGATCGTTGCCGATCCCAATCACGTATGCAGCCGGAATCGCTCCGACCGGAGCCAAGGTTGTGGCGTTGGTCTTGAACGCGAACTTGAAGGACGAGACCGCGCGCGGATAGCCGGTCGTCGCCACGCCGCTCGAGTAGTTGTAGTCGCCGTCGTAGGCGAAGGCCTTGTAGTAGTAGGTTGTGCCATTGGAGACCAACAGGTCGTTGCAGGAGTCGTTGGGGCTATCGCCTGAGTCGACGATGCACGTTACCGACGCCGTACCGATGGAGTCGCCGAGGCTGTAGGAGGTGCCGGCGACCGGTGCATCCGTCACCGCCGAGCCGGTCTGACTCAGAACCAACATTCCTGCGTAGTCAGTGTCGAGCGGGTTCTCCCACTCGGCGGTGACGATCAGATCGGAGGACGCCGCTGTCACCTTGCTTGGATTGCCTGGGGGGACCGTGTCAGCCAGCGTAAATGCCCACTGATTCCCGGTTGTCGCCGAGGCAGAACTGATATCGCCGCTGGCCTTGTACCAAAGGCCGACCGTGCCCGCGCCGTTCTCACTGCCGACCAGGTTCGGGTGGTCGGCGGCCGCCGCCCCCGCTTCGCTGACGATCTCGACAAACGCTTCGTCGGTGACGGTATCCAGAGCGAGTTGCACGGTTACCAGAACATCGCCGTCGATGTTCGGCACACTCGTCCACTGCACGACGAAGCAATGGTCGTTTCCTCCAGCGCCATCGCGATCGACATTGCAAGTGGTTGACTGGTACTTGACTGAACCACCGGCACTGGGATCCAGGTCGTCACCGTACGCATAGACCGCGTTGTTCGGGGGCCCCGAATCGGGCACGCTGGAGCCACCGGCGTCATTGGTGTAACCGGCGCCAAAAGACACGTACCCGTTGGACGAGATGTACGCGCCGGAGTAGGTGCTGCCGTACCAAGTGAACGAGCCACCGATGTTGGTGACCAGCTTGTAGCAATCGTCGCCGCTACATCCACTGGGCTTCCAACCGGTCACGGTCGTGCCGGTTCCCGAAATGTCCGGTATCCAGTTGTTGGCGTCGAGTTGGCAATAGTAGCCGCCGGTGTCTTTGACAGCGGCCCCCGTGCACTCCGAGTCGGTTGCGAAACTGATCGTCGACAGGGTTCCAACGACGACGACTGCGAATGCACGACACAACGTCGGCCACGTCCTCTTGTTGCGACCCATCTTCTCGCTCCCGTTCATAACCTGTCCTCCGAGGCGTTCCCCGGCGCCGCGGCCTCAGGCTCGCGTTGCGAGCCCGAAGGGCCCGTGGGCGCCTCGACGATCAACCCACGAGAGGCCAGCTCTCGTAGGAATGCGTGCACGTCGGGAGCGGCAGCCGCCTCGTCCAGGCCGGCGCTCGCCGCGAGTACCCGCGTTACGTCTTCCACAGTGCGGACCCCGTCGAGCAGTCCCCAAACCTGGGAACCGTTTTCGTTGAGTCCGAGTAGTTTTCTTCCTTCGTAGTGCAGCACTACGGCCTTGCCGCCCAATGTTTGCTTGGCCAGACGCGGGTTGTGTGAGAAGCGCGTTGCCGTCGAGAACGGAATCGGCCGCTCTGAGGAGGGGACCACTTTTCCTGCCTTTCCTCTCGTCGGCGGTGTGGGCACACCGGCCGGGGGCGTTCACATGCGTCCGACGGGAAATCTAGGCATCGAGCGAGACAACGCAAACCGGGTCTCTGTTCTGCCCCCGGGACCACCGCGCGTCCCCCATCGACGCCCTACGGTACATTTCGAAAGCCGCCGGATCGTAGCGTACCCCTTCCGTACCTGTCTATCGGTACCGCGCGGTACCCCGCGTCACCCGGCAACCGCTGGACAGAGCAACGAAAGAGCCTCGCCTCAGACAGGAAGAGCGGTCCGCTCGCGCCGCTTTACAGCGATGGTCCAATCACCCCACAGTGCGGTGGGAGGCTCGGTAGCGTGTCGCACGAAAGATCGGTCGTGGTCCACGTCATTACCCGGATGATCTTGGGGGGGCCGACCCGGCCGGTCCTCGCCGCCCTGTCGCGACTGCCATCACACGGTCTGAGCCCGGTGTTGATCACTGGGCCCCCGGCGGCACATGAACTTCCAGATCGGCAGGCGTATGAGGCTATCGCGGGGCTGCAGGTCATCGAACTGCGCGAACTGGTGCGCGATCCTGCCGGTTGGAGAGATCTGCGGGCGACTTTGACCCTGATCCGAAAACTCCGTCGGTTCGACCCGATGTTGATCCACACGCACACCGCGAAAGCGGGTGCGCTCGGCAGGCTCGCAGGATGGTTCCTTGGGAGTCATCGGCCACCGGCCGTCCACACGTTTCATGGACACTCACTCAGTCGCGCGGCCGCCGGTCGGATGGCACCCGTGTGGCGCACCATCGAGCGAGGACTCGCGCGTTTCGCTACCGACTTGGTCCTGACGCTCTCGCCACGTCAGCGCCAGGAGATCGTCGATCTCTTGGGCAGGAAACTCGCTTCACGTGTGGTGGTGCAGCCGCTCGCCTTCGACTTCGCGATGTGCCCCGAGGATCTTGCAGAGTCACGACGATTCACAGCCGCGGTGCGGCGATCGGACGAGCGACTCCTCGCTTTCGTCGGTCGAGGAGTGGTTGTCAAAGGCCTGCACGACCTGGCGCGTGCTCACGCGCGACTGATGGCTTTGGATCTGCGTGCCGGGCGACGATTGCGCGTCACACTGATTGGTCCGCTCGAACCGGTTGTCGAGAACATCGTGCGCCGCGTCCTCAGCGACTCAGGCTTGCTTGACCAATGGAACTTCTGGGGGCCGACGCTGAATCCTCGTCCGCTGTTGGAAGCTGTCGATGGTGTTGTCTTGCCGTCGCACACCGAGGGCACGCCGGTATCGATACTCGAGGCGTTTGCTCTGGGATTGCCGGTCATTGCCTCGGCCGTTGGGGGAGTGCCGGAACTCTTGGCGGGCAGATGGGAGCGGATCGCCGCGGGTGATTGGCGCGTCGAACGAACCGCGCCGCGCGGTTTGCTAGTTCCGTCGGGCGACATCGACGCCTGGGCGGCAGCGCTCCAGACGTTCGCCTCAGACCCAACGCAGATTCCTGGCGATCCAGCGGAAAGAAAGGCGTTCGTGACGACGACGTTCGATGCGGACCAACACGTACGCGATCTACTCGAGCTTTATGCCCGCGCCGGAGCGAAGGCGCACACGAACCGGATCGGTTAGAGCGACCGACAGTACGCGCGGATCTTCTCGTACGCCTCGGTCAGCAGCGGCTCCTGTGGAAGAAACACGATTCGCACATGTTTGGTGCCGACTCTCTGACCGAAACCTGTTCCGTGCACCAATACGACCCCTGTGTTCTCGATCAAGCCACGCACCAACTCGGTATCGGGTATCGGGAAGTCGACGCGCGGAAACGCATAGAACGCACCCTGCGGCGGCACGAGCGAAAATCCGGGTATGCGCTCCAACTGCTCGACGGTGATGTCTCGACGTCGCCGCAGTTTTTGTTGAACCTCGCGGATATGGTCCTGGGGACCTTCCAACGCCGCGGCTACCGCACACTGCACCGGGTGACTGGCACATAGCCGAGCGCGGGCTAACTGGGCCATCGCGCCAGCGAGTGGGGCGGTGACGGCATCAGGTCCGGAGAGGATGCACCAACCGAGTCGAAGCCCCGGGCCAAGCCAGACCTTCGACAGTCCAGCGAACGTCGCAATCGGGATATCGCGGCGCAGCGATGCCGTGGCGACGTGTTTCACATCGTCGTCCAGGACCATGCGGTCGTAAATTTCATCCGACAGCACCACCAGTTGATGGCGTGCAGCGACTTCCAACAGCTCCTCGAGCACGTGAGCGGGCGAAATCGAGCCGGTCGGATTGTTGGGATTGATCAAAACCAGCGCGCGTGTTCCAGGCTTGATCTTGCTAGCCAACTCCGCCGGGTTCGGTTGCCATCCGTTGCTTTCGTCCAGGTCGTAGGGAATGGCCTCGACCCCGAGTTTGGCGAGCACAGCCTGATAGAGCGGATATCCAGGCTGCGGCACCAACACCGACTCGCCGGCATCGAGCAGAGCGGTGAGCAAGATCTCGATCGGCTCCGAAGCACCGTGGCCGATCAACATGTAGCGAATGTCGCGAATCCCTTTGCGCTGCTCGGCATCGTGCCGAATGGCGGCCAACGCCTGCGGGGTTCCTTCGGATGCCGTGTAGGAGGTTTTGTTTTCGCGCAGCGCTCGTACGATCGCCTCGATCACGTGTTCTGGTGTCTTGAAGTCGAACAGACAAGGATCGCCGATGTTCAGTGGGATCAAGGTTCGGCCGGCAGCCGCCGCTTGCTGGGCCCACACGACCACATCTCGAACCGCATACGTGACGTTGGCAACGTGACTGGAAGTTCGAATCGGATTCACGACGGCCTCGTGCTTACTCACCCGGTTGCAGGAACGGATAGGAGAAATGCGACGGCGGGACGAACGTCTCCTTGATCGCGCGCGGTGAGGTCCAGCGGACAAGATTGAGCAACGACCCTGCTTTGTCGTTGGTGCCGGAGGCGCGCGCACCGCCGAACGGTTGTTGTCCTACCACCGCTCCGGTGCACTTGTCGTTGATGTAGAAATTCCCGGCCGCGTTGCGAAGTGAATTGGAAAGCGCCTGAATCACCCGCCGATCTCGCGCAAAGATCGCGCCGGTCAAGGCATAGTTGCTGGTCGAGCGACACAACTCGAGAGTCGACTCCAACTCTCGGTCGGGGTAGACGAAGACGGTCAAGACCGGTCCGAAAAGCTCTTCCTTCATCAAACGGTGCTTGGGATCCTTTACCTCGATGACGGTGGGCTCGATGAACCATCCCGTGCGCGCATCGCAGCCCCCTCCGGCCACGATCGTGCATGCCGACGAGCGTTTGGCCTGCGCGATCGCCCCGCTGAGTTTCTGAAACGAGGCTTTGTCGATGACGGCACCCATGAAGTTGGTGAAGTCGGCGACATCGCCGGTCTTGATCTCAACCAGTTGGGATTTCATCTCCTTGCGAATCTTCGCCCACAACGACTGAGGCAAATAGGCGCGACTCGCCGCGGAACACTTCTGACCCTGATACTCGAACGCGCCGCGCACGAGAGCGGTCGCAACCTCGCTGGCCTCGGCCGATGCATGCACGAAGATGAAATCCTTTCCGCCCGTTTCTCCGACCAGTCGAGGGTAGCCGTGGTAGCTGCGGATGTTCGATCCGACCGTCTCCCAGATCGAGTGGAAGGTGCTGGTCGACCCGGTGAAGTGCACACCCGCGAGGTCGGGTTGGGAGAGCGCGATCGGCCCGATCTCGCTGCCCGCGGAGGGCACGAAGTTGATCACTCCGGGTGGTAGCCCGGCCTGCTGAAGCACCTGGAACAGGACGTAGTTCGAAGCCACCGAGGTGGTCGCCGGCTTCCACAGTGCGACGTTGCCCATCAACGCCGGCGCACTCGGCAGATTGCCGCCGATCGAACTGAAGTTGAATGGCGTGATCGCCAAGACGAACCCTTCGAGCGGCCGGTACTCGAGTGAGTTCCAGGTGCCGGCTGGCGAGATCGGTTGATCGGCGTAGATCTGCTGCATGAAGTGCGGATTGAAGCGCCAAAAATCGATCATCTCGCAGGCGCTGTCGATCTCGGCCTGGTGCGCGGTCTTGCTTTGACCGAGCATCGTGGCGGCATTCGATCTTTGGCGCATCGGCCCGGCGAGAATCTCCGCAGCGCGCAAGAAAATCGCGGCGCGAGCCTCCCATGGCGTGCGTGACCACGACTCCCAGGCCTCGCGAGCGGCCCTGACCGCTGCCAGGATCTCGCGCGGCCCGGCCAGATGGACGCGGGCCAGAACGTGCCGGTGTCGATGTGGAACTCGCTGCTCGACGATACGTCCGGTGCGAACCTCGCGATCGCCAATCACGCAGGGGATCTCGAGTACGTCGGATGTCATGTCGCTCAACGCTCGCTTCAACGCGGCACGTTCCTTGGTGTGCGGCGCATAGCTCAAAACTGGTTCGTTGACGGGGGCGGGGACACGCCACAAGCCGTTCGGCATCAGAAACCTCCGAGATCGCGAATTCGAGGCGAGAGTTCAGCAGCCGCGCCCGCTACCTGCCGCGGGTCCGTATACTCTCGGTCCGGAACGAGGGTGACGATGGAGACGCGTACGAGTCATCACAGCGGTCTGCATCCAGATCTGCTGAAGCGGGTGCTGGTCTACGTCCTGGCCGGCGGACGCGGCGAACGGTTGTCGCCGCTCACGCGAGATCGTTCCAAGCCAGCCGTACCGTTCGGTGGCAGTTATCGCATCATCGATTTCACACTTTCCAACGTGCTCAACTCGGGACTGCGACGCGTCTTTCTGATCACGCAGTACAAAGGCGCCTCACTCGACGCGCACATACGCTACGGCTGGAACATCTTCAGTCCGGAACTGGGTGAGTTCATCTCGTCGATCCCGCCGCAACTGCGTGTGGGCGATACGTGGTATCTGGGTACCGCCGATGCGATCTACCAAAACCTCTACACGCTCGACGATGAGCGGCCCGAGCACGCGCTGATTCTGTCCGGCGATCACATCTACCGAATGGATTACCGCGAGATGGTGGCTGAGCACGTCGACCGAAACGCCGACATAACCATGGCCGTGATGCCGGTGCCTGCCAGTGAAGCCTCGCGCTTCGGCATCGTCGACGCCGACGCTTCGGGAACGATTCGGGGTTTTCGCGAGAAACCCAAGGACATCGACCCATCCGGCCCTGAAGTCGTCGCCAACATGGGCGTTTACCTGTTCAAATCGGAAATCCTGCGTCAGTCACTGTTGGTCGATGTCGCGCGGGACGGATCCAAACGAGATTTCGGACACGACGTACTCCCGTGGCTGGTCCAAACCGGCGCCACGGTCGTGGCGCATCGATTTCATGAAGCAGGCGCGCGCGCCGGTCACGTCGGCCTTCCGTACTGGCGCGACATCGGCACACTCGATGCATTCTACGAAGCGACGATGGACCTGGTCTCGGTGACGCCTCAGTTCAGCCTCTACGATCCGCTTTGGCCAATTCGCAGCGCTCCAGCACAGGCTCCTCCCTCGAAGTTCGTGTTTGCCGGAGGCGAGGAGGGACGCATCGGTCAGGCACTCGATTCGCTGGTTTGCCCGGGAGCGATCATCAGCGGAGGACACGTCGAACGCTCTGTCATCGGCTCCGGTGTGCGCATCAACTCATGGTCGCGCGTCAGTGACAGCATCCTGATGGACCGTGTACAGATCGGCCGTCATGCGGTCGTGCAGCGCGCGATCATCGACAAGGATGTGGTGGTGCCGGCGGGATTGCAGATCGGTGTCGACTTGGAACGTGATCGAGCTCGCTTTACGGTCAGCGATGGTGGAATCGTGGTGATTCCTAAAGGGGCACATCTCGCCTGATCGATGTGCGCGCGAGCACGATCCAGACGAGACCGGCCGCAATCAAGGCCGAACCGAGGAGTGCCGTGAGGTTGGAGAGTGCGATCAGGTTCGCATCGAGTGCTCGCCCGTACAGATGGGTCACGACACAACTGGTGATGGTGCACGCCCCGATGTCCAGCGCCAGCCAGCGGCCACGCAGTCGATCCGGCGCGGCTCTTTGTACCAGAAGCGTTGAGTAGACCCACAACGCGCTCTCACCGATCGAGCCGACGAACACCACGGCGATCGCCCAGTTGAGCGCATGGATTTGACCCAGACCGGCATAGGCTGCACCGAATACAAGAAAACCGAGTGCGATCGCGGTTGCTAGGCGCCGTGTTCCCAAGGCTGTGAAGCGGTGCAAGAGCAGTGGGCCGATTCCCATTCCCAAGCCGCGCGCGACGTACAGCGCAGCCACCGCGAGCTCGGCTTCGCCGTGTGGCGCAAACACGCGGGCTCCGAACAGAGTCAACAGAACCGTCATGGCGCCACCGAGTCCCCATCCGGTTTTGATCCAAAACAGTCGAAGCACGCTACGACGTCGCAGCAGCGAGCGGATTGCGTGGAGCATGTCCGGGCCGCCGACCAAGGCCCACGCGTCGAGTCGGCGTGCATGGTGCGGGGGAGGCGGAAGCTGCAGCGGACGTACCAGCGCGATCGAGACGAGGTAAGAGAGTGCATCGAGCCCGAGTGCGACCTGCCACCCCAGGTAGCGAGTCGCCAAACCGCCGGCCGCAGCACCGAACGTGTAGGTCGCCGACCACGCCAGGACCGAGAGTGTGTTGGCCGCGCCCAACCAGGCAGCAGGGACTGTGTTGGGGATGGACGCGGCGCGCGCTGGCTCACCGATCGCGCCGAAGAAACTCTGCAGAAAGGTCAAGGTCAACAGATACGCAGCCGCACCCCGCTCGAGATACGGCGCTGCGAACATCGCCGACACAAGCACGAAACGAACCGAGTCGCAGACGATCATGACGAGGCGACGCGGAAACCGATCCGCGATCACGCCTGCAAGCGGCCCTGCAACGGCCACCGGCAAGAACTTCAAGATCACGACGCCACCCGTGGAGGTGGCATCGCGGTAACCGAGTTTCTCGAGCAGCGAAAGCAGCGCCAGCAGATTGAACCAGTCGCCCAGCATGCTGGCGGCGCGAGAGAGAAACAGGGCACGAAATCTTGGCGCGAGGCGCACGAGCGACCACAAGGACGTCGGCGGTCCCGCTGACGTCGGTGTGACGCCTGGCGAGACCTCCAGCCTCGGACTGCTCATCGAGCAGGAGGAGGGAACAGTGTCAGCTGCCTGGGGACCTTCTTGCGATCGGAGCGTGTCCTGCGAGCCGGCGCTGACGCGGCCAAGGTGGGCGAGGCGGTTCCAGCGGTACGGCGCTCGCTGCCAACAGGCTGATAGACGCCCTGCTCACGGGCCCACCTCAAAAGCCGCTGGTCCAACGCGCGAAACTCCGGCCCATGATCCATGTACCGAAGGTGGGCGAGTTCATGGCACATCGTTGCGATCAAACTCGAATAGCGCAGGAATTCCCCGGTCGTGCGCGAGCGCAACCGGATCCGAATATTTCCATCCGCATCGCAGCAGCCGTAAAGCTTGGCATCGGAACGCGTTCTCTTGACCGACGACCATCGCAGTCCAAATGCATCCGCAATCGGCCGGCAATCGTTGCGCAACCGCTCCAACAACCTTTCTTCTTCTCGGCGTCGTTCGATCATCGTGAGGGGAGCCGGTTGAATCGACCGGCGACGGAGATTAGCACGCCCCCGATGCCCGCTGGCAAATTCCTGGAAAGCCGCTCCCAGAGCGGAGAGCCAGCCATGAAACGACCCCCAACCGTGATTCTGCCGGGGAGCTCTGGATCCCGTCGACCGCCTGTCCTGGCGCCGACCTGCGCGGGTCACCAGGTGATCTCGTCCGGGAGCAATTCCCGATTGGCGCGCTTTTGAAAGATCCACAGGCGCTGTTCCTCGCGGTCGCTGCCCTGCTCCTCATCGGGAGTCAAGGGCTCCGCAATCGTTACGTGTACGCGCATCGGGTCTTGTAGCCAAACGAGCTGGCGGCCGTCGTAGCTGCGGTACAACTGAACGTCTCCGGTCTCGTCCAACTGTGCCCCGCGGCGCGCTTTCTGCTCGCGTTTGTAGTGAAACACCAAGACACTGTCGTTGGAGCGCGAGGGGTCGAACTCGAGTTCGATGAATCCCGGGAAGCCGTCGTAAACAAACTCGGCACGCTGATGGAACGCAGTATCGAGCGAGACCCCACCGTCGATATCCCATCGGAACGACAGCTCCCAGTGACCGCTCGCCGCTTTGCGAAGCATCACCACTTGCTTCCACTTCGGTTGTTGACGCGTCCATGTGCCGGCGAAGTTACCGGTGGCTACCGGCGTGGGCGGCGTTTGGCGCGCGGCCCAAACACACAGTGCGAACAGGGTCGATGCAACCACAGTGATGACCCATCGAGCGCAACGCGAACGACTCATAGTGACCCCTTGGGCCGCGCCAGGCGACGCGCCGGGCGGAGCGTACGGCCAGCGGCGCCACGCGGCAATCCAAGCGCTCGCAACATCTGCGAGGCTCGCGCCGGAGTGATCCGCTTCGACCCGACACCGATCGCAATCGTGATGGCCGAGAGCCAGCGGTGGGCAATCGCCGCGCCGTCGTTGGAGACGCGCTGCGCTTTCAGTGCCTGCTCGTGGTGCTGAAGCGTGGCCAGATCACCGCGCATCGCCGGCCCGGTGAGTGCGTCGGACGCGCTCCGCCCCTCGAGGTTTGCCACGGCGTTGTAGGCCAGGCCAAGTGCTGCGCGCCGGGCCACGGCCGGCTTAAGGCCGGCGCGAGTCAACCATTCGATGGAACTGGCCAAGAGCGCGGTGAGATCGCCGGCCGCCAGGACACAGGCGACGTGCAACAAGGCCCGCTCGCTATCGGCAATGACATGGGCTTCCAAATCGGCAGCGCGGGCGAGTCGCTTGGCCGCCGTCACCGCGCGGCGGTCGCCGCTGATGTCGGCCAAACCAGGACGGGTAGGCGCGCTCCCCACCAGCGGAAGCAACGGATGTAGTACGCCAACAGAATGTCTGTTGGCAGCCAAGGATGAGAGCAGCGACCGTGCTGGCCATGCGCCCGCCAGATGCAAGACAACGATCGGACGCGTCAGCAACGGTGCCAACTGCCGCGCGACCATCGCGATCGCATCGTCCGGTACCGCCAACACCACGACCTGAGCAGCGGACGCGAGTTCATCGAGACGATCGCATCGTCGAACGCGCGCTCGGCGTGCGACGAGTCGCGCTTGCGCCGCGCGACGCGCCCAGACCATCACCGAAAGCGATCGGTCTCGTTGCCACGCAGGCGCCAACGATTGCGCAGCGCGCCCTCCTCCCACGATGCCGACCCGCAGTGCTGTTGGACTCATGGGTGAACTCCACCGAGTGCGCGCCAGAGTTGCTCGAGGTCGTCGGGCCAGGGAGCCTCGAAGGCCATTCTCTCCCCGCTGGTTGGATGGTCGAGTTCGAGACGCCGCGCGTGCAGCGCCGGGCGCTGGAGTGCCAGTATCGCGCGCCGTCGGACTGGATCCATCACGCTTGCGGCACGAGCGCCGCCGTACGTTTGATCGCCGATCAACGGATGTCCAAGTGCGGTGAGGTGAACGCGCACTTGATGCGTTCTGCCAGTCAAGATCTGCACCTGGACCCAGGCGAAACCCGGCAACTCTTGCTTGACCTCATAGCGACTTTCGGCGGCGCGCGCTTGCTTCGAACGTGTCGACATCTTCACGCGATTCTTGGGGTCGCGTCCGACCGGCAGGTCGATCGAGCCGGATGATTGTCGTGGCCGGCCCCAGACGAGCGCGTCGTACAGCTTGTTCACGCCACGTGCGACGAACTGCGCATGCAAGGCCCGGTGCGCCAGCTCATGACGCGCAATCACGATGACCCCGGTCGTGCCCTTGTCGAGTCGATGGACCAACCCCGCGCGCCCCTCGCCGCCGACCCCCGCGAGTCTTGGATCGCGATTCAAAAGCGCCGCTGCCAGCGTTCCCTGTTTCACGCCGGCCCCAGGATGAACCACCAGGCCGGCCTGCTTGTCGATCACCAGCAACGCGTCGTCTTCGTAGAGTACCGAAAGCGGGATTGCCTCCGGCACCAATCGATCATCGTGTGCGGGCGGCAGTTCGATGGTCACGATCGAGCCCGCGCGCACGAGTTCGGAGGGACGCGCGCTGCGGCCATCGAGTTGCACTTGGCCAGCCTTGATCAACTCGGTGAGGCGCGAGCGGGAGTGCTCGCTGTGATGAGTTGCGCAAAAGCGATCGAGCCGCAGTCCTTCGTCTGCGCTCGAGACTTGGTGACGAAACGATCCGCTGCGTATCACGCGGATGGAGGTTCGGCCGCGTTGGTGGCGCTGCGACGCCGCAGCACCCACCACAGCGTCGCTGCGATCACGATCATCGCGGCCGAGATCATTTGACTGGTCGACAAACCAAATGCGAAGACACCGCGGACAGCATCTCCGCGCGTTCTTTCGATGAAAAACCGACCGACCGCATAGACCATCAAGTAGGTCAGAATCAATTCCCCGTGGGTCCGGCGGCGAGAGCGCATCCACAACAGCAGGGGCAGCACGACCAACAGGTTCCAACCAGCCTCGTAGAGGGGCGATGGATGCAGCGGCGTGTCCAGCGGCACCCCTGTCCGCAGATTTCCCTCTGGATTGTGGTACTGCAGTCCCCATGGCAACGTCGTCGGCGAACCGAAACAGCAGCCGGCCAACAGGCAACCGACACGGCCGATCGCTTGCGCCACGGGCAACGGGAGGGCAGCCGCGTCAAGGACCGTCGCCAGCGGGAGTTTGTATGAGCGTGCGAGCAAGATCATGGCGCCGACACCACCCAACACACCTGTCCAGATCACGCCTGCAGAGCTGAGAAACTCGAAGCTCACGAAACGCGAGGGGTGCGTGAGGAACGCTTTGGGTTCGACCAGCACCAGGCCGAGCTTGCCCCCCACGATCCCCGAGATCACCGCCCAGAACACCACGTTCGAGGCGACCTCACGATCGATGCCGTCGCGCGCCGCGTTGCGTACGAACCAACCCCATCCGATCACCATCGCGAGCGCGACCAACAATCCGTAAGAGGGGAGCGCCACTCTTATCTCACCCAACAGCGGCAGCGTTGCCGTGCCGAAGTCGATCAGATACGGGTGCACTCAGGCCTGCCGTTTGCGGCCGAACAGCGCCTCGACCAACAGCAATGCCGCACCGCAGCAAAGTCCGGTATCGGCGATGTTGAAGGTCGGCCACTGATTGGTACCGAAAGTCCGGATCAACCATCCGTCCGGCTTGACCCAGCCCGCATAGACGACGATGAAGTCGATCACGTGGCCGTGCATCAAACGATCGAGAACGTTGCCGACAGCTCCGCCCAAGATCAGCGCAAGGGCCGGGCGCGCAAAGACCTCATGCAACGGGGTGCGCCAAAGCAACCATGCCAGGAATGGAATCGCGACGATCGGGAGTGCCGTCAGCAGGAGACTGCGCCACGGTTCGGACCAGGTTTCGAACAGACTGAACATCGCGCCAGTGTTGTGAGCCAACTCCATTCGAAAGAAGTTGGGAACGACCTGCAAGTGCCCCTGCAACCCCGAAGCCCACCATTTGGTGAGTTGATCGAGCAGGAACCAACCGGCGGCGATCGAAAAATCCCGAAACCTAGGATTCACCTCAGGGCTCCTTGCGGCCGCAGGCTTTTTTCGGCCCGGCCCGCGCGCGTGGCAGAATAGCGCGCTTTTCACAGCCCACCACAGGAGCGATCCATGCCGTATCAACGCCCGCGCGGCGACCACAAGTTCGCTGCGATCGAGCGCGAGATTCTCGAGTTCTGGAAGCGCGAACGGATCTTCGAGCGGTCGATGGCGGCCCGCGTCGGTTGCCCCACGTTCGTGTTCTACGAGGGGCCGCCGACCGCGAACGGGCTCCCTCACAACGGCCATGTCCTGACACGCGTCGTCAAGGACCTGTTCCCCCGCTACAAGGCGATGCGCGGCTTCAGCGTTCCGCGCAAAGGGGGTTGGGACACGCACGGCCTACCGGTCGAGGTCGAGGTCGAAAAGAACTCGGGATCCACGGCAAGGCCGAAATCGACGCGTACGGGATCGAGCCTTTCACCAAACGCTGCATCGAGAGTGTCTTTCGCTACACCAAGGAGTGGGAGTCGCTTACCGAAAGGATCGGCTTCTGGGTCGATCTGTCCGAAGCCTATGTCACCTATCACAAGCCGTATGTCGAATCGGTCTGGTGGGCGCTGTCGCGATTGTTCGAAAAGGGGCTGTTGTACCAGGGGCACAAAGTGGTTTGGTGGTGGCCGCAGGGTGGGACCGCGCTCAGCTCCGCGGAGGTCGGACTGGGGTATCGCAGCGTCGACGATCCCGAAGTGATCGTGCGGTTCCGCAGTCTGAATCGGCCGGGTGTCTCCTTCCTGGCGTGGACGACCACACCGTGGACATTGCCCAGCAATGTTGGTCTCGCGGTCGGTGCCGAACTCGACTACGTGTTGGCCCGCGTCGAGCGTGACGGGCATGCTCCGGAGGATGTGATCGTCGCGGAGGCGCTCGTTCAACGCGTGCTGGGGGAGACGGGCGTCACGGTACTGGAACGTTTCAAAGGCAAGGCGCTGGAAGGTGAGCGGTACGAGCCGCTGTTTCGCTACGTCGAACCGCAAGGCGGTAAAGCGTGGGAACTCGTCACGGCCGATTTCGTCGGTGCCAACGATGGGACCGGAATCGTCCACTGTGCTACCGGCTTTGGTGAGGACGATTTTGCATTGACCAAGACCAAGGGGTTGGCGCTGTTGCAGTTGGTGCAGCCGGACGGACGTTTTCCTGCAGAGGTCTCCGACTTCGCCGGTCGCTACATCAAGGAGGCGGATCGCGACATCGTCAAGCATTTGAAAGCTCGCGGGCTGGTGTTTCACGAGGGGACCTACCGTCACGACTACCCCTTTTGCTGGCGCGCGAGCAGTGATCCTCTGATTCAATACGCTCGCCCGGCTTGGTTCATTCGCACCACGGCACAGATCCAGCACGCAATCGAGAACAACCGGGCGATCAACTGGTTGCCCGACGCGATCAAGGACGGGCGGTTCGGCGACTTTCTCGCCAACAACGTCGACTGGGCGCTCTCGCGTGAACGTTACTGGGGGACTCCACTCCCGATCTGGGAGTGCTCGGCGTGCGGCCAGCAGGAGGCCTTTGCGCGTTTGGATGATCTGCTCGCGCGCAATCCGCAAGCCCTCGACCACTGGCACGAAGCCAAGCGCCAAGACCCGACGTTGTCGGAACACCTGGTCGTGCACAAGCCTTGGGTTGACTCGATTCTTGTTCCCTGCGGCAAGTGCGGCTGGACGATGCGCCGCGTGCCCGAGGTGATCGATTGCTGGTTCGACTCCGGCTGCATGCCGTTCGCGCAGTGGGGCTTTCCGCACACAGGCCGCGAGTCGTTCGCCGCCGCGTTCCCTGCCGACTTCATCTCCGAGGCGATCGATCAAACGCGTGGCTGGTTCTATTCGTTGCTGATGATTTCCACCTTGGTGTTCGACGAAGAGACGCAGCGCGAGTTCGACTTGCAACCGCAGCGTGGCTACCCACACCCCTACAAAAGCTGCATCGTGCTTGGTCACGTCTGCGACCCGGAAGGGAAGAAGGAATCCAAAAGCAGCGGCAACTACACCTCGCCCGATTTGGTGCTGGAAGGGAAGTTCACGCTCACCATCGGCGCTGAGGATCGAATCAAGGGCGGGGTTGCCGCGGACGGCGCCGTGCTGTTGGCAGCTCAGGTGAAGACTTTGGGTCTGGCCGAGGGGGCACCGCTTACGGTCTGCCGTGTCGATGATCCGGCGCGCCGCTTCGTGGCCAAACTCGTTTCCGGGACCGCGGGGAAGGAAGCGATCGTACTCGGAGCTGCGGTGCGCGAGGCGTTGGGATTACATGCCGGCGACAAAGTTCAGATCGATGTCTTGGACGACCCGCCGGGTGCCGATGCCTTCCGCTGGTTTTTCTACAGTTCAGGTCCGCCGTGGAACAATACACGCAACTCGTTACGCGCGATTCGCGACGGACAGAATGAGTTCTTGGTGCGCTGGCAGAATGTGTTGTCGTTCTTCCTGATCTATGCCGCGATCGATGGGTTCGACCCGGCCGCCGACAATCCAGCCCGCGGACAGAAGATTCCAACTGCAAGCGGTGGGCGCGGCTATCGACCAGCGCGTCAGCGTGCGCTGTTGGATCGATGGGTGCTCAGCGAACTGGCGATCACCGCGCAGCATGTGACCGAGGCACTGGACGGCTATCGAATCTATGAAGCGGCTTTGGCGCTGAAGGAGTTCATCGACGGCCTGTCGAACTGGTATGTGCGTCGCAGCCGCGACCGATTCTGGAAGGGGGACCTTACCGACCCATCGAAAGCCGATGCGTATTGGACGCTATGGGAGAGCCTGGTCGGGGTCTCACAGCTCGCGGCGCCGTTCGTTCCGTTCTTCTCGGAGCACAGTTGGCGGACGTTGGTGACCGCTGCCTGGCCCACGGCAGAACCTGGCTCCGTGCATCTTTCCGATTGGCCGACATTTGCCGCCGAGTCGGTAGATCAGCCGCTTTCACGCGCGATGTCGCTGGCGCGCGAAACCGTGTCGCTCGGTCTGTCGGCGCGCGCCGCACACAAACTGCGAGTTCGCCAGCCGCTGGCAACAGCGCGCATCTTCCTTGCCGACCGCAGCGCGCAATCCGAACTCGAGTCGCTGTCGGCGATCGTCGCCGAGGAACTGAATGTCAAGCAGGTTGCGTTCGGTGGCGACGCAGACACCTACGTGCACTGGAAGATGCAACCTAACTTCCGCGCGATCGGGCCGAAGTACGGCACGCTCGTGCCGCAAATCAAACAAGTACTGGCGACCGTCGATGCTGCAACCCTTCGCCGTCAACTCGATGCCGAGGGTGCAATCCAAATCGTGGTGGAAGGGCAAACCGTCAGACTCGGCCCCGAAGAGATCGCGATCTCGCTTTCGGCTCGAGACCACTACGCAGCCGCCTCGTCGCCGAGAGTGGTGGTGGTCTTGGAAACCGATCTCAGCCCGGAGCTGATCGAAGAAGGGTTGGCGCGGGAGCTGATCAACCGGATCCAATCGCTGCGCAAGGAACTCGACCTGGACTACACCGATCGGATCGCGGTTGCGTGCGAGGCCGCACCGGAGCATGCCGCCACGCTCGCCGCATTGATCGCTCGACACGGGGACTTGATTGCTGGGGAAACGCTGGCCGTCGAGCTCGCCTCAGCACGTGCATCGGAACATCAGACCGTGCGCCATGACGAGTTGGAAGGAATTGCCGTGACGCTCGGCGTTTCGCGTCGCTGATGAGGACCTGCCGGTGACGCGACTGTACATGGACTACAACGCGACCGCGCCACCGGCTCCCGGCGTGGCGGAGGCGATCGCGGAGTTCTTTCAACATCACTGGGGGAATCCGTCTTCGTCGCACGCCGAGGGACGCCGAGCGCGGATCGCGTGCGAGCAAGCACGCGCTCGCGTGGCGCACGCGTTGGACTGCCAAACCGAGGAGGTTGTTTTCACCTCAGGCGGCTCGGAGGCCGATGCGCTCGCGATTCGAGGTTTGTTCGAGTCAGGGAGAGTCGACGCGTTGGTGCTGGGTGGCTTGGAGCATCCCGCCGTGATGGCGACTGCACGGTGGCTGGCCGATCACCGCAACGCCAAGGTCCAGCTCACGCGCGTCGATCGGCACGGGCGTGTTACGGCGGAAGCGGTCGCCGAGGCGCTCGATCGCCTCGAGCGGCACGATCGACCACTCGTTTCGGTGATGCTTGCCCAGAACGAACTCGGCACGCTCAACCCGCTCGACGAGATCTCAGCGATAACTCGCGCGCGCGGCGCGTTGCTTCACAGCGATGCCGTGGCTGCGTTCGGCAAGATCCCGATCTCTGTGAGTAATCTGGGCGTCGATCTGCTCACCGTTTCGGCTCACAAGATCGGAGGCCCGGCCGGTGCAGGAGCGTTGATCGTGAGGCGCGAACTTCAGCCGGCGGCTTTCTGTCAAGGAGGCCACCAAGAGCAAGGACGTCGACCCGGAACGGAGCCGCTCTCGCTCTTGGTTGGATTCGGGGTAGCGGCACAAGCGGTCCCGCAGCGAGTGGCGAGTTGTGCATCCGCGGCGCCGATGCGCGCACGACTAGAAACACAACTCATGGCGACGATCCCAGATGTTTTGGTGGCCGGCCTCGAAGCACCCAGACTCCCCAACACGGTGGCGGCGATCTTTCGAGATGTCGTCGGAACGAGCGTCGTCGCGGCGTGCGACGCTGCAGGCCTATCGATTTCGGCAGGCGCGGCCTGTCACTCGGCGACTGGATCGCCCACGATGCGCGCGCTCGCGCTACCCGATGGGTATCGGGAGGGGCTCGTCCGACTTTCAGTGGCGCCCACGGTCCAAGCCGGGGAGATCGATCGCGCCGTCACGATACTGGCCAACGCTGTCGGCGCGTTGCGCGGGGCCGCGGCGTGATCTTCAAGCGGCGACGCCGGAGCAAAGGATCGGGCCCTGCCGGGCTGGGGGAAGGGTTCGTTCAGGTCGGAAGCACAGCCCAACTTCGAGGAAGGCTCGAGGGGCAGGGGCTGGTGCTGATTCACGGCCGCCTCACGGGCGAGCTTTCCCTCAGTGGTGAGCTGATCGTTGCGGCCGACGGCGAAACGACGAGCCTCAACGGGGCGGCGGATGCCCTTCGAGTCGAAGGAAGGCCGAGGGCCGTCTCGTGATCCACGGGGTAGCGACGGTAGCCGCTGGCGGGATTCTGACAGGTGAGCTCGACGCCCGGAAATTAGACGCTTCCCCCGACGCGACTGTCTCGGCAAGCCTCCGCATTGTTCCGTAATGGTCCACGTTGCCCTCTCCCCTTGTCCAATTCCCCTCAAGCGCTGAGGTTATTTGCCGAAAGGAACTCCGTACGCGACGGGATCAACTGGGGAGAGGTGAATGCAGCCGGCAGCACGCTTGCTTCTTGTGGATGACGATCCGTTTGCGCTGGAAACGTTGTCGGAGGCCCTGACCCGAACCGGGTACCTGGTGGAGGTTGCCGCAGACGGCCCTTCGGCCCTGAAACGGATGGAAGAATGCCGTTTCGACCTGGTGGTCACCGACATTCGCATGGAACCGATGGACGGTTTGACGCTCCTGTCTCGAATCGCGGAGTCGTTTCCCCTCACGCCGTCGCTGGTAGTTACCGGCTTCGCCTCATTGGAAGGAGCGGTGGAGGCGATGCGCGCCGGGGCGCTCGACTATCTGGCCAAGCCGTTCCACGTCGAAGACCTGACGCATGCGGTGAAGCGCGCGTTGTCCCGCGGCGCTGGCGGCGGCGTCGACGACACGGTGGCGCGCAGCGTCGGTCCGTTGGGTGAGTTCGAAAGTCTGATCGGTCGCAATCCGAGAATGCAACGCGTCTACACCTTGATCCGCACGGTGGCGCCCGCCAACAGCACGGTATTGATCACGGGCGAGTCGGGAACAGGTAAGGAGCGCGTGGCGGCGGCGATTCATCGGCAAAGCTCACGACGCGGAGGGGCCTTCATTCGAGTCAACTGCTCCGCGTTTGCCGAAGGGGTTTTGGAGAGCGAGTTGTTCGGTCACGAACACGGCGCCTTCACCGGCGCCGTCAAAGCGCGCGCCGGTGTCTTCCGCAAAGCCGATGGCGGCACACTGTTTCTGGATGAAATTGGCGACCTGCCGCTGTCGACGCAGGTCAAGCTGCTGCGTGTGATCCAGGAACGAGAAGTTCAGCCGGTGGGAGGAGACCTGGCACTCCCGGTCGACGTTCGCTTGGTCGCCGCGACCAACCGTGATCTGGCTTCCGAGGTTCGCGCTGGTCGATTCCGTGAAGATCTTTACTTCCGTCTGAATGTCATTCCCGTCCATCTACCGCCGCTCCGTGAGCGAGCCGACGACATCTCGACGCTCGCCGAGCACTTCGTGCAGCGGTTTTCGAAGGAGTGCAGCAAGAACGTGCGCGGCCTGACCGAGCGCGCCGTGTCGTTGATGGAGCGCTACACCTGGCCGGGCAATGTGCGCGAGTTGGAGAACGCCATCGAGCGCGCCGTCGTGCTGTGCGCCGAAGGTGTCATCGATATCCAAGATCTCCCGCCGGAGCTTCGTGGCAGCGGGACCTCCGTCGATGGCTCGTTCCAACTCAACACCGTGAAGCTGGGCGAGGTCGAAGAGATCGTGATTCGGCGCGTCCTGACGAAGACCGCCTGGAACATCAAGAAATCGGCGTCGGTATTGGGGATCACGCGCGCAACGCTGTATTCCAAGATCAAGAAATTCGGTTTGGCGGTGGCACGCTGAAGGGGAGCCCATCGATCGGTGCGGGGCCGCCCGGCCCTCGCACGGATCGGCTGCCGCTCCAAGTCTGATCTGGATCAAGGCGAGCTTTCATCGAGATTCGTATCGTCGCCCTATGCCGCGAACGATCATCGAGCCGTTCCGAATCAAAGTCGTCGAACCGATCCGCATGACCACGCGCGAAGAACGGCGGCGCCTGCTCCACGAGGCGGGCTTCAATCCATTCAAGTTGCGGGCCGAGGACTGCCTGATCGATCTACTCACCGACTCTGGAACCGGAGCGATGAGCAGTGAGCAGTGGGCCGCGATGATGCGAGGCGACGAAAGCTATGCCGGCGCCAAGAGCTGGTTCCGCTTCGAGGCCGCGGTGCGTGATCTATTCGGCAAAGCATTCGTGTTCCCAACCCATCAAGGGCGAGCCTCGGAGCGGCTTCTGTTTCAAGCCGCGCTGAGCGCCGGTCAAACGGTTCCCGGCAACACACACTTCGATACCACCCGAGCCAATATCGAGGCTCGAGGCGCGATTGCGCTCGACCTTCCGACGCCGCACGCCGATGACCTGGTCAGCAACTACCCCTTCAAGGGAGATATCGACCTCGCGGCGCTCGAGCGCGTGCTGCTGGAGTTGGGTTCGGATCGCGTTCCGATGGTGGTTCAAACGCTCACCAACAACAGCGGCGGCGGCCAGCCAGGGAGCCTGGAAAACCTGCGCGCGTTGCGGCAACTGTGCCGTCGCTTCGGGATTCCGCTCTACATCGACGCGGCACGATTCGCCGAGAATGCGTGGTTCATCAAGATGCGCGAGCCGGGTCAGGCGGCGCGGACCCCCAAGCAGATCGCGCAAGAGATGTTCTCGCTGTGTGACGGCGCGATGATGAGCATGAAGAAGGATGCGTTCGGCAATATCGGCGGTCTGTTGACCTTCGACGATGAACGGCTCGTGGAACTGGTGCGAGCCCGACTGATACTGACCGAAGGGTATGTCACCTACGGTGGCCTGGCGGGGCGCGACTTGGAAGCGCTCGCCGTCGGTCTCACAGAGATCCTGGATGAGGACTATCTCAACTACCGCTTCGCGTCGGTCCGCTATCTGGAGCAGCGGCTGATCGAAGCCCACGTCCCGGTGCTCGAGCCGGTCGGCGGCCACGCGGTCTATCTCGATGCGCGGCGCTTCTGTGCGCACCTGCGTGACGAGGACCTGCCAGGCTGGGCGCTTTCCGTGGCGCTGTACGAGTGGGCGGGAATTCGCAGTTGCGAGATTGGGCACGTGATGTTTGGCAAGCGTGATGCCGTGAGTGGCCAGATGGTCTGGCCCGAGAAAGATCTTGTTCGGCTGGCGATTCCGCGTCGTGTCTACACACAGAGCCACATCGACTACGTAGCGGAAGGGGTGATCGAGTTGTTCGAGCGGCGCCATGAGATCGAAGGGTTGCGCTTTTCGTACCGACCGGAGGTTCTCCCGCACTTCACCGCCACGTTCGCGCCGGCGGCGTCGCGAGCTGGACATCGCTAACAGTCACGCGGGACATCAACGTACAATGCGCGCGTGACTCGACTCTCGGTCAACGTCAACAAGGTCGCTCTGCTACGCAATGCACGAGGCCAAGGTCGGCCTGACCTGTTGCAGGTTGCCTTGGATTGCGTGCGCTTCGGCGCTCAGGGAATCACGGTCCATCCGCGCCCGGATCAGCGACACATTCGCATTGCCGACTGCGAGCTGTTGGCGCCGAGGGTTGGGGTCGAGTTCAACGTCGAAGGGTTTCCATCACGCGAGTACCTGGACTTGGTCGCTCGCCTCAGGCCGGCGCAAGCGACGCTCGTGCCGGATCCACCGGAGGCGCTGACCTCCAACGCCGGCTGGGACACGGTGGCCCATCGCTCCTTCTTGCGCGACATCTGCCAAGAGATCCAATCGGTCGGTACACGAGTCTCACTGTTCATCGAATGCGATCGCGCGCGAATCGAAACGGCCAAGCTGGCCGGGGCCGATCGGGTCGAGTTGTACACCGGGCCTTACGCGCACGACTACGGGCGCGATCGCGAGCAGGCGGTGCATCCGTATCGACAGGCAGCTGAGTGGGCTCACGCGGCAGGGCTAGGATTGAACGCCGGCCACGATCTGGATCTGGACAATCTGAGTTGGTTCAAGCAACAGGTACCGCATCTCGAAGAGGTCTCGATTGGGCACGCGCTGTGGAGCGATGCGCTCTACCTCGGCTTGCAGACGACGATTGGCGAGTATCTGTCGAGGCTCCAATAGGCGCGCTGGGGAGCTGATCCCATCGCGGACTCACCACGGACCCTCGATCCCCGCCGCGACCGGTACCACGCTATAGACCTGCAGCGCCCCGAACAGTGTGCCTGCCGGGTCGGTGAATGTGTTGGTGCTGACTTCCGCCAACAGCGTCCAAGAGGCGTGCGGCAAGTTGGGAGAACCCGCGGCGTAGATCCGATAGCTGGTCGCAGCCGCCTGCGTTTCCCAACTCAACACGGCGTCGTTGCCGTTGCGGCCGACCCTCAGGGCGCGGACGGCAACCAAGCCCCGGTCCTGCCGGTAGGCGTCGGCGTCGAGCGGCGTATCCGCCAGTTGTCGGTATAGATCGCCCCATGAGGCATCCCCCTCCGCGCGGCACAACGGGTACATTCGGATCCGCAACACGATCGCGTTGATCTGTGAATCGCGCAGGCCGACCACACGCAGCCCGTGGTCACCGATTGCTCTGTCGTCCTCGTCGCCGTACTCCGGGTTGAGCGGGACCTGATCGTTGTATGACGCATCATCGCGATAGTAAAACTGCTTGTCCTGATACAACACCGAGTCAGGGACGTCGAACAAACTCAGGAGCCCTCCACGCGGGCCGCGCATCACGGTCCAATCCGCCCAACTCGAACTCACGCCCGCATCGTTCAGCCCATCGACCTTCAAACCGGATCGTTTGGTGGGAGTGAAAAGCGTCAAGCTCGAATCCAGTCGCCAATCGGCGTAAAACCAGATCTCTTGCAGCGGATGAACACGCAGATTCACGGTTCGAGAAACGAATGTGTCGTAGACCAGATCGTAGTAGATGGTGTTGACACCGCTGGTCGCTCCGCGCACGTAACGAATGGCGCGTACCGGCCCAACCTTCGCGCCGAGAAAGGTCGAGTTGGCGCTCCAGTTCTCCTCGTCCTCCGTCAGCGTCCCTACCGTGCGTGCGCGCCCCTTGAGGCGATCGATCAGGTCCACGCCATCTCCACACGGCGGCAGCACCGCGATACCTGTGAGTAGCCAATTGCCGGTGTAGTCGAGTCGAAAACGGCTCGATGTAATCGAGGCATCGGCAAGCCCATTCCAATCGACATAACGCACGTTCGATAGCGGCAGCGCCGTGCCCTCGTAAAGGTAGACCCAGCGGGGTGGGCTGTTGACGCCGGGGCGCGGATCGAGAACTTCGATCTCCCAACGATCAGCCCCCGCGCCCGTCGGCCACGGTGCCTGCGCGGGCGCCCTTTGCGTTCCGCCATCACGAAACATGAAGACGAGTTGATCGTCGTCGTCGAGGATTCCGTCCTCTTCGCCCAACACGTCGTACATCCCGACCTCGGTGAACTCGAACTCGGTGCCAACGTTGAAGACTCGATCGAGTCGCTCGTCGAACTGAAACGGTATGGGAACGAAGCCGCTCGAGCTGGGGTCATAGCGAAACAAAGCCACCGCAGGGATAGCGGTTCCGGAGAGGTCTACCAACCGCGCGACATCGAGGGTGACCGGCTCGTCATCCCGACCGCTTCCATAGGTCGTGCTCATAGAAACAAGCAATACCAAGGCGAGAACAGCGCATCTCATGCGTACGTTCTACGCCCGTTCACGCTCCGCCTTCGGTAAACGTTGAAAATTGTTCGAAGCATCGCTCCGCGCACCGGACTGCCCTTGCAGACAACGGCGCGGCGGGTTACCGTCTGCGTCCTTCAACCGTCAATCGCGTCCGGTTTATTTGTAGCGGCGCGCATGTCTCGAGCGGGCGTAGCTCAGTTGGCAGAGCATCAGCTTCCCAAGCTGAGGGTCGCGGGTTCGACCCCCGTCGCCCGCTCCACTGTCGTCGGGACGAGACGTTGACAAGATCGCTGCTGTTCGTGAGCGTTCCAGCGAACCTTCTCGATTGTTCCCCCCATGGCCTGGTGGTAGATTTCGCCCGGCGTTCGGGTCATTTGCACGATGCGTTGGCTCGCGAGTCGAGCCGGCCACGAAGCGGTGCCGAGCAGACCGTCGACGCCCGGAAGGAGCTGATGCATCGCGTACTGCTCGTCGACGATGCCCGTTTGCTCGCCGAGTTGGAAGGGACTGCGCTCGCTCGGCGTAGCCTGGTGCGTCGCATCGTCTCGCGCGACGCCGACCTGTTGGCCGAGGCCTTGGCGTTGCGACCGGAGTTGATCGTGCTCGAAGAGGGGGAGTTTTGCCCCGATGCTCTCGATGCGGCTCGCCGGCTCGCCAGTCATCCGGTAACCCGTTCGATCCCGGTTTTATATATCGGCAGTCCGCTCCATCGCGAGCGGGCGGTCGACTTGGGTGTGCGTGCCTTCGCGGCGCGGCCGGTCACGCGACGGGCACTGCGCGAGGCTCTCGATTCCTCCGGGTTGATCGTCGATCGCAGCAGTGTGAGGCGCGTCGTCGACATGCCGGCGCGGTTGCGGTTCGACGACGGCGAGATGGTGTCGGGACGTTGTATCGATTTGTGTTTGGGCGGGGCGTTGTTGGAATTCGATCTTGACTTGGAGTTGGGAAGCTCAGGGAGCCTATTCATCGATACGATGCCCACCCAGATCCAGCTGCGTGCAACATTGATTCGCGGCGGCAGCGGTTACGGAACACGGTTCGATCCGCTGCCGTTGTCGGACGCTGTGCATTTCTCACGGTTCGTGCGTCGGGCCGGTGAGCGGCGACATGCAAGGCAAGTAGAAGCGGCGCCTGCGGGTGGAGATCGACCATGAGCCCCGCCGTGCTGCTGGTCGACGACGACCGAGAGATCCTCGAAATGACCGAGCTGTTGTTGCGAGCCTCGGGTTACACGGTTCGCTTGGCAGGCTCCGGCGAAGAGGCGCTGTTTCAGGTTCAGGAGCTAGCCCCCGATTTGATCCTCTTGGACATCAACATGCCGGGATTGGACGGCTGGGAGACGCTGCGCGTCCTGAAAGAGGACGAGGCGACGTCCAGCATTCCTGTCGTGATGTTTTCGGTCAACTTCGAGGTCCGTGAAAAGTTGCGTGCGCTGCAGCAAGGGGCTCGCGACTACGTCACCAAGCCATTCGACACAGAAGGGCTGCTGCGTCGTGTGGCGGAAATTGCCGGCGCCCCCGCGAGCCCCTCGGCATGACACAAAGACCTCACGACGAGTTTCACCGCATGCGAACGGCGTATCTGCGGCTGCGCGCCGCGATGCGCGACCCCGTCACAGGCCTGTTCCATTACGCGCTGGCCTTCGACGAGGTGCGCGCGCTGTTGACCGATCGCAGTCGCATCGGCGTGCTCTGGATCTCACTCGGTGAACGACGCCTGATCGAAACTGTGTACGGTTGGGAGGCCTACGACCGGGTGCTCAGACATGTCAGCGAGACGTTGAGCGAGGCCAAAGGGAACGCGATACCGGCCACCAGCCTGATTGCGAGCGCCGGAATCCACGCCGATGCCTTTTGCGTCTTCATCGATGCCGACTTGGATGGCGTGGAGCTGACCGCATCGTCGATTGCGGATCTCGGCCGTGGGCTCGAAGCCTCGATCGATCGACGACTGGCTGCGCTCGGTGAGGCACCGATGCCGGGTACCGGACGCGCGCGCATCGGCACCGCCTTGTTGACCGACAATCCGTTCCATCGCTTCGAGCGGTTGCTCTACGCCGCGCTGGAGGAGGCTCGCTCGCTGGCCGATCGACCACGCGACTCCGAGCGCTTGGCTTGGATGGCAGAGCTTCAGCGCGTGCTTCGCGATCGTGACGTCCACGCGGTGTTCCAACCGGTGATCGATCTGGAGGACGGGACCGAGGTCGGTCTCGAGGCGTTCACTCGCGGGCCCGAGGTTTCGGTGTTTCGCCTGCCGCGCGTGATGTTCTCGGTGGGGCGTGAGGCGGGACTTGCGACAGAACTCGATCGACTCTGCCGGCGCAGCGCATTCGATGCGTTGGCCGGAGCTGCGGCGCCGTCGTTGCTTTTCATCAACACCGCTGCCGATAGCTTGGTCGACCCCGACTGGTGGGCCCCCGACACGCTGGCGGCGATGCACCGCGCCAACTTGGATCCGTCGCGGATCGTGCTCGAGGTCAACGAAGGGGCCGTCGCCGACAACCCTGAGGCGTATCGCGACGCCATGGGTTGGCTGCGCGGTGTCGGGTATCGATTGTCGCTGGACGATGTCGGCTCCAGTCCGCACACGTCACTGATCGTGGAGAAGTTGCAGCCCGAGTTCTTGAAGTTCGATCTCACCTTGGTGCGTGGAATCGAGGGCGATCAGTTGCGTCGCGAACTGGTCCGCTCGTTGGTGCTGCTGGCGAAGCGAGCCGGATCGACGTTGATCGCCGAGCGTGTCGAGAGCGAAATCGAACGCCAGACATTGATCGAGTGTGGGGCACGCTGGGGGCAAGGGTATCTGTTTGCGACCGAAACGAGACGCCGGGTCGTGTCTGGCACCGCGCCCGCACCGCGAGCCGACGGATGAACGGCGGGGTTTCAGAATTCGGCACGCTTGTCGTGCTGCTGCTTCCCGGACTTTTCCTGGCCGGAGTTGGCGCTTTGCTGTTGTGGCTTGGATTCCGTTGGGGAAGGAGCACGCCGCCGCAGGGACTTCGCAGCATCGAGCGCTATCTGCGTGGTCTGGCCTCCGGTCGTGAAGAGCCGCACCCGGAAATCACGCGCGGCGACGCTTCCTCCAGCGTGGCGGCCGCTGCGGTCGACTTGGGACGAGCGCTCCGCGCCCGCCATGGCGAGCAAGAACGGCGGCAACTCATCGCCGGCAGTGCGCTCGAATCGGTTTCGGGTCGAGGACTGATGTTGATCGATCGTGATGCCGTGGTGATGCAATGCTCCGACGCCGTGGCGCGTTTGGCCGGGTTGCGATCGGCCGACATGGAAGGGGCGCCGTTGGCGGCGCTGTTCAGCCCGGAGTCTTGGAAAGAATTTCTGCCGCGCCTCACGGCCAGAGAGGAACGCGTTCGCGGGTTTTCCCAAACGATGAAGATGCAGCGTGAGCAAGCGCCGCCGCTGCCGGTGCTGATACATGCCACAGCGGTGGAGCACCCACCGGGCGCGACCGTGCTGTGGATCGAACCCGATCCGGGAGTCGAACTCGAACGCGACGAGCAGATCACGGCGCTGACCCGCTACCGTGAGTTGTACACGGTCCAGATCGATGCGGTTTTGATCGTTGTCGACGGTCTCGTCCGCGAGGCCAACCCCACCGCACTGCTGTGGTGGGGCGCCGAGTTGCAAGGGCTTGCGCTCCGCGACCTGATCGCCACCGAGGAGATGCTGCGCCTCACCGATCGCGCATTGAGGGCGCAGCGCGGAGAAGCGGTTGCGCCGGTTCGCTGTCGCTTGATCCCGCAACGCGCAGGACTGACAGCGCGCGATGTGGAAGTTCACCTCGAGCCGCTCGCCGGTGGGTTGGTGGCATTGACGATGCGCGATCTCTCGGTGCTGCGAACTCCGTACGAGCAGCTACGTCTGCAACAAGCGCGTCTGGCTGCAGTATTGGAGGCAGCCGGGGCGGGGATGGCGTTGCTGGCGCCTCAGGGCGGCGACATCGAGGGGTGGCGCGTCTCCTTGGTCAATCGCCGTTTTGCCGAGTGGGTCGGGTTGGATGCTGCCATTCTGACCGGTGCCCTGGAGGGAGAATTTACTGCCTTGCTCTCGTCGCGGTTCGTCGAGCCGGCGGCGCTTGCGGCGTTTCTGCATGCTGCGTCGGAGAAAACCGAGCGCGAACACCGCGGCAGTTTCGAATTGAGCGGACCGACACGACGCGCGGTCGAGTTGGTGGTCGGTCCCGTCGTCGCTCAAGGTGGCGACCTGAGCGGTCGACTGCTGGTGTTGCGCGATATCACCGAGCACCGCGAGACGACGATGCGGTTGCATGCCGACGCGGCGACGCTCGCTCGCTCACGCGAAGCGTTGCAACGCGCCTACGAAGAGCTCGCCACCGTGCACCGAGATTTGGAGAAGAAGTCGAGCGAACTCGATCGACTCAACAAGGAGTTGGTGGAACTGGATCGAGCGCGCGCACAGTTGTTCTCCGAGGTGACACACGAGTTGCAAACGCCCTTGGTCTCGATCCGCGGATACACCCAGATGATCCTCGAAGGCCGTTTGGGGAAGATCAACGACGAGCAGCGCCGCGGGTTGGAGGTGGCGCTGAGGAATGTCGATCGGATGGTGGAACTGATCCAAAACCTGCTGGCCTTGGCGAAGTCGGAAGGGCAGCAGCCGCTCCGCGCCGAACCGGTTGACCTGGAAGTTGTCGTCGACGCGGTGTTCCAGCGTGTCGAAGGTCAGGCGCGCCGCAAGAACGTCGAACTCGTGCGGCGCATCACCGTTCCGGTCAAGGCCTTGGCCGAACGCGATGGGCTGACGTTGGTGCTCGAGAACCTGGTCAGCAACGCGATCAAATTCAATCGCAGCGCTGGTCGCGTGGTCGTCAGCGTGAACCCGACCGCCGCCGGCTTCGTCACGATCGACGTCGAAGACACCGGTGTCGGCATTCCCGAGGACGAGCGGGCGCGGGTCTTCGAGCGTTTCTATCGCGGGCGGAGTTCAACCGGGACCAGTGGATCGGGGATCGGTTTGTCGACGGCCAAGAACGTGGTCGAGCGCCACGGCGGAAGAATCGAAGCGCTCTCGGCTCCAGGTGGCGGCACGCTCATGCGCGTCTCTTGGCCTCAATCGAACATCCTGGTCTCGTAGGCTCCCCAGGTTTGGTTCAGGGCGTCGAACGAAGTCTCAGATGCGCCATCGCTAGCAACACGGTGCCGGCCATCGCCACACCCAACGACTCGACACCGGCAGCCAGTGGCAACGTCAATGTCGTCGCTTCCAAGCAGAGCGCCGCCGGCAAGCCTTTCGTTTCGGAACCGAGCAGCAACACCTCGAGTTGGTTCCAATCGACGTGCTGTGGATCGACCCCGCCATGCGCGACCGCGGCTGCGACGCGCCCGCCGCGCTCGCGCAACAGCGATGAAATCGCCGACTCATCGGCACGTGCCACCGCGATGCGATGAATCGCTCCAGCGCTGGCGCGCACCGATTTCTCGTTCCATGGATCGGCACCGCCGACAGTGATCACGCCCCCTGCACCGAAGGCCGCAGCACTGCGAATCAAGCTGCCGACGTTCCCAGGTTGAACTGGCTGCCAAATCACGACCACGAGTCCGGCACGTTGCTGCAATAGCGAAGCGGCATCGTCACAGTTGGCCGGCAGTCGACAGGCGGCCAGCAAGCCCGGACCGTGCTCTGTAGGAGCGAGTCGAACCAGAAGTTCACTCGCTACCGGCTGCACCGGCACTCGCCGTTCTCGTGCGGTTGCAATCGCGGTTGCGACAGTCGTCTCGTCGAGTCGTTCGGCAGCAACCATGACCCAGGCCAACGGCGCCTCGGCCTGAAACGCTTCGTCGAGTGCACGCGGTCCCTCGATCAAAAACAACCCGTGCTCGCGGCGTTCGCGAACGCCCTTGCACAGGTCTCGCACCTGCCGCGCCAGCGGGTGCGACGCGGAGCGAATCGTGGTCGACGAGAACAAGTTGGCCATAGGGTCGTTGTGTTGCAGCATACCTTCCGAATGAAAGCTCCGGGAACGTTCCTCGCGCCAGACCCAGCAGGAATCGATGCGATCGCACGTCATCTGCTGGGTGGTGGTGTGGCCTTGATCCCCACCGAGACCTTCTATGGGTTGGCGGCGGATCCTCACCAGCCGAGGGCGGTCGAGCGGATCTTCGAATTCAAACTTCGCGAGGAAGGAAAGGCGCTCCCGCTAATCGCTTCGGATGTAGAGCAGGTTGATCGACTCGCCCCGGGCTGGCGCACGATCGCGGCGGCGTTGCGCTTGAGCGAACGCTTCTGGCCCGGCCCACTCAGCCTGATTCTTCCGGCATCCTCCGGCCTTTCCCCCGGTGTCGCTGCAGCAGATCGATCGGTCGCGGTTCGCGTGACGTCGAATGTTCCTGCTGCAGCGCTGGCGCGCCGCTGCGGTTCGGCGCTGATCGCGACATCAGCCAACCGTTCGGGCCGGCCGCCGCACAGCAACGCGCGCCAGGCATGGCTCGAACTGGGAGCCTCGGCCGAGTTGTGGGTGCTCGACGCCGGGCCGACGCCGGGAGGAGCGCCCTCGACCCTCATCGACCCGCGCACCAATCCTCCGAACGTCGTCAGGCAGGGCGCGATCACACTCGGAACGAGCGATCTGAACACCGCCCTCTAGGCCGGCTCATGGGCCGACCAAACCGTGCATGCTAGGCTCCCCGCCTAACGCCGGGCGCGCCGATCCGGCCGAGGGTTAGATGACGCGTCGAACCGCCTTCGCTTTGATGTTGATCCTGTGTGCCTTGCCCGTTGTTGCAGCGAGTAGCCCCAAGAAGGTGGTGGTCATCGGGTTCGACGGAGCCGACCCGGGGTTGGTTCAGACGTACATGGACCAAGGGTTGCTGCCGCACCTCAAGCAGCTCTCCGAGGAAGGAAAGTTCACACCGCTCAACCCCACCAACCCACCCCAGACGCCGGTGTCATGGAGTGCCTTCGCAACCGGTTTGAATCCGGGGCGAACCGAGATCTTCGACTTCTTGCAGCGCGACAAGGGAACCTACACACCCGACTTCGCACTGGTGCGGCGCCTGAAGAAGACGTTCATGTTCGGAGAGAACAACGGTTTGGTGGGCGCACTCTCGATCGGCATCGTGGCCGCGTTGGTCTTGCTGTTGGTCTTGGGACTGTTGGCCAAAAAGTGGAAGGCCGCTGCGGTCGGTGCGGTCGTGCTGCTGGTGGGTGCGACATTCGGGTTGAAGAGCTCCATCGCCACGTTGTTGCCGACCGAAGTTCCCGATGGTGTGAATGCGCGGCAAGGAACACCGTTCTGGACGATCGCAGCCAATCACGGCAGCAAAGTGAAGGTCACGCATGTGCCGGTGACATTCCCGGCAGAAGAACTGCCCTCCGGCTCGACGATGATTTCCGGTCTCGGCGTGCCAGACATGCGCGGACGCGTCGGCTCTCCCACGATCTGGACCACGGATCGACAGTTCGATGCCCGCCGCAATGAATTCAGTCTGACGCTCGACGTGCTTGCGGCTCGCTCTGGACCGGTCGAAGCGACGGTGCTAGGGCCGACCAACTATCCGTTCAATATCTATGTCGTCGAGCGCGCACGTGACCGCTGGAAGAAAGACGGTCTGTCGATCTCCGAACGTGCAGCCAAGGAGAAGGAGCTCAAGGAGAAGCTGCGCGCGCAGGGATATCCCGATCACCTCGACACGAAGGTGCGCTTCGACATAGGAACAACGAGCGTGACGTGGGCGGTGGGAAATCAAAGCGGCACGTTGAAAGTCGGTGAGTGGTCCGATTGGGTAATCTTCGATTTCCCGCTCAACGGACTGGTCGACAAGTTGCAGCCCCTGCGTGGTATGTCGCGCTTCCGTCTCAACCGCCTCGACGATCAGGTCGAGATCTACCTGGCGCCCGTCAACTTCCATCCCTCCTGCCATCCGGTGCGCTACAGCTGGCCTCCCGATTGGGCCGAGGAACTCTCCGAGAAAACCGGGTTGTTCAAGACCATCGGGTGGCAGATCGATACCTGGACGCTACCCACGGGATTCGGCGATCTAGCGTTGTTTGCCGAGGACATGTGGCACACGGTCGACCTGCAGCAAAAGATCCTCGATGAGCAACTGGGCCGCCAGCCGAGCGACATGTACGTCCAGATCTTCGACTTTCCCGATCGTGCGGGGCACATGTTGTGGCACCAGCTCGACGATGGGCACCCACTGCACAAAACTGAAACGGCCGAGCGATATCGAGCGCTCATGAGGGACGTGTACGTGCGCATGGACACGATCGTGGGTCGGGCGCGTGAGCTCTCGGGTCCCGAGGCGCTGTTCATCGTGGTCAGCGATCACGGGTTCTCGAGTTTCCGGCGGCAGGTCAACCTCAACACTTGGTTGTACAAGCAGGGGTTGTTGGCGCTCAAGGGACAGGTCGGACCCCGTGACCTCGAGCAGCTGTTCGACAAGGATGTCACGGGCGTGAATGTCTTCGAAGGAATCGACTGGTCTCGCACCAAAGCGTGGGCGATGGGCTTGGGCTCGATCTATATCAACCTCGTGGGGCGTGAACCGCAGGGAATCGTGATGCCGGGCGAGGACTACGAAGACGTTGTCAAACAGATCCAAACCGGACTCGAGAGCGAGATCGATCCTGTCACGGGCCTCAAGCCGATTAGCCGTGTTTACCGCCGCGACGAGCTTTACCACGATTACGATGCCGGCAAGCTCCCCGACTTGCGTGCCGCGAACATCCTGAACTACCGCGTTTCATGGCAAGACACGCTGGGCGGGATCTCGAAAGCAGTGTTCGAAGACAACGACCGGACCTGGTCCGGCGATCACTGCTCGCTCGATCCGAAGTTCGTCCCCGGGATCCTGTTCGTGAATCGCAAGCTCTCTGTCGAGGACCCCTCGATCATGGACATCGCGCCCTCGATTCTCAGCGAGCTGGCGTTACAGCCCGATGCCAAACTCGACGGCCGCGTGGTGTGGCAACCGCAGGGGAAGTGATCGCACGCCTTACCGTTCGTCTGCTTTGCACCGCGTTGCTGACTCTGGGCAGCGGCGAGCTGGACCTCGCGGCTGACGATCAGGCGGTGCGACAGTTGGAACGGGTGCGAGAGGAGATCGCTCAACTCAGCGCGGATCGCGAGCGGTTTGCGCACGAGGAAGAGGGGCTGCTCGGGAAGCTGCAGCGGATCGAGGCCGAGACCCGCTGGCTCGATGCCAAGCGTGAAGAAGCGCAGTTGCTCTCCGATCAAGCGCAGCGTGAGCTGGATGTGGCCGAGCGCGACCTTCATCGCTCGGAGCTGGCTCTGGCTCACGCGCGAGAGCAATTTCGCAGTCTTCTTGCGCTCTTGCATCGGGCGGGACCGCTGGGACCGGTACGTGCCCTGCTCACCGCGCAGACGGCGAGCGACCTGGCGCAAGGGGCCCGTATCGCGCATGAGTTGTCGCGCCGGCAGCGCAGCGAGGTGCTCGCACTGCGTGAAGCGAACCAGGTGACCCAACAGCAAAGAGACGAGCGGGCCAAGCGTGCGGCAGAGTTTCAGACCTCGCTGGTACAAACGCGGCAGGCGGTGCTTGCCCTGCAGAGCGCGAGCGCCGAGCGCCGGCGACTGGTCGAGCAGGTTCACCGTGAGCGAACGGTGCGCGAGCAAGCGTTGATGGAACTGCACCGGGCCGGCGAGCAACTGCAAACGTTACTCGGCGATCAGCGCGATGCTCAGTCGGTTGCTCTGGACATCACGCGCTTTCGTGGGCTGCTGACACCGCCGGCCGGCAAGTTGGTGCGCGGTTTTGGTGATCGTGTCGATGCTCGATTCGGGACGCGGCTGCCGCACCCGGGCTGGGACGTCGAGTTGCCATTCGGGGCGAGGGTCGATGCGGTCTTCGACGGCCGCGTCGTATTCGCGGATTGGTTCCGTGGTTACGGGTTGACGGTGGTGCTCGATCACGGACACGGCATCCACTCGGTGTATGCACATCTTTCGGCGATCACGGCGCCCTCCGGTTCGACGCTGAGCAAGGGGGAACCTCTCGGCCGCGTGGGCGACACAGGGTCGTTGGAAGGGGTCGGCTTGTACTTCGAGCTGCGTCAGAAGGGGAAGGCGATCGATCCCGCCGATTGGTTCACTCACGGCTCGAACGCAGAAAGGTAACGAGATGACCGATCCAGGACTCTTTCTCGTCGACGCGATCCTTCGTCAACTCGATCTGGAAGCGACTCGCGTTGTGAAGGAACCTCGTGGCTTCATGTGGTGGGGTGGTGGTTTGGCGCAGCGCGTCTGGGCCGATGAACCGTTGCGCGGCAGCGAGCTGACACTCGGCCGCGTACACCTGCGTACCGACATGCTGCGCGGCTTCAAGGCTCGGCGCGACGACCTCGAAGAGCTGCAACTGTCGATGGACGACTTGGCGCTGTGTGGCATGGTGCAAGGCGACGATCCAGCGCGCGCACAGTTGCAGTTGACGGCGAGTCTTTATTGTTCCGAAGCCGACTCCGAGTGGCAACGGCGGCTCGCGCCGTTCGCGTGCAGCCTGCAGTCGGGAATTGCACACCGCATCTCAGGGACGCTGGCGTTGTTGGTAGAGGCTGAGCCCGATCTCACCGCGCCCGCGACAGGCGAGATAACCTGCGGTGACGAAACCTTGCTCGGGATCGAGGAGACGGTGGTGCGACCTCTGGGAGAGGGTGAAAGCGCGTGGCAACCGGCGGTCTTGGCGCAGGTCGCTTCAATTGCGATCGAGAAACTCCTCAAATCCCAAGTCAAGAATCACGACGGTGTGCTGACCGCGGCGCTGCCGTTTGGCGAGAGCGATGAACCGGCCCTGCTGGTGATCGAACCGACGCGCCGGCACCCGTTTCTTGGCGCCGGCGTGTGGTCATGGCTGCTGCTGCCGAGCGGAGCGACTCCCGAGCCGTCGATGACAATGATTCTCGCGCTCAACACAGCGGAGCAGCGTAGTTCAACGGGCGCGCACTTCCTTGGTTCTTGGACGGAGCACCGTAGCCAACTCGCCTATCAGGTGTTTCTACCCAACGCGATCTTCGCTCCCGGCCTGCTCGAACCTGTGGTGTTGTCGCAGGCGGTCCGAGCGCAATGGGCCGCTGCCTTCCTGGGCGCAGCGTTCGAAGACTAGTGTCTCGGGTCGGGATCTCGCGCCACTCTCTCGAAAGAATGCGAGCGGTCCGAAGCCGGAGCCGCCCGCATCTCGCTTGCGAACTACAGGTCGTCGCTTGCCTTCGGAATCGAGCCCAACGAAGGGCCGTTGGCGTTGGCGCCGATTCGCTCGAGGTCCTTGGGCTTGTAGCCGACGCCGTTCTTGACGACCAACTCGACACTGTCGGTGTTCTCGATCCGTTCCAGCGGGTTCTTTCCGAGCACCACGAAATCGGCCAGTTTGCCGGGTTCGATCGAACCGAGATCGTTGTCCAGGCCGAGAGTCTTCGCAGGCGACAGTGTGGCTACTCGCAGCGCCTCCAACGGTGACATGCCGCCTTGCACGAACCCCCAAATTTCCCAGTGCGGCCCCAGCCCTTGCAATTGACCGTGACCACCCAGACAAACCGTTCCACCGGAGTCGACTACACGTTTTGCACCGGCTGCCACGTTGATGTGATGCCAGTCCTCGTCCGGGAGCATCTGGCGACGACGGGACTTGCCATCGATCACCCCTTGCGGCGTGACGCTCAGCAGCCGCTCGTTCTTCCACACGTCATAGTGCTGATAGAACCACTTTTCCCCTGACGGTCCGCCGTAGGCTACCAACAGCGTCGGCGTATAGCTGGTCTTGCTCTTGCCCAGCAACGTCACGACATCTTTGTAGAGCGGTGTCGTTGGAAGCGCGTGTTCGATGGTGGTGTGGCCGTCCAACACGAATGTCAGATCCATTTCCAGGTCACCGCCACCTTCAGGGACGACCATCATGTTCAGCTCACGCGCCGCCTGGATGATCCACTGCCGGACATCGCGCCGTGGCTGCATGTACGACTTGACGCTGAACGCGCCCAACGTTTTGAGGCGCTGCAGGTGATGGCGCGCATCGTCGAGGCTATCGATCACGGCGCCGTTGGCGTCGTCGGCACCGTAGAGAATGTAGCCGGTCGAGAAGATCCGGGGGCCAGGCACCAGCCCCGCTTCTACCATCTCGGCTTGGCCGAAGACTTCCTGCGTGCTGGCCGACGGGTCGTGCGTCGAGGTCACACCGTAGGCGAGGTTGGCCAGGTATTTCCAGGGACGCTGAGGGAAGACATCGAGTGTGGAGTAATGCAGGTGTGCGTGTTCATCGAACAGACCTGGAATGACCGTCTTGCCAGTGAGGTCGACCACCGTGGCGCCGGCCGGCAGCGTGATCGCATTCGATGCGCCGACCGCCTTGATCCGATCGCTCTCCACCACGATCGTCCCAGCGGCGATGACCTCGTCTCCTTTCATCGTGATCAGCCGCGCGTTGGTGTACGCGACCGTCCCTGAAGGTTTCTCGCGCGGCAACGTGAGTGTGATCTCGGTCACCTCCGGCTGCGGCAACCCCGGCTTGTCGTCTGCTTTCTTGTCGGCCGCATTCGCGCTCGCCGGTTTTCCGCTCGGCTTGGCGACGTCGGCCGGTGCCGGGCTTGGATCGGGAAACGCTTTGGCGAGTGCGAGACGGTAGTAGTTGGGTCCGTAACTCCAACTGATCGTGTCGGCCCCCTCGGCCCAGCCGACCCACTCGCCGCCGTTCTCCGTCAGCTTGGCGACGGGGAAGGCGCCGCCCGCGGTGGCGACGTCGATCGGACCTTCACCAGCTTCCGGTAGCGCCGTCACATAAACGTTGTGTCGTTCTCGATACACCACCCACTGCTCGTTGGGCGAAACGGCGGCTTCCTCGGCGGGACCGAACTGCAGCCGTTTGCGCTTGTCGGTACCGTCGAGTTTCACCGAGACCAACTGAGCGGAAGGAATCGAGAGTGGTTTGGCGTCTGGATCGTCCTCGACAAAGTAGATGCGATCGCCCTTGGCGTTGAACGATGGTCGCGGTGTGCGCCGATTCGGGCCACGAACCGCTGTGGCGATGACCAGTTGGGCCGCTCCTCCTTCGGCGGAGACGAGTCGAACCTCGTGCCACAGCTCATCGGAAAGATCGTGATCGCGCATCGCTGCGCCGCTGCTGGCCACATAGACGACCTGTGTGCCGTCGGGCGAGAAGGCCGGGTTGACGTATTGGCCGGGCACACGGGTGAGCCGCTTGGCGATGCCGCCCGCAGCGGGGATCACGACGACGTGACCACCCTCTCTGTCGTTCCACGTGGTGAACACGATTCGCTTGCCGTCCGCCGAGAAGGCGGGCGCGTACTCGAAGTCCAGGGCAGCGGTCAGTCGTTGCGGGGAGCCGTTGGGAAAGTCCATGCCGTACAAATGGCCGGCGGCGGAGAACACGAGACGTTTGCCGTCCGGAGACATCGCCGGCCAGCGAATCACCCGCAGCCGCACCGGGTCGGTTCCGAGTCGTTGCGGCGAGCGAACCGCCTCGCTGACCGCCTGGTCGACCTGCGCACTGAATGGAATCGGTGTGCGCGAACCGTCACTGACGTTGTAGCGCCAGATCTTTCCTTCCGCGGTGGCGACGATCGAGTGGCCATCGGGCATCCAAGCGTAGCCAGGGAAGGTGCCGTGAAAAGAAAACCCTTCCTGATTGTCGCGGGTCAGTCCCTCGGCGACCCGTCTGATTCGGCCGCTGGCCAGATCGAGTAACTCGAGCACGGTGGTGGCTCGAACGCGCCGGACGAAGGCCAGCGTCGATCCATCGGGTGAAACGGCGGGTGCTGCGCATCCGCCGAATTCTCCGGTCAGCGGAGTGGATTGCCCGTTGCGCCGGTCGAACCGTTTGAGTTGCCAGATTCCTTCGTTGGGATCGCGGTCGTAGCGATAGCGCGCCTCGCGGCTCGAGAAGTAGACGAACCGGCCATCTTTCGAAAACACCGGATCGGCCGCGTCGGGTTGCTCGCTCTTCTTGGTGAGCGCCACGCCCTCGCCCCCCTTCAGATGCCACAGCCACAACTCGACGGTGCCAAGCGAGCTGACATCGGTCAAGCGTTTGCGACCGATCAAGTACTGTCCATCTGGCGACCACGCCGGACTGCTGACGGTGCGCTTCTTCTCTTTGCTGATCTGTCGACAATTGGCGCCGCTCCGATCACAGACCCACAGGTTTTCCAACCCGTCGCGATCGGACGCGAATGCGATCGACTTCCCATCGGGGCTGAAGCGCGGTTGCACGTCGTACGCCGGCCCGCTGGTGATCCGGGTTGCCGCGCCCCCTTCGATCGGCAGCGTATACAGATCGCCGAGCAACGAGAAGACGATCTGTTTGCCGCTCGGATCGACATCGAGCGCCAGCCAGGTCCCTTCATCGGTTGAAAACGACAGCGCCGTGGAAGGTCCATGCGGCGCATCGACCTTCCATCCGTCACTGCTCAGCGGCGCCGGTTTGGCGTCGGCGGCCGGTTTCGATTTGGCTGCGCCCGCCGATGGAACGCTCACGAGCAACGCGGCCAACGCCGCGACAGTCACGCCAGTCAAACGCATTCAATCACCTCTCTGGCCGTCAATGGCCGCGTGCCTCGAGCCAACGTTCACAATCGATGGCGGCCATGCAGCCCGTTCCAGCGGCCGTTACCGCCTGGCGATAGACCCAATCCTGCGCATCGCCACACGCGAAAACGCCTGGGATGTTGGTCAATGAAGTCCCAGGTTTGGTGATGATGTAACCCGCCTCGTTGAGTTGAAGTTGGTCGACGAACAGCTCCGTGTTCGGCTTGTGGCCGATGGCTACGAACACCGCATTCGTCGGGGTCTGGCTGATCGAGTCGGTCTGCAAGTTCCGAAGGCGCACCGCCTCGACCTTCTGCTCGCCCAAAATCTCTTCAACCGCTGTGTTCCAGATGAACTTGATCTTGGGATTGGCCAGCGCGCGATCCTGCATCGCTTTGGAAGCGCGCAGGGTGTCGCGCCGATGTACGACGGTGACCTGCTTTCCGAAGCGGGTGAGAAATGTCGCTTCTTCCATCGCCGTGTCGCCGCCACCGACGACCATGATCTCTTGATCGCGAAAGAAAAAACCGTCGCAGGTCGCGCAGCCGCTGACACCGCGTCCCATCAGCCGCTGTTCGGACGGCAGCCCGATCCACTTGGCGGAGGCGCCGGTCGCGACGATCACGCTTTCGGCCAGCAACCGCTCCTGCCCGTCGTACTCGACCTCGAATGGATAGCTCCCGAGATTGACCTTGGTCGCCAAGCCGGGGCGGATCTCGGTCCCGAAGCGTGCCGCCTGACCCTTGAACATCTCCATCAAATCCGGGCCCATGACCCCTTCAGGAAACCCAGGGTAGTTCTCGACGTCGGTCGTGATCGTCAGTTGGCCGCCGGGTTGGAGTCCTTCGAGCAACACCGGCGCAAGGTTGGCGCGCGACGCGTAGATCGCTGCTGTGTAGCCGGCCGGGCCGGATCCGATGATGACTGTCTTATGCGTGCTGGACACAAAACCTCCACGGGCGGATCGGCAGCGACGGCTCTTCCCGTGCGAGCTGCCGAGGTGATGCGCTCAACGCGACCCACTACCAAGCAATCGGTCGGCGAGCGCTGTCAAATTCGGAACCTTCATCGTTACCGTCACATCTTCTGGCAGCGGCTCACCGCGCCGGTCGATGTACACCGAGGGGATGCCGAGATCCTCGGCCGCAGCCAGATCGAACTGGGCATAGGCCGAACAATGGAGCAGTTCCTCGGGCTCGAGTTCTCGCTCGTGCAGCAGTGCCAGCAGGTGGTCGGGCTCCGGCTTGTAGCACTGCACGTCGTCCGCGGTCACGCGGTGGGTGATCGGCGCGTCGATCGACGACAGCGTGAGGTCGAGATCGGCACGATCGACGTTGGAGAGCACCGCCAACGGCCAGCGCGCCGCGAGTCGGCGAAGTGCTGCCGCGGTATCGGCGAACGGCGGCCAACGGCCAATGCTGCTGGCAATCTCCTCGGCCTCCGCTTGCGACAAGGACACACCCCGCGATTGGGCCCCATCGCGAACCGATTCGGTCAACAACTGCCGGTACGGCACGAACTCCTCGAGCTCCTGGAGGCGCTCCCATTCCTCGGCATGGATCGCATCGACCAGTCCGCTGGGGAGCAACTGACCTCGCCGCTTGAGCACACCGAATAGCGCCTCGGAGAGGCCCCGATTCCAATCGATCAGCGTCCCATAGCAGTCGAAGGAGAGGCAGCGAATCGAACGCAGTTCGGTCGGCAGCGCGGCCCAACGGGGGGCCTGATGCGGGGTCGGGCGGGGGCCTGGGCGCGGGTTTCGGTTCATGCTCGGGTCCGTGGAAGGGGCGAGAGTTTGGACCCGCGCCCGGCCGAGAGCAACGCCGCGTCCGGGCCCCCCGCGATCCCGAGTTGACCAGGCTCTACGCCGGTCCTTACCATCTCCTGCGAGCCGTCTCGTAAGGACGTGTAGGTAGGGGGCCGATCGGTTTGGATTTCCCGGCGTCAATCCTGGTCGTGGACGACAACCGACTCGTACGCGAGTTGGTCCGCGACGCGTTCTTGGAGGCGGGTTTCGCTGTGCTCACCGCAGCCAACGGCAAGGAGGCGCTCGATCGCGTGGCAGAAGAGCGCCCCGACCTGATCATCACCGATGTGGTCATGCCCGAGATGGATGGTTGGGCCTTGTGCGATGCCTTGAAGGCCGACGCCCACACACGAGATGTCCCGCTGGTCTTTCTCGCCGGCCAACGAGAGATCCCTCAGCGAATTCGCGGACTGAAGTCGGGTGCGTACGACTACCTGACCAAGCCGTTCTCGACGGAAGAGTTGTTGCTGCGAGTCAAGTTGATCTTGGAGCGAACCCGGCAAGGATCGGCCTCGGGAGAAACGCCGCGCGCCTACCTCTCGGGACACACCAGCCATCTTCCGGTGGCCGATCTGGTTCAACTCTTGGCGATGAACGGCAAGACCGGCTGCCTGCGATTGCGCGCCGGCGGCGAGGCGGCGCGCCTGCATTTTCGCCACGGCCGAATCGCGGGCGCGTTCACGGCCAGGACGCGCGGACGCAAGGCGTTGTTTCGAGTGCTCGGTTGGTCGGAAGCAGACTTTCACTTCGATCCGGTCGATGACCCTACCGTGGGCGAAGAACTCGAAGCCAACACGCAGCGGTTGTTGATGGACGCATTGGTCTCGCTCGACGATCTGGCGCGCCTGCGTGCCGATCTTCCGACCGAGGATCTGCAACTCGAGTTGGGGATGGCCGCGCGACAACTGCTTTCGACGCCCGGTGATGTCAGCCCGGTGGAGTTTGCGGTGCTGCGCTCCTGCCGGGAACGCGCGACGCTTCGCGAGTTGCTCGATCGAATCGAGTCGACCGATCTGGAAATCGCTTCGGCCGTCGTGAAACTGCTGCACAAAGGGGCCGTGCTGCCTTACATGGAAACAGGTGATGTGATCGATCCACAGGCGTGAGCCGGACGCTACCACCGGCTGTGCGAAGAATTGTCGACGCGCCTGACCTATAGCCGTGCTCGGAATGCGACGTAGAGCGTAAGGCACACATACCAGCAGAAAAGCGCGCTCCAAAACATGTGCGAGACGAAGTGCGCTCCCTGCACGACCCGCCCAAAACCGATCAACAAGCCGAGTACCGTGACAATCGCGAACGCCCACCGAGAGCGCTTCGGCGATCGGTTTCTCCAAACAAAATAAAGAGCGTAGAACGCAAACGGGCCCGCAGCGTGGCCCGAGGGCCAACAGGCCCCACGGTCCATTCCAGGGACTACGGGCTCCAACAGTGTTACGTAGGGCGCCATCCCACCGTACCGATCGATATCCCACGGGCAATGCTGCACGGAGACCGCTTTGATCCCGCCCACCACCAGCGGCGCCAACAACAGGCACAAGAACAGATACCCCAACACTCTGCGCTTGCTAGCCAACGTAGAGGAGTGCCATGACGCCAACCACAACACTCCCACGAAGAGCCCAAACACCACGATCGCCCACTTGATTCCATCGTGTGCGAACTCTTCGAAGAACCAACTCCTTCGCAACCAGAACCGGCCGCGCGCGAAATCGTAGAACCGATCGCTGACCGCCAGATCCCAGTGACTCGGTTCGAAGATCGCCAACAACGAGAGCGCGATGACGACCGGCAGGCCCGCGTGCCACAACCAGAAGCGACGATCGAGCGTTGGATTCACGGGACGCAGAGTCTGGCGGCAGCCGGCAGAATTCGCACCGCGAGCGGGGTCGTTCCGGCTGGATCGCCATCGATCTGAACGGCGACCGGATCACCGAGCGCTTCGATCGTCAGTTGAAGCGCCGTGCCGTACTCGAGGGAGGCGAGCGGCCGCTTTCGGATCGCTGCCCAGGCCCAACGCAGCGAGGACCAAGCTCCGGCAGGTGGTCGCGCCACCCAGTCCAGCCGGCCGTCATTGGCGATTGCATTCGGAGCGACCGCGAAGTACGCAGCGTAGTTCCTTACGTTGCAGACGATGATGTCTTGCAGTGTCGAAGCGAACGGCGCGCCGTCGACGGTCAAGCGCAGCCGCGGTCGCGCCGGCTCGGTGAGTGCGCGCCAGGTGGGAGCGAGGTAGTCGCTTTTGCGTATCGGGCCGACGCGTGTGGTGTGAAGAGCATCGATGATCTCGGCGTCGAGGCCGACGCCGGTCATCGCCAGAAAGTGCCGGCCGTTGGCGTCGCCCAAATCGAACGGCTGGGTGTGCCCCGCAGCGATCACGGCCGCAGCCCCTTCTGGGTCGAGCGGAATCTTCAGTTCGCGCGCGACCACGTTGGCCGTGCCGATCGGAATTACTGCGGCGCTCACCGGACGCTGAAGTCCGTCCAACACCGTGCGCAGCGTCCCGTCACCGCCGACGGCCGCGACCACATCCGCGTGCAGAGAGGCCTGGCCTGCGAACTCCCGCGTCGCCTCTGCCGTGGTGGGCATCTGCACCCGTACCTGGCAACCGGCCGAGACAAGAACGCGCTGCGCCGCTTCGGCCGCGGCGCGCCCGCGCCCGCGTCCTGCGTGCGCGTTGGCGATCAGTTCAACGCGGAGCACGCGATCCCGGCGATTGCGGCAAGTGATAGCGCTTATTTTCGAGCGCGTCGTAGGTGGTTTGATAGACAGCCATCGCGTCCTTGGCCAACTCATGCATCGCTGGTGTGATCTCGGCAGGCTCGACGGCCGTGAACAGATCGGAGTGACGATCCGGGCGCGTGTAGAACTCGATCCTCTTTTTCAGACCCAGCACCACCAGCGTGTTGTCGGTGAGCATCCCGACGTTGCGGTTGTGCTGCAGAAACGCGCGCCCACCGTCGGCTGGCAACCGGGTCAGGTCCTCGCCCAGAAAGGGCGTCTCATCATGCACTCCGACCAAAGACAGCAGCGTGGGGGCCAAATCGATCTGTGAGGACAGGCGATCGATTCGCTTCCCATCCCAGGTTTCGCCAGGCACTACGAAGAGCGCAGGAATTCTGTAGCTTTGCGCCGGGATCATCTCGCGGCCGTAGACGCGAGCACCATGATCACCCAAGACCAACACCAGCGTGTGATCGAGCAGACCCTCCTGCTGCGACATGTCAAGGTACCGCGCAAGAGCCCAGTCGGAGTAGGCAACGGCCGATTCGCGATTTTTCTTGCTGGCGGGCCACGCCGTTCCGCGCTCGGGAACTTCGTACGGCTTGTGATTGCTCACAGTGAGCGCTGAAACGAACAGCCGCTCGCCGTTGGCTCTGGCCTTTCGTTGGCGGGCCAGCAGGGTGTCGAACATGTACTCGTCGGCCACGCCCCAGATCGTTGCGAACGCATCGTTGGGCATCGACGAGCGTTCGATGAACTCCTCGAACCCGTTATTGGGCATAAACGGTTTCATGCTGTCGAAGGTGCCCCAGCCGCCATAGACGAACGCGGTCTTGTAGCTGCGGCGTCGAAAGACTTCTGCCAGCGTGGCAAGGCCGATCGCGTCGTTGCGCTTGAGGACCGCATCACCCGGCAGGGGAACGAGCGAGCAGAGCGTTCCCTCCAAGCCGCGCACCGTTCGATTTCCGGTCGAGACCAGTCCCGTCAAAAACAACCCTTGCAGGGCCCAGCGATCGAACCCGGGCGAGGTCCTGCGCGATTCGTTTCCCAAAGCTCCAATGAATTCCGAGCCCAGGCTCTCCTCGAAGATCACGACGACATCCCACGGTTGGGCGACGGCATCGGTCGGCGCTGCTGGGGCGATGCCGCTCTTCAGCACGCGCGCCGCGCGCTCGGCCGCTTCCGCGTCAGGCAGCGAGGCGTAGTACTGCCGGTAGTCGAGTTTTGCCGTCCGGAAAGCGCGCACCAAAGACGCGAGTCCGTTGGCTGCGATCTCGCCGGTAACGCGGTTGTTGGGGTCGTCGAGGTCGGGGAGCAGGCGCAGCATCGCAGCGACGGCAAGCGTGCTCAGCAACACCACACCGACGGCGCGCCCACGCGCGCGCCACGGAATACGTTCGAACCGAGCTGCCTTCAGACGGCGCAAACCTGGCCACGCCAATCCGAGTCCTGCCGCCAGCGAGAGCGCGAGTACCAACGGCACGTTGTAGCTCTCCCAGATGTTGCCGATCACTTCGCTGGGATGGCGCACATAGTCCAAAGCGATGTGGTTGAAACGGGCCTCGAACTCGTCGAAAAAGTAGTACTCGATCACCGTGTGAAACGCAGCGAGCGCAAACAGCACGGTGAGCAACGTGGCGCGCATCGGTCGGAAGCGCCAGGTCCGCCCGAAGCCGAGCGCTAGCCACAGGGCGAACGGCATCAGGAAGAGCCACTTGATCGGCGCGTCGTAGAAGGGGCCGACGACCAACGTGTAGAGCAGGGCGCCAAGTGAGAACGGGCCTTCGTGGAAGGAGAAGTACAGCACCAGTCGCAGCGCCTGACTCAGCGCCATGCTTCCCAACCACAGCGTCGCCCACAGGGCCAGCCGATCGCGATACAACGCACGCAGCGGGACTGGTTTGAAAAGAGTGCTTGGGGAGGAACTCAAGGCGTCACTCCAAAACCGATCGAGCCAGGGGTGAGGTGGCGCCCATTAAGCCGCAAATCGGAGACCACGCCAGCAGGAGCGGCCATCCTTACCCGAGATCCATTCAGGCGGAGCCTCGTTCTTGCTCATCACGCGCACGCAAGACGCTTCGTCGGTAGCCGTAGAAGTAATACACCACCAACCCGATCGCGAGCCAAATGCCGAACCGCTCCCACGCCGACCGCGGCAAACCGGTCATGGTGTACAGGCAGGCCAGCGCGCCCAATGGAGCGACCACCCAAACGAACGGGACGCGAAATGGGCGGTGCCGGTGTGGGTCGCGAATGCGCAGCGCCAACACTCCCACACACACCACCAAGAACGCGAACAGCGTGCCGATGTTGGTGAGGTCGTACGCCATGTTGACGTCCATCACCATCGCGCCGGCCGCGACTACCAGCCCGGTCAGCATGGTGGTGAGGTGAGGCGTTTGGTGAATCGGATGTAGTCGCGAGAACCAGGCCGGAAGCAAGCCATCGCGGCTCATCGAATACAAGATTCGCGGCTGGCCGAGTTGAAACACCAAGAGCACCGCCGTCATCGAAATGATCGCGCCGAGCGCAATGATCGCCTGGCCCCAGGTGATTCCCGCCAGCTCGAATACCCGCGCCAACGGATCGGCGCCGCTCAGTTGCGTGTACGGGACCACGCCGGTCGCAACCAATCCGACGATGCAATAGATGACGGTACAAATCGCCAGCGAGGCCAGGATTCCGATCGGCATCGCACGCTGCGGGTTTTTGGTCTCCTCGGCAGCGGTGCTGACGGCGTCGAATCCGATGTAGGCAAAGAACACGATCGCGGCGCCTTGGTGGATGCCGGCCCAACCATTGGGCGCGAACGGCTTCCAGTTGGAGGGGTCGACGTACATTGATCCGACCCCGATGAACAGCGCCAACACGGCGAGCTTGATCAACACCATGATGTTGTTGGTGCGCGCGCTCTCACGAACGCCGCGCACCAGCACGTAGGTGATCAGCCCGACGATCGCGATTGCCGGGAGGTTGATGGCGATCGGAAGGCCCATGAGGTGCGGTAGGTCCGCGAGTTTGTGATCCAGCGCAGCAGTGCTGTAGCTGTGTGTCAGCCAGTACGGAAACTCGAGATTGAAGACGCGCAGAAACGATGTGAAGTAGTCCGACCAGGAAATCGCCACCGCCATGTTGCCGACCGCGTACTCGAGGATCAGATCCCAGCCGATGATCCAAGCCACCAACTCGCCGAGCGTCGCGTAGGAGTATGTGTAAGCGCTGCCGGCCACCGGAATCATCGAGGTCAGTTCGGCGTAGCAAAGACCACACAGCGCGCAGACTCCGCCCAACAACAAAAACGACAGCACCAGGGCTGGACCGGCGCCGAGCCGCACCACCAACCCGTCCTTGAACTCACCGACCGCCGCCGTGCCGATACTTCCAAAGATTCCGGCACCGATCACGGCGCCTATTCCGAGCATCGTCAGGTCGGTGGCGGTCAGGACGCGGCGCAGCCCGGTGGTTTCCCCCTGCCTGACCAAGTCGCTGACACGTTTGACCCGAAACAGTGAACCCGCCATTCGTAGTCCCTCGGCCTCAGGGCCAACAGGGCCGAGAGGATCGCACAGATCTCGTGCTAATTTCCCGCGATGGCGCAGGAATCTCGAGAGCGTTCTCGCGCCCCGGCCCCCGATCCTCCACTCACGCTCGGCGATCCGCTCGATCGCGTGCACGGCATTGGCCCTCGCTGGGCCAAACAGTTGCGTGAGATCGGGATTGGCGCTGTGGGCGATCTGCTCGAACGCGTGCCGTTTCGCTACGAGGATCGGCGTCGCTTGGCGCCGTTGGCGGAGGCGCGTGAAGGGGCGGCGATCACGGCGGTTGGGTTGATCCGTCAATCTGCTGTGATCCGAACACGCGGCCGCGGCATGGAGATTCTCACCGTGTTGTTGGACGACGGCACAGCAGCGCTGCCGGTGCGATTCTTCGGGCGCGGTTACTTGCTGCAGTACATGAAGGCAGGGGAACGTCTGCTGGTGCATGGCACACCGCGCCGCGGCCGCCAAGGGCTCGAGTTGGCCGGACCAGACTTCGAACTGCTGCCGGCCGGCGCCGACCCCAACACGAACGCAGGGTGGATCCCGGTGTACGAGAAGCTGGGCCCGCTCACGCCGCGCAAGCTGCGCACGATCGTGCAACATGCGCTCGAGCAGCTCGGGAGCATCGATGAGGTGATGCCGCTTCAGATTTTGCAGCATCGTCGCTTACCCAGTCGCGGCACCGCACTGCGTTGGGTTCACGCCCCACCGCTGGAAACGCCGGCCGATGAGATCACGTCGCGCCGCAGTCCGGGGCATCGCCGCTTGGCGTTCGATGAGTTCTTCTTGCTCGAGTTGGGCCTAGCCGTTCGCAAACAACGCCGCAAAGCGGAGCGCCGGATCGGCGGGTATCAGGTCGACGAGGAATTGTTGCAGCGCTTGAGTGGTCGGTTGCCGTTCAAATTGACCGGAGCCCAACAGCGGACCATGCGCGAGATCGTCGCCGACCTGGCCGAACCGTCTCCGATGAACCGGTTGTTGTTGGGCGATGTCGGATCGGGAAAGACCGCGGTGGCGGCGTTGACGATGTTGGCGGCGATCGAGAACGGTTTGCAAGCTGCGTTGATGGCGCCGACGGAAATCCTGGCCGCGCAGCATGCGCGCAACCTGCAACAGCTGTTGCTACCCTTCGGTCAGCGTGTCGATTTGCTGACCGCGTCGTTGCCCGCCTCGCAAGCAGCGAGCACGCGCGAGAGGATCGCGAGTGGGCAGGCCACGATGATCGTCGGCACGCACGCGTTGTTGGGTGACAAGGTCTCGTTCGCCAAACTCGGGCTGACGGTAATCGACGAGCAACATCGTTTCGGTGTGGTGCAACGCGCCGACCTTGTGGCCAAAGGCGGACATCCCGATGTCCTGGTGATGTCGGCCACGCCGATTCCGCGCACGCTGGCGATGGTGATGTACGGAGATCTCGACGTCTCGGTGTTGGATCAGAAACCACCCGGAAGGCAGCCGATCAAGACCTTGGTGCGGACCGCTGCGCAACGTGAACAGGTGCTTCAAGGAGTGGCCAAGGCGTTGGCCGAGAAACGACAGATCTACATCGTGAGGCCGGCGGTAGAGGAGGGTCCGAAGGGCGTTCGCGCCGCCGAGGAAGGCGCACGCGAATATGCCGAGCGATTTCCCCAAGCGAGCTTGGCGCTTGTCCACGGCAAGCTGCGTGCGACTGAAAGACAAGCCAATCTGGACGCATTCCGCGGTGGTCGGGCCCAGATCCTGATGGCGACGACGGTGATCGAGGTTGGCATCGATGTGCCGAGTGCGTCGGTCATCGTGGTGGAAGATGCGGAGCATTTCGGCTTGGCCCAGTTGCACCAACTTCGCGGGCGCGTCGGGCGGGGCGAATTGAAGAGCTACTGCGTCCTGATTGCCAGTGAGAACGCGTCGCCGCAGGCACTCGAACGATTGCAGGTGCTGTCAGCCACCGACGACGGTTTTCGTGTTGCCGAAAAAGACCTCGAACTTCGCGGGCCGGGAGAATTCGCCGGCACCGCACAATCGGGACTGCCGACGTTCGCGGTGGCCGATCTGGTGCGTCATGGCGACCTCTTGATCGCCGCTCGAGAAGATGCGTTTCAGTGGGTTCAGGCGCAGGGTGAACGCGGCATCCCCGAAGCGCTTTGGAAAGAGGTGTTGCGGCGGCACGGGGAACGCTTGCGACTGGCGGAGACCGGATGAACGAAAAAACCGAAGCAGGCTTCACACTCGAGCTGTCGGCTGCTCAATACGAAGAGCTGCTCGCGGCTGTTACGACCAGGCTCGTGGCGGTGGTCCGCAACATCGATCGGCAGCCTGCGTGGCAACCGGAGTCGTTGTCGACCATGCCGCTCGATGAACTTCCCGAGCACGGCACGCCACTACAGACTGTGCTCGATCGCTTCTTCGAACAGGCGCTGCCGGGCGGGCGCTTTACCACCAGCCCGCGTTACTTCGCCTACGTTCCCGGCGGTGGATTGCCGCAGGCGGCGGCAGCGGAGCTGCTGGCCAGCACGGTCAACCGGTTCACCGGGATACGAATTGCGGCGCCCGGAATGGCGGCGATCGAATCGAGCGTGATTGCCTGGCTCAAAACGATGATCGGTTTTCCATCCAGCGGCGTGGGAGCGCTGTTGTCAGGAGGATCGCTGGCCAACTGGAGCGCGGTGATCGCGGCCCGTGAACGGTACTGGCCACGATGCGAAGGAGATTTCTCGCAGGCGCGCCTTTACCTATCGGACCAGACACACGACTGCAATCACAAGGCGGCGCGGCTGGCCGGCTTTCCCGAGGCCTGCTTGCGCGTGATCCCGAGCGATAGGCACTCGCGGATCGATCTCGATCGGCTCGAGGATGCGATTCGATCCGATCGTGCCGGCGGATACAAACCGTTTCTGGCGATCGGAAATGCAGGCAATGTCAACGCCGGTGCAGTCGACGATCTGGAGGCGATGGGCGAGATCTGCGCGCGTCACGGTCTTTGGTTTCACGTCGATGCTGCCTATGGCGGCTTTTTTGCGCTGACCGCGCACGGGGCGCGCGTCTTGCGCGGCATGCCGAACGCCGACTCGGTCGCCCTCGATCCGCACAAGGGGCTGTTCTTGCCGTTCGGCACCGGCGCCATCGTGCTGCGTGATGCCGCTTCGCTGGTCGCAGCACAGTCGATCGACGCCGACTATCTGCCCGGCATGTCGACGCAGGGAGACTTCGATCCGTGTCAGCTCACGCCGGAACTGTCGCGGCCATTTCGTGCACTCCGGCTGTGGTTGCCGATCTCGCTGCACGGCATCGCCGCCTGGCGTCAGGCACTGGAAGAAAAACTGGTGTTGGCGCAATCGGCCCATGCCGAGATCGCGTCGCTGACCGGTGCCGAGATCGTTGCACCGCCCGATCTATCGCTGTTTGCCTGGCGTCGCGGCGACGTCGATGAAGCGGGGAATCGCGAGCTGCTGAGACGGCTCAATGCCTCGGGCCGGATGCACTTTTCTTCGACCACGGTTCACGGCCGGTTTTTCTTGCGGCTGATCGCGCTGAACTTCCGCACCCATCGCGCACACATCGAGGAGGCTCTGAGCACGATTCGTGTTGCGTGGTCGTAGCGCCTGACAGCGGCGTCCTAGTTCTGCCAAACCGCGAATCGTTGACGGCGCAGCAACTCGGCTAACTCGAGTTCCTTGGCGAGCGCCTCGCGCCACGACATCGGATTGTACGATTCGTACAGGTGTGGGAGGAGTCGTAAGCCGAACTGCTTGACGTAGGGGCAGGCCTTGATCCCTGCCAAGTGATTGGCCAGGCGCTCCTCGGGTTGCAGTCCGGTGCTGCCGACATACACGCAGGGCAAAACCGGATCGTGATGCGGGTTGGCCCGGCGAAATCGCACGCGCGTGAGGACCTTCGGGCTGAGTTCGATCACGTAGACGTGATGATGACGTGCCATGCCGCTGCTCCGTCGACAGCATACTCAATTTGCGGCCGAGCCTCTCGATGCGGTTGTGGATTGGGTATCCTGTGCGCTTCCCGTGAGGAACTGATGCAGACGAAACCGTTTCACCCGCCGCTCCGGCTCTTGATGGGTCCCGGTCCGAGTGATGTCTCTCCGCGCGTTCTGCAGGCACTTTGTGGCCCGGTCATCGGTCACCTCGATCCCGAGTTCTTGCACTTGATGGACGCGATCCAGTTTCAACTGCGCCAAGTATTTCAAACCGAAAACGCGTTGACGCTGGCGCTCCCCGGCACTGGCAGCAGCGGGATGGAAGCCTGCTTGGTGAATCTGGTGCAGCCGGGCGACAAGGTGGTCGTCGGTGTCGCCGGCTATTTCGGAGAGCGAATGGCCGAGGTGGCGACGCGTGTCGGCGCGAACGTCGTGGCGGTGAATGGCCCGTGGGGCGAGATCGTTTCGGAAGAGTCGGTGATCAGCGCCATCCACGCGGAGAAACCGGCCGTGGTGGCGATGGTGCATGCCGAGACGTCGACCGGTGTCTGCCAGCCGGTGGAGAGAATCGCGCTGACCGCACGAGCAGCGGGGGCACTGACGGTGTTGGACACGGTGACCTCGCTCGGAACGATCGATGTGCCGATCGATCAGTGGGGAATCGACGCCGCGTACTCGTGTACGCAGAAAGGGCTCGGGTGTCCTCCCGGGCTGGCGCCGATCACCTTCTCGGAGCGGGCCGTGGTGGCGATGGCCGCGCGCCGCACGCCGGTCTCGAGTGTGTACTTGGATATGCACAAACTAGCGCGCTATTGGGGGCCCGAGCGGGTCTATCACCACACCGCGCCGGTGTCGCTGTTCTACGCGCTCCATGAAGGACTTTCGATGGTGTTGGAAGAGGGCTTGGCGGCCCGATTCGCGCGCCATCGTTTGCATCACACACAACTGGTCGAGGGGCTGGAGCAACTCGGGCTGACCCTCTTGGCGCCACGCGCTCATCAACTCCCGACGTTGCACGCGGTCAGAATTCCGGACGGTGTCGACGACATGACGATTCGGCGCGCCCTGCTGAGCCAGCATGGAATCGAGATCGGCGGAGGCCTCGGTCCACTCAAAGGGAAGATCTGGCGCATCGGCCTGATGGGCGAAGGGAGCGACACCAATCATGTCTTTTTGCTGTTGGCAGCGTTGAAGTCGGTGCTTGCCAGTCACTCATGACCACCACGCTCGTCAACGAACTGCGTGCCCTGTTTGGCGACGAGCGCTGCGCCTTTGCACCGGAAGCACTGATCGTCTACGAGTGCGACGGACACACGCTCGCGCGCCAAGCGCCGGATGCGGTTGTCTTTCCACAGACGACGGCCGAAGTGCAAGCCACGGTGCGAGCCTGCGTCCGACACGGCGTGCCGTTCTTGGCGCGCGGCGCCGGCACGGGGCTCTCGGGGGGCGCGGTCGCGGCGCACCGTGGAGTGATCATCGAGACCTCGCGCATGCGCCAGATCATCTCGTTGGACCACGAGGATCGTGTGGCCGTCGTTCAGCCCGGATTGGTCAACCTGCATCTGTCACAAGCGGCCGCGCCACACGGGCTGTTTTACGCGCCCGATCCATCGAGCCAAGGGGCGTGCACGATCGGCGGCAACGTGGCCGAGAACAGCGGCGGTCCCCATACGCTGAAATACGGCGTCACCACCAATCACGTTCTGGCCTTGACGGTGGTGCTCCCCGACGGCGAGTTGGCGCGCTTGGGGTCACGCAACGGTGATTCGGCCGGACTCGATCTGGTCGGGCTGTTCGTCGGCAGCGAGGGGACGTTCGGAATTGCAACCGAGATCACGGTGCGACTGCTGCCGGCCGTCGAGGCGGTGCGGACATTTCTCGCGGTCTACGATGGCGTGCCGGCCGCGTCTGAATCGGTCTCGGCGATCCTGCGTGCCGGAATCGTGCCGGCCGCGTTGGAGTTGATCGACAACGCCGCGATCCGCGCCGTGGAGGCACACCTGAAGGTCGGCTTTCCGGTCGACGCCGCCGCCGTGCTCTTGATCGAGATCGAAGGGCGTGCCGACGAACAAACCCTGCTGGCGCCTCAGTTGATCGCGATCTGCCGCGGATGCGGTGCGCGTGAGGTGCGCGAAGCGCTGGATGCGTCACAACGCGCTGCACTGTGGAAGGGCCGCAAGCAGGCGCTCGGTGCCTTGGGCAAGTTGGCGCCCGCCTACTACACCCACGATGGTGTGGTTCCGCGCTCGAAGTTGCCGCAGGCACTGGAGGCGATTGCAGAGATTGGTGACCGACATCGACTGCGCGTGGCGAACGTCTGTCATGCCGGCGATGGCAACCTCCATCCACTGCTCTTGTTCGACCCTGGCGATGCCGATGAGGTGGCGCGGGTCAAAGCTGCGGGCGTCGAGATCCTCGCGGTTTGCGTTCGCCTCGGTGGTGCACTCACCGGTGAGCACGGAATCGGCTTGGAGAAGCAGCAGTTGATGCCTGTGGCGTTCGCACCACACGACCTCGATCAGTTCGAACGCGTGCGCAACGTGTTCGATCCGAGCAAGCTGTGCAATCCCGGCAAACTACTGCCGCGAGGGGCTCACTGCGGGGAATTGCACCAAACTCGCACGCTGCGTCACGGCGGCTGGTTGTGACCGCAACACCGCGAAGCGGCGCCGAGACTTCTGAACTGGTTCGCGAATCGGCCGCGCGCGGCGATCGCGTTGCGATTCGCGGCGGATCCACGCACAGCAGGGCTTTTGAGAAAACGTCTGCGACCCGGGTGATCGTGACCACTGGATTGGATCGCATCGTCGATTACCAACCCGAGAACCTGGTGCTCGAGGTCGAAACCGGAATTCGCTTCGCGGCCTTGCAGCGGTTTCTTGCCGAGCACGGACAACGGCTGCCACTCGATCCGTTGTCGATCGTGCCCGAGGAGCGTTCAACGTTGGGCGGGGTCCTGTCGACCAATCGATTCGGTCCGCGACGTTTGCGATTCGGTACGGCCCGCGATTGGGTGATCGGCAGCTGGTTGGTGCGTTCCGATGGAGCGGAGGTCCGCGCGGGCGGCAAGGTCGTGAAGAATGTCTCCGGATACGATCTGAGCAAACTGTACATCGGTGCGCGAGGACGCTTCGGCGTGCTGACGCGCGTGGCGCTCAAACTCGATCCGTTGCCGCCGGCGCAGGCCTGGATCCAAGCCACGTTCTCGGATTTTCACGCGGTGCAGGAAGGGCTTCGCGCGCTCGAACAAGCACGCCTCGGAGTCTCGGGCGCGATCGCCTTTCAGACAAGTCTTGCCGTGGTGCTGGAGGGTTGGAAGGAGCTCGTACCGCGCGACACGCAGCGCGCACTCGAGACGATCGGAGGCGCGGGGGGCGGGGTGGAAGGCGTGTCCGAGCAGATGCCGGACGTGATGATGGGAACCGCACGCTGGAAGCGCACCGTTCGACTCGCGACGAAGCGCTCGCGGTGGTCGTCGCTGGCGGTCGATGCGCGCACGCTGTTCGACGAACGTGCGGAGCATCGACTGCTGGGGCATCCATCGAGTGGAACCCTCTGGATATCGTGGAACGATGCGATCACGGGGACGATCGATCTGAGTCGGTTGGCTCAGGCGCACGACGCAAACCTGGCGGTAGAGCGATGGCCCGACGATGAGAGCGCGCCCACATCACCGGCTGCCGACCCGCAACAGACGAGGCTGGAAGAGGCACTGAAGTTCGCGCTGGATCCCGACAACCTGTTCGTGACAGAGCCATGGTGAAAACGACCGCCGATCCGCGGTTGCACGCGGCGCTCCAAGAGTGTGTCCACTGCGGGTTTTGCTTGCCGGCGTGCCCCACGTATCAACTCAACGGCCGCGAAGCGGATTCGCCGCGAGGAAGGATCTGGCTGATCCGGGCACTGGAGGAACAGCGCATAGAACCAACACCCGTCGTGCTGGGCCACCTCGATGCCTGCCTCGACTGTCGCGCCTGCGAGACCGCCTGTCCGTCCGGCGTGCGCTATGGAACGATCATCGAGACCGCCCGCGAGCGACTCGAGCCGCGGCGCGCGCGTCCGATCTGGCAGCGCTGGCTTCGCCATGTCGGACTCCGTTGGTTGCTGACGAATCGCCACGCGTTGGCGATGACGATGTTGCCGCTGGCTCTCTATCAGCACAGCGGACTGCAGCGCCTTGTGCGCAGGAGTCGCGCGCTGACGCTGTGGCCGGCACTGGAGCGACTGGAACGACAGCAGCCCACGGCGGCATGGCGACGATTCACGCCAAGGACTCGCCACGTCTTCACCGCGGACGGTGCGCGGCGCGGCATGGTGCAGTTGTTCACCGGCTGCGTGATGGATCGTGCGCTTCCTCACACGCATGCGGCTGCCGTGCGTTTGTTGCGGCGCGCCGGTTGGTCGGTGATCGTCGATCCGGCGCAAGTCTGTTGCGGTGCGCTGCATGTCCACAATGGCGACACATCGTTTGCACGCGAGCTGGCACGGCGGAATGTGGCGGCGTTCGAGCAGGACCCGAGCGCGGTCATCGCCGTCAATAGCGCTGGTTGCGGGGCGCAGCTCAGCGAGTACGTCGCGCTGCTTGCCGATGATCCGATCTGGGGACCGCGCGCGCGGCAGATCAGCGAGCGGGTTCGCGACGTGAGTGAATTGCTGTGCGAGGTGGACTTGCCTGGACTCTCGCGTGCGATCCAACGGCGCGCCGTGTACGACGAGCCGTGTCACCTGCTTCATGCACAGGGGATTTCGTCGGCCCCTCGCCGGTTGCTGTCTCGCGTTCCTGGATTGGAACTGGTTTCACTCCCAGATGCCGACCGTTGCTGCGGGGCGGCCGGGATCTATTCGCTGACAGAACCTGCGAATGCCGAGGCGTTGCTGCAGCGCAAGGTCGCGGAGGTACTCGGGACCGGGGCCGACCTGGTAGTGACCGCCAACCCCGGATGTGTCTTCCAACTTCGCAGTGGACTCGAGCCGCACGGTATCGAGGTGCGCCACCTGCTCGACCTCGTGGCCGAAGCGCTCGACTGAGTGGCCGTCAGCGCGGCTCGAACGAATGTGCGGCGATGCTCACCCCCAATAGGAGGAAGCACAGCGCCAACGCTTCGGGTCTTACGGCGCCTCCTCGAAGGGGCGAGGATCGACTGAGAATCCCGGGACCGTGCCGCGCACCTTCGTGATCGCGCCGGCGGTGACATCGGCGCTCAGTTCTCGGGGGGCAGGTCACCGGGCCAACCGCTGTCGTCGGGAATCTCGATCACGAGAGGAGTGTTGACGACGTACGGCATCGGTGGCGGAGATGGCAGCGGCTCACGATCGAACAACGGACGGACCAAAATCCCGAGCGCGACAAGCGAGACACCAAACGCCACCCACACGGCCCAACGTCGCCATGGCGGCGGAGCGGTCGGTTGGGTTTGCAGCGAGAGCGGGGAGGTCGGGAGCTCGGCTGCTCGCGGTTCGAAGCCAACGGCCTGAGTATCGGCAGCGGCCACTGCCGCTTGGATCGCGAGCTCCGCCGTACCGCGCACCGAGTCGGCAGCGATCCGAATCGCTCGAGCCATTTGCGCGCCGTTCTCGAACCGCGCGTCCGGTTGCTTCTCCAAAGAGCGCCGCAGCACGGCGCTCAGCTCGGGCCCCAACAGCGATTCGTAACGCGCTTGCACGGGCGGCGCCGCGTTCACGATTCGATACATCACCGCAGCAGGATTTTCTGCGCAAAACGGACGACGCCCGAAGATCAACTCGTAGAGCAAGACGCCTGCCGAGAACAGATCGGAACGCCCATCGAGCGCTTTGTCGGCCTTCACTTGTTCGGGAGACATGTAATCGACTGTGCCGAGCACCGTGCCGGTCTGGGTTGCGAGCGATGCGCTCGTCAACTTCGCCACGCCAAAGTCGAGAATCTTGACGCAACCATCGGAGGCCAGGAACAGATTGGCGGGTTTGATGTCGCGGTGGACCACGCCGGCCCAGTGTGCGAAATCAAGACCATCACAAAGTTGCGCGACCCACTCCAGTCGCTGCGAGAGCATCGGCAGTTCGCCGCTTTCGAGGACTCGATCCAGCGGTGTCCCATCGAGAAGCTCCATCGCCATGAACGGTGTGCCGTCCTCATCGCCGAGTTCATAGACGGTGACGATGTTGCGATGCCTCAACTGCAACAAAGACTGTGCCTCGCGCAGAAAGCGCTCGTGATCGCCGCGCTCGGACGCGCCCTGTGGGGCGGCCATGGTTTTGATCGCGACCAGTCGACCGACCTGCGGATCGAGCGCTCGATGCACGATGCCCATCCCGCCGCGCCCCAACTCCTCGAGCAGCTCGTATCGACCTAGTCGTGTGATGAGCATCGACAAATCAATAGGGACGTACACCGCGAGCCGACCACTGGCCGGACCGTTGTGGACCAAACAGGACGGGAGCGACTACCCGATTCTCAGTAGTACCAGGTGAACGATCCGGGAAGCTGTTCGGGCCGTTGGGGAGCGGCCGCGGTGCTGGTCAGCGAGCGCTGGATCGCGCCGATCTCGGAGGTCCAACGGGGGATGCCGACAGGAAGCGTCGTGCTCACCCCGAGCGTCGCCAATTGACCCTCGCGCAACAGTGACGCCGGCAGATCGTTGCGCAAAGGTCCCATCAGACTGAGCACTCCGAGCGCCTTCCCCTTGAGTGCAGGATCGCGCGCCAGGTGCCGCAAGCGCAGCGACAACGCGTCGGGAGACTCGGCGCTGACGAGGATGATCAGTCGTGTGGACGGCTTGACCACCGACTCGATCACGTTGGTCTTGTTCCAAGCGCCGACAAATCCTTCTCGCCATGACGCGGTCGCTCCCGGGAAGGCGTCGATCGGCAGCAGTAACGCTGCACTCTTGTCGACCGTCGGTCCGGCCGCGAATCGCGCGAACGACGCTGTGTGATCGGTGCCGACGACGGCGCGCAACGATGCTGTCGAGGGATCGCCGGACCACCAGGCGTTGAGCGCTGTGGCGACCCGGGTCGGTTCTTCCTCGCCCGGGAGCGGCTCATGCGGGTTTTCCCACGGCGGCAGCACCGCCCACGTTTCCTGCCAAACCATCAACTGTTGAACGGCGCCCAGTCCGGGTGGCAAGGGAGCGAGTCCGCCGAGTGGCCGAGCGGGAGAAAGATCGGCGGTGCGCCCCAGCATCAGGCGCTGGAGCATAGCGCGCGGTACCGAGGCTTCCAGGTTCTTGTCGCCTGCAGCCGAGAGTCGCAAGCGGACCGTCGGCGCTTCGCCGTTGAGTGCCGAGGGATGAAACAACTCGAGAGTTGCCAGTCCCGCGGGAGGGGCGGGAGGTGGGACATTCGGTGTGGGGTCCAGCGTCGGCGCGAGACTCAGATGCGTTCCGACCAGCGAGCCGCGCGCCGCATCGAAGACGTAACGAAGCGCGCGTGCCTCGTCGTAACGTTCGATCGCGAACACCTTTCCGCCATCGCGGCTTGCGGCGACCAGGCGCGCCCGCGCGCCAGGTCCGTCGGATGAGTAGAGGAAGCGCGGCCCCATCGGCGTCGTGGCACTCATCGATTCCTCGTAGTCCGGCAACGGCGCGATCGCAAACGGGAGCGTCGCCTGCTTCCAACTCTCTGGTGCGGGGGTGCGCGAGACCGCGGTGGCCGTGCCCGCGATACTCAGCCCTCGGTTCCCCAGTCCAAGCGCGCGCTGTTGGGAACGCGCGAGCACTTGATTCATCCCCAGATCAAGTCCTCCGATTCCAAGGCTGAGCACACGCAGCTTTTCGCCTGCCGTCACGCGCGCCTTGACGCTGCTCTTCTCGCTCTCGCCGAGTGAACCGAGGACCAAGCGATGCATGCGCAATCTCTCGGCACGAAACGCCGCGTCGTCCATCGTCGCTTCGTCCTTGGAACTGGCGACGGCTTGTAGTTCTTTGGCGAGCGATGCCTGATCCGGGACGTTGGGGTCGAGCGCAGCAACCGCCCGCGCAAACCGGCGCGCGGCCGGAAGCGGTCGATCTTCGACCGCGTTGAGGCGATCGAGTCCCAGCGCGATGTCGATCCGGTCGAAGATCAGAGGTGCAGTGGTGCTGCCTGCGGCTGAAGCACCGAAGGCCAGTTGTTGTGGATAGCGTCGGGGCGTCGGTTCGGCCGGCAGTTCGACGGCGAGCAACAGATCGAGATCGGGAATCAACAGCCCTTCGTCGCGCGCGGCCTTCAACCAGGTGAATAGCGACAACAGTCGCACCACCGTATCGAGATCGGAAAGCTCTGGAAAAGCGGCAGCGAGTTTGTCGTAGTCGGCGTTGATACCGTCGACGGTTGCCTTGGTCCACGACGCGACCGCGTCGGTGCTGCCGCCGGCGCGCTCCGATGCGGCCGACATGCGTACACGGCGCAGTGCGAGCAGATCGGCTTGGGGTGAAAGCGTCAGGTCGACGCTGTCGGGATAAAACCACAATCGAGTCTGTTGCCCTGGCGCTTCAGCCGACTGCGGATCGTTGGCGAACCGCTCGAAATGCGTGGCGAAGGAAGGCGCTTTCGAGCGCGCCTCGCCGCGCATGTCGGTACCACGCCGCGGATCGAATCCAAGGCTGAACGTCTTGAAGCGGATATCGCACAGCAGACTGACCAGTCCCAACGATGTATCGCGCAGGCGACCGCCGTAGTTGACGCTGGCATGTTGCGGTGCGGTGCCACGGTCGAGGCTCATGTACGGTTCGGACAACCCTCCGTGAAACACGGCGCGGTAGGCGATCGCGAGATCGGCGAGCGAGATGCGTCTGCCGAGCAACGACATTCCGCCCTCGCTGCCGAACAGTGTGAGCGTGCCATCGGCAGCCAAACGGCCGCCTTCGAGCGTGCGTGGGCCGCTGAAGAACTTCTCGAGTGCGGCGACATCCAAGGGTGGGCGGTCGCCACGCGGCGCTGTCGTCATCACCTGCACGCGGTACGGGAGGGGATCCAGGCTGAAGACACTTCGCTCGGGGCGATGACGATAGGCGTAAACGTCGATGGTGAGCGCCGAAGCGCTCCGATTGTGTCGTGCTTCCAGGCGCGCAAGATCGGCTGCCAAGGGGTGGCGCAGCACGGGCCAGGCGTCTTCCCACGCGTTCTTGGTGTCACCCTTGGCGAGGGCGGGGATGAAGGCGCGCACTCGACCTCGACCGTCGCTTTCCAGAGATAGCGCCGCGCACGCAGCAACTCCGCCCAGGCTGGTTGTGCTGCCGGGTGGATACAGGCTTCCGATCTCGTGAAACGGAGTGGCCGATAGATTCGCTTGGAAATCGAGGTAGTCCGGCATGACGAACGCGTACGGTTCGAGCCAGGGGTCGAGTAGTTGTTGCGCTGTTTGGTCGCTGGGGTTCTCAGCCAGCCGTCGTAACAGCGCACCGACAGACTCCCCAGAATGCGTGAGTTGACGTCGATCCAACAGAGGACCGTAGTCGAGGTCGATCCAACTCGGGGACTGCGCGAGCGCGAGCAGGGTGAGCGGCAGAAGCAGGCAGGGGACGATCCAGTGGCGGCGCATGGCGGCGATTGTATGCGGCGACAGCGGATCTGCTCCCCCCCGTGTACGATCTCGCCCCTTGCGGCACCGCAAATGAGCCAAACCGAACGAGTCCGGGTAGTGGGCGCCTTGCTCTCTGCGCAGCTTTTCTTTGGCTTGCACTACTTGGCCGGCAAGATCGTGATGCGGGAGATCCCGGCGCCGGCCTGGGCTGCGATGCGCGCGGTTGGTGCGGCTGCTGTGATGCTGAGCCTGGTTGCGCTATTGCGACTTCCACTCCCGCGTCGTCCGCGCGATTGGGCCGCCTGCGGTTTCTGTGCGGTTTTCGGCGTGGTGCTGAATCAGATCTGTTTCATCGAAGGCTTGGCGCGTACCAGCGCCACACACTCGGCGCTGATCAACGCCACCATTCCTGTCAGTGCCTTGATGTTTGCGATCGCGGCTCGACGTGAGCAGTTCAGCAGCTATAAGGGCTGGGCACTCGGCTTCGCGTTAGGGGGCGTGCTGTTGGTGATTGCGCCATGGCGCTCGGGGCTCGGACAGGCCTCTCTGATCGGCGATCTGTTGACGCTCGTGAATGCGTGCTCGTATGCGTTCTTTTTGGTCGCGTCGAAGCGGTTGTTGGCAAGCCTGGATCCGTTCGCAGCCACGGCCGCAACACTGGTGCTGGGTGCGATCGGAGTCTTTGCTTATGGAGTCGGCGCATTGATCCAGGTGGAGCCCGCTACGATTTCCGAGAGCGCTTGGGCCTGGGGCGTGTTCATCGTGCTGTTCCCGACGGTCGCGGGGTACTTCCTCAACAACTGGGCGCTTGCTCGTATCGAGCCTTCGAAGGTCGCGATCTTCTGCTACGTCCAACCCGTCTTCGTTGCCTTGATCGGTTGGTCGTTGTTGGGGGAGCGCGTGGGACTCAACGCACTGGGTGGCGCGGTGCTGATCTTCGTCGGTGTGTGGTTGTCGTTCAGGTACCGATCGTGAGAATCAATTTTCCTTTCGATTGATTGGCTTCCATCACGCTGTGTGCCTCCGCCGCCTGAGTCCAGTCAAGCACACGATCGATGACCGGTTGCAACGTGCCTACGCGAAATAGCGGGAGCAACTCGGCAACAAAGGCCGCGACCAGTTCGCTCTTCTCGGCGGTGGAGCGCGGGCGAAGCACCGAGCCGAGAACTTGGGCGCGCGCCGTCATCAACCGATCGAGCGGCAACTCGATGCGTGACCCTGTCATGGTGCTCAACACCACGACCCGGCCGCGTGGCGCGAGCACCTCGAGATAGAGGGGCCAAGCAGCGGCGCCGACGAGATCGAGAATCACATCGGCGCCACGCACGGCGTCGCGCGTTTCCATTTCGGCTGGGTCGAAGACGGCCTCGAACCACCCCTGCGTCATCAACCACGAGCGTTTCTCTGCGGAACGCGCCAAACCCAGCACGCGTGCGCCGCGTGCGCGTGCCACTTGAGCGGCAGCGGTGCCGATCCCTGAGGCGGCCGAGTGGATCAGCGCGACCTCGCCGCGAGTCAGATGAGCTTGGAGCACGAGTGCATCGAACGCGGTGAGGAACGCTTCCGGGATCCCGGCCGCTTGTTCCCAGCTGAGCGTTTCCGGTATCGGCATCAGATGCCCTTCCGAGACGACAACCTGCTCGGCGTAACCGCCGCCGCCGAGCAACGCCATGACTCGCGATCCCGGCGCGAACCGGGTTGCGCCCGGACCGCAACGCACGACCTCGCCGGCCACCTCGAGTCCCGGAATATCGGCCGGAACACCGGGTGGGGCGGGGTAGTGTCCTCGCCGCTGCAACAGATCGGCGCGATTCAACGCCGTGGCGTGGACCTGCACCAGCACCTCGCCCGCTCCGGCCGTCGGATCGGGAACCTCGCGAAGTTGCAACACCTCCGGCGGTCCGGGGCGAGTTATCACGACCGCTTTCATCCGTGCGACCCCACGAATCATCCCGCGAAACCGTCGCGGCCGAGACCGACCCGGCCTGGCAGATGCCGCCTGGCGATCGTCGCCATCCTATCGCGGTAGTCCAAGGCGAGCGCCTCTCGATCGATCGCTGCGATCGCCTCGGGCAACGCGGTGCGACGCGTGCGCGCTCCCTCGGGGCTTCCGTCGCCTTCAATGAAGTGATCCAACACCACCGCATCGGCACAGGCTGCGACGCGTGAGAAAAATGCGTCGGGATCGGCGATCGGAAACAACGGTGCGCAGGTGACCACGACCATCAGTCCGGCCTCACGAAGCGCCGCCGCGGCCGCCAAACGCGCAGCAACGCTTGCGGCAGGTGGCGGGAGTCCGGGCAGACGGTCGCGATCGCTTTCGATCGAGATCTGCACGCGCAAGTGCGTGAGCCTCGAAAGCGCACGCAACGGTTCCACGTGGTCGAGCACGATTGGAGAGTGTGTCTGAACGATCAGCGTATCGGGTGGCCGATCGAGCATCGCGGCGAGCAGTTGGCTCGTGATTCGCAGTCGCTGCTCCTGCGGTGGAAAAGGGTCTGTAGCGCTCGACATGAAGATCGAGAACGAACCCGACTTGCTGCGGGCCCAGGCCCGCTCTCGTTCGAACGCCGCGAGGTACGCGCCGGCGGCATTGGTTCGTGCCACGAGAAAGCTGCCCCAACCCCGACCGCGCGTGAGCAGACCGTTGTGACGCACGTAACAACCGACGCCACAAAGACTCGCGCCGTAGGCGCAGCCCCGATACGGTTGGAGCGAGTGAGAGGCGATCCCGAGCAGGTAGCCGCTGGTGCGCGTCAGGATGCGTGCGACGCTCTCGCTCGATTCGTCCACCGCGACACGCGGAATCAGCAGCCGCCGGCCAGGCGCGCCAGCGTCGCCACCATCGTTCCCGTGGCGCCCTCCGGCCCCAAATCGTTCTCCGCGTCGGCCCACGACGCTGGCGAAATGTCCAAGTGAGCCCAAGGAACCTTCCCGGCAAAGTGTCCAATGAAGAGACCGCCGGCGAGCACACCCGCTTCGCCGCCTTTGCCGACGTTCTTCAGGTCGGCGAGTTTCCCTTTGAACTGATCCTTGTAGTCATCGTCGTTGGGCATGCGCCAGACTCGCTCGCCGGTGAACGCGGCTGCGTCCTCGACGGCTGCCATCAGTCGCTCATCGTTCCCTACAAGCGGTACACGAACTCGACCCAACGCCGTCAACGCAGCGCCGGTGAGTGTGGCGACATCGACGATTCGCGTCGCGCCATCTTTGACCGCCAGCGCCACCGCATCGGCGAGCACCAGCCGCCCCTCGGCGTCGGTGTTGCCGATTTCGACCGTGGTCCCGTCGAGCGTGCGCACGATATCGCCTGGCCGAATCGCGTTGCCGGCGATCGAGTTTTCAGCCACGGCGAGATAGAACCGCACGTTCCGTTTGGGGTTTCGCTTTCCGATAGCCAGCGCTGCACCCAGGACCGTGGCCGCGCCGCCCATGTCTTTCTTCATCATCAGCATGCCGTCGGCGGACTTGATGTTGAGGCCACCGGTGTCGAAGCAAATCCCCTTGCCGGCGAGCGCCAGCATGTCGCCTCGCTTCGCCTCACCGCGATGCTCCAGCACGATCATCCGCGGCGGTCGCTCGCTGGCTCGACCCACGGCACACAGTGCGCCCATGCCGAGTCTCTTGCACTGCTTGGCGTCGAGCACCTTGATCGACAGACCGGCTTGGCGAGCGACGCGTCGCGCCGCCGCCTCGAGTTCATCAGGTCCCATGTCTTCGGCGGGGGTGTTGATCAGGTCGCGGCAGAGCGTGATCCCCTCGGCAACCGGTAGTGCGAGCTTCGCCGCGGAGCGCCACGCTGCGGCGTCGTGTGTCAACGTGAGTTTGGGAGGAGGCGTCGAGTTGGAGGTTTTGTAACGCTCGAACCGATAGAGGCCACGTGTCAGGCCCAGTACCACAGCCAGCGCGGTGTCAGGCTCGAAACTTCCAGGGATGGAGATCGCCGCCGTTCCAACACGCTCGCGCAGGAGCGCGCGTGCCGAAGCTCCGAACCGTCGCATCACGAGCCTCGGATCGCTCGAGTCGGGCCGCTTGAGCGCGATCAGCAACGAGTACGTCAGATGCTGCAGGGTTGGAACGACAGCCACCGGGCCACGCTTCCATTGACGCGCAGCCTCGCTTGCAAGGACGGTTGCCAAGGGGTGGCCTTCGACGGCCACGAGTGCGTCGGAGTGGGCCGGCAACTTGGCGGTGATATCGAGTGTCATGGGAGGGCGAATCCTCAGTTGATCAGGTTGGCGTACAGGTTGAGCGTCACCGCAGCATCGGTGTTGTTGTACATGAGGATTCGATATTTAGGAAACCCTAGCGTCAGCCTCACCGGTGTTGCGGCGAACCAGGACGGCGTCTTGGGGCCGATTTCGGTGCTGACCTCCAGCGGGAAATGGATCTGACGCGATTCGAATTGCGCTGCGCTGATCGACTCGATCTCGGCCGGGACCAGGATGAAGCCGATGTATCCGGACTTGAGCACACTCCCCTTGGTCAGCCCGTTCATACTCAGCACCACCTCGGAGTGGCCTCCGGTCGTGAACTCGCCGGCAGCGATGAAACGGTTGGGATCGGTTTTGTTGACCGGAGTGACCAGCTTGTCCTCGAACTTCACAAAGACCGCCTGCTCGATCGGGCCTCGAATCGCCACGACACCGTCGACCCTGCTCAGCTCAGGAAAGTTCGTGATGAATACCGACTGTGTTCCTTCCGCCGTCGACCGCGTGGCGGTACCGATAGCGACGAGCACGAGCAGAACCAGGGACAAAACACCGACCGCGAGCGAACGTTTCATCAAGACCTCCAGGGCGGACTACGTCGACGCAAGAGTCGGCGTCTAGCCGCTGGAGCAAGCTCCAGCGGGCAGCCTACGCGCGCGCGTTGCGCTCGTCGCGCACGATCCGGCCGTCGCGAATTTCGACCACGCGATCGGTGCGACGCGCGAGGGCCGGATCGTGCGTGATCACGATCACCGTGCGCCCTTGCGACCACAACTCTTCGAACAACGACATGATGTCGCCGCCGGAGGAGCTGTCCAGGTTCCCGGTCGGTTCGTCGGCCAGCAAGATGTCCGGATTCATCGCCAGTGCTCGCGCGATCGCAACACGCTGCATTTGGCCACCCGATAATTCGGTCGGCCGGTGCAGCATGCGATCAGCCAGCCCAACCCGCTCCAGCAGTTCCATCACGCGGGCCCGACGCTCTTTCTTCGGAACTCCGCCGAACATCAGTGGCATCTCGACATTCTCGAAAGCGGTGAGTTGCGAGAGCAGGTTGAACGACTGGAACACGAAACCGATGCGTTTGTTGCGAGTCTCGGCCAATTGATTGCGGGTCAACCGCGCCACTTCCTCACCGCAAAGCACATAGGAGCCGCTCGACGGCGTGTCCAGGCATCCGATCAGATTCATCAGAGTCGACTTGCCTGATCCGGAGGGGCCGACGATGGCGATGAACTCCCCAGCGTGGACCGACATGTCGACGCCGCGAAGCGCATCGACCTTGATCTTTCCGGTGTGGTACGACTTGCTTATCTCGCGCATCACGATTCGACTCTCGGGAGAAGCCTGCGTGATGGGGGTCTCGGATCGACTCTCTATTGCACTCATCGGGACCTCATTCGTAACGAAGTGTCTGTGCGGGGTCGATGCGGGACGCACGACGGGCAGGGATGTAACCGGCGAAGAAGCCGATCAGGCCAAGGATCGCGGAGGCCAGGATTCCGATCTCGAGCGACAGCGTGGGTTTGCCCAGAAACTGCAGAGCCTCGTTCCCTTCGGTCGGCACGAAGCTGATCCCGAACACAATCAGAACAGCCAGCAGGATACCGATCGCTCCACCGATCATCGTGTACGTCACCGCCTCCAACACGATCGGCCCCGTGATCCAGGCGGGCCGGGCGCCAAGCGCCATCTGCACGCCGATGTCGCGCGTTCTTTCCTTCACGACCGCGTACATGATGTTGGCCACACCCACGCCACCGACCGTGAGCGTGAGCATGCCGATGATCGCCAGGAACGACTTGATACCGAGAATCACGTTGCCAAAGACCTTGTTGGTCTCGACCGTGTCCCAGATACCGAAGACGCGCTCGTCCTCGGGGTCGAACTGGAAGCGGCGGGCCAGCACTTGGCGGAACTGGGCGAGAAGCGCTGGCATCGCTTGTGGTGACGGCGCTCGCAAGATCAAGTTCTCGAGACGTCGCTGTCCGAACTGTGCGCGGAACGTGGACATCGGAATCACCGCGCGATTGTCGTCGGGTCCGCTGTAGTTTCCCATCTGGAGCCGATGTTTGAGAACGCCGATCACGGTGTAGGGGACATCCTCTACCTCGATCACGCGTCCCACGCAGTCGGTGGTTCCGAAAAGATCTTTGGCTAGTTGATCCCCCAGAAAGATCACGCGCCGTTGCTCGAGCACATCGCGTTCGTTGATGAAGCGGCCGCCGCGCGCGGGGATCTGATTGCGAAGCTCTCCGAAGATCGCCTCGGCGCCGGTCACTTGGTTGCTGACAGTCTTTCCGTTAGCGGTCAGCGCCAATCCCCAGCGCCGGACCTCGCCGCTGAATCCGGCATGTCCTTGGATTTGAGAACGGAGGATTTCCAAGTCGTCGATGTTGACCTGTACCGGTCGCCCGGTGGGCAAGCCGTTCCAAGGTCGTGACGTGTCGCCCGGCCAAATTACCGCCAAGTTGTTCCCCATGGCAGCACGCGCAGAAGTCATCGTGCGTTGGAGCCCTTCGCCGAACGCCAGGAGCAACAACAACGCCAGCGCGCCCCATGCGATGGCGGCGATCGTCAGGAACGCTCGCTTGGGTTGAACCTGAGAGTTCTTCAAGAACAACCGAAGAACGACTCCCGACCCGGCCGCGGTCATCGCCGACTCACAGTTTCATCGCGACGACGGGATCGAGCCGAGCCGCTTCGCGAGCCGGGAACCATCCGGCAGCCAACCCGATCAACCCAAGCAGTACGACCGCAAGCAGGGTCAGTCCCGGGGACAGCGTGGGGGTGCCGACGAACTCGGTGATCGGCAGCAAGCCGACCAGCTTGCAGATCGACCACGCCAGGCAAAGGCCGAGCACGCCGCCGATCGCGGTGATGATCATCGTCTCGCCCAAGAATTGGGTCAGGATCGATGTCGGTTTCGCCCCCAGGGCCATTTTGATTCCGATCTCCTTCGATCGTTCCTCGACCGCGACATGCATGATGTTCGAGACGCCGATCCCTCCGACGATCAGTGTCAGTGCACCGATTCCACCGAGAAAACTCTTGAAACCCAGCATGAAGTTGTTGAAGAACGTGAACATCTCGGTGGTGTCCCACATTCCCAGGGCTTGAGTATCGGCTGGATCGAAGTGATGCTTCTGCGCGAGTGTTCCGATCACGTCGCGCTTGACCTTCTCTGTCAGGCTGTTACTCGTCGCCTTGAAGATGAAGTTCCCGACATAGCGATAGCCGGTGAGTGCCCGGAACGTGCTGGCTGGGACGAATGCCTTCTCATTGTCTCGGCCGCTATAGCTGGAATCCTGACTCTTCGGTTTCATCACACCCACGACTTGAAACGGAGAGCCTCCTAAAAGCACGACCTTCCCGATCGGATCGTCCGTACCGAAGACGTCGCCTGCGAGTTTGTCGCCGAGAAATATCGAACGGCGACTGTGGAGCTCGTCGAGTTCGTTGATGAACCGCCCGCCGGCGGCGGCGATGATGTTTCGCAGGCCACCAAACTCGGGGCTGACGCCGCTGACGTCGGTTCGCCACCGCTTGTCCCCGTAGTTCAGCAGCAACCCGTCGGACCACTCGCCGCTCACGCCGCCAAGGTCGTGAACCTTCGAGCGCAACAGTTGCATGTCGTCCTCGGTCAAGCGCAGGCGTCGCCCCTTCGGAAGGCCGGCGAAGGGGAGTGAGGTTTGCGACGGCCAGGTGATCACGATGTACTCGCCCAATCCGGCGAAAGACTTCATCTGCTGCGCCTGCATCCCATTTCCGAAGGCCAAAAGCAATGCGACCGCCGCGGTCCCCCAGACGATGCCGAAGATGGTCAGGCTGGAGCGCAGTTTCTGTGACCACAAGTCGCGTAACAGTTGCTTGATGAAAATCACCGGTCCCATGCTCGCGACTCAGCCGGTGATTTCGCGCGGTGGACGCTCAACTACTTTCTCGCCTTGCTTGAGGCCTTCGATGACCTCGATGTTCAATCCATCGGAGAGGCCGGTCTTGATCTCGACCCGCTTGGGAGGTGTCTGTGGCCCGTCGGCAGGGATTTCGACAAACGCTTTCTTGCCGTTGTCTTCGAACGTAATCAATCGTTCGGGAATGGTAACGACGTCCTTCTTTTCACGGATGATCACTTCCGCGGTTGCCGAGTAACCGGCGCGCAGCGTGATGTCCTTGGTCGGATCGAGCTCGATCTCTACATCGAACAGTCGCGCGTTGTCCTTCTCCTTGGCCTGCGGCGCGATGCGCGTCAGGGTTCCGGTGACCACGGCATCGGGCAACGACCCGATCTTCAAGCGAGTTGTCATTCGTGCGGTGAGTTTGCCGACGTCGATCTCGTCAACGGTTCCACGGAACATCAAATCGCGCATGTCGGCGATGACAGCCAGTTCCGTTCCCGGCTGGTAGGACGTCAGAGGAACGACCGGATCTCCGAGGTTAGCGGCTCTGGACAAAACAGTTCCCGCTTCAGGTGCGCGAATTACCGAGTCGGCGTCGCGCCCGCGTCCTGCGATACGGCCCTTGCGCACCAACTGAAGGCTGTCCTCCGAGTTCGCCAGCTCGATCTTGCTGCGCTCCCAGGCTTCCTTCGTTCCATCCAGATCGCCGCGGCTGACGACCCCTTCGCCGTGCAGTTGTTGAATCCGGATCCAATCGGACTCTGACTTGGCGAAGCGCGACCTTGCGTCGCTGACACGCCGCTCTGCTTCAAGCAGCTCTGCCGGGGTTGGATCGGCGGCGATATCGAACAGCGGATCGCCCGCCTTGACCTGGTCGCCAACCTGAACATAGACGCGACGCACGATGCCCGAGATCTTGGACTTGACGCTGAATTTCTCGCGCGGTTCGATCTGTCCAGTGGCCAGCGCTTTCTCGGTAATCGATCCGATCGCGACATCGACCGTCTTCAGTTCAGAATCGGCCGATTTGCGACTGCTGAGCCAGGCATAAGCACCGAAGGCCAACGACCCGAGTACGGCAAGAACCACGAACAAGCGAACGAGTTTAGCCATCGACCCTCCTCTTCCCTCATCGACACCGCCAACCGCTGGCAAGACGCGCGCGAGTGTGCGGCCCGAGCGAACTCCGACCCAATAGTCACTGACTCCAGAGGTTCCGAGCCCGGACCGAGCGGTAGTCGCTCCGCTGTGCTGTTCAGAACGCGGCGACCGCCAGAAGGTTTCCTGAGTTTGACGCGCGATTTCTGCGAGGGGTTGTAAAAAGCATGGCCGACAGCCTGCTGCTAGCGGGGGAAGGCGCCGGGGAGTCCGGCGTCCACCGGCAGGACCGCCCCGGTTGTCGGCGTCCGGCGCTCGACGAAAAACAGGACCGCCTGCGCCACATGCTCGGGTTTCACGGCGAGCTTGAGCAGGCTTCGTTGTCGGTAGATCTCGGGCAGTGCCGCCGGGTCGATCCCTTTGGATCGGGCACGGGCAGCGCCGGCGCTCTGCCACAACTGCGACGGGATCTGCTCGTCACCGAAAACGGCGTCGGGCGAGACCACATTCACGCGAATGTCGTGAGGTGCCAACTCGAGCGCAGCGACGCGCGCCAGCTGGTGCGCCGCCGCCTTGGACGCGGAATACGCCGCGAACGAGGCGCCTGGGTCCATCACATTCTTGGTCGAGATCAGGACGATGTCGCCGCCCGTCGCTTGCAGCTTCGAGATCCTCGTGAAGACACCCATCAAGTGAAAAGAGCCAAGCGCGTTGACTTCGAAACTGCGGCGCAGCGACTCCTCGAGAGAGCATCGATTTCGGCGACCTCGGCGATGCCGTGAGCAAGCACGAGCAAATCGAGCCCACCGTACTCCGCGACAACCTGCTGGACCGCGTCCTCGCAGGCCGATTTGTCGGTGACATCGAACGCGAGCGTGAACGGCGCGTGCCCTGAAGTTCGGACGCGGTCGGCAGCGACCTGCAGCCGTTTCGATTGCTCGGCACCGGGTCGATCGACCATCACGACGGCAGCGCCCGATCGAGCCAGGGCACCGGAAATAGCAGCCCCGATCGCGCCCGCAGCACCGGTAACCAGTGCCACGCGCCCGGTCGACGCGGGGCGCTGGACCCGGCGCACCTTGGCTTGCTCGGGCGGCCAGAACTCCACCTCGAACACATCGCGTTCTTGAAGTCCCTCGAACTCGCCGAGCTGCTCTGCCGCGAATCGAGCCGCAAGACTCTGCTCGACAATGTCGGCTGCAACCGACGCTTCACGCTTCGTCGCTGCCGCGCAGAACAGACCCAACCCAGGCATCAAAACCACGCGCGGGTAGGAGTCCTCGACGAACAGCTCTCGTGTGCCGCGGTGCCGCTCGAGATACCGCTCGTAACGCTGCACGTAGTCGGCCACCTGTGCGCGCGCTCGCAGTGAGAATGCATCGACCGACTCATCCGGAATCGCCGGCAACACCAACGGGAGGTTCTTCGTCCTAATTACATGGTCGGGCGTCAGCACGCCGCGCGCGGCCAGCTCTGCCAGCCGCGCGTCGTCGAGTAGTGCGCGCAGTGCCGGGTCACCCCTGAAAGCCAACACGACGCGTCGAAACGGTCGATCGGGATTGTGCGAGAGCGGCGAGAGTGCACCGCGCAACGCCGGCGCGAGCGTGGTCGCACGACGCAGCACGCCTTCGGCGGAGATCTCCACGCGGGCGCACGCGCGCGCGGGATCGCGCTGCTTTTCCCAGAGCGATTGGCAAGCCTGGACCGCGGCGATCATTCGGTCGTACGACTCCTTCGCCGTATCGCCCCAGGTGAAGATTCCGTGATGCCGACAGACCAAACCGTGCAGGTCATCGCGCCCGGCGATTGCATCGCGCGTCGCGGCAGCAAGCTCGAAGCCGGGCATGACATAGTCGAGCACGGCGAATCGAGGTCCAAGGGCGGAGGCGATCAACGCGTTGCCTGATGGTTGGTTGGTGAGCACCAGCACCGCCATGGCGTGCGTGTGATCGACAAACTTCGCAGGGATCCAGGCGTGCAGCAGTGCCTCGACCGAGGGGAATGGTGACGAGGGTGCAAGCTTGAGCGCCTCGAGCGCCGCGACCATCTCGGTGTCGCTCATCGTATCCCGTGACCTCAAGCGACGAAGGGCCCCGAGATCGAGTGGCGTCAGCCCCTCTGGAACGAGTTCTGCGAGATCGTAGCCGGAGCCCTTGACGCGCAATACATCGAGAGGCGTCCCGGTGACATCCTGTTCGCGCGTCTTCACCGAAGTATTGCCGCCGCCGTGCAACACCAACGACGGATCGGCTCCGATCAGTCTCGAGGTGTAGACCCGCAGCGCGACATCAGAGCCCAGCGCGCCCCACGTCGTCAGTGCCCGCTCAGCGTCGACCTCGGAGTAGGGAGTGCCAACCATCTGCTTCCGCGGTCAGCGCTCGCCCTTGCGCGGACGCTCGGCTTTTTCCGGCTCGGGTTGGAACGGCTCGGTGTAGATCGGCTCCTCGTTGACCTCGACCTCCGGTAGCCCGGCCAGCACGATCTCTCGACTCTCGGAGTTGACGTGAACGCGATCTTGGACCACCTCTTCGAGGACGGCAGCGATGCGCGAACTTCCTTTGCGGGTCTCGACCAGAGGCGGCGCTCCTGCCGTGATGTTCTCCCATCGGCGTGCGACCACCGTGGTCAGTAGGAACCGGTTCGGGATCTTCGTCAGCGCTTTCTCGACTGGTTTGATCATGGGCTCTCCTGGGGTAGACGGATACGAGTGCGGTCAGCCGCCCTCGCGCATCATTCTTAGAAACTCACCGTTGCTCGGAGTCTTCGATAGGCGATCGAGCAGTAGCTCCATCGCCTCCATGCCATTCATCTGTGCAAGCACCTTGCGAAGCACCCAGACGGCGTTGAGTGTGTCACTCGGAAGCAGTAGTTCTTCCTTGCGCGTGCCTGACCGGGTGATGTCGATCGCAGGGAAGACGCGCCTATCGGCGAGTCGGCGATCGAGGTGGATCTCCATGTTTCCTGTGCCCTTGAACTCTTCGAAGATCACCTCGTCCATACGCGAACCGGTGTCGACCAGCGCCGATCCGATGATCGTCAGAGAGCCGCCTTCTTCCAGGTTTCGCGCCGCGCCGAAAAATCGCTTTGGGCGCTGCAAGGCATTCGAGTCCAGGCCGCCGGAAAGAACCTTTCCCGAAGAGGGTTGGACCGCGTTGTAAGCACGCGCCAGGCGTGTAATGGAGTCGAGCAAGATCACGACGTCCTTGCCGTACTCCACCATTCGCTTGGCTTTCTCGATGACCATTTCGGCGACCTGAACGTGACGCATGGCAGGTTCGTCGAACGTGGACGAGATGACCTCGGCAGTGACGCTGCGCTTGACGTCGGTGACTTCCTCTGGACGTTCATCGATCAACAGAATGATCGGATAGGTTTCAGGATGATTGGTGGTGATCGAGTTGGCGATCGCCTGCAGCATCATCGTCTTGCCGGTGCGCGGTGCCGCAACGATCAAGCCTCGCTGGCCTTTTCCGATCGGGGTCCAAAGGTCCATCACACGACAGGTCAGATTGTCCTGCGCGGTCTCCAAGCGGAGTTGTTCCAGTGGATACAGCGGCGTGAGGTTTTCGAACAAGATCCGTTCGCGCGATTTGTCGGGGTCTTGGAAGTTGATCGCCTCGACCTTGATGAGGGCGAAGTACTTCTCATCGTCTTTGGGATGGCGCGCCTGACCCGAGATCGTGTCGCCCGAGAGCAGCGCGAAGCGGTTGATCTGCGACGGGGAGATATACGTGTCTTCAGGTCCCGGAAGGTAGTTGTACTCGGGTGAGCGGAGAAACCCGTACCCCTCGGGAAGCACCTCGAGCACACCCTCGGTGAAGATCAGCCCGCGACGTTCGGTCTGAGCCTTCAAGATGGTGAAGATCAGTTCTTGCTTGCGCAGCCCCGCGAGCGGGCCGATCTCCATCTCGCGACCCAGCTTGCCGAGTTCTTCGACCTTCAGGCGCGCGAGTGCTTTCAACGAAAGCGACTCGTTGCGGTCGTCCATAGTGGGTGCGCCACTCGCGCCTTCGGTCATTGGTCCTCTTGGGAGCGCGCCCGGCGGGGTGAAAGCGGTGCCGGGGTTGCGCAACGGGGGCTTGCTGCGGGAAATCGACGGGATCGTAAGCGGGGACAGCCGGAGCGTCAACTAGCGACAGGGACTAGGAGAGCTCCTAGAACCCTTGTGTGGTGAGGACCGAGAACTGGAGTTTCTGGCCTTCCTCGGGGTCTCCATTGGGATCGAGCGGGTAGGCCACGTTCACCTGCACCGTCGTTCCGTGAGAGGAACGAAGCAACTCGAAGCGAGCGCCGATTCCGATATCGGGGTGGGCTCGAGCCCACGAAAGCGGTTGCTCATCCTCCCAGATCGCACCGACCTCGCCGAACCCCACGAGTCCGACCCTGAACAGATGTGCGATTTCCCAGGGGGCGAAGAACCGATATTCGATGTCCAGCAGCAACAAGTTACTCCCGGTGAATGCACGCGAGCGGTACCCGCGCAGGCCGGTGTCACCACCGAGCAAGAAGCGGTTCTGTCCCTCCAGGTCCTGCCCGAAGGCGGCGCGACCTTGCATGTAGAGCGTCCGAAGATCAGTGCGTTTGAACCACACCTCGGCGCGCGAGTCGAACACGCGATTGAGCCAGTCCCCGTCGAGTCGTTGGAAGGTGTACTGGCTCGTGAACACGGCCAGGTTGCGGTTCCCCAGGTCGACGCCGCGTTGCCACAGCACCTGCCCGCCATACGCTTGCTGTTGGGTGAAGTCAGGAATCGGCACGCTGACGCCGAACGAGACGCGATCGCTCATGTCGAAGTCCTGAATGCGTCGCGCTGTATCGTAGAAGGCGACGCGCCGGAAGTCGGGCCGGGTCCAAACGTACTGGAATCCCGCTTGCGAGCGATCGACATTGCGTGGGGCCAGGTCGGGACGCTGGATGGGGAGATCGGTCGGCGACCACGACGTCTTGTTCCAGTTCATCGAGGCGTAGTAGCGCCTGACCTTCCCATTCTCCAGTCCCCGCGGCGACCATCCGAACGAGGCCTGAGCCGTTTGCAGATCCGAGGTCCAGGTGTCGACGACCTTGGGACCGACGTACACCTTCTGTTCGAGCGACTGTTTCTCACCCTGGAAAAAGAACGAGTGTCGGCTGTCGAGCTTGTAGAACGGATACTGGATTTGGATGATCCGGTCCTGGCCATCGCTGTTCTTGCCGTCGAGCAAATAGAGTTGCCACTTGCTGCCGAACATCTGCGGCATGGTGAACTCGAGATTACGCTCGTCCCGGTCTTGGTCGCTCCGTTTCTCCCACGACAGCGAGTAGCCCGTACCGAAAAGGTTCTTCTCGTTGACAGCGAAGACGGAGCGATTTGCGCCGCCTTGGCTGCTGAACGAGGCTCGCACCTTGGTCGACCATGCATCGCGAACGCGCACCCGTATCGTGACCCGGTCGGCTTGACGTTCGATGGGCTCGATCCACGCATCTTGAAAGATGCGAATCGCCCGCAACGAACGCTCTGCTTCGTGCAACGACTCCAACGAACAAGCGTCACCCTCACGGAGTGTGAGCAGTGCGCGAACGGTGAAGTCCCGCGTCAGCATCGGGCGATGTACGGTATTGACAACCCGGAAGATCCTCTTGTTCTCCCCCTTCTCCTCCAGATCGAACACGTTGACCCGTTCGACCAGGATGCTCCCGATTGTCGTGCCTGGTGCGCATAACTCAGCAGCGGTGGGAGACGGAGAGAGCGATTGAGCGCTCGAGATGGCGCTCGTCAACGCAAGCGCGAGGCACGTGCAGACGGTCGCTCGACCGAGTCCGTATCTCACGGGCTCAGGTCGACGATCCGAGCGTCGATGCGTCCTGGCCCATCGATTTCGATCACGGCACACGTCGCGGATCGCCCTGGCGGCTGTGGCACGCCAGCCCGGCCTGGATTGACCAACAGCGTCCCGCCAAACCACCGGATCTCCGCAACCAGAGCGTCGGCATGAACCAAGATGCTGGGTTGGGACTGCTCGAGTCGCGTCTTGATCGGAGCGAGCCACTCGGGAGGTGTGCCGATCATCGGTGTCATGAGCAGCGACGCGCCGCCGAGGTCGAGTTCGACGATCTCGGGGAATCGGTCGCCAAACGACAGATAGTCCTGATCACCAGCAACCGCGATGACCGGCGCGATCTCGCCCAACTGACGAAGCACGTTCTCAGCGCCGATTCTGCCGGCATGCAGGATGCGATCGACGCTTGAAAGAGCGCTGGCCGCGCCTCGGGCTAGTTCTGGATGCGTCCCTGCCACGACGCCGATACGGGTAACGCGGCTCAGAAACCCTCCCGCTCGAGATTCATTGATTGTCTTACCCAACGATCGTATTCCGGACTCACACGCTCGGCTGCGACTGCCACGATCTCGGGTACCTCGTAAGGGTGCAAGCCTGTCAGGGCTTCTGCCAGAGCCTGATATCGAGATGACACAGTCTTAATCAACACCAGGACCTCGCTCTCTTGCTGAATCGCACCCTTCCAGCGGTAGATGGAGGTCATGCCTGCCACCACCTGCGCGCATGCAGCGAGCCGCTGCTCGATCAAGCTCTGGGCCAACTGCCTCGCTGTCACGTCATCGGGAACAGTCGTCATCACGATAAGGGTTTGATCTTGATTCTGGTTCATCGTCCCGCCTCGCTTCCAACGAAGACCGCTATAAACTACCGTCTTTCCGAGCTGGCGATGCGCTCGGTGTGAGGGGTTCGAAGATGCCAGAGATCACCGGCGTTTTTGCGCGCGAGGTACTCGATTCTCGAGGCAACCCGACTGTTGAAGTCGAGGTAACCGTCGACGACGAGATCGTAGGTCGGGCTGGCGTACCGTCCGGCGCTAGCACCGGCAGTCGCGAGGCGCTCGAGATGCGCGACGAGGATGCGTCTCGGTACATGGGGAAAGGCGTCTTGAAAGCGGTTCGCCACGTCAACGAAGTGCTCGGACCGGCTCTGGAAGGACTCGATCCAATCGAGCAGCGCTACGTCGATCGAACTCTCTTGGAACGTGACGGGACTCCCAACAAGCGGAATCTCGGAGCCAACGGGATCCTGGGGATCAGCATGGCGACCGCTCGCGCCGCTGCCGCCTGGTCGGGGCTTCCGCTATACCGCTACTTGGGGGGCGCCGGGGCAAGGACACTACCCACTCCCATGCTCAACATCGTCAACGGCGGGGCACATGCGGACAACAACATCGATGTCCAGGAGTTCATGGTGTTGCCGGTTGGCTGCAGCTCTTTTACCGAGGCGATTCGTTGCGCAGCGGAGATCTACCACACGTTGAAGAAGGTGCTCAAAGGGCGAGAGCTATCGACCGGCGTCGGCGACGAGGGCGGGTTCGCGCCAAATCTGCGATCGAACCGCGAGGCCCTCGATTTGATTCTCGAGGCGGTGCAGAAGGCCGGCTTTCGGCCGGGAGACGATGTTGCGTTGGCGCTCGATGTGGCCGCGAGTGAGTTCTTTCGCGATGGGCGCTATAGGCTCGAGGGGGAGGGACGAACCCTCGATTCGGGCCAACTCACCGCCTACTACGCCGAGCTTTGCGACAGCTACCCGATCGTGAGCATCGAGGATGGGATGGCCGAAGGCGACTGGGATGGTTGGAAGCAGCTCACCGACACACTCGGTACCCGGATCCAACTCGTGGGGGATGATGTCTTTGTGACCAATCCCGAGATTCTGGCCGAGGGGATCGAGCGAGGCGTAGCCAACGCGGTCCTGGTAAAGGTCAATCAGATCGGTACGGTCAGCGAGACCTTCGACGCCATTCAAATGGCGCAAGGAGCCGGCTACGGCGCGATCGTCTCGCACCGCAGCGGCGAGACAGAGGACACATTCATCAGCGACCTCGCGGTGGCGTGCGGTTGCGGACAGATAAAGACCGGGGCGCCGGCCCGGGGGGAGCGAACGGCCAAGTACAACCAACTGATCCGCATCGAGGAGGATCTGGCCGAGGCGGCGCGTTACGCAGGCGGTGAACCGTATGCGATGCGCTAGAAGGCCCTGACGTGGCGGAACCGATCAGAATCGCAGACCCGCCGCCGACCCCGCGAGAATCGTTGCGAAGCGCCGGCACTCGCTGGCTTGTCACGTTGGTGGCAATTGTGTTGTGGCTTTATGCCCTGATCGGTCCCGAAGGGATTCGTGTGCAGTTCGAGCGCCGCCAGAAGCGCGACGCAATGCAGTCACAGCTCGAGATCGAACGGTCGAAGACCCGAGCCCTCCAAGACGAAGTCAGGTTGCTGAAGGAAGACGACACCGCCATCGAGAAGGCCATTCGCGGCGAACTCGATTACCAAAGGGATGGGGAGAAGGTCCTTCTGGTTCCGGAATTGCCGGCCACGGAAACGGCCTCGCCGGGAGGGCGATGAGGTGCGTCCGTCGCTCTCGTTCTACGGCGGCGAATGGGGCCCTACGAGGACGCCACGAACACCAAGATCTCCCGTCAAACCCTGGTATCGACGAGATTTGACAGCCTCACGAGGCTCGCCTACTATCCAGCCCCTCCACGTCGAAGAGAAGCGCCGAGGAGAAAACCAGGCTAGGACGCGGGGTGGAGCAGTCCGGTAGCTCGTTGGGCTCATAACCCAAAGGTCGCGGGTTCAAATCCCGCCCCCGCTACCAATTCTCAGAAAAGAGTCAACAGTACTGTTCATCGGACCCGACGCAGCGACGCCTTCGAATCACGGCAGAACAGTTCTGCCCGCGAAGGAAGAGCATGGATCGGGCTTTTTCGTCTTTAGGGCGCCATGCGCCCAGAAACAGAAAGGTTTGGGTAAGCAATGCCAAAGGGAACCGTGAAGTGGTTCAACGATGCAAAGGGGTTCGGATTCATTAGTCAGGACGGTGGTCCCGATGTGTTCGTCCATCACACCGAAATCCTCGGATCGGGCTTCAAGTCGCTGTCTGAGGGTGAGTCGGTTGAGTTTCAGCTGACCCAGGGTCCGAAGGGTCCGCAGGCGAGCCAGGTCAAGAAGCTCGGCTGAGTCGTCGGCTTTGGCGGGGCGCGTCGAGCGCCCCGCTTTTTTTTGACTGTCAGTCGTTCCACTTGCGTCCCCAAGGGTCGCCCCCCATCATCCGGACTTGGCAGTGCACCGTGCACTCCCCGGCGATCTAGTCGTTCCGGTTTGTAGGGTTGGGACTCATGGACTCCGGTATCGTCGGCACAATCGCTCGCACGAGTTGCTTACAACAGCTCCCTACATTTATCGCAATCAGGATTGAAACGGTTGTGACGTGTTGTCGTGTTCTGGGTGGAACAGGTCTGCCCTCGGCGATGTCTCAACCGATCACAGCAGTCCGTGCGGCAGTTGCCGCACGACGGAAAAGGTAAGGCAACGCATGCCGAAGGGAACCGTGAAGTGGTTCAACGATGCCAAGGGCTACGGCTTCATCTCGCAAGAGGGCGGTGCTGATGTGTTCGTGCACCACACAGCCATTCTGGGGAGCGGCTTCAAGTCGCTGCGCGAGGGAGAGGTCGTCGAGTTTCAACTGACTCAAGGCCCCAAGGGGCCGCAGGCTAGCGAGGTCAAGAAGCTAGGCTGAGTCGGTTCGGGTAACCGCGCCCGCAAGCCTGGAGCTTGCGGGCGTTTTTTTCTGCCTGGGTATCAGACCTCAAGCTAGCAATCGTGTAGCCGATAGTGTGGACGACATCGCCGAGCAGCGTCGTTCCCGGAGGCTGCATGATCGTTCGCTATTGGATGACTCCGTCGCCGCACACGATCGTCCCCATGGCGACCCTGCTCGAGGTCATCGAGATCTTTCGGCGAGAGCGAGTGAGACGCCTTCCGGTCGTCGACTCAACGGCTTTGGTCGGAATGATTTCCCGGTCCGACCTCTACCCCATCGTGAACTCGCACTTGCTCCGAGGAAACGTCGCGTTGCCGCAGGAAACGAAGGACCTGCTGCGAAGTCACAAGGTCCACTCGTGGATGACGAGCCGCCTGGAAGTCTGCTCTCCCAACGATCCGATCGAGCATGTCGGAGAGCGCATGTTGGAGCGACAGATAGGAGCACTCCCCGTCGTCCACGACCAGTCACTGGTTGGAATCATTACCGAGTCCGACATCTTCAAGGCTTTCACGCGCATTGCTCGAGCTGGGGCTGAGACGCGGCGGATTTGTCTGCTCGTGCCCCACGCGGAGCAGAGCGAAACGATCGCTCGCTTGGTCTCTTTGGCCCATGAGTACGAGGCCCACATCTTCGTGGTGCTGTGTCACAACACCGACCGACCCGGAGAACAACTTGTGATGGCTCGCATCGGTGGGCCCAAGACTCAGCTGCTGATCGATCGCCTTTGGCGAACGCGCATGCAGGTTCTTCAAGTCGTCTGATCGAAAAACCGCCCACCACTCGCTCTCGCTGGCAGTCAGAGCTGCTGATAAGCTCAGGCCCCTCCTCGGGGAGTGGCACTTTGCTTTTCGGACACCAAGCGATCGCCTTTGTTGTGTTCAACCTGGTCGTCGGGACGCTTTTGTGCGCTGATCTGGCGCTCTTTCATCGGCATCCACGTTCCATGCGAATCAGCGAGGCGCTTGCCTGGACCTCATTCTGGGTTGCGCTGTCGCTGCTTTTTGCCGCGGCACTACCATGGCTTTACGACAATGGAGTCGGAGGCCTGGCGCTCGACTCCGAACATGTGCCGTCCGGCCGGCAAGCGGCGCTTCAGTTCCTAACCGGGTACGTCATCGAACTCTCCTTGTCGGTCGACAACCTGTTCGTGTTCTTGGCGATCTTCAACTTTTTCGGGGTGCAGGGAAGACATCAGCATCGCGTCTTGTTTTGGGGGATCGTTGCAGCGATCGGCCTGCGTGCGGTGATGATCTTTGCGGGAGTCGCCTTGATCGAGAAGTTCGAGTGGTTGATCTACGCGTTGGGCGGAGTTCTGATTGTCACCGGCGTGAAACTCGCACGAGAGGGGGGAGCGGAAAGTGATCCCTCTCAAAACATAGTGCTGCGGCTGGCGCGTCGCTGGCTCCCCGTCGCTCCAGGCGAGCATGAACAGCGGTTTCTGATTCGTGTCGACGGCCGGTTGATGGCGACGTCGCTGCTACTCGTTCTTGTGGTCGTTAACGTTACGGATGTGGTGTTTGCGATGGACTCGATTCCGGCAACCCTGGGCGTGACACGTGACCCTTTCTTGGTCTACAGCTCGAACTTCTTGGCGATACTCGGCCTTCGATCGCTCTATTTCGCGGTCTTCGGTGCGATCGGCGTGTTCGTCTACTTGAAATACGGGCTTGCTGCCGTGCTCTGTTTCGTGGGGCTGAAGATGTTGATCGCGGAATGGCTTCCGATTTCCACCAGCGTGTCGTTGCTGGTTGTCGGTTTCTTTCTTGGGGTTTCGATCGCTGCGTCGCTGCTCACGCGAAAGCGCTCGCCGACGGCCGGTCAAAACCCCAAGAGTAGACAGGCAGGTCAGTAGAGTTCTTCGCTGGGTGCCTCGGCGGCTGAGGGAGCGGCGTAGGCGCGCGCCAGCGCCTGCTCTTCCGCGCGCTGTGCTTCGCGTTGTGCCCGAATCGAATCGACCGCCGCGAGTTCCATTTCTTCTTGTACTCGGGCCAGTTCTGCTGCCGAAACGGCTTCAACCGGCGCCAATTGCCGGCCTCGCCGCGCCAGCTGTAGTCCGCGCTGCGCCTGCCGCTGTGCCAAGCGATCGACCCGCCGAGCGAGTTCCTGGATGCGGCGCTGCACGTGGTTGGGAACGGTGCTCGTAGGCGCTCCGCGTCGCGAGTCGCTCTCGACCTGTTGAGCGCTCCGTTCGGCTAGAAGCGCGATCTCCTCACTGAGGCGGTCGATCTCCTCGGCTGAGTCGCGGGGCAGCGCGGCAACCGCCGAATCCCTGTTCGGCGCGACAGCCTCCGCCGACTGCCTGGCGTTTGGTCTAGTTTCCGGCGCGCGATCGTCGGCGACGACGCGAATCGGGATCAGAATCGCCAGCGCGGCGAGCGCGCCGGCAAGATAGAGCAGCGGTGTGCGTGAGTTCCCGTTCGAGGTGTTTTCGAGCATCACAAGTCTCCTTTGTAGTAAGCGAAATTGCGGAGAGGCCGCTGGCTGGCTCAACCAACCGGCTGAAGGTCGAACCGGAGACATGGCAAGCAGCCACTGGCCATACTCCTTGGGTGACGCCTGACAGGCTTCGAGTGCGAGCGCGTCACACGCTTGCTCGGTTGCAAGTCGATACTCGCGAACGGCCAACCAAGCCATCGGGTGGAACCAGAACAGCGTTCGTGCCGCCCATGGCACGAGCGCCCAGATCAAGTCGCGGCGTTTGTGATGGGCGAGTTCATGAGCCAGTGCCAGGTCACTCTGACGTGCACTCCAGTTTTGGAGAGTGATCCGAGGGAGGATGATCGAAGGAATTCGCCATCCGGTTGCGATCGGGCTCGAGATCGACATGGAAACGAGCACTCGAGGCTGGCGCGCGAGGCCGAGGCTGGACATCAGCGATGTGAGGCGTTGTGGGCCGTGGGGTGGATCGATTTCAATCGTCTCGCGAAGAACGCCGCGCAGCCGGCGCCACTGGATAGTAGTGACACAGAGTTGGGTGATCACACCGAAACACCAGACTCCGAGCAGGCTGTCGAGCAGGCGCGAGTAATCGTGAGATTGCGGCGACACCAGGCCGGGTGCGCGCAGTTGCGCCACAAGCTGCTGAAAAGTAGGGGACGGGGGCGGTGGGCTGGAAAGCAACGCGACTTCGACTGCAGGAGTCGGAAGCAGCAGCAACAAGAGCTTGAGCGCCAGGAACCACCACAACGCCGCTCGGAAGGCGGCCGGCAGGCGTGGAAGAACACGAAGCACGCCCCACGTCAGCAGGATCCAGAGTCCACCGATCACCGACGCGATGAAGAGCCGATCGGCGACCGACGACACGACGACGAGAAGCTGGTTCATCGGTCAGCCCCTTGGCTTGGAGCTCAGCCGGTCGACGAGGCTCTCCAGTTGCTGGACTTCCTCGGGCGATAGCGCCCGGCTTTCCGAAAGGTACGCGACCAGGGGGGATACCGACCCCTCGAGAGTTCGTTCGACAAATCTCTCGACCTGCTCGTGCAGGAGCCGCTTGTGGCCGGTCTTGGAGGCGTACTGATTGATCCCCTGGCGTGATCGCCTCACCAGATAACCCTTCTTGCGAAGACGCTCGAGCATCGTCGTGACCGTGGTTCGGGCGTATCCGTGCTGCTCGCCGAATCGCTCGAGTGCTTCACCGACGGTTAGGGGTCCGTACTCCGCTACCCAGCGAAGGAGCGCTAATTCTTGTTCACCCAGAGTTGCCTTGACCACGAGATCTCTCCACGTGCCTAGCTGGCGACAGGTGTCGTCAGGTGTCAGGCAGTTGTGACTACAGAAGTAGTTGAAGTGAGAGTACGGACGACTACTTGTGTCGTCAAGAGTCTCGACGAAAAAAGATCTCGAGTGGCCCGTGGCCGTGACTGTGGCTGTCCAGGGCTGGGAACCTCGATCAGCCACCGCCGAACTGGCCGCGAATTCGGTTAGGATCCGACCCTGGGAGCGACGATGACAGCACCGCTGACGCGACGACAGTTCAATCGGCTTGCCGCAGGTGTCCTCGCGATTCCTGCCCATGAAGCTGTGAAGACCCCGGCCGTCGTCAGGGAACCCCGACGACCGCTGGTGATTGCATCGGCCAACGGGCACGAGTTCAAGAACGGGGGCGATCGCACGGCGGTTGCCATCGCCTTCGCCATGTTGACCGAAGGGAAGGACCCGCTGGATGCGGTCGTCGCGGGTGCCAACGTCGTCGAACTCGATCCGCTCGATACGAGTGTCGGTTATGGTGGGCTTCCGAACGCCGACGGCGTCGTGCAACTCGATGCCTCGTGTCTGCACGGCCCCACCAAACGGGCTGGAGCTGTCGCTGCGCTAGAGGGTGTCAGGACGCCGTCTTTGGTCGCCAAGGCGGTGCTCGAGCAGACTGATCATCACCTGCTCGTGGGTGCAGGTGCACAGAGCTTCGCTCGCCAGATCGGTTTCGCGATCGAGCCCGACTTGAACACTGAGACGTCTCGCAGGAGCTGGTTGGAGTGGAAACGATTGATCGATCCGGAACATTGGCTCGACCCAAAGACAAGAGGTGCTGCGGCAGACCGTGCTCGTGAAACGATGATCGCCCAAGGGCATTTGGATCCGTGGCATGCGTTCGGCACGATTCATTTGGCCTGCTTGACGGCGAGCGGCAACTTGGCCGGGGTCACGACAACAAGTGGCCTGGCATTCAAGATCCCGGGACGGGTTGGCGACTCTCCGGTGCTCGGCGCTGGGAATTACCTCGACAACAGCGTCGGATCGTGCGGTTCAACCGGGCGAGGCGAGGCCAATCTCTTTGGCTTGTCATCGTTTCTGGTCGTCGAACTGATGCGGTCCGGCAAGCATCCGTTGGACGCCGTGATGGAGACTCTATCTAGAATCCGCTCGAACACGGTGGAGAAGCGACTTCTGGATGAGCAGGGGATGCCTAAGTTCAACGTGAGTTTCTATGCGATGAACCGCCAAGGTGTGTACGCGGGCGGCTGTCTTCGTGCCGCGCCAGGGGCGCGCTTCGCGGTGTGCGATTCGAATGGTCCGCGCCACGAGGGACTCGAGGCCTTGATCGCTTGAACCAGAACGCACAACCCTCACGGCGACCCGCCAGATGACCGATTCACGAATGCCGCCTTTGGAGCAATATGCGGCAAGTCATCAGCACCCGATCAATCGCCTGTGCCATGCGATCGGGATCCCGTTGATCGCGCTTTCGATCACGCTCGCCGCGATCGCCTCATTCGTGGCCCCGGCACTGATTGTTTGGTGCCTGGGCGGGTTCGTCGCAGGCTGGGGACTCCAGATCGTCGGACACCTGGTCGAAGGGAAACCCCCTGAGTTCCTACAGGATTGGCGTTTCCTTTTGGTGGGTATCCGCTGGTGGTGGATGGAGTTGTTGAACTGGATCGGTTGTCGGCCCAAGACCTCGCGATGAGCGCGCTCCTTTTGTTTTCGTTTCTGGCGGGGCTACTCGATGCGATCGTCGGTGGTGGCGGTTTGATCCAGTTGCCGGCGCTGCTCGTGGTCCGCCATGCCGACCCGATCGGCACTCTGCTCGGCACCAACAAAGTGGCGGCGCTAGCGGGAGTCTTGGTGGCGAGTTGGACCTATTTGAAAAGGGTCCATGTCGATCGCTCCCGGCTGGCGTGCGCTGCGCTGCTGGCGGCTGGTGGCTCGGTGGCCGGCGCGTGGGCGGTGAGCTTGATCTCTCCGCGCTCGTTCCGGTCGGTCGCGCTGGTTCTGATCGTTGTCGTCGGGATCATCGTCATGTGGCGGAGTGATCTTGGCGTCGTGCCGACACGCAAGACTGATCGAGTCCGAACTTGGCTCTTACTGTGTACGGCGATCGGAATCTACGACGGTTTTTTCGGGCCCGGAACCGGGACATTTCTAATCTTCGCCAGTGTCTGGCTGATGGGAATGGAATTTGTGGGAGCGTCGGTCCACGCCAAGGTGATCAACGCAGCCACCAATCTGGCGGCGGTCGCCGTGTTCGCTTGGCGCGGTGAGATTCTCTGGCAACTGGCTTTCCCGATGGCCGCCTGCAACATGCTTGGATCGTTCTTTGGCGCTCGTATCGCTTTGGCGCGCGGCAGCGGCTTCGTGAGGGTCGTTTTTCTCGTTGTCGTTGGCGCATTGGCCCTGCGCCTCGCGATTGACCTTTTTTCCGGAGCTTGAGCAATAATCCTCGACACCAAAACGCAACGACAGATGGAGAGATCAACGATGAGCACGGACGACCGAGCGGGCGCGCAGCGCGGTTTCATCAAAATCATCGTGCTCGCGCTGATTGCGCTTGTTCTGCTCGCCGTGGCATACACGGCCCTCACACTGTGGTGGACCTACTCGGACGGCGAACGTGCCGGCGTGATCCAGAAATTCGGGCGCAAGGGTTACATCTTCAAGACGTGGGAAGGCGAACTGGCGATGACTACCGTACCGGGAGTCGCACCGGTTATCTGGGAATTCAGTTGCCGGGATTCGGAGGCCGCGGAACGGCTCGGTGCGGCGGTCGGGAAGCGAGTCACCGTGCACTACCAGCAGCATGTCGGCATTCCGGTGAGTTGGTTCGGTGAGACACCGTACTTCGTCACGGACGTCACGGTGCAGGACCCGCAACCTGGGTTCTAGAGCGGCCCATCTCTGCAGTCTTGTGCGGTTCGCGCTTGCCGTGTCGTAACCGCACCATCGCGCGGTATTGCCGCCGCGCTGAGACAGGCCACCCAGAGCTATTCCTTGGGCTGGGGCCCACAGTCGCCTCAACGGGCTAGGCCCGAGGGAGGCGCGACGATGTTCGAATCCTTGCTCTCGATGCGGGTACAGGCGGGCCATGGTTGGACCGACCGCGCGTTGGCGCTGGCGACGGCGATTCACCTTTCAGTATTGGCGACGGTCGTGCTCGCGTTTCACCTCGTGCTGGTTGAGGTGAAGTCTCCAGACCCTCCTGAAGCTCTTCCGATCTTCGTTGCAAGGGCGGAACTGAAGCTCCCTGGTCCACCCGAGGCCGGTTCGTTTCCGCGTGAGGTGAAACCGCCAAAGCCAACACAGGACTCGCTGGTGCAACCGAAATACGTGCCGGAGCATGTCGAGGCCGAGACGAAAACACCTGAGTCGGATCCTCCGGCCGAGGCCTTGACGAGCGAGTACGACGGAGATGAACACAGCGGCGTAGATCCGACCGGAGTCGGACCTGGTAACGGCACGGGAGGACCGGGCGGGTCGAAAGGGAACGACGAGGGCCTTCCCGGAAGTCACAGTGACAACGATGCACCGATCGACGCGGAACGTGACTCGAGCGTTACCAAACCCGAGGCGATCGAGAAGGCCGATCCCATTTACCCGCGCCTCGCACAGCTATCGCGAATCGAAGGCGTGGTGCGCCTCGAGGCCGTGATCGGCGTGGACGGTCAGGTTGAGTCGGTCGCGGTCAAGGACGGCAATCCGGTGTTGGCGGAGGCCGCACGCACAGCGGTGCTGCGTTGGAGATACCGGCCCGCGTTGCGCGGCGGTCAACCGATCCGCGTGTTCATGACGGTGCGCGTGGCGTTTTCCCTGCGCTGAGACAGCGCTCGATTCTGCCTCAGCGGCACAGGTTGAACTGTCCGAGAAACGTCCCGATCGCTGCCGGGTCGGCAACAGAACCGGCGGCGACCGGGGCGCCTAGCTCACCCCCAGCCGAAGGATCGGGCCCGGTCCAAATGGCGACGCGCAGCGAGGAGTCCTGCTGACACTGAATCAGGATCAGCGTCGAAAGAAGTTGGTTACTGGCAAGTGCCATCGGGGCGCGACCTCGTTGCACGGCGTAGAGCAAACGCGGCGGGCCCTCGATGACACCGCGAGCGAGGATCTTCCCGCGTCCGAAGTCCATGTTGACACCCGCGTCGCTAAGGACCTGCGGATCGTCGGTGCGGGCCTCGAAGAAGTCGAGCAGCTTGGGATCATCAGCCTTCTTCAGCGGGATGTGAGTGTAGAGAAAGCCACGCTCTTTGAAGCGAGGATCGACGTCTTTGTCGGTGACGCTCACCGGTTGATCGGTCAAGATTGCGACCTGCATCGCCATCGGGACGTCGAGGCCGACGCCTGCAAAATAACCCTCCGGCATCGAGCTCGTGCCGAGAACTTCCAAGACCTTCCGCTCGCGAGCCGCTGGGTCGGTGAGCTCTTTCTTCACCTTCTCCGTGTAGCGCCAGATGCCATAGCCGCACGTTCCCATGCCGATCACGCCAATGATCAGGAACACGACGCAGCCGATTCCGAGATAAAACCACGGCGATTTACCCCTTCGTTCCTCGCTCATTGCCGTCCTCTCGATTACCCGTGCGGGCGTGTGCCAACGCTATCACAGAGAGCCTCAAAACAAGGGCCTCGCGCTAGACTTCGCGACCATGACGATCGCCCTGACGATCTTCGTGGTTTCCTATCTGGTGATCGCCTTTCAGCGGCTGCCGGTCCTTCATCTGGGTCGACCGGCCGGTGCGTTGCTGGGCGCTGTCGCGATGGTCGCGTTCGGTGTGCTCGACTTCGACGCGGCCCTGGCGGCGATCGATCTCGATACGATCCTGTTCCTGTTGGGAATGATGATCGTTCTGGCCTACCTCGAATCATCGGGATTCTTCGAGGCGACCGAACATGCAATCTTGAGGCGTGCAACGACGGCTCGAGGATTGCTGTGGTGGACGGTGCTATCGGCGGGCGGACTGTCGGCGATCTTCATGAACGACACGATCTGCCTGATGTTCACGCCGACGCTCATCCGGGTCGCCCGTCGGCTCGAACTTCCTCCCGTGCCGCTGCTGATTGCGCTTGCTGCGGCAGCCAACATTGGGAGCCTGTGCACGCTCTTGGGCAACCCACAGAACGCGATGATTGCCACTGCGGCCCGGATCCCACTGCTGCCGTTCGCGGCCGCGCTGGCTCCCGTCTCGATCGTCGGGCTGGTTGGGCTCGGCGGGTTGCTTTCGTGGCGCTATCGAGGTGCGTTCACGCGACGGCGTATCGGTAACCGAGTCTGGCCTGAGACCACAGCGCGACAACCTTGGATCCAGGTGACGAGCCTACTGAGTGTTCTCGGCATGTTGATCGCACTCGCATGCGGTGCAAGGCCCGCCGCGGCGGCTATGACTGCGGCGGCCGCTGTGATCCTCTGTGGCGCTCGACGCCCGCGGGAGGTGTGGCCCCGAGTCGATTGGAGTCTCTTGCTGTTCTTCGGCGGCCTGTTTGTGCTTACGCGAGCGCTCGAGTCGGCGGGCGCGGCGAACCTGATGGTGGAATCGATCGCTGGACCGATGGCCGAGGCGGGCAACATCAGTTTGGCGCGTTTCGGCACCGCCGTTTCGCTGTTGTCTCAACTCGTGAGCAACGTCCCGGCGACGATGCTGTTCTTACCGACGCTGCAATCGATGTCGCCAGCCGTGGCCCATCCGCTCTGGCTGGGACTCGCCGCGTTCTCGACCTTGGCCGGAAACCTCACGATCTTGGGAAGCGCAGCCAACGTGATTGTGCTCGAGATCGCTCGAAAAGAGGGAGTCGAGATAGGGTTCCTCGAGCACCTGGCGGTTGGTGTGCCAATAACGTTGATCACTCTGGTCGTCGCCTGGGCTTGGTTGTTGTGGCGATGAGTGTCCCAGTGTTCGCTAGAGCCAGGCCTTGATCAGTTCGTCGGTCAATCGCGCGGGATGTCCACGCCACACGATCTTGCCGTCCTTCAACACCGCGGCAGCCGGAATTCCAGAGACGTTGAAGTACTCCGACAGACTCCCTTTTTCCTTTGCGATCGGATATGAGACGCCATGCTCTTTGATGAATGCTGAAACCGCGTCGTCAGTCGACCCACGGGTGAGTTTGGTCAAGCCGATAACCGACAACCCCTTGTCTTTGAAACGTCCGTAGACCTCGACCATCTTCGGAACCTCACGCTGGCAGTGCGGGCACCACGTCTCCCAAAACACCAACAGCGTCGCCTTCGACGTCAGGCTCTTCTTCCCCTCTTCCTCACCTTGGTACCACTTGTCGACGTCCAGAGTTTGAGGTGCGGCGCGACCGACGATCTCGAGTTCTCGGCGCACGGTCGAGACCGCTCGGGCCGCTGTCGACTGGGGATACTTGGTCGCGATCTCGTCGTACTTGCTCTTGGCCTCCAGAAACTTGCCGGCCGCGGCGAGAGCCTCAGCTTCTGTTCGCAACGCGGTCGCGGCGGGGTCGTCGACCGGCGCCGCTGGAGCTGGAGCTGGAGCGGTCGGGCGGGCATCGAGCTGTTGCTTGAGCTGTGCGATCTGTTGTTCGAGTGCCGCGACGCGATCGGTCATAGCCTTTTCGAGCGTCGCGATCCGTTCCTCGAGCGCCGCGGTCGAGGCGGCCCTCTTCGAGTTGTCGGCAGCCGGAGTCGATATGGCCGATGCCGGCCAGAACATCAGGAAGATCGTCAGGGTTCGGTACGAGGCCGCTCGCAGCATGGGGCAGATCTCCAAGCGGTCGAGAGGATGAACGACGACCGCGGGGAGAGGATATCCCGCCCGAGTGAATAAAACGAAAGCGCGTGATGCCGGCTCTTCAAGAGCAGGCACCACGCGCATCACCGTTCGATGCTGTCAGCGCAGGCTTGCCACACTCGCCTGAGCGATCGCGGTTTCCAGAGGTAGGCTCTGTGAAAGCGCGGCAACCTCCAGTTGGATGATCCGTGTGACCAAACCGCCTGGCGCGATGTAGCGGATACGAACGAGGTGCAATAGACCTGAACGATCGCGTTCAAATACCAACCTAGGGGTGGCGAAGTCGCTGCCGTATCCGCTGTCGGTACGCTGCAGCAGCCCCAGTTGCCTACCATCGACCAAGATCGCCATGAAGCCGCTATGCGAGGTCGGCAGGATCGAGACCTCGCCCGGTGGCAAGACGCGATCGCCAACCACAAAAGGTCGATCCATTTGTACCGTGATCCCGCCGGCCAAAGCGGCCCCGCCGCTCAAACCAAGGGCGAACAGCGCGATGGCAACGAAGACGATCGACGTGATGACCTGTTTCATGGCCGAACCTCCCGAGCAGGAGCTTGCCCACCGCATTAGCAGCGTCGGCATCAGTTCCTGCTCGATGGCGTGATCGCCGGCGCTCGATGAGAAGTACAGCAACCCCCGTGCCGAAGCTGAGAACCGACGATCCATCCCGTGCAAACTCCTGCGCCAAGCGGGGTTGAGCGGCACCAACGGGCGAGGCGAGACAAGCTCGAGTCTCAGGCTGAGACGATTTTCCAAGTCAGCGGCCAGATCGCTGCGGATCGCTCTTCGCGCGCTGGAGACAAGCGACGAGTGAACGGTGTTCCTTTCGAGAATCGTTTGTCGCTGTGTCTCGAAATCATCGCCAGGGTTGGTCGCGTAGCGTGCCGCGCGATTGGGAGCGTCACCGCGAGAGGCGCGTAGAACGATCCCAACGGCGCCGCCTATTGGGTCAGAACGCGAACCGGCGCGCAGCTATCCAATGTTCGAGTTACTCGCATGCTGCACGCGCCGGAACACCGAATCTCGAACGCATGCCGCCCTGGGTCGGGAATGATCTGGGGCGATCGATCCGAGGTATTTCGTGGACGCGCCTCAACCCATGAACTTGTAGCCCATTCCGTGGACAGTGATGATGAACTTCGGCTCCTCGGGCGAGTTCTCGATCTTCCGCCTCAGTTTCGCGATATGAACGTCTACCGTGCGGCTCGTCGATGACGAGTCGTAACCCCACACGATCGTCAGCAACTGCTCACGCGACACAACATCACCTTTTCGCTCGGCCAAGAACCGAAGAAGCGTGAACTCGCGTGGGGAAAGATCGATCGGAGCCCCTGCTTTGGTGGCCTCGCCCTTCTTGAAAAAGACCGAGATATCGCCGAAGTGAAGCTCTTCGATCGGCTCGATCTGGCCCTGAGCCCGCCGCATCACAGCTTCCACGCGCGCCATCAGTTCCATGAAGCTGAAGGGCTTCGTCACGTAGTCATCGGCGCCGATCTTCAGGCCCAGCACCTTGTCGATTTCCTGCCCACGAGCCGTCAGCATGATGATCGGCACACCGTTTCGCTCACTGCGAAGGCGTTTGCAGACGTCCAGGCCTGACATCTTCGGCAGCATCACATCGAGAATAATCAGATCAGGAGAGATGCGTGTCGCCATCCGTAGAGCGCTCTCTCCGTCTTTTGCCAACGATACCGCGTACTTCTCGTACTCGAAGCCATCTCGCAATGCCACCGACATCGAGTCGTCATCCTCTACGATCAGTACTTTTGCCATTGTCGCGTCCTCACTCACGCTATTGCCGGGAGATGTAGCCGGAACGTGCTGCCTTGACCGGGAGTGCTCTCGAGGGACAAACGGCCGCCATGAGCCTCGATGATGTGCTTCGCGATCGACAGACCCAGACCGCTGCCCTTCACGTCGTGTACCAGACTGCTGCCCACACGATGGAATCGTTCGAACACCTTCTCGTGTTCTTCTGGGGGAATACCGATGCCCTGGTCGCGGACCGAGATCACAAGTTCTTTCTCCTCCCGAGCTATCGAAAGTTCTACCGGCCGGCCCGCCGGCGAGTACTTGAGCGCGTTATCCAAGAGATTGAAGAGCGCCTGTGAGAATGCTTCCGGGTCGAGATTCGCACTCAGTGCCGGCAACTCGGGAGGCTGATACAGCAGGGGCGTTCCGCTTTGTTGTGCCCGCACACGAAATGAGACCAGCGTCTCGTCGATTACCGGAAGCAATTCCATCGGCTGCAACTCATAGCGCTTTTGGCCCGACTCGATGCGAGAGAAGTCAAGCAGGTTCTCGACCAGCTTCGACAGCCGACGGCTCTCGGCGTCGATGAACGTTCCGTACTCACGAATCTTCTGTCCGTCGCCGACACGACCGAGCCTGAGAAACTCGGCGAATACGCGGATCGATGCCAACGGCGTGCGAAGCTCGTGCGAGACGTTCGCGAGGAAATCACTCTTCATCTTCGAGAGGCGAAGTTCTCGCGTCGTCGTGCGGACTGCGAGACCAAGGCCGACCACCAGGACGATCGCGGCCGCACCGGAAAGCGCCAGCGTCACCCAAAGGTTGGCGCGCGCGATCTTGCTGGGGTGCGAAAACCGATTGGCAGCCGAGATTCGCCAATCGGTGAACACGAAGGCAAGACCGTGACTGACGTCGTCACTGCCGCTCTCGGCGGCCACCGTTTCGAAGACGGTCTTGCCGCGGCTATCCGTGACGCGCACCACGACGTTCTCGCGCATATCGGCGGGGAAGAACCGTGGAAGCGATTGCCGCACCAGCTGCGGCAGCCGGGACTCGCGGAAGTACTCCTCGTCGAGGATCAACCCTGCAACACCGACAACGCGCGAATCGCCCCCCAATATCGGCAGCAAGACGATCCGATGATCCGGATCGCGCTCTTCCACCGTCAGGCGGCTGCGATCGAGTTCGATCCCTTTGAGTGCGAACGCCTCGTATGGCTTGCAGGCCACGATCACCGCACGCGTTTCCGCCGACGGAGCACGAACCTCCATCTCCCCCGAGTCGCGATCGAAAAACATCAGTCGTTGCGGTTGCCCACTGGTGAGTTGAAGCGCGAAGAACGTACGAACCCCGAGAAAATCAGCGCGTCGGAAAGCGTCGGCAGCACGATTCAGGTTGTCACCGGTGAACAGCTCCGGCGACAGCCGCAGCGCACGATCGGCACTCGGGCCGTAGTCGCTGACCAGATCGGCCGTCACGGTATCGAGATAATTCGTGAGTGTCGCTCGGTCGGCCGTTACGGCCGCTTGCTGCAGTTTCATCAGCCACCAACTCTGAAGGGCGAGCAGCAGCGCAAGCGGCAGTGCCACTAGGACCACGAAGACGGCATTGGGGTGGCGTCGGAGGAACGGCTGCACGTTGCTTACTCGCTATTGCCTTCGAACTATACCGTTTTACAAACAGGCGGCCGGGCGAAACCACTCGCTGTTTACACTCACTTGACACAATCGGGAAGCTTTTACGGAGCCTGCCTGCGATTCACCGCCACAGGCCTTAACCTCTGAGCCATAGGGGACGGACGGGTTCTTCGAACGAAGGGAAACGAGCAATGAGGTCGATTGCAGCAGTGATGGTTTCACTCTGGCTGATGGCTCTGAGCCCGAGACCGGTACTTGCCGCCGAGCAGGCATTTCGATGCACGAAGGACGTTCAAGTCTGTCTCAACGAGTTGGTTTCAACGTTGAAGAAACGCGGATGGCTCGGCATCGAGTACGACGATTCGATGGGCGGCAAACCGCTGCGGATCTACCGTGTCGTGCCAGGCAGCCCGGCAGAAGCGGCAGGCCTGATCGCGGGTGATGTGTTGGTCGCGATGGACGGGTTGCGGTTGGACAACCCCGCACTGCGCGACAAAATCTCCGAGCGACGGTCAAAGCAGGTGCCTGGGGACAACGTTCAATACAGCGTGCTCCGCGCCGGGAAAGAGCGGGTCTTCACCATCACACTCGGTGCTCTGCCTTCGGACATCATGGCGCAGTGGATCGGCATGCACATGCTAGAACATGCGCAGATCGACCCCACCAACTAACCCGGTGCAACTCGCTATAGGCGCTTCTTCAGGCCCTCGATCTCTTTCACGAGGCTGTTTTTTTCGCTGAAGTTCGGCGCGGATTTCAAACGCGCCTCGACCGTCGGAATGAACTCACGAAGCGCTTGTTTGCTGCCAACGCGTTGAGCAATCTCCAAAAGTATCAGTCCTGCACTTTCCAGATCCCGGCAAGCCAGTCCGTCCCGAACGTTGAAGACGCGGCTGCCGTCGATGAAGGGCCCGCGTTGACGGTGGATCTTGTCACCGGGACTGAGTTGTGGCGCCTGGCCGTCGGGAACAACTTTTCCAATCATGTAGGGTCCGACCACGTCACGCGTGCACTGCGCCGAGAGGATGTAGATATCTCGTGTCGACTGGCGAACCGGCTCACCGACTTGGTCAGCGGCGGGGATAGCTTTGCGCGCCTCCGGTGCGGGCGGCGGCGGTACGGCAGCCCACGCGCTAGAAATCGAGAACATCACCAGCAGGAAAGAGTTGAGTCGCATCGAGTCCTCCTTGTCTTTCAAAGTTTTCCGTCCACCGTGAACTGAAGAGTGATCGATTGGTCCGGCGACACGGTGACGCTCCCGAATTGTGGCCGCGTACGCAACGAGCCACTGCTCGCGCCCATGACTTGAACGCGATAGCGGCCCGGGCTGAGCCCGGCGATACGGAAGCAAACGCCTGAGGCGGTTCGGCTGAGAACCACTCGCGCTGCCTCGCGCAGCAGATTGTCCGGGCCGTGCGCTACGACCTCCCTCGCCAATCCCGATCGGTCATCGACGCGCCCTGCAATCACACCTTTTTCGCTGGGGTCGGGTGTGCATGCAGGTCCGAGATCGGTCGGGACGAGCTCGACGGGTGGCCCAGCTTCGGAAAGACGGGGTTCGCTCGCCGGTTCGAGAGTTGGCGCCGGCTCTCGAGGCGTTGGCCGATCCTCTCGCGGTTTTGTGGCCGGCGGCGCATCGACCGGCTGCACCTCGCGCGGTCTCGGTGCCGTCGTCTCGGGTGGAGGCGCGGGTTTCTGCGCGGGCGGTTCGGACGGACGCTCGGGCCTCGTGTCGCTCGGTGGCGTCGGGTACGCGTCGACGGTGCCAACACCACTCGGCTTGCCATCGGAAACAGCTGTCGAGGACGCACGCGGTGTGAGCAGAATCGTCGTTACACCTTTCTCGTGACCGCTGTACAGTCTCACCGTTACGCTCGTTTCGTCGCGCTCGGCTTCGAGTCGGCTCGGTGCTTCGGCGACAGTCGTCTGTGCGCGCCAAGGAAGGACACCCCGTGCCGGTCGATCGTGCGGATCGATAAGTACGACAGTGTCGCCCCACGCGGTCACGAGCAGGTTTGAGCCGGGAACTGCAGCGAGTGCCGAAAGCGTTGACGGAAACACGAAGCCTCCCGCGTCGAACCATCATCGCGGTTGAAGCCCCGAAGTTCGCTTCCGGTCGCGACCCACCAGATCGAGCGATCACCCGGCAGCACCGCCCCGACAATCGGCATTCCAACCTGTCGTATCTGTGGTCGCGACTTGCCTTCGGCCGGCATCAGCCAGAGCTCTGCCGTTTCTCGTCGCACGACCCCCAAAGCCAAGCTGCCTTCGGAGATCGCCACGCTTGTGACCGACGGCAGATCGTGGAGCTCTCGCTCTACTTGCCAGCGATCGGACTGCGCTTGGAGGAGCCAAAGATGAACCCGGCTCTTCCCGTCGACCCCTAGGAACACGATCTGACCTCGCGCTGGATCGCAGAGCAGCCTCCCCTGGTCGACTGCGATCGGCGGAGTCCAGGGGCCGACGCTCAGCGCTGGCTCCAGTTGCACCTGTCCCGTGATGAACGAGGCTTGTGTCGAAGGCCCGGCGGCGCATGAGTCAGAGAGCGCGGCGGGCAGCAGAGCGGCAAACAGTGCGATCGTAGCGACCATGAGTGCCTTCCAACCCCGGCTTGGCTCACCGGTTAACAGGATGTTAGTCTCACTCGCTCTTCGTTCCGGCGCTTGATCGACCCTGCTTTTTCAACCACCGCGCGAGGGTGCCGAGGCTCCTCGCGTTCCGTTTTCCTTCTGCGAGGCACCATGTCGAGCCGCGACCATTCTGATCTGACTCAGCACCCCGATCGCTTCGTTCTCCGTCACATCGGGCCACGCCCCGAAGAGATTCCGCGCATGCTTCGGTCGCTCGGGCTGGGAGCGCTCGACGAGTTGGTGGTCAAGACACTTCCCGAATCGATCCGCGGGGGCAAACCGCTCGAACTGCCGGCGGCGTTGACCGAGCGAGAGGCGATGGCCGAACTCGCCGAGCTCGCGTCACGCAACCGGGTATTTCGCTCCTATCTCGGGTTAGGTTACAGCGATACGGTCACACCAGCGGTGATCCGCCGCTGTGTGCTCGAGAATCCGGGTTGGTATACGCAATACACACCCTACCAAGCCGAAATTGCCCAGGGCCGGCTCGAGGCGCTGCTCAACTTCCAAACGATGATCCTCGATCTGACCGGCATGGAGGTCGCCAACGCGTCGATGCTCGACGAAGCGACGGCGGCTGCGGAAGCGATGACGCTGTGTCATCGACAACTCGACAAAAAAGCCGACGGCAAGGCGTTCTTCGTCAGCGATCGTTGTCACCCCCAGACGATTGCTGTGGTGCAAACCCGTGCCGAGCCGCTTGGTATCGAGGTGATCGTAGGGAGTCACGAACGGATCGAGTTTCAGCAAACGAGCTGTTTCGGTGCGCTGTTGCAGTACCCGACGAGCGACGGAGAGGTGCTCGACTACGATTCATTCATCGTCAAGGCGCACGCTGCGGGTGTGTTGGTTACCGTCGCAGCCGACTTGATGTCTCTTTTACTGCTGCGGCCACCGGGCGAGTTCGGCGCCGATGTCGTCGTTGGCAACAGTCAGCGATTTGGCGTGCCCTTGGGATACGGGGGGCCGCATGCCGGGTTCATGGCGACTCGTGACGAGTACAAGCGGCAGATTCCTGGCAGGATCGTAGGTGTTTCCAAAGATGCAGAAGGCCGGCCGGCGATGCGATTGGCGCTCGGCACGCGTGAGCAGCATATCCGCCGCGATCGGGCGACCAGCAACATCTGCACGGCGCAGGTCCTGCTAGCCGTGATCGCCTCGATGTATGCCGTCTACCATGGGCCGGAAGGGTTGCGCCGGATCGCGACTCGCATTCATGCCCAAACGCGAGCCCTGGCTCGTGAGCTCGCGGCACTCGGTCATCGCGTTCGGTACAGCGCCGTCTTCGACACGCTTCGCGTGACGCCTGGTTCCGATACCAAAGCGCTCTTGGCAGCGGCGCACGCCAAGCAGATCAACCTGCGGCAGTACGACAACGGCGACGTCGGTATTGCGTTGGACGAGACGGTCGACGACGTCGACCTGAAAGACCTGATCGCCATCTTCGGCGGCCGCCCGGGAACGGCACCGATCGCCCTGACGGATTCCTCGCCAATCGACGGCGTCGGGCTTCGCAACTCGCCCTATTTGCAGCATCCGGTCTTCAACAGCTACCGCAGCGAGACGGACCTGCTGCGCTACATCAAGCGTCTGGAGAATCGCGATCTTTCGCTTACGTCATCAATGATCCCGCTCGGCTCATGCACCATGAAGCTGAACGCCGCCGCCGAGATGTTCCCGATTTCATACCCAGGTTTCGCCAACCTTCACCCGTTTGCGCCTGCTGAACAGACGCAAGGGTACGCACAGTTGTGCCAGCGTCTGGAATCGATTCTGGCGGAAATTACGGGATTCTCGGCGGTCTCACTGATGCCCAACGCAGGCTCCCAGGGTGAGTACGCAGGGTTGCTCGTGATTCGGGCCTATCACCACGCCCGCGGCGAGGCGCATCGAAACGTCTGCCTCATCCCGGTGTCGGCGCACGGCACCAACCCGGCAAGTGCGGTGATGGCAGGAATGAAAGTAGTTGTCGTCGCATGCGATGATCACGGGAACGTCGACCTTGACGACTTGCAAGCCAAGCTCGACCAACACAAGCAAAATCTCAGCGCGTTGATGATCACCTACCCGTCGACGCACGGTGTCTTCGAAGAATCGATCCGAGACATTTGTCAGCGGGTCCATGATGCGGGCGGTCAGGTCTACATCGACGGCGCCAACCTCAACGCGTTGGTCGGCTTATGCCGCCCCGGTGAGTTCGGTGGCGATGTCTGCCACTTGAACCTGCACAAGACGTTCTGTATTCCGCACGGTGGCGGTGGTCCGGGAATGGGGCCGATTGGAGTGGCGTCGCACCTGGCGCCGTATCTGCCGCGTCATCCATTCTCGGAGGGAGGCGGAAGCCAGGGGATCGGTCCGGTGTCAGCGGCACCGCTGGGTTCGCCGAGCATCTTGCCGATCAGCTTCGCCTACCTGCGCATGATGGGTGGTGACGGGCTCACCCAAGCGACCAAGCTTGCGATTCTCAATGCCAACTACATCGCCAAGCGACTCGAACCCCACTTTCCAGTCGTATACACGGGCAAGTACGGCTTGGTGGCTCACGAGTGCATCATCGATCTGCGCGGCGTGAAGCACAGCGCC
>JAXLQU010000008.1:0-155040 GCA_046331425.1 Acidobacteriota bacterium
GAGCGCCGATCAGCATCGCTAGTACCGGCACTCGATGCCACACGCTGTCGGAATCGCCAGGCAGCTTCCCCGCTTCGGACAGCGACGCGAATTGGAGCTCACGCAGGTTGAAGTAGAAACCAGGTTCGACGGTGTTGGCGTTGCTGATGCGTGTCATGGAAGACCTCCTTTGTTTCGCAGGAATCATGCGATCCAAGGTCCTCCATCACCATCGGGCGAATACCCGATCGATGGCCGGAAACCACCTGATTTTGCGGGAAAACCTAACGATTCGAGGTTTTGCCCGGAGCCGACGATCGGTTTGCGTCCGCAACAGCGGCCATTCGCATGATCCTGGCGTTTCGAGCCCGACCATCGTCCGCCTTCGAGAACCTACCGAATCACCTTGCGACGCCGCACGTCGAACCGATCGCCGTGCAACAGCACGTGTACCTTCAACCCCTGTGCCGCCAACATCGTCACCGCGTCGGCACCGACGCGTCGCTCGACCGTGGCCGGCTTGGCGTCGATCACGATGACCGTGCCGACTCCCAGCACCTCGAATGTTCCATTCGGCTTGACCCACACCGCCGTGTCTTCGTCGATGCCGACACCGAGCAGGTCGGGGTGCTCGAGAATCACGGTGAAGAGTCGATTCTGACGTTGGCGCGCCACGAAATGCTGATCGACGATCACACCCGGAAAAAATCCGAAGCCACGCTTCAGCTCGACCGCTCCGGCTCGGATCACTTCGAAGTTCCCTTCTCCGGTAATCATCCGTGCGCTCTGACACGCGGTCCCGGCCGATGTTCCGCCGATGACGACGCCGCGTTCGAACGCAGCGACGATCGCGTCGCCTACCGGCGTGTCGAGCAGCGCATCGGTGAGTCGCACCTGGTCTCCACCACCGAAGAAGATGGCGCGAGCGTTGCGAACGGCCTCCACGAATTCCGGTCGCGCGGCGTCTTCGCGGGTCTTCAAGGCGAGGGTGGTGGCGTTGGTTGCGTTGCCGCCTTCGACGAAGCGGCGGGTGTACCAGGTCAGGGACTCTGGATCCTCCGACGCGGTCGGGAGGATGACGATCGGCGCCTGCGGGCCGCCGGCGAGTTCGACGATCTTGCGAATCGCTTCGGTCGACTCGACCTCACCGCCGCCGATCAAGACCAGATCGCCATGCGTCGCCGACGCGTGGGCCACAGCCAGCACGGCAACAGACAGAAAGACAAGCGTGTGTCGCACTGCCCGCATCAACCCCTCGCAGTGAGGGCCGGCTTTTGCCGGCCCTCGGGACGAACTCAGAAGCTGAAGCGAGCACCCGCGCGAATCTGACGCGGGTTCTCGATCTGGAACGGTGTTCCGTAGCTGCTCCGCGGACCGGAGAACGTCCCGTCCTCCAGATCGTAAGAGCCCCAACGATTGAACACGTCCAGCACCGTGTCCTTGTTCTGGCAGTTGAAGCATTCCAACTGCAGCGTGAGTGACTTTCGATCTCCCAACGAGACATCCCATGCCAATCGCAGATCGAGCAGTTGCCGATCGGGAAGCTGTTCGGAGCCACGCGGCACCAGGTTGATGTTGCGTGCGCTGGCGTTGAAATAGTCGCCCAGGCCAATGACTCGGACGAAGGGGGTCCAGTACCAGCCGGTGTAGTAGTTGTATTGCGTGCTGAGTGTGAAGCCGTGCGTCAGGTCGACGAGCGCAGACAGCTTGAACTCCCATTCGCTGTAAGAAAGATCGATTCGCCCGTCGGCATTCACCTGGCCATTGCGATCTTCGAACTCGCGGCCATAGCCGTTGTTTCGAATGATGTTCCCGTCGAGGTCGGTCCACGTCAATGAACTGCGCAGCGACCACCACTTGGTACGGCGCTTCTCGAAACGCAACACGGCCGATCGATAGTCGCGATAGGCGCCATTGTCCGTGGTCAGCACGAATTCCGGTGCCGACTGCAGCAGGTAGATCGGCAGCGTGCCGCCGGTCAGCGGATTGCCCACCGCGGTCACGCGGTCATAGTCCTGGTTGACGTTGACCATTGCCATGATGTTGCGGAAGCGACGATCGATCAGGTCGACACCGATGAGCATGTTCTTGCCGAGCTGTTGCTCGTATGTCAACAACAACTCGTTGACGTACGGGTGGTCGACGTTGCCGATTCGAGGACGGATCGCGACCGGCGTATCGCAATCGCTGTACTGGCCGGTTTCGGAATCGAAGAAGCAGTCCTGGTCAGGGATCGCGGCCTGACCCGAGGCTTCGCGATCAAACAGATAGGTGTACATCTTCTCGTGGTAGCGACCCCAATGGGCTTTGAGCGCCGAGCGCCCGTTGCCCCGAACGTCCCAAATCACACCCAAGCGCGGGTCGACGAAGCTGTCTTTGTACACGGACGAGTTACCGGTGACCCTCCAGCCACCGTCGTACCTGCCGAAGCGAACCCCCGGATTGATCGTGAATCGGCCGATCTGGAGCGTGTCCTGGGCGTAGGCATGAAGCCCGTTGTACTTCGGTTGAGCGTTGTACTCACCAAATCCCCGCTCGACGAAATCGGCGCCGCACGCGGGGTCGGCGAAATAGTCGCTGAGCGAGTCACAGAACGAAGAGTCGTCGAAGTAAGTGAAGCCGCCGTTGCGCCGCCAGAAGTCGGTCGACTTGGCGTCTTCATAGAGCGCCCCGAATTTGAAAGCGTGGGCGTCGCCCTTGCCGAACAGGTTGTCTTTGAAAAGGCTCCAGGAAGCATCCAGCGTCACGATATGGCGATGGTTGAGCTGGCGAATGTCCTGGTTCTGCCAGGAGATACCCGTGTTCGCATCATCGATCCGGCCGGGAGTGTTCTCCCCGTTGAACGGCAAGTAATCGTCCCGTCCGTCGTAGCCTGTGACTTTGGCGGCGAAGAAGTTGCTGTCGTTGACCAACGACTCCCAATGCAACGCGAATGTTCCGCCCGGCGAACGCTGCTTCGAACTCGCCTCGGACAACACGAACTCCCCGATCCCGCGACGATCGTGGATTACCTTGTCGTATTCAGCCATGAACATCAGGCGACTCGTTGGATTGACCTGCCACGAGAGTTTCCCGAGAAAACGGGGGATCTTCCGATCGGAAGTGTCTTCTGCCCCCAACGGTGTCGTCTCGAGCCGCCAATACTCGGCAGCGCCGAAGAACCAAAGTTTGTCCTTCAGCACCGGCCCGCCAACATTGACCGCCACGTTGGAGAACTTGAAGGTGTCGTCGGGCGTGTCTGGTGTGTTGTCCGACACCCACGAGGACGGTTGGTAGTAAAACTCGACATCGCCGGAAACACTGTTTCCGCCCGACTTGGTGACGCCGTTGATCATGGCTCCCGTATACCCGCCGTACTCGGCGTTGGCTCCGAGCCCGCCGACCTCGATCACGTCCATCCACTGGATGCTGGGGAGCAACCAATGCCCGCCCCCGCCTGCATCGGCAACATTCACGCCGTCCAGCGTCACCGCATTCTGCCCTTCGGTCGTTCCTCCGAATCCAAGCACCGCACTGCCGCTGCTGGAGGTGTAGTCGACGTTGACGCCGGGTGCCGCCTGCGCAATTTGGTAGTAGTTGCGCGGCACGGGCTGGGACTTGACGAAGACCTGGTCGAAGTTGGTCGACACCGTGTTACTCACGGTGCTGAGCAGCGGCGCGTCCGCCGTAACCGTCATCTCTTCCTTCAACTCGGTTGGCGTGACCCTCAAATCGACGGCAATCGGCTGCCCAACGCGCACCACCACCCCGTCGCGCTTCGCCGGATCGAAACCACCGAGCTTGGCCTCGACGGTGTAGCTGCCGGGAGGTAACGACGGAAAGCGATAGATCCCTCGCGCATCCGTGGTGGTCGCCTTCTCGCGCGAGATCAGAGCATCGGATGAGACGATGACGGCGACGCCTGGAAGCGCCTCCCCCTTCTCGTCACGGACCACGCCTTGAATCGCGCCGGTGATCGAACCTTGTGCTAGCGCCGCCACTGACGTAACGACAAGCACTGCCAAACAGGTGATGAAGCGGATCGTGCGGTGCATGCTTCCTCCCAGCAATCTGATATCCGGCCCCCACAGCCAGACTGAATTGAAACGATTCATCGGCGCCCTGCTCTGATCGCGGCAGCGAGTGCCTTTCCCGACGATTCGATGTGGCGCCGCAGCGCCCGTTCCGCGGCCTCAGGATCGCGCGCCTGAAGCGCAGCAAGCAGTGCCTCGTGTTCCTGCAGGTCGGGCAAATCACGCCCCGGCGCCGAGGCCTTGGCCGTATCGGGGACGCTGCCCCACAACATCGTGGGGAATGCGCCCCACAACTGTGTCAATGAGCGGATCAGATACGGGCGACGCGAGGCGCGAATGATGGCGAGATGAAAGCGTCGATTCAGCTCTCGATAGCGTGGGAGCTCGTGCGGCATTTCACACTGCTCGATCTCGCGTTGGATCGCCTCCAGTTCAAGAAGCTCGGCGGTCGTGATTCGCTCGGCCGCATAGCGTGCCGCACGTCCTTCGCTGGCCACGCGCCCAGCGTACACATCCTCGACGTCCTCCGCGGTGAAGTGGACGACGCGAATTCCGCGATACGGCTCGTACTCGAGCAACCCTTCGGCAGCCAGTTGTTTGAGTGCTTCTCGCACCGGCGTCTGACTGATTCCCAACGCGCGCGCGAGCTTTTCCTGACGCAGCCACTCGCCCGCCTGGATCTGCCCACGAACGATCTCGGAGCGCAGGCGCTCGACCACCCATTGCCGCAGTTGACGCGGCGTTTCGGGAACGGCCGGATCGTGTGGTGCATTATGCATAATGCATCATCGATTGCGGTTTGTAGTCCAAGTCGACGGAGGCCGTCAACCCCTCGAGCGACCTTCATTGTGAGAATCCTGTGGATCACAACCCGGCAAGCAGCGCATCGAAGTCGATGCATCGCTCGCTGTGAGCCTGCATCCACTCGATCTTCTCCTGGTCCTCCGGGCCGGTCTTCGCCACGTAGTCGTTGACCAGCGCGAACACCTCACCGGTCGAACGGATCGGGCGCAGGTACGGAATGCCGCTGGCGTCGAGGATCCGCTGCGTCGGTGGACTGATCGGACCGACACCGGCCACGATCAACCCGCAGATCTTGTCCTTGTATTCCGGGATCGCGTAGAGCGAGCTGAGCGTGACGATCAGTTCATCCCGGCTGCTGGTGGTGACGATCAACGTCGCGTGGCGCAGCAGGTCGACGCAGCGCTCCGTCGACGCCGCCCCAAGGTGGATCCGATGCGCGATGCGCGAGCCATCGTCGAGCGCACCACGAAGCGGCGTGTCGAGATACTTGGCCAGTTGAGCCAGCGTAGGACTGGCCAACACGGCGGAATAATCCAGTCCGCCCAGCACCTCAACCGCCTCGGAATGCAGCGCTTTGCTCATGTAGTGAAGCGACGACGCGCGCTTGTCGGGCAGCAGCTTGTTGGCCAAGACGAAACGCACATCGGCCTGCTCCTTGCGATACAAGGGCAGGTTGAGGCTGACGGCATCGACGGCGCTGCCGATACCTCCCTTCACCACGATCAGCACCGGCGCCTGGCAAAGACTCGCCACGCGCGCATTGGAAACCCCCATCACCGCACCGACGCCGCCGTGCCCGGTACCCTCGATGATGATGAAGTCGTGACGCCGCTCCAGCTCGGCCAAACTCTCGAGGATTCGAGTGGTGAGGTCCTCGGTGCGGACCACGCCATCGAGCACATCTTTGGTGAACCCCTCGCGCGCCACCACCGGAGACATCAGCGGCAGGTCTGCTTGCAACCCATAGGTAGTGGCCATCAACGCTGTGTCTTTGTCGACATCCAATTCGCCGATCCGCACATACTGCTGGCCGACTGGTTTGATGAATCCGACCCGTTCGAATCGTTTCCGAGCCAGGTGCATCAGACAGACACTGATCGTGGTCTTGCCTGAGTGTTGTTCTGTCGCCGCCACAAACAGCCGCTTCGCCATCGCCGCCCTCCTCGCCAGCCGTCACAACAAAGCGCGGGTTCGCGCGACTGGTTGGTGGTCTTCGGCCGAATGCTAGCCTCCGCCATGAAACGTCGCGCGATTTTTCTCACACTCGGGTTTTCGCCAGGCACGCCGAGGAGGACATTCCGGTGCGCGTGTGCACAGCCGAGTAGGACCAGGTTCGAAGCTACGTAGGGGCCGAACGGGCCCCGCGCGGGTTGCGACCGGCTGTGTCGCTCGCGGGGGGCGGCACCGAGGCATGGTCTGCATTTCGACGAGCGCACGAGCCAGGCTTCACCCCGTACGTTCCCGGAAGAGTTCTTTTGGCGGTCGCGACGTTCCCGCCGCAATCGGTCGCATCGACCTTGACCAACGGATCTTTCCAACGACTCACACCGCAGATCTGCGAGGCACGACAGAGCGCCGCTTGATCGAGCACGATCGATTCGTCCGACAGCAGGCCGTCAGCGTCGCCGTAGGTCGCCCCGTCATAGAGCAGACAGCCGTCGAAAAACATCCGTTCCAAGACCACATCGCCTCGTGCACCATCGTTGTCGCTCGATGTGATCTTCAGGTCGGCGCTGACCGCGGTCTTCGGCGCCGTGGTATCGATCGTGAACGGCACCGCGGCGGTGGCTGCGTTGCCACCCGAGTCGGTCGCCGTGATTGTTACGACGTAGTCGCCGTGTTGTGTGTACGACGGTCCACCAGCGGGTGCATAGCTTCGTTCGATCGCAGAGCAGTCGTCGGTGAAGTTGTCGGTCACCAGCACCGGCAACGCCGTCGGGCCGAAGCACGCGTTGGGTTACGGCGCGATCACCTCGCCAACCGGTGGTTGCGTGTCGCGCACGGTCACGTTGAACGAAGCAGTACTCGATCGATCGCCGTCCGACACCGTGAGCACGACGCGATGCATCCCGCCGGCCAGAGTGAGCTCGGCAATCGCGGAGTGCGTCGCGAGCGACACGCCTGAACCCGGAGCCCAGGACCCCGCGACCCCTTCTCCTGGCGATGCGTTTCATTACCTGGCGCGTGCGGACTGCGCGTGCGAAGGAGCCGGATTGCTCGGCCACAGTCGCTCGAGTGCGGCTCGTGTTGGGCACGCCTACCCGTAACGTGGCCACTCACCCGTGATGCACTCGACCATGCCGCGGCCGTTGGCGATGATTCGCCCTGACGTGAAGCCAGCAACCTGAGATACGCTCTAAGGCGACAGGCCGTAGCTCTTTCAGTCGTCAAGTAGAGCGTGCTGTTCGTGCTGCCGAGGCGGAAGGTGCTTGAAGCGTCGATCGCGGTTGGTGCTCGCAGGCATTTTCTTGCTTTGTATCGCGACGAGCTGCTCGATGCGACGGCAGCTCAGTCAACGGGTGCTCAACCCAACCTCCGAGTTCGAGATCAGACCAGAGGAGATCGGCCTGCAGCCGGAAACCGTATGGATACCCAGTCACGGCGCTGCGATCCACACCTGGTTGTTTCACACCGAGAGCCCGTCCGGGGTCGTGCTGATCTGCAGTGGCGTCGCCGGGAACAAGGCGCTCTTTTTGCCGCTCGTGCCGGCGCTACTCGAACACGGGTACGAGGTAGTGCTCTACGACTATCGCGGCTTCGGGTTGAGTACCGGGACAGCGGACCTCTACGCGAATGTCGACGATACCGTGCGTGTTCTCGACGCCGTCCGCGCAAGACAGCCGGAGTTACGGCTGGCGCTCTTTGGTATTTCGCTGGGTGCGGCGGTTGCGACGGTGGCTGCCGACCGGCGGCCGGGCGTCGTCGACGGTCTGATACTGGAAAGTCTGTTCGACCCGCGAGAGAGGTGCCGCGACGTCATCGGCAAACTGGCAGGTTCATTGATGTGCCACTATCTCGTGCCCCCGCGTCTGGCGGTCAAACGTCAGCTTTCTCGAGTGTCAGCGCCTTTGCTGCAGATCCACGGAGAGAAGGACGAGATCACACCGCTGGCGCCCGCGGCACGCCTGTTCGCAAACGCGACGCATCAGCCCGCTCGGCACGAGTTCTGGTTGGCACAAGACGCCGGGCACTCGCCTGATCTATTGGGGGGCTACGACACCGTCTATCTGCAACGGATTCTGGAATTTCTCGAAACGTATGTGGCCAAGCGTGCACGTGCGAAACCGGCACCACAGTGGCGCCTGCTGTCGCCTCGCGAGGCCGCTGCCGACAACCACAGGCCAGACACGACTCATCGACGGATCGCTGTGCAGTTCGATGTCGCTTCGATACGACATGACGAGGACACACCGGTCGAAATCTCGGTTGTGTCTGCGTCAGGGAAGGCGAACATCCATCGGCTATGGTTGCGCTCCGATTCCGAAGGTCGGATCGAGCTTCCGGTCGAAGCAGTACCGCTCGTCGTGGGCGCGAGTGCTGTGCCGTTCCCGGTCCAGCGAGACGGTGATCGATGGATTCCTTCCGAGTTGCTCACGTCGCGACAACTGGCTCTTTATCGTCAGCGACTGCGAGAAATACTCGGGTCCCAGCGCAGTGCCCTGGTGACGCAACGATACGGGCAGCCCCGGCAACGACCCGATGGCCGATGGGAATGGACTCCCTTCGACCCGGGCAACGGGGAACAACGCAAGCAGAAGAGCGAGCAGCTGCATCACCTGGCTCTCGAGATTCGCACTGCCAGTGATGCAAGCCGCAGTCGCGCGGACCAAGGCTGGGCGACAGCGCTACTGGCCGAGTTGGGTGCGGCGCTCGAACTGTTTGGTTTCCCCGAAGAGGCGCACAGCGTCTACCTGGCGGCGATCCAACGACTCCCCGATCACCCGGAGACGATCGTGCTGTTCGGCAACGGATCGTGGCAAACCGGCCTCGAAGAAACGACAGACTTCGTGCTTCGTCGCTTGATCGCGCTGGCCAGCGAGCCCGGTGATCGCACAAAGTGGGTCATGCAACTCGGCGAACTCTCGTACGCCGTCGATGCACGGCGCGACACGCTGCGACGTTGGCGCGCCGGCGAGGCGGAGAGCGCACCTCGAGTCGAGCGTTGACCTATGCCCGAGAGAACTGTGCTCCGCAAGCCGAGGCTCATTGACCCGCACTCTCATCACGGACAATCCCCCGACGACGGACGTCGCGGCTTGCCATCCGAGCTGACGCCGTAGTTCGTCGCACTCGACTCCTTGCTCAACACGAAGTCCGAGGTGCCGGGATCGGGCCGCAGTGCATCGAACGCCGTTCCTTTCTGGAAGCTATCGCAGGCCAGCGCGGTGACCGCGCCGAGCTGGATCGTCCCGATCGGCGTTGCCGCCAGCGATGACACGCGGCCCCAAATCAAATCGATCGCGCGCGCGATGCCGGTGCCGGTGGGGCATCCACCTCCTTCGCGGAGCACCAGTTTTGGGTCGCCACCCACGGCGAGTGCCAGCGTGGATTCGGCGCAGACCGGCGCCGCGCAACTCGCATCGGCGGCGTCTTGCACAGCGTCGCAGTTGTTGTCGACACCGTCGCGGCACAGCTCCAGCGCGCCGGGCCGAATCAGCGCGTTGGTGTCGTTGCAGTCCCCTTGGCAGCTCGCGAACTGATCCGTATCGACATCCTGCTCGTCGCTGGGCAGGACGCTGTCGCAGTTGTTGTCGCGCCGATCGCACACCTCGACGGCGCCCGGGTGGCTCACGCCTCGCACGTCATCGCAGTCCCCTTGGCAGACCGCCCACGCGTCGCCGTCAGCGTCGCTTTCGGCGAGCAACACGACGCCATCGCAGTTGCTGTCGACACCGTCGCAGGTCTCGACGGCGCCCGGGTGTGCATTGGCAATCAACGGCTGGCAGTCGCAGATGTCGCCCCAGCCATCGTCGTCGCTGTCGTTCCAACCGTTATCGGCATCGAGCACGCCGTCACAGGCGTGCGTCGGTGTTTTCGTCGGGAGCCCGTCGCAGGCATCTCCTTGGCCATCGCCGTCGCGATCGAGCTGCGAGGGGTTGGCGATCGCGACGCAGTTGTCGCAGGAGTCGCCACGACCATCGCCATCACTGTCATCCTGTTCGACGAACAGTGGATCGAACGGGTATCGCTGATCGGGACACAGATCGATGACGTCGACGATGCCATCGCGATCGGCATCACCGGGTCGTGAGCGGAACACGTACACCTTGCCCGCACCATCGGGCGGATCGGCGCTCGGAGCCGCGACAATCAGATCGGCGATCCCGTCACGGTCCACGTCAGCGATCGCGAGCGCGCGCGCAAGCGCATCGAACGTGACCGCGCCGCGAACCGTCAGCAGCGCCTCCTTCTCCGAGGTCTTCAGATCGAGGGCGGTAGCGCTTTGGAGCGACGCCACCGCAAACAGCTTCCCCGCCGATTGCGGCCCGCCGCTCGTGGCGCGATACGCCCCCGCAACAATCTCACCGACCCTGTCGCCATCCAGATCGCCGAGCGCAAGATCGAACCCCAAGCTGCCACCTTGATCGGCGCCTTCAACGACCAACGTGAAGGCCGAGTCGGTCACGTTCAGTTGCGAACCCGCTGTGAAGCGGCGCGCCGTGGTGTCGAGATAGACGCGACCTTCGGCGGTCGCGGCCGGGTTGGGAGCGTTGGAATCGGGCGCGGCAAACGCCAGATCGGCGCGGCCGTCGTCATCGACATCGATCAAGCGCACACGATCGCCCACACGTGCGCTGCTTTCCACGCCTTGCAATCGCGCCACGCGCGAGAGTTCGGTAGAAAGATCGACGCTCGCATCGAGCAGCGTTGCACTGCCATCCGGGTGCACGAAAACCGCACCGGCAGACGAGGAGTGAACCGGCGCACCCAGCGCAATCTCGGCAGCGCCATCGCCATCGACATCGCCCAGCGCTACGCTCACGCCGGCGCGCACACGGTCGCCGCCAAGCAGTTCCAGTGTCGCCGCAACAGAACCAAGGTTGAATGACTGTGGGAACAAGGCGGGAGTCAAACTCCAGAGCGTGACGCGACCGCCGTCGATGCGACCCAGCCGGTCTTCGTCGGGCGCGCCGATCAACAGATCGAGATCGCCGTCGCCGTCCCAATCGCCGGTATCGAGCGCCTCACCGAAGTGCGCATCGGTCTGCGCACCGAGCACCGTCACCAAAGTTCGCGGTGCACTGCCGATGGTGGTGACGCCGGCAGGGAATGGGCCCTTCATCACGAACACCGCTCCCGAGCGTGGCGTGGTGGCACTTCCGTTCCAGTCGGGACAACCGATCATCAGGTCGAGCGCGCCATCGCCATCGAGATCGGCCGCTTTCAGTGCGCTGCCGCATCTGGCGGCCAATTGATTGGTCGGCGCGGCCAACTGCACCTCGGCTACGTCGGTCGCCAAGGTGCGCGTTGCAGAGCTGAAGCCGCGTGTCGAGACGATCTGCACACCGCGGTTGGTACCTTGGAACGTGCTCAGTGCAAGATCGGACGTCCCGTCGCCGGTCAACTCACCGGCGGCAACCGCCCACCCCAGTTGCGCATCGATGGCAGGTCCGCTGACGGTGAGATCGGCCGTCACTGCGGCCAGATCGAGCGCGCGCTGGAGCTGACAGAGCGACGAGCAGCCATCGCCCGACAGCGTGTTGCCGTCATCGCAACGTTCACCGCGCTCGATCATGCCGTTTCCGCAGCGCGCCGCATCGCACGCATCACCAAACCCATCCAGATCGATGTCGGATTGCGTGGCGTTGGCGATGTAGAGGCAGTTGTCGGTGAGATCCGCCACACCATCGCCATCGCGATCGAGCCTCAGCACCGCCGACCGAACGAGCTCGCGCTGCCCTGCAGCATCGACCGCAAAGAATCGCAGCTCGGTGTCGCTGATCAGCGAGAGGTCGACGCGATTCGCGTACGACTCGACGCCCGGTTCGCCGATCACCGGATCGCGGCCGTCGCGCCGCAGATAGATCGTCGCCGGCTCGTCCGTCGAGAGCGTCACGATCAACGGCGCGGTCGAGAAAAGCCCGCCGGCCGGCGTCACCGTCGTTATCGGTGCAGTGGAATCAGCCGCAAGGTAGGTCGAGACCTGCGCCGAGATGCTGTCAAGCTTCGTCGAGTCGCAGTTGGCCGCCAAGATGTCGAACACCAGGTGCGGCATGTTGGACGTCAGCGCCGCAAGCTTGGCGATGTCGCGGTTGGCCGCTTGGATTGCGTCGTAGAGCGGCTTCGACCCGCAGGTCACCTTCGAGTTTTCCCAGGTCGGTGGCAACGATTCATAGGGGCTGTCGCCTCCCTCTTGCTCGAACGCTTCCAGTGCCGCGGTGGCAAGCGACTCTCCCGCCGCCTCGAGCGCTTTCAACGCACTCTTCGCTCCATTGGCACGATCGATCGTGGCCAAGACCAGATCGGGTCGCGCCCGCAGCGCCCGCAAGTAGCGGCCCGTGAGACTCGAGTTCAGCGGCTGCGCCGCAGCCTGCGCTGCGTCCAGCGTGACGGCGCCCAAAACCACACCGCCAAGCGCCGATGACTCGTCGCGTGCGCGGTCGCGTACAGCGGCGATCGTCGCCGTGTTGTAGCCACGGGCTGTCATGCCAGGCTGTAGCGCAGGCGAAACGGCACCCGTTTGAAGATGCTGCGCTAGTTCCCGATCGGACGGTGTCACGGCGGTCGCACCCAACGAAGCGATCTCTTCCAACAACGACTGAGCAAACGCTCCATAGTTGTCCAGCAGCGTCAGGTCGTTGCGCTCGATCGCCGTACGCACCAGAAAGCCGTGTGTCGGGTAATCGAATCGGCCGTTCAGCGAAGCGAGGGCTGTTTCCCCGAGTCCGTTCCCGCGGCGCCCCCACACGGTGTTGTCGGCATCGCTGTTGGCACCCGAGCGATTTTTGGTTTCGTCGCCGGCAAGCGCGACCATGGCGCTGGTCTTGGGCGTTTGAGCAACACCGGTCAGCACCTGGTCCTGGGTGTAGGCGGCTTGCGCCTGACTGAGCCATGTGCTGGCACTGTTCCAGTGACTTCCTGTCTTCGCGCCGGGCAATTCGAACCCGGCTAAGAATCGGGTCAGTAGAAGATCATCGTCCGTGGAGTCAGCATGCGTTGTCACCACCATGTCGATCGCAGCCGGGGTTTGCAGCGAGGTCCAGGCGCCGCCGCTCCCCACCGACGCACCGGCCGTGTCGGCACGCCTTCCGTTCTCAGTGCGAATCGCATCGACGTTCGAACCGGGCTTGGCGGCCGCGCTGAGGAACGCGGTGCCCGACAGCAGGTAGTTGCCGCGTTGCGCAGCATTGGGCGCGTCGCCGCAACTGCCGCTGGGGCAGTCGACGTGCTGAGTGCACGTCTGACCGTTGCGGCTACCGCCTTGGCAGGTCAGTCGACACGTCCCGAAGAGGCAATCCTCGTCGCTGGTGCACGACGCCAGCGGCGTGCCACCGCCCTCGCACGCGCGCGGCGTGTTGACGTTGGTGCCACGCTGCAGTTCCTCCAGATCGCCCACCCCGTCGCCGTCGGCGTCATCGTCGTAGCTGAGTGGATCGAAGCCGGCGCGTGCCTGTGCATTGGCGTCGATTTCGTAAAGATCGGGGATTCCATCGCCATCGGTATCGATCTGAGGCGACTGGTTGCTGGTGAAGCTCTCGGTGTGGGTCACCCCGTTGTCGGGAAAGCAGCGTGCGAACCATTTCAGCGTTGTGCTCTTGTACAGGTAGAGCGCTGCGCTCGCCGGCTGAGTCAATTGGAAGGTGTTGCCGGCGCCGGCCACCGGCTGGTTGCCGTCGATGCTGTAGTAGACACTCAAGCACGCGGCGCTGGTGCTCGGCGTAAACCTGAGCCGGAGCGTGCGATCGTACGCTCCTCCTTGTGGGGTCACGAAGGCATCCGGTGCCGTGATATCACCCGGCGTGACCGCGGATGCGATCGGTAGATTGGCGTCGCCGTCGGTGCGGCGCGCCACACTCACCCGTTCCCCGCCATTGACGTTGTCGAGGTCGATCAGCACCGGATAGCTCGGCAGCGGCGCCGACGGTGCGGTCGACGGTGTCGTGGACGACAACGTGAACGAGCCGCTGCCGTTGCCGCTGTATCGCTTGCGCGTGGTGCTGGCCGCCGACGCCAACGGATCGCGCGACAGGTAGACCTCGAAATCTTTGCTGCCATCGAGATTGAAGTCGAGACTGCGCAGCCCAACCACCAACTCGCCGGGGGAGCCGACGGTAATGTCGACACCCAGCGTGAGGTTGCCGTCGCTAGATCCCCTGAGATAGCGAACATGACTCGTCAGCGTGCCGCCCGCGTCGAGTTGCTCGAACGCCACCACCAGATCGTTGCTGGCGTTGCCGTCGAACTTGTCGCCGATTACAGCCCGCGAGAAGTCACCCAAGGCCCAGCGCACCGGTGGGCGATAGCTTCCGTTGGCGTTGGCGTACTCGATCTCGAGCGTGCCGTGCAGTTCGAGCGCCAGAGCACCACCCCCCGCAAGGGTCGATGCTGCGATCGTGAGGAAGGTCTTGACGGCAACGCTCATGGTCTTGATTGGCATGTCCCGACCCTCACGGAATGCTGATTTGAGATGCGCCGAACACGACCTGAAACTCTCCTTCGGTCGTGAATCGATAGACCTGATACGCGTATGTCAGGCCGGTTTGAATGTCGGTATCGATGAATTTCATCTGATGCGGATTGGGCTGTGTTGTGTCGCACACGAACGGTTGCGAGTGTTGCTGCCAGGCACCGCCGCCACGTTTGCGATAGACCACGAAGCGGCGCGTGTTGACGTTGCAGCCGTCGGGCATCGCGGTCCAGGAGAGTTGTACGCGCAGCGGCCCGCTGAGTTGCGTCAGCGTAAGCGTGGCGTCGGCATTCTGACTCGGCGTGTTCTGCGAACGGTACACCGGCCAGTCCAACTCACCGTCGTTGGCATCCCATCCATCCCACTTGTACGGAGCGGTGTTCCCTTCTCGTCCGCTCCAACCGATCGCGCGCAACCGCAGCGTGACCTCGTCTTGATCGGCCAGCGGCGCTTGCAGGTAGTAGAGCTGATCGAGCGAGCTGTAACAGAGCGTTTCGCCCGGTGCCAGATCGCTGCACTGGGTGTTGATGCGTTGCGACAATGGTTGAGCTCCGGGCTTCACCGCCCAGCGGCTGCCGTCGACGTTTCCACCAATGTTGAGCGGATGCTGAACGCTGATGACCGTGGGATCGGCAAACGGCGTGGGTTCGTCGCCGTTGGTATCGGTCGAGGTCAACACGAATCCCAACAACTGAGCCGGTTCGAGCGAACGGAACGTGAGCTTGATCTGTCCGCCCGACAGTCGCGCTACCGACACGATCTGCGGCGCCGGCAGCAGCGCTCCTTCCTGGATCCACCGCACCGTGTTCGACGCCGGTCCGATGTTGCCGCTCTTGTCGATCGCGCGGACGCGCGTCGATACCGCTTGGTCGATCATTGTCGATACACCGACGACCAGCGGGCTGGTGCTGTCCTTGCCGGGAAGGAAGTTCGTGCCGTCGAACGAGCGCTCGACGCGATAGAGAAATGGACTACCCGAAGCGCTCGCGGTGATCTCGCCAGGGCAGATGCTATTGGTGACCCAAAACGTTGGATCGCCACCTTGACTGGCCCATTTGCTGTCGCTGCCCCAGTTCTTGCAGGTGGTGCAGAGTCGGCCGGTACCGCACTGCGGAGCGATGCTCGGCGTGCCGGGAGCCACGATGTCGCGCGGCGTGCACGGTGCCCAACCGGTCAACGGGCTCGCGTTTCCGCCGGTGTCCTTGGCGTAGACCGCGTAGAAGAACGCGCGGCCTGCATCGCTCTGAGTTTGCGCCGTGTCTCGGAAGCTCAGGCGTGATCCGCTCGCAGGTTGGATCACCTCGGCATAGGCCGCGGTGGGGCGCTGATGGTTACGACGCGGCGCGTCGTCCAATGTGCGCAGGATCACGTACTTGGCGGTGTCATCGCCGACGGCGCTGTTGCGCTCCCACGAGATCTCACAGACCTCAGTGGTTGCCGATTGCGAAACGCGTTCGGCCCGCAATGCCTTCGGTTGTTCCGGCGGCCGCCGTTCTTTGACCTGACAAATCGGAGGCGACGACACTCCGGCGCCGTGCTGGCCGAACAGATCGCGCGGCACGACCTGATAGCAGTAGAACTGCCCCGCAGTCAGCGGCGCCGACGGCGTATTCCCTCCGTCGTCGCTCACCTGAAACTCCTGCACATAGTCGTAGATGAACTGCCACTCTTCGGGTGACAGCGCGTGCAGGCCCGACACGTCGTGCACCGCTTGACTCCCATTGGCCCACAGTTGTGCGAACTGCCGACGCTGTGCCATCGCCAACGTGCTGTCCTTCACCGGAGCGGCATCGCGGCCACCGGCGTGGCACGAAAGACAACTCGCCTCGAACAGTTGCTTGCCGCGCGCCGCGTCACCGGGCGACTTGCCGTGGACCGGGAAGCGCGTGACCAGCGAAACGCCGGGCAGGCCGCGTGCGATGGTCGGGCAGGTGCCGTCGGAGTTCCGCACGGCGCGAAGCACGTCGTATCCGGCAACACGCTGATCGTCACCCACAGCCGAGGGCGCGAAGCGCAGAAACGCCGTCATGTCGGCCCGCGCATCGTTGGGATCGACACAACTCACACTGCCAACCGCCGCCAGCGTGCGCAGCGATAGCGCGGTTGCGGATGCGGTGCCGAGTCGTTCCTGACGCACGCCGCGCGCATCCAGCCCCCAGACCTCGTAGACGTACGTCACGCCCGCTGTTGTCGATTCATCGATCAGGCCTACACCCATCGCCACCGCCGCGGCGTAGTTTTGATCGGGCAATAGTTGCCGCTGCGTCAGATCGTTACCGGTCGCACTGGCCGATTGAATCTGCAGCAGTCTCTCGGCGTAGTCAGGGCCGAGCGTGTCGATGATGCTGCTCAGCGCCGCACTACGACCCGGTGCCGTGAACACGGAAATGATCTCGGCAGCAGTGGTCAACGGGCGGACCGGTTCGTCGTTGAGCTGCGTGAACGAGGTCTCGTTGGCGGTGCGTCGCAAGACGTCGAAGTACTGCCAGCGCGGCGCAGCACCGTCGACCTCGAGCCAGCGCACCAGGATGCGCGGTTGCGCGCCATCGGCCACGGCGTTGACGAGGTGACGCGACAGCGGCGGTTCGCTGATCGCAGGCAGCGTCGCAGCGCAGATCAGGCTCGAGAGCAACGCAACGTTCAACAATGTCGGGCTGTATCGTTTCATCGCTTCACCCTGCCTCATAGCGCACACGAGATGTCCGGACCGGACCAGTCGATCTCCAACTCGGGGTTGCACGTTCCGAACAGCGACACCTCGCCGACACAGGCGCTGCAGAAGTTGTCGTCGAGCACGTCTTCCGGTGTGTGCCAGTCTTCTTCGTCGCAGAAGCCGACACCGGCGCCGACCCACAGATCACCGCGCCATTTGAACGAGTCGTTGACCACTCCGCCGGTGAGTTGGGCCACCCCGATTCCCGAGACGATGCAGGCAGCTTCGGCCACCACCCAACCCTTCAGCTTGCCGCCGTACGTTTGACTCGTTTTCCAACCGCCCACCTCCGCACCGACGGAGGCGTTGAGCACACATCCGAAGTCGATGATCGGGATCGTGGCGCCGGCGCGCAGATAGGCCCCGTCGAACTTGTCGATTCCTTGCAGGAACCTGGCGACTGTTGGATCGATATCGCGCAGCGGCGTCATGTCCTTGGTGTTGCCGAACAAGCCATCGCCGTACATCGAGCCGCTCGAAAAAGAGACCTGCATTCCGGCGGTGAAGTACCAATCGCCGTCGGCATAGAACTTCATCTCGGCACCGAGTCGATCGAACAGCATTCCCGAGAAGGCACCCTTGGTGAGATCGATCGTGCCGGTCAAGCTCTTGAACTTGAAGTTCGGCATTTGATAGTCGATCTCCCACTGGATCGGCGAGTTGCTCGATTCGTTGCCGCCGGCAGGAAAATCGAGCGACTTTCCACCGGGTATCGCCATCTTGTTGGAAGCACCCGGCGCCTGTCGTCGATCGATGGTGATGATCGGCTGCTCGCCGTCCTGCACGTGGCGGTCGACTCGCATGAAAGAGCCATCGAAGGCGTAGAACTTCCCACCCGTGCTGGTGTTGTAGGTCAACTCGAAAGAGTCGACGCTGCTCTGGTCGGGAGAGATGTCCATGTAGCCGGTGACCTTCGAACCGTTGACCGGCGGTGAATCCCCAGCGGCGTTGCCTTCGACGTTGAACACCACGCTCGCATCGGGGTGGCCGATCAAGGTATCGGCGCCGCCGCGGTCGAGCATCAGGTCGGCAAGTTGTGCCGGCGGTGGCAGCGCGAACGCGGTGGCGCCGCCGTAGCCGATCTGCGCCAGCGCCTGGTCGTACTGCGCCGCCCAGTCGTCGACATGCCCGGCCGGCATGATCGTCTTCAAGCGTTGCTTCTGATCGAGCGCGGTGAAGCCCCACAGCCGCAAGGCACCGGCCGCCCCGAGATCGGCGTCTTCGTGCTTCGGACCCTCGGGCCGCAAGATAAAGGACGCGGCCGAGTTCGTCGCGCCAAGGTTGAGATCTTCCTCGCGTGCATAGGCGTAGAACGTGCCGCGGCCGTGACGCGGGCGATCGTCGCCATCGGTGTTGTCGCTGGTCGCCGAGGGTGGAATGTAGTCGAGCGAGAACGGCACCGCGATGGTCCCCGCCGCCATCGTGCGCAATCCCGTGAAGTACGAGTTGTTGTTAGCGGGGACTTCCCCGTAGCGATGCGCATCGACCATCGACTGCTCGTTGGTGTTGTCGCCGGTAAGCTGCTGGCGTTGGGTCGAAAGCCCGACTTGCGTCAGCCCGAACAATGGCAGTGAGATCTCGGCATTGGCATCGACATAGCCATACGGCTTGACGTCGCTGCCGGCTGGACAACCGGGCGAGGCACTGCCAAGCACTTCGCATCGCGTCGGATCGCCAGGGCTCCAGGTCTCGAAGTAGAACCTCTCGATATCGACCGTGTACGGAGCCTGCGTCCCGCCAAAGGACGCGTCTTCATCCCGATCGAACTCGAAGCGGCTGCCGCTGGCCAAGTCCATGTTGTTGGCCCTGCCGTCCGGCTTGAGTCCGAATGAGCCGACCGGATCGGGGCTCAAGCGCGGGACCGGTGCGATCGCGTCGACGCACAGAGAGTGCGCCACGGCACCGCCACCGCCGCACGACAACGCGACCTCGCCATCTTGGCAGTCAGGATTGACATCGTCGCTGAACCGGACAGCGGTGGGATAAAACTTCTGATCCCAATACCCCAATCGCCCTTCCACCAACGTCGCCGGGGGACGACCTTGATTGACGCGCCCGCATTTGCACAGGCTCGCTTCCGACAACGGCAAGTCGGTGTTGGCCGGCCAGGGCAAGTCGACCGTCGCTTGCGTGATCGAGTCGCCGTATTCGGCGTTGTCATACTTGTACGCTTGACCGAAGCGATCGAAGGTGATGTCGAAGCGCGCTGGATCGTTGTTGCCGAGTGTGAAGTCGCCATCCCCCGCGTCGAACACTCCGGTCACACCGGAGCGGCGCAGCACGAACGCCATTTCGCGTCCGCGATTGAGCGTATCGGCCGGCGGGATTCCGAATGACAAGACATCGCCGTCGACCTGCGGATTCCAACGCGGCAACGCCGGCTGCGCGACACCGGCACACAAAGGAGAAAAGCCGCCGTCATCGCAATGTTCGAAGGCGCCGCAATCGGCATCGACACGACATAGCTTCTGGAGCCGGTTGTTGCCCAGGTCGCTGAAGCACACGCGGTCTTTGTTGTAGTTGATTCCGGCGTAGACACCTCGCCCCCTGGTGATCGGTACGGCGCTGGCATACCAGCGAATGCTCGGAGCGGCGTCGGTGGCCGGCTCCGGCACGAACAGCGTTCCGCAACCCAACGAGGTCGCGGTGTTGTTGGCCCAGTTGATGTCATCGTCGTCAACTGTTCCTACCAGGTTGTTGTTCAGGTCAGTGATCGCCGCGAGTAGAGAGCCGTTGGAGTCCAACCGCGGCTTGAAGGAACTGCTGCTGCGCAGTGCGTGCTTGCGCGCCGACGGCGTCCTGGCTCCGTTGCAGTCTCGATCGCGGCCGCTCAGGTAGACATTCCCCGAGTCGAATTGCCCGTCCGAGATACGTCCATCGGTGATCGTGATCGTGGCGGGCGCTCGCAGCTCGACGTGCATGTGCGCCGGCATCACGGTCTCGTACAACACCGAGAATCCGCCTGCCAGACTCAGCCCCAGCGTCATGCCGTTCTTGGTGAAGCGTGCGTTGGCGGGGATCCACGAGGCGTGATGCAAGTAACCGTAGTTGGCGATCGCATTGCTGAGGCAATTGCCGCCCTCCGGATCAGTACACTCTTGGACTTGTAGTGACGTCAGACCGCTAGCCCCCACACCGGCTGGGAACTTGTAGCGAAACGCTTCCGGGCCGCCGCCGCTGGCGCCGGGCGTGGTGAATGACACCTCGTCCTGGGTGTAAGTGATTTGCCGGGGTCCGAGCCGAAATGGAAGCGCCTCGGGCCAGAGCTTCAGCTCGGAGGTGGTCCCGAACGTCTCGACGTGCGAGAACGTCAAGTTTTGCTTGATGCGCGCATCGTCGAGGTCCAGCTCCGAAAGCAATCCGACGCCGTTTTCGGCGCGCACCGATTCGGGGAGAACCAGGTCGGTTCCAACAGTGCCGCCGATTGGGCTGGTCTTGGCGCCTCTGTTGCCGATTAGATGCAAGCGTGGAATTCGATAATCGAGATTGGCTCTGTCGACGCACGTGGTCTGCAGTTCGACCGTCGGCGTGGCGATGAACTCCTCAGCGCTGTCGACCGGCACGTATGTCGCCTCATTCCCACCGCTACCGCCGGTGTTGGTTCCGGGCTTGAAGCGTCGTGTCGTGAGAGTCAGCGGCACGATGTCGTTGTTTGCCGGGCACAATGCTGCGTTGTAGGGCCCGAACTCGAATTCGACGTTGGCCGAAAGATTGAAACTTCCGGCTGGGTTGGGTGGGCCGAGAGCGCTGCACGATTGACACGACTTGATCTGCCCCTCCACTTCCCAGTTGCCGAGCAGTCCCTGCCCGAACACGATCAGATTGGAGGCGAGGTTGCAGCCGCGAAGCCCGGCAGGCGTGCAACTGAACGGAGGCGCACCGGCCGACGCTGTCTTCAGTGAACCCAAGAGGACCGTGAGTAGGATGGCAACGCGTCGTGCTCGTGGCATTGGGCTGGACCTCCTTCGTGAAGCGAGGGGAGTGTCCGGCGGGCAGCCCCGCGAGTCATCGCATGAACATGCGAGCGTTTGACCTGTCTTTTGGGCGGCGACTTGCTACCGTAGCGTGGCCAACCGGAGAACGACGGTGACAGACCCCCGCACGCTGACCATTTCGGTGATCGAGGACGACCCAGAAACTCGTTTGGGTTTGTCCGAACTTCTCTCGTTGACGCCAGGTTTTCGGGTGCTGGAACTGTTCGGCAGCGTCGAACAGGCGTTGGACTCGAAGGCCTCAGCCTCCCCCGATGTGATCCTGCTCGACGTAAACCTGCCCGGAATGCGTGGCGATCACGGCGTTGCCCCGTTGCGTCGCAAGCACCCCAAGACCTCGATCCTGATGCTCTCGATGTATGACGGCGACGACGAGGTGTTCACCGCGATCTGCAACGGCGCCAGTGGCTACGTGCTGAAACGCACACCACCGTCCCGATTGCTCGACGCGATTCGTGAGGCTGCGGAGGACGGTGCGCCAATGTCGCCTTCGGTTGCGCGCAAGGTGTTGCGGCTGTTCCGCGAAACGCTGCCGCCCGCTCCCGAGAAGCACGATCTGTCACCGCACGAAGTGCGCGTGGTCAAGTTGTTGGCTGAGGGACATACCTACGAAGCGGCTGGAGCGGAACTCAACGTGACGGTCAACACGATCCGCAGCTACGTGCGCAGCATCTACGAAAAACTGGAGGTCCACTCCAAGTCGGAGGCGGTCAGCAAGGCGTTGCGCAGCGGGATCATTTAGATCGGCAGATCGACCCGCACCGTGGTGCCGGCACCGCGCTGCGAGCTTATCTCGCAACGACCGCCCAACGCTTGCGCGCGAGTTTTCATCGACTCGATACCATGACCGCCTCGGTTCATCGACGCACCGGCCGGAGCGGGCGCGGCTTGATCGAACCCGACGCCGTCGTCGTGAATCGCCAACCTCGCTGAGCGCGCATCGATCGCCAGCGACACTCGCACCGCGTGCGCGTTCGCATGCTTGGCGATGTTGTGCAGCGCTTCCTTGGCCAAAAGGTAGAGCGCGCGTCGGCGATCGGGCAGCAGTCGTACGCTCTCGGCGTGTTCCGGCACCTCGAACGTCATCGTCACACCGCGCGAGCCCAACACGTCGGCCGCGAAGCTCTGCACCCGTGTGATGACACTCTGCAGATCATCACGGCGCGGGTCGATCGACCAGACGATGTCGCTGGTTTGGTCGATCAATTCCCTCGCGGTGTTGCCGATCGTGTCGAGGGCGTGACCCGCCGTTTCACCCGAGCCGCGCTTGGCCACCTCACTCAAGATCGAGATTCGCGACAGGCTCGAGCCCAGGTCATCGTGCAGGTCGGACGCGATCCGTGTGCGGATCCGCTCGAGCTCGACGACGCGACGGATGCGCAACCGATGCAGGCCGTACATTGCCGCAACCGTCAGCAGCACCAGTCCCAGGTAGAACCACCAGGCCTGCCAGAAGTAGGGGCGAACTCGGAAATCGATGATCGCGGGCCGGCTCCATTGCCCGCCCGGCAGCGCTGCGGTAACAGCCAAGCGGCGCGCGCCAGGGCGCAATCCTGCCAACACGACCTCGCGTTGCGAGCCGATCTCGGTGACCGGTTGTTGGTCGAGCTGGTACTGGAAGATCAAGCGTCGCGGCTGCGGATGATCGAGCGCTGTGAAACGGAAGGAACATTGTCGAGTGCCTGCCGGTAGCGTCGAGGGCTCCGTCGTAGGGTACGGCACACCATCGCAGAGCATCTCCTCGAAGCGAGGTGTGGCGGTCGCGATGGACTTCGACAACCGGGTGGTGTTGACCACCGCGAACCCGTCGCCGGAAGAAAACCAGACGCGTCCATCGGGAGCGAGTGCCGCAGAGATCGCCGAACCACCATGGACCTCGCCGTCGAGCAGCCCTTCTTCGACGCTGAGAACCTGCTTGTCGACCGCCTCGAGTTCACCGCGTGCGAATTGCTCGAGTTGACGGAAGGCAATCGGAGAGACACCGTCGTTGTGGCCAACCCATAGCGTGTCGCCAGCGTCGACAAAACTCATCACGTTGTTTTGTCCCAAACCGTGTGCTTCGTCCAGCAGGCGTAGCATTTTTTCGCCCTGCCAGATTTGGATCCCGGCCATCGTTCCCACGTACATATAGTCGCCGTGCAGCAGGAGCTGATTCACGAGCGTTCGTGTTTCGCGGGTGGGCGAAACAGGCCGAGGCGCGCCGTCGTCGAGCAGATAAAGACCGTCCTGGAATGTCCCGACCCAGTAGCGGCCGGACGCATCGCGACGCGCCTGCGTGGCGGCGCCAGCCGCGGGTGAGAACGGTACGTGGGTCACAGAGCCATCGGGGGCGACCAGCGTCAGCCCGCTGAAACCTGTGATGACCAACGTTCCATCGACCTCGCGATGAATATCGAGCACCAGTTTGTTGAGCGCCGACCACTCGGGCGGGGTCTTGCTGGCGCGTTCGTTGGAGAAGCGCACGACTCCCTGCCCGATCGTCCCCAAGAGCAGCGATCCATCCGACTCCGGGCAGAACCCGGAGATGATCGTGGTGGGCGGCAGACCCGACTCGGAACCGTAACACCGAGCAGGCGTCGTCGAGGCGTCGCAGATTCCTTCGGCGTGCAACAGCCAGGGTTTGCCGTTTCGATCGAAGCCGAGTCCGGTGTAAGCCTTCGACGGCAGTCCGTTCGCGGGGCTGTACATCGATACCGAGGCATCGGCGACGCGGACTAGCCCTTGTCCACTGGTCGCGAACCAGAGTTGACCCGAGGAGTCCTCGATCACTTCCTCCAACTCGGTCTGAAGTGCTGGGGCGAGATTGGAAACGTCATCTAGGACGAACTTGCCGTTTTCAGCCAAACGAGCGCGGAAAAGCCCTCGCGGTACGACGCCGAGCCAGGTCGCTTGACGGTCGCGTTGACGATACGCGAACACGAACTTGCGTCCCGTGATCGATGAGACCTGTGGGTCGCGGCGCAGGACCTTCCCGTCCCACACGCCAAGTTCATGCCCGTCCTCGCCGATCCACAGCCCACCTCCGGGCGCGTAGACGAAGAGCGGGGTCATGACGGGACGACCGTCTTCCCATTTCACGGCCGTTGCCTTGTCTTGATCAACGATCGAGAGCCCTTTGGGGGTATCGATCAACAGCCGTCCATCGTCATCGATGCCGATCAGATCGAGCCCGCCGCCGAGCCCATCCAGCGCGGGTGACACGAACGGGACGAGTTCGTGCCCTTCGATCATGCCGAAACCTCCCTCGAACACGCCCCACATTTCCATGTTGGAACCGCGGCGAACGCGCAGCACGGGGAGTTGCGGATGATCGCGCACGGTCAACGGGGTGACGCGTTGGCCATCGTAAAGCAGCACGCCCGAGAAGGTCGAGATGTAGAGCCGGTCTGCTGCAGTCGCGGAAATGTCGGACACCACAGCGTTCTCGAGCGCAGGAAAGCGGCGCGGATCGAGTGGCGTGAATCGAACGCCATCGAAGCGGGTGACACCCTTCTCAGATCCGATCCAGATATAGCCATCGGGCGATGCTTCGAGCGCTTTGAGCGAGTTGGTCGGCAGCCCGTCACGCTTGGTCCAGGTCTGCGCCACGATATCGGGCGCGGTAGCCTGCGGATCGATTGCTCTGGCTGCAGCGGCGCTGCCGAGCAGCAGCATCGCAAGCATCAGGACTCGGACGGTTCGGCGCATGGGTCGCGGATTCTACGTGCAAATCCGGGGACGGTTTACCTAAAGCAGAGTTAGTCGCGCCGGTTGCGATCACATCGATACGCAAGCTGTCCTTGGCGAGGGAGAGCCGGGTGATGCGCGGCTAACTCCGCTTTAGGTAGACCGTCCCCGAATTGAGCGGCGGATTGGCGGGTCGATTGGGATGCTTGCCGCGAGAGGTGTGCGGCGGTGGGTATGCTCTGACGAGATGAGCGATTCGTTTTTTCCAGTGGACGTTGTGTACAACGTGGCTGCGCTGGTCGTTGGCGCGCTGTTGCTTCGAGCGCAGCGACGCAATCCCTCGGCCTGGCCGCCGCTGTTCGTGACCTTCGTGTGGATCGCGGGTGCTGCGTTGCTCGCGGTGCTGTTGGAACTCGATTCTTTCGGGCGGCTACGGCTTCTTTCGTACGCGGTCTTCGCACAAGCGCCGGTCGCGCTGATCTGGTTTGGGACACGGCTCTGGGCTGCCGGCCTGACGGAATTACCCAGCGGCACGCCGTTGATCGTGTCGCGCGGACTCGGAATGGAACGCGGCCGCGCCCCTCGCCTGCGCTTTCTCTGCCCTCCAGAGTTGGTGGTGATTCGAGTCGATCCTCTCGCCAGCCCACCCCCCACCCACAAATCGGGGACGGTCTACCTAAAGCAAAGTTAGTCCTACGTCTGGTCAGCCGCGCGACGGAATCGAAGCCCCGCATATTGCGATAGCCACGACTCGCGACTAACTCCGCTTTAGGTAAACCGTCCCCGATTTGTTAGGGGTGGCGGGGGAAGTGGAGTTCGATTTGGGCGCCGCCGGTGGGGTTGATGCCGAGGTGGGCGTGGCCGCCGTGAGCGTGGGCGGCGGCGTGCACGACGGCGAGGCCGAGGCCATGACCGCGAGAGCTGGGGCCCTTCACGAAACGCTGGAAGGCGCGGTCTTTTACTTCGGGCGGGAAGCCGGGGCCGTTGTCTTGGTAGATCACTGCAACCGATTGCTCGCGACCGACGACGTGAAGCATCACGCTGCGGCCCGGGTGCAGGTGAGAGAGCGCGTTGTCGAATAAGTTGCTCAGCGCTCGTCCCAAGAGGTTGACGTCGACATCGATCCGCGCATCCCCTTCCCCGCGCACCGTCATCGTCAATCCGTGTTCTTCGGCGCTTGGCCGATACAGATCGACCAGTTGCTCGACAAATTCGCGCAGATCGACCGGCGCGCGCGTCAACCGCAGCGCTCCGGCTTCGGCCTCGGTCACGTCGAGCGAGGCCTCCAGGTTGCGCAACAATCGATCGACGTTATCGATCGAGCGGCTGATGGTGTCGCGCGATTCCTCGCTATCTTGCGTCGACATCGCCAGCTCGAGATTGCCACGAATCGCGGTGAGCGGGCTTTTCAGGTCGTGCGCCAGCGCATCGGACAGCGTGCGAATCGACTGCACTCCCGATTCGATCCGCGACAACATCTGATTGAAGGTCGCAATCAATCGGCCGATTTCGTCGCGCTGCTGCGCGTCCTCCGGCACACGCCGCGCAAGATCGTCGGTGCCCAATCCCGACACGTTTTCGGTCACCGCGTCGACGCGCTGCAAGATGCGACGGGCCGCGATCCACGCCACCACCAGCCCGAACACCAGCATGCCGGCCCAAAGCCAGAAGAACGTGAACGCCGTGGACTGCAACATCCGCTGCGCTTGACGATCGATCAGCCCCAAGAACACACGCTGCCCGCCGGCCAACGTATGCGTGCTCACGCGGAAGTTGTCTTTCCAACCCGGCACCGCCAACGAGAACGGTTCGCCCGATCGACGCGGCAACGCTCGCAGTGTCGATACCAGCGCATCGCTCTTTCCCGGGCCGACCCACATTCCGAGATCGCCGCTGGGAGTCAGGGTCAAGAAAAACACGGGTTGATCGCCGCTCCTGAGTTTGCCATCCGCATCGATCCCTCCGTTGGCGGCCGTCACCTCGCGGCGAGCCAACTCAGCGATCTCTTTCACGACGGTACCTTGCAGGCCGCCAGGTCCTGCTGTCTCCACCACCTCAGCCAGCGTCTGCGTTTCGCCCATCAGCCACAGATCGGAGCGCTGCCGAATCGACGACGCCTCCGAAAGGTACGCCACCAAGAAAGCCAGCCCAGTACCGGCGGCGAACGCCACGGTTGTCGGAATCGAAAATCGCCACGCGGCCGACGGGCCTTTATCGCGCTTCGACGACATACCCGGCCCCACGCACCGTGTGAATCAGCTTGCGTGCAAAGTCACCGTCGACCTTCGTGCGCAGGCGGTGCATGTGCACATCGACCACATTGGTGAGCGGGGCAAAACGCATGTTCCAGACATGATCCAGAATCATCGAGCGCGTCACCACGCGCCCGACGTTGCGCACCAGGTACTCCAACAACGCGAACTCCTTCGAGGTCAACTCCACCCCGACGTCGCCGCGCTTGACGTCACGTCGCAAGAGATCGATCTCCAAGTCGGCAACCCGCAACTTGGTCGATTCCGTGGCGGCGATGCCGCTGGCCCGTCGCAACAACGCGCGAACACGCGCCAGCAACTCGGCCAGTGCAAACGGCTTGGTGAGGTAGTCGTCGCCACCCTTCTCCAACCCGGCGACGCGTTCGTCGACCGAGCGTCGTGCCGACAGGATCAAGACCGGAGCGCGAATCCCCTGTCCGCGGCTCTGTTCGATGAACTGCAACCCATCCATCCCGGGAAGCGACAGGTCGACGATGAACAGATCGTGGATCCCTTCCAACGCCGGCGAGAGTGCCTCCTCCGCATTGGCAAAGACGTCGATGGCATACCCCTCGTCGGTCAATGATCGCTTGACCAGATTTCGAATCGCCGGATCGTCTTCGATCAACAAAATACGCATGTCGGATCGCCTCGAGCAGATGGGCCTCAGATCATATCGAGTGTCGTAGCGCCCGTTGAGCCAACGACAGCCCGTGCCTCCAAATACCTGCTCCAGCATGCATTTCTTCGACGATTCCGCCCACCCCTTCCACGAAACGATCGATCTGCGCCTCGGTCACCACCAGCGGCGGCGCCACCTTCAGCACGCTGTGTCGATTCCCGCACATTTGCGTCAAGAGATTCTCGCGGCGATACAGGCTGCTGACAATCAGTTGCCCAAACGCCCCGGAGTGGATCCGCGCGAACGTCTCCCAACCGAGCCGGAGCTTGAGGCTCTGAGGTGCTTGGAACGCGATTCCACACAGCAGCCCAACGCCACGGATCTCCTTCACCATCTCATACGACCCGATCTTCTCCTGCAGCCGGGAGCGCAGCATCTCCCCCATCAGTTCGGCGCGCTGCCCGAGTCGCTGCGCTTGCATCACCTGCAACGTGGCGAGTCCCGCGCGCATCGCCAGCGCGTTCTCGCTGAAGGTCGAGGCGTGAATGAAGGCGCGCGAGAGGGTGCCGTACACCGTTTTGTAGATCGGCTCGGACATCAGCACCGCACCGACCGGAATGAACCCGCCGCTGAGCGCCTTGGCAATCACCACCATGTCGGGCTCGATTCCCCAGCGCTGCGACGCCAAGAATGGTCCCGTGCGCCACAGCCCGGTCTGCACCTCGTCGAGCACGAGCAGCGTTTGGTACTGACGACACAACGCTTGCACCGCGGGCAAGTAGTCCGCGGATGGCACCAGTATCCCTGCCTCGGCTTGTACCGGCTCGATGAAGAAAGCCGCGTAGCGTTTGGTCGCCAGCTCCCGCTCGAGCGCTGCGAGATCGCCGAATGGGACCGCTTGCGTGTTGGGCAGCAGCGAACCGAAACCTTGCCGCCACCAGTCGTTCCCCATGATCGACAGGGCGCCGGTGGTCAAGCCGTGAAACGCCCCGTCGCAAAACAGCAGACCGTCACGGCCGGTGTGCGCGCGCGTGAACTTGATCGCGGTCTCGATTCCCTCACTGCCGGAGCTCGAGAAGAACACCTTCCGAAGCCGGCCACCGGCCAACGCGATGAGTTGCTCGGCCAGTTCCGCCGCAAGCGCCGGGATATCGCTTTGCAACATCGTCGGACCGAGCCGATGCATCTCGGTCTCCAACGCCGAGAGAATCTCGGGATGGTTGTGGCCCATGTTGTAGACGCAGTAGCCCGACAGGAAATCGAGCACCGTTCGCCCGTCGTCGGTTTGCAGCTCGACTCCTCGACATTGGGTGTAGCGGGCCTGCATCTCGAGCACGCCCAACAGATCGACCCAACGCGGGTTGACATGTTCGGAGTACAAGCGACAGGTATTGGTCAGCGCAGAACTTGGGACGACAGGACGGGCCACGGCGTGCGACACGGTCGATCTCCTCGGGAAACAGCGAGTCAGGCTCACCGCCAAGGTAGTCGGCCGCGCTGAAGCTGGCTTCTCGCGCAGATTACGACCGTGTCATACAACCGCCGCAGAGCGCGCGTTGCTCTGCTTCAGTCCGCGCTGCGCCTAAAACCACCGAACTGTGCGCGAAGCATCAGACCGTAGCGATTCTGCGTGAAGTCGGTTGTGTCCTCGTCCAGTTCGATGCCGCTGTCGAAGCTGGCGTCGCTGCTCACCCGATAGGCACTGGCGATCAGATCGAGCGGTCCCCACAGATGCTGCGTGACCTTGATCGACTTCTCGTGACGATCATTGGTGCGTTTGTAGCGCGAAATATCGAACTGGTCTGCCGTGGTGTAGCGGCGCGTCTGCGGTTGCCAACCGATCTCCAGCCGGCCTCGTGATTTTCCGCGCCCCCAAGGCAACGTGAGTTCCCCGCCCAGCCCATGGTGTCGATACGAGATGTCGCGGTCGATGATCTCGCTCGTCGGCAAATCGCCGCGGGCGTCCAGTGTTCCCGCCAAGTACACGACATCCAGCTCCAGTCGCCAGTGCGCGAGCGGGTGGGTCTCTACCACGAATCGCCACTGATCGTTGTCGTTGTCGCGCTCATTGAAGTCGTCGTTGTAGTCGCGATGGATCCGCTCGAGCCCCAACAAGGCGGCGAGCCGATCTTCGATGATTTCTTGGTGATAGCGCAGTCCAAACCTGGTCTCTTGATAGGACAGCGGATTGCGAATGCGCCGCCCGGCGACCGACGAGGCGTCGGCGTCGGTCAGTTGCCTCAGGTAGAAGTCAGGCGTCAAAGTGCCCGAAAGCTGAAGCGTCGCCAAGTGGTGACGCGTCGCGGTGAGTTCTTGCTCGATCGAGCCGGAGTACTGCTCCCAGTTCTTGACGTCGTTGGTTTGATACCGATAGATGTCTGCCGATGCCGTCAGCTTGGTCTCACGTCGAGGCAACCATCGCGTGTGCCAGCGCAGATCGCCCCGCGCGATGTTGACATCGTCATCCGGCGTCGTGATCAGAAACCTCCCGGGGCGAGGGTTGTTCTGGAGGCGATCGATCTCGTGCGGCGTCAGCTCCAGGATGTTGTCGTCATGACGACGCTCCAGACCAACCGCGACGCTCCATTTCGACTTGGACTGCTTGGCCGCTTGCGAAACCTGCGGCGGCGCGGGGTCGCCCCCCGCGCGCGCCGCTGTCAGCGCCAACAGCAACAGCCCTGCCCCGACAACGAGTCGCATCAATCCACCTGATAGAAGGTCACGCTGCCCGCGACGCTGCTAGACGAGGTGTCGGTGTAGTTCAGGCTCGTGGTGGTTGTCAGGATCGATGCATCGCTGAAACCGGTGGGCTGACCGTTGCGAAACACGCTGTAGTTCGGTTGCGCGGTCGACAACCAACTCAACACAACGTTGCCACCCGACTTCTGCACGGTCAGGCGCACGGGGATGGCAGCCTCGTTGAAAGTGAACGCCTGCGTCTTGGTACCGATCTGATCGCCCGGATTGACAACCGTAAGATCGACCTTTCCGGCCGGATGCGCCGGTGTCGTGGCGGTGATCGTGGTCGAGGACACCACCACGATGTTCTTGGCGGTGACACCACCGATCTTCACGATGGCGTCGGGTTGGAATCCGGTTCCGACAACGGTGACGCTCAGTCCACCAGCGGTGCTGCCGGCAGCCGGGGTGATCGACGTGACCGTCGGGATCGTGAGTGCAAGCAACAGCGTGTCGGGGAGCGGCGTGTCGAGTGAGATCGCCACACCGCGGCGCCAGCGCGGTGCCAAACCGGAGCCTGCGGGAGGCGTATACAGGATGTCCCACGTGCCGGCATCGACCGCGATGTTGTAGCTGCCGTTCGCGATCGTGACGTGGTGGTTGGTCCACAGTGGCGTGGACGCGCCCGGCGCGTAGAAGTCGACCGTGACCCCCGCGATCGGAAGCAACGTTGCGTCGCTCTTGACCAGTCCGGAAACCAACCAGCCGTCGGCTAGGAAGACCGTCGGGATCGTGGTGTTGGTCAACATCGTGACGTTGGTGAGCCGTGCGGGGCGATACCTCGTGCCGGACGGCGGAATGTAGTTGATGTCATAGCTTCCCGGCTGGATTGTCGTGTCGTAACTACCGTCCAGCGCGGTGCTGTCGCGCGGCGTATAGCTTTTCACCGCTTGGCCTGCCGGATAGAAATCCAGGTCGACGTTGTTGATCGGCAAGGCGTGCGTGTCGAAGACGCTGCCGAGTGCGTGCACGCCCACCACCAACGACAGCGTCGGCAAAGTGGTGCTGCCGGAAACGACGCGTCCATTTTGCGAAGCGGGCGCAAACCCGCTGCACGCCGGCGGGTCGTACTGCATGTCGTACGTGCCGGCGGCCATTACCACCGTGCCGTTACCGGCCGCATCGGTGTTGTCGTGCGCCAACGGCTGCGCCACTCGTGTAAGCGAGTCGACAGCGTTGATGTCGACATTCAGCACCGGCTGATTGCTTGGCCCGACAACGTGGACATTGACCGGCGAGCCGGCCACAAGCTGGACGTTTCCGATGTTGGTAGCGGCCGCCACAACCACACCGGTCAGCACGCGCGTCTGGTCGAGTTTTCCTACCGGCGGCTCGATCTGGATATCGAAGGTGCTGGTCGGTACGTAGACACTGAAGGCGCCGGTGGCGTCGGTGCGATCGTTGGTGGTGGCTTGGCGTGGTGTTCCTGCCGCCGTGGCGTCGAAGAATTTCAGCTTGGCATCCGGCAACGGCGCACCAAGGTCGTCGAGTACGACACCGGTCACCAATACGGCATCCGCGAGTTTGGCGGTATTCATCGTGGTGTTGCGATCGACGACGGTGCCTGGAAATCGTGCCGCTTCCAACGGCTTGCAGCGCGGAGGATCGTAGTTGAGCGTGTATGTTCCGGGCGGCAGGTAGATCGTGAACAGACCGTTGACATCGGAGTTGTCGTGTGAGGTCGCGATCCGCTTGCCGGTGCACTGGTCGAAGGCGTCGATGTCGACGTTCTTGACCTTGGCACCGCCACCGCGCTTTTCCTGAACCGTGCCCGTCACGGCGAACCCGGTACCGAGCGTGTCGATCAACCCCGAGATGTCCGACGCACCGACGACCAGCCCGATCCGCTCGGCATCGGTGAACGTGGTGGTCGCGGGCGGACGATAGTCGACATCCCATGTGCCGGGGAGGACGCGAATCGAATACTGGCCCGACGCGTTGGTGACGTCCTTCCCCATGAACACGCGATGATCCGTGGCCTGATCGACCCACTTCAGATCGACATTCGCGACGCCCACGCCGGAACTGTTTTTCACCGTGCCTGAAACGAGTCGCCCGGGATGAAGCGTCGTGATCCCGAGGTTTGCGTTGCCGCTGACGACGTAGTCCTGTCGATCGCCGGCTGCCACCACGCTACCGGTCGGTGGCGTGTAGTGAATGTCATAGGTTCCGTTGGCCACGACGACGCTGAAGCTGCCGTCGGCCGCCGTCTTGTCACTGGCGATGAAGACGCTGTCACCAGTGCAAAGGTCGATGAAGTCGATGTCTACATTGCCGAGTCCGGCACCCGCCTCGTTCTTGACGGTACCGGTGATCGTCGCTGCATGCGCTGCAGTCAGTGCCAGCGAGGCAAGCAGAACGAGGACGACTCCCAGACCCGTTTGTCTGTCGGTGACCTGTTTCATGGTGAAGGCTCCATAGCTCCCACCGATGTCCACCGGATCGGGGTCAGCTTCGGACAGTCCATCGCGTCCTCTTTCTTGTGGTTCAGGCGCGTTCGGCGGTCGCCGCTCACGTCGATACGGGAGAGGGGTGGCCGGGGCGGCCTGATACCTGGCTCGTGGGATTTTTTCGGGATGAGTACGGGGCGAGCGATCTGCAAGAAACGCAGAGATCTCGGGAACGGGTCGCCCGATCGGCGCTGGTGAACTTATCCCGCCGTCATCCGCCTTCGATCAAACTCCTGTCGACTGGCGCCCGAACCGCCGCGTCGCGCGGCTCAACACGGCGCAGGCACCGAGCAGCACCACACCTGGGACGACCACCATCACCCACGAGTCGGGCAGAAACCGACGGCCGTCGGCGATCAATCGGCCCCACGAATCGGTCCCGCTGCTGCCGGCAAAACCGAGAAAAGCCAGCGACGCTTCCAGCAGCATCGCGCGGCCGGCGAGCGGTGCGCCGAGCGCCATCAACAGCGGCCATGTCGTCGGCAGCAGGTGTCGCAATACCAATCGCCACCGTGCGGCGCCGCTGGCGACAGCTGCAAGCATGGCCGGCGATCCCGCCCAACCCTGCGCATGCGCATCGACGGTGCGCGCCACCTCCATCCAACTGATCAACGCGACCGCGAGCGCCGTCGACCAGACGCCGCCCCCCAAGATCGCGGCTAGCGCCAACAACACCAACAGGCGTGGCAGCGCGAGCGCCGCATCGATACCCAATCGCAACGGCGGCGTTGCGAACTTGCCAAGTCCCCAGATCGCAAGTCCAACACCGGCCCCCAAGGCCAATGTGAATAGGGTGGCAAGCATCGCAACCCACAACGAACGCCACGCACCGGCAACCAACCGCGCCAACACATCGCGCCCCTGCTGATCGCTGCCGAGCCACAGACGATGGGTGTGCTCCTGCGCGGGCGATGAGATCGCCGCGTCGTTCTGCGCGGTGGTGAGTGCGTGGTCGCGCGGAATGCGAATGAAACCGCCGGCGATCAATGGCCTGTCGGTCACCTCGGCGCCGACAGGCAAGAGCGATGAAGGAGCGGCCGCGACACTCGGTGCTGCCGGATCGAGCGCGAGGCGCAGCCAGGCCAGCGCCACCAGCGCGATCACAACGGCCAGCGAATGTCGCCACCAGCGTCGGCTCATACCGACCACCGATCAGCCAACCACGATCCGCAGGCGGCGATAAGCGAGGCAACCATCACGCCGGCCATCGCCAACGGGAGATCGGCGCTGCTGATCGCTTCGGCCGAGAGGCGTCCCAGTCCCGGCCACGCGAACACGGTTTCCACCATGACCGCGCCCGACACCAGCATCGGCAGATCGGCGGCCACCATCGCTGCCAGCACCGAGGCTTGCGGCCAAACCAGATGTCGCACGAACACCGTCAAGGGAAACAATCCGCTGGCCTGCGCCAGCTGCAAGCGCCGCGCACCGTCCACGGTGTCGAGCGCTCCCAAGAGCACGCGTGCAAAGAGTGCCGAAAGCGGAACCGCGAGCGTGATCGCCGGCAGCACGAGATGCGCAACGCGGATTCCACTCGCGGTGTCGCCGGCCGGTGCGATGTGCGACGACGGCAGCCACGACAACCAGGTGTGAAACACCATCGCCAACAACAACCCCAACCAAAAGCGCGGGACAACGGCAAGCGACGAGAGCACCAGATCCCATCGATCACGGTGCCTCGGCCTTGTGCGCCAAGCGGCGAGTGCCAGGACGATCCCCACCATCAGCGCGATCGCCAAGCCACTCACCGCCAACAGCAGCGACGGCCCGAGCGCCTCGGCCAGGAGCGTCACGACCGGGCGTCGACGGGTGGTCGAGAGTCCAAGATCGCCGCACGCGACCGACTGCACGTAGCGCGCGAAGGCCGGCAACATTGGCAACTCGCTGCGCCATGGGTCTGCAGCTGTGTGAAGCAAGCGCGCTGTGTCGGGTGCGGCCAGTGTGTCGCCGGGATCGCCGGGAACTGCTCGGAGCAAAGCGAAGGTGGCCAGCGTCACCAAGCCGATCAACAGCGCGGCCCGCCCGAGCGCGGTCGCAACGCGAACAACTACTGAGGCGCGATCCACCATTGGGGGAGATTGTCGTACGGATCGAGCGGCGACGGCGTGGCGTCTTGCACGCGCGCCGAAATCCCGATCAGGGTCCGCTCTTCGTACAGCACCGTGACCGGCCGATCGCGTCGCACCAACTGCTGCCACAGCACCCAAGCCGGCTTGGCTAGCTCACGCGACGGCGCTTGGGCGGCTTGATCCAAGAGCGCATCCGATTCGGCGGTCGACCACGAGCCCATATTCAGTCCGCGCGCGACGGCATCGCGCGTGTGAAGACCGACCGAGAGCGCCGTGCCGATACGCATTCCGATCAGCAGCGCATCGAATCGCTTGTCGCGTGCGCGCTGTGCGTATACACCGCGTGGAACCGCTTCGATTTGCAACTCGACACCGACCAGCGCGAGCATCACGGCGCATCGCTCCGCGATGTCGCGTTTGGTCGCGCTTTCAGCGTTCACCAACAGGGCGAGCTTCAACCGCCGGCCGTTCTTTTCGCGAACCCCATCGTGATTGCGATCGACCCAGCCGGCCGCATCGAGTTCGCGCCGCGCTGCTTCGGGATCGTAGGCCGGCGCGGCGACGCCATCGTGCGCCCACAGCGGGGAGATCACCGGCGTATCTCCCACGTGACCGTATCCGGCCAACAAACCGTCGATGAGATCTTGGCGATCGATGGCCAACGTCAACGCGCGACGCACCGTAGCGTCCGACAAGATCGGGTGCGGCGCGGTTTGCTGTAGCCGCGTGATGTCGCTCTCGTCCTCGCGGCACGGTATGTCAGCGTCGCATCGACGACGCTGCCGATCCGCCACGTAGGCCTCGGGCCGCAACAGATTCCACACGATTTGTGTTTCGGTCAGTGCCGGCAGCTCGACCAAGCGCAGCTTGGGGTTTTGCTGCAACGCCTGCGCACGCACCGGCGGGACGCGCTCCAACAGATCGATCTCACCATTCGCCAGCGCATCGACCGCCAGCGATTCGTCGGGGTAAACGCGAAACACGACGCGGTCGATGTTCGGCTGTGGGGCGTTCCACCATCCTTCGTCGCGCACCAAGACCGCCTCCTGCCCAGGCGTGACCGACAACAGGCGGTACGGGCCGGCGCCGATCATTCGCGCGCTCCAATCGGTGGCATGCCAGGTCGACAGCGCCACGTCGCGATAGTCGCGCGAAACCAAGGCATCGTCATTGACCGCGAACAATGCGTTCAACGAGCTTCGTTGAAATCGAAACTCGACCGTGTGCGGCTCGCGGCAAGGGACAAGAGTGGCGCGCGAGGCATCGTCTGCCCCGCTCCACGACAACTCGGGGTCTTGCCGTGCAGCGTGAGTGAACGCGACATCGTCACAGGTGATGGGCGCGCCGTTGGACCAGCGTGCGCCGTCGCGCAACGCGATGGTGAGCCTTCGACCGTCGGGGGTTGCCTGCCACGATTCAGCAACCCAAGGGACGAAACTCAGGCCGCCGTCGCGCCAACTTTCGTGCATCAAGCGCGGGTAGAGCAGATCGAGCACGTGTGCCGTGGCATCGTCTTCTACGGTGTACGGATTCCACGAGCCCAAATCACCGCGTAACGCCACGACGAGCGTCCCGCCTCGATGGGGCTGGCTGGTTGAGGGCACTTGCGGCGCAGGACCATTGCAGCCGCTCGCACCCAGAAAACCGGCGATCAAGGCGGCGACTACGGCAAACCGCAATCGCCCCCCGAAGCCTGTCGGATCGCACCGCTGCTGGAGCTGCCGTAGCTGGCGAAGTTGTCGCGGAACAGATAGAACCGCGCAGCGCCAGGTGGGGGCGAGGAGTTGTCTGTGGTTTGTGTGGTGACGGTGTTCTCCGCCAAACAGGTGACCACACCGAGATCGACCGATGGTCCGGCGAAGCGTAGCGCGCTGACCTGACCGCGCACGATGTCGTATGTGCTCGCACCCAGTACCGGCGAGAACTTCACGTTAGTCTGACCGGCGACCTGTTCGAGCTTCAAGCTGGTTCGATCGCCGCTGAGCAGCGCGACCAACGCTGCAGCATCCAACACACCGGCGCCCATCACTCCCTGGTACTGCTGTGGATTGTTGTCTGGCTGCGCGCTTTGATTGAGCATCGCGCGTACCTGTGTTGGCAAGAGCCCGGGATACTTCTCGATGATCAAGGCCGCCGCGCCACTGACCATCGGCACGGCGAACGACGTTCCGTCCCAGTTGGCGTACTCGTTGGTATTGAAGAGTGACAGCGGTTCCAGGCCCGGCGCCGAGAGGTCGACACGATTGCCGTAGCTGCTGAAAGAGGTCTTGACCTTGTTGTTGTCGACCGCAGCGACACAAATCGTCCGGCTATCGCTGCACGGAAAGTCGACGACGCCAAGATTGCGATTGCCGGATGCCGTGACGATCACGATCCCGCTTTGGTCGGCACGGCGGATCGATTTCGAGATCAAGCTATTGCTGTGGTTGCTGCCCATCGAGAGGTTGATCACGTCGGCGCCAGCGTCAATCGCCCAGAGGATTCCTTTGGCAATCGCAAATGTGGTACCGCGTCCATCCTCATCGAGTACACGGATCGGGATGATCCTCGCTTCAGGCGCGAGCAGGCTGACGAGGCCCGCCACCTCGGTGCCATGGTGCGTCGCTTCATCGATCGATCCATCGCCGTCGTTGTCGAGGCCGTCCGGGTCGGGAAAAGCACCACGCGTTCCAGGGGCGAAGTTGCGCGCCAGACTGCGCATGATTTGCGCCTTTATCTCGGGGTGATCGAGTTCGATTCCGCTATCGACCACCGCAACCACGACACCCTTACCGCGATAACTTTGTTGCGCGAGCGCAGCGCGCACCGTAACGCCCGCGGCTTGATTGCGAAACTGAGGCGGGCCGGCAGTGCGATCGAGAATTGGAACCGTGTGTCCAACCCCTTCTGGATCCTCCAGCCGATCGTGGAGTTCGGCGTTGTCGAGATTCGGATCGCGGGGTACGTCGCTGAGCATCCGAGACAGCGCCGCTTGCGCCGCTGCCGGTGTGGGATAGATCACAAGATAGGCATCGAACTCCGGAATCGAATCCTCGAGTGTGCCGCCGTAGCGATCAAGCAAGAGCGCGATCGAACCACCCTCGACGGTCTCGATCACCAACTCTCTCGAAACGTCGTCATCGCCGCTCGCAATGGCGGACGCCATCCACAGTGCAATCGGCACGATCGAAAGCGCGATGAGGACTTTTCGCACGATGCTCATGTTGGAACCCCTTGCGCCCCAGCCCGGATCCCGCGATGCGTCGAGATCATGCCACGATCCTGGCCGGCAGGCCGTAAAAAGGATCGCCGACGACAGCGAAAGGCGCCCAACGCAGCGGAGAGGGGTCAGTTGCCCGTGCTCGCCGCTGTGCGCCGGCCATCGCTTCTGCTGCGGTTCGTCCCAGCGAAAGACCGGAATAGAAATCGTCCATCAAGATAGCAGCGCTGGCGTCGTGCAATTCCCACAATGCCGCCACCACGGTGTTCGCACCGGCTTGCAAGAACCCGCTCACCAGCCCGACCCAGTCGTCCCCGGAATGCAGTGTGCCGCGTCCCGTCTCGCATCCCGACAAAACCACCAACGGTGCCGTTTCTTGCAAGGCGTAGATGTCGGTTAGGTCCATCCAGGCATCGCCCAGGCGCAGCCCCGCTTCAATCGCATCCCCTTGAGCGTAGAAGCCGTGGCAGGCGACATGCAGCAATGGCCGGTCGGCCATCCCCTGCTCGAGCGCCGCACGCGTCGCCTCCGCGCCCGTGCGCAGCTGCGCGGTGGGCAGTCGCAAACTGACCGCGCGAACCTCGGCCGCGATTTGCGGGGCGGCGGCATCCGGAACGCCGAGCACCAAGGGCGGTGCTGTCGCCGCAAGGCGCTCGCGTCGCGAGATCAGGTCGAGCACGGAAAGACTGGGGGCGTACGAAACAACCGCGCGCGAGATGAGTGCCGTGCCCCCCGATTCGAAGGCGTGAAATGGAAGTCCGTGCAGCACACCGTGTGGAACGATACGCAGGTTCTTTCCGTCCAGCCGCGACGCGATCGGGTTGAGCAACAGCTCGTGAAGCCGCTCGAGATAGTGCCGGCAGGCTGCGCCGTTGAGCTCCCCGAAACGCACGTGGTGGGTTTCGCCCAGCACTCCTTTGCCAAGGTGAAACCGCAGCCGTGTCGCAATCTCGCTCACCTCGTTGCCACGGCAGATCCCAGGAAACACCTCCAACCGCCCGCTCTCGCCGACAAAAAGATGGACTTCGCCGCCCGCCACGAAGTACTCGATCAGCAACTCGCCAGGCGTCAAGCGATCGAGCATCGACAGCGCGTGTTCGGTGCCCGCGCCATGCAGCCACGCTGACGCCGGCGCCAGGTCGTCGAGTGTTCCGAGTGCGCGGCTGCGAGCGCGCGTCAAGCTCGCCACCCGCGGCCCCATCGACCCACGGATTCCTGGAGGACCGGTGCCTTCCGCAAGCCGGCGCTCGGCGGCCGCAAGATCGCGCTCGATCTGCTCGAGCCGGCCGCGGGCCTCACCTGCGCTGCTGCCACCGCTTACGCGCGTCGATCCGGTGCGCGCGAGACGTTCTGCCAAGGCGCGCGCCTTGCCACGTTCAGCGAAAGTGAGCGCCTCGCGCCACGCCTTCGGCCCACCGACGGCGAGGCGATTGGCCACCAACGCCTCGTACACCTCGAGCTTGTCGATGGCGAATGCCAGCCGGCTTTCTTCGCGCGTCACACCCAAGCGCATTGCTTCGACTAATCGCTCGGCACGCAGCAGTTGAGTGAACGCGCCGCGACGATCGGATTGCCGCGTGCGTTCGTGCGCGCACGCCAATCGTGCCGCGACCTCGCTGCGACGATCGCCGCTGCGCTGCGCCAAAGTGAGGGCCTGCTTGGCATGGGCGGCGGCCACCGCCGAGCGGCCGAGCGCCAAGGCCGCTGACGATGCAACCGTCAAAGCCTTCGCATGTCGAGAGGGGGCCGCATCGGCCGAGAGTACACGCGCCGAAGCACGAGCCATCTTGTACGCCGCTGCAGCGTGCCCGGAGCGCAGCGAGATGACCGCTTCGCCAAGCCGGTAGAACGCGGAGCCATGCTTATTCTTCAAACGCGCTTGGATCGACGCAGCTCGCTGGAACTCGCGACGCGCCGTCGCAAGGTCACTGTCTCGCAACGCCGCTCCAGCGAGAAGTCCGTGTGCCCGCGCCTGATCCGCAGGGTATTGCTTCGCAGTGAATTGCTGCAGCGCACTGTTGGCTGTCTCGCGTGCGACTCCAATGAGGTTGGCTTGAAGCTGAGCCTCGCCCAATTCCAACGCACAGTAGTTGTAGAGCACCGTCTCGCCCGACTCCTGGCAGGAACTCCTCAACTTCGAGAGCGTTGCAATGGCCCGATCTAGTTGCCCTTCGACCGAATCGATCCCGGCCAGACCGTATTCACTCCATAGGACCATACTGGTGGCGCCTAGCGAGCTGTAAAGCCGACGCGCACGTTCGTAGCATGCTCGCGCGCGTTTGCGCCGATCCAAATCCGTCAGGACAACAGCCTGATTCAAGAGTGCAGCCGCCTGGCGCGAGCGATCGTCTTTGTTCGTGTAGGACCGCTGTGCCTTTTGATAGCACTCGAGCGCCTGAGATAGCCTCTCACGTAGCTGGTGCACGTTTCCGAGATTCATCGCGACGTCACCCAATTGTCGCCCACGCGTCACACCACCGCGCGCGTAACAACTAACGGCGCGCGTTGCGGCGCGTTTGGCTGCGCGATCATCACCCAGGCGCGCGAACACATCGATCAGCACGCGGTGAATGTCGCCTTCTTCCAGTGGCTGCCGCGCGCGACGCATCTGAGCGGCGGACAGCGCCAAATACTTCGCCGCCGCAACCGAGTTGCCGGAGGCATGGGCCAGCGTCCCTTCGATCCGCAACCGCCAACCCTCGACCTCGGGGTTCTTGGCAGCGCGCGCCAGTGCCGAGGCACCGGCCAACGCCGCCTTGGCCTTCTTCGGTGATTGGAGCAACGTGCGATGGAACGCTGTGAAGAGAGCGCGCGCCGTTTCGGCATCGGCCAAATCAGGCGAGGCGGCAACAACGCGCCGCGCCTTCGCCAAGGTCGAGCGGGAGCCGAGCGAACGGACCAACCGCTCGCGGCGCGTCTCCCGGTCGCTCACGCGCGGTCGCTCGTGGGGAGATCGAGATCGCCAATCTGCAACGGCTCGACGCCGGGGACGTGCAGCACGATCGCAAGTCCCTGCGCAGACGGCACGACTCCGCGCAGATAGAAATCACCCACCTCGTTCAACGTCATGCGTTGCCGCGAGCGTCCACTGCCGACCTCGATTTCGGCGCCGGCGACGACCGGGACGAGCTGACCCTGCAGCGCCAGCGTCCCACCCGCCTCGCGACGGATCAACAGATCGAGTTGCCCTTCAGGCGCGTCGGTTGCGCCCAGTTGCAACAGCAACCGGCGTTCCGCCGACGAACCACCGCGCACACCGGCGGGCTGCAACACCTGTGCGCTATCGAACAACCGCTCCACGACCCAGCGCACCAACCCGAGCGCCGGCTGCGGCAAGTGGGTCGCCAGAGCCCGTGCCTTGTGAAGTGTGGAGGCCGGCGGCTCGACCAGGTGCCGCCCCATAAGCAACTGGATGATCCTCTCCTCCGGGGTGCGAAAGCGATTCCCCATCTCGTTGTCTCCTTTGTGCCCGTGCCGTACCCAGAGGAGTCCCACCCCGCGGGTTTGATACATGTTCGTAACTGATTCCTGCTGACCATCCCCGTGCGAGACGTACTACCCCCGTTGGGAAGGAGCGACTCATAGAGCTTTCGCAGCCTCCCAATTCAGCGCGAGCGGGTGAGGGGCAACGACCCGATCGGCCGGCCCAACCGTTGGGCGACTTTGTCATAGGGAGGAGTGGAGTCGTCGGCATAGAGCATGATGAGCGAACCCCGGCAGGCCTCGTCGAGTCGCTCCAGTGCCCGTGCCAGAGCGTGCTCTTGAGCCACACTTTCGAGTGCTTCTACCAGATCGGGGGGGCGACTCCGGGCTCGTGATCCTCGATGAGAGCATCCACATCCCCCGACGAGACGCGGTGCAAGGCATGACATTCGTGAGTGCTGATCAGGTTTCACGGCCTGTCCATATCCCGATGATCTCATCGACGGTACAGATATTGCCCGGCAGTCGGGCCCCATCGCCAGCGTGACCCAAAGGGTTTGATGAATTCCGCCGAGAACGTAGAACAGGAAGTGCAGATTGACCGTGCGGCAGTGGTTCACGACCTTCTTGCGAGGTTTTGCGAACCGAAAGGAGGCCGAGAGTTCGTGCGACCAGTGGGCCACAGTTGCGTCGGACGGCAGGCGAGTACGTGGAGCGCACACCCGAAGTGCACCGGACGGGTGAGCGCACTCGATTACGGGACTGTTACGGTCATGCTGTTGTTGGCCGAGTTCCCGTCACCGCTTGCTGTGATTGTGGTGATGAGCTGATCGCCATGGTCAAGGATCGGAACGGTCTTCCCCATCGAGTGGATCACGGACAGTGAACAGTTCTTGGTCGGTGGACTAGTCGAGCAGACGGATGCGATCGCGCAAGACCCAAAGATCGTACTTGTGCCGATCGTTACAGAAGGCGTCGTGCTTGAACAGTTTCCTACGCACTGTGCGCACGACGTGCCGACCGAGAGCGAGTCAGTCTGATTGATTGGCGTCGACTGGAGTTGGCCACCGCGCCAGTGCTCTAGCACGAACGTCGGGTTGTGACCGGAACTCTGCGGATCGAGAACTATCTTGTAATTCACGGTAACGGTGGTCCCGCTGATAGTCACGGAGTCAACGCTGTACTCATCCGCGAATGCAGTTGCTACGACTACGGCGAGTACGGCCGTTGTGAAAAGCGTACTGAGCTTCCAGTTGATGGGGCGCATGATCGGCTCCTATCTCAGATTGCTTTCTCTGCACCAGAGGAGCCTGGGCGAACTCCTCGGTTAACTACCGAATTCCCGTCCGGTGCGCACGCATTATGGGTTGGCAGAGTAGGCGGTGATATCGAAAGCATGCCGCTGATGCGGCACCATCACCGCACACCGAGGTAACGTCGAAAGGAGTGCAAAGAGGGTGATGGCGGTGTTGTAGCCTTCTCGGTGATCCCCACCGACGGCCACCATGGCCGAAGAAGGAGGCAGCACCGCCGTGAAGCAGAAGACCACCGAAGGGAAGGACGCGTCAAGGGTCTGCTGGGAGTCGCTGGAGAGTTGGATGCGCGAGCAGGTTCAGATCAAGATCCAGGATGTCCTCGAGGAGGAAGTGACTGAGTTTCTCGGTCGCGGCAAGTCGACGCGGCGGGCGCTGCTCGACGCCCCGAGCGGCTACCGAGCTGGCTACGGTAGACCGCGTCAGCTGACGACGAGCGCTGGCACGATCACGTTGCGCCGTCCGAAAGTCCGAGACACCGAGGAGAAGTTCGAGAGCCGCCTGTTGCCGTTGTTCGCGCGCCGCACGCCGGCCGTCGATGGGCTGCTCCCGGAGCTGTACCTGCATGGCCTGGCCCAGGGCGACATGGATCTGGCGCTGCGCGGGCTCTTGGGCGAAGAGGCCCCGATTTCGGCGAGCACCGTGGCGCGGTTGAAAGAGAAGTGGCAGGGCGAATTCGAAGACTGGTCGAATCGTCGTCTCGACGATCTGGAAGTCGTGTACCTGTGGGTCGACGGGGTTTATGTGAAGGCCGGGCTGGAGAAAGACAAGGCCGCGATCCTGGTCGTGGTAGCGGGCTTGGCTGACGGCAGCAAGGTCGTCGTCGCGCTCGAGGCGGGCCACCGAGAATCGCAAGAGAGTTGGGCCGCTTTGCTGCGAGAGCTGCGCAAGCGCGGACTGAACTGCCCACGTCTGGTGATCGGCGATGGGCACCTCGGGATCTGGGCTGGGCTGCGCAGCGTATTCCCGGAAGCGAACGAACAGCGCTGCTGGAATCACCGACTGATCAACATCCTCGACAAGGTCCCGAGGAAGCTGCAGGGCCAGGCCAAGCTCCAGCTGAAGCTGTTGCCGTATGCGAAGACGCGTGAGGAGGCCGCGCGGCTCAAGGAGAAATTCCAGGGCTGGTGTCGCAAGCACAGCTTGAAGGATGCGGCGTCACTGATCGACCACGACTGGGATCGGATGGTCGCCTTCTATGACTTCCCGCAGGAGCATTGGATCCATCTGCGGACCAGCAACGTGATCGAGTCGCCGTCCGCGGCGCTGCGCCTCCGGACCGATGCTGCGAAACGCTACCGGAAGGTCGAGAACGCTTCGGCGATGATCTTCAAGTTGTTGATGGTGGCCGAACAGAAGTTCCGACGACTGAATGCACCCGAACTACTGAAGGACGTGTTCTCAGGCGTGAAGTTCGTGAACGGAGTCAAGACCAAGGGGAAACACCGTGAGGCCGCCGCCTGATCCCATTTGCACCCCAGTTGACGGGACCTCCGCAGACCGCAGTCGGTCGACAACCGATTGGATCCCTTGATTCCCAGATGCACGTCGGCACGGAGGGCTCGGTGGTGCGAAAGCGATTCCCTATTTCAAGTCTCCGGTGTACCCGTTCCGTAGGCTTAGGAGATCCCAACCCGGCTTCTGATACATGTTCGTAACTGGCCCCGTTTGGCCGCCCTTGTGGCTCGACTCAATCGGCTTCGGAGCGCCGACTCTCGTAGAGTTTGCGCAGTTTGCCGAGACACCGAGACCGGGTCGGGCCCAACGAGCCGATCGGGCGGCCAAGCCGTTTGGCAATCTCTTCATACGGCGGCGTAGGGTCGTCGACATACAGCATCGTGAGCAGGCCGCGGCAGGGGTTGTCGAGTCGTTCCAGCGCCCGAGCCATGGCGTGCTCTTGGGCCACGCTTTCGAGTGCTTCGACCAGGTCGGGAGGCTCGACCCCCGGATCGTGATCTTCCACGGGAGCATCGACGTTCCTAGACGAGATGCGATGCAAGGCATGGCACTCGTGGCGCGCGACGGTCGCCAGCCACGAGGGCAAAGCTGCCGTATCGCGCAGCTTGGGCAGGCCCTCGATCAGCTTGATGGCAACGCGCTGAAATACGTCGTCGGCGTCTTCGTTGGTGAAACGGAAAGCGACCGGGATCGAGTAGATCAGCCGGCGATAGCGATGCAAAAGCTGCTCCCAGGCCGCGGCCTCGCCGGCCAAGCAGCCTTTCACCAACGCCGCGTCATCCCGTTCCGCTGTCGCCACAAGCCTCCTGGAGTCGCGGATTGTAGACGGGCATGGCAAGCGCGTCGCTTGACCGATTGGGTCTCATCGCTTTTTGGCCAATGAAACCCGATACGGTATCGGCCGCACTCGGCTGGCGTCGACTAGAAAACGGCGGTCAATCCGACATGGAAATTGACCTTCTCATCCTGCACCCCGTCCAGTCTCTCGTAGACCGGGACTTGAAGCCCGGCCCGAGCGACGACGTCATGTCCGAGATGTACCAATAGCCGCGGCGAGACGTACGCGACACGACCGCCCGAGTTCGCGTCGATCTCGTCGGCGTCATTGATGCGGTCCTGACCGGCATCGCGCCCGTTGAGTTCCAACGACCCGCTGAACCGCCGATTGAACCGGCGCTGAACGCCGATGTTGGCCAACCAACTGTTGCCGTACTCGTACCCCAAGCGATTGGAACCGGTAAACCGATGCATCAGCGATCCGTACACGGCAGTGACATTGCCCGTCTGATGCACGATCGATCCACCCAGCGTCCAATCGGTCGAACCGGTGCCGGGCTGCAGATGTTGGTCGAGCCGTTCGCCTTCCGCCTCGAGTTCGTCTCGTCCCCAAGCTGTCTTGACGCCGACGACAGCCGAGACGTCGCGCCACACCCTGACGACGCCGGTGAACTCGGGATCGGCGAGACCACGCGAATCGAGAGCTTCGCCGGCACCGGTAAGTTGATGTTTGGCGAACGGCAGGCTGGCCATGACGGTCAATCGATCCTTGACCGAGTAGGCCAGACCGAATGTCACGCGCATCTCCTCGCCATTGTTGACCACCGCATCGCTCGCCTGCGCACCGATTCGTGGCGCGTTGGCGGATTGCGGCGAGCTTTCGGGCTGCTCCGCAGCCGTCTTCTCGAACCGCGCCCAGTCCACGGTGAAGCGGAGCTTGTCGGCGACGAAGACCTGCGTACCGAGTGCGTTGAACGTTGGGTCACCGCATTTACACATCGAGCAGGCGATTGCCGGCGAGATCCCCGATAGCGACAGCGCCAAGCTCGCGACCGTGAACAACCCTCTATGCAGGATCACCGAGATGCTCCTTTCTAGCGTGATTCGGTTCAAGTTCGCGATTCTCGGCTAGGCCCCACGGCGATACAAGCGACGCCGACTGAGCACAACTCGTCGACGCGTCCAGGCCAACCACGCTGCCGCCGCCTCGATCGCCAACACGAGAACGAGGCCGATCCGCTGTGTGCGCGGTGCGATCGGCGTTGCTTGGCCGGTCGCAAGCCATCGCGGATCTTGCTCCCGTGGCTCGGACTAGCGCGCGTGGCTGGTCTTCGCTTGATGAGTGTCACTCGTACCGAACGGTCAAAAGGAGTTCCCGCGCCGCAAACGCTGAACCGTGTATCTAAATCGTCCCCCCGCAATCTTCTGGGTCGTCCGCGTGGCGGGAGCAGCGTCGGGGCCGCAGGGCCGGAGCCGCTTTCGTCGCGAACGGAATAGTGCGACGGACGCCCAGGATGGAGTCCCCTCCGCCACGATCCGGCTAAAGATCGAAGGAGAACCGCGATGATTCAGCAAGGCGAAATGATCAAATGGTCGTTTGTAACGCACGTCGTTCCTCTCGATGCCGTCGCGGGTTGGGAGAAGCGGCCCGACGCACCGCGAATCGGGGACATCGGGCTCCATCGGATTCTCACGCTCGGGAAGCACACGCGAATGGATAACCGGGAGGGTCGTGCGCACTACCTACTTCCTGGAGACCTCGTGGCGACCGTCTACGGCAATCGCTACGCCACCGATCAGTACGAGGGGTTCGTGCCGCCGGCCAGTGAGCAGTACCACATGCTGTCGATCGGCGGCGTGTGTGGGATGGTCGCGACGAAGAATACAGCGATGCCCGACCCGACCATCCTCGAGTTCGTCGGCTTCGCGATCGACAACAAGGGCAAGATCATCAATCTGCGCGATTACCGCATCAAACCCGCCTGGAAGGGCGACAAGGTGCGAACGTTCAAGACGATTCTCTCCGTCGGAGCCTCGATGAACTCCGGCAAAACGACCAGCGCCGCCATGGCGATCCGGGGCTTGTCGAAGGCCGGATTTCGAGTTGCTGCAGCCAAGCTGACCGGTACAGGCGCGGTCAAGGATCTGATGTTCATGCGAGATGCCGGCGCGATCGAAGTCCTCGATTTCACCGACTATGGTTGCCCTTCAACCTCACGTACCTCGCCTCGCAAACTCCTTCGCCTGTGTCGGACGATCGAAACGCGGCTCGCGGCGCTCGATCCTCACTTTGTCGTGTACGAGGTCGCCGACGGGATCTTCCAGCGCGAGACAGCGCTGCTGCTCTCGAGCCCCGAGTTCCGGTCGCGCATCGACTACACGCTGTTCTCCTCCCCCGATGCGCTCGCTGCCGAAAGTGGGAAACGAGCGTTGCAGCGCTACGGGTTGAACCTCGTCGGCTTCTCGGGGATCGTTTCGGCGAGCGAACTCGGCAAACAAGAAGTCGAAAAGGCGACCGGCCTCCCCTGCCTTTCCAGCGCAGAGTTGTCCGAGGGTGGAATCCTCAAGCTGATCGGCGCCGACGCGAAGACCGGCAGGCGTAAAGCCGGATGAGCCCCGCCGGCGGCGGTATGAAACACGACCTCGCGACGCTCCGGCCTTACATGCGTCCGCACACACTGCTTATCGTCAGTGCGGTCGCTGTGTCGGTGCTCCTCGCGGTCGTGGACGTTCCGCTGCCGTACTTCATCCGTCACATCATCGACAGCGTGCTTCGGTCACGCGCCAAGCGACGGTTTCTCGGGTTCGAGCTCGAGCCGGTCGAACTGCTCAACGTGATCTTCGCGTTTCTCGTGCTCAACGCCGCGCTCAAGGGATTTTTGGTCTATTTCCAGAGAATCATGACCGAACGCGTTGGGCAGCAAGTGATCTTCGAGTTGAGGAAGGACCTGTTCGGGCATCTTCAGGGGCTGAACCTGATCTTTTTCCGCGACTCGTCGGTTGGCCAAGTGATGCTGCGCTTCATGGGTGATATCCAGGCGGTGCTCGACCTGATCACCGACGGCATCCTGCGCGTGCTGATGGATGTGACGACGATCCTCGTGATCCTGATCTGCCTCCTGGTGATGAACCCCCATATGACGCTCGTCACCTTGTGCTTTCTTCCGATCTACGTCTGGCCTTTCATCCGGTGGAACTCGCGCATCCGCGAGGCAAGCCACTTGGCGCGCGACGCGCGTGCGCGGTTGTCCGGAAATATCCAGGAGAAGGTTGCCGGGATCTCTGTCGTCAAGGCCTTCGGTCAGGAGGCTCGCGAACAGGACCTCTTCGAAAACCTCTCCAGCGGCGTTCGCGACAACTCGGTCAATCGGGCGCGGTGGTCCGGGAAGTTGAACGGCGCAGCGCAGGCATCGATCGCACTTTGCGCTGCCTTCGTTTTGTATCAGGGGGCGCTGTTCACGATGAAGCCGGGGATGACCCGCGGTCAGCTCATGGCGTTCTACGTGTTGGTGGCGCTGCTGTTCCCGCCGCTCCGTCGAATCGCGCGTGTGAGCGAGACCTACCAGAATGCGATCGTGTCACTGGAGCGGGTCAATGAGTTCGTTCGATCGACGACGCGGCACCAGGAGCACTCAGGTCCAAACACTCTGCAGGTCACTCACGGCGACGTCGCATTCGAGAATGTGACGTTCTGCTATCCGGAAGGACATCCGGTGCTCGACGACCTCACCTTCCGTGTGAACGGTGGGCAAGTCGTTGCCTTGGTCGGACCCAACGGGGCTGGGAAGACCACGCTGGTAAGTCTCTTGCCGCGTTTCTTCGAGGCGGATGCGGGCCGGATTCTGATCGATGGCCAGGATATCCGGCAGGTGACACTTCGCTCGCTTCGCGACAGGATCGGCATCGTGTCGCAGGACACGATGCTGTTCTCGGGCACGATTCGGGACAACATCGCCTACGGTCGACCCGAGGCGACCGACGAGGAAGTGCTCGAGGCCGCACGTGTGGCCAATGCGTTGGAGTTCATCCATGCACACAAGCGAGGCCTCGGCCGCAAGGTCGGAGAGCGAGGGGCCAAGCTGTCCGGCGGACAGCGCCAGCGGATCGCGATCGCGCGCGCGGTGCTCCTCAACCCTTCGATTCTGATTCTCGACGAAGCGACATCGAACGTGGACTCCGAGTCGGAGGCCCTCATACGCGAAGCGCTCACCCGACTGATGGAGGGGAGAACTACGTTCGTGGTCGCTCACCGCATCTCGACGGTGCAGCGCGCCGATCTGATCCTCGTTCTCGAGAAGGGCCGAATCGTGGAGAGCGGCACGCATTCCGACTTGCTGCGCAAGAGCGGGCACTACAGCCGGCTGTGCAACGAGCAACTGATCGCCGAAGACACCGAGAAGGTCCAGCCGTCCAACTAGCCCGCGAGGGACGGACGGTTTGAATGCCAGACGATGCGGCGTGACTTGACCTGCAACTCGATCGGTTCGCCCGCGCCTCGCGTTCTGGCAACGCGCGCAGTTGGATCCATGGGCGCTTCGCTCGCGCTCCGGCTTGGATCATCGCCGGCACGGAAACGGTAATGTTCCGACGCGGCCGGCGCGCCGCGACAACAGTGATCGGATCGAGGAACTGCGCACCACGCCATGGGTCGTTTCGTGGATGCAATGTCGTCTTGATGCGCGCGATGGTCCTGGAGATCACGACGTTGCGCGAAATTCTCGACACTGAACCGGTACGAAAGCGCTCGATCCGAGTCCGCAATTCGTATCTCGATCCAATCAGCTACCTGCTGGTTGCCTGGTTGCGTCAGCGCCGAACCGCTGCCACGTGCCAGAAGTGAAGCGCGGTCCTGGGATTTGGTGCTGACGAGCATCAGCGGAATTGCCACGTGACTGAAGAACCCGCCTGAGCATCAGAGGATCTACACAACCTGTACGACCGCAGCATGAACAGGGCGCCCACTATCTGGAGAGAAGCCCAGTCGTACCTGGCAAAGCAAAGAGCGGCGGGATCGCCGCCGCTCTTCGAGTTGGAGTTTCAATCTGGGTTTCAGTCGCCAATCAGGATGCCGTCGCCCCACAACACGCCGTCGCCCCACAGTACGCCGTCGCCCCACAGCACGCCGTCACCCCACAACACGCCGTCGCCCCACAGCACGCCGTCGCCCCACACAGCGCCGCCACCGTAAACCTTGTCGTGTCCAACCATCGGAGTGAGGCGGTTCTTGGCACCGAGTTGGAAGAGCACGATCCCCGGCTCGGTGCGGGCCATCAGGGGAGAGGCCGAGGTAACACGACCGAAGCTGGTGAACGCGGATACGGTCTCGAGGGCTGCAGGAATATCGATGTAGCCGGCACCGCGAGCGAGCACGTCGATGTCGTCGCGCTTCTCGGCAGAGAGCATCAACGCGCGCTTGATCAGATCGTTGGTGAGACGTGGCTGCCGCTCGATCATCAGCGCGGCGGCGCCGGCAACGAACCCGGCTGACATGCTGCTGCCAGACAACTCCAACTCGCCCGCCACGACTTTCTCGGGGTAGTTGGTTGCGATCGAAGCGCCAGGAGCGAGCGGGCCGCGGATCTTGTTGCCCGGCGCGACCAGGTCGGGCTTGACCGCGAGGTCATACGCCGTCGGGCCGCGGCTGGTGTAGGTGGTGATCATGTCGTCGCCGCGCGCCGCGGTGTTGAAGTCGTTCATGGCACCGACGGTGATCACGCGCGGATCGTTGCCCGGAGCGTTGATCGTGAAGTAACCACTGCGCCCGCGATTTCCGGCCGAGGTCACGACCGTCAGTCCCGCATCCCACGCACGTTGAACCGCCAAGTTCAACGGATCGAGGCGAGACGACATTTGAGGCGCGTACCCCAACGACAGGTTCACGATCCGGATGCCGAGCGCGTCCTTGTGCTCGATGGTCCAATCGATGGCGTTGAGGACGTTGCTGAGTCGGCCTTCTCCGTTTTCGTTGAGCACGCGCAGAACGGCGAGCTTGACGTCGGGTGCGATGCCGCGGGACGAGCCGATGATGCCGGCGATGTGCGTCCCATGCCCGAAGCCATCGCGAGCTCCACCTTTCGGATCGACGAAATCGACTCGCGCGACCACGCGCGCTTCGTCGACCGCTGCGTCCTTGGCCAGCCCAGAGTCGATCAGCGCGATCGTCACGCCGCGTCCGGTGACGCCGTAGCGGGTATAGGCGATGTCACCGCCCACGCTCTGACGCCCGCTGTCGAGATTCGCGCGGACGATCCGGTCGGGGGAGATCGACAGCACCTCGGAACTCTGGACGAGTTGCTCGACCGCGCGGCGATCCAACGTCATCAAGGTGGCGCCACCTTTTCGCTGCACGATCACCGGCGCGATGCCGGATTGGAGCGCTGCGGAGAGATCCTGCGCGACGGTCGCGGCGGCCTGCGCGCTGGTCGAGAACATTGCTGCCAGTAACACCGCGATTGCCGATGCTGTGCGTACGAGTTGTCGGGTTGTCTGTGTCATCGGAACCTCCGTGGGCTGAGCCTCTGGCCTGCCTTACTTCAATCGGCATGCCAGCTCGGGATTCACGCTCAACTCGTTGCCGCACAACGACTTGAAGGTTCTGAGACAGTCTGGATGGAAATGCCCTGTGAGATCGGGAGCGAGCGCTTCTTTTGGCTCTCAACTCGTTTTTCTACCGGTGTTTAGCGTGTCTCAACGAACGTCTCAATCGATTCCAAGCTGCTTGAGACGACGATAGAACGTGGCGCGTGAGACGCGCAGCATGGCGGCGGCCTTGTTTCGATCGCCGCCGGACTTCGCGAGCGCTTGCTTGACCTCGATCGGGTCGATCGCAGGGGCGACGCGCTTCGCCGACTTGGGCTCCTCGTCAGCGTACCGACCAAGCTGCGGATCGATCCGCAGTTCCTTCAGCCCAATCCTTCCCCGCTCCGATGCAAACAACGCGAGCCGCCGGACCACGTTCGAGAGCTCGCGCACGTTGCCCGGCCACGGATAGCGGGCCAGCGCCTTGAGCACCGCCGGCTCGAAACTGAGCTCGCAACCAATCGACGTCGACTCCTGCTCCAAGAAATGCTGCGCGAGCAGCGGAACGTCTTCGAGTCGATCGCGCAGTGGCGGCAGCGTCACGGTGACCCCTGCGAGCCGGAAGTAGAGGTCCTGGCGAAACTGATTGCTCTCGACCAACGCGGCAAGGTCGCGATGCGTGGCGGTGACGACACGCACGTCGACGTGAACCAGGCGCTCCTGACCGAGCGGCCGGAACTCTCCTTCCTGCAGCACACGCAAGAGCTTGGACTGCAGTCCCAAGCTCATGTCTCCAATTTCGTCGAGAAACAGTGTGCCTCCGTCGGCAAGTTCGAACAGTCCACGACGATCGATGTCGGCGCCCGTGAACGCTCCCTTGGCATGTCCGAACAACAAGCTCTCCAGCAGCGGCTCCGGTATCGCAGCGCAGTTCTCGGTCAGGAAGGCGCGCTCGCGGCGCGGTGAATTGAAGTGCAGGGCGCGAGCCACCAACTCTTTTCCGGTTCCTGACTCGCCGCTGATGATCACCGCGATGTCCGAGGAGGCGACCCGTTCGAGCCGCGCAAACACGTCTTGCATCACGCTCGATCGCGCGATCAAAGAGCCGAACCGATGGCTGGTTTCGATCGCCCGTTGCAACCGGTCGCGCTCCAACGAGACCTGGCCCAAAAGACGCGCATAGGACAGCGCCACGGCCGCTTGATCGGCGATCGCCTCGAGGAACTCGAGTTGTTCCGGTCCGAAGCCGTCGCTGTTGGTTCGGCTGTCGACATACAACGTGCCGAGCACTTCGCTGCCGGCCGTCAACGGCACGCACATCAAAGACCTGATCCCGAATAGCGCAACCGACTTGGCCTGCGCCAATTGAGGATCATCCAGCGCGTGCCGCGACAACACCGCGCGGCCGCGCGAGGCCTGCGCGAGAACGCTGTGCGAAATGGTGATCGCATCATTCGCGGTGCGCTCTTCGACCCCGTGAGAAGCGGCGGCATACAGCGCGCCGCTCGTCGATTCGCGCAACACCAACAGGCCGCGATCGGCGCCGACTGCTTCGATCGCGATCTCGACGATTCGCGCCAGGAGCGTGTCGAGCTTCCCTTCTGAGGCGACCGCACGGCCGATTTCATAGAGCCGCGAGAGCGCGCGGCTGCTTACCTGCGAGGATGCAACTCGCGGGCGCGACGACTGCAACCAGGGAGCGACGTCAGGCCGCGCCAAGAACGTGGCGCGCCTGATCGGGTCGGCGATTCGCTGACCGATCGTGACGAGTGCGTGCGCGGCGCGTGCGTGGGCCTGCTCGGCTGCGTCGCGATCGCCTTGGGCCTCCGCCAACTCTCGTTCCAAAACGGCCAAGGGGATGCAAAGTACGGCCGGTCCGTAGCGAGCTACCGAGCCACGCGCCTCGACCGCCTCGCGCTCAACTAGATCGAGTCTGCCTTCCGCCAGGTAGCTACGCGCGCGTAGCAACTGCAAGGCGGCGCGCCGCGTCGGGGCGTCTTCACTCGGCACCGACAACGACGCTTGTACTTGGTCGAGCCAACGGTGCGCTTCCGGTATCTGGCTCTGCATCAGCGCGATCTCGGCGAGCTCCAAGCCAGCAAGACCGAGCGGCCTGCGGTTTCCGGTGCGCAGCGCGGAATCGAACGCTTGTCGAGCGATCTCGCGAGCTTCGTCGAGCCGCGCCGATTGCCGCAGGTCGCGCGCAATCGAGATGCGCGCGAAGTCACGCTGGCGCGGCTCCTCGAACGCTTCCGCAAGACTCAGTGCCAGCCGATGATGCTCCCGGGCCGTCCCCAGATCATCGAGTTCGGCGGCCGCGCGTCCAGCGATCAGCAGTCCGCTGACGCGGGACGCAGGCCTCGATGCTGCAATCGCGACATTGATCAGCCGCTCGCCGACATCCGCTGCACGATCGAAGCTGCCGTGTCTTAGCAGCGCAAGCCCGAGCGACTCGAGCGCGTGATCGATCACCAACTCGGAGGAGAGAGCGGTGATCCCCTCGATCGCGGCATCGAACTCACGGATCGCGGCCGCCTCGTGACCCAGCGCGATCATGGCGTTGCCGCGCATGTTCTTGGTATTGAAACGCCAGAAAGGTTCCTGCAGATCGACGAGCATCTGCTCCGACGTATCGATCGCCTCCAAACCGGCTGCGCAGTAACCACAGAGCACGCGAATCACGCCGGTGTTGTGCAACGCGAACGCAACCATTCGCTGGTCGCCCGCCTCGCGCGCGATCGCCACCGTCTGGTCGAAGATCTCGAGGGCCCGGTGCGGGTCCCACGAATTCCAAGCGATCGTCGCAGCGGTGTTGCGCGCCGAAGCCCGGACTTTGGGAGCGCCGCTTTCGTCAGCCAAGCGTACCGAGTTGGACGCCGCGGTCAGCGCTTCGCCCCATTCGGCGCGGTCGCGATGTCGCGACGCAAGCTGCGACCAGGCACGCGCCTGTTTTTCGAGATCTCCGCCTCGTTCGGCCGCTTCGATGGTCAGTCGCGCCGCTTCCATTCCGCGCGCGATGTCTCGTCCCAGTAAACACTGCCGTTCGAGACGTCCCAACAGTTCGAGACGTTCCGGAGAATCGGCCGCAACCAGATCGACTGCCGTGCGGGTCATGCGCGCCGCGGCGCGATACAAATGCCGGGCCTCCAGCTCGGCGATCGCGTCGCGCAATGTTGGGAGCGCCGCCTCGGTCACCCCGATCGCGAGCCACTGCTTGGCTCGCAGCAACGCCCTTGACTCGTCGTGTGCCAGCGCATCCACCCAACGCAGCCGCGTCTCGCGCAGGAGCGCTGCGTCGAGTAAAGACTCGATCGCCGTGCACAACTGCGGGTGAGCGATCGATAGCTCGTTGGCTCCCGCGCGATGAACGAGACCGCGCTGAATGCAGTGGGTCAAGGCCGGTTCGAGTGGTCGAGCGATTACCTGCTCGAGCAATTGCTGCGGCACGGCTGCATCGATCACCGCCAGCGTTTCAACCAAACGGCGCGACCCGGAATCGAGCGGTTCGAGCATCGAGCCGGCGAGTTCTTCCAAACTCTGCGGCAGGCTCGCCTCGAACCGATCGCCATGGCGCTGCATCTGCTGCAGGCCCAGTTGTACCCAGAGCGGTCGCCCTGCGCTCGACCGATGCAGTCGTTCGGCGATCACTGCGGCGCGAGTCGGGCCGAGCACATCGGTGGCCAGCGCTCGCACTGCCGCCAGGTCGAGCGGTGGTAGTTCCCAGGCGATCAACGATTGTTCCGCGACAAGCGCAAGCACCGGCGCCGCCGACTCGGTCCAACGATCGAACGGTCGCGCGGCGAGCAACCAGAGCGGTCCGCTCGCGCCCAGTTGGCTCAGCGACGATTCCCAGGCAGCCAGGTCTGCCGGAGACTGGCGATCGACGTCGTCGACAACGACCACCGAAGCATCGGGAAACGCGCGATCGAGTTGCTCGATTGCAACCACGCGTTCGCCGCGCGCCTTCAATTCCAGCGCGCACGCTTCCAGAAATCGCGACTTGCCGAGTCCATCCTCGGCCACGACGACGATCCCGCGCGATTCACCGCAAAGCAGCCGCTCGACAACCGTTCCAATCTGATCGGAGCGACCAGCCAGCGAGAGCGTGCTGGCGGCGGGCGCTTGTTGCACTTGGCCCAAAGTGGCGTGAATCGCTTCCAGGACGCTGCGCGCATCCGAGCAGCGGACGGCCGGATCGCTGGCCAGCAGGCTGGCAATCAACATGTCGATCGACGCAGGCAAATCGGCGCGCGACTCGGACGCCGGTACGAAGTGTGAGGCTGTTGCCAGTTCAACGGTTTCCGCGGCGGTTCGGCCTTGGTATGGGTATCGGCCGGTCAACGCCAGATACAACATCACGCCCAGCGCGTACAGATCGCTGCGCGTCGAAGCGGGCGCACCCGCGAACAACTCCGGCGCCGCGTAGAGCAACGTACCACCCGCGCCCTCGGAAGCGGTGCCGAGTTGCTCGCTCAGCCCGAGGTCCATCACGACAGCGCGTGGTCCGTGCCGCTCGTCGTCGACGATCAGCACGTTCTCCGACTTCAGATCTCGATGCACCGTGCCGTGGCGATGAAGTCGCTCGACCGCCAGGAGCGCCGAGGCGAGCGCTCGCAACACCCACGGCGCCGATTTTCCAGCGGCGGCGGTTGCGAACGGAACCCCGCGAACCAGATCCATCACCAAGAACGGCCGGCTGGTGCCGCTGTCGATCCCGAGGTCATGAATCGCGACCAACTGCGGATGTTTCAGCGCGATCAAGGCGCGCGCCTCGCGTCGCCAACGCTCCAACTCGGAAGTCGAGGCGGCATCGGTTCGGAACAGCTTGAGCGCTCGCGCCTCGACTCCGTTGGAGCGAGTGTCGGTGACTTCGAAGACCTCGCTTTGCGATCCGGATCCGATCTCTCGCTGCACTTGGTAGCGGTCGGCGATCAACCGCGGAGTCTTCTCGAGCGTGAATCGCCGGATCACTCGATACAGAGTTGCCCGGGAGATACCAAGCTGTTTCGCCGCCTGCAGACGATTCCCGTGAGCCTGGGCCAAGGCCGATTCGAGTTGCTCCTGTGTGATCTGGGGCTCTGCCATCCCTGGCTCCGATCAGGCTGATCTCGTGTACCAACAATCGGGAGAGTGGTCAATCACCTAATTCATAGATCCTTCGCGCCGGCGTTGATCAGCGGCCGGAGAGAGGCCATTCGCTCCTCAGATCGTGGGCGGAATGGTCCGCATGCTGCCGGGTGATCTGAATCGCGCTGTTGCGCTACTCGATGTGGTGGATGAGGGCGCCGCCGTCGGTCGAGGTGGTGGTCACCGGCTCGTTGACGCGATTGGCGGTCTTACTCGCAGGTGAAGTCACGGTTGGTGTTTTGATTTGTGGCGATCTCGTTTGTGCCCTCGATCAGCCTCGGGTCGATTGCACGCGGGTCAGCCGATCTGTCTGGCGCGAAGACACGGGCGGTGCCTCCCATGATCTGAACCGAGCACGGCGGGACACAGCGTTCTCCCTTCAGGCTGGATCTTTGGGAGGCTCCCGCACGGAGCGACGCCGCGCGGAGCGTGTGAGCATCGGGCGACGCGATCCGCGCGTTGGCCTAGCGGTCGAGACTCTGTGCGCGCCAACAAGCATCGGGCCCGTCGCATTCGGTGTTCGTCAGCAACACGTGATGCAATCGCGCACGTTTCTCGGGTGGCAGTCGATCGACGATGTTGTGCAACTCGTACGGGTCGCGCAGCAAGTCGTAGTAACCGCGCTCGTGCTGTTCGTTGTCGTACTCAACGTACAAGGCGTGCGCCAGTCGCAGTGCGGCATACGACGGCGGGCTGCCGGCGGTCGGCTCGGCGAGATCGGGATCGTCCGGATCGGGGGCGGGGCGTTGGTGCTCGATCGGCGCCAAACGGCGCCACGCTTCGGATCGAGACAACATCATCCCTTCTGAGGGCGCACCCACAGCCCGCCCGCTGCAGACGCTGATGGACAGACGTTGGCCCGTCCCAAGCAATCCAGGCCGGCGAATAGCCGGAAACAGCAGGCTGGTCCAATCGTCAGATCCAACGGCTCGCTAGCGTGCGATCAGGCCCATGGCTCTCGTCACCAACTCAACGACGCTGGACGTTTCGCGCAACCCCCGCGGCGCTGGGCTCGGGCCGGAGATCTTCGTTCCGGTCATGCGCGACGTGACCCACAGATGGACCGGTCGCCGGAATGCGATGCTTGTTGCCGTTCCCTTCCAAGGGATCTTCAACGTCATCCGATCGAGTCGCGGGTTGATGGTCGCCGTGATCGGCTTGCAATCCAGAGTCAGATCGACGTTCGCGCCAAGTCGATACTCCAACTCCTGCTCCAAGGCGGCGCGCAGTGGTTCGTTCTCGAGCGTGATGGTGGCGTGTTTGGCATTTCGAGAGGTCCAGGTGCACGGCAGCACGATTCCATCGCGCATGTCCAACGTGCAGTTGCCCCCCTCCGCCGCGCTATTCGGGTCGAAGGCGAGCAGATAGGAGCTGCGCGTGAAGGTGTGTTGGCGTTTGTCGCCCATCTGGACTTTCACGACGGAATTCCCGCCGAGTTCCCAGTTGGTGCCGACCAACGGCGCGGGTGTTGATGGTGCCGCTCGCAGCGGTGCGTTCTGACCCCACGCATGACTCGCTGCACCCAGCAGCACAGCACAGGCGATGAGTGCCAGGTTGAAAGCCGTTCTCGAGACTCTGTCCTCCTGATGACGCATGGGCGTTCCCTCCTCGAACGCAGAGCCCGCCATCGTCCCTTGGCGGTGTGATGTTCGTGGTTTGATGGGCGGTCGCGGATCGACCGACCTCGGTCCGGAGGCGACACATGTGGGTCAGCGCGCAGCGTCGACGTAAGAAGCGTTGTGGGCGAACCTCACCTGCCGCCCGTATCGCCGAGATTCTACGGCGCTTGCCGGCTCGCGGTGGCGGCGTTCACCTGATCCAGATCATGCCTGACAGCGCGTGCCGAACGACTCACTACGTTCGCGATGTCAGCGAGCGCGTCGATTCGCAGGTTCAGAGACGGCGCAGCCAGCGTCCAGGGCGCGCCTGCGTGGTGTTGGCTTTCTCGACAACCGCGACCCCATTCACGATCACGTGCTCGATCCCGATCGGAAAGCGCTGCGGATCGTCGAAGGTTGCGGTGTCGGCAACGCGTCCGGAATCGAAGATCACCAAGTCCGCAGCCAGCCCGGCAGCAATGCGACCTCGATCGCGCAATCCGGCGCGCTCGGCGGGGAGCGCCGTCATCTTGCGTACGGCGGTCGGCAAGTCGAAGAGTTTGCGTTCGCGACAGTAGTAACCGAGGACGCGTGGAAATGTCCCGTACGAACGCGGGTGCGGGCGATCGTCGAGCGCCCGGCCGGTGGGAGCCATCGAGCGCCCGTCCGAGCCGATCATCACCAGCGGATGCGCCAGCACCCGCTCGACGTTGCGCTCACTCATGCCGTGGCCGACGTACCCCACGTCGGCGCGACTCCCCTCGAGCAAGCGCGCGAACGCCTCTTCGGGTGTCACGCCCCAAGTGCTGGCGATCTGCACCACGTTTCGGCCGACGCAACTCTGCAACTCCTGCCCGCTGACCGAACTGATGACGACCAGGTCGAAACCGCCCGGATCGCGCACGACGCGCGAGCGCACCTCGTCCACGATGCGTTTGCGCTGCTCGGGCTGCGCAAGGCGCGCGACGATCGCTTCGGCGCCCCCTTCGCGCGACCACGGTTCCAGCAAGATCGTCAGCGTGGTCGAATACGCTGTGTATGGATAGGCATCGGCCATGACATCGAGTCCGCCGGCACGCGCACGTTCGATACGTGCGATCGCTTCGTCTTGCGCGCCCCAATTGGGCTTGCCCGCCGCCTTCAAGTGCGAGACTTGCACGCGCGCGCCGGTTGCTTGGCCGGTGCGCAGGATCTCATCGATCGCGTCGAGCAGATGCTCTTCTTCGTTGCGCATGTGCGAGGCGTACAGACCACCGCGGCGCGCCACGATTCGCACCAGCGCCTCGATCTCCTGCGGCGGTGTGTAGATTCCCGGCACGTACTCCAGGCCGGTCGAGAGTCCAATCGCACCCTGATCGAGTGCCCGCTCGAGCCGTCGACTCAGCTCGGCAAGTTCCTCTGCGGTCGCGGCACGATCGAGATCACCGATCAAACCGCGACGCAGCGTCCCGTGGCCAATCAACAGCGCTTGATTGAGTGCCGGCGCCGCAGAGTTCCAAGCGGCCGCATACGAGGCGACATCCGTCCAGGTCGGGGGTTTGCCTTGATCGTCCTCGTCACGGTGGCCGGCTTGGCGTGGTGCCGCAGAACTGCCGCAATTCCCTGTGATTTCGGTGGTGCAACCTTGACGCACGCGGCTGTCGGCGCCGGGCCATTCGAAGATCGTGTTGTCGGAATGCGTGTGGATGTCGATGAAGCCGGGCGCAACGCAGAGTCCGTGCGCATCGATCGACCGACGTGCGCGACGTGCATCGACTTGTCCCACGAGCACGATGCGGTCGCCACGTACGGCGACGTCGGCAATCACTCCCGGTGCGCCCGTACCGTCGAGCACCATGCCGCCCATGATCGCCAAATCGATCTCGCCGTGCTCGTGCGCACCACAGCGCGTGACCAACAGGCCGCTCGCAGCGGCGGCGCTCGCACCAAGAAAGCGACGTCGCGTGACCTGCCGGCTCATGATGTCGGGGTCGCGCCCAAACCGGGCCGCGCAAGCGTGCTCATGCAATCTCCTTCGAGTCGAAAGCCGCCAGAAAACGGATCGGTCGTCAGATCGAAACTCCCATCGAGGTCCAAATACGCCGTTGCATCGCAGGCCAACGCCGCATGCAGCGCCGCTGCGATCCCCAGCACCGACTCATCCATGCAGCCCCACATCAAGCGCATTCCGGCGCGCTCCGCTCGCTGCGCCAAACGGATCGCCGCCGCAACGCCGCCACACTTCATCAATTTGATATTGAGCACACCGAACGGACACCCATCGCCGATCAAGCGCATCAGGTCGGATTCGTCATGGACGCTCTCGTCGGCGACGAAACGGCGACGCAACGCCGGCGGGAAGGCGCGAAGTTCGTGGTCGAGCGCCGGAGGCAGCGGCTGCTCGAGCAGGTCCAGATCGAGCGTTTCGATCTGCTCGACGACACGATGCAGCGATGGCAGGTCGTACCCTTGGTTGGCATCGGCGCGCAGTACGATCTGCGCGCCGAAGCGCTCGCGCAGCATCGCCAGCCGCTCAATGTCGAAATCGACCTGCGCACCGGTCTTGATCTTGAGCACGCGAAAACCGCGAGCGAGATACTCCTCGGCCTCAGACAGCGTCTCCTCGACCGACTTGATGCCGATCGTGATGGAAGTGCTCAGCGTGTGATGCACGCGGGTCAGCCGCTCGACCAGCGGCAGGCCCATGCGTTTGCCCTCGAGATCAAATAGCGCCATGTCGACGGCTGCGCGCGCGGCAGGGCCGTTCACGCGGTGAGGCAACTCGGCCAGAAGAAACTCGAGATCTTTCAGCGCGCACCCGATCAGCCAATCGATCGCGCGCGGCGCCAGCGCGGCCTCGGCGCTCGCGGCCGTTTCGCCGGTGACTTCTTCGGCCGGCGAGGCTTGCCCGTATCCGATCCGCCCGTCGTCCGTGGTCAGTTCCAGCAGCACCATCTCGACCATGTCCCAACTTCCGCCCGCAATCGCGTAGGGTCGCGTCAACGGAATTCGAATGTTTCGAGAGGCGGCCGAGACGATCTTCATCGGCATCGTTCGGAGCTTAGATACGCTTCGATCGCCATCACCATTGGGTCGAGTGGCTCGAGCAGCGGATAGACGACCGGCAACCCCGTGTCGCGCGCGATCCGCTCTTTGATCGGCACGCGATCGCTGGGGTCGATCGCCTCGTGATTGAGCGCAATCGCAAGCACCCGCGAACCGTACATCGCGATCAGCGCCAACTCGGACTCCAGTGACGGGATCTCGTGACCCAGAGCTTCCTGATCCTCGAAGTATCGGCGTGCGGGGGCGTGCTGCAGGATCACGCCGCGAGCGTCGCCCGAAAGCAGTAGCTCGGCACCGCATGGGCCGGAACGGTTTCGCAGAGCCGACTGACCTTCCAAGAGAATCAGGTCGGGCTTGGCGTCGGCATCGGCGCTCACGATCGCATGTTCGAGTTCACCCGATACGAAATCGTTGGGTGTTGCATCGAGCACGAAACCGAAGCGGCACCCCTGCAACCATCCAGTCTGACCGGTGTAGATCACCTCGGTCGCGATCCCGCGGGCGCGCGCAGCCTCGGCAAGCAACTGACTCGTCGTCCGCTTGCCGAGTGCGCAATCGGTGCCGAGCAAGGCGATGCGTGGGGCACGCACGTTGCGGATTGCGCCGGTCCAAAAGTGTAGCTCTGCACGCCGCTTGGGCCGGCGGATGTCGATGATGTGCGCGGCGCCACGTTCGGCGGCGGCGCAAAACTCTGGCTGATCGCTCAGCGATTCATGCAGCCCGTTGACCACTCCAATCCCCTGCTCGAGCGCATCCAGCAGCGGTGCGCGGAGCGCGTCGGGCAGCACGCCGCCCGATGTCGCGACGCCGACCACGCACCATTGGGGATGCAATCCGGCCGCGAGCATGGCGCGCAGCGATGCAAAGGTCGGAATACCGCGGGCGCGGCCGTCGAGCAACTCACCCGCATCGTGCCCGGCACCACGTCGATCGATCAGCGCGATCAACGCGTATCGACTCGGCCCGCGCACCAGCCCATGCGCGGTCTTGGCATCGGGAGTCTGGAACGCATCGAGCGTCAGGATTGCAGCGGTGTCGCGCATGGACACGCGCAGGATAGCCTGATCGGTGCGGCGTGAGGGGATTCTCTACCCGCGAGTGAGCTTACGAGCTACGCCCTCGAGCAGCCGATCGACTACGCGCTCGGCCGCGCTCCCGCTTCTTTGTTCGGGTCGGAGGGAACATGAATCACCGGCCCGGAGCGAATCACGTTGGAACGCAATCGCTGATCGAGGATCTCTTCCGCGCGACGGCCGGCCTCGATCAGTTGATGCACGTCGATACCGGTCAAAACCCCCATCTCCGTGAGCACCGCCACGAGATCTTCCGTGCAGGTGTTGCCGGTGAATCCCGCGTGATATTTGGCAGCACCGGTCGCCGGCTGACCGCCGATCGCGCCGATCGAACTGTCGACGTAGCGCACCCCCAGCTCGAGCATCGCGATCGAGTTCACGACACCGGTGCCGCGCGTGTCGTGGAAGTGAGCGATGAATTCGGCCTTCGGAAAGAGCGCCATCAACTCGCTCACCCGCTCGCGCACCAACCGCGGGTTGGCCACACCGGTGGTGTCGCCAAGCATGATCGTGTGAGCTCCCTCGTCGAGATAGAAGCGAACCAGCTTCGCAACGTCGGCAGTGGTGACGTCGCCCTGAACCGGGCACCCGTAGACGGTTCCGGCGCAGCCGATGATCTTCACGCCGCGAGCGTGGGCGCGGCGCATGATCGCGGCGTGCTCGGCCATCGCGTCGGCATGACCCATGCGGAAGTTGAGTTGGTTGTGCCGTTCGCTGGTCGAGATCATCAGGATGATTTCGTCGGCGCCGTACCCTTCCTCGATGCAGGTCTCCAGCCGCTCGAACCCTTTGATGTTGGGCATCAGCACCACGCACGACAAGCCGGGCCGGCGCTCGATCCGGCGCAACACCTCGGCCGCGTCGGCAAACTGCGGCAACAGCTTGGGGTGCGAGAACGAGGTGATCTCGATCTTCTTGAAGCCAGCGCGCACCGCACGGTTGATCATCTCGACCTTGTGCTCGGTGGAGACCAGCATCGGCATCGATTGCAGGCCGTCGCGAGCCCAGCATTCGCAAACGATCACTTCGTTCGGGAGCGGCATCGGTTCCTCGTTCAGCCGGTCGGATCGTCCGACGCGATCCGTCGGCGAGCCTCCTCGACATGGAATACGTGGGTGCGAAACGTGATGGCAACGGCCTCGATGTTCCCTTCCAGAAGGAACGGCAGCCCGAGTTCGTGATTCGAGGCGCGCGCCAGAAGCGCGGCCGGCTCGTCGTGTGCCGCCGAGACGCCGGCATCTTCGTGTTCGACATGTGAGAGCGCGTCGAGCACCTCTCGGACGCGATCCGGTTCGATGTGCGCGCGGGCTGCAATCCGGTCGACCAACTCGGGACGTGGCTCCATGAGCAGCTCTCCCTTTCCCGGCGAGGGTCGAAAAGGCCGGCCGCCCCCGCGGACAGGTGCGCCAGTACACCAATCGTCAACCGTCGGCGTCAAGAGGTAATGAGGGCGACTACCCGCGGACAAGCGTTCGGGCGACCGGCGGCGCCGCCTCCCCTGGCCAGTCTGGGGGCGGAGCCTGCAGGCCCGCCGCAACCTCACTCGTCCCGATTGCCCACTCGCGGTAGTCTTGCGCCGGCCACTGTGAAGACGGCCGATCGGTCAACCGAAGGCCTCTCGAATCATCAGTCTCTCAACCCCATGGAGCCGTCCGCGACACCCATGTCATTGGCCCCCAACACACAACTCGGTCCATACCTAGTCAGCGAACTCCTCGGAGTCGGAGGCATGGGAGAGGTCTACCGGGCGCGCGATTCACGCTTGGACCGCGATGTCGCGCTGAAGGTGCTCTCGCACAAGAAGATCAAAAGCCCCGATCACAAACAGCGGTTCGTGCTCGAAGCGCGAGCGGCCTCGGGCCTCAATCACCCCAACATCATCACGATCTACGACATCGGTTCGGTGGGCGAGATCGACTTCATCGCGATGGAGTACGTCGCCGGCAAGACACTCGACGCCACCATCCCGCCGAATGGACTGAGGTTGCCGCAGGTACTCAAGATTGCGATCGACGTCGCCGAGGGGCTGGCAGCAGCACATCGCGCAGGAATCGTGCACCGCGATCTGAAGCCGGCCAACATCATGGTGACCGATGACGGCCGCGTGAAGTTGCTCGACTTCGGTCTGGCCAAACTCGTGGAATCGACCGGCGTGACCGAGATCAACGATCCCGAAGGGGCCACCAGTTCCGCCCCGCTCACGGTCGAGGGCGCGATCTTGGGTACGGTTTCCTACATGTCCCCAGAGCAAGCGGAAGGCCTGCGTGTGGATGCCCGTTCCGATGTCTTCAGCTTCGGAGCGGTGCTCTACGAGATGGTCACCGGCAAACGTGCTTTCACCAGCACCAGCACGATCTCGACGCTGTCGGCGATTCTCAAGGACGAGCCGGAGCGCGCCAGCTCGATCGTCGCCGGAGTGCCCGAGGAACTCGAACGGGTGATTTCACGCTGCTTGCGCAAAGACCCGGATCGTCGCTGGCAAAGCATGAAGGAAGTGGTCATTCGACTCACCGAGTTGAAGGAGGTCTCCGACTCCGGCACGTTGCTTCGATCGTCCGTTACCGCTGCCTCAACGCGGCCCGCGGTCTCATCGAAGCGACCGTTGCTGGGCGGGATCGTTGCCGGGGTCGTGATTGCAACACTCTTCGTTGCCTGGTGGATCAGCCGGCTGCCCGCCTCGGAAGGCTCGACCGCCGCTGTGGTTGCGACCGACCGAAGCGCTCCATCCAACGGAACTGTTCTCTCCAAGCCGACACCCGAGATACTCACCAACGATCAGGTCATCGAGATGGTGAAGGCGCGTGTGAGCACGGAAGCGATCATCGAACATATCCAGCGCACGAAGTCGCGCTTCGATCTATCGACGACCGAAGTCATTCGACTCTCGCAGGCGGGCGTGCCAGACGCGGCAATCTCCGCGATGCGCGGCCGCGCGCGCTCCACGGCGACAAGCGGCGGCCCGGCGATCAAAGACAATCCAAGTGCCAACGATCAGGCGCGCAACAAAGAGGCGGAGACACCCGCAGCACGCGCCTCGCTTGCCGCCGGGACGATGCTGGCATTGACCCTCGACGACGAGCTCTCGACCGCAAACGCCAAAGAGCGACAACGCGTGCGGCTGAGCGTGGCCAAGAATGTCCTGCTCGGGTCGACGGTGGTGATTCCCGCGGGCTCGAAGGTAACCGCGACCGTTGTTTCCGTCGGCAAGAAAACGATGTTTCGCCGCACGCCCAAGCTGAAGCTGCAGCTCGATGCGTTGGAACTTGCCGACGGCCGGTCCGTCGCGCTCAGGGCGACCGCAGCGGCAGATGCAGACTCGAGACGGGGCAAGGAGATCGATGCGGCCTCATTACTGGGAGCCGCTCCAGATTCAAGCAAGGGCCAAGAACTTACGCTGCCCAAGGGCCAACCGATCACGGCTTATCTTGCCGAGGCCGTGGAGGTCGGCGCCAAACGCTAGCGACTCTTCGCCGCTGATCGAGGGCGTGCTTCGGGACCTCCTTGAACGGCGTGCTTTTGGTTGTTCTTCGGCGCCGCAGCGTGCGCATCGATCGACAGCAACAGATACTCCGGCGCTCGAACAAGCAACCGGCAACCTCACACACGAGAAAGCGATTTGTCAGTGAACGAAGCGACCTGCACACCCGAACAACGAACGCTGCACGACGAGATCGGCCGGCGCCGTACCTTCGCGATCATCTCTCACCCGGACGCGGGCAAGACCACGCTGACGGAGAAGCTGCTTTTGTTCGGCGGTGCAATCCAGATGGCCGGCACCGTCAAGGCCAAGAAGAGCAGCCGCCACGCCACCTCGGACTGGATGGAGGTGGAAAAACAGCGCGGCATCTCGGTGGCCAGCTCGGTGATGCAATTCGAGTTCGCCGGCTGCGTGATGAACTTGCTCGACACGCCGGGCCACGAAGACTTTTCGGAAGACACCTACCGGGTGCTCACCGCTGTCGATGCGGCGCTAATGATCATCGATGCGGCGAAGGGCGTGGAGGAGCGAACGATCAAGCTGATGGAGGTGTGCCGCATGCGCGACACACCGATCATCACCTTCATCAACAAACTCGATCGTGAGGTGCGCGAGCCGATCGCCTTGATCGAAGAGATCGAGAAGGTGCTCTCGATCCACTGCACGCCGGTGACGTGGCCGCTGGGAATGGGGAAGGCGTTCAAAGGAGTGTTGTCGCTCAAAGACGGTACGGTGCTGCGCTTCACGCCGGGACAGGAGCGAGCCGATCAGACCTTTCAGCGACTCGAGTCGACCGACACGCGAGAGATCGCGCGGTCGGTGGGAGTCGATCCAGATCATTTGGTCGAGGAGGTCGAGCTGGTTCAGGCCGCCTGCGCCGAACGGAATCATCCGGATTTCCTGGCCGGCAAGCAGACGCCGGTCTTCTTCGGATCGGCAATCAACAATTTCGGTGTTCGCGAGATCTTGAATGCGTTGGTGGAATGGGCACCGTCGCCGCAGGGGCGCGACGCCACCATCCGGCGCGTCGAGTCGGACGAACCGGCGTTCACCGGATTCGTCTTCAAGATTCAAGCGAACATGGATCCCAAGCACCGCGATCGGGTCGCGTTCGTACGAATCTGCTCCGGTCGCTATCAACCCGGCATGAAGATCCAAAACCAGCGCGCCGGGAAAGAACTACGAATCGGCAACGCGGTGACATTCCTGGCCGACAGCCGCGCACGCAGCGAGGAGGCGTACGCGGGCGACATCATCGGCATTCTCAACCACGGTCAATTGCAAATCGGCGACACGCTGGCCGACGAAGCGGGGCTTGCCTTCACCGGCATCCCCTACTTCGCGCCAGAGGTGTTTCGCGCCCCGCGTTTGCGCGACCCAATGAAGGCCAAGCAACTCAACAAGGGGCTACGCGAGTTGGGCGAAGAAGGCGCCGTGCAGGTCTTCGATCCGTTGGGCGGCGGGCGGCTGTTGATCGGCGCCGTCGGGCCGTTGCAATTCGAGGTTGTCGCCGAACGGCTGAAGAGCGAGTACGGCGTCGATGCCGTGTTCGAACCGTCGGCGATTACGATCGCTCGCTGGGTCACCTGCGATGAACCGTTGGTATGGACCGAGTTCAAGCGCACGCAATCGATGCGCCTAGGAATCGATGTCGACGGCAACTCGGTCTTCCTTGCGCCGGACAAGGTTTACCTGAAACTCGCGATGGAGAACTACCCGAAGGTGCAGTTTCACGCCACACGTGAACATGGGAAACGCTTGTCGACTTGAGGCGCGGCCGCTCGCCGAATCAAACCGGCATGCTTGCGCTTGGCTCCGGTGCCCGACCGTCTGACATTGTTCGATATTCGCGCTCAACAGCAAAGAGCCCGGCAGGAGCCGGGCCCTTCGCAATTCTCGGAGGCAGGCGTTCGGAAAGACCGTCTGCCAGCACTCCGGGGCGATCAACCGATCAACGACTCTTGGGAGCCAGCGCTGGCTGAGAGTCACTGGCGACGCAGTTTCTGTAGCAGTTGAAAGCGGTCGTGTTGGCGCGGCTGATACACGACTGGTAGTTGCGTCGCGCCCCGAATCGCTGGGTATTTGCTTTGCGGACACACAGACCCTGAGCGATCGGGTTCGTGGCGGCCGCCAGGCATGCCGCTTCATCCGCGGCGATTCTCGCCAGGTCTGCGTCAAGCCGATCCTGGCAACTCTGCTTGTCAACAGCCCACTGGTCTGCACAACTCTGCTGGCACTCCTCGCTGCCACCGGCATAAGCCGCAGTAGTAGCGCCGCAGATTCCAATCGTGAGGGCTGCCACTGCACAGACCGTTTTCAAAGACGCTGCAATTCTCATTGTCGGTGACTCCTTTGCATTCGGCGCGACGGGGCGTCGTGCTGCCATATCGCGTTTGCCTTGTAGTTTTCCAACTTTCTGTCACTTGCGGGAACTGTTTCAAACACCAGCCAGGCCACACCGCGATCCCGAACTCGGTCCTGGGCAGCGGCAATTAACCCTTAGTGGCGTGGCAAGGCAAGAGAAAAAGAGACTTGGAGCGCTGGCGGCTCCCGCACGCTGTCCCCGCAACCTGTCCCCGCGGCCCCGTAACGTGTCGACGAAATACCTCGCTCTGGACTCAGCTCACAGACATTGGCGGACAAACACTGGTCCTACCCGGTGGAGTCCACTGCAATCGTATCGATTGCAGATCTCGCAGGGGCGCTTGTGGTGTGCACCGCGACGAGAAGGTACCGCCGTCTCGGATCTGAACCTCACCTGTCGAGCACAGCCGTTCAGAGCTTTCGGAGCGAAACGTCCCAGTGGTAAGAAGCACCGGGGACCTCTGATCGGATGGATCTCGTGGCCAACCCCTAGCGACTGCAGTACGAGTCTGCGACTCGTGGTCCGCCGCTGGAATTGGAGCCGAGCGTCCCCTCCGTTCCGGCGCCGTTGTCGGCGCTCACCAAGATCGCTAGCAACGACCGATCGCCGGTGATGCCAGCGTCAAGATCGTATTGAGTGACTTGTAACAGACCCGCGCCCGCGCTGGAGACGGCGACCGCACAGTCTTTCTTCCCATGCGACGGGTCACCCACCTTGAACGGTGCGGTCGTCGGCTCGTTGGAGACGTAGACGTTGTAGCGATTGGTGCCCAGATCTTGAAACCGCAATGTCACCGTCGATCCGGTCTTGGTAACGGTGAGCTGCGGCGCACCGGGACTTCTGGAAACCTCGCCAATTGCAGCGGCCGAGATGGTCCAACTGGTGACGTCGCGGTTGGCGGCTGTCTTGGCTGGCTTGACGAAGTTCGTGTCGCCGACGACTTCGCACGACAACGTGTAGTCGCCGACGTCGGTAAACGAGCGCGTCAACAGCGGCGACCCGGTGGCGACGGTGGTGGGTGTAGGAAACCCAGGCCCCTGCAACTGCCAGGTGATGCTGTTGGTGACCACGGCCCCCACCGCCAAGCGGGTCGTCACCGCGAAGTCGACGTTTTTCCCAACCGTAGTAGTCACAGGCGATGCAGGTGTTGCCGAGCGTATCGGCGCGGTCGGCGCGACGCGTGGGTGCCCGAAGAAGGTCAATGCAAAGCGCTGTTTGCAGACGGCACAAAACGGCAGCCCGAGCGCGCGCATATCGCAATCGAAACTCGGGCGATAGATGCACTGCGAGTAGTACTGGGCTCCACGCACAGGCGCGCCGAGGTCTCCGATCCACTCCGGCCACGCCCCTTGCGACGCATTCAGCGATGAGTTGATCTCGCCGGCGCCGGTACCGCAGGTGGGATACGACTCGTACTCGTCGGCCAACCCGGCCAACGAATGGCCGAGTTCGTGTACCGCGATTTCGGTGGCCGAGGAGTTGCCTGCCGCATAGACCGCTCGCGAGCCACCGCACCCGCCGTAGCGTGTGGTGTTGACCATGATCAGCGTGACGTCTTTGGCGGGGGCCCGCAGTTCCGCGGCCACGATGTTGTTCGACGACGTGTTGGGGTCGCAGTTCGGCCCGCCGTTGCCGGTCCCGTAGTAGAGGCAGCGGTTACCCGAGTCGCCGCAAGGGTAGCCGGCCTGTGGAAAGCGCGTGTTCATCGCGGTATCGCGCACGATGTTGCAGTCGCACTGATCGGTCGCGCTTTGCGTCGAATAGGCGTAGACAAGCGTGTAGTTGATGAACGGGTCGTGCTCGGCATACGGCGTCTTGGAACGGAAATAGTTGACCAAGTTCTGCGCATGCGTCTCCATCACGGTTTTCTCGGCGTGGGTGTACCCATCGGGAACGAGCACGATGTTGACTCGCTGCTCGGTTTCACCGGCGTTGCCGTAGATCCGGTACTTCTCGGTCTCGCCGTACTCTTCGGGCCAGTGGACGGTTCCCGGGGTGAGTGGTGCCGACTCGAGCGGCGCGGCGCTGGAGTTTGCAAACGCGAGGTCGGTGTAGACCGCTTCACCTCCTGCTGTCGTGAACAGCTCGGGGCTCAGCGGCAGGCGCCCGAGTACGATCCGTTCGAGCGCTCCGCGCTTCTGCCGGTAGTAGGCGATCTCGACTCGATCGAATCCGGTTCGCTCCGGGAATTCGACCGTGAAAGTTTCACGATGAAGCCGGATCGTGTCGCCTTCGACGTGCGCTGCTGCGTCGGCGCCGTGATCGAAACAAAGGCCGGCAACCTCGACGCGACGCATCACGAGTTGGCCTTCCGGGCCAAGCAGCTCGACCTCGAGTTGGAACTCGCCTGGCCCGTCGACCCCACGCGGGCCAGGGTCCATTTCGGAACCGCGCCAGGGTCGGTCCTTGACGGTGTACGCCACGACCCGGGCTTGATTGCGATCGGCCTCGATGCCGATCACGAGCGTGCGCTCGACTCTGTTTGCAAACGGCTGCGGCGCCGAGGCGTGGGCTGTACTGAAACCGAGCGCCACCATCAGCGCAATGAAGCAGACGTGGCGAGCCTGAGGCGTCATGCTGGACCTCGATGTGGGCGTGGACCGGTGGGCGGTACCAAGGGCGGGAAGATACGCGGGTGGCGCGCTCGATCAAGTTGAATCTGGGCACTGACGATCCGACGGCGCCAGCGGTATGATCCGGCACGCAACGCGTCTGGATACCGACTCGGTTCGAGTCCACGAAAGGCACAGAGCGTGATCAACAAGGTTGTGGGTTCGGCCGACGAAGCGATCCGAGACATTCGCGACGACATGACCCTCGTGGTCGGAGGCTTCGGGCTCTGCGGGATTCCGGAAAACCTGATCGCCGCGCTCGTCAAGAAACGGGTGACCGGTCTGACCTGCGTCTCCAACAATGCCGGCGTCGACGATTGGGGATTGGGACTGCTGCTGCAAACCAAGCAGATCAAGAAGATGGTGTCCTCGTATGTCGGAGAGAACGCCGAGTTCGAACGCCAGTATCTGAGTGGCGAACTGCAGGTCGAGTTCGTACCGCAAGGCACGCTGGCCGAGCGGATGCGCGCCGGCGGCGCAGGAATCCCGGCATTCTTCACGCCCGCCGGATACGGCACGGTGGTCGCCGAGGGCAAGGAGACGCGCGCGTTCGACGGCAAGCACTACGTGATGGAACGCGGGATCGTCGCCGACTTTTCGTTGGTTGCTGCGTGGAAGGCGGATCGTTACGGCAACCTGGTGTTCCGCAAGACCGCGCGCAATTTCAACCCGATGGCAGCCGGTGCCGGGAAGATCTGCATCGCCGAGGTCGAGGAGTTGGTCGATGTCGGCTCGCTCGATCCCGACCAGATCCACACACCCGGTGTGTTCGTGCACAGAGTGGTCGTGGCGCCGCGCGTGAAACGAATCGAGCAGCGCACGGTCAGCAAGTAATCGGTACGTATCGGGAGAAGCGATGCCACTCACTCGCCAGCAGATCGTGACTCGCGCCGCACAGGAACTGCGCGACGGTTTTTATGTCAATTTGGGGATCGGCATGCCGACGCTGATTGCCAATCTCGTTCCGCCCGGTATGGAAGTGATCTTCCAATCCGAAAATGGAATTCTGGGGATGGGGCCCTTTCCTCCCGACGCCGATGTCGACGCCGACCTGATCAACGCCGGCAAGCAGACGGTAACGGTGCTCCCGGGCGCGTCGTTCTTCTCCTCGGCAGACTCGTTCGCGATGATCCGCGGCGGAAAGATCGATCTTTCTATCTTGGGCGCGATGCAGGTTTCCGAACGCGGCGACATCGCCAACTGGATGGTCCCCGGGGCGATGGTGAAAGGCATGGGCGGCGCGATGGATCTGGTGACGTCGGCCAAGCGGCTGGTGGTCACGATGGAGCACATCACCAAGAGGGGCGAGAAGAAGATCCTGAGGCAGTGCGATCTTCCACTTACCGGAGCGGCGTGCGTGCATCGGGTCATCACCGATTACGCAGTGATCGACGTCACCTCGGACGGGATGGCGCTGATCGAGCGCGCCCCCGGCGTTTCAGTCGAAGAGATCCAAACGATCACCGAACCGACGTTGATCACACGCGGCCAGATTCCAGAGATGAAACTCTGATCCCCGTTTACCCGCCCGCGGCCTCGCCGTGAATTCGGGGACGTCTTACCTATTTCCCCAACCTCTGCGCAAGAGCAGACAGACGTCTTGCGGCGAAATAGGTGTGACGTCCCCGCCTTGCAGGTGGGGGCGGTCGCTGCGGATCAGGTGGCTGATCGCTGCGCTGATGCTGCTCGTGGCGCCGAGGGTGCTCGCGACCGATCGACTGATGCGACGGTTCGATGCAACGAACGGGTTCGAGCTGACCTCCGCCTATACGCTCGCGCAAGACCGCGAGGGTTTCATTTGGATCGGCTCGACCAGCGGTTGCTATCGTTTCGACGGGTTCGAAACGCGGCGCGTAACGATGCGGGGCTGTGCCGTCCTCCAAGGAACCGCGCAACACGGTGAGTTGTTGATCCAGCTCGAGGGCGGAATTGCGGAGCTTCATGGTCTGAGTGCCGAGCCAATTCTGGGCAGTGACGGGCAACCACTGCACGGAGTCCTCGACGCCGCGCGCGACCTAGCCGGTGGAATTTGGTTCGTCAAATCAGACGCCTTGCTTTATCGCGATGCTGCAGGGGCGTGGCACGACTTCACATTCCCAATCCAAAGCGACGATCAGCGATGGAGCGTCATTACCGACCCACGCGGCGGTGTGGTGCTCAGGGCCCGGTTCGGCATCCACCATGTCGACACCGCCGGACGGCATCGCCTTATCTCCACAGCGCGTTACACCGCCGATCTCGAGATTCGGCCCGACGGCTCTCTGGTCGCGATCTCGAACTGGCCACAGCGCCGCGCATTCGAGATTCGCGATGGTGTCGAGCGCACCCTGTTCGTGCCCCCGGAAATGCGCGCCATCAGCATCGCGCTCGACGGGCCACGCGTGTGGTTCGGCTTCGATGGCGGTGTTGCGGTTGTTCAACCCGACGGCAGCAGCGAGGTGATCGAGACCAATCGTAGCCTTACCAGCGGCGGCCCACTGTTGGTCGATCGCGAAGGCTCACTGTGGATCGGGACTTTCAATGGGCTGGTCCAAATTCCTCAACCGAACACCGTGACGTGGTCACCTGCAAGCAGCGTCGTGCGTCGCCTAGCGCGTCGCAGCGATCGACTCTTCCTGTGGGATTGGAAAGCCCTCTATGCGCTGTCGCCCGCCGCACCCAACGGCGTCCTCTCGCATCTCGAACACTCCTTTGGTGCCGCGTGCACCAACGACGACGACACGACGCTCGTCTTCGGCGCGATCGAGACCAACATCAGCGGCACACGCACGACAAAGCGCCGCCCCGCACGACCGGTGGGCGATGTGTATCGGTGCACCGCCGCCGGTAGCGGGGGGCGTTGGATTCCGGCGGGAACACGATTGCTGCGCTGGCGCACGCGGGAAACGTGGCCAACGGAAATCAGGGGGTTGCCGCGAAACGTCGATCCGAACGACTCCGCGGGATCTTATTGGCCGGCCGTTTTCGAAGATCAGCAGGGTGAGCTGTGGCTCGGAGGAGCCAATCGGATTTGTCACGCGCGCGCACGCGCGGTCGAACGCGAGGACTCCCCGGCGTGGCACTGCGACGAGCTTCCCGATGTCGGGCTGATACAAGACTTCGCTCCCTTGCCCGACGGTTCGCTCCTGGCGACAGCCACCGAGGCCGGGTCACTGCGCCACGACGGGAACGGTTGGGTACGATCGCCACTGAGTTCTTTGATTCCCGGCGGATGGTGGGGATCGATGCAGCTCTCGCCGCGCGGCGGACTGTGGCTGACCGGAACCTCGGCGATCGTCCGCGTGGATGCGCACGCCGCTGCGCAGGGTCGCGCCGAGATTCTCGAATCGGTCGGTACATGGGATGGCCTGACAACGTTGAACGCGATGGATCTTTTGGAGGATCCCGACGGAACACTTTGGGTCGGCACCGACACGGGTCTGGCAATGGTGCCCGCGTCTGTGCGCGATGCACCGCGCGCGGTCCCCGATGTGATCGTCACCGACGTGCTGGTCGATGGTCAACGCTTACCCGTCGATCGCCGATTCGAACTACCGTTTCGCCGCAATCGGCTGGAGCTGCGCTACGTAGGGCTCTCGTTCAAAGATCCATCGCTGGTGCGCTATCGCGTGCGGATCGGGCCCAATGATCCGTGGGCACCACCGACGCGCGATCGATCGGTGCGATTCGTGGACTTGGCCGCCGGCGATTACGACGTCGAGGTGGCCGCCTCACTGGACAACGAACATTGGACCGTGGCTCCTGCCAAGATCTCGTTCCGCGTACTGCGCCCTTGGTATTTGCAGGCTTGGTTTGCGCTGGGTGTGCTGATGCTGACCTCGGGGCTGACCTACTTGATGTACCGCATGCGAGTCTCGCGGCTTTTGTCACTGGAACGGCAGCGCACACAAATCGCCATGGATCTGCACGACGAGATCGGCTCCGGCCTGGGAAGCATCGGCATCATGGCCGGCGTGGGGCTACGCGGCGATCAGGCGCAGAGCGGGCCGGTGCTCGAGTACATCGCCAATACATCCCGTGAACTTTCCGCGGCACTCGGCGATATCGTTTGGTCGTTGCGACCCGGGACTGCCAACCTCGCCGCATTGGCAGCGCAGATCGAAAGCCGCGCACGGCCGTTATTCGCCGCCGGGCCGAAGTTCGAGACCGAGTTCCCCGAATCGTGGCCCGATGTTCCGCTGGCGTTGCCGGTGCAGCGCAGTGTGCTGTTGATCGCGCTCGAAGCGCTGCACAACGCGGCACGACATGCCGACGCCTCGACCGTGACGCTGTCGATCACACCGCACGACGGTCGCTGGCGATTGACCGTTCAAGACGACGGTCGTGGAATCCCGGCGATACCACAGGCAGGAGCGCGCCGCGGTCTCGGCCTGGAAGCGATGCGTAGCCGCGCCGCATCGATAGGCGCAGCGCTCACGTGCGAGTCCGCGCTTCCTGCCGGGACCCGCCTGCAACTTGAATTCCGTGCACAGGGAAAAGGCGGTTGAGGTCGATCAAGCGGTGTGGGATCGCATAGATGTGCGAGAGCCCGGCACCAGCGACCGCCCCATACTCCGCTCCAGCCGAGACAACTCCGGTTCGGCGCCGGTAGCCAGAGGAACGCTATGAAACGGCGCATCGCCATCGTCGAGGACAACCGGTATTACCGCGATGGGCTCGAGCTGCTCCTGAGTCAAGAACCCGATTTCGAGGTCGCGACGTGCGTCGACTCGGCGGAGCCGCTGCTGGCGATGGCGCGTGTCGCTGCTGCGGATCGCGTGTCGGCACCATGGTCGTTGGTGGTGATGGATATCGAACTCCCCGGAGCGAACGGCATCGACGCCACACGCGAATTGAAAGCACTGTTCCCTGAACTGCATGTGATGGTGGTGACGTCGTTCGAGGAACCGAGCCGGATCCTCGCCGCAATCGTGGCCGGTGCCGACGGGTACATCGTCAAGCGTGCCGATCTGGAAGAGATTCTGGATGAACTGCGCACCGTCGTTGCGGGCGGCGCGCCGATGACGCCCGGCGTCGCGCGTACGGTGATGTCGCTTCTGCGGGAGAACAGCCCCAGCGCTCCCCCGCTGCCGGCCAAGACCCTGACCGACCGGGAACTCGATGTGTTGCGCTGTTTGGTGAAGGGGGCTTCCTACAAAATCGTGGCCGTCGATCTGGACATGAGTCTGGACACGGTTCGCACGCACGTGCGTTCGATCTATCGCAAGCTGCAGGTTCACAACGTGGCCGAAGCGGTCAGCAAGGCGTTGAAACAACGGATCGTCTAAGGCGCTCCGCGACTCAACGACAACGGAGTTTCGGTCCGGCGAACTCAGCAAGAACTGTCGCCAAAAAAACAGAGCGGGGTCACCACTCCCATTCTCGTGATCGCTGTAGATTACGTCTCCCTCCGGATCGCGTTGGTGGCGCACCTGTGGCGGGTGGGGACCTGCCTACACAGAGGGTCACGAGGCCGAGAAAAAAGTCTCGTGGGAAGTGGGCGCTTGGGTGGGCTGCCGGTCTTTCTTGTGGACGGTCGTGTGCACAAAAGCGCAAAACGGGTGGTCGCTGCCATCGGAGTGAGGGCTCCGAGAAGGCTCAGAGGGCGGCCGAAGATGTGGTTGCGTCGCGCTATCGAGGGGTGAAGCCATGAAGACCAAGTTGTTGTCGACCGTGCTCGCTGTCGTGAGTTGTATCGCTGTGTTCACCGCTTCGACCTCGGTGAGCCGCGCTGCATTGGGTGTCTGCGATACCGCAGGGCCACTCGAAATCGAGTCATCCGGGGGAACGGTAACTCCGACGGCGTATGCGACGTTGGGTGCTGCGTTCTCGGCGATCAACGCGGGAACACATACCGGAACGATCGATATCGAGGTTTGCGGCAACACCGCCGAGGGGGCCACCGTCGCGCTGTTGAACGCGAGCGGTTCGGGCTCTGCGTCTTACACGACGATCACGGTGAAGCCGGTCGGAGGGGCAGCGCGAAGCATCTCCGGCGCAACCACTGCCGGCAGTCCGATGATCGACTTGAGCGGTGCCGACAACGTCACCATCAACGGGCTGAACAGCGGTGGAAATACGCTCACCCTTTCCAATACGACAGCGTCCGGAACGTCGGGCACCGCAACCGTTCGGTTCATCAACGGCGCAACGAACAACACGATCACCAACACCACCGTGTCCGGTTCGTTCAGTGCGGCGGTAGCCACCAACGGCGGCAACATCTACTTCGCCACCGATGGCACCACGACCGCCGGAAACGACAACAACACGATCTCCAATTGCGACATTGGCCCCGCCGGCGCGAACTTGCCGACCAAGGGGATCTACGGCAACGGCACCACGACCAACGCCGCAATCGGCAACAACGGGATCGTCATCACCAACAACAACATCTTCGACTACTTCGGTGCGGCCGTAGCCAGCGCCGGAGTCTATGTCGGGGGCGGGAACAGCGGCTGGACGATCACCAACAACAAGTTCTACCAAACGGCGACGCGAACCTGGACCACCGGCGCCGATAATCGCGCGATCAACATTCAGAACTCCACGGCCACGACGGGGGCCCAAGGATTCACGATCACCGGCAACGTGATCGGCTTTAGCTCCTCCGCCGGGACCGGTACCTACACACTCACCGGCTCGACCGGGAAGTTCGCCGGAATCGTCTTCAACGGCGTCTCGGCGGGCACCCTGTCCTCGATCTCCAGCAACACGATCGCCTCGGTCAGCCTGACCGGTGTCACCTCCAGCAGCACCGGCACCTCATCGCCGTTCATGGGGATCCTGGTAACCAATGGCGTTGCCAACACCAACAGCAACACCTTCGGCAGCCAGAGCGCGACCGGCTCGCTGGTGTTCTCGACCAACACGACGACCGCGACCGACGTCTACGGAATCTACAACTTCAGCGTCGACAACTGGACCGCCAACGGCAACACGTTCGGCGGGATCACCGCCAGCAACGCGGGAGCGTCGGGCGCCTACATCGTCTATTTGATGCGTGCCAACACCAGCACGTCGGTCGGTTTCACCGCCGACTCCAACATTCTCGGTGGCACGGTTGCCAACTCGATTCAGAACAACTCGACCTCGACGACCGCCCAGTTGATCGGCATCGCGACCGGAAACGCCACCGGTAACTTCACCGGCAACACCATCCGCAACCTCACCGCGGCGGGCGGAACCGGCACGTCCGGTTCAGCTTCGATAATTGGGTTGTTGTCGACCACGACCTCGACCAACCACACGATGTCGCGCAACACGATCCATACGCTCGCCAACACCAACGCAACGGCAGCAACGACCGTGATCGGCATCCAGTACACCGGCGGAACCGGTACGAATACCGTGGCGCGCAACTTCATTCATTCTTTCAACGCAGCCAGCACTGCCGCGATTTTGAACGGTATCAACGTCAGCGGTGGAACCACGAGTTACATCAACAACATGGTCCGGCTCGGCGTCGACGCCGCGGGTGCTCCGATCACGATCGGCATGCAAATCAACGGCATCAGTGAGCCGCTGGGCACCGACAAGTTCTACTTCAATAGCGTCTACGTCGGCGGCTCGGGCGTCGCCGGCTCCGCGGCAACCTACGCGTTCAATAGCCAGCAGACGGTCAACACCCGCGTGTTCCAAGACAACATCTTTTTCAACGCACGCAGCAACGGCGCCGGGACCGGCAAGCACTACGCCGTGCGCGTCGGCGGTTCCACACCGAATCCGACCGGCTTGACGATCAATTACAACGTCTACTTCGTCAGCGGAACGGGGGGTGTTTTCGGCTTCTTCAACGGCGCCGACGTCGCGGATCTCAACGCCTGGCGGACGGCAGTCGGTCAAGATGCCAATAGCATCTTCGGCGATCCGAAGTATCTGACCCCTGCGGGCACAGCGGCGACCGTCGACCTGCACATCAATCCGGCATCGACGACCCCGATCGAAGGGAACGGCCTGGCGATCGCGGGAATCACCGACGACTTCGACGGTGACATTCGCGCCAACTTCGGCCCAACCGATATCGGAGCGGACGCCGGCAACTTCTTGGGAGTCGACCTTACCGCTCCGACCATTACCTACACTCCGCTCCCCAACACCACCTCGACCGCCGATCGCACGCTCTCGATCTCGGTCACCGATACCTCCGGCGTGCCGACCACGGGAATCGGTCTGCCGCAGTTGTACTTCCGCAAGGGGACTTCGGGCGCGTACTCGGCGAGTCAGTGCAGCTTCGTCAGCGGCAGCAACTACACCTGCACGTTCACCTACGCGTCGGTGGGCGGTGTCGTGGTGGGCGACAAGATCCAGTACTACGTCGCGGCCCAAGACAACGCGAACAACGTCACCACCAACCCGCTGGCGGGGGCCAGTGGTTTCAGCGCCAATCCGCCGGCCGCCAGTACGCCGCCAACGACACCGAATGCCTACAACATCGCGGCCGCGCTCTCGGGCACCAAGACGGTTTGCGCCTCGGGCTGCGACTACGCGTCGCTGACCAACACCGGTGGCCTGTTCGAGACGGTCAACGCGGCGGTTCTTACCGGCAACTTGATCATCGACATCACCGGCGATCTGGCCGGTGAGACTGGATCGGTGGCCCTCAATCAGTGGACCGAGGACGGCGTGGGCGGTTACACGCTGACGATCAGACCGACCGGTGGTGCGCGCTCGATCACCGGAACCGGCACCGGCACCACCTTGATCAAACTCAACGGCGCCGACCGCGTCACGATCGACGGTTCGGTGGGCGGCGGCGGAACAGACCGTAGCCTCACGCTCAACAACACGAACACCGCCAACGGCACGGGCGTGCTGTTCATCGCCAGCCTCGGCACAGGTGCTGGCGCAACCAACGTCACCGTCAAGAACTGCTTGATCAGGGCGGGAGGCATCGGCACCAGCGCCAACTTCACCTACGGTGTGTTCGTGGGCGATACCGGCGGCGCCTCGGCGGGAGCCGACAACGACAATCTCACCTTGCAGAACAATCAGATCAACCTGGCTCGTACCGGCATTCAGATCGTCGGAACCGCGGCCGGATTGGTCGACAACGCCCAGATCTTGGACAACTTGGTGGGCGACAACACGCTGGCCAATTCACTCGGCCGAATCGGTGTGTTGGTGTCGACCGCAAATGCCGCGACGATCAGCGGCAACAGCATCAAGAACATCTTCCTCAGCGGCGACACGTCGACTCCGATTGGACTCTCGACGTCGACACTCACCAACTCGACGATCAGCCAGAACACGATCACGAACGTCCAGAGCGGCAGCAGCAGTCCGCCGGCTGGACTGACGATGGCCACGGCCTCGTCGGGGAACACGATCACACGCAACACGATCGACACGGTTCAGGGGAACGCCGGAGCTTCGGGAGATCCGGTCGGTTTGTCGCTCGGCAGTGGCGTCACCAACACGAGCGCAACCCGCAACACGATTTCGAATGTGACGTACCTCGGCACCGGAGGATACGGTGGCCGCGGGATCGACATCAACACGGGGAACGCTACCTCCGGCCTGACGATCGCCAACAACTCGGTGTCCAACATCAAGGGCGACGGTTGGAACGCGTTCTCGTCCGATTCGATCGTCGGGATTCGTATCACCGGCACGACCGGCGGCATCAACCTTTACTACAACTCGGTGAATCTCGGCTCGGGAAGCTTCGCCGGTAATACCTCTGGGACGCTGAGCGCGGCGATATACGTGGCCTCCACGGTCACGGCGCTGGACATTCGCGACAACGCGCTGGCAACCAACCTGGTCAATTCCAACGCGGCGACGGCCAAGAGTTATGCGATCTACTCGGACGCCCCGTCGACCAGTTTCACGGACATCAACTACAACGATTACTTCGCGACCGGCACGCAGGGGACGCTGGGCTTCCTCACCTCCGCTCGGACCACCCTGGCCCAATGGCAATCCGCCACGGGTAAGGACGCCAACTCGCTCGCGGTCGATCCGCTCTTCAATTCCGCCACCAATCTGCAGCCGCAACTCGGCTCTCCGCTGCTGTTGGCCGGAACGCCGATCGCGGGAATCAACATCGACCTCACGGGCGCGACGCGCGATGCGTTCACGCCGACGATCGGTGCTTACGAGAGTGCGTTGGACACGGCAGGGCCGACGATCAGCTACACATCGCTGACCAACACCACCAGCACCAGCAATCGAACCCAATCGATCTCGGTCACCGACGCGTCGGGAGTTCCGACCTCCGGTGTCGGCTTGCCGGTGATCTACTTCCGCAAGGGCACCTCCGGTGCCTACGCGTCGAGTCAGTGCAGCTTCGTGAGCGCAAGCAACTACGACTGCCTGATCGACTACAGCCTCGTGACGGGCGGCAGTGTGGCGGTCGGCGACACGATTCAGTATTACGTCGCCGCTCAGGACACGGTGGGTAACGTCAGCACCAACCCGTCTGCCGGGGCCAGCGGATTCACGGCCAATCCGCCGGCTGCGAGCACGCCACCTTCCTCACCCAACAGCTACTTGATCTCGGCTGCGATCACCGGTTCTTACCTGGTCGGTTCGGGCGAGACGATCACCTCACTCACCAACCCCGGCGGGATGTTCGAAACGATCAACAACGGCGTGCTCACCGGGAACGTCACCATCGACCTCACCAGCGATTCGACCGCTGAAACTGGGACCGTGGCTCTCAACCAGTGGGCGGAAGAAGGTGTGGGTAGCTACACCGTCACGATCCGACCGAGCGGCGGGGTCGCGCGGACGGTTTCCGGCAGCGCCACCGCTGGACTGATCAAACTCAACGGCGCCGACCGCGTCACCATCGATGGACTCAACACCGGCGGGAACGCTCTGGCGATCACCAACACCAGTGCCGCATCGGGTGCTGCGGTGATCTGGTTGGCCTCGCAAGGGACCGGCCAGGGTGCAAGTAACAACACGATTCGTAACGTCGCGATCAGCGGCGCTTCCAACACCGCCAACAGTTGGGGGATCTGCGTTGGCGGCGCGACACTCTGCGCCAACGGCGCCGACAACGACAACGTCACGATCCAAGGCAACACCTTCAGCAAGCTACTCAACGGCATCATCGTCGTGGGAACGGCGGCAACGTCATCCGGCGGCGTCGACGGACTGTCGATCGCCAACAACGTCGTCGGCCCAGCGGTATCCGGTGCCGACAACATCGGGCTGAACGGCGTGCTGATCGCGAACACCGTTGCCCCGACCGTCTCGAACAACACGGTCCGCAATGTGGTGTCGACAACCAACACGGTGGCCGGCATCGCGCTGAACGGCGGCGTGACCAACGCGGTGGTAACGCGCAACACCGTGTCGGGGATGAGCGCTGCAGCCAGTTCGACCACTGCGTACGGAATCTTCGCCGGCAGTGGTTCGACCGGCGCCTCGATTTCGCGCAACTCGGTTTCTTCGATCATTCAAACCAGCACCGCCGGCTATCCGGCTCGCGGCATCTTCGTCAACACCGGAGTAACAGGTAGCGCGGTCGTGATCGCCAACAACTCGATCTTCGACATTCAGAGTTACTCGGATCCGTCAACCTCGTTCAGCTTCCAACCGGTCGGGATCATGATCGACGGAACCACCGGCGGCGTGAGCCTGTACCACAACTCGATCAACCTGTTCGGGGCGCATCCCGGTTTGAGCAGCGCCACACTCCAGGCCTGCCTGTTCGTGGGGGCCTCGGCCACAGCGCTGGACGTACGAGACAACATCTTCTCGATCTCGTACGACAACAGCTCCTCCTCGACCGACAAGTCGTATGCGGTTTACTCCAACGCACCGGCCTCGTCGTTCACCAACATCAACTACAACGATTACTACGCAACCGGCACGACAGGGGTGCTCGGCTTCCTTGGTTCCGACCGTACCTCGCTGGCTGCCTGGCAAACGGCAACCGGCCAGGACGCAGCCTCGGTCGTCGGCGATCCGCTCTTCAATTCGAATACCGATCTACACATCAACATCTCGGGCGCGCTCTCCGCGGTCGAGAACGTCGGGACACCGATTGCTGGTGTAACGGTCGATATCGACGGCGACACGCGCAGCGTCACAACGCCGGACATCGGTTCCGATGAAGTGGACCGCTGCTTGAACGTTACCTGCCCCACCAACACAACCTGCGCCAGCTACGCGTGCAATCAAAGCACCGGCACGTGCGACGCGACCTTCGCGCCGAACACGACCGTGTGCCGCAGCAGCAGTGCCGTCTGCGACACGGCTGAAACCTGCACCGGCGCCAGCGCCACCTGCCCGGCCGATCTGTTCGAGCCTGTGACGACCGTCTGCCGTGTCAGCGGCGGTTCTTGCGACGTGGCTGAAAGCTGCACGGGTACTGGTCCAAACTGCCCGGCCGACGTTCTGGTCCCGGCAGCAACCGAGTGCCGAGCCAGCAGTGGCATCTGCGACGTTGCGGAAAGCTGCAACGGCATCAGTGCCGCCTGCCCCAGCGACAACTTCGAACCGATCACCACCGTCTGCCGTGCCAGCGGCGGCGCCTGCGATCTGGCTGAGACCTGCACAGGCACGGGCCCAAGCTGTCCGGCCGATCAACTCGAACCGGCAACCACGGTCTGCCGCACCAGCGGCGGTCTGTGCGACATCGCGGAGAGCTGCACTGGGACGGGTGTGGATTGTCCGGCGGATGTACTCGAGCCGGCGACCACAGTGTGCCGCACGTCCGCCGGGACCTGCGATGTGGCGGAAAGCTGCACCGGCTCCTCGGCCACCTGCCCGACCGACCTATTTGAACCGGCAACCACCGAATGCCGTGCCAGCGGCGGAGTTTGTGACGTCGCTGAAAGCTGCACGGGATTGGCAGCGACCTGTCCCGCAAACCTGTTCTTGCCGGATACAACCGTCTGCCGCGCCTCGACCGCAACCTGCGATCCGGCTGAGCTCTGCACCGGTTCGGGCGCTTCCTGCCCGGCCGATGCGGTCAACATGAGCGACCCGGTCGGCAACACGGTTTCGGTAACACACAACACGTTCACCGCGATCTCCACGATCAGTTGGGCCGAAGCCTCGGCCGGACCGTTCAACGTCTATCGTGGCGGACTCTGGAGCTCCAGGTTGTGGAGCGACAACGAGGGCTGCTTCAGCTCCAACGTGCCGATGATGAGCGTCAGCGACTTCACGACGCCCACGCCCGGCTCATCGTTCTTCTATCTCGTGACTCGCAAGACCTCGACCTGCACCGAGTCAAACCTCGGTCAACGCAGCAGTGGTGCGGATCGACCGATGCTCAATAGCTGCCCGAGCCTCGGCCCCGACACCGATGGCGACACGGTTCTCGACATGTTCGACAACTGCGCCGCGATCGCAAACCTCAATCAGCTCGATACCGATCTGGACAGCCTCGGCGACCTCTGCGACAACTGCCCGCTGGTATTCAATCCGGACCAAGAGGACACCGATAACAACGGTATCGGCAATGCCTGCGAGTAATGAGCTGAGCGGGTCGTAGCTGTTCCAGTGGATCAATCACCCAGAGGGGGCCGCGAGGCCCCCTCTGCTGTTTACTGGAGCCGCGCTGAGGCGGGACCTATCTTGGTCGCGACGACGAAACGTGGGTCGCGCGTGAGGGAGGACGATCGTGAACAGTTTCGAGCAGCTGCTGCCCGCCGTTTTCTTGCTGGCTGGCTTGGTCGGCGGTGCTTCGGCCCAGGCGATTGCAGAAGAACCCGCCACACCAGTGACCACGTCGACCCCACGAACGTGCACTCACACCATCGACTGCCGCCCCTCCGGCGCGCGATATCGCATCGAGTTCAAGCCGGTCCGATTCACGCTCAATGACAGCGGTGTGCGGCTCCCGGCCACACTCAAACCGATCAAGCTCGACCACCGACGCGTGGAGGTTCGCCCTCGATTCGAGGCACCCAGGCCGGCACGATTCACGCTTCAGAACTCAGGCGTTGTGATCACGCGCGAGCGGCCCAAGGTGCAGTTCTTGATCGATGAAACGCCGCTGCCGTTGCCGCCGCTCGAACCGCCCGTCATCGTGTTTCGCATCGACGATCAATTCAAGGCGCCGCCGGAGCAGAAGATGCCGGTGATCACGTTCAAGGACCCGGTGTTTCCGCCGATGCCGCCTGATCCGCCGTCGCTGGTTTTGGTCTGTCGCGAACAGTAGCCCGCACGACATCAGAGCTGGCCATCATCGCGTCATAGCGCAGCACACGATCGATCAACTCCTCGATCGGCAGGCTCTTGCTCCAGATCGTTCGCGCCGCAGGCAAGCGCTTCCGCGCACCGTTTCACTGCCATGAGCGGTGAACACCACGATGGGGGTCTTTAGTCGACCCTCACGTGCCCGCGCTACCAGGGCGAGACCCTCGCGCCCGGCAGCGCCGCTGCAACTTCAGATCGGCCAGCACAAGATCGAAGCGATCTTTCGAGCGCGTCCCAGGCTCCATCCAAGTCGGAGACCGTCGACACGGTCACACCCGCCGTCTCCAGGACGATCTTCAATCCGGCTCGCGTCGATGAGTCGTCATCGACGATCAGAACGTTCTCGAGCATCGGTACCAGGGACAGCAATCGGCGTGCCGCAACAGGACGAGACGATCGGCCCAAGATCCAGCGCTTCCACGCTCACCGCCGTTCCCAGTGGCCTCATGCAGAGCCAGCGCTGGCCCCGTTTTGGTGCCAATCCGCTTGCCGATCGACCTGCCGCCTCACGCTTCGCGGTAAATCGGCCCCTGATCCGTCGGCACGTGGGTTGCTTAGCTCGAGATGAGGTCGCGTGCCTCACAGACTGACGGTGAGCCCGATATAGAGATCGTTCCCAACGCGTGCGGGGTACGGCGAGCGCCGACGGCCGCAGCCCGCAGAACGGAGACATCCTGGAACCAAAAGACCCGCTTCGAGCGATTACTACATGTGCATTACCCGTGGAGTCGGGTCGACCGGCTCCACCCCTTGTCATCCCCGCCCATCACCCCACGATTCACATCGTTTTGCAGTCGCAACCGATCGGCCAAGGCATCATCTCGTTGTCCCGGTGGAGGTGCTATGCGTCGACTGCTGTTCGCCACCAGTCTGGTGCTGGGCCTGCCGCTTCTGCTCGCCGGCACGACGTCGGTCGTAACGGCTGCGACCGCTGCGAGCACGTACGGTGTTTCTTTCATCCACGACGACTATGCCAAAGCGTTGCAGCCAGCACGTGCGCAGAAGTTGCCGCTGTTCGCCAAGATCTGGAGCCCTTGGTGAAGGATTTGTGTCTTTCTGAACGCCGACGTCTTTCCTAGTCCGGCGCTCGGCAAGCACGCCAGGCGGTTCGTCTGGCTCTCGATCGACATGGAACAGCCGCAAAACGGATCGTTCTTCGCCAAGTACGAACTTTCATCGATCCCCGAGATGTTGGTGATCGACCCCTCGCGAGAGGTGGCGCTGGCCTCGCATATCGGCAGTCTTGCAGTGGTGCAGGTTCAGCAGTTCTTGGACGATGGTGCGCGCGCTTTCAGCAATAAGCACCAAGATCCAGATCAGGCGACGTTCACCGAGGCCACCGCGTTGATGGCGCGAGGCGATACCAGACTTGCCGCCGAACGATTGACCATGCGTTGCTTGCCACGCTGCCCGCGGCGAAGGTGGGGACGCGCGAGCGGCGAGGCGGGCGTGGTCGCGGAGCTGACTCGCGCGTTGTCGGAGAGCGGAAACACGACGGAATGTATCAGCGTGGCACGACGCGAAGCTGAGTCGCTGCGAGGCACACCGGCGTTCGGTAAAGTCGCTACCACCGGCCTGGGATGCGCGCTCAGCTCGGAACATCAGGAAGAGGCGGCAAAACAGTTCGCGGCACGCATGGCAGAGGCGTTCGAGCAGACCGAGCTGTTGCCGATCGATCGCTCGTATCTGCTCTCCGACCTGACGCAGTACTTTCAGATCATCGGGGACGAGCCCGCACGCCAGCGTGTGGCACGGCAGTGGCTCGAGTACCTCGAGACGGTGACCGGCCGTGAGAACGCCAGCGAGCCACGAGAATCACTCGACAACGAGTTGATGCGCGCCGCACAAACCGCAGGCGTTCCCGCGCGCGCCGTTGCAGCTCTTGAACGCACGGCAGCGCTGTTTCCCGCGAGCTTCGCCACGAAGACGCGACTCGCCCAACTGTACGCCGCGACCAAGCAATGGGATCGCGGCTTGGCTCTGGTGACCGCAACGCTCCCAGGGTTGACCGGGTTCAACGCGTTCCAACTGCGGGTCGGCGAGTTCGATCTGTACCTCGGTAAGGGGACGTGGCGGGTGCGCGCCGCAGCCTGCAAGCAGCGCGAAACCTGCTCGATACGGTCGCGGCGACCCGCGGTCGCGCCGAGCTCGAGGTACCCCTTCAAGCTCGCCAGAAGTCACTGCCGCCGGGGTAACTCCCGCTCGACCCGCTCGCGGTCCCACACGCTCGGTTTGGGAGGTGTCGACGAAATACCTCGGATCGGTTGCTTCTGTTCTTTCCCGGGCCAGGGAGACATGCGCTCGGGATCCGGTGCACCCCTCGGTTCAGCATGCGAGCCTCTCGAGCATGCCGATGTCTTTCCGCCAACCGCCGTTTTGCCCCAATCAGCAATGTCGTTGGCATCGGGCCACCGATCTCTCCGGCTGGCGCTATCAATCGCGCGGCACACGACGCGTAAGGCGAAGCCCACACGCAGTGCGCATGTTCTCCTGCTCCGACTGTCGTCGCTGGTTCTGCGATGCAACCTTCACAATCGACTACTGGAAGAAGAAGACAGGCATCCTGACCAAGGCCTACCACCTGATCATGGACGGCCAAGCGCTGCGCCAAGCGGCTCGCACTCTCGACGTGGCGGTCGCCACCATCAAACGCGCCGAGCGGCAGTTGGCCGGCAATCGCTGTTAATCCATCAACGCCAAGAGCGGGCCTTGACCGGGACCTGAGCGAGCCGCTGGTGCTGGATGGCTCGCGCTCGCCGGCAGCCAGTACGAGCCGGCCGAGGTCACCGGCATCTTCGCCACCGAGAGCGGTTTCTGCTTCGAGCTGCGCGCGGCTGGACCGCGCCGCAGCGGGAGGATGACCGATGCGCAGCGCCGGCGACGGGCCGAGCGTGATCGACGCCTCGGTCGTCCTGACCCGCAGGCTCGGCGTACTTTAGCAACGCAGGCGCTGTTGAGAGTGGCCGCGCTGTTTGCACCCCAGGCCACGATCAAGCTGGGGACCGACGAGGACCGAGCGTATCCACCTGCAGTCGATGCCTTGCGGGCCGAGCGTGCGGTGGAGTGGCGCACCGTCTCTAGCAAGGCGCGTCGCGACGGTCGCAACCCGCTGTGGATGATCAACCACAAGCACCGCTTGGCGCGGCATTGCTTGGCCAGTTGGCGACGCGAGACGATCGCGCATCACAAGAACCTGTCTGGGCTGCAGGACCGACAGCTGATGCATCGCGTCTGGCTGAACAACACCAAGGGGATATCCGAAAGAAGTAGCGTCGACCGGCGAATCACCCCGGCAATGATGCTGGGAGTCAGCGACAAACGTCTCTTCGGGCGGGAACTGTTCGATCGGCGCCTGTTTCCAGAGCGGGAAGGACTATCCGAAGTGATGCGACCGCTGTACGAGGGAACCCTCCGTGCGCGGCGTCACGAGGTCTGTAACACCTACATCCACCGCTACGCCTACTGAAACGACCGACGCGCCAACTTGGGCAGGGGCGAGATGCCTATGGAGCGAGGTATTTCGTCGACACCTCCCTCGGTTTGCGATGACGCCGCACACAGGAGCGCCGCCGCGCTACTGACCGGTGCTGATCGCTTCGCGCGCGTTGCCGCCGGCGTCGAGTTGCTGGTACTCCAACTGACTTCCTCGCAAACTGTGCGGCACCAAATAGACTGCGATCGTTACCAGCGCGGCAACGATCACAGTGGCGCGTGCCGCCCGGAGTTCGACCGGTACGCGCGCGAGCACGATCGCGGCCACGAGCCACGCCAGCCACATCGCTGCGGTCTTGTTGTCGGTGAGATCGCCGCCGAACGGCCAACCTGTCCAATACGCACCGAACGCGAACTTCTGCACGATCGGCCCCAGCACCAGGCCGCCCAATGTGATCCCCACCAGCGCGACCCACGCGTAACGCTTTGACTCCGGCCGCCCCACCGCGGCGGCCAGTGCGGCGCGCACACCGATCATCATCGCAAAGAACATCAACACGATGTGCGGGATGAGGATTCCGGCCGGCACATCTCCCTTGAAGCGCATCACCACCGGTTGATCGCTGGGGATGAAAATCGAGCCACCGAGCGTGCTGAGTCGGATCCGATACTCCAGCTTTCCCGCGGGTGGTTGCGACGGCAAAAGCGCCACGAACACGTCCCCTTCGCGCTCCATTGGAAGCGAGACGAACGGTTCGTTGGTGGGATAGCGGCGATAGTCGACAGATCCTTGTATCCGCTGCACCGCCGGGATCGACACCCTGAACGGCTCGCCGGAGGTGCCGCTACGGAGCAGACGCCAGTGGATCGTGGGTTCTCCCGCGACGGTCGTTTCTCCGCGACGGGGGTGTGTCGGCCCGGTCATCCGCTGCCACGTCGCAGCGCCAATCATGATCAAGACGGAGAGGGTCCAAAGCAGCAGTGTCGTGGCTCGTTGGCTCATGACGCGAACGCCTCATCTGGATCGATGTCCGCACCCATCCTGCGTCCTCGCCGGCCGAGCGCAAGCGACGTAGATCCAGTGCCGTGCTGACGGAGGTCAAGGCCTGCGCGCCACACGACGATTCTTGTGCTGATTCTCGCTGCGCAATGCCAATCGACTCGCTCACCCCTGAGCAATCGGTCCGCCCTGCAGACGGCCCTCGCTGTCCCGCGTCCAGACCGCCCGCTCCGAGAAATACAGCCCCGAGGCGCTTCGGCATGGGCCGGCGTGCTGCTCTACCGTAAACTGCGCGGGTCTTGGTTCGAAGGAGAGCTCGCTCGTGATACCGCCCAAACCGCACATCACCGCCAGCGCGTCGATCCGATCATTGGATGACTATCGCGCGTTGTATCGCCGCTCGATCGACGACCCCGAAGGTTTCTGGCGCGAGCAGGCAGAACGACTCACCTGGCAGCATCCGCCGCAGTTGGTGATGGACTCGGACATGCACGAGGTCGACTTCGCCTGGTATGGCGGAGGCCGGTTGAATGCCTGCGTCAACTGCGTCGATCGACATCTCGTCACCCAACCCGACAAGCACGCCATCCTGTGGGTTGGAGACGAACCCGAGGACTACCGCTTCATCACCTATCGCGAGCTCAAGCACATGGTGGCGCGGATCGCCAACGTCCTGCTCGCGCACGGCGTGACACGCGGCGATCGCGTCGCGCTTTACATGCCGATGATTCCCGAACTCCCCGCCGCGATGTTGGCGTGCGCGCGAATCGGCGCGGTGCATTCGGTGGTGTTTGCAGGTTTCTCCGCCGAGTCGTTGCGCGGACGAATCGTCGATGCGGGCGCCAAGCTGGTGATCACCGCGAACGAAGGGGTGCGGGGCGGCAAGAAGATCCCGCTGAAGACCACGGTCGATCGCGCCGTCGATGGGTTGAGCTTCGTCTCGTCGGTGCTCGTCGCTCGACGCACCGAGTTCGAGCCCCCGATGCAGCCGGGTCGCGATCACTGGCTGGAAAGCGAGATGGCTCGGCAACGATCCACCTGCCCCGCCGAGTGGATGCATGCCGAATCGCCGCTCTTCACGTTGTATACGTCCGGCTCCACCGGCAAACCGAAAGGGGTCTTGCACACCACCGGCGGCTACCTCACGTACGCAGCGATGACGCACAGCTTGGTGTTCGACTTGCGTCCCGACGATGTGTTTTTCTGCGCTGCCGATATCGGATGGATCACGGGGCACAGCTACATCGTCTATGGCCCGTTGGCCAATGGCGCGACCACCGTCATGTTCGAGTCGATCCCCACCTATCCCGATCCGGGGCGTTACTGGAAGATCGTCGACGATCTGAAGGTAAACGTGTTCTACACCGCGCCCACCGCGCTGCGTGCGATCGCCCGTGAGGGGAACGATTGGGTCAAGAAGTACTCGCGCGAATCACTGCGCGTGTTGGGTTCGGTAGGTGAACCGATCAACCCGGAGATCTGGAACTGGTACCACGATGTCGTTGGCAGCTCGCGCTGCGCCGTGGTCGATACGTGGTGGCAGACCGAAACCGGCGGGATATTGATCACTCCGCTGCCGGGTGCGACGCCGTGCAAACCGGGCTCCGCCACGCTCCCCTTCTTCGGCATCGAACCGGTTTTGGTCAACGATCAAGGGGTTGAGCTGCATGGCAACGGGGTGGCCGGCAACCTCTGCTTGCGGCGCTCCTGGCCGGGCCAAGCGCGCACGATCTACGGCGATCACTCGCGGTTTCGCGACACCTACTTCACGCAGTATCCGGGGCTTTACTTCACCGGTGACGGTTGTCGCCGAGATGAGGATGGCTACTACTGGATCACCGGACGTGTCGACGATGTGCTCAACGTGGCCGGTCACCGGCTGGGCACTGCAGAGATCGAGAGCGCGTTGGTAGCGCACGCCGCCGTGGCCGAGGCGGCTGTCATCGGGTACCCGCACGACATCAAGGGCACGGGGATCTACGCCTTCGTGATCCCCACACCGGAGTTTGAAAACAGCGAGCCGCAGGAACTGGTCGGTAGCTTGAAGGAACAGGTGCGACAGGCGATCGGCCCGATTGCGACGCCCGATCGGATCTTGATCGTTCCGGGCCTGCCCAAGACCCGCTCGGGGAAGATCATGCGACGCATCCTACGCAAAATCGGCGAGGATCAACTCGATCAACTCGGGGATGTCACCACGCTCGCCGACCCGACCGTGGTGGAGCGAATCGTGACGGCCCACAAAGCAGCCTACGGAGCGTAGCGGATGATTCGTCACGGACATCGTTGGTTTCTCCGAGCCGTTTTGCCGTCGCTTTCGCTAGCGGTGCTGGTTACTACTCCCGCCCAGTCAGCAGAACCGACGTTTCCACGCGATCTCCACGGTGACGTGCGTTACTTCGCCGACAAGTTGTGGCGCGTCGCGATCGTGATCGACGACTACGACATCGCCAGCAACAACGGTAAAGCCGATCACCTCTACCTGTTCTCAGCGTCAAACCCTGCCACCGGCATCAAGGGGGGCGTGATCAACGATGCCAGCATCGTGTTCGGTGACGATCGTGTGCTGCGCATCCAATCGAGCGACGGCAGCAACTCCTTGGTGTTGAGTCTTGCTCCGGCACCCGTCGTCCCCCCCGGAACGGCGCCACCACCGGGAATCTATGGCGGCATCGAACTGGTCCACTACCCGCTCTACGGTGCCGAGGCGCTGGCCACGGTTACCAGCGGCACATTCGGCTCGGGCTCACAAAGTGCGTGGAAGCCAAAACCCGAAGATCTCGCCGAAGGTGTTTCACGACTGGCCGGGACGGTGAGCTGCGGTATCGACGGGCCGAATCGCGATTCGGGATGCGCGGTCGAGTGCGCGAGCGGATACCACGCCGCCTGTTCGGCCAACCCGCGGTACGGCCAACGCCGCTGCGTATGCCTGAAGGACTGAGCCCACAACTGCCGGTTCGGCATGCGATCGTGTTCTACGACGGTGACTGTGGCGTTTGTCATCGCTTGGTTTCGTTTTTGGTAAGGCGCGATCATGACGGCTCGCGATTTCGCTTCGCGCCGCTTCAGGGTGAGACGTTCGCGAGCGTGGTGCCCGCCGATGCGCGCCGCGCATTCGCCGATTCGGTGGTGCTCTGGATGCCTGATGGTTCGACTTATCAGCGCTGGCAAGCATCGCATCGGATGCTGCGGTTGTTGGGCGGTTTCTGGAGCGCGATCGCAGCACTGCTGCGGCTCGTGCCGATCTCGCTCGGCGACAGGATCTACGACGCCCTCGCCGCACGCCGCAGCCGTTGGTTCGTCACACCGAGCAACTCATGCCCCTCGCTTCCTGACTCTCTGCGCGGCCGCTTTCTCCCCTAGCTCACCCGCGCATCCACCCTGACGCGCTCGTGACCAATCGGCCTTGACACCGTGACGACCTCGGCCGAGGCTTTGCGGCCTTACTAGCCCAGGGAGTCTCTCGATGCGTCAGCCTGTCATTCTGATCACCGGTGCGAGCGGCGAAATCGGCCATGCATTGGCCACACGACTCAAAGCCGCGCAGAAGAATCCGATCGTCAGCCTCGACCTCAAACCGCTGCCCGATGACACCGCCAAGTTGGTAGCGCGCGGCATCCTGGGTTCGATCTTGGACAAAAACTTGCTCGATGGAATCCTGGCCGAGTTCGAGGTGGATGCGATCTACCACCTCGCCGCGTTGCTTTCCACGCGCGGCGAGTTCACGCCGGTGACAGCGCACCAGGTCAACGTCGAGGGCACGCTCAACTTGCTGGAGTTCGCCCAGCAGCAGGCGCGCAGCCACGGGCGTGTCGTGCAGTTTTTCTATCCCAGCTCGATCGCCGCGCATGGCCTGCCCGATCGCGAGACCAAGGACCGCGCGGGCAAGATCGCCGAGGACAGTTACACCACGCCGCGCACGATGTACGGCTGCAACAAGCTCTACACCGAACAGATCGGTCGCTACTACTCGCTTTACTACAAGCAACTCGATGCCGTCGATCAATCGGGGCGCGTCGATTTTCGCTGCATCCGTTTCCCCGGGCTGATCAGCGCCGAAACCGTGCCCTCGGGAGGCACCAGCGACTACGGACCGGAGATGATCCATGCGGCAGCGCAGGGCAAGCCGTACGCCTGCTTCGTGCGCCCCGATGCGCGCATTCCGTTCATGGCGATGCCCGACGCCGTGGATGCGATCTTCGCGCTGATGGGATCGCCGCGATCCGCACTGTCACGCACGGTCTACAACATCACGGCGTTCAACCCCTCGGCGCAGGAGTTCCGCGAAATGACATTGCGGTACTTCCCCGGCGCCGAAATCACGTTTCATGTCGACGAGAAGCGTCAGGCGATCGTCGACTCCTGGCCGGCCGACGTAGATGACGCGGCCGCCCGCCGCGATTGGGGCTTGGCCCCGCACTACGACTTGGAGAAGGCGTTCGAGGCGTATCTGGTGCCGGCGATTCGCGAGCGCTACGGGTCGGTCGCCTCGCCCAAGCGGCGCAGCGCGGACTGAATTCGGCAGCGGTGATCGCTGGCGCCTCTCAGTTCTCGGGGCTTGGGATCTGATCTGAATCATTACCGCGGGCTCGCCGTCTGATGCACCGTGTTCGCCAGGAGGACATAGTGTCGCACGACGTTCCCCGCACCATGGGTCAGCAGTTCGGTCGTCGGTCTTGGGCCGAGCCGTGGAAGATCAAGATGGTTGAACCGCTGCAGATGACCACGCGCGAACAGCGCGAGGTTGCCCTGCGCGCAGCCGGCTACAACACCTTCTTGCTGCGTTCCGAGGATGTCTATTTGGATCTGCTCACCGACAGCGGCACCAGTGCGATGAGCGATCGGCAGTGGGCCGGCATGATGCTGGGCGACGAAGCCTATGCCGGCAGCCGCAACTTCTATCACCTGGAGGAAGCGGTCCAGAGTCACTACGGCTACAGGTACGTGGTGCCCACGCATCAGGGCCGGGGCGCCGAGCACCTGATTAGCCGCGCACAGATCACGCCCGGTCAGTACGTGCCGGGCAATATGTATTTCACGACCACGCGACTCCATCAGGAGCTGGCCGGCGGCACGTTTGTCGATGTGGTCGTCGATGAGGCGCACGATCCGGCGAACGAAGGACCGTTCAAGGGAAACGTCGACATCGGAAAACTCGAGAGCTTGGTGCGCCGCGTGGGGGCTGGACAGATTGCCTACGTTTGCGTCGCCGGCACGGTCAACATGGCCGGTGGCCAGCCGGTCAGCATGGAGAACATCCAGGCCGTCCGGACGTTCTGCGATCGCCACGGAATCAAACTCTATTTGGATGCGACTCGACTGGTCGAGAATGCTTTCTTCATCCAAGAGCGCGAGCCGGGGTTTCAGGCGCGCTCGATCGCGTCGATCGTCAAGGAGTTCTGCTCTCACTCGCACGGCGCTTGGATGAGCGGCAAGAAGGACAACTTGGTCAACATCGGCGGCTGGCTGGCGGTCGACGATTGGGATCTGTTCGAAGAGCTGCGGAACATGGTCGTTGTCTATGAGGGACTGCACACCTACGGCGGTCTGGCCGGGCGCGACATGGAGGCGATGGCGATCGGAATCTTGGAATCGATGCAAGACCAACATGTGCGATCGCGCGTCCAGCAGGTGCGATATCTGGGTGAACTGCTGCAGGACTGGGGCGTCCCGATCGTCTTGCCGGTGGGTGGCCACGCTGTTTTCATCAACGCGCGCGAGTTTTACCCACATCTCCCGCAGGACCAGTTTCCAGCGCAAACAGTGGCGGCCGAACTCTATCTGGACTCGGGAATCCGCTCGATGGAACGTGGCATCGTCAGCGCGGGACGCGATCCCAAGACGGGAGAAAACAACCATCCCAAACTCGAACTCACACGCCTGACCATCCCGCGGCGCGTTTACACACAAGCGCACATGGATGTCGTCGCCGAATCGGTAAAGGGGGTGTACGACGGTCGCGCCGCGGTCAGGGGACTGTCGATGACCTACGAGCCCAAGTACTTGAGGTTCTTCCAGGCCCGCTTCGAGCGGCAATAGCAGCTCCGGCACTTTCGCTGTTGCGCGGCTCGCGAGTTGTCTAGACTTCCCGGACCGAGAGGAATGGGAGGATCTCATGCAGTCGTCGAAGCGCGTTCTGTTTTTGGTCTGCTGCCTGTCGTTGATTACCTCCGTTGCCGTCGCCGCTGAAGGAACCGATCAGGCGATGGACCCGCAGATGCAAGCATGGATGAAAGCGATCAAGCCGGGCCCCGAGCACGCCTGGCTGGCGAAGAGCGTTGGCTCCTGGAAGATGAAGATCTCGATGTGGATGGACCCCAGCCAGCCACCCCAGATCAGCGAGAGCACATCGGAAAGAACGATGGCGATGGGCGGCCGCTATCTCATCGAGAAGGTCACCGGCACCTCGATGGGGATGCCGTTCGAAGGCATGGGCACCACCGCCTTCGACAATGTCGACAAGAAGTTCCATAGCACATGGATCGACAACTTCGGCACCGGCGTGATGATCTCCGTTGGATCGTGCGACACCGATTTCAAGCAATGCACCTTCACCGGAACGATGAACGATCCCATGACCGGGAAATCTGTCACCGCGCGAATGGTCGAAACGCATCCCGACCCTGATCACTTCGCCTTCGACATGTACAACCCCGGCCCCGATGGCAAAGAGGTGCGCTCGATGCGGCTGGAAGCGACCCGCGTCAAGTAGAAAACCCGCGAGGGTGGCCGGTTTCGGCCATCCTCCGCGGTATTTCGTGGACACCTACTACTGGTTGACGATTCGACCTGCGCGCACCGAACCGACGAGTGCGAAGGCCAGGAAGGTCGCAACGACGGAACTGCCGCCGTAACTGAGCAGCGGCAGCGGCACACCAATCGTAGGCAAGATGCCTGTCACCATCCCGGCGTTGATGAACACCTGTCCCGTCCAGATCGCGGCGATGCCGCCGCACAGGTAGGTACCCAGCAGATCGCGCGATGTAAGTGCAGTGTCGAGCGCCCGGAACACGAGCGACATGTAGAGTCCGAGCGTCACCACGACACCGATGAAACCGGTTTCCTCCGAAACAACCGCCAACACGAAATCGGTTTCCCGGGCTGGTAAGAACTTCAGGCCCGCCTGGCTGCCGTGAAACAACCCTTTCCCCTCGACTCCACCCGAGCCCACGGCGATCCGCGATTGCGCCATTTGATAACCCTTGCCCGAGGGGTCGCGCGAGGGGTCGAAGACCAACAGGATTCGTTCTTTCTGATACGGCTTGAGTACATAAAACCAACCGATGGGCGCCATCAACACCACCAGCAGCGCCAACACCGCCAAGACGCGAAGGCGCAGACCGGCCAACCATGCGCCGGCCAGCGCGAGCGGTACGAACGTGATAGCGGTTCCCATATCGGGCTCACCGAGAATCAGCACGACCGGTAGACCGACGATCAAGCCGAGTTTGAAAAGCCTGGTGAAATCCAGCGATCCACTCAAGCGCGCCAGGAACATCGCAACCGCGATCGCCGTCACCACCTTCATCGGTTCGGACGGTTGCAGACTCAGCGGCCCAAGTTTGAACCAGGCCTTGTTTCCCCCGATCTTGGGGGCAATCGACTCCGGTGAGATCAGCAGCGCGCCTAGAACCAACAAGCCGCCGATGTATAACGTACGCCACCAATCGGCGACGTAGTTGTAGTCCAGTCGCTGCACCAACAGGTACAGCACGATGCCGACCATCACGAACAGCAGTTGCTTGGCCCCCGGCCCGCCCCAGATATGGTCATAGTCCAGACGGGTTGCACTGGAGATTGCGATCACGCCGATCAGCGCGATCAAGATCAGGTGCACCAGCGTGCCGATGTCGGTCTTATCGACGAATTTGGACATGGGCTACCTGAGGCTCAGCACGCGGCTCTTCAGGCTCATCCGGCTCCAGCGGCGTCTCGGACGGCTTGATACCGAGACCTGGCTCCGGCACGTCGGACTTCTCGATCACCTGCTGGCGTTCGAGGTAACGACGCAAGACGATTCCGGCGATCGGCGCCGCGGTTTCACCGCCATGTCCGCCGTGCTCGACAATGATTCCCCACGACAAACGCGGCTTGTCCAGCGGACCGAACCCCATGAACCAGGCGTTGTCACCCGGGTCTTTGGCACCGGTGTCACGTGAAACCACCTGCGCAGTGCCGGTCTTGCCGGCCACTTTCACGCCAGGAACTCGCGCACGTCGCGCGGTGCCGCTATCGCTGTCGACCACGTTGTTCATCGCCTCTTTCAATAACGCGATGGTGGTGGTCGACAGGCCGATCGCCTCCGGTTGGTCTGCATCACCGGGTCGATCGACAAAGTGTGGGTGCACGCGATAACCGCCGTTTGCGATCGCCGATGCGACCACCGCCATCTGCAAAGGCGTGGCCTGCATCTGCCCTTGTCCGATCGAGACACTGATCGTTTCACCGGCGTACCACGGCTGGCCGCGAGTCTTCATCTTCCATGCGCTCGACGGCATGATCCCCGGGCTTTCACCCTCGAGTCTGATTCCGGATTTTTCGCCGAAACCGAACTTGTGCCCCCACTTGGCAATTCGATCGATGCCGAGTTCCTGTCCGACGGTGTAGAAGAAGACATTGCACGAGCGCGTGACCGCATCAGCAACGCCCACAGAACCGTGTCCCCCCTTTTTGTGGCACTTGTAGTCGCGTCCGTAGAAGTTCTTCGAGCCGCCGCAGAAGATCGTCTCGCCGGGGTGGATCACACCCTCTTCCAACGCCGCGCAAGCCATCATCACTTTGAACGTCGAGCCCGGCGGATAGGCGGATGAGATCGGCCTGTTTTGCAGCGGCTTGAGTGGGTTGTTGATCAACGCGGTCCAGTCGGCGGCACGCAGTCGACCGGCGAACACGTTGGGGTCGTACGTTGGTCCCGAGTACAAGGCACGCACGCCACCGTTGATCGGGTCAAGAAAGATCGCGCCCCCCGACCGACCAGCGAAGCACTCGTACAGGTCACGCTGCATTTGTCCATCCAGCGTGACCCGCAGCGCGCGACCCGCTCGCGGCGGACGCTGCACCGCCACCGTTCCAAGCGAGCGGCCGCGGGCATCGACCTCATCGAGTGTGATGCCGGGCCGTCCGCGCAAATCGGCGTCGTAGATCTGCTCGACCCCGGAGCGGCCGACGCGATCGCCCGGCATCAGGTCGTCGCGCTTTTTCAACTCGGCTTCGCTGGCTTCCGATAGGTACCCAATCGCGTGCGCAGCCGCCTCGCCCAACGGATAGCTGCGCTTGGCCTCCATCACGACGTCGATCGCCGGCAACTCAGGGCGATGCGCCTCGATCTTGGATGCTATGCCGATGTCGACATCGGGCCGCAACAACACCGGGAGATAGGCCGGCGCGTGCTTTTGCTTGTCGAGTTGCTCGAGCAGCAACTCGGGAGTCTCGCCCAAATAACGGGCCAGCACGGCAACTTCGGCGCGCGCATCGCGCGAACGATCCCGTTGCATGTAGATCGCGAACGATGGGCGGTTGCCAACCAACACCATGTTGGCTTCATCGATCAACATGCCGCGCGGAGGACGCTCATAGCGGTGCTGCAGTCGATTCTCCTCGGCGCGCTGCGCGTAGTACTCGCCGTGCACGATCTGCAGATACCAAAACACTTCGCCAAACAGTACGAAACCGAGCGCCACCACGATCCGCAGCAGGTTGAGCCGCGCCTTGAGCATGCGACCCAATCGATAGTCGCGATACGGCTTGAGGTTGCGATAGTCGACGTTGGCACTCATCGACGACGCTTCGGATCGCGGGGGGCCATCAGCACCCGATGAAAAGCCAGCGCCAAACCGGTGTTGGCCAACACCGCCAGACCCCAAAACAGCATCGAGGGCACCGCTCCCAACGGACGATCGAACAGCGCTCGCAACCCGACTTGCAAACCCCAATCGGCGAGCGTCGCGCACGCCACCGCGGCTGCCGCTGGGAGCATCCCCATCAGGTCCATGCGCTGCGCCAACAACGACACGAGGTAGGCCACGACAAGGTGCGTGAACGTGTGCTCGCCGTACCAGGTCGAGTTCCAGCCGTCTTGCAAAGCACCGGTGATCAATCCAACCGTCAAGGCCAGCGACGGTCTACCCGGCAAGGCACCCAGCACCGCCACCACCAGCAACGGATCGACGACCAGCGCGATCCCCTCCCATCGCCCCGCCAGAATGTGCAACCCGAAGGCGACGGCGCTGGAGAGCAGCAGCGTGACCAGGTTCATGGCGTGCTCCCGAGTGGTGGCGGAACCAACAACAACTCTTCGACCGACACCGGATCGACGGCGGGCTCCACCCCGATCGTCCAGGTCAACAGATCATCCTCGGCAAGATCGCGTACGAAGCCGACCAGAAGTCCCGGTGGAAACGCTCCATCCAATCCCGATGTGACCAGCGGATCGCCGACTGCCACCTGCGTGTCGCGCGGCACGAACATCAGCCGCGTCATTTGCGCCGGTCCTTTGTTGCCACCGCGCAGCACCCCGGTGTAGCGGTCGAGTTGATGACGCACGCCCACGCCCGACTCGGGGTCAAGCAGCGTCATCACCCCGGCACTGCCGCCGGCAACCTCGGTGACGCGCCCGACGAGCATTCCTCGATAGACCGCGACCCAACCACGCGTCACGCCGTCACTCAGACCGCGATCGACCATCAGCCCGCGCTGCAGCGGTCCTGTATTGAGCAACGAGATCACACGTGCGACCCGACCTTTCGGGAAGGCTTGTGGGCTGCGCAGTTCCAACATCTCGCGCAGACGCATGTTCTCTTGATAGATCTCGGCGTAGCGGGCGTGTTCTGTGCCGAGTTGATCGAGCTGTTCGCGCAGTTTTTGGTTTTCGTCGCGCACCGAACGCAGATTGACATAGTTGTCCCAGACGCCCTGTGCGCCGCCGGCCGCTTTCAGAACGCCTTCGGCCACAGGGCCCGTGGCATTGCGCAGCGTGCTGCCGAGCGCCGACTCGGTTCCCTTCCGCACTTGCGACGCCATCAGCGCCAACAGACCCAGCGCTAAGACGAGAAACGTGATGTGTGTCGCTTTTTCTGTCATGGCGTGAGTCGGTGACGACCGATGCCTCGTTGTGCCCAGGCTGGTTCAGGCTCGGGAACTGTGACGGGCGGGCGTCCGCATCAGTTCCCGAGATGCGATTGTTTCAATCAATAGCCACTTTCCGCAGCAGGTCGAAGTCGACCAGCATGCGGCCGATGCCGAGCGCCACGGAGTGCAGCGGCTCTTCGGCCAGACTCACCGGCAGACCGGTTTCCTCGCGCAATCGCTTGTCGAGGTTCTTCAGCAGCGATCCGCCGCCTGCCAGGATGATGCCGCGATCGCCGATGTCGGCCGAGAGTTCGGGAGGGATCTGTTCGAGCGCAACGCGCGTTGCATCGACGATGACTTGAACCGTCTCGGACAGCGCCTCGCGAATTTCTTCGTCGGAAACCGTCAGCGTCTTGGGAATTCCCTCGACCAGATCGCGGCCGCGGATTTCCATGCTCAGCTCTTCATCCAGCGGGAAGGCCGAACCCAACCGCATCTTGATTTCTTCAGCGGTGCGCTCGCCGACCAACAGATTGTGCTTCTTCTTGATGTACCCGATGATCGCTTCATCCATCTCGTTGCCGGCCACTCGCACCGACCGCGAGTACACGATACCGGCCATCGAGATCACCGCGATGTCGGTGGTGCCGCCGCCGATGTCGATGATCATGTTGCCGGTCGGTTCGGTGATCGGGAGTCCGGCGCCGATCGCGGCCATCATCGCCTGCTCCACCAAGAAGACTTCGGTCGCCTTGGCTCGGTATGCCGAATCGCGCACGGCACGCTTCTCGACCTGCGTGATTTCGCCCGGTACACCGATCACGATCCTCGGCCGCACGCCTGCTCGGCGCTTGTGCGCGCGCTGAATGAAATACTCCAACATTTTCTCGGTGTGCTCGAAGTCGGCGATGACACCGTCCTTCATTGGACGGATAGCGACGATCGTACCCGGCGTACGCCCGAGCATGTCCTTGGCGTCGCGTCCGACCGCTTCGACCTTGCCCGTCTTTTGGTTGACGGCCACGATCGACGGTTCGTTCACGACGATTCCTTTGCCGCGCGCGAAGACGATGGTGTTGGCCGTGCCGAGATCGATGGCGAGGTCGTTCGAGAAGAGCGACAAAACGGAGCGAGGCCAGAATGCCAACGCCAATCCTCCCAAAAACTAGAGTTGTGCCGATCGATAGTGTCGTGCACCACAACTACGGCCCGGCTTCGAAACAAATGCTAATCGCTGCCATCCAGCGGGACAAGATGAAACCGGGGTATTTCGGGCGGTTCCGACCGGATCAACTCGGCTGGAGTATTTCTTCCAGTACTTCAGTTGCGGCCAGGACCCCGTTCTTGCCTTGATCCTTGACCCGATACATCGCCGCGTCGGCGGCGGCGAGCAGTGCTTCGGCGGTGCGTCCATGATCGGGCCAGACCGCGACCCCGATGCTGGCCGAGATATTGATCTGGACCCCGGTCCCCTCGAGATAGGGGCCCTCCTCCACGCGCTGGCAGAGTCGCTCGGCCATCGCCATGGCGCCCTCGAGCCCCGTTTCGGGAAGCACGATCGCGAATTCGTCACCACCCCAGCGAGCGACGACATCGACCTCGCGCACGTTGCGTCGCAAGATCTCGCCCACCTCGATCAGCGTGCGTGAACCGAACATGTGGCCGTTGACGTCGTTGACCGCCTTGAAGCCGTCGAGGTCGATGAACAACAGCGCCACCGGGCGATGAAATCGGTCTGCTCGTTTGGTCTCGCGGCGCAGGTAGTTTTCCATGAAGCGAGCGTTGTACAGATGCGTCAGATCGTCGGTGACGGTGCGCTCTTCCAAGCGGCGAAACAGCAGGGCGTTGTCGAGTGCGATCGCCGCCGGATCGAGCAGGGCACGAAGCAGCCCCTGTTCGCGCCAGCGCAGCGCTCCGCCGGCCGGGTCGGCAAGTTCGACCACCCCGATCACTCGACCGCGGGATACCAACGGCATCACCAAGAGCGATGCGGGCAATGTTCCCGGCCATTCCAGTTCGCGATCGATGCGCGTTTCTTCGTGCAAGTTCTCGATGTGGAGGATCTGGCGGTGCCGCGCCACCCAGCCGGCCAAGCCTCGGTCGAGGGGGAGCGCATCGGTCGGTCTGGCTTGACCCGCACCCGGTTCCTTGCGCAGATCCAACCGCAGCACTCCAGCCACTTCGTCGATGCGATAGAGCCGCCACTGGGTCGCGCCGACCAACGCCGCCGCGCGCTCCATGATGAAGCGCGCCACCATCCCGGGGTCGAGCAGAGCGCCGGCCGCTTGAATCGTGTCGGACATCAGCGCGAGTCGCTGCTCGAGCGCTTCCACGCGCCGGTCCGATCGCCGCGTTCCCGATTCGGCGCGCTCACGACCGCGCGCCAACTCGATCACGGTGGTCAACAACGAGGGCTGCAGGGGCGATGGGATCACGCCATCGATCAGATCTCCCCAGGCTTCGCGGCGGGCCTCCAAGTTGGCGCTCGGACCGGTCACCAAGCGCGGCGCGCGGCGCCACGCACCGCGCAACTGTGCGATCGCGTGCGCGGTGGCGGGCGTGGGTTGCGCGGCATCGAAGATCAGAAGGCGAGGGGCGCGGCGTTCAGCGCGCAAGGCGCGGGGTAGCGAGGCGAAGCGACGGATGGCGTCGGCGTCATCGCTGCGTCGGCGCTTGGGTGAAGCACCGCCGATCACGACGGCGAGCGGTGCGGCCCGACGAGGCGAATCAGAAGACATCGACTTGTGCGTGCGTCAGCTTACGCGTTTCGTTGCCGGCGGCGTCCTGTGCCAACAACTGGATCTTGTTGAGGCCGTCTTCGCGCAGCTTCACGACCCAGGTGAACTTGCCGCTGTCGCCCACATCGACCCGCTCACCATCGATCCAAACCAGCGCGCCGGGCTCTGTGTTGCCGCTCACGATCGCGTTGGTTCCAACCACGAGAACCTCGGTGACCTGCAACGGTGGCGGGGTTCGATCGTCGAGATCGCGGTACTCGGTTCCGAGGATTCGGAACTTGCGGCTCTCCGACCAGCGACCGGCGCGCCCGTCGTGATCGATCGAAGCGAGGCGCCAGAAGTACATCCCTGGCAGCAATTCGGGGAGATCGGCTTGCGTCCCGCCGAGTTGGAGATCGACTTGAACGGGGCTGAAGTTGCCACTGGTGGAAACCTGCAATCGATAGCGATCGGCGCGACTCTCCGGCGCCCAAACCAGGGTGAGTTTGGATTCGGACGGGGCTGCGAACGATTTCTGATCGGGGGGCGAGGTCAGGCGGGGCGGGTCGACCAACTGAACCTTGTCGATGATTCGCCCCTCGGCGACAGTGACTTGCGTGCTCTCGGGGACCTCGACCTCGCGACCGCCGGTCTGCATCGCGACGCTGCCGCTGTAGGTCGTGATCTCCGATCGCCCACTGTCCTTGGCTCGGCTGACCTGGAAATCGGCCGCCTTGCGAGATTTGAAGGACGCTTCATCGGTGGAGACTTCATGCACCGACGTCATCCCCTCGTTTTCGGTGGTCGATGCATTGAGCGATCCCCAGGCGAGGCGCTCTTTCACGCGTTGCTCGCGACTGGATGTATCGCGGAACAGCTCGCGAATCTCGAGCATGCTGCTGCCGGCCACCGTGACCCGTGTGCCGTCGAAGTACACGACCTCGGCCGTGGAATCGGCGGCGGTACGGATTTGGTCTCCGGCCCGGAGCACGGTCTTGTCCGAGATCGGTTCCCAGACGAACTGACCGGCCCGTTTCAGGTGAGCCTCGCCGGAGACTCGGGCCAGGCGGGCGCCGGTCTCGGTTTCGGCGGCGTCGGGGGCGGTGGCACTGGCAGCCCGTTTTTCCGCCTCGTGGGCGTCCTCGACCGAACGGCCGAATTCCTGCGACTCGAGCTCGCGCTGCGCTCTTTCCAGCGAGACCCGCGCGAGTTTCAGGTCGGGAGCTTGGGGTGCCCGGGCTGTGGCGTCGGCAACCGCGCGTTCTGCATCGGCGACAGCCTGCCGGGCCTGATCGCGGATATCGGTGTCACGGCCGTGGCTGTACCACCAGTACACGCCCCACCCGATCGCCCCGAGCGCGATCCCGCCCAGCAGGACGAGCGTCCTGGTCTGGACATAGATCCATTCCACGACCACGGCCTGTCGTTGCCGAGACGGTATTTCTTTGGTCGCCATGCGTCTCTCAGGGCCGCAGGACATCCCGGTGGGCCCCGGGAGTCCGCGCCTTTTCGCTCACCGCTAACTTGGTTCCCCACCCCCACCCCGACAACCCCGTTAAATCGGGGACGGTCGACCTAAAGCGCTCCTCGAGACTGGTAAGCTCCCAGGGAGTTACCGGGCCCTGCGGCCGCTTTAGGTAGACCGTCCCCGATTTAGATTTCTTGATCGGACAACCTCGTTCGGCTAGCCTCCCGGTTTCCGCGTACATGGTTGCGCTGCGCTTTTCTCGAGGGAGACGGTCCCGTGCTGGCGTTTTTTCGTAAATCGATGCCTTTCCTCAAGCCGATCTTGCTGTTGGTGGTAGTCACCTTCGTGTTGTTCTTCGGGGTCAGTTGGTGGAGCAAGGACTCCGGGCAGGGTGCACCGACCGACGACTTCGCGGCCAAGGTCCGCGGGTCCAATCTGACGATGCGACAGTTCATGGACGAGGCTCGACGCCTCGATGAACAGTACCGCCGGATGTTCGGCGAGAGGTATGCCGACCTCCGCAAGCAGATCGGCGTCGAACGCCAAGCCATCGAGAACTTGGTGCAACAAGAGTTGGTGCTGCAAGACGCGCGACGCCTGGGACTGACCGTCTCCAGCGATGAACTCAACGCCGCGGTCTACAACATGCAGGTATTCCAGCGCGACGGTCGATTCGCCGGCAAGCAGGTCTACGAGCAGATCCTGCGTTCCAACGGTCAGCGCCCGGAACAGTTTGAAGCCGGACTCGAACAGAGCCTGGTGATCAGCAAGTGGCAGCAGCTGCTGGGAGCGTCCGTCCTGGTCGCAAAGAGTGACGTCGAAGCGGAGTATCGCCGCCGTCATGAAAAAGCCAACTTCGAGTACATCGCGCTGCCGCTCGATCGGTTCGAGAAGGAAGATGCAGCGCCTGCAGACTCTGAATTGAAGGCCTACTTCGACCAAAATCAGGCGCGCTACAAAGAGGGCGAAGGGCGTCGCGCACTTTACGCACTGTTCGACGACAAGGCGGTGGAGAAGCGAGTACAGCTCACCGACGCCGAAGTCCAAGCCTATTACGACACCAACAAAGCGAGCTTCGAGATCCCCGAACAGCGACGCGCGCGCCACGTACTCATCAAGGTCGATGCCGATGCGCCCGCCGACAAGGTCGAAGCGGCCAAGGCCCAAGCCCAGGACATTTCAGTGCGCGCCAAAGGGGGCGAAGACTTCGCCAAGCTCGCGGCTCAATACTCCGACGACACCAGCAGCAAGGTGCGCGGCGGCGATCTGGGCTTCTTTCCGCGCGGTCAGATGGTTCCCGAGTTCGACGAGGCGACATTCTCGCTGCCGCCTGGACAGATCTCGGCCCCCATTCGCACGCAGTTCGGTTTCCACGTAATCAAGGTAGAAGAATCGCGCCCGGCGGGAGCGCAACCGCTCGACGCGGTGCGCAAGCAGATCGAAGGACAACTGAAGTTCCAGCGCTTGAAGGACGTGGCCGGCCAAATGGCGCAAGAGTTCATTGGCAAGCTCAAGGCCGGCGTCGATTTCAAGACCGCGGCGCAGCAAATGAACATCGAGTTGCAGGACACGGGCGTGGTCACGCGTAGCAGCGCTGTCCCAGGCCTCGGCCCGGTGCCGGCCTTGATCGAGTCGATCTTCACGCTCGAAAAAGGAAAGTACGGCGAGGCTGTCACACTCCCCCGCGGCCAAGCTGTCGCACAACTGCAGGATGTGATCGCCGATTACATGCCCCCCTTCGATATGCGACGTGAGCGCGTACGCGCCGACTATCTGCGCGAGCGGTCGCGTGATCGCGCCAAGGCCGAGTTGGCCAAGGCGGTCGCCGGCGGCAACCTCGAGGCGGCAGCCAAATCGCTGAAGCTCGAGGTGCGCAAGGCTCCGGCGTTCACGCGCGGCCAAGACCTTCAAGATGTGGGGTACGACGCCAAGCTGGAAGAGGCGCTGTTCGAGGCGGGTGCGGGACGGCTCACAGCGCCCCTGGATGGCCCGCGCGCTGTGGTCGTGGCGCGCATGATCTCGCGCGAGTCGGCCGACATGAGCAAACTCGCGACCGAGGAAGCGACGATCCGCGAAACGTTGAAAGCGCCGCGAATGCAGCGCTTGCTGCAAGAGCGAGTTCAGGCGCTGCGCAAGGAATCGGAGAGTGCCATCTGGATCAATCCAGTGCTACAGCAGGCCGCGGCGCAAGGTTGACCTCGGCATCACCCGTTTCTCCGGCCGCGGAAGCTCGCTCCTACAGCGATGTCCGCGGCCGATTCGTCGATGGGGACATGCTCTGTTTTCGTGGCCGCGGCGTCGTCAGCATGGCGATCCGCCGCCTGACCAAGAGCCAGTACTCGCATGTCGGCCTGGTCTACACATACGAAGGTCGTGTCTACAGTCTGGAAGCGACCGGGGCCGGTGTGCGGCTCGCGTTGATGTCCGAGTTGGTGAAGCGTTATCACGGCGGGATCGACTATTTCCAGATCGAGGGCCTTACGCCCGAGCAGCGACGCACCGCAATCTCGTTCGGCTTTCAGCAGTTGGGTAAGGCGTACAGTCATCGCGGGATAATCCGCTTCTTCCGTTTCTTGCTGGCCGGCAATCGCGAGCGCAAGCGCAGCCGCGGCTCGTGGTTTTGCTCCGAGATCGTGGCGGAGGCGTATCGACTTGCCGGTTCCGATCTGCACCGCCGAAGCTCTGCCTACACCTCGCCTGGCGATCTCGCCGCCTCGCCCCGGGTGCAGTTCGCGTTTCGCATCAAATCGTAGTCAGCCAGTGCCGGCCTCGATGCACGGCCTTGCTTGCCGGCGGTCTGCCGCCGATCGCCGCCGCCTGTAAATAGTTCTTTCAAACGAAACATCCAGGATTGCCCGCGCATCGTACCTCTGGCTAGAGTGTGGCTATTCCCAGGAGTGGCGATGGCTGACTACTACGACTCGGAAGACCTTGGAAAGTTCGGCGACATCGGCAAGAACGCTCCGGAGCTTTGGAAGAAGTTTCTCGATTGGTACGGGGCGGTGTTCGCCGAAGGAGCCCTCACCGAGCGTGAAAAGGCGCTGATTGCATTGGGGGCAGCACACGCCGTGCAGTGCCCCTATTGCATCGATGCCTACACACAAACCTGTCTGGAAAAAGGCTCGAATCTCGAACAGATGACCGAAGCGGTGCACGTGGCTGCCGCGATTCGCGGCGGCGCTTCGCTGGTTCACGGGGTCCAGATGCGCAACGTCCACAAACGGGTGCGGATGTGAGTCCTGAAAGCCTGCAGCGCGCCCATCACCGCTTGGCCCAAGCGGCCGAGCAGCGACGAGTGTTGGAGGATTCCGCCAGCCCGCGTCGACGTTTCGAGTCGGCACTTCAGGGAGCCGGATTATTCCCGCTACGAGCCACCGGCATGACGGTCTTTCAAATCAACGTCGGCAAGCTGTGCAACCAAACCTGCGGGCACTGCCATGTCGATGCCGGCCCCGATCGCCGCGAGGTGATGTCGCCTGAAACCGCCGAGCTATGCCTCGCCGCGCTGGCGCGCACCGAGATACCAACGGTCGATATCACCGGAGGCGCGCCCGAGTTGTGTCCGAGCTTTCGCCGCTTGGTCGAAGTGGCGCGTGCGCTCGATCGACACGTCATCGATCGCTGCAATCTCACGGTGTTGCTGCTGCCGTCACAGCGCGACCTCGCCGAGTTCTTGGCCGCGCATCGGGTCGAGATCGTGGCCAGCCTTCCGTACTATTTGGAAGAAGAGACCGACGCACAGCGCGGCGAAGGAATATTCGGCAAGTCGATCGAAGCGCTCAAGCGTCTCAACGACTTGGGCTACGGACACAACGGCACCGGATTGCAACTCAACTTGGTCTACAACCCGGTCGGCGCGTACTTGCCGCCGGCGCAAGCGTCGATCGAAGCCGATTTCAAGCGCGAACTGGCCCGCCGCCACGGCATCGTCTTCAACCAACTGTTCACGATTACCAACATGCCGATCAGCCGCTTTCTCGAGTTTTTGCTGCGCAGCGGCAACTACGAGCACTACATGGAGAAGCTGATCAACGCCTACAACCCTGCCGCCGCCGCCGGCGTCATGTGCCGCAACACGCTCTCGGTCGGTTGGGACGGCGTGATGTATGACTGCGACTTCAACCAGATGCTGGAGTTGCCGGTCAACCACGGCGTGCCGCGTCACATTCGCGACTTCGACCCGCAGCGATTGCACCAGCGCGAGATCGTGATTGGCCAGCACTGCTTCGGTTGTACCGCCGGGGCAGGCTCTAGCTGCGGCGGGTCGGTCGTGTCGTAGGGCCCGTCTACATCGCCACCCGCAGCGGCGATGACGGAGCCGGCCAGACGCCCTTCACCTGTGCGCGCCCTGCGCCAAAGACCAAGAACGAGTACTTGCCGTAGTGCACGATCTTCTGCATCACCACGTCCAACTGCGGCGCACGCAACACATCCACCACCAACAACACTCCCGTGCCCGGTTTGGGGTTGTCCAGTGTCAGCACGATCGCCGCGTCTTCCTCGCTCGATCCACCGACCGAGGTCGCCAATCGCGCCGCGTCCATCACCACACCTGCCGGCAACTTCACCAAGGAACCGAGCGCGGTGTCGGCCGGTCGACCCAGCCACAACACACGCTGCGCCTGCGCGAGCATCTCTGGCGTCACGTCGAGATCGCGACGCACCGGGATCTTCCCCTCCCCCACCTTGTCGGCAATTCGCCGCGCCGTTTCGAGCAACCCATCACGCCCCGAGCCCAACACGATCAAGTCGGGAGGAGCCGCCAAGTAGCGAGCCAACGATGCCGGCACTTCTTCCGCGGACAGCCGGCGGAACAGATCGACCTCAGGGTCGATTACCACCTCGCCGACGGTGACACCGGCGGGCAACGACACGTGACCTTCACCCTGCCCCGTGGCTTGAATCGAACCGAAGCCGTCGAACACGCGGCCGTTGGTCTCGCGCGCATCCATCGGCACCATCATCTGCCAGCCGGGCGTCGCCGAGAGCGTTACCTTCACCGCCGACTTCTCGTCGTTGGAGACGATACGGGGCTTTCCCACGCCCAGTTCCGGTGCACCCGGAGTGTTGACCCACTGCTTGAAGAACCACGAGAGGTCCGTTTCAGCCGTGCGCGAAAACACGTCTTGAATGTTGCCCCACGACGCCTCTTTGTATTTGAACTCGTAGAACAGTTGCCGCACTGCCTGCTGGAATTTGTCGGGGCCCAACTGCACGCGCAGCATGTGGAAGATCATCGCCACCTTGCCGTAACCGATCGCTCGCTCGCGCGCGTCGTGACGCTCGCGGAAATCGGCGACGGCGTCGTCCTTGCCGTGCGCGGTGTACTCGCGATAGTCGCGCAGGATCTGCGTGCGATAGTCGCGACCCCCGTCGCGGTTTTCCTCGGCCGAGAATGCATGGTCGGCCATGTAGGCCGTAAGCCCCTCGCACCAATTCCCTTGCGTGCGATCGACGTACACGCCGTTGCCCCACCAATCGTGCAGCACTTCGTGCCCCAGCGAGGTCTTGACGATGAACGGCAGCCGCATCACCGCGCCGCCCAACAGCGTCATCGACGGCAAGCCATACCCGGTGGGAAGAATGTGTTCCACCACCAGAAACTGGGGCCACGGGTGCGGACCGACCTCGGCTGTGAAGCGCTTGAGGTAATCGCCGGTCGCCAAGAGATACGTGTTGGCCAGTTCGGAAGGCGTTCCAGGAAGTGTGTAGACAGCGACGCGCTGGCCGTTGATCTCGTCTTCCATCACCAACCAGGGAGCGGCCGCAATGTCCAGCCCCTCGAGTGGGTTGACCGTGTCGTAGGTTTCGGTGCCGTCGCCGTTGCGCGTGAGCTTGCCGGGGGCGACCAGCCTCCAACCCTCGGGCAGCTTGCTCGTCACGATGTAGCGCGACAGCGGCGCGTTGGGGACGGTGGGGTACCAGGCACGCCCGGCAAGAAGGCGCCGTCGGGGCTGAGGTAACCGTTGGGGAGATCGGTGACCTCGTTGCGATTGAATTTGTAGTCGTTGGGGAGCGCGGGCGGGGTGCCGGACCATCTCGTGTGGAGGGCGAGCGGCGCCTCGGTTGGGTGCTTGGGGAGTCGGATCGTGTAGCGGTGCTCGCCGTCCTTGGCGGTTTCCTCCGTGAATTTTAGTGGTTTGCCGGAGAAGGCGACGTCGGTCAGTCGGTAGGTAGGGCTGAGGGTGAGGACGACCGACTTGAGTGAGGTGGGGGCGATGGAGAGGGTCGCTTCGGCGGAGAGTGATCGGGTGGAGGGGTCGAGCGTGACGCGGATTTCGTGAGTTGGGAGATCCGACGCTCCGACAGGGATCACCGATGCGATTGCGATGGGGACTAGCAACAGTCGTTTCATAGACAGATCGTAGCCTCGTAGCGAGCCGATTGAAACGAGGTAAGCATCAAGCCTGCGAAGTGGTACGCAGGGGCGCTTCTCGGGCTAGTGTCATCGCAGGTTGGATCATTTCATGAGCCAGGTTCCATCGAGAGGCCGTTGAATCGACTGATCACGAACGGTAGAGATAATCCAAACAAATCACGCAAAGGTGCCTGCAAGAAAAGGGGCTCGCGAGCGCGGTAGCCGCCATCACAATTCCGTCTCCCGAGTGCCAGCCTGTGCTACTTCCATGCCCGGCCCGAACGTCAGTCAGACGGTCCAGGAATGTTCGGGATTCGCTTCACGACCATCCAATGATCCAGAAATGAACACCACGCGAAGACCTGGCAGGGCGATTGCTTAGTTGACGACCGTGATGTCGCGCGGGGTGTCGTGCCTACGGCGTCCGGGGAACGCGCACAGCAATGGCACTATCATCGGAGGGGTTATGCACGTTCGCCGTTGGGTTGACCATTCGGCCGCAATTCTGGTGATTGCCCTTGTCACCGCTGCGTCGACACTCACTGCTTTCTCGCAAACAACGACCGTTCGGGTGTCGCCCTCGTCCAAGCAGGTCGATATCGGCAGGAAGGCAGCTTTCAAGGCGGTCGTTGACGGTCCTGGCTCAAGAGATGGAGTGGACTGGTACGTCGACAATGTTCTGGGTGGCAACGCCACAGTCGGATTCATCAGTCCGCAGGGGATCTACACAGGTGGCGATACGTTTAACGGTAGGACGGTCGTGGTGACCGCACGATCGAAGTCTACGGGAGTCACGGGACAGGCGAACGTTCTCATTCTCTTTCCGCCGCCTGTGGTGTCGAGCGTAACGCCTTCTCACATCAAGTTCGGTCCGCAGGAAGTAGTGATTAAGGGCAACTGGTTTCTGTCCTCTGCCCGAGTACTGGTTGGCGGCCAACCTATCCCGGCGCGTCGCGAGTCACGGCTAGAGATGCGCGCATGGCCCATCGTGACACTCAACACGCCAGGGAAGTTATCTCTTGTCGTTGAGAATGACGTCCCTTCTCCGCGCCGCTCAGTGCCCCGCGTGCTTATCGTTTCCAAGCCACAGGTGAAAGGGGTGAAGGTCAGCCCAGCCTCAGCGTCACTTAAGGGCGCTACTGAAATGAAATTCGTGGCAGAGATGATGGGGATGTCGAATTCAGCGATGTTCGATTGGGCCGTGAATGGGATCACGGGTGGCGACGAGATTGTCGGCAAGATCGATGAGTACGGCTTCTACACCGCACCGGATCTGCCTCCGACGCCAGCGACCGTACAGATCTCTGCGACGACAATGTCGAAACCAGCAATGGCTGGTGCAGCATCAGTCACCATCTTGCCTCCCACGCCGCTGCTCGCAGCGGTATTCCCGCTCGGTGTACGCCCAGGTACGGTTGGCATCGCGCTTCGCGGGAGTGGCTTCATGCCGGGAGCTCAGGTGCTCTTCAACGACCAACCACTCACCACCACCTGGGAGAACTCTCACGCACTCAGAGTTACGATCACGGTTCCAAACGGTAGCGCGCGGTCAGCGAACGTTCAGGTCGTAAACCCGCCACCATCTAACGAACGTAGTTACGTACTAAAGCTACCGATCTTGACTGATCCAGCAACCACGAACTACAAGGCGAGCCTGCAGGATGCGGGGCGCCTCCTGGAGCAGGCCAGTTTCGGGCCGAGTACCGCGACCATCGATCAGGTACGCGAGCTTGGGATCGAGGGTTGGTTGGATCAACAGTTTCAGTCAGTCGAGTACCAGTACTCGGAACTCCCACAGAGCATGGAGCGGCAGAGAGACTTCGTGGAGCGAAGCTTCTCGAGCCACACTATGGTGGCACCCGATCAACTGAGGCAACGCACTGTGTTCGCGCTCGGGCAGCTTCTCGTCGTTTCAACCAACAAGGTTCGTGACCAGCGAGCGCTGCTCGGTTGGCAAAGAATGCTCAGCGCGAATGCATTCGGAAACTACCGCGAGCTGCTCGAACGCGTGACACTAAACCCTGCCATGGGGAAATACCTTGACCTCGTAAATAGTGAGAAAGCGTCAAGCGACGGGACGCATTCCCCAAATGAGAACTACGCCCGCGAGCTAATGCAGCTTTTTTCGATCGGCCTCGTAGAGCTCAACCTGGACGGAACCCCTCGACTTGATGGCGCTGGTAGAGAGATCCCCACCTACACTCAGAGCACAATCACCGAGTTTGCTCGCGCGCTGACGGGTTGGGGGTATGCAGTTGAGCCCGGGAGCGGGTTCACTTGGCCGACGCGCGAATACTACGGTGCCCCACTTGAGCCCTTCGAGCCGATGCACGACAACAATGCGAAAACACTCCTTCGCGGAACGGTGGTGCCAGCTGGGGGCGGAGTTCGCAGCGACCTGCAAGCAGTGCTGGACAACGTGTTTCAACATCCGAATGTCGGGCCCTTCGTCTCCACGCGGCTGATCCGTCACTTCGTCACCAGTAATCCCTCGCCAGCGTACATCGGGCGCGTAGCCACAGTGTTCAATGACAATGGGCGAGGCACTCGGGGCGATCTCAAAGCGGTCATTCGAGCGATCCTTTTGGACCCCGAGGCTCGCACTCCGTCGACTTCTGCCAACCGGGGGAAGCTAAAAGAACCGATTCTCTATTTCACCTCGGTCGCTCGAGCATTCGACGGACAGTTGATCGCCGGGATGGAGTTCGCGCCGCTCGTCACGCAGCAGGTTGGCGAGTCGCTTCTGGAGTCGCCGACGGTGTTTAACTTCTTCTCGCCGATGCACAAGGTAGGTGACACAGGCCTGTATGGTCCGGAGTTCCAGATCTACAGCCCTGTGGCCTCGGTTGCTCGGAATAACTGGGTGTTCTCACTCCTGAACGATTCATTCTGGCGAAGCCTCAGAATCAACACAGGTCCGTATGTGTCTAGCGCTGGCGACCCCGCTCGTTTGGTTGACCTTATTAACACTAATTTGTTCTATCAAAGGATGTCGCCGGCGCTGCGGGACGAACTGATAAGTACGGTAGCTCAGCAGTCAGATGATCCCGGGCGACGGGCAATGAGTGCCATCTGGCTTGCGGTCACTTCCGGCGAATACCTGGTCCAGCACTAACGACACAAGGAGCACACTCATGTCTCAGCATCGAGCGTCACGTCGCGAGTTCCTGAAGGTCGTTGGGAAGGGTGCCACGCTTTTGGGAGTGGGAGCGGGAATCAGTCGCTTCACGAACTGGAACGCGTATGCCGCAGGGGCCGACTACCGCGCCCTAGTGTGTGTGTTTCTCTACGGAGGCAACGACAGCAACAATCTAATCGTGCCGCTAGACACAAGATCCTGGCAGCAGTACCAGCGCACGCGCGGAAATCTGGCACTCCCACAAGCACAACTACATAAGGTTGGCACCAGCGCAGCGCGTGACTTCGGCTTCCACCCGTCCCTTGGTCTAATTCAACAGCAGTATCAAGCGGGGCGCTTGGCGGTCCTTGCCAACGTAGGAATGCTCGTACAACCGACAACGCGTGAACAGGTCCGCGCCGGATCGGCACCACTTCCCGATCAGCTTTTTTCTCATGAGGACCAAACCGAACAGATGCAGTCAGCGCATCCGGAGCAATCTGTCTCGGGCTGGGGTGGGCGTGCGATGGACCACTTGCTGTCACTGAACGGCGCTGCGTCATTCCCGCCGTCGCTGTCGATGCGCGGCACAACCCTCTTTACCACCGGCGAGAGCTTCCAGACCGCAGGGCTGGGTGACGGCTCATTGGAGATGCGTGCGCTCAACCTGTGGCATCAACAGGATCCGAGAACGTGAACCGCCGCGTACCAGGAAATTCTGCAGATGGACAGCGGAATGCGACTCGTTCAGGAAGCCAACAAGGTGAACGTCAAGGCACGGGAGATGCAGGAAATTCTTCGTAACTCCTCCTCAACACCGTTGGCAACGCAGTTTCCCAATAGCGATCTGGGCGATCAACTGGCAGAGGTTGCCCGTTACATACAGATTCGCAACGAGCTCGGCCTAAAGCGCCAAGTCTTCTTCTGCGGCACAGGCGGGTACGATACGCATTCCGATCAGCTTTCGAATCAGGCGCGGCTATTCACTACGCTTAGCGAGGCGATGGACGCTTTCTACCGCGCGACCGTCGAGATTGGTGAAGATCAGCGCCGGCGACCACTTCGAGTTCGAGCTCGGCAAGAACTCAACTCGAACGGCAACACCGCCAGTTCTACCATTCGTAGGCGGCGCTGTCCGCGGCGGCGATCTCTATGGGACCTTCCCCACACTCGAACTTCGAGGGCCGGATGACGCTGGCGATCGTGGCGTGTGGATTCCGTCTACCGCTCTCGACCAGTACGGCTCGACGTTGGCGACTTGGTTCGGCGTCGAGCAGCCAGACCTAGAGCAGCGTCTTTCCAACTCTACGAACTTCGACGCCCGCGATCTTGGTTTCCTGTCAACGTGAGACTGACCCGGCGGACTGACCTTTGTGAAAGGCTCAGATAGAACAGTTGCTTTCCTCAGACGCCCGCCCTTCCAGAACTCTCAGACTGCCTTTCACGTCCGATCAGATCCATTGAATCGAGGCTTGCGCGAGACATTGCCTTCGGATGAGAGGACAAACGGGTCCTGACTCGCGCGCGCCGGCCAACACCGGCAATCCTCCAGCATCCTGCTCAGGCGAGTCGGCGTACGACTGACCTATGGAGACGTTCTGTCCTAGCAACGAGTCCGGTGCCGTCCCCAAATCGCCTGTGTCGTTGTGCCTGTAGGCGCACCGCGGCCTGATTGAAGAGCCTGCTGTAGAACGGTTTCACGAATGTCGTTAACAGGCGTTCCGGCATCGTTCTCAATGGAGGAAGAGGATCGTCCGAAAACCGATAGAGACAACTGCGGGCGCGAAGCGGAAATCTGCCGGCGGGTTTCGCTGCTGTTGAAGATTCCGCGAATGCTGCTGTCGATCCGAATCCTCCTGATCTAAACCTTCTCGAAGCTTCTGAAACGGGCTGATGCAGAGCCCGCCTGCGCGGAACGACACTGATTTCAGTCACCAGCTGATTCATATATTTCATTGAGAAGTTCAACTCCCCTGCACAAAGATCTTCAGCGACCTCCGGCTCTGGCAAGGACTGAAGCCGATAGTGACGGTATGTAGGGAATACCCACCGATCCCCCTCCGGCACGGCATCGATCCAGTGGGGGTGAAGATGCAAGCCCAGCTCATGGCCGGCTCGAACCAATGTCTCCAATTGCGCCTTGACGCGGTGAGTCTTCTCACGCCAGCAGGCGTGACGTTCGAACTGCTCAAGGCAAAGCGTATCGATGAAGAACGTGCCGCGCATTTTCCACTTGATCATGAGTGCGTTGATCGCTTCCGTCGGCTCGAGCATACAACGCTCAATGGTGCCAGATTCGCGAAAGTAGAGTTCATAGTCGAATGTCAACGAGACGTTGCGAAGGCTGCTCATGATTCGCTTCCTCGATACGCCAGCGGAATGACGAACAAAGCCATCACAACACACTGCACCGCTGGGAACACCACCACATGCCAACCAGGGTGACGCGGGAATATGGCGACGGTGAGGATCAGTGCGAACATCGACACGGCCGACCCGATGGCGAGCACCGAGTACCGTTTTGTCGCGACAAGCGCGACGTCAAGAAGATATGCCAGGCCGAGCAACAATGCTCCGAGGGCGCTCCAAATCCAGAGCGAGTAGTGACTGCCAATCGCCGTGTTTGATGGACTGAGGTGCTGGATCAGCGGGAAACCGGCCGTCGCATAACCGACTGTTGCAGCGGCAAAGAAGAGTCCGAGGCCCACCGCTCGCTTGGCAGGGAAGGGCGCCTCGCCGCGCGCCCAGCGAAACATGTCCGGCCGGATAAACTCAGTGAAAGAATAGAACACGCCGGATGTCATCTGCGACATAGAGACAAAAAAGAGGAAGACCGCTTCATCCGTTCCGATCTCTGCTCGACCCGGCACGACAACTTTCAAACCGGAAAAATACCCGCTGAGCAGTAGGTTGTGAACTAGCAGCGAGCCGTTCGCCAGGTTCTCCTTGAACACTTCGCGGACGCTAACCTTGATGGACGACCGCTGGATCCTCAGTCCGTGTGCTTGCAACAACAGCACGACGGCGATCAACAACAAAAAGCCGATTGCTCCATAGCGGGAAAGCAGACTCAAAGGAGTCGCCCCAACGACGAGCAGGATCAGAAGCACCGATGCTTCCCCGCTATTGAAACCAATATTGAGGGATACTGCGTTGTTGACCCGCTCCTTCGTAATGAGGTGCGCATAGGCGATCTGGAACATTTTCTTGTACGCAGCGTAGATGGCGACTGCAACTGCACCGAGTGTCGCTGCTGTCCACGCTGCTTGACCTCGGAGTAGCAGCCAACCAGCGACGCTCGAAATCACGGTGAACACCCCAACCATCTGGACTAGGAATCGATAGCTGACTTCTGACTCCCGTGCTGCCATCGCACCATGAACGGCGCCCAGAACGCGGCGAGATTGTCTTGGACAGCTAGCGCTCTCGTCGCAAGCCATAGGTAGTCCATCGAGTACGTTGAAACTGATCTGATTAAGCCCGAAACCGAGCGCGATCTGCGCAAGCTTAGGAGAAAGCTGAAGGATGCGCGAAACATGCTCGGAGTTCCTTTCCAGCTGATCCATAAGGGCGACTCGGCCACCGATAGTAATCGTCCCGCCGCCGTGAGCGTAATCAATGCGGCATCCGGGGATACAGCTGGAAAGTCGGACCCAAAGACAAGTCGTCTGAGGCACGGCGCAAGCAAAGGGCGCAACAGTGGCAGCGTCCCAACAAAAGACGTGTCGAATAGGAGCCAGTCCCCTGCATGCTCATTCAGCCAAAGTATGTCAGGCACCTCTCTCGATGGATTGACGAGTGAGTATCCGAAGTGTGCAAACACGAGCTTTGCCTTAATCGCGGAGTTCGGAGGCAGCAGGCCCGAGGCGAGAAACTGCCTTAGCTTTGCAGGGTACGAGTGCAGGACTAGCACCACATCCTCCTGCAGCAGCCGTGACAGCGACGAGGCATCCATGGTCCCGTCCTGCCCGTCGTGGAATTTCAGCCCTCTGACTCCGTGTAGCCGTGAAAGGGTGAGCACTGCCTCGAGCTCCGATCCTGCGGGCTGCATCCGTAATTTCGCCCGAAGGTACTTTGCGCGAGAGATCATGTCGCAGCTACGCGTGGCAAACCACTCCGAGCGCATGCCCCTCTCGAGCTTGAACCTGAAGAAGGGTATGAACTGTGGCGGTAGCGAGAGCAAAGAGAGGTTGCCTGCGTCGTTGCAGTAGCCACTGTGCGAGTAGTGCGGGAAGACAACAAACCGATTAACGCTGGAGGTCCCTTTGCCTAGTGCAAGGAGATGCTCAATCTCACGTTCCATTGATACGAAATAGCTCGCATCATCTGAGGACTTGGACATGTGAACGTGAATATCGATCATGGCCCTAAGCTCTGGCTCGTGCCCGCGCCCACGCCGTTCGTGCCCTTCGCCTAGCTACGCGACTGCGAGTGGCGCATCGCCGGCTCGAGGTGAACGGCGTTTCCTGCCACTGCCGAGGTTTCCGAGACCGGTGCAGTAGCCGACTGCTGTCGCATCGACGCAAGTGTCATGCCGACGAAGGCTAGCACGTAGATTCGCGTACCAAGTTGATTGATACCCCAACCGAAAATCTCCTCAGACAGAGAATACGAGAGGAAAAACCACAGAAAAATCCCCACGAAAGACCGGCTTTCGGGGGAGAGCGCGAGGCCGTCTCTCGCCCGGTAGATCAAATAGCATTGACGAATCAGTGTGATGATGAAGCCCATGTAGAGAAACAACCCCACGATCCCGTATTCGAACAGGATGTGTATGTACTCGTTGTGTGCGCCAAGGGCGACTCCGATGTACTGGGGGATGATTTCGAGGCTTGAGCCAATGCCATGCCCGAACAGGAGTACCTGCGGTGAGCCGCTTGCATAGGCACGAAGGTAGCCCCTCCAGATCAAGATACGGCCAGACCCGGTTCGATCCTGAGTGAGTCCGGTATCTCCAACTCCCGGGACGTCCTCCAGTCGATGTGCCACTTGATCGAATCCCTTGAGGTAGAGCGCGGACACGAGGAATGAGATCGATACGAAGAGCAGGAGTGCCTTGTGGCTGACTTTGCGGACGATCTGCTTATCGAAAGAGACCAGCAGGCCAACAAAGATTACGAGCTCAATCAAGGCCGTTCTCGAAACCGTGACTGCAACAGCTAGGAAATATGGAGCAGAGAGTACGAGGATGGATGCGCGCTGTCGTGCCGATGTGGCTCGATACATGAGTGGTACCACACTCACGAATCCGACTACGGCCAAAAGCCCGGAGAGATTCGCTTGTCCCAAGCCTCCGCTGGTCCTGACAAAACGCATCCCCTTCGACATCTCTGACAGCTCTTCGCTCCCTTCCATCCAGTGGTAGACCGTGACAAGGGCGCAAATGTAGGTGCCAACTATCAGGCAGCGATGGACGAGCCTCAGATCCTCCTCCGTTTCGACCTCAGCCCAGATAAGAAGCATCACTGCGGTACCAGACGCGAACCTGATCAGATCATTCGCACCCATTACAATGTTCGGTGACAGGACGAGCGGCATGAGCAGGTAAAACGCGAATACAAAGTACCAGCGCAGTGGTTTGGATATCCCGGGAAGCCCCTGTCGGCTGACTAGCCTGAGTACGAGTCGGACGAAGCAGGCCGCTGTGAATGCGCCTCCCCAGATTCGACTTAGCCGGAGTTCGACAGTTCCCCACTGCCCGAGCACCAAGTCCATTGTCAGAAACAACGTCGGAGCCCAAACTACGAGGAAAAAGCCGAGGAAGGGAAGCGGTTTGAGTACGACCCCAAGGCAAAGGAGCACCATAAAGAGGGCGCCGAATGCGAGAGCCTGCGCGTCGGCGAGAAACACGCTCGCTGTGGCGGTCGCCACTAAGACGGTGGCGACCACGTAGTACTTCAGATTCGAGAGACCGCGGCCGTTCATACAGAAGTCGTCAGGGGAATCCACACAGCAGGCATGCTACCTCAATCCGCTCGGTCCGCTGATTTGCTTCGTGCGGCTAGCCCCGCAAACTCGGGGCGCGCCTTCCAGGAGTCCCAATCGGCGCGGACACGGAGAACCCTGGCAGGATTTCCAACAGCGATGCACCCAGACGGAAGGTCTTTGGTAACCACGCTCCCGGCTCCGACTACAGCTCCGTCACCAATTCGCACACCCTTCAGGACGATCACCCGAGCACCCAGCCAAACGTCAGCACCAATAACGATCGGATCTACCGGTGGCGGGGCGGGTACGAATCGAAGCGGGCAGCTCACGTTCGAGAGATCGTGATCGCCGCCGATCAGCATCACCTGCGGGCCAAACATCACGCGGTCGCCCACTATTACCTCAGACGGCGTGCCGATCACTGTCCCGGGACCCCAGTACACGTCGTCACCAACACTGACGTTCTCAGGGTTGAGGATCATTGAGCCGATCCCAATCCTGAACCGCTTGCCGACCCGCTTGAGTCGCGCGCGGAAATACAGGACGAGTAAGGCGCGCCAGACTGTTCCAGGTGTCATGAATACATCCAACCCTCGGCGCCCGATATCCATAGGTTTTCTATAGCTAGCGTCGCGCCCACGCTCGCTCCCACAACCATTGGAGTTTCAAACCGAAGATAGTACCAAGAGCAGGCATGGCCACAGCAGGAAAGCCAAAGCGATTAGCGGGCACCTGCCGCGGGCTGACGCTCTGCCTTTGAACGAAGTCCAATAGACTTTTTGCCCGGTCTCGCCACTCCGGCAACGGCGCGAGGGATTCGAGCGAATGCCACGGCCACCTCTCCACGCGCGCCAGGCAGTCCAGGATCCCTTGGCCAATAGCATCTTCATTGTTCTGAACGACAACGGCGCGGCTTGAAAGCTCGGGTAGCTGTGCGAGCGGGTCGTTGTTGTCGGCAAGGATCACCAGCAGGACACGGCCCGTGGCGAGCGAGCGCCAGACTTTGCCGGGGACCTGGGCTCCACCAAAGTTGCCAAAAACGATCGCCACGTGGCTCTTGATCTCCAGTTCTCTCAGTTGCTCGCTCTCCACTCGAGGCCACACTCTCGTAGCCACGCGCTCGGTTAGTTCCCGCTCTGCCGACCTATGGAGATCGCCACACCAGAGCAACTCGATCGGGCCATGGGAAAGGCGAAGCCTATCGAACGCATTGAGGAACGGCGCGACTGACGCTCGGGGCCCATAGACCGCGCCGGCCTGGAGAAAGGTAACCGGCCGATCGGATGGAGGAGCCGGCAGCGGAGTTGGCGAGACTCCCGCGGGTAGTGTCAGGACCTCACAACCAGGATAGTGGCGCATGAACAGACTGCGCGTTGCGTCGGTGGTGACAGTGACTCCGACCGCGCGCTTTAGCAACCAAGCCTCAGCACAGTGTTCGAGATTCGGCTTCCACGTGCCGCCGGTCTCATGGATGCCCCACGGATCGCCATAGTCAGCAATCCAGGGGAGCCCGAGTCGTGCCGCCTCATAGCCAACAAGATGGTTACTCCATGGGAACCCAGACGAGATGACAACATCGAATCGCCGACCTTGCTGGCGCATCCATCGGGCCCCCTGCACCGCGAAGTAGGCCCAGTGATCTGGCCATACCGCCTGTGATGCTGCCTTTCTGATGCGAGGCAGCAATCCCGAACCATGACCGCGCTGTTGCCATCGGGCGACTGCTCCACACGCCAGCGTCACGATCTCACAATTGGTGCGGAACAAGGTCGCTTCGAGTCCCGAGTCTCGCGCCGCACCCTCAGGCAGCGAAGAGCGCACAACCGTCACCTCGTGGCCAAGGGTTGCCAGCTCTCGAACGAGATTTAGCCAGCGCTCACTGCGAGACCCCATCGCGGGAGGAGACGCTGAATTAATCACACACAGTCGCAACGGGCCTCCACCTTCAACCCACTACTTGATCAGCTCTATCTCGTGCCTTGGCGCCTTGGTCGAATTGATGCCGCCATAGTCTCGGGGGTAGAAGGTTTATTTTGGGAAGCGCTTCGATGGGAGATAGTGCCTTGTCCCCGCTCCAAGAGACGCCCACACACTCGGCGAGCAGCCGCCCTTCGACGCGCTCAAGAACGCGCCGAGCTTCGAGTAGTTGCGGCAGGTGAGCGCGATCAAAACCAGCAATGTGAGCGGCAACCAAGTCAGCCGCAATCATGTTATCGCTCGTTATCGCCACGCCTGCGGGCCGAGGCTCTGCCTCGAGAGGGCCGTCGCCCTCGCCACAAACGATTCCGTCAACGATGCAGAGGATTTTCCGATGAGCGTCGCTCGAGAACTTGCCGGTGCGATCCGTCGACTCAAGAACGTGGACGAGATCAAGGACCACTCTCCAGATCGTGTCATTCCCCGGCCACGCTCCCCCATCAGTAAGCCTGCCTGCGCCCACGGTTTTTTCTGCCGACTTCAGATGTAGCCAAACACGCTTGACAAAGTTGAATGCGAGTCGGCTTCGGCCCTGAAGCACGCGCTTGACAGCTTTCTTCAACCCCATCACGACCCGGACGTCGTCAGGATACTCGTCCCCGCCTGAGGCTGGCGCACCTTCTCTGAAGTGAGGAATCCAACCCTTCTCTCCGTTCACTCCCACAAGATTCTTCATACAGCAGGTGAAACCTGCTTTGTGATGTGTCTTCAGTTTTGGCACATTAATGAATAGGTCAGCCTCCAACGCAGTTCTCGAAATCAAGTAACTGTGACTTCCTGACTGATGGTGGCAACTCGCCAGGCCCGGCTCGTAGTCTGACACGGAGAATACCGCTTTTGGATTTGTAATCTCTTCAAGCCAACTCTTGTCACCGAGGTCCACCTTGATGTAGCCACGTGGATCTCCAGGGAGTTGGTGTCGGGCCAACTGGAATCCAGATTCGTCAATTTCCATGAGCTCTCTTCGAAAATCTGCGAACTCGACGTTCGCGCCAACATTTCGATAGTGCGAGATGAGCGCATCTACTCCGGTCTGGCGCCATACGACGTCCAGTTTGGCGGATTGAATTGGGATGTCGGCCACAACGATCCTGACCTCCGGGCCGAAAGCAGCCACCATCATGTCAATCACGACTCTCAACACAGATCCATGTGTCGTGAGGCTAGACCTGTTCCGCGGATCGTGTGCGACCCAATTCGGTTTGACCAAAATAGATTTGGCGCCCGGGCTAATGTTGCGGAGACCACGCAGAAGTTCTTCTCTCGTGTACGGCTCCGGAATGGCGAGGAATCGAGCCAATGACTCGCGAACTGCCCTATAGACGCAATTGTTGACGTCTAGCCGACTTGGCTGAACGAGTGTGCCCTCCAATTCAGGAAACGCCTCAGGGGGGTCGAACGGCGCAGTCGGATAGCTCGTCGCGGTACCGATCACAACTCCCACACGCCGCATCGCCGCTCCCTACCAGCGTACGCCGAGCTTACGCTCGACATAGCTGGTCACCGAAGTTGCGAACTCGGCTTCGAGCACGACACGACCATCGACGCATGACCATGCTCCCCTGTCATGAGTGAAATGGAACGGAGACTGCTCCAGTGTGTAATTCCCGAATGAGAGAAACTGCCACTCAAATGCGGCGAAGTGGCCCGCAGAGCCAGCGATGTCGATTGAGAGAAATGGGACATCGAGAGCCACATAGATCCGGCGACATGTATCGAGCAAACCCTCCGGCAGTTCCTTGTTGAATTGAAACTTGCCGCTTCCGCTGGCACGAAAGTCGTTGTCGCGATTGCGACGTGAGAGCACAAAGTACTTCTCGCCATAGACGAGAACTTTGAAGTCCCCTTTCAGTCCTGCGACGAACTCCTGCGCCACGAACTTGTGTCGGTGATGCGACCGGCGTTTGTGATACGACCGGATCAGGCTCTTGACGATCTCCTTCGCACCGTCCACGGGGTAGAACGTACGGCTGATCCTGCGCGCAGCCGCAACGGCCGTGGTTCTGTCGGTGGCAAGCGTCACCCCCGAACTCGTAGCTCCCGCACTCGGCTTGATAACCACGGGGTACTTGAGTGAGGCTGCACGCGACCTGAACTCCTCGAGGGTGCCGAACGTCCGCCCAGAAATTGTCTTCAACTCGGGTATCGGCAGCAGATCCCGGAGCACTTCGAGAAACACTTTGTTGTGGTGCGCGCGCAGGTATTCGTACTTTGGGATGACAAACGCGTTGGCGAGCGTGAGTCCTAGCACCATGTCCTCGATGAAACTCTTGTAGTGAAGATGATGATCTTCGGATGACTGATAGAGGACTGGCCGTCCGGTCAGGCTAGAATCTCGGAATTCGAGGTCCGTGAAGGACCGAATGTCAAGCTCGACATCAAGACGACGAAATTCCTCCCGTAGTCGTGGTATGTCCATCGAGACGTAAGGCAACCGCCTCGATGAGTAGAAATCTCCCTTGTAATCCACGAGCATCAGCACCGATCTCATCCCGTCGCGACCCCTCCATCTGGTTGCCTCTGGTTACGATTTCTCGCTGAGAAGTCGATCGTAAACTCCCAATAGACCGTCAATCCAATGCCCATCCTGTCGGTATCCCTGATGGACCGTCGCGCGCCCTCTCTCGGCAAATCGTGAGCGCCACTCTGGGGAGCGGATTAGGGTGGCGAGTTGGAATGCCAAATCATCGGAGTCTCCGCGCTCGGCGATGAGCCCGTTCTCGCCGCTTCGTATTAGCGAAGGAATTGCTCCCACCGGAGACGCGATTACTGGTATGCCACAGGCCATTGCTTCTAGAACTACATTCGGGAAACCCTCACGGAGCGAGGGCAGAACAAAGATGTCAAGCTGCTGCAGCCAATCGATTCGGGCAGTGCCCCTTACCACGCCTAGGAAGTCGATGTAGTCCGTCAGGTTTTGCCGGGCCGCCGCTTGCCGAAACGACGCTGATTCAGACAATACGCTAAGCCGCACCTCCGCAGAGCTGAACTGCTGTGCAAGCCTGACAAGCGCATCAAGCAAAATATGGGCCCCCTTGATCCGAGTTTGCGGGCCCGCAATGCTCCCGATCGCAATGTGATCTTTGCGGTGCCTGGCGCCTGCTGTCGCAGGGCAAAAGACCGTCGTGTCCACGGTGTTGGGGATCGCGGCAACAATGCTCGAGATTCCTGCCGCGCGGATCCAATCCTCGTAGGCCGACTTCCATGTTTCGCATTGCACGACTAATGCGTCGATGTAACGAACGTAGCGTCGCGCTATCATCGCCCCAACAAGGGAGTTTGGATCTGCGTTCGAAAACTGGAACGGGCCCCCCTGCCTAACTATCGTTCGCGCTCCGAAGATTCGACTAAGCCAGAGCATTGCCCCGGCCTCGCGAAACAGGGGGCCCGCGAATGGACCGTTGTAGTGGAGCTGCACAAGTTCAGGTCGCTGGAAGGCCAGAATCGACACAAAAGAGGCGAGGTTTCCAACCGCGGAGCCGACTTTCCGTGCCTTTGCTAGCCCTCCTCGAAGCTTGGGGATATCGGCTTCGATAAACATCGAGGGCCGTTTGAGCACCTGATGACGTACCACGTCGACCCGATCTGCGAGTCGAGGATGACTGACGAGTCGGAGCGAGAATGTCACCGCCCCACCCACGGCCGGAGGCCAAGCTGATGAGACAACGAGCTTGGGGCGACCGCTCAAGAAGGAACCTCCAAGTGCAGTCTAGTCAACTGCCCCGACTAAATGCACCCATCCACTCAATTTCTCGGGCACTGGATCGGAGCGCGGCGGCGTCCCGTACCCGTCGACCGGCGGCATCGATGAATTCGCGATACCAGGTCTCCCGACTCAGAAGCGTCCATATGAGGTGAGAGTGATCCTCCGCCCCCGCGCGGTCCGCCTGGATCTTTCGGAGCAGCACGGAAGGCACCAGAACACCTCTCTGTTTCATGGACCTCTCTGAGAGGTATTCCGATACCATCGGCGCTAAGGCTCCTCGGATCCAAGACCGAAGCGGCGCACCAAATGGAGCTTTGGGCCGTCTAAGCACTTCAGCGGGAAGCCAGCGACCAGCCACTCGCCGCAAGATAGCTTTCTGCGTTGACCTGTGGATCCGTTCCCGGTCCGCTAAGCGGAACGCGAATTCGACAATCCGGTGGTCGATGATCGGCGGTCGGCCCTCAACCCCCGCTGCCATTGAGGCCTTGTCCGTATACGTAAGGTTGTGGTCAGGAAGAAAGATGGTCGTATCGGAGAGACACATTTGCTGAAGGTAGGACACGCCTCGGCCACTGAAGGGCACACACCTGTGCGCCACCTCCTGCAGCGCCGTGTAAGGCATCTCGTGACTTCTCTCGAAGAGTCTCGCGTAGAGGCCAGGGTCGATCGAGAGGTCGGATTGCAGGAATCTTGGAATGCGATCGAGTGATGCAAACCCCAGAAAGCGACGTAGCCACCGGCGGCGCCTGTATCCACTAGCGGCTCCGGCGACGCTGATTCTCTGACCAGCGCTCTCTGCGAGGCTGCGGAGCCACGAAGGCAAAAGTGCACGATATGAATCGGCGAGTAAGCAGGCCATGTGTTTTCTATAACCACCAAAGATCTCGTCTGCACCCATCCCGTTGAGTAGTACGACCACGCCTGCATCTCTAGCAGCGCGAGAAATGAGCGCGGTGTTAATTGCGGCCGGATCTGCAATCGGCTCATCCATGTGCCAGACAAGCTCGGGCAGCAACGAGAGGACGTCCGGCGTGATGACAATCTCCGAGTGCTGACAGCCCAGCCGCGCTGCGATGCCACGAGCATAAAGGTCATCGCGGGACATCGACTCAAAACGACGGTCCTCATCACGGAAGCCGATCGTGAAAGTCCGTACCGAGCTGGTGGTTCGTCGGCGCATGAGCGCCACCACTAGACTCGAGTCGAGTCCGCCTGAGAGCAACGCGCCGATCGGAACATCGGAAATCATCTGTAGGTCGAGCGCACTCGCCAATAGGTCGGCCAACTCCTCTTCCAGTACCCGGCTCTCTGAGTCGTCACTTCCGATTGTGACCTGCCACCATGGCTTGACTGATACCTGGCCATCGCGCCACTCCAGAGTATGCCCTGCTGGCAACTTCTGATTCCCTTCGAATCCCGTTCGAGGCGCTGACGGAAAGTGCCACGGGTTCATCTCCGTTTCGTTATCAGCCGCGACCTCCACCAGGCCGCTAACGCCAATGGTCGACTTGATCTCGCTGGCGAACAAGAGCGCTGATCCTCGGCTCGCCCAATAGAACGGCTTGATGCCCAAGCGGTCGCGGGCAGCGAAAAGGCATCGCTCGCGTCGATCCCAAATTGCGAACGCAAACATCCCGTTCAGCTGTGCCAGGCATTCGCGTCCCCACTGCGCATAAGCCCTCAGCAGCACCTCGGTGTCTGACTCCCGTTTTGAAGACATGCCCATGAAACTGCAGCCGCTTCCGTAGCGATCGGTAGTTGTAGATCTCGCCGTTGAATGTGAGCCAGTAGCGACCGCTTTCATCGCTCATCGGCTGGGCACCTCCAGCGGTTAGATCAATGATGGCTAGGCGGCGATGACCAAAACAGAACGAATCTTCAGGCGAGCCGACTACGCCTTCGCCATCCGGTCCTCGATGCGCGAGTGCGCGGGTCATGACAGCTATTGCTGTGGGGTCGAAATGCCCCACCATTCCAGCAATCCCGCACATAAGGGCTCTTAGCTCTCCAAGCCGTCGAATATACGCAACATTGTGGCGTCGTCAGCGAGGTGGTTTTTGGTAGGCATGTCGGAGAGCATGTGCTGGTTAACAACCCGCGCAAGGAAACTGCCCGCTGGTAAGACGTCGATCAGGAGATCGGAATCGCGGACCATCTTGCGGAGGTTGCAGCTGTTCAGGAGATGCGCTATTTCCTCGCCCTGGTTGCCATAAGGGGCCAAGGAGAGAAGAACAGAGAATGAACAACTGCTCCAAAACCTACGCGACGGCGCCTTCATTTCCTGGCCGAAAGCTCTTCCCCTTCCCCACCCGCCCTCCCGGTTTCGCGCTGGTGGCGAATCGAGCTTCTTGATCAGCGCCGGCACCGAGCGCTCTACGGCCAGCGGCCCAAGCCAGCCTTGCTCGGCAAGGCTCGCCAGCGGCCCGACAAGGTTCGTCAGGTCCTCGACAACATCAAGAAAGAGGGTCTGTTCGCCACCGAACATCAACAAGGTCAAGGAGAAGCTCGACCAACCCAAAGCGCCGGGTACTCGTCTTGCCGGCGCGGTGCTCGAGTGTGACGCCGGTGAAACAGCGTTCAGGGTTGGCGATCGGGTCGCGTGTGCCGGCCAGGATTACGCTTCGCATGCCGAGGTTGTGATCGTTCCTCGCAATCTGGTGGTCCCACTCCCCGACGACGTGCCGTTCGAGGCCGGTTCCTTCGCAGCGGCGAAGCGATTGCGCTCAAGGTGTGCGACGCGCCGACGCGCATCTCGGGCAGCGTGTTGGTGATCGGACTCGGCCTGATCGGACAGTTGACTTGGATGTTGCTCGAAGATGCGGGCCTTACAATCGGCACCGATGTCTCGGCGCATACCGCTCGGGACGGCGCGGGCCCTGGGCTTGAAGCACGCAAGCTGGTGCGCGGCCAGGACGACGTCGAAGGGACGTGCAGCACTCACGGCGGGTCACGGCGTCGATGCCGTCATTATCACCGCGCCGGCCAAGAGCAATGATCCGATTGAGCTGGCGGGTGTGGTGTCGCGCGAGCGGGCGTGGTGGTCGTCGGGAGCGTCACGATGGACGTCCCGCGCGATCCTCACTTACTACCGCAAGAACTCGACTTGGTCATCTCTCGGTCCTATGGGCCGGGCCGGTACGACGCCGAATATGAAGAGGGCGGCACCGACTACCCGTACGGCCATGTCCGCTGGACGGAGGGGCGCAACATGCAGGCGTTCCTCGAGTCGGTCGCGCGCGGACGCACCAAGGCAACCGAACTCATCACGCACCGCTTCCCGATTGCCGAGGCCGAGGATGCGTACCGGATCGTCAGCGGCGAGCGGCAGGAACCGCATATCGGAATCGTGCTGACTTATCCCGAAGAGATCTCGCGGCAAGACGCAATCGCACTCAAACCGATAGCCGCGCAAGCCAAGAGCGGCGTGGTGCGTATCTCGTTCGCCGGGGCCGGCTCGTTTGCACGCTCGTATCTGCTGCCGCACCTCAAAGACAAGCCGGGTGTCGAACTTGTGTCAGTCGCCACGGCGAAGGGATACACCGCGGTCGATGCGGCCAAGAAGTTCGGCTTCGCCGAAGCAGCCAGCGATGCTGCAGCCGTCTGTGCTGATCCGCGCGTCGATGCTGTATTCATCGCCACCCGCCACGATCATCACGCCTCGCTCGCGCAGCGCGCGCTCGCCGCGGGCAAGCATTTGTTCGTGGAGAAACCGCTGTCGATCGATATGGCCGGCCTCGCCGCGTTGCTACCGGTGGCCGAGGCCAGCGGCCGGATCGTGCAGACCGGTTTCAATCGCCGCTTCTCGCCGTTGGCGGTGAAGCTGCGCCAGACGCTGGCGGCATCGGCCACTCCGGTACAAATCACGTATCGGGTCAACGCGGGGCCATTGCCGGCCGATCATTGGTTGCTGCACCCCGAGCAAGGTGGCGGCCGGATGATCGGCGAAGGGTGTCACTTCGTCGATCTCATGCAGTTCCTCACCAACGAGCTGCCGGCGCGCGTCACCGCGTCACGATTCGGTGACGACGCCACCGGCTCGCTGACCGTGTTGATAGAGTTCGCCGGCGGGTCGGTGGGTGTCTTGGTATATCAAGCCAACGCATCGCCGAATGTTCCAAAAGAGCGGATCGAGGCGTTCAGCGGCGGCCGTGGCGGCATCATCGACGACTGGCGCAGCGTCGACTTGATGGATGGCCGCAAAACCAAGAAGGTCACCGCGTCGGGCCAAGCCAAGGGCTACGCGGAAGAGATTGCAGCTTTCTTGGCGTCGATCAGATCGGGTCAACCGGCGATCTCGTTGCAGAGCCAAGCGCTGACCACGATCTGCACCTTCGCGGCGATCGAGAGTTGGACCACGCGTCGGCCGGTCGATGTGACGCTGCCGCCTCGATCGTGAACGCACCGTCTGCCGCCGCGGCGCTCGAGACTCTTTGGGCCCACTGCGTCGAGCGCGATTGGCAGGGTTGGGATCCGTACGATGGCCTGATGGTGCAGCGCGCGCCTGCGACCTGGTTGCTGCGTTCTCGCGTCGGTCGGTTGGCGTTGATTCAAGGATTCAAGCGCTCGCCGATCAATCTGCGGCCGCTGTTCGGCGTGCCGGCGCTGCGCAACCCAAAAGCGATGGCGCTGGGACTCATGACAGCCTGCCGATTGGCAGCGCTGCCCGCTTGGCGCGACCGTGCGCTTCCCGAAGCGCAGAGGCTTGTGAACGATTTGCATCGACTCGCCACACCGACCGCACATGGCCATGGATGGGGCTATCCGTTCGATTGGCAGGCGCGCGCTTTCTTCATCGGTCGCGGTGTGCCGACGGTGGTCTGCACCGGCTTCGTGGTTCGCGCGCTCGATCTGGCGCACGCGGTGACCGGGATCGACTCGTCCGTGCAAATCGCAAAGGCGGCGGCGTTCGTAGAGCACGACCTGAATCGCAGCGAGTCGAGTGATGGCTTCTGCTTTTCTTACTCGCCGCTCGATAAGTCCGAAGTGGTCAACGCCACCTTGCTCGGGGCAGAGACGCTGGCACGACACGCGCGACGCAGCAACGATCGCACCACTCTGGAGCGCGCGCTGCCTACTGTGCAGTGGTCACTGTCTCGACAGAATGACAAGGGAGGGTGGGCCTACGGCCAAGCGGGACATCATCGCTGGGAGGACGCGTTTCATACCGGGTTCAATCTAGCCAGCTTGCGGTCGATCCGCGCCGCCGCGGCCGCGTTGGGCCTCGATCCGAATACCGTCATCGATCAGCGGCGATTGACGCAGGCCTATCAGCACTACGCCGAGAGCTTTTTCGATCCGAACGGTCGTCCCTGGTACTACAGCCATACCCCCTGGCCGATCGACGGACATGCAGCGGCGGTTGCCGTGCTCACCCATCTCGCGTTTTCGCCGGATGACCGAGCGGCCAAGGACCGCGCGGCGCGCACGGTTTCTTGGAGCCTCGCTCATCTGTGGAACCGGCGCGGTTGGTTTGATTTCCAAGTCCATCGCTGGGGACGAATCCGCGTACCGTACCTTCGATGGATCCAAGCCTGGATGCTGTTGGCGTTGGCCGAGTACGTCGCAGCTACCGGCGCTCGCGATTGAACAGCCACGCCTTGAGAAGCAGCCACAAGAAGTGTGTGTTGGTGACGAGGTATCGCTTCCACATTCGCCCCGGTTCCTGTACGAGTCGATAAGCCCATTCCATTCCGAGCCGCTGCCACGATTCCGGAGCGCGCTGCACGAGCCCGGCGATGACATCGAACGATCCACCCACACCCATCGCGAACGGGACACCCAGGGCATCGCGCTGCCGAATCAAAAATCGCTCCTTGCGCGGCGTTGGCATCGCAACGAACAACAGGTCGGCGTTGCTCGTGCGCACCGCCTCGACAACCGCATTCTCCTCGGCGGGGTCGCCCTCTTTCCAGTAGCCGTGGTGCAGTCCTGCGACTTGCAGCCGAGGATGGCGCGCACACAGTTGCGCTACACAGGCCTCGACAACCTCCAACTTGGCACCCAGAAAGTAGGGTCGGTAGCCACGCTGTTCCGACAACATCACGAGGCGCTGCATCAAATCGATGCCGGCGATCCGCTCCGGCAACGGTCGGCCCAGCACTCTTCCTGCCAGGACGATCGAGGCGCCGTCGGCGTGAATCATGTCGAACGCGTTCATCAATCGGAGAAACTCCGGATCGGAGGCCAACTTGGAAACCTTCCCGGCATTGAGGACGGAGTGCATGGTGACGCGCCGTTCGCGGATCACCGCATCGATGGCGTCGACCGCTTGATCCATGCTTTCGCTCCGAACGGGCACACCGAACAGCCACTTCGGGGTATCTTCCGCGCGACTAGCCAAGGGTCACCTGAGTGAATTGGGGGGGACCCCCTTGGAACGAGCGGCGCGCCGAATCGCCGATGAAGGGCGTTCTGGGCGGCGCCTCGACTCGCCACTTCCGGTCTTGACCGGATACGTTGGCCTGCCGGAGAGAGGGCGATAGATTCCCCCCATGCTTCAGAGCCATTCGAGACACCCGTCGCTTCTCCTCATCGCCGTTGCCGATGCGTTGATTGCCACCTTGTCGCTGTACTTGGCATACCTGCTTCGAGCCAGCATTTTGCCGCGCTTTTCCAATGTTTGGACTGGGCGCGTGGAACTCTATCCCACGTTCGTGGTGTTGTTGCTGGGCACGGCCCCAATCTTGATCGCGGCTCTCTACTTCGGCGGTGGCTACGATTGGGCACGTCTCCGCAGCGGCGCCAACGTGCTGCTGGCGGTGGTCAAGGCATTCGCGCTGAGCACCCTGGCGGTTCTTGCGTTTGCCTACGTACTGCGCGACCAGACATTCTCGCGCGCGATTGTTGCGATCTACCTGACGCTGTCGATGGTCGGGTTCTTCCTGGTTCGGTTGGTAGCGCGCGACATACTGCGCTACCTGCACTCGCAAGGAATCGGCCTTCAGAATGCGATCGTGGTTGGCACTGGGCCAGCAGCACAGACACTTGCCGACTTGCTGGAGCGCCGGCCGTATCTGGGGATGCGTGTCGCTGGTTTGGTGTCGCTCCCGGGTGAACGGGATGAGGCACCTGAGCTTGCAACGTTGGGCACTGTCGAGGACCTTCCCGATCTGGTGGACAGCCAGGTGATCGATGCAGTGATCTTCGGCGTTGGATTGGATGAAGCCTCTCGCTACGACAAGATCATCTGGAAACTCGAAGAAGTGGGCACCACGGTCCACCTCCGCGGCGATGCGATTGGAGTGCTCCTATCGAGGACCTTCGTGGGCGACTTCGAAGGGATGCCGATTCTCACCTTGAAGTCGACGCCGGCCGATCCAATGGCGTTAGCACTCAAGCGGATTCTCGATTTCGCCGCAGCGCTTGCGGGACTGCTGCTGCTCTCTCCGGTCTTCCTCTTCACGGCTCTCGCCGTCAAGCTTTCCAGCAGCGGGCCGGTGTTCTATCACCAAGAGCGGGTCGGCTTGTCGGGCCGCCGGTTCAAGATGCACAAGTTCCGCTCGATGATGTCCGACGCCGACAAGCGGCTGCACGAAGTCATGGCCCAGAACGAAATGACCGGACCGGTGTTCAAGATGACCAACGACCCTCGCATTACCAAGGTTGGGCGCTGGATCCGCAAGTTCAGCGTGGACGAGCTGCCACAACTTTGGAACGTGCTGGTAGGCGAGATGAGCCTTGTCGGACCCAGGCCCCCGCTCCCCAAAGAAGTCGAACTCTACGAGCGATGGCAACGCCGTCGCCTCTCGATGAAGCCGGGGATCACCTGCCTCTGGCAAGTGAGTGGCAGGAACGATATCGATTTCGAAACGTGGATGAAGCTCGACATGGAGTACATCGACAACTGGAGTCTTATCTTGGACCTCAAGATTTTGTTCAAGACGATCCCTGTCGTGTTGTTGGCCAAAGGAGCGAAGTAGTCCTCGCCTAGCGTCAACTGACAAACGCCGCGAAGTTTGCGATTGCTCTTCCCAGCCTCTGCAGATAGGCACCACGAGTACACGCACCATTTCAGCCTCGCGCCGCGACGATCGCCGCGACACCAACCTCCCAGACTAAGGACAGTGGTTTGTGTTCTCGCACGATACGGTATGGCCTGCACTCAAAGCCGCCTCTCGCCCCACGCCTGAAATCAGGAGTTCGGAAAGTGAACCGCGATGAAGGTTGTACCGACTGAACGCTGGACCCGATTGCCACGTCACCAGGGGGTGCGTGATACCGGAGGACAGGATCACGTCGTCGTGGTGGTCGCACTCATCACCCTGGCCTTCATTGTCGAGATCGTGCTGGGACACGTTGCGCGTGGTCGGACGGTTGTCGCTGGCGTCACCGCGTCCGTGTGGTCGGTGATTTCCTGAAGGGGATCGGCATCAGCGGGGAGCCATCGCGGACGTCGCCGATCGAGTCCCCATCCGCGTTCTCCTGCCCCTGGATTCGGCGTCGTTGAACAGTTGTCTCGAAAGTACGAAAGTGACCTGGTCACCGTCCGCGTCGATGGCGTCTTGGCGAACGATGGCAGCGCCTTCAGTCGATGCTTCGCCGCAGACTACCCCGATTCCTGCGGAGACTTGGTGAGGCCAAGCGAGCTCCGAATTCGTCCTGAAGCGCGAACTTCACTAGCGATCACGCGACGGCCGAGCCACGCCCGCCGCACTCCCCAGGAGCGTCGCCAGTGCCGCAGAATCTGCGCGGTGTTGTCCGACAACACCCGCCAATCAATCGCGCTCCTGCCGAAATCCACCTAGCCCCCCAAACCGCAAAGTCCGAAGGTGCGGATTGGTGGTCCACCCATGCGCGTCGCTGCGCATCCCACGTCTCACCACTGTTCGGATACGCAACCAGCGGCTTGTCGGTCACCACGTGCAGTCTTTGCAACAACGGCTCGACCAACGCGGGAGCAACGCAGTTCACGCCCACACAGATCGTGACACTCATTGGCCAACTCGGCTACGTCGATCGGAGTTCACCGCTGCGGTGTGTGCGTCATCAGCGCGCCGTAAACGAGAGCCAGGCTTGCGCCCCAGGATCGCCTTGAGCAGGCCCACCAGCACCTCGGCTTCCTCGATGATCGTCGGGAGTGTTCTGGAAGGCCAAGAGATCGGGTCGTCGGTGCGCCAGCGCCTTGAGCCGCGGGTGATGGAACGCCTCAGCAGCGACGCTGACACGCCGTAGTCACCGCGATATTCGGATCCACCGGTCAGAAACGCGCCATACGGCCCGACAGACGCGGCCACCGCGTAGTCTCTACCCAACCCCTCCCCCGCGCGCCGGGCCAGCCTACGGTCTTCCGAGCGCCGCGGCGGCTTGGTCCCGGAGCTCGGTCCTCGCTGCATGATCCCAGGCACGCTCAGTTGATAGCTGGCGGTGGAAAGGCGATCTCGGAGCCCGCGAGCAAGTAATCCCGGTGGACCGCCATCACGAGGTCCGGTTGCTCCAGGGCGGCTCGCCCTGACCACAACGGGTCGTTCAAATCGGCCCCGCGCCGCTCCAACTCGGAGGCCAGGCCGCCATCGAGCAGATGCAGTCCTTCAACACGAAAGGGGTGCCCCGAAAGGATGCGTGTCATCGACGTGCCTTTCTGCAGTTCGAAACAGCCTACATCCAGCGTGTGCGGAATCTGCCGGTCGACGCGGCTCGATCCCCGCCTAAAATCACTGGGTGCCCCATCTCGTCGTTCATGGCCATTTCTATCAGCCGCCCCGGGAAAACCCCTGGACCGAACTGATCGATCGACAACCGTCCGCGGCGCCCTTTCGCGACTGGAACGCACGCGTCAGCGACGAGTGCTACGACCGAATCGGCGCCGCGATCGTGCGCGGCCCGGATGGTCGGGTCGCATCGCTGGTCAATCTGTTCTCGCGGATCAGCTTCAACATTGGACCCACGCTCGCTGCGTGGCTCGAACATGAGCGTCCCGCGGTGCTCGCGGCGGCGGCCGCCGGGGACCGGGACGCAATCTCGCGAAGCGGCGCCGGCAGTGCGCTGATGCAACCGTTCGGTCACGCGATCTTGCCGCTGTGCGCACCACGCGAACGACGCCTGCAACTGGCTTGGGGGATCGCCGATTTCCGCCGTCGATTCGGCCGTGAGCCGCTTGGGGTTTGGCTCTCGGAATGCGCGGTCGATCTCCCCACGCTCGAGGACTGCGCGGCGCTCGGGTTGCGATACACGATCTTGGCGCCCGAGCAGATCGCCCGGGTCCGCCCGTTGTCGGGGGGCGAGTGGACCGATGTCTCGGGCGACAAGGCGCCCACGACACGACCGCTGTTGGTACGGTTGCCATCGGGCGCCACGTTCACGGTGTTTGTTTTTCATGGGCCGCTCTCACGCTCGGCCGCTTTTTCGGGTGTGTTGCGCGGACGCGGCGATGCGTTTCTGGACTCCGCCAACGCGGCGCTCGCGGCGATACCGGCCGCGAGCGGCGATGCCGATGCAATCCTCTTGGTAGCCTGCGACGGCGAGACCTTCGGTCATCATCAAAAGGGCGCAGAAGACGCGCTGGCCGATGCGTTGCAACGCGCTCGACTGAGCGGGCAGTGGCAGGTATCGCAACTCGGCGATCTTCTGCAGCGCGTCACCCCGCAACATGAGGCGCAGCTGGTCGAGCCGTCGTCGTGGTCGTGCACGCATGGCGTCGGGCGCTGGTCGCGCGATTGCGGTTGCGGCTTCGTCGGACCCGAGGGCTGGTCGCATGCCTGGCGCGAGACGTTGCGCCGCGGCGTGAGTCAGCTTCAAACGAGAATCCTGACCTTGATCGATCGACGCGGCGCCGAGCTCTTGCGCGACCCGTGGCTTGCGATCGAACGGTACGGTGACGTGCTGGCGCAGCCGGGCAATCACGAGGCGGCCACGCTGTTCGTGGCCGAGCATGCCGCCCCCGGACTGGATGCAGCCGGACAACGACGTGCGTTGATGCTGCTGGAGTTGGTGCGTCAAACGCTCTTCGCGGCCACATCGTGCGGTTGGTTTTTCGACGACATCGCCGGCATCGAAGCGGTGCAGGTGTTGCGTCACGCGGCGCGCGCCTCGGAGCTTTGCCGGGCGGTATTCGGAATCGACCCCGAGCCGGATTTCATCGCGTCGCTGTCGGGAGCACGGGCCAATGCCGCCAACGCCGGCAAGGGAGATGATGTCTATCGTCAACAGGCACTGAGCGCCAAGCCATCGGCGATGGCGATCGCCGCCCGCTGGATGGCGCAGCAGATGAAAGCGGGTGCTTTTGTCGGCGCAGCCGCGCCAATGCACGGCGAGATCGGCGCCTACCGGGTCAGCGCGAGCGAATCACCCCGTGTGACCAAGCACGAGGCGCGATCGACCGTTGCCGCCGAGTTGGATGTCACGCACACCCGCAGCGGAGAGACGACGCACGTCTCGCTCTCGGTCCAACTCGATACCCCGTTTGCGCTGGCGCGCGTCACGGCCAATGACGCACCGCTCGAGTTGGGTCACGACCTCCCAGTTGTCGATGCGTGGCTCGACGAGCAGGCGCAGCGGTTGATCGCGCAGTTGCCGATGCCTTCCGACGAGTGGGGCAACGCGTTGCAGCAGCTCGGGGTGCAGGCCGGCCTTGCATCGGCCGAGTTGCCAGCGCCGCTGAGCGATCATCTGCGCGGTCGTGCGGTCCAGGCGATGCGCGAGGCGCTGCGCCCTTCTTCATCATCCAACCGTTGAGCGATGCATTGCGCTTGGTGGTCGCGGCCGACCTTCCCTTCGAGCGCCGGTTGATTTGGCGTGGAGCCCTCGGTGGGCGAAGCGTTGGCGCTGCATGCGATCGACGCGTTGCGTCGATCCGATCCTGAAGAAATCGAAGCGCCTGCGTTGGTTGTGGCTGATGCCCGCAGCGGTCTCGGCGAGCGCACCTTGGTGCCGTTGTGGCAGAGCCTACCGGCCCACACCGCGCTCGGCCGTCGATCGCATCGCGAGCAGCTCGCCAGCGCCGCCGGCCTGACCGCCGACGCGCTCACCCCGCTCGATACCCCTGCCCGCGCTGCATCACCCGACGCCCCCGACGCCCTCGCGTAGAATGCGAAACCGATGAGCGAGCTACGACACGACCCAATCCATCGTCGCTGGGTGATCATTGCGCTCGAGCGATCCAGACGACCCGACGAGTTTCATTTCGCGCCAGCCGTTCCACCCTCCGACGAAGCGCCGTGCGCGTTCTGCCCAGGACAGGAGGGGCACACACCGTCCGAGCTGTATGCGATACGAAGCGGCGGCAACGCCGACGGCCCAGGTTGGTCGGTGCGGGTAGTTCCCAACCGTCAACCGGTACTTGCGATCGAGGGCGACCTAGATCGTCGCGGTCATGGGCTTTACGATCGGATGCGCGGCATCGGCGCGCACGAGTTGGTGGTGGAGACCCCCGAACACAGCCAACGCCCGCACGAGATTCCGTTGCTGCAGTACGCCAGCGCGCTGCGCGCCAGTCGGCTGCGCGTTGCCGATTTGATGAAGGATCGGCGTTTCAAATACACGCTGCTGCATCGCAACTACGGTGTTGCCGCCGGCGCAACGATCTTCCACCCGCTCCAGCAGATCGTGGCGATGCCGGTGACACCGCAAAACGTCTCGATCAAGCTCGACAGTGCGCGCGCCCACTTCTACTTGAAAGAGCGCTGTGTGTTCTGCGACCTGATCGAGCAGGAACTCGACGAGGGCTCACGCCTGGTGCATGTCGACGAGCACTACATCAGTTTCTGTCCTTACGCGTCGCGCTTTCCCTACGAAACGCACATCTTCCCGCGCCGCCACCAACACCTGTTCACGGACCTGGACGACAAAGGAACCGAGGCTCTGGCAGCGCACATGCTCGAGGTCTTCCGGCGGCTGCATACCGTCTTGAAAGGCCCGCCGTTCAATTGGGCGCTGATCAACGGCCCCAACACCCAAGCGGGGGTGGCGCGCGCCGGCTTCTGGACCACCTTGCCTCACGATTTCCATTGGCACATCGAAGTGCTGCCGCGCCTCTCACCACAAGCGGGCTTCGAATGGGGCACCGGTTTGTTCATCAATCCAACGGCGCCGGAGGACGCTTCGGCGTTGCTACGCGACGCTCAGCGATGAACTCGCGTGCGTGGCTTGTTGCGGCTGTTATCGTCGCCGCGGCTCTACCACGCTGTTCGGCTCGTTCCACCACCCCTTCCGAGAGCGAGACCCTCGACACCTCGCAACCGACGCTCTCCGCAACGGTCTGGGCGGCGACCGCGGCAGAGCGGAACGCGCTCTCGTATCAAGCATTCGCACTGGCTCGCCAACAACTCGACCGCGCACTGGCCGACCCGACCTGGCACGCCGATCTGGAAAGCGAAACACTCGATCATGCCGGCCGAGACCAGACGAGCGTCGTTGCGCTCCCGCCCGCGATAATCATCGATGTCGACGACACCGTGCTCGACACAACCCCGTATCGCGCCGACCAACTTCGCCCTGAATCACATCGGCGATTCAGCGGATGGCGCGCTTGGGCCGAACGCGCCGACGCGGTCGCACTCCCTGGCGTCGTCGAGTTTCTGAACTATGCCCGCGAGCAAGGCGTGCGCGTGTTCTTCGTGAGCAATCGCGACGCGTTCTTGGAGCCCGAGACACGGACCAATCTACAGCGCGTCGGCATCGTGCTGAGCGACGCTGCCGAGGGCGGTGCTGCCGACTCGGTGCTGTTGATCGCGGAGCGTCCGGTTTGGCTTTCGCGCGACAAGTCGCCGCGTCGAGCGTGGGTCGCCAAGACACATCGCGTCCTGCTTTTGATCGGGGACGACCTCAACGACTTCGTGGCGGCAGGCGAGAGTCTCGAAACACGCGCCGCGCTGGTGCAACGCCACGCCGATCGCTTTGGGAAATGCTGGCTGATGCTACCCAATCCGGTTTACGGGTCGTGGGAGCGGGCCGCGTATGCCGACGGAAAGAGTGGGGCCGCGGTCGAAGCGCTGCTACACCGTTAGCGATCTGCGATCGTCATCCTTCATCGAGGAACGCGCCCGCGACGTGCTCGATACTGAGGCGCCCTCCGCGCGACTCACGCACCGCGATGACATCGAAACGGCAATCGCGCGGCGCCGGAGAATGCTCCTGCAGCCAACGTTGCGCGCTGGCGATCACCCGTTTTCGCTTGCGCTGTGAGATCGACTCGAGCGGATCGATTCGACTTCCCGCCCGGCGCGCCCGCACCTCCACAAACACGACCAGCGCGCCGAGACACGCCACGATGTCCAGTTCACCGCCGCGATATCGAACGTTGCGCGCCAAGAGTCGATAGCCGTGCGCTCGAAGCCAGCGGGCCGCCACCGTTTCGGCAAGCTGTCCACGACGATGACGCGGGTCCATTCAGCAACGATCGGCTCACCCCAGTCCGCTGTCGCGCGTGCGCCGCGCCCTGCCTCCCGAATTGGCAACGATCCGGCAACGCGCCGCCGGCCGGCGGCGGCGCGAGGTATTTCGTAGACACCTGCTAGAAGTTGAGTTTGATGGCGACTTCGAAGTAGCGTCCGAACGCGCGGGCCGCCGAAGGCGTGTCCCGGTAGACGGTGCGCGCCCCGTTGAATTGCTGCGTTCGTTGGACCCCGGAAATCTGCAGTTCGTTGCTGTTGAGCAGATTGAAAGCGCCGACTTGGAACGTTGCCTTGGCTCGCTCGAGCTTGAATTCTTTCTGAAAGTTGACGTCACACTTCCAGGCGGCCGAATTGCGCCGGTCATTGCGCGCGCCGGTCGGGAAGACATTCCGTTGCGTCTCGAACATCTCGTTCCGTTCGAAGCCGGCTCCGCCTGTCAGATCGGTCGGAAAGTCGATCACGGCCCGCGGACTGGTGATCGAATACGGCAGGCCGCTGGCGTAAAGAACGCTGGCTCCCAGCCGAAACCCGCCCCACTTGCCGATCAACACGCGCCCGTTGAGTTTGACGACATGGGTCTGATCGATTGCCAACGGCCCGCGCTCGTCGTCGGTGTTGGTGGCGTCGTTGCCCAAGGTCTGGCTGAAGTCCTCGGCCTGGCCCATCGATCTGGACCAGACGTACGAGAGACTCCCCTCCCAGTTTTGATAGAAGCGGCGCTCGAGTTGAAAGACGTACGCCTCGTAGGTGGAAGAGTTGTAGTTCCCAATCAGGTAGATGTTGTTGAACAGAGGGCTGGCGAGTTGCAAATCGGGGATCCCGTCCGGCAGCTCTCTGAATCGTGCCGATCCGACGGCCACCTGCAACAGATTCTGACCGGTGCAGTCGGCAAACTCTCCGATGCGGCGACAGCGCGAGAACCGGGACAGTTGTCGCGGCGTGAGATCGTCGTAATAAACCGGAACGTGGTTGATGTCGGTGTCTTGATACTGATCCTCATACCGGCGATTGACGTACCGCAGGCGGATGCTGGTTTCGCTGGCAATTTCGTGAACGAACTCGAGCGTGACCTCGTCCTGGTATTGAGAGTTGAGATTGCGATCGACCTGCGAGATTTGAAAGGCCCGGCCCGTTTCGGTCGCGTCAGGAAGGACCTGGCCCTCTTCGTTGACGTTGTAGGCGTTGGTCAAGGCACGTGGCCCTTGCTCCGTGACGAACGGCTCGAAGAACGCATCGCCGTAGAGTCGGGTGTAGGCGGCCGATAGTTGTGTGCGGGCGTTCGCCTTCGGATCCCACGAGACCCGCACGGTGCGTGAAAGGTTGTTGTTGACCAACGTGTATGGTTGCGAGGTTCGAAACTTGAGTGATCGCCCGGCCTGGCGTGCAAAGTCGAGATACGCGCACTGGCGCGGGTTCAGCGCCACCGAACAGGCTCCGACCTTGGCCGGGTTGTCTTCCGGGTCGGCGGTAAACAGGTTGCTGTTGATCGCGACGCAAACCGCGGAATTGTTCCCCGCCGCGATGCACTCGCCCACCGCCTTTTCGAACACGCGGCGTTCTTCGACAGGGTCGATCGGCGCGAATCCATCGGCGGAAAGCTCTTCGCGATTCAGGCGCAGGCCCACACTCAACACCAGGTTGCTGGTCGGCATGAAACTGTCGGTGAGATACAGCGCAAGATTGTTGCCGCGCACATCGTTGACCTGAGTCGACGGAAAGTAACGCGTCAGTTGCAGTCGACTTGCCGGGTACCGGAGATTGTTCAGCAGTCCGCCCGTCAGATTTTGCAATGCCACCGGCGCCTTGAAGAGAATCGTTCGCGAGTCTTGATCGCGCTGAAAGTAGGTTCGCTCCAGGAGCATTCCGTACTTGATGTCGTGTGTTCCGCCGCTTCGGCTCGCGCCAAAGAACTTGGTGCCGTCCAGCGCATAGCTGCGGCGTTGGCGGGTGTCGCTGTAGTCCAAAGGGTATGGGCCGGAAAGGAATCCCGTGGCCGAGTCGGTGCAACGCAGCCGGCTGACGTCGGCGCCATCGATGCTGCCGGTCGCGCACGAGTTTCGCGCTTGCGGGTTGTGCGGCTCGAAGCCGTACTCGATGTCGGAAAACGCCGCGGTGCTCTCCCAGACCGATGTGGGTGAAAGGGTCGCGGTCCAGCGCATCGAATAGGTCGGTCCACCTTGCCTGTAATCGGCTGCGGAGTCGGCAGGAATGAGCGTGGTCACGCCGGACGGTTCCTGCTTCAACGGATCGGCGGAGTACTGGATCGAAAGCCGGCTCTTTCCGTTGACCTGCCAGGTGAGCTTGGCCAACTCGGTCCGGCCGCGGGACTCTTGTACGGCGTCGGCACCACCAATCACGTTGATCGGCTCGCTAATCTGCGCCGCCTCGAGCGTCGCCAGATACCACAGCTGATCCCTGACGATCGGTCCCGAAACGTACGCCGATGGCTTACGCCGGATGAACGGCGCAGGATCGCGGTCGCCCGATCCATCGTTGTTGAGTGCGGCGTCGACCCAGTACAACGAACTCGATCCTTCGAACTTGTTGCCGCCGCTCTTGATGGTGAGTCGACCATATCCGCCGACCGCACCTCCCATCGACAGATCGGCGCCGGTGTCGACTATTTGGATCTCGTCGATCGCATCGGGATTGATCTGCGAGAGGCGCTGTCCAGTGAGCGGATCGACATTGCTGACCCCATCGACGGTAACCTTGAAGTCGCGCTCGCGTGAGCCGTGTACCGTCACGTTGCCATCGCCGTCGGAATCGTTGACGCCGGGCGCCAGCACCAAGACGTTCTGGTAGTCGCGGCCGTACACCGGCAGATCGTTGAAGTACTCGGCACTGAGGTTGGTGATGCTCTCGGTTCTGGCCACATCGACGACCGGTCTCTTGTCGACAATCGTCACTTCATCGGTTTGCGCCGACAGGAGCGTGATCGCCAGCGTCGTGGTCTTGCCTGCCGTTATCTGAATGTTGGTTTGCACCGCCGGGCTGTAGCCACCGGCCGTGACGGAAATGGAGAAGCCTCTTCCCGCAGGCAGTTCCGCAAAAACGGCCGTGCCGTCACTTCCGGTCAGGCGCGACTGCGGTCGGAATGTCGATTGAGGTCGCGTGAGTTCGACCGTGGCGCCCGGGATCGACTCTCGCCTGGCTTTGGCCTTCTCGTAGACGGTCACACTCAAAGACCCGGTTTGTGCGGCGGCCTTGGCGGTCGAAACAACCAGCATGACGAGCAGCGCCGCGAACCGTACGTGCCTCGGACCGATCAACCGCATCACTACCCCCGTGCTCTGAGGCTCCGCTGCGGCGCCGATCAGATCTTCTTGAGCCGTGGCCCTTTCGGCGTGTCCTCGACCACCCAGCCAAGGGCGGCGATGGCATCGCGCAGCCGATCGGACTCTGCCCACTGCTTGGCTGCCCGCGCAGCAAGGCGATCTTGCACCAATGCGAGCACCTCGGGTGGGGCTTCTTTTTCGGCCTCTTGCCACGGGAGCAGCGCCCCGACCACACGATCGGCCTGGGCGAAGAAGCGCTCGACCTGCTCGACATCGGCCTGCGTCAGTTCACCGCGATCGAGCGCCGCATTCCCGTCCCGCACCAGTTAGAAGACCTCGCCGATCGCACCGGAGATGTTGAGGTCGTCATCGAGGCACTCCCCAAACGCGTCCAAAGCCCGGTCGGCACGTGCCGCGAAGCCACTCGCCGGCCCGGACGGAACGTCCGCCAATCGAGCACGAAATTCGTCGATACGAGCCAGCTCGCCCTTGGCTTGCTCCATCGCCTTGAACGAGAAATCGAGTGCCTTGCGGTAATGACTGCCGATCAACACATAGCGCAACGTGCGCGGATGGTGACCGCGGTCCAGTAGATCTCGCAACGTATAGAAGTTGCCGAGCGACTTGGACATCTTCTCGCCTTCCACCACCAGATGCGACGCGTGCATCCAGGTGTGGACGAACGTGCAACCGGTCGCTGGCTCGGACTGCGCGATCTCGTTCTCGTGGTGCGGAAACTTGTTGTCGACGCCACCCGTGTGCAGATCGAAGGTGTTACCCAGGTACTTGATCGCCATGGCCGAGCACTCGATGTGCCAGCCGGGGCGGCCCGGCCCCCAGGGCGAGTCCCAAACCGGCTCGCCCGGCTTGGAATTTTTCCACAGCACGAAGTCGGCCGGATCGTCCTTGGCATACTCGTCGGCGTCGATTCGCACACCGCTGCGCAAGGCCTCGCGTTTGAACCCCATCAGCCGCCCGTAGGCGGGGAACGAGGCGATTCGGTAGTAGACCGATCCGTCCGCCACGTACGTTAGGCCCTTGGCCTCGAGCTGTTGGATCATCGCGATCATCTCGGCGATGTGCTCTGTCGCGCGTGGATACTGGTGCGCCGGTTCGAGTCGCAGCGTGGCGATGTCTTCGAAAAACGCCTTGGTGTACTTCTCGGTGAAGGCGCCGATCTCCACACCCGCTTCGTGCGCCTTCTTGATGATCTTGTCCTCGACGTCGGTGATGTTCATGACGTGATGCACGTCCAACCCACGCCATTCCAAGTGACGGCGAAGCAGATCTTCCCAGACGAAGGTCCGGAAGTTGCCGATATGAGCGTAGTCGTGGACCGTCGGCCCACAGGTGTAGAGGCCGACGCGCCCGGCCACACGCGGTGTGAACTCTTCGGTCGTTTTGGTGAGTGAGTTGTAGTAGCGGATCATGAATGAGAATGGCCGGGTGAGACGAATCTCACCCGGCCTGGAAGTAGTTCGTTAACGGTCAGAAGTTCAACTTGAACGCGACCTCGAAGAACCTGCCAAACGGGCGGTAGCTCGACGGAATGTCGCGGTAGCTGACGATCTCACCGTTGTACTGCCGCACTCGTTCGACGCGCAGAATTCGGATCGCGTTCTCGTTGAGCAGATTGAAGGCACTCACCTGGAAGGTCGCTTTGGCATCCTTGATCTTGAACTCCTTCTGGAAGTTGACGTCGAAGTTCCAGAACGACGGATCGCGACGATCGTTGCGCTGGCCGGTCGGGTAGGTGACGCGCTGTGTCACGAACTGCTCGTCACGTCCCGCTCCCACGCTGCCGGACAGGTCGGTCGGGAAGTCGACGACCTCGCGCGTGGTGGTAATCGAGTAGGGCAAGCCGGTCTCGTAGGTGACGTTCGCACCGAGGCGGAACCCGCCCCACTTGTTGATCAGCACTCGGCCGTTCAACTTGACCACATGCCGCTGGTCGGTCGACAGGGGGCCTCTCTCGTCGTCGGTGTTCGTGGCGTCGTCGCCCAAGGCCTGTGCGTAGTCTTCGGCTTGCCCCAGCGAACGAGACCAGGTGTACGAAATGTTCCCTTCCCAGTTCTGATAGAAGCGGCGCTCGAGTTCGAAGATGTACGCCTCGTACGTCGAGCTATTGAAGTTACCAATCGTGTAGATGTTGTTGAACAGCGGGCTTGCCAATTGAAGGTCAGGAATCCCATCGGGAGAATCGATAAAACGGCTGCTGCCACCACCCGGGCCGCCGCCAACACGCGTGACGACAACGGTCGATCCGGTGCAGTCCGCGAACTTACCGATGCGGCGGCACCTTGGAAATCGAGTGAGTTGGCCCGGCGTCAGATTGTCGTAGAACACCGGCACGTGATTGGTGTCGACGTCCTGATACTGATCCTCATAGCTGCGATTCACATATCGCAACCGCACGCTCGTCTCACTCGCGATCTCTCGCTGGAATCCGGCCGTGAGTGTTTCGCTATACGAGGAGTTGAGGTTGCGATCGACCTGCGAGATTTGGAAGGCGGTACCGGTCGTGACAGCGGTGTTGAGCACCTCGTCCTGATCGTTGAGGCTGTAAGACGTGGTCAGTGCATCAGGCCCCTGTTCATTCAGGAAGATCTGCAGAAACGCGTCGCCGTACTGCCGCACCCAGGTGGCTGCCAACTGGGTGCGTCCGTTGCTCCATGGATCCCAGGTCGCTCCGAAGGCGCGCGACAAGTTGTTGTTGACGATCGTGAATGGTTCGGGGTTGCGGAACTTGAGCGTTCTGCCGCCTTCCTGCGCAAACTGCAGGTAGGCGCATTGACGCGGGTTGAGCGCTACCGAGCAGGCCGGGAAGTTATTGGGATTGTCGTAAGGAGATGCCGTGAAGATGCTGCTGTTGATGGCGACGCACACGGCTGGGCTGTTGCCTGCCTCGACGCAGTCCACCACAACCTTCTCGAACTGAGCGCGCTCCTTCTGCGGATTGAAGGGGGTGAAGCCATCGGCTGAAAGCTCTTCACGATTGAGTCGCAGAGCGAGACTGAAACTAAGGTTCGAGGCGGGCTGATACGTATCCTGGAAGTACAGCGCGAGGTTGTTTCCATTTGCACCATTCTTCAGGCGCTCGGGGAAGTAGCGCGTCAACAGCAACCGACTCGCGGGCACAGTCCCGAAATTGATACCGCCGCCTGGATCGCCGCCGGTCGGGAAGATAAAGCTCTGTGGCAGTCCTGCCTTGAACAACTGCGGCCTCGACTCCCGGTCACGATCGTAATTGACGCGTTCGACCAGCATGCCGTACTTGACGTCATGTGACCCACCCAGCCACTCGTTGATGAACTTGGTGGCATCCAACCCATAGCTCCGGCGCTGTCGCGTGTCGGCATAGTCCTGGGAAAAAACGCCCGAAGTAAAGCCAGACTGGGTGTCGATGCAGCTCAACGGGTCGATCGTGATCCCTTCGAGAACTCCCGACGCGCAGCGATTCTTGGCGTTGCGATCGTGCGGGCCGTACTTGTACTCCACATCGCTGAATGCGACCGTGCTTTCCCAGAGAGACGTCGGCGACAGCGTCGCCGTCCACTTCAGCGAGTACGTGGGGCCACCGCGTTCGAAGTCGAGACTCGACTCGGCAGGTGTGAGGGTATCGACGCCGAACGGCTCGATCTTGAGCGGATCGGCAGAGTACTGCAGCGCGAGTCGATTCTTGCTGTTGGCTTGCCAGGTGATCTTGCCCAGTTCCGTGCGGCCATTGCTCTCGATCGTCGCGTCCGCGCCGCCGAGCACGTTGACCGGCTGTGTTTCTTTGGTCAATTCCACCGAGGCCAAGTACCAAAGGCGATCCTTGACCAGTGGGCCGGAAACGTATCCCGAGGGTTTACGGCGCTTGTAGGGCGCGGGATCGGTGTCACCGGCGCCGTCGTTGTGGAATGCCTCATCCACCACAAAGAGCGAGCTGGAACCTTCGAAAGTGTTACCGCCGCTCTTGATCGTCAGGCGCGCGTAACCGCCCACCGCTCCGCCCGTCGATAGATCGGCGCCCGTATCGACGATCTGGATCTCCTCGATCGCATCGGGGTTGATCTGCGAGAGGCGTTGACCGGTAAGCGGATCGACGTTGCTCACGCCATCGACGGTGACCTTGAAGTCGCGCTCGCGGGAACCGTGCACGGTGACATTTCCATCGCCATCTGCATCGTTCACACCGGGCGCCAGGACGAGTGCGTTCTGATAGTCGCGACCATAGACCGGAAGATCGTTGAAGAACTCCGCTCCGATATTGGTCGTTGTTTCGGTCTTCGCGACCTCCACGACCGGCCGTTTGGCGACGACATTGACCTCTTCCTTCTGGGTGGGAAGGATCGCCACGGCCATCGGCGTCGTTTTGCCGGCCACGACCTGCACGTTGGCGACGGGGGCCGCGTTGTAGCCGGTCGCGATCACCGTCAGGACGTATCCCCGTCCGGCTGGAATGTTCGAGAACACCGCCTTCCCGTCGAGGTCGGTCTGCTGTGACTGTGTTGGGAATTTCTTCTGCGGATCGGAGAGTTCGACCGACGCTCCGGGGATGGTCTCCTTTCCAGTCGCGGTCTTTTCGAAAACGGTTACTTCGAGCGAGCCGACTTGCGCCCACGCCGTTGAAACCGACAGCACTGCGATCGCAAACACCAGGCCCGCCAGAATTGGACGGATGAGACGCATCACAACCTCCCCGAGAGCTTCCCGGACCGAGATAAAAAGCCGGAGGATATTCCGTGGAACGACCCTTGCGGTCAAGGGAATTCCAGGATCTCCGACATCGTCTGCGAGCTCCCTCAGCCACAGACTCCCGTGTGCCAACGGCCCGTTACGTGGCGAACGATAATGCCTTCGCAACGGCCGCCAGCAGCTTACCCTCCTACTCGTGCGGAGTACGCGCCGCAGCGTGCTCGTGCCGTCTTTTTACATCGCGGGGAACGGATCAATCCCGCATCCCGAGCCGCTTTATCCGCTCGTTGAGGGTGGTTGGTTTGACACCCAGCCGCTCGGCGGCCCGACGCTGCACCCCGGACTCTTGATCGAGAGCCCAGCGAATCAGCGCGCGTTCGTACTCCTCTACGGCCTGCGTGTAGGACATTCCTTCCGGGAGGGCCGGCGCCGTGAACTCCAAGGCGCGGGGATTGAGCATTTCTTCCGGCAGTTGTTCCGGTCCGAGCTCGTCGCTGGTCGCGAGCAGAACGGCCCGCTCGATGGCATTGCGCAATTGACGCACGTTGCCCGGCCAGTAATACGAGACGATTCGCTGCAACGCGTCGGGTGTGAGCCGAAGGGGAGGGCGGCTGTGTTCATCGGCGAATTGTCCCAGAAACTGCTCGACGAGCAGTGGGATGTCCTCGCGTCGCTCACGCAGCGGGGGCAAATGTAACGCGATCACATTGAGCCGGTAATACAGGTCCTCGCGAAACGCTCCCTCCTTCACCAGTCGGGCCAAGTCTTCGTTCGTCGCCGCGACGATTCGAACGTCGACCTTGACCGGCTTGACCGATCCCAGCGGCAGGAACTCTTTCTCCTGCATCACGCGCAGAAGTTTCGACTGCACCTCCAACGGGATGGTGCTGATCTCGTCGAAGAACAGCGTTCCCCCGGCAGCCGACTCGAAGAGCCCGATGTGGTCGGAGACGGCGCCCGTGAACGCCCCCTTGGCGTGACCGAACAGGTGAGACTCCAAAAGATTCACGGGCAGGTTGCTGGCATTGACCGTGACAAACGGAGCATCCGATCGGGCACCGTGGGTATGGATCGCCTCGGCGGTAAGTTCCTTGCCGGTGCCGCTTTCCCCTGTGATCAACACCGTCGTCCTGGCCGTCGCGACCTGCTCGATGGTCTTGAACACGCGCTGCATCGGCAACGATTTGCCGAGCAACCGTCCATAGCGATGTTGATCGGCCAACGCGCGACGAAGTCCCGCGTTCTCCAGCCTGAGGCGGCGCTGCGTGAGGGCGGTCTCGACCAGCAGGATCACTTCGTCGTTTTGAAACGGCTTGGTCAAGTAATGGAAGGCGCCGGTGCGCATCGCCTCGACCGCCGTTTCGACCGAGCCATGGGCCGTCATCATGATCACTTCACGCTGCGGATCGTCGAGTTTGATCTGGCGCAGCAGCGTGATGCCATCGGTGTCGGGGAGAAATAGGTCGAGCAAAACCAGATCGAAGGTGCCGCTCGTCAGCGCCTTCATCCCTTCGGCACCGTCGCGGCACAAGGTTACCGAGTAGCCGCCACGACGCTCCAAGAGCGAGCCAAGCACGTCACGGATGATTTCTTCGTCGTCGATCACCAGAATCGACGCCCGACTCGCGGCGATCATCGTTCGATCAAGAAGCGCGGCTGTCGGCGATGGACGGCGCAGCAGCGGGCAGCATCACGCGCATCACGGTTCCCTGTCCCTGCTCGCTTTCGGCGACCAACTGACCGCCGTGTTCGCGCACGATCGCATAGCTGATCGACAGACCCAGTCCCGTGCCTGCCCCCGGTTTCTTGGTCGTGAAGAACGGATCGAAGATCTTGGCTCGTACCGATTCGGGAATACCGGCGCCGTTGTCTTCGACGTCCATCTCGACTTGGCCCCCCTCGGCGTTCGCCAAGTGGACGCGGATCTTGCCGCCGGGAAGTACAGCATCGAGTGCGTTCAACAGGAGATTCATCGTCACTTGTTGTAGCCGTGATCGATCTCCCCAAACGATGATCGCCTCCCCGTTCCAATCGCGGTCGATCGTGACGCTGGCGCGCCGCACTTGAGGCGCTAGCAGACCGACGGTTTCCTCGACCAGTTCACGCAGATCGACGGCCGTTCGGGCCAATTCACCCTCTTTGTTGGTCGGTCTCGACAAGCGCAACAGATCGCGCGCGATCCGGGACGCTCGGCCCGCTTGCTGCACGATTTTCTCCAGCAGTGTGCGCCGTGTGTCGCTCGCCGGAGTTTCCTCCAGCAACATCTGCGCGAAACTCGAGATGCCGGTCAGCGGCGTGTTGACCTCGTGAGCAACACCCGCTGCCAACAGTCCGACCGACGCCAATCGATCTTGCTGGATCAACCGCTGCTCCATCTGGACTTGCTCACTCACATCATCCAGGGTCAGCACGATCCCTTCACCGCCGGCCGGACCGTGCAGCGGGCTCGCGGTCAGGTTGACCCAACGCTGCGGTCCGCCGTGCAGCGCGATCCTCACGCGGTAAGCGCGCGTGGGGGCCGCCGCGAATGGTGCGGCCAAGGCGCTGTCGACCAGCGGTGCCACCGCTGGCGGCAGGACCTCGGCATACGGTCGTCCATCGGCAACGCTGCGCGGCAGCGCCAGCAGCGTTTCAAGCGAGGGGTTCCAGTGCCGCACGATCCCTTCGCGATCGATCACCGCCATTCCGATCGGACTGCTTTCGATCACCGCCTCGGTGCGAGCGCGCAGGCTGTCGACCAAGCTCATTTGTTGCCGCAGCTCCGCCAAATGCACGGCCCCTGCAACTGCAGAGGCCGCGTGCGCGGCAACCGAGCGCAGCATGTCCTTATCGTCGGAATCGAGCAGCGTGCCGCGCACCCGCGGCCCGACGGCAAGCACCGCAATCAAAACCTCTTCAACCCGCAAAGGCACCAGCAACTGCGCGCCGCGCTCATGCAGTTCGGGGAGCGAAACCGGGGCGGACGGGATATCGGCGAGGGTAATCGTGTCGCCGCGCGAAAGGCGCTCGTACAGGAGCGGCTCGAGTCGATCGGGCAAGGTCCTACCGGAAGGACCGTTGGTCATCACCCCTTGTGGTCCGACGAACAGCAGTCGCACCTCTCCCGCATCGAGCGCTTCTCGAACGCGCGCCTCGAGGCGTTGAACGAGCCGGGGCAGATCGCGCTCGGCGTTGAGGTCACGTGCTACGTGTTCGAGTGCTCTGCGGAAGCTGTAACGGCGGCGGTAGAACACACGCCCCACCAAGTCACGAGTGATCGCCTTCAAAGTCGGGGTCAAGGCCACGGTGACGGCGGCGGCGATCAACAGCGGCAGCAGCCCTTCCGTTCCGACCAACGATCCAAACACCATTCGAACCAAACTCGCCAAACCCAAGAACAGGATCAACGCCAAACCAACCGTCGTCGCCAACGTCAGAGCGCGACGGGCGAACAACGTCAAGTCCATCAATCGGTATTCCAAGATCGCGCCGGTGAACGTGAGCGGAACCAGTGCCAACGCTGGTACTGCGTAGTTCGCAAACAGCAGTTCGCGTCCCAGCAGCGCCATCGGGAAGGCTGACAACAACGCCAACGGCAGCACGCCGAAGAGCGCCCCGATCAACACCCAGCGCGCGCGAGCGCGCTGCGATGGATCGGCCGCTTGACGCCACAACGGCACGAGGAGCGCCACGCCACCGAGCAGCGCCACGGCGATCCACCCCATCTCGAGTCGTGATTGCAGCAAGTCGACGACGGCAAGTGCCGCATCCCCATCAAAGCGGCGGGCTCCATTCAATCCGACCAACAACACCTCGGCCATGAGCAGCGGCACGACCGGTGCGTAGAGCAATGGAGCCCAGCGGGCGGCACGGCTGTGGCGCACGCCGAGCAGCAGCGTCCAGTGCAACCACAAGGCCGGCAACAGAACTCGCGCCACACGATCGAACCAAACCAAAACCCAGTCGATCGTCTTGGCTTGCGACGACCACGTCACCCCCAGCACGATCGCGCCGGCTAGACACCACAAGGCGTAGACCAAACTCAAGCTGTCGGTCCGCCGTCGCATCCACACGGCGATCGCTGCGAGGTAGAACGCGATTCCCACCGCGGCGGCAATCGCGCGCTCCGGATACCAGTGGACGGCGGCGTCCGTGGTGATGCGCAGTGTGCGCGATCCAGCGTCGGTAATGACGGTGAGCCCTACCGGTCGACCCGGCTTCACCTCGGCGAGACGATCTTCCGCGACCAAACGCGAGTGAACGGGTTTCCCCTTCACGATCGTGAGCTGCTCGCCGCCAACCAATCCGGCGCGCGCAGCGGGGCTGCCTGCAACGACCGAGTCGACAAACACACCACTGTCGCGCTGCGAGAGTATCAGTCCCGAAAACGGTCGAACCTCGCGCCAGGCTCGCTCCGCCGAAACCGCCATCAAGATCGGCGTCAGCAAAAGGAGTGTCAGGCAGATACCGCGTGCGAGTCTCACGACGTCACCTGGCATCAAAACGAAAGCGCCAGACCACCGGAAAGGCGGCGCTGATCGAGCAGCGCGACGCGGGCCGCGTCGAGCTGAGTGTTGTCTACGGTGTCCGAGGTACTTCCATCTTCCAGCGACAACATCAGCTGCGTCGACGCGCCGTGCCACGAGAGTGCGGCCAGTTGTTGGCGCACCGTCACGCTGGTCTGTCGCCAAGCAGAGACACCACCGAGCAGCGTGCCCGGTCCATCTCGGTCTTCGATTTCGTTCCAGTTGACGATCAGCGAGGTACCAGCCCCGGGGAAGGAAACGCCGAGTTCGAACTGTCGCCCGAGGCCCGACGCGTCGTCAACGATTGGCACGATGGCGCGATCACCACTCAGTCGGGCGATCAGTCTTCCATCGACTTGATACTGCTCGACCCGTAAGGACAGGGCCGGCATGCGACCGCGGGCCACATGCTGGACCGACGCTACCCATCGGCTGACGACACCAGCCCGGTCGGTGATCCAGCGTTCGTTCGCCGGTTGGTATGTACCTTGATCGCTCCACGGCGAGACCGACGTTTCGTGGCTGCGCGACAACGCCCACGACCAGTGATCGACGGCACCGGTCCATTGCAATGCCCAAATCGCGTCCGATCCTTCGCCGGCGGTCATTCCGATTTCGCCGTGCAGATCGAGCCATGGAGCCGCTTGCCAGGCCGCGCCTGTGCTGGCACTCGCACGCGTGCCGCGATCGAAGCCGCCCGCGTATTCCATCCGCGTGCGAGAAGTGATCGTGAGTGCGGGTGCGGCAGCCCAGCTATCCGCCGCAGCAACGTCGACAGCACCACCCGAAACCGCACCGAGGGCGCCCACATCGATCGGTACGATCGCAGCGACCGTGGCGAACGACGGGCGGCCTTGATCATCAGCCTGCCACGCGCCACCCGCTGAGCGGCCTAGCGCGCACCGCAACGGTGTGCGAACCGAATGCTTGTTCCATCGACCATCGAGCGGCGGCCCAACGCGCGAGGCGTGCTTCATCCGCGTGCTTGGGGGCTGGTTCATCGACCACAAGACGATCGAAATCGACGCGCCATTCATGCCGAGCGCCGGCGCGAGCCACGCTCCCCACCAGTTGCAACCCGTCGCGTCGACGGTCGCTCGCGAACGGTGTGCCGTCGTCGAGCAGGCCTGGTCGCCGTTGCCAATCGTCGGTCGTCAGCGAAGCCGCCAGCAGGACACCGTCGGCCAACGAACCGTCCCAATGCAGGCCAATGGTGTGACTTTCGTCCTCGAAGTCATCGACGCCGCTCAAAGCTCGGTATCGCGCCTCGGCACGACAGATGCCCTCGCCCAAACGCCAACTCGCGGCCAGCCCAAGCCCGACACCGTTGCCTGAAGCGGCAGACTGAGCGTTGCCATCGACACTGGTGTGCGTGAGATCGACCACCACCGGTAGAGCCGATGGCTGCTGCGGATCGCGGACCGATGTTTTGCTCACACGATACGATTCCTGCTCGAGGCGATCGCGTTCCGGCAAGCGCAGCGCCCAGGATGAATCCTCGGGCTTGGTTCCGGAGATGCCACTCGGACCGGCGGGGTGCAACACCAGATCGACGCTGGCGCTCAACAGCGTGTTGATCTGTCCGACCACAACCGCGTAGCCACCTTTGGTGGCCACCACTCGATACGCACCAGGCATCAAACCGCTGATGAAGAAACGTCCAACCGCATCGCTACGAACCGTGGTCAGCGCTTGCTCGGAAAGCACGCGCGAGATCGAGAGTGTATTGAGGCTCGCCGCGACCGGAGACAACACACGGACTTCGACAAACGGGAGCAAGCGGCCGGCGGAATCGCGGGTTGTCCCCTGCAATCCCTCGCGGGCGGAGGTCGTCGCGAGAAACGATGGATCGGGCCCGGCCGCGAACGCCGCCGGTTCCATCGCCAAGCCGATCAAGGCCCCACTCAAGATCACGAGGATCAGGCCGGTCGCGCGTTTCTCCATCCGCTCTCCTCGCCTTCTCACGCCGCCGACGGCACCTGATTTCTGGTGTCAGGCAGACCCGTTTTACCACGGAAGCTTGGTGCTTCCCGCTGTAAAGAGGTGTAACGACTGCCTTCGGACACCGGCCTTTGCTCCGAAGCGGTTTGGGCGGGACGACCGAGGGGTTGCGGCCGATATTGCCGGGGTGATCCCCCACGCACCCCCGGTCGCGGTTCGACTCCGTCAGATCACACGCCGGTTCGGCTCGGTCCTGGCCGTCGACCGGCTCGATCTGGATGTCCCGGTGGGGTCCTGTTATGCGCTTCTAGGGTCCAACGGGGCCGGCAAATCGACCACGGTCAGAATCCTGAGCACCCTTCTGGCCGCGGACCATGGGGAGGCCGAAATCGCCGGCCTGGACGTCAGACGTAACCCGCATGCGGTTCGGCGTGCGATTGGAGTGGTGCCCGATTTCCCGGTGCTGTTCGACCCGCTGA
>JAXLQU010000009.1:0-40000 GCA_046331425.1 Acidobacteriota bacterium
AGGGTCGCGGGCGAGGCGAGTTACAGGTTCCGTTCGTTCACACGTGAACGAGCCGGGAGCGTGGCCAGCAGCACACCCGAAAACACGACACTCGCTCCGAGGATCTCGCGACCGCTCAGGCGATCGCCGGCGAGATACGAAAACGCGGCCGCCCAAACCGGCTCGGTTGCGAACAGCACTGCGGCGCGCGTTGCAGTGGTTCTGGCTTGGCCGTAGTTCTGTAGCCACAACGCACCGATCGTCGCGACGACGCTGAGGAACAATACCAATCCGATCGATCGTGCGTTCAAGTCGTATCGCGGTAGCTCCGCGATCGGAGCCACCGCCGCGCACGCGGCACCGCAGACCGCGACCTGCAAGAACAAGATCTGAAAGTTATCGTGGCGGCGCAGGGCCATCGTCACCATCACAAGATGCAACGCAAACAAGGCAGCGCAGATCAACGTCCAGACGTCGCCCGCACCGATGGCTCCTGTGAAACCTGCGCCGGTCATCAGTGCGCCACCTCCGAAGGTGACGAAGGCCGCAAACCACAATCGTCGTGCCGGCGGCCTGCCGATGAGCAGCCACTCACAGACGGGAGTGAAGACGACGTAGAACGCCGTTAGAAAGGCCGAGCGCGAGGGGCCGATCGCGGCCAATCCGAAGGTTTGTGCAGCGAATGCCAACGCCAACACGACTCCCAGACTCAAACCCCAACGCAGCGCCGCGCGCAGTGCGCTCGGGCCCAACTTCCACGCTGGAATCGCGACCACAGCGGCAGCGAGCAGGAAACGGACAGCGAGCAGCGTGAGCGGCGAGGCGTCCTGGAGCGCCAGTCGAACGGCTGGAAATGTGGCTCCCCAGGTGAACGCGCAGAGCAACAGCGCGAGGTCGCCCCGGGCCGATGAACGAGGCGGCAGCGCTAGTTCGACTGGCGTGCGGTCTCACCAAGCACGGCCGGGTCGCCGCCAGCGAGAACCTTGACCATCGCCTCATGGAAGTAGTTGCCGGTATCCCGCACATCTTTGGCGATACGCTGCTCGTAGTAGGCGCGAGCGCGATCGACCTCGTCACCGAGTCGTGCCAGCACATCACGGGACCCGCGGCCGGATTCGACCTTGTCGGAGTGGTAGAGGTAGATCTCCTCCATCAAGAGTCGAGCAAATCGTCGAGCATCCTCAACCTCGGGTGCGCCCTGAGGCTCGGCATTCACTTGGGGTGCAGGAGACGTGGAGGCACTGCTGGAAAAAGTTGCGGGGCTGGGACTTGCCGAGGGGCCGGTCGGTGAGAACTCCCCGGAGATCGAGGCCGGCGAGGCGGACGCGGCTTGGCGTCCTGTCGTCTCGTCGCGCGAGGCTGCCAGGCGTGTGAGTACCTGTCGCTCGATCACCAGTCCTGCGGCCTCGCAGAGAATCTCGACGGCGTTGCGATCGACGGGCTCGCCGTCTGTGGCTGCATCGCAGTAGACCACTGCTGCGGTTCTGTCTTGCACGCGGAGCGCGACGAGGACTGCCATGCTGCGCGGCGCTTGGCCGAACGACGGTATTGCCGCAGAGCCTTCGGCGGTTACGGTCAGTGCGCGGCTACCTGCCAACATTTGGGCGACCGTCGGGTCATCCGACGAGAGTTTGCTGCCGCGCGGTGTGCCACTTGGAAAATCGTCTTGGAAGCCAGCCCCTTCCCAGCAATCGAGTTTTCCAGCCTTGACCACAAACAACGCCGCGCGCAGATCAAGCGAGGCGCAACCGGCCAAGAGCGCACGAAGCGCATCGGTTTGGCCGACGGAGCCTCGTAGTCCCGCGACGGCCCGCGTCAGCGCACCCGGCGTTCCGGAGGGCGGCAGATCGACATGCAATTGGGAGAGCTCTTCACGGAGGCGAGCGGCGATACGATCGCTGATGGTCTGGATCGAGTCGGTCGGAATCGTTCGAGTCGGCATCGTTTCCTCGACGGCACTTTGGGGCCGCGTGGCAAGCAAGTCGGAAGGCGCGGCCTAGATTGTCGGCTCCCGGATGGGGTGCGGTCAACCCGAGAGGCTGTCGGCGCGAGAACAACCTTGCGCGCGAGCCGTGACCAAGTGGGGCTGAGCGGCAAGTGAATGAGGTCAATTGGATGAAACAGGCACCAGGTTAGACTCCTCGCCGATGAAGATCGCTTGCGCCTGCCCCCGTCCGCGCCGCTGGCCCGTGCTGCTGTTCGTGATCCTCGTTCCGGTTGCCAGCCTGGTACACGGCCAATCGACGAACGACGATTGCCTCGCCTGTCACTCCGACCCGGAGCTGACGCGAGCCAAAGACAACAGCTCGGTTGCGGTCAACCCACAACATTTCAGCGATTCGGTGCACGGTGGATTCTCCTGTACAGATTGCCATTCCGACCCCGCAGCATTGGAACCCGATCATTCGCCCGACCTTCTGCCGGCCGATTGCTCGGCCTGTCACAGCGACCAGATTGCTGCCGCAGCGAACGGGGTTCATGCGGAGCCTCGGGCCGATGGGAGGGGACCGCTCGCAGCATGCAGCGACTGTCACGGACTCCACGACATACTCTCGTCGACAGAACTCGCCTCGCGTACCCACCCACTGAACATTCCCAAGACCTGCGGGCGGTGTCACAGTTCTGAAACTCCGGCTTCCGCTGCAACGCTGAAGGAGCATGTCGACGTTCTGACGCCATACCTGGAGAGCGTGCACGGCAAAGGGCTGACCAAAGCAGGTCTCGTGATCTCTGCGTCCTGCACGTCGTGCCACGATCACCACGAGATCCGTCGACCGAGCGACCCCCGGTCCAAGATCTACCACTCCAACGTCGCCAAGACTTGTGGCACCTGCCATGTCGGAATCGAGAGCGTCTACGCTCAGAGCATCCACGGCAAGAAGCTGGCTGAAGGTAACGCCAAGGCTCCGTCCTGCGCCGACTGCCACTCCTCTCACACCATCGCGCGCGCCCAAACCGAGGCCTGGAAGGTCGATGTGATGAACGAGTGCGGGACCTGTCACGAGCACTCGATGGAAACATATAGAGACACCTTCCACGGTCAGGTAACGAAGCTGGGATTTGCGCGCGTAGCAACATGCTCGGGATGCCACGGGGCGCACGATGTGCTGCCGGCGACCGATCCGGCCTCGCATGTTTCACCGCAGCGCCGGCTGCAGACATGCCAAGCGTGCCATCAAGGGGCCCCCGCAGGATTCGCGTCCTACGACCCTCACGCCAACAAACACGACCCTCAGCGCAACCCGACGGTGTACTGGACGGCGCGGTTGATGACCTGGCTGCTGATCGGCACATTCGGGTTCTTCCTGACGCACACGGGGCTGTGGTTTCTGAGTGAGACCCGTCGGAAGAGAGGGACTGTTCCTCCCAAGCAGGAGCCGCGCGGCCGACATGAGGAGCGACGATGAGCACCAAGTCGGCGGGGAGTCACATCGAACGCTTTGCGGGGATCGATCGACTGGCGCACGCATTGTTGATGATCTCTTTCCTGGGGCTAGCGACGACCGGTCTGCCGCTGTTGTTCAGCCACTCCCCCTGGGCTCGATGGATCGCTGTGGCACTCGGTGGGATCCACTTCGCCGGGATCATCCACAGGATTCTCGCGGTGGTGCTCATCACCGTGTTTCTCGGCCACATCGTGCGAGTCTTTCGACGCGTGGTTGTCGAGAAACGAACAGGTCTTTTGTGGGGACCCGAGTCGCTCGTGCCTCAGCCGCGCGATCTCGTTCAACTGCTGCAGCATCTCAGATACTTCCTGGGACGCGGGCCGCGGCCGAACTTCGATCACTTTACCTATTGGGAGAAGTTCGACTACTGGGCGGTGTTCTGGGGGATGTTCGTGATCGGCGGCTCCGGGCTGATGCTCTGGTTCCCGCTGTTCTTCTCCAGCCTGCTACCAGGTTGGATTCTGAACATCGCCATGATCGTCCATGGTGAGGAGGCACTGCTCGCGACCGGGTTCATCTTCATGATCCATTTCTTCAACGAAAACTTCCGCCCGTCGCGCTTTCCGATGAACAACGTGATGTTCACGGGCGCCGTGAACCTCGAAGAGCTTGCGGAAGAGAGGCCGGCGGAGTTTGCCCGCTATCGCGAGCGGGGGGGAGAGGGTTGGCGGCATCTGGAAGAGGAGGACCCGCAGCTAAGACGCTGGGGACGAGTGTTGGGAGGATTCGGATTGATCGCAGGAACGACCCTGCTCGTCCTGATCGTGATCGGCCTCCTCACGCTCTGAGTGGTGTCTACGAAATACCGCGCTGCGAGTCGCGCGGAACGTTCCCGATTCCGGGATGGCCGCGCCGCGGTCCGCACAGGGGGAAAAAGAAACCGAGGGCAGCGTGAGCCACCCTCGGCGTTCGTGACAGGTTGCCTTACTTGGCCTTGGCTCGGACGAACTTCACTACCGCGGCAATATCTTCATCGGCAATCTTGCCGCCGTACTTGGGCATCTTCTTGTCGCCATTCTTCGTGATGTCGATCCACTGCTGCTCGGTCTTCGCGAGGCTCTCCTTGTCGAGCAGGTCGAGCATCGCCAGTTCGACCTTCAGCGACTTGGTCTTGGCTTCGGCGCCTTTCGCGTCGGCTCCATGACATGCCGCGCACTTCGTTTCGAAGATCTTGCTCGCGTCTTCGGCCACAGCCAGGGCCCCTGAGAGCATCAGCACGCTCACGAGGGATACTGCGATTCGGGTCCGTTTCATCCACGATCCTCCCGGCGTCGAAACAGCCTTCCGATCGCCGTTGAAGTTGCCATCCCCTAGAAAAGGTCGCGCGGGCATTCGGACCAACGAATCTGCTATGCCTTGATCGTTCCTCTGAAACCCACGAGACGGTCCATTACGCCACCTTCATAACCGAAACGTGCTCAGGTCTTCAAACCGGATCGCTTGATCCAGGTCATGTCGGTCCGCTCTCATCTCCGTTCGACGAGGCACTCTGACCTCGGACGTCTCGGCCGGGTCAACCACGCTTCTGGCGCGGTGCACTCGTCCGAGATCGAGGACCGGGCTAGCATGCGACCGCGCATGAGCCAACAAACCACTGTCGCGGCCCCGGTCCGTTTGGAGGGAGTCGGCCTGCACCATGGCGGGCGAGCCACGCTCTCGATCGAGCCGGCCGAAGCCAATACGGGTCTGGTGTTCTTTCGATCGGACTGTGGCGTGCGAATTCCGGCTCTGCAGCAATTCCGCGGCGGGATGGTGCACGCCAGCCGCCTCGGCCACGCGGGGGCCACGGTCGATACGCCCGAACATCTCTTGGCGGCCCTCTATGCCCTGGGGGTAGACAACGCCCAGCTCCTGATCGACGGACCCGAAGTCCCGATCCTGGACGGTTCCGCGCTTCCCATCGCCCAAGCGATCCTTCAAGCGGGGCTGCGCGAGTTGCCGGCCGCGCGTGGGGTTCTCGTGGTTACCCAGACGGTCAGTGTGGGGGACGATCTCCGCCGGCTAGAGATCCAGCCATGGGACGGGTTTCGGCTCACCGCCGGGATCGATTTCGAGCACTCTCAGCTTGGTTATCAAGAACTCACCGTGCGACTCGATTACGCCGAGGACTTCCTGCACAAGCTGGCACCGGCCCGGACGTTTGCGCTTCGGCGCGATGTAGAGAAGCTCCGCGCGGCGGGGCTTGCTCAGGGCGGTTCTTTGGACAATGCGATCTTGGTCGATGACGAGGGGCTGAAGGGAATCGACCTTCGCTTCCAGGACGAGTTCGTGCGGCACAAGCTGCTCGATCTCGTCGGCGATCTCGCGCTGCTGGGTTGTCCGATTCGAGGACGGGTGATGGCTTGGCGTAGCGGTCACGAATTGCACGGACGATTGGTCGACGCACTGCTGGCCGATCGGAGTGCCTGGGTCTTCGAGAGCGGAACCGGTGGACCGGAGGCTCCGCCTTCGCGCCCGACGCCGCCAGGGCAGACCTCACATTGAGTCGCCAACGTCCGCGCCTCCGTCGCGGGCGCTTGCTCGCCGCCGGTATCGCGCTGTTGGTGCCGGTGGCGATCGCGCTCTATTGGGTGATTCAGCGAGGAAAACTCGACTCGCAGCTCGCCACGGACAAGACACTGCTCACGGTTCTGTCGACCACGGTGGCGGTGTTCACCTTGGCGCTGGGCGGTCTTCTGATACGAAACCTGGTGCGAGTTCTGGCTGGGTGGCGGACCGGACCGATCGGCTCGCGCATGCAAGCCCGCGTGGCTCTGACGTTCCTGGTGTTGACGTTGGCGCCGGCCTTGATCTTGTCGTACGCAGCGATCGGAATCGTGTTTCGCACGCTGCGCGACGTGCAGCCGCGAGATCGCGACAAGATGTTGGCGAGCGCCGCTTCACTCGCTGAATACACGCAAAACGACGCCGTGGCGCGCGCGCTCTGGTTCAGTCAACAACTTCGCACCGATCTAACGGAGTTACTGACGGGCGACCGTCAGGTGGCTCCCGCAGAGATCGTCAAACGGCTGGAGGCGGCACGGCAGCGCTATGGTCTGGTTGCAGCCGGTGTGGTGCCGCGACGCGGCAGCCCGTTGGCGGTAGCCGAGCCGCCGCAAGAACACCGCGATGGAGTTCGCGCCAACGAACTGGCTCGCCTACCGGTAGCGCTGGCCGACGACGTGCTCTCCAGCGGCAAGAGCGTCACGCACGCGGAGCGAATGGCATACGGGTGGCGTGCCGTTGCCGTCGTGCCGGTCACTGCGAACGGGGCGCCGGCCGCCGCCGTGTGGGGTGCCGTCTATATCGGTGAGGCGATCGCCGACGACATCGAGCGGGTGGTCGCTTCCGATCGCGATACCAAGGATTTGATCTCTCGCCGGCCCTCGCTGCAGCGTGTTTACTCCGGCCTGTTCCTGCTGGTCACGCTCGTGGTTTTGTTTGCTGCGATCTGGAGCGGATTTTACTTCGCGCGGCAGATCACCGATCCGATTCTCGAGTTGGTCACTGCCACCGATGCGTTGGCGCGAGGCGAGCTTTCCACACGGGTGCGTGAGCGCGGCCAGGACGAGATCAGTCAGTTGGCTCGGAGATTCAATCGAATGGCTGGGGAACTCGAGCGTGCACGCCGCGACCTGGACGCGCGTCGGCACTACATCGAGACCCTCCTGGAGACTGTCCCTGTCGGCGTCATCTCGGTCGATGCACAAGGCAAGGTCTCGACGGTCAATCGATCGGCACTCGAGGTGCTGCAATTGGATGCGCTGGAGGCGGGTGCCGATTTCAAGCAGGCGCTCGGAGATCAGCGCGAGGCACTGCTCGAAGCCGTGCTGCCGGTGATCGAAGGCCGACTGCCCCGCATCCAACTCGAAGTTCCCCTGAATGCGGGCGCCGGACACGTCTCGGTCGAGGTCAACGCCGAGCGCTTCATCATCCCGGGGCGCGGTGAGGGGGTATTGCTCGTACTCGCCGATCTCACACAGTTGCGTCGTGCCGAACGCCACGCCGCCTGGGGTGAGGTTGCACGCCGGGTCGCGCATGAGATCAAGAATCCACTCACCCCGATCCGGCTCTCTGCCGAGAGATTGTTGCGGCGGTTCCAGCGCGATGGCACGGAGGCAGGACCGATCGTCGAAGAGGGCGTGGCGACGATCGTCCGCGAGGTCGAGTCGCTGCGGCAGTTGATCGATGAGTTTTCACGCTATGGCCGGATGCCCGAAGTTTCGCCGGAGTTGGGGGACGTCCGTAGCGTCGTCTCCGATGCAGTCGCGCTGTATGAGGGCGCTTCCCCTGGTGTCCGCTTCGAGCAGTCTCTGGACGTCGACGTCCCGCCGCATCGCGTCGATCGCGATGCGATGCGCCGTGTGCTCATCAATCTGCTCGACAACGCGGTCAAAGCGCTGAATGGCCGCGGTACGATCTCGGTGCGGGTCAGTCACCATGCGGTGCATCGAACCGTCGTGCTCGAAGTGGCGGACGACGGACCTGGGTTGAGCGAGGACGACCGGAACAAACTGTTTCTGCCGAACTTCTCGCGAAGACCGGGCGGGACGGGACTTGGCTTGGCGATCGCGCATCGGATCGTGACCGAGCATGGTGGCTGGGTGCGCGCCGAAGCCGCCACCGGTGGTGGAACACGGATGATCATCGAACTGCCTGTGGCGGAAGCAGGCGCAGCGACCGAGCCAACTCGGGGAGAGACGGAATGAACGATCCACGCGGCAAAGGGACCATCTTGATCATCGACGACGAGGATTCGGTCCGCCGCGCGTTGTCGCAGATCCTAGAGGACGAGGGGTATTTCGTATCCTCCGCCGCGACCGGCGAGGCCGGTGCGGAGCAGGCCGTTGCTCAGGGACCGGACGCGATCTTCTTGGATGTTTGGTTGCCGGGGATCGACGGACTGGAAGTTCTCCGCACGATTCGCGAACGTGGCGTGCAGTCGCCGGTGATCATGATCTCGGGCCACGGCACGATCGATACGGCGGTGCGCGCCACGAAGCTTGGCGCCTACGATTTCATCGAGAAGCCGCTGTCGTTGGATCGGGTGTTATTGGTCACCGCCAACGCGCTGCGCCAGGCTCGGCTCGAGCGCAAGAACCGAGCGCTGCGTACGGAGCTGAGACGTGAGGCCGAGTATTCGGGGCGTAGCGAGGCGGTCGAACGACTGCGCGCCCAACTCGCCGCAGCAATCGACGGCGAGCCGATTCTGCTCTACGGCGAGAAGGGTGCGGGGCGCCGCTTGGCCGCGCGTGCGCTAGCCCTGCACGGCCCGCGTCCCGATGGTCCGTTTCTCGATGTGCAGGCCTCGGCATTGCCTCGCGAGCGGTTGATCCGCACGCTTTTTGGCGACCCCTTACGACGCAGCGATGAACCTGGGCGCGTGGCCCTCACGGACGACGGCACGCTCTACATCGAGAACGCGGACAACCTGCCGGCAACGGTGCAGGTGGCATTGATCGAAGGAATGTCGACTGGTCACTTCCCGGTGCCTGGGTCCGGACACACCATCGACAGCGATGCGCACTTGATCATCGCGCTCTTGGAACCGCCTGATCGAGCGGTGGCCGCCGGCAAACTCTCCGAGCAATTCGTGAAAGCGTTCCCGCACCAAATTCAGATCCCGCCGCTGCGCTCGCGTCGCGAGGATATCCCTGAGTTGGCAGAGAGATTTTTGGCGGAGTTGTCGCGCGAGTATGCGCGGGAAGAATTGAGCTTTTCGCCGGAGGCTATGCACCACCTGTTGTCCTACGACTGGCCCGGCAATGTTCGCGAGCTGCAGCGCACCTGCGAGCGACTGGTTCTGCTCGCGGCGGGCCCTTTGATTCGTAGCGACGAACTTCCGCCGCAGATTACCGGTCGCGAGGAAGGCGACGGCGGAGTTCAGGAGACGTTGCGTCGCTTCGAAGAGACCTGGCTGCGCCGTCATCTTCAGGAGGTCGGGGGGGACATCGCTCGAGCTGCCGTAAGACTCGGGATCAGCGAGCAGGAGTTGAAGGACCGAATGGATCGTTTCGGATTGGAGTGAGCGACGGGCCTAGCCTGTAGCCGTCGCTTCCTCCGCCACGACCGTTGTGATGTCGCTCTCGCTGGTCTTGCTACCATCGTGGCCAAGCCTCCGACCTTTTCCCGAGATCAATGTTTCGAGAAACACGGGGCGACGCCAAATGCGCACCAAGGCCGAGAGCACTTCGCGCGCCCAGTCCAACTTCAGATCGACGCCGTCGTGTCGATGGACCAGCAAAAGTTCGCCGCGGTTGCGATAGTTCGCGTCGACGACCTCGATGCACGGCGTGCCGCAGTTGGAGAGTTGGAACAGCAGTGCCTTCTTGACCTCTTGGAACTCCCGCGACTGGATCGTCCATGCGCCCTGCCGGCGGTCCTTGGCAAACACGAATAGCTTCTGCTGTCGGCAGAAATCCTCAGTCAGGAACTCGTCGATGAACGTCAGGTCACAATACAGCTTTCGAACGTCGAAGATCTTTTGATGGCCCATACCAGTCTTGCGGTTCCACTGGTCCCGCTCGCGCATGTCATCGCAGTCGTCCCAGTCCTTGCCGAAGCGGCCGGTGTCCCATCGCCACTCGATATCGCGCAGCAACTCCAGACCGAGTTTATAAGGGTTGATTCGACCAGGACTCATCGCGGTGGTGCCGCTGTGATGGTCGGCGTAGTCGATCAGCTCCGAATCGTCGAGCAGGCCCTGTGTGAGTAGCGTGGTGTGCCAGTAGCAGGCCCAACCCTCGTTCATGATCTTGCTCTGCCGTTGCGGCAGGAAGTAGTAGGCCTCCTCCCGAACGATGTCGAGCAGGTCTCGCTCCCATGATTCCAGCGGAGCATGCGCCAGCAGGAATCCCATCACATCTCGCCGCGGATGGGGCGGGAAGCGGAGGTTCTGGATCCGTTCCTTTTCCAAACGAGCGCGCGTGCGCTCGAGTTCTTCGGGCGGGTTGATGTAGTTCTGCATGTAGTTCTTGGCGGGCAGCGGACGTACGACGGCGGGCGGCGCCTCTTCGACCGACTCATCCTGTTGATAGGAAGCACGAAACGCGTTCTGCGGATCGATCAGATCCTCGATCGACAGGCAGGCGTCGATGAAACGCTCGACCTTTTCGACGCCGAGCCGATCGAGTAGGCGGCGTACTCGCGTGGCGTGATTGGCCATCTGATCGACCATCTTGCGATTGGTATGCGCGAAATAGACGTTGTTCTTGAAAAAGTCGGCGTGACCGTAGACATGAGCCATCACCAGCTTCTGATCGAGATATGTATTGCCTTCCAATAGGTACGCATAGGTTGGATCGTTGTTGATCACCATCTCGTAGATCTTGTGAAGCCCGTATTCATACGATTTGGAAAGTTGCTCGTATTCCATCCCAAACCGCCAGTGCGGGTACCGCACTGGGAACCCGGTGTAAGCAGCCAGTTGGCTCATCTGGGCGTAGTCGACGATCTCGAACACAACAGGGTATGTCGTCAGCCCCACTTCCGCGGCGCAGGCTTCGACCCGTCGATGAAGTGCGTTGAGCTCGGGCGGCAGCGACACGGTCATCTCCCGGTGGAGAGGAACTCTTTGATGGCGCGTGGTATCGATTCCTTGCTGTCGATCACCGACAGAACCACACGTTCGTCCTTGCCCAGCGGCTGTTCCAGATCCCGCAGGAACTGGCCGGAGCCGTAGGGGCTCTCGACCTGACCGTAGGCGAAGAGATTGAGGTTCGGGAGCAACTCGTCCCGCATCAGTTGAACGCACTGTTCCGTATCGCCCTGCGACCAGTTGTCCCCATCGGAGAATTGGAACAAGTAGATGTTCCAGTCCTGGGGTGCAAATCGCTCCTCGACGATCTTCTGACACAAGCGGTAGGCGCTGCTGATCACGGTGCCGCCGCTCTCGCGCAGCCGGAAGAATGTGTCGCGATCGACTTCGCGGGCCTCGGCATCGTGAACCACGTACACGGTTTCGAGTCCCTTGTACTGGGAACGGATCCAGGTATCGAGCCAGAAACTGGTGACGCGGACGATTTCCTTCTGCTCATCGCCCATCGAACCGGAGACGTCCATCACATAGAGAATCACGGCGTTGGCACGTGGCTCCTCACTGCGTCGGTAGGTACGGAACCGCTTGTCTTCGCGGATCGGGATGATGCGTGGTGAGGCTGGATCGTAGACGCCGGCGGCAATCTGCCGCTTCAAGGCTTGCCGGAAAGTGCGCTTGAAATGTCTCAGGGACTCGGGTCCGCTGTTCGAGATTCCGGTGAACTTTCCGGTCGTGACTTGCAGATGATGTCGACCTTTCGGTTGGATTCTCGGCAGGCCGAACTCTTGGCCGAGCAGATCGGCCAGCTCGTCGACGGTCATCTCCACTTCCAGAATGTGGTCGCCCGGAGCGTTCCCTGCAGGGCCATGCCCGTGCCCGTCGCCGCCATCGGCGGGTGCGACAGGCTGCCCGACATCACCCTCGCCTTGACCGACTTGCTGCTGGCCGCCGGGGAAGTGGATGAAGCGTGGCAGATCGATGCGATTGAGCGGGATCGAGACCAGGTTCTTGCCCTTCCTGCCGATCATCTCTCCCTTTTGCATGAAGCGTCGCAACTCATCGCGCACGCGCCCGCGCACGATCTGCCGAAATCGGCCGACGTCGGTGTCGATGACCAGTGACACCGGATCAATTGTCCTTGGCGTCGCCACGCGCGAAGATGCTGGCCACGAAGTGGAGCACATCGGTCGCGCAACTGTCGCAGTATCCGTAGTCCTTGACCAGCCGGCCTTTGACGACGTCGATCTTCTCCTGAGTCTCTCGATCGACGACCGACGTCACGAGAGAGGTCAGCTTGATCGTGTCCTTCTGGTCTTCGAACAGTTTCAGCTCGAGAGCCTTGTGCAGACGCTCGTTCGACTTGTAGTCGAACTTCTTCCCTTCGACCGCCATTGCGCCGATGTAGTTCATGATCTCGCGCCGGAAGTCGTCCTTGCGGTTTTCCGGGATACCGATCTTCTCCTCGATCGAGCGCATCAAACGCTCGTCCGGCGGCTCATCCATCCCGGTGTAAGGATTGCGCACGCGCTCTTTCTGCGTGTACGCCTTGACGTTGTCCAGGTAGTTCCCGCACAACCGGCCGATCGCGGCCTCATCGGCGGCAATCGCACGTTGGACTTCGTTCTTTACCGTGTCTTCGTACTCACGCTTGACCTCGACCAGTAGTTCGCGGTAGCGCTTACGATCGTCTTCGTTGTTGAGCAATGAGTGATGCTTCAAGCCGGTTTCCAGCTCGTTCAGCACCATGAATGGATTGATACAGCGCTCGTTGCGATCGGCGACCAATGCGTTGGAGATCTTGTCCTGAACGTAGCGTGGAGAGATCCCATCCATCCCTTCGCGAGCCGCTTCTTTGCGCAGTTCCTTGACATTGTCTTCGGTGTAACCCGGCAGGGTCTTGCCGTTGTAGAGTTTGAGCTTCTGCATCAAGGTCAAGTTGTGCTTCTTCGGCTCCTCGAGCCGGGTCAAGACTGCCCACATCGCGGCCATCTCCAATGTATGCGGCGCGATATGCTTGCCCTGAATTCGGCGATCGTTGTAGTCCTTGGCGTAGATCTTGATTTCCTCGCGCAGCTTGGTGATGTAAGGCACATCGACCTTTACCGTCCGATCGCGCAACGCTTCCATATACTCGTTGCTCTGGAGCTTGCGATATTCAGGTTCGTTCGTGTGACCCAGGATCACTTCGTCGATGTCCGTCTGCGGGAACTTCTTCGGCTTGATCTTGTGTTCCTGCGAGGCGCCGAGAAGATCGTATAGAAACGCTACGTCGAGCTTCAGTACTTCGATGAACTCGATGATGCCGCGATTGGCGATGTTGAATTCGCCGTCGAAGTTGAACGCTCGCGGATCGGAGTCGGTGCCGTACTCGGCGATCTTGCGGTAGTTGATGTCGCCGGTGAGCTCGGTCGAGTCTTGATTCTTCTCGTCTTTGGGTTGGAAGGTGCCGATTCCGACCCGGTCTTTCTCCGACAGGATCACACGGCGTACGCGAGCGTGTTCGAGTACGCGCGACAGATCGCCTTCGTAGCGAACCATAAGATCGCGGAACTCCTGGCGGCAGAACGGACACAGGTCGCCGTCGACCTGCACGTGGAAGTCTTCTGCGCTACGCCCTTCGTTGAGCTTCTGGATCAAGCTGCCACGCAGCTCGTGAGGGACAAGGTGCAGCGGTTCCTCGTTCATGGGGCAGTGCGTGAGCTCCTCGGGTTTGTTCGAGTCGCGCACCCAACTGAACGAATAGATCGCCCCTTCCGGCCGCCGCGAAAACTCCTCCATTCCGTGCTTGAGCAGCCGAGCAATCGTGCTCTTGGCCGAGCCGACGGGGCCGTGTAGGAGAATCACGCGCCGCTCGGTGCCGTAGCGCCGAGCCGCGCTCTTGAAGATGTTGACGAGTTTCATCAACGAGATGTCGAGACCGTAGACGGCGTCCTTGCCGCCATGATCGGCATCATCGAAGAAATGGTAGTGAACGATCGGTTTCTTGTTGTCGACATACTCAGACGTTCCGTAGGACAGGATCATGTCGTACAGGCGCTGATACGCGGTGCGAGTGACCTCGGGCTTTTCCTTTACGAGTGCCACGTACTGCTCGAAACTTCCAGACCAATGCTGCTCGCGAAACTCGTTCAAGTGCTGGTTGCGGAGCACGGTTTCGAGCAGTTCTCGTCCGATCGTGGCGGTAGAATCCATGACGGCACCTCGTGAAGGGGCGGGCAGTCGCCCCGAAGCAGTATCTCGGCCAAGATGGGTCCCGCTCGAACCCGGTGCAATGCGGCAGTAAGCGGGACGGCGAAGGCGATGCGGAACGATTTCAATTCGAGGTCAACGAGGGTGCGATGGGGCCGACCGACACCGTACTGCTACTCGACGGGGCGCTGCTGCCCGCGTCTGTCGGGGTCGTTCGAGACGGCCAACTGGCGGTCGCCAAGGTTTTGCCGGAGCCGAAGGACGAACGGTCCGACTTCCTCAATGCCGTCAGCGAGGTGATGCAGGAGGCGGAGGTCGCTCCGCGAGACCTCGACGCGATTGCCGTCTGCACTGGACCAGGTTCGTTTACTGGACTGCGCGTCGCGATGGGAATCGCCTCCGGAATGTCGGAGGCCTCAGGCACGCCGCTCTACGGAGTCGATGCCCCCAGAGTGATCGCGTGCGCTGCCGATGCGCCGCTGCCGGTGTGGACGGCGGTGCCGTGGGGAAGGTTTCGCGTGCTGTTGGCGATCGCCACCGAGCAGGGACCCGATCCGCGTAGCGCTCGACTGATCGCGCTCGAGGATTTGCCTGCGGAGACGGTGCTGAACGGCTCTCGCGTGATCGCTCCGCTTGGCGCCCGAGCATTCAATTGGCCAGACGAGTGCGCCCCCGGGCTGATCAAGCGCCCGACGGTCGAAGCGATGGCCGAGTTGGCGCTGGCCGGCGCGTGCCACGCGATACCGGCGCGGTCGCTGCAGCCCACTTATTTGGTCCCTCCCGATGCAGCGCTTCCTGCGACCCGATCGTTGGAGTTGCCCACGGTCGAACCGTATCGCCTCGGACCCGCAGACCTCGAAGGTCTGCTTGCACTGGAACAAGCCTCGTTCGACCACCCATGGTCGAAGGGGATGTTGGCCGGCGAGCTGACCGGCGAACCGGGACACGAAGCGTGGGGAATTCGCGATGAGCAAGGGACTTTGGTGGCGTGTGGTTTGGCGCGGGTGACCGACGAGTCGATCGCGATCCTCAGTGTGGCGGTGCATCCCACTGGACGCGGGCGAGGCTATGCACGCTCGATCGTGCAGCATCTGTTGCGACGAGGCCTCGAGCAGGGGGTGCAGCGCGCCGACCTGGAGGTCGAGACCACCAACCAGCGCGCGATCGATCTTTATTCGGCCTCTGGTTTCGTTCCGGTCGGCGTCAGACGGCACTACTACGCGAGCGGCGGCGATGCGCTGTTGATGAGTTTGATGCTGCGCCGAGCGCTCTGAGCCCGAAGCGATCGAGCGGTTTCCAGGCTAGACTTCGGGCCGTGTCGAACGATTCATCACACCTCGGCAATGCAGCCTCAGGCTCTGCCCGTGCGGAGTTGCGACCGGGTCGCCTACCGATCGATCCAGAGGCTTGGCAGTTCGTGATCGGTGCCGCTATGAGTGGGGTTGGCGCCGCGTTACTGGCTCGATATCTGTTGGGCAACCCGCTGCTAGCCGCAGGCTGCCTTGCGTTCGGCGTCGTGACCGCGCTCGGCTGTGCCGCATTCTTCCGCGACCCGCAGCGCGACGTCCCGCAAGACCCTGCGCTGGTCTTGTCGCCCGCCGATGGACGCATCACGGCGGTCGATCACAGTCCCGAAAAGACGACGATCACGATCTTCTTGAGTGTGTTGAATGTGCATATCAATCGCGTTCCGGTGTCCGGGCGCGTGACGCGCGTGCAACACCGCCCTGGGAAATTCCTGGCGGCCTATCGACCTGAAGTCCCAGCGGTCAACGAAGCCAACGATCTAGTGCTCGAGACGGAGCATGGCACGGTGCAAACCATCCAGATCGCAGGCCTGATCGCGCGGCGCATCGTTTGTCGAGCACGCGTCGGTGACGTGCTGCGTGCGGGAGATCGTTTTGGGTTGATTCGCTTTGGCTCCTGCACTCGCGTCGATTTGCCGGGCGATGCCGTACCCACGGTGCGCGTCGGAGACAAGGTGCAGGGAGGAACCAGCGTGATCGCTCGTTGGTCAGGCACAGCAAACTCGTGAGCGCGCCGTTCCAACGCCGGATCAGACTACGCGATCGCCGTTTCGGGCAGCGGATGCGAGGTCATTGGGGCGTGCTCCCCGGCGCGATCACCCTTGGGAACATGCTGTGTGGTTTCGCCGCCATATTGATGGCCTCGCGCGGACAGTTCCTGTTTTCGGCGTGGCTGATCGTCGCTGCATTCTTCCTTGACGGAATCGATGGGCGCGTGGCGCGCATGGTCGGCTCGGATGGACGATTCGGGGAGCAACTCGATGCGTTGGCCGATACGGTCAGTTTTGCGGTAGCGCCCGCAGCCCTCGTGTTTCACATGGGGTTGAACCAACTCGGAAGGCCAGGGTGGGCCGTCTGTTTCCTGTTCGCCGCGTGCGGCGTGCTTCGTTTGGCCCGTTTCAACAGCGCGCCGACTCACGACGTGCGGTACTTCACCGGCCTGCCGATTCCAACCGCGGCCGCCATCGCGTCCTGTCCGGTGTTCTTGCTCGAGGGGCAGCCGTTCCCTTCGACCGCATGGGCGGCACTGCACGCCTTGGTCGTGGCCTTGGCGGCTCTTCTGATGGTCAGCCGAATTCGTTTTCGCACATTCAAGGATCTCAGAGTCGGCCCCAAGCCGTACCGGCAACTGGCACTGGTCGCCGCGGTGGTCATTGCATTCGTGCTTTGGTTCGAGTGGGCGCTGGTGGTTTGGTTGGCGTGCTATTTGTTGAGCCCGCTGTTCGATGGAATGACCATTCGTGCGCACGTTCCGCCGCCCGAGGAGGATTCGGAGTGGAACGCTGGTCGGGTTGAAGCCGATGGGCCGAACCGACCATGAAAGCCAAGCATCTTGTTCGCAGCGCAGGCGCAACGCTACGATGACCGCTCCGCGTACGGAGCCCGAATGGGAATCCTAGACAAGCTGTTGGCAGAGGGGAGAACTCGCCTCGTCCTCGCACTGGTGGCAGTCGCTTCGACGGCACTGGTTCCCTCGTTGCCCCGCTCGGAGGAGCCAGACTCCCTCGCAGATCCGACTTTCGATGACGCCAGTCGCGAGCGTCGACCGCCGTTGGACTCGGCGAAGTTGGCGGCGCTGATCGTGTCGATCGATGAGCGCGCGAAACTGGTACGGACGATGATCGTTCAGGCCTCTCGATCGTATCGGGAAGGAGCGATGCGGCGAGCCGAGGCCGAGCGACGGCTGGCGGCAGCCGAAGATGGACTCGATCGCGAATTGGTTCGGGCCAAGGACCTCTCGAGTGAGCGCCTGGATGAGTTGGTCGAGGCGGTGCGGCAGGCGCGCGCGCAAGCGGCTTCGAGTAGAGAAATCACCGACCGACGAATCGATGAGGTTTGGCGCCTGATTCATGAGCGTGACGCGCTCATGGTCAGGCTGACCGAACTGCGCGGCGCGCGCCCCACCGGTCAGGAGCCGTTGACCGGTGTATGGGACCTCGTGTGGATGCCCGGCAGCATCGCGGGAACGTTGTATCTCGATCAGTCCGGGACGTTGGTTACGGGCCAATACAAACTCTCCAATGGAATGAGCGGGAGTTTGCAGGGCACGTTCGTCAACGGAAAACTGTATCTGCAACGCATCGATGCGGTACGCGGTCGCGATGCGGAGATCGAAGGCGCGCTCGATAGTGACGGCCTGCGACTGAGGGGCACATGGCAGAACTTCGAACTGGTCCAGGGCGGACTACCGCGCGGGCAATGGACGGCTCGTCGTGCCCCGTGAGTCGGGAATCGACGCGGCAGACCCACGGCAGCCCGAGGAATCGCGCGGTGCCGATCATCGATTGGCCTTCTTCCTTGCGAAACGGTTCGTCCGGGCTCGACGCCAAGGGCTGATCTCGCTGATCAGCGTGATCTCGGCCCTCGGATTTCTACTCGGTGTGGCCTCGCTGATCATCGTGCTGGCGCTGATGACAGGATTTCATCAAGAGACGTTTCGCCACATCTTGGATGCGAACGCTCACGCCTGGGTGCAGTCGGCGACGGAGAACGGCATCACTGATCCTGCGCCATTGATCGCGCGCATCGAGCAGATTCCGGGAGTCGTTGCGGCGGAGCCGCTGGTGCAGGGCTTTGGTGTCTTGATACCGCGCGGCGGCGGCATGCAGTTCGGTTCGGTGCACGGGGTCGATCCTGCACGCGGCGGCCGCGTCTCCTCGATCGCCAAGACGCTGATCGAGGGGCGGTTCGAAGATCTTGCGCTCGGCGAGCACGGTCGACCTGGAATCGTTCTGGGGCGAGAGCTGGCCGAGCGGCTCGGTGTTGGCTTGGGTGATCTACTTCAGGTTCGGGTGACGCAGCCCGACCTGACGTTTTCGGAGCGCCCCACCCTGCGCGGCAAGACCTTCGCCGTTGTCGGACTGTTCGCTGCGGGATACGAAGAATACGACTCCACCTGGGCGTTCATCGAACTGAACGTAGCAAGGGACCTTTACGGCTTGGACACCGCGGCGCAACGCATCGCCGTAAGAACCACCGCGATCGGAGCAGTGCCGCAGCTGACCGAAACGCTGCGCCGTGAGCTGGGGTCCGATTACGTCGTCGAGGATATCTACGGTCACTACACCACACTGTTTTCGGCGCTGCGCTTGGAGAAGCTGCTGCTATTCGTGGCGGTCGGCTTGATCGTGCTTGTCGCTGCATTCGGCGTCGTCAGTACTTTGGTGTTGACGGTCATGCAGAAGGTTCGATCGATCGGTGTCTTGGCGGCGATGGGCGCTACGCCTGCCGGACTGATGCGGATCTTCGTTTACCAGGGATTGGCGATGGGCGTGGCAGGCACGTTCGGTGGGGCAGGCTTGGGTGTCTCCGCGGCCTGGCTGCTCGATCGTTTTGCCGTGATCAAACTCGACCCTCAGGTTTATTTGCTCGATCACCTTCCGTTTCGATTGCAGTGGTCGGACATCCTGGCCACCGTCGGGATGTCACTGGGGGTCGCGGTGCTCGCCACCCTATATCCGGCATGGCGGGTAGCGAGACTCGATCCGGTCGAGGCCCTGCGCCATGACTGAGCCGGTACTGATCGAGGCGCGTCAGGTTCGCAAGAGCTACAGGCGCCGAGTCTTGGACGGCGAGGAAACCATTCTGGTGCTCGATGGTGTCGACCTGGCTGTCCGTGCCCGCGAGTCGCTGGCGGTCTGCGGTGACTCCGGGACCGGGAAGAGCACCCTGCTCAATGTCTTGGGAGGACTCGACCGGCCAGACTCAGGCCAGGTGTTTCATCGGGGTGCGGAGTTACCCCTTGGAATTCAGGATCGAGCGCGGTGGCGCCGTCGCGAGGTGGGGTTCATCTTTCAATTCCATGGATTGCTCCCGGAGCTCACTGCGCTCGAGAACGTCGCCCTGGCCGGCCTGGTCGCGGGGTGGTCGTCTTCCAAAGCGCTCTCGGCTGCGGCAACGATCCTCGAGCCCCTCGGTCTCGGCACGCGAGCCACTCACTTCCCCTCGGAGCTTTCAGGTGGCGAACAGCAGCGAGTCTCGATCGGACGTGCACTACTCGGTTCCCCCTCGGCGGTCTTCGCCGATGAGCCGACCGGGAACCTCGACCCCCGCACCGGCACGCGTGTGCTCGATCTCTTGTTCGACTTGCAGCGCCAACTGGGGTTCGCTTTGATCGTCGCTACGCACAGCAGCCGGCTGGCCCGACGTTGCGATCGGATCGTCCGACTCGCACAGGGCCGACTGGCCGATTCGTTCCCGGATGACCTCGAGCCTCCAGCGGCGACCGATGCCGCGGGCCCAAACATGACGGTGAATCCATGATCGAGCAGTTCACGGAAAAGGCTAAACGGGTGCTGTTCCTGGCGCGCTACGAAGCGACTCAGCGGGGAGCGCCGGTGATCGGTACGGAACACATCTTGATCGGGCTGTTGCGCGAGGACGACCCGCTCGTTCGCGAGCTGTTTCACCGCAGCAACATCTCGGTGGATCTGCTGCGAACCGAACTCGAGAACCGTCAGGGCGGAATGCTGGGCGGCTCACGCGGCGTCGACATTCCGTTCGGCGAGGATGTCAAACGCGTGCTCGAATGCGCGCAAGAAGAAGCTCGCGGCTTGATGTCACCCTCGGTCGATGTCGAGCATCTACTGCTTGGTTTGATTCGCGTCGATGATGCACCGGCCGGCCGCACACTGGCTGAGCGCGGGATGCGCCTTTACACAGTTCGCGAGGACATCATCAACCTGGCGAAGCGTCGAGCGATGTCCTCGGGGAAGGGCGGCTCCGCCAAAAAGAAGGAGACTCCGTTCCTCGACGAGTTCTCGCGCGACATGACGAAGATCGCTCGCGAAGGCGGCTTCGACCCGTTGATCGGGCGCGAAACCGAGTTGGAACGCGTGGTCCAGGTCCTCTCGCGCCGCCGTAAGAACAACCCGGTGCTGTTGGGCGAACCGGGCGTCGGCAAGACGGCGATCATCGAGGGTCTGGCGACGCGCATCGTGGAGGGTGAGATTCCGCCATCGTTGGTCGGGAAGCGAATCCTCGCACTCGACCTTTCGCTGGTCGTAGCGGGCACGAAGTACCGAGGTCAGTTCGAAGAGCGACTGAAGGGGATCATTCAGGAGCTGATCTCAGCGCGTGAGGTGATCTTGTTCATTGACGAGATCCACTCTCTGATCGGGGCGGGATCGGCTGAAGGCTCTTTGGATGCCGCCAATATTCTCAAGCCCGCGTTGTCGCGGGGGGAAGTCCAATGCATCGGAGCCACGACGCCGCGTGACTACCACAAACACATCGAGCGCGATCGTGCCCTAGTCCGTCGCTTCCAGCCGATCAAGATTCACCCACCCTCGGAGCTCGAGACGATCGAGGTGCTGACCGGGATCAAGGAGCGGTACGAACGCTTCCACGGCGTCAGCTACACCGACGAGGCAATTCGTACAGCGGTGTTCCAATCCAATCGGTACATCACCGATCGGTTCCTGCCCGACAAGTCGATCGATGTCATCGACGAAGCCGGCGCTTGGGTCAAACTGCGAAAGCGTACTACCTACCGGGCGTTGCGCGATGTCGAGAAGGAAATCCAGAAGTCGGTCGAGGGAATGAAGGCCGCGTTGTCGCGCAAGGACTTCGATGAAGCGGTGACCTGGCACGACAAGGAGGTCTCGCTGCGCGAGAAGGCCGATGGACTGCGGTCGGAAGCCGAGCGCGAAGCACAGACCGTGATCGAGGTCGATCGTCACGATGTCGAAGAGGTCATCTCGAAGTGGACCGGCATTCCGGTGACTCGAGTAGCGCAAGAAGAGATGCAGCGACTGATGAAGATGGAGGACCATCTGCACGGTCGGGTGATTGGGCAGCATGAGGCGATCTCGGCGCTTTCACGCGCCATCCGCCGCTCGCGAGCGGGGTTGAAGAACCCGCGGCGGCCAGTCGGGTCGTTCATCTTTTTGGGCCCGACGGGTGTCGGTAAGACGCAACTCGCCAAGTCGCTCGCCGAGTTCTTGTTCGGCAACGAGAAGGCGATGATCCGGTTCGACATGTCCGAGTACATGGAAAAGCATGCCGTCGCCAAAATGATTGGCTCGCCTCCCGGTTATGTCGGTCATGAGGAGGGTGGTCAGCTGACAGAGCGCGTCAAGCGGCAGCCGTATTCGGTTGTGCTGCTCGATGAAATCGAGAAGGCTCACCTCGATGTGCTCAACATCCTGCTGCAGGTGCTCGATGATGGTCAGATCACCGATGCTTGGGGCGACACCGTCGACTTCAAGAACTGCATCATCATCATGACGTCGAACATCGGCTCGGAAGCGTTGGTGAATCGTTCGCGGCTCGGCTTCGCCCCGGCGCAACGGGGTACGACCAAGACCAACGAAAACGAGGTGGTGCTCCAGGCGATGCGTCGCACGCTGACGCCGGAGTTCCTCAATCGAGTCGACGAAATCATCGTGTTCCATCCTTTGGGCGACGAGGAACTGCTACAGATCACCAAGCTGATGCTCGAGGACCTCAACGCAACGTTGGCCGAGAAGGGTATTCGCCTGGTCCCAAGAGACGAGATCTATCGCTGGTTGGTCGACAAGACCTGCGTCGATAGATCGTACGGCGCACGACCTCTCCGGCGTGCGATCCAGCGCTACTTCGAGGACGCGATCTCGGAGAAGATCATTCAAGGTGAAATCCAGGGTACCGGGGACATCGACGTCTTGATCGGGGACGACGGAAACCCAGCCTTCAGAAACGTCTTGACGACTGCATAGATTCAGTAACGTCTGCCGGTTCTTCCAGGCGGGCCCCGCGGGGTCCGCCTTTTTGTTTCGGCCCTCTCGCGGCCGGGCGCTGGTTGCCGGGCCTGGGCTAGAATGCCCGACCCGTAAGTTCTAGCGCCGCTCCTGCGGCGCACCGTGAAAAGGAGTTTCGAATGATCAAGCTGGGGCGCCTCCTCGTCGTGTCTTTAGCGGCGGCGTTTGCTGTTGTCGTACCGGCTGCATGGGCTCAGCAGGCCATCAAGATCGGTGTCTTCGATGCACAGCGCTTGTCACAGGAAACCGTAGAAGGCTCCAAGCTGCAGGCTCGGCTGACCGCGCTTCAGCAAAGGAAGCGCGAGGAGCTTAAGAAGCTCTCGGAAGAAATCGAAAAGTTGAACACCGAGTTTCAGCAGACCTCGACGAGCCTGTCGGCGGACAAGAGCAAAGAACTCGCGCTGAAAATCGAGCGAAAACAAATCGAGTTGGATGGGGCGCAGAAGTCGGCGACACGCGAAGTGACCGTTGAAGTCGAGCAGGCGCAGGAGGGCTGGCAACGGCGCGTGCTTGAAGCGGTGAACGCGTATGGAAAGGAAAAGGGGTTCTCGATCATCCTTCCCGTCGAGGTGATCGGTTACGCCTCAGCCTCACTGGACATCACCTCCGATTTGGCGGCGATGATCGATAAGCAAGCGACCGCTGCGCCTGCATCTGCGCCCGCGGCGCCAGCGCCGGCGCCCGTCAAGAAGTGATCCCTCCCCGAGCGCGTGCTTGGCGCCTGGCCGATCTGGCGTCGGCCCTCGGGCTCGACTGCCCGGTGGGTGGGGATCGACTCGTCGAGGGTGCTTCAGATCTAGCGTCGGCCGGTCCGGGGGATCTCGCTGGGGTCTTCGATCGCAAGCATCTGCAAGCGGCCCAGTCCTCGCGGGCGGGAGTGCTGATCGTTCCGCAGTCGCTCGCCGGCGCTTTCGGAGACCGCCCCGTTCTCGCGGCCGCGGCGGCCAAAGCCTCGTTCGCGGAGGCGATGGCGCTGCTCTATCCCGTCGAGCGTCCTGCCGCAGGAGTGCATGCCACCGCGGTCGTCAGTCCCGATTCGATTCTTGCCGCCAGCGCACACATCGGACCTCACGTTTCGATCGGAGATTTCGTTCGCATCGGCGCGTCGAGCGTCATCGGAGCGGGCGCCGTGCTGATGGATCACGTCGAGGTTGGAGCCGATGTCTGGATCCATCCGCGGGCGGTGATCTACCCGAAAACAGTGATCGGGGATCGGTGTGTGATTTTCGCCGGAGCGGTGATCGGTGCACCCGGGTTTGGTCAGACGCGCGATGAAGCTGGAAGAGTCGTGCGAGTGCCGCATCTCGGGCGCGTCGTTTTGGAGGCCGATGTGGAGGTCGGAGCCAACTCCACCGTCGATCGCGCCACGTTCGGAGAGACGCGATTGGCGGCGCGAGCAAGACTGGACAATTTGGTGCAGATCGGGCACAACGCGCGCGTCGGCTCCGACGCGATGATCGCGGCGCAATCCGGAATCTCGGGGAGCAGCACACTGGGTGATGGCGCGATGATGGGCGGTCAGTCGGGTCTTGCCGATCACGTGACGGTAGGGGCCGGTTCGGCAGTCGCGGCAAAGAGTGCCGTGTTCTCCGATGTGGGTTCTCGCGAGATGGTGGCAGGGATACCGGCGATGCCGATCTCGCGCTGGCGACGGATCGTAGCGGTCCAGGCTCGCCTACCGGAACTATGGAAACGGTGGAGTGCCGCAAGCGAGGAAAAGGGGACGCGCGGTGAGTGAGACTTGGGATGTCCGCATGATCATGAAGACGATTCCGCACCGCTATCCGTTCTTGTTGATCGACAAGATTCTCGAGTTCGAGCGCCTCAAGCGGATCGTTGCACAGAAGTGTGTCAGCGCGAATGAGCCGTTTTTTCAGGGGCACTTTCCTGGCATGCCCGTGATGCCGGGGGTCTTGATCATCGAAGCGATGGCCCAAGCGACAGCGACGTTGATTCTCTCCGAAGTGCAGGACCGTGACACGAAACTGATCTATTTCACCGGGATCGACGAGTGCCGCTTTCGTCGCCCGGTCGTCCCCGGAGACGTCCTCCGCATCGATATCAATCTGACGAACCTGCGCTCTCGCGCTGCGAAGGCCAAAGGTGTGGCAACGGTCGACGGAGAGGTAGCCGCAGAAGCGCTGTTGATGTCCGCGATGGTTGACCGTGAGAGGTGAGCCGTGACACACATCGATCCTCGGGCTGTTGTCGATCCTTCGGCAGTTCTCGCCGAGGGAGTGACGGTAGCGCCGTTTGCGGTGATTGGCCCCAACGTGACGATCGGGGCAGGGACGTGGGTGGGCCCCCATGTCGTTTTCGATAACCACGTTACTGTCGGCGCCAACAACAAGTTCTATCCGCACTGCTCGATTGGATTTCCTCCGCAGGATTTGAAGTACAAGGGCGAAGAAACCCGGCTCGTGATCGGCGATGGCAATGTCTTTCGCGAGGGATCGACAGTCCATCGCGGCACGCTCGGTGGCGGCGGAATCACGCGGATCGGCAATCATGGGTACTTCATGGTGAACGCTCATATCGCGCACGACTGCATACTCGGCGACGGTGTCCTGTTCGCGAACGCAGGAACACTGGCCGGGCATGTCGAGATCGGGGACCGCGCCGTGATCGGAGCCTACTCGGGCGTCCACCAATTTTGTCGAGTCGGGAAAGCCGCCTATGTCGGTGGCTACTCGAAGATCACGCAAGATTGCTTGCCGTTTTGTACCACCGCGGGGAATCGTGCTCACTGCTATGGGATCAATCGCATCGGATTGAAGCGCAGCGGGATGGAGCGACGCCATATCGATGCGCTCGACCATGCTGTGCGAACCCTTTTTCGGTCCTCGCTGAAGCGGGCCGATGCTCTGGCAGAGATCGAAGCGATGTGGGGTGATGTCGAGGAGGTCAGGGTCGTCTTGGACTTCGTTCGTGCCTCACGTCGCGGCATCGTGCCGATTCGGCTTGGTCAGGTGGAGGCTGACGCCGAATGAACAGGGAATTGCGCGCCGGCGTCGTGGGAGTGGGGCATCTCGGGCGCCACCATGCGCGACTGTATTCGAGCATGCCGGGAGTTCGGCTGGTCGGTGTCGTCGACACCAATCCGGAGCAGGCCGCGGCGATCGCGGCGCAGTTCGGTGCGAGTGTGTTCGAGTCTGCGGCGGGACTGGCGTCTCAGGTCGACCTGGCATCCGTTGCCACACCGACCGAGTCACACTTGGAGGCGGCGCTGCCACTTCTCGATGCCGGTGTTCCTGTGCTGGTCGAAAAACCGATCGCGCCTGACGAGCAGGTTGCCCGGAAGTTGATCGAACGTGCAGCCGATCGCGGTGCCGCGTTGATGATCGGACACACGGAGCGGTTCCATCCGGCCGTATCGGCTCTGCTGGAGCGCCTTCAGCGGCCGAGATTCATCGAGATCCATCGCCTGGCCCCCTTCGTCCCACGCAGCCTCGATGTCGATGTGGTGCTCGATCTGATGATTCACGATCTTGACTTGAGTCGAGTCCTCTTGGGTGGCGAGGAGGTCGTGATGCTCGACGCCAGCGGGACGCCCGCGCTCACCGAGAAGATCGATCTCGCGTCGGTACGCCTTCGATTTGCGCAGGGGGCAGCTGCGAATCTGACCGCGTCGCGGATCAGTGCGGTTCGGATGCGCCGGATTCGTGTTTTCGAGCGCGGTGCCTACTTCGCGTGCGATACGGGTGCTGGAACTCTCGAAGTGAATCGCATCGTCACCACAACCAGCGGCGGCCGCGAGGTGGTGCGAGAGCAAGTAGTGGTTCCGAAAGACGAACCTCTGGGCTGCGAGTTGGCCGCGTTCGTTACGGCAGTTCGCGAGCGATCACCCGTACCGTGTACCGGCGAAGATGGGTTGGCGGCGCTGAAGCTGGCGCGTCGCATCGTCGCGCAGATCGAACGCGATCCAGGGTGAACCGCTGTGTTGGCGACTCAGGGCCGGGTGCGTGATGATCGACCCAATGACCGACGCGCCCGAACCCCGGACACACCCTGAGCTTGATGCCTTTGTGGGTGGACACGCCGCGGCGGGCGAGTGGCCCGGTGGGGTCTACGCCGCTGGTCCAGCTGCTGCGACCCCGCGCTGGCTGGGATTCGCCGGGTCTTTGGCAACGAGTCCCGCTGTCGAACCGATCACGGCCGGCGCACTCTATGACCTGGCCAGCCTTCACCAAAGTGGTGGCCACGGCCCCGATCGCGCTTTCTCTCGCCGAACAGGGAGATCTTGATCTCGAGGCTCCTCTCGATGATCTGCTCCCCGAGTTGAGCGGCTACGGCGGTCGATCACCTACCTTCACAGACCTGATGGCCCATCGAGCTGGTTTCCCGGCATGGATTCCGCTGGCTCGTTCGAGCCGTCTTCACGCCGACGTGCTTGCGGAGATTGCTCGATCTCCATCAGCGCAGGTCGGAGTCGCGTTGTACAGCGACCTGGGGCCGATCTGTGCTGGGATCGCGCTTCAGCGACTGACCGGGATGGACCTCGACCAACTGTTGGAACGTCATGTGATCCAGCGCATGGGTGTTGCGGCGGAAGATCTCCGCTTCGGTCCGATCTCCAAGGACCAGCTCTGGCGCGTCGCGCCGACCGAATTCGGACGCGCGAAGGAGCAGACGTTGATCGCCAGCCTCGGCGGTCAGTTGGAAGCAGTGTCGATGAAAATCGCCGAACCACTGCGCGGGGTCGCCCATGATGGCAATGCCGCAGCGATGGGTGGCGTTGCCGGCCATGCGGGGTTGTTCGGCACTGCGGCTGCTGTTTTTCGTGTCATTTCAGCCTTCGTCTCCGATGACGGTCCTTTCTCGGAAGCCTCTCGTTTGCGCGTACGGACGGCGCTGGCCGCCAATCACGACGACACGCGCAGCTTTGGCTTCCAGTTGGGGACCGCGCGAAGCGCGCCCGCGGGGAGGTTCGGTCACGATTCGTTTGGACACGTTGGCTTCACCGGGACTTCGGCCTGGGTAGCATGTCGGTCTCGATCGGCTGCGGTACTGCTCACCAATCGAGTGCATCCCGTGTGGCGTGAAGCTCCCATGCAACAGCGGCGCCGCGAGTTTCACGATCTGGTGGCAGCGATACTCCGACTGGAACCGAACTGATGGCAGAAAGCGAACTGCTCACACTGTTCCCTCGCGAGAAGCCCACCCCGCGGCGAGGAAGAACTCAGGCGCTGACGCTCGCGGTCATGCTGCATCTTCCGTTCGTGACGTTTCTCGCGATCGTTCTGTTTTTCCTGGAACCACTTCCGGAAACAAAACTCAAACCGGACGTCGAGATCTCGTTGCTGCAGCAAGCTAAGATTCCTGCCGTTCGGCCGGCGCCACCGATGGTGCAGCCGCGGCAACAGCAACGAGCCGATTCAGCCAGACACTCCGATCAAGGCGACAAGCCACCCTTGGTTCAGCCGCCCGGCGCGCCTCGCGAGTTGGATGAACGATCGACCGACACCGAGTCGCCGCGTCGCGGGACGCCAGAAGATAAGGACGTGACGCGTGAACCCCAGGAACAAGCGCTCCCGCCAGAGCCCGCCACTGGGGACTCGACCGGTTCACCGTCCGCAGCGGCACCACCAACAGATCTAGATCAAGAGAACGATCCCCGCGGAGTCATTCGGCAAAAAAGCGGTGCATCCGGCACGAACAGTGACGACGATCTTCCGCCGCGAGCGAGGACAAACAGAGGAACGAGTGACGGAACTGGAAAAGGGCCCGACTTTCGTCAACGCCTTTCGAAGGGATACCAGGGGAGCATCCGGTTCGACAACAACGATTACGACTGGGACGACTACCAGACCAAGATCTACTGGCTCGTCTATCGGGCGTGGTTAAGGCAGTTGCTCGATGCGGCGCCTCGCTTTCGTCGTGAGGAATTCCAAAAGGGACTCAACGACGTCGACTCCGAGTGTCGAATCCACTTCCAAATCCATCGAGACGGGACCGTTTCCGATATCGAGGTAACTTACGAGGGGAGAGTCGTGACTCTCGCTGAAGCATCGGCGAAGACGTTGTCGCAGGTTTCTCCCTTGACGGCATTACCAACAGACTCGCCTAGAGATGTCGAAGGGGTGACGTATACATTCATCATTTACGGCGATACCACGGCTGCAGCGCTCGAGTACGGTCTCACACGTGAGCGCGCTGCCGGGGAGTTCTAGCTCGTGCGAATCATCGGCGGCGAGTTTCGCGGCAGAACGTTGGCTGCGGTTCCAAAGAGCGGTGTCAGGCCGACCGCAGATCCGGTGCGCGAAGCGTTGTTCAACATCCTGGGCCAGCAACTCGATGGCCGGTGTTTCGTCGACCTTGCCGCCGGTACTGGAGCGGTGGGGCTAGAGGCGTATTCGCGCGGCGCTCGACCGGTGGCCTTGGTCGAGAAGGACCGCGGTGCCATCCAGACGATCCGCCGGAACATCGAGCGTCTCGAGGGCGGCGGTGCACCATTGCAGGGGTTGATCTTGGTCCACTCCGACGTCGCCAAATGGCTGAGATCGGAGGCGTTTTCCCAGCTGCCCCGAGTCGATCTTGTATTTGTCGACCCGCCCTACGGCTTTCCGACCCTCGGATCGTGGCTCGAGGCGCTTGGAAACACAGGCTGCCTGACTGACGAGAGCTTGGTTGTCGTCGAGCATCGTTCTGGGGATCCACCCCAGCCACCCCCTGGCTTTCAGACCGCGTGGACTCGGCGTTACGGGGATTCCGGGCTCACTGCGCTAGGTTTGGCCTGAACTGGATCGACCCTCCCAACGGGGGAAGGGTCCATCCTGGGGGACATTGCCCTGTCGGTGGACAGGAACCTAGATTGCCTCGGGGCGGAACGACGGCTAGAGGGCCGCTTTCCGCACGGAGGCGTGGATGAACAAAATTGGGGTTCGTTGTCGTCTGGGATGGGCCGTACTGGCGATGCTCACAGCGAGCGGTTCGGTCCTATATGCAGAGGACAAGCTAGACGACACCAAGGCGGGCAACGTGCCCCCACCGAAGAATCTCAAGTTGGTCGGCGATCATTGGACCCCCTACGACGCGGTCCAGCCGCCCGAAGGGGCTGAGGTGCACGTGGTCGTCGCTGGCGATTGTCTTTGGGCGCTCGCCGACAAGTACTACAGCGATCCTTACCTTTGGCCGACCATTTGGGACGCCAATCGATGGGTGACCTACTCCCATTGGATCTACCCAGGCGATGCGCTCGTGATTCCTCCCAAGCCAAACCTTGTCGCGGGGGCAGAGACTTCGACACCTGAGACAGCGGCTCCCGAGGTCGCGAGTGGGCAAGAAGAACAGGCGGTCGAGCAGGCATCCGCGCCAACCCATTCAACAACGCCCAGCCGTCCAACCGGCCCGGTCCTGGTACCGGCGGCAGAGCAAGTCGAAATTGCTTGCGCAGGACAGCTCTACGAGCACTTCGACCCGAACCCGCTGACGATCTCGGGTCGAGAGACCGACAAGAAGGAAATGCAGGGCGATGGAGACATCGTCTTTCTATCGGCGGGTCGCGACATGAACATCGCGCCAGGGAGCGAGTTCACGGTCGTTCGTCCTGGCGGTGTCGTGAAGCACCCAACCACCCAGAAGCCGGCTGCCGTCTTCGTGCAACGGATGGGTCGCATCAGGGTGATTGCGGTGCAAGCCAACTCGGCGACGGCCGAGGTCACACTTTCCTGTGATGGCTTGGGAGTGGGAGACTACCTGATCCCGTACAAGGAGATGCCCGTTCCGATGATCGAGCGTACGCCATTGGCGCGCTTCGACTCTCCGTACACCGGCCGCCTCAACGGAATCGTTTTGGTTACCAACGACCCGCGTACGACCATCGCGGGAACCGGTGATCTGGTGGGAATCGATTTGGGTAGTCGTGCCGGCCTTACGGCGGGTGATCGTGTTTTCTTCTGGCGGCCACAGGAAGGTACGGATACCCGCATGGTGAACGCTCAGGGGGTTGTTCTCAGTACCAATGCGGGTGGTTCGACCGTCAAGATTCTCGAAGCTCGATCGGAGATCACGGTTGGGGACTCAGTCGAGGTTCGCTGAACGATTCGTTCCTTCGTTAGCTCACAACGGCCTGCGGCAGTCGCAGGCCGTTTCGCTTTCTAGATCTCGCGCAAGATCTTGCCGCGCAGGATCAGGATTTCTAGCGCGAGCGACGCCAGCGCGACGGCCTTTCGCAAACGATGAAAGTCGGGAGCAGGTGACGCCTCATCCAGATCGTCACCATACAACACGCAGACAAGTCGACCCTTTACGAGCACCGGAAGCACAAGCGCTGCTTTTGGGGCTCTGCCTCCTAAGAGTGTGTAGAAGTCCTGATTGGCAGGAGTTGCGGCGACAGGGCCGTAGTGGATCTCCGCGCTTTGCTTGGCGAACGAGAGTACAGAGCTGTCGGAGAGAGAGACGCTGACGACACGTCCCTCCCCTATGGAGAGTCCGTGCGATCGATGGAGCACAGCCTCATCAGCTTTTATCGCGAACACAGCAGCACGTGGGAAGAAGCGCGCTACTTCGGACACGAGTAGATCAAGGATCTCATCGCGATGAGTCGCTTCTGCCAGGCGCTGCGCCACATCCCGGAGCGACCATGGCGTGTTGGCGCGTTGCTGGGCTCGAGGCTCTTCGTCGGTACTCGACCGGGTCGGTTCTGCTCGCTGCGGCAAAACCTGTGGAGCCGTGTCGATGGCCGGGCGGGATTTCGTCGGCTCCAGTCGATGGAAGCCCAGCAGGGCATCACGGAGTACTCGCTCGAGCGTTACGAACGGTACAACGTTGAACCCAGTGAGAAATGCTGCCTCATGCACTGCGAGCGAGTCGGCTGGATTCTGAATCGCCAGATGCAAATCATCACCGTCGACACGGAAGGGGATTGCACGATGACGTTTGGCAAAGTCCGGGGATAGGAGTGCGACGACCTCAGGTGGAGCGGAGAGGACCTCCGTGCGGTAAGCGGCGCGAACGGAGTGAATCGAGGCGAGGGCATCAACCAGCGCATCCTCGGCGAGCAGCCCAAGTTCGACGAGGTGAGTACCTAGGCTGCCACCAAAAATCCGCTGGGAGCGCAACGCCTCTTGGAGCTGACGAGGCGACAGCACTCCCTGCTCGATTAGATACTCGCCGAGTCGACGCGCCACGGATCGATCTCGCCTCCTGGAAGAAAACTCGATCTGGTCAGTCGTTGGTAGGTGTCTGAGTTGCACCACCAGCCTGTTCGCGCATGGCTGCTTTTCGCGACAACCGGACTCGCCCCTGAGCATCGATATCGATCACTTTGACGAGTACTTCATCACCCTCTTCGATCTCGTCGGTGGTCTCTTTGACGCGATGTTCTGCGATCTCGGAGATGTGCAGCAGTCCCTCCACGCCTGGAATGATCTCGACGAACGCGCCAAAGTTGGTGGTCCTTACGACGCGACCGACATAGATCTTTCCGAGTTCGGCCTCGGCGGTCAACTCGCGAATGATGTCGGCCGCGCGTCTTGCGCTGTCCATATCCACGGACGCAATATCGACACGTCCATCATCTTCGATCGAGATCTCGCAGCCGGTTCGCTCCTGGATCGATCGAATGACCTTACCTCCGGGTCCGATCACGTCGCGGATCTTCTCCTTGGGGACGAAGATCGTAAGGATACGGGGCGCATATCGAGAGACATCGCCACGTGCGGCAGCCAAGGCCTCATCCATGATGTCGAGCAATCGAATGCGTGCGGATCGAGCTTGGTCCAGCCCCGCCTTCATCATCTCGATCGCGATCCCATCGAGTTTGATGTCCATCTGCAAGGCGGTGATTCCGTCGCGAGTGCCCGCCACCTTGAAGTCCATATCACCGTGATGGTCCTCGGCACCCGCGATATCTGTAAGTACCGCGAATTCTTTCCCTCGCGTGACGAGGCCCATCGCGATTCCCGCGACGGGTCTTGGAATCGGCACCCCCGCATCCATGAGCGCTAAGGACCCGCCACACACGGACGCCATTGATGACGAGCCGTTGGACTCGAGGATCTCAGAAACGAGTCGAACCGTGTACGGCCACTTGTCGGAGTCCGGAATGAGCGGTCGTAGCGCGCGCTCGGCAAGAGCGCCGTGACCAATCTCGCGGCGGCCAGCACCCCGCATCGGCTTTACCTCACCAACGGAGAACGGTGGAAAGTTGTAGTGCAACATGAACCGTTTCTCGCCTTGATTTTCCATCCAATCGATCCGCTGCGTATCGGTGGATGTGCCGAGAGTGGTAACGACCAGCGCTTGTGTCTCGCCACGAGTGAAAACCGCTGAGCCGTGAGTTCGAGGCAGAATGCTGGTCTGTATCGAGATCGCTCTGATCTCGTCGAGAGCCCGGCCGTCCAGTCGACGGCGTGTGTTGAGAATATGCTCATGCAAAATCTCATCCTGCAGCTCGTAGAACGCTTCCTTGACCCACGGCACGTTCTCCGGCTTTTCAGCGCAGAGATCTTGTACGAGTTGTTTCAGGATCTGATCTACCTTGGAGTACGAGGCGAGCTTCTGGGGAATCTGCATCGCCTCGAGTAGCGGCCCTTGCGCTTTTGAACGGACTGCTTCAGCGACATCCTGCGGCATCGGTTTCGGTGTGTACGGGCGCTTGGGTTTTCCAGCCAGCGCGACGAACTTCCGCTGGACATCGATAATCGAGCGAATCGCGGTGTGGCCGGCAGCGAGTGCTGCGATCATCTCGGTCTCTGTGGCCTCTCGCGCGCCAGCTTCGACCATGACGATTGCGTCTTCCGACGCAGCGACCACGAGGTCCAACTTGCTGTTTTGAAGTTCTGCATGTGTCGGGTTGATGACGTGTTGACCGTCGATCAGGCCGACTCGAACTGCGGCAATCTCACCTCCGAAGGGAACATCGGAGAGCTGCAGCGCGAACGACGCTCCGGTCACTGCGAGGACATCGGGGTTGTTTTCTTTGTCCGCCGAAAGAACGAACGCGATGATCTGCGTGTCGAAGTCCCAGCCCTTGGGAAACAGCGGGCGGATAGGTCGGTCAATCAAGCGGCATGTCAGCGTCTCTTTTTCGTTGGACCGACCTTCGCGCTTGAAGAATCCGCCGGGGATCTTACCGGCGGCATACATGGCTTCGCGATACTCGACCGTGAGCGGCATAAAGCCCAGGTTGCGGGGATCCGGCGAGGCGCAAGCCGTTACAAGAACGACTGTGTCACCCTGGCGAACGACAACCGCACCGCCCGCCTGTTTGGCGAGCAAGCCAGTCTCAAAACTCATCGGCTTTCCGCCGATGTTCACTTCGATACGTTGGTGCGACACAAGAGGTTCCTTCTCGAGCGTTTCTCGCTCGGCACGTGGATCTCACCCCTCAGGCGAGATCAATCGGGGCCCTGGGAAACGGGGCGACGCATCGCCTCGGCACGAAAGAAAAAGGCACGCCTGTCGGCGCGCCTGGGCGATTGCTATTTGCGAATGCCGAGCTGCTGGATAACGTCCCGATAGCGCGCCGGATCGCTCTTGCGGAGATAGTTGAGCAGGCGTCGGCGGTGCCCAACGAGTTTGAGCAAACCAAGTCGCGAGCTGTGATCCTTGGAATGCGCTTTGAGATGCTCCGTCAAGTGCTGGATCCGCTGCGAGAGCAGCGCGACCTGGACTTCGGTAGATCCCGTGTCTGTTTCGTGGTGCTGAAATGCTTGAATGGATGGGGCAGTGGCGCTCAAGTTACGGTCCTCTTGCCTGGAGCTTTACCAGGCGTCCTATGCTTGTTAGCGGTTTTTTTCGGCGGAAGGTTAGCACCGAGGGTCGAGTGAGGCAACGCCCTATGCGGGCGGAAGAACGACGGTGGGGCGCAGCATGTTCTCGAAGACGACGCCCAATCCCACCAAACGCCCTTGTTCGTCCAGCGCTCGCGTTGTCCCTGCGGCAATCGAGACTGCCTGAACAGCCTGTCCGTTTCGAAACCGGCGTTCCTCATCGCGCGAGAGCGAACGAGTCGGGAAGGGCAAAGGGATATCCTCAGGGCGTAGCAACTGGTCAAGGAGTGAGGCACGACCCAGAGCTGTGAAACCGACCGAGGCACCCCTGACTCGCAACGGTCCGATACCAACCCTTCTGAGTCGGACGAGGTGGGCTCCTGTTCCCAAGAAACGGCCCAGATCACGAGCGAATGCCCGGATATATGTCCCACTGCTAACCCTCGTAGCGAACGCGATATCGGCGTCGGGAGTTGTTGTTAGCCGAAGCGCATGGAAGGTGACTGTCGCAGCAGCTAGGCACGGCGCGTAGCCCTGACGGGCGAGCGCATGCGCTCGAATCCCGCCAACCTTTTTCGCGGAGTAAGTGGGAGGAATCTGTTGCTGAGTACCAAGAAATCGCTCCTGCGCGGCCTCGATCACGTGTTTCGGGGGAAGGGGCGCAGGTGGCAAACCGAGCGCGCCGTCTAAATCTCCCGTTTCCGTCTCCTCCCCTAGCCGGATCACCCCGACATAGGACTTCGGCCAACTGTGGAGATGCGACGCAAGCCTGGTCGCAGTCCCGAGCAAACACGGCAAGAGGCCAGTTGCTAACGGATCGAGTGTGCCGGCGTGTCCCACGCGCTTCTCACCGAGTTCGCGGCGTAACCATCTGACCACGTCATGGCTCGTCGCTCCGATCGGCTTGTCGATCAGGAGAAGCCCCGCCGCCGCGCAGGTCATTCGAGGATTTCGCGCTCCACGACGACTGCCCCCCCAGGAACTGCGCGCTCCACATCCTCGAGCAGAGAATCGAAAATTTTGTCGATAACGACTGGGCTAGCCGATACGACTGCGAAGGCCAACGAAGCTCGTTGCAAGAGTTCCTGGAATCCGACCTCCGCGGTAGAGACAGAGTGACGAGCGCGCGCGCGGTCGGTAATCGAGCGGATGACGCTTCGCTTATCTTTGAGCGACGTAGAGAAAGGGAGGAATAGGTCGAGCACCAGGATCCCGAGGTGGACTGCCCGCTCCCTCATTCGTTCCGCCTATCGCGTTGCCTTGAGGTCCAGCGAATCTCTGCGAGAAAGCTCGATCATGAATGACTCGATTTCGTCTCCAACTTTCAGGTCGTTGTAGCGCTCGAGGCCGATGCCGCATTCGAAACCCGACTTGACCTCACGTGCGTCGTCCTTGAACCGCCGCAGCGATGCTAGTTTGCCGGTCCAAACAACGACGTTGTCCCGCAGGAGCCGGACTTGAGAGTCTCGACGAATCAGTCCGTCGACGACATAGCAACCGCCGATATCTCCAACCTTGACGATTCGGTATACCTCTCGGACCTCTGCGCGACCGAGATAGACCTCCTTCTCGACTGGGGATAGCGTCGCGAGCATTGCCTGCTTGATCTCTTCCGTCACTTTGTAAATGATGGAGTGCAGCCGCACATCGACGCCCTCGCGCCGAATCACATCGATTACGTTTCTTTCCGGGCGAATGTTGAATCCAATAATGATGGCGCGACTGGCGGCAGCAAGCATCACATCGGTCTCAGTGATTGCTCCGGTTGCGGTATGGATCACCTTCACTTTGACTTCAGTCGTGGAGAGGTCGGTGAGGGCTTTTGCGAGTACTTCGACCGAGCCCTGAACGTCGCCTTTGAGAACCACCGGAAGCTCGTTGACCTGACCTTCCTTGATCTGTTTGTGGAGCGTTTCTAGCGTTAGCACGCGACTGTGTCTATCGGTGGTTGCTTCCTTGTCTTTCGCCTGCCGCCACATTGCAATCTGGCGTGCTTTCTGCTCATCGGTGAACACCTGGAGCGTGTCGCCCGCCTGAGGTACCTCCTCGAGTCCCATGATCACCACGGGTGTTGACGGTCCAGCCTTGTCGATTCGCCGATCACGTTCATCAGCCAGTGCTCTGACTCGACCCCACGTCGAACCAGCGACGAAAACATCCCCAACCTTCAAGTCACCGTTCTGAACGAGGACGGTCGCAACAGGGCCACGAGATCGATCCAGTTTGGCCTCGAGAACCGTTCCAGAAGCAGGGCGGTTAACTATCGAAGTGAGCTGCTGAATCTCGGCAACGAGCAGCACCATTTCGAGCAGGTTATCGATTCCCTGATATGTTTTGGCAGATACGGGAACGGCAACCGTCTCGCCGCCGAACTGCTCGACCAGAATCTCATGCTCTGTCAGCTGTTGCAGAATCTTGTCAGGGTTGGCGCCGGGTTTGTCGATCTTGTTGATCGCGACGATGATCGGGACGCCCGCGGCCTTCGCGTGGTGAATCGCTTCGACGGTTTGCGGCATGATCCCGTCGTCGGCGGCAACGACGAGAACCACGATGTCAGTGATGCGGGCACCACGGGCGCGCATGAGCGTAAACGCCTCGTGGCCTGGTGTGTCAAGGAACACAATCTCGTGTTCCTTGCCTTCCCGCACTTGGGTGACTTTGTAGGCTCCGATATGCTGGGTGATCCCACCGGCCTCTCGTTCTGCTACTCGTGTCTTACGAATCGCATCGAGCAAACTTGTCTTGCCATGGTCGACATGCCCCATCATGGTCACGACTGGGGGGCGGGGGATCCGTTGCTCGGGCGTTGCGTCGTCTCCAGTGATCGTGACGTCCGCCATCGCTTCCGCCTCGATACCGATCACGACCGCCGTGCCGCCGAAGGCCTCGACAACCCATCGTGCCGTCTCCTCGTCGAGCGCGTGGTTGATCGTTGCCATGATGCCCTTCTCGAGAAACAGTCGCTTGATAATGTCTTTGGCTTTACGACTCATCCGTTCCGCTAGGTCCTTCAATACGATTCCATCGGAGATCTTGACTTCTCCGATAGGCGTCTCGATTACCTCGGTGACTCGCGGAGCGGGGACTGTTTGATGTGCTATGTGGCGCGCTGCAGGCGCGGGGATCGGGGGCGGCTGCGCGGGGCCACGCGGTCGTTGCGGGGGAGCTTGTCGGGGAGCCGGCGGAGTGGATCGCCGATTTGCTGGAGCTGGTTGCGTCCCTCGTTGGGGCTGAGAAACCTGTGAAAGCGGCCGGCCTAGCATCTCAGCGCGCTCTCGCGCCGTAGATGGCGGAGGTGCAATCACTGCCTTACCCAAGCGCGATACCGGAGCGGCATGAGATGCAGTCGCCTTGCGTTCAGCCTCTGGCGCAACGGGAGCCAATTCAGACTCTGCTTTCGCGGTCGCGATCAACGCACCATCCGCTGCCTGTGCGGCTCGTTTGGAGGCCTGATCCTCTGCGAGAGGCGGTTCGGGTACAGCGCTCGCACGCGACGGAGCGTTCTCGACTCCGAGGTCTGGATGTTCTGCAGCCGTGAATCGCGTGGAATCCACTGCCTCGTTTTGCGCAAGTGGAGACTCTCCGGGAGCACGCCGCGCTGCGGCCCTTTCTAACGCTGTTCGGCGTGCGGCAGACTTGCGTTCTTCCTCTCGTCGCGCGGCGTCGCGGGCAGCCCGATCTCGGGCCTCCCGCTCAGCCAGGGCTTTGCGAACCGCGTCATCCTTGGCGCTTCGGCTAACGGACTTTGGCTTGGGCTTGAAAAGCTCCCGAAGCTCGGCAACGACGTTATCTTCCAGTACAGCCAGATTCGACTTTGCTTGGATGCCCATGTCGTCCAGAGCATCGAGGATCTCCTGGCTGTTTATGTTGAGTTCTTGCGCCAGCTGAAATATCCGCACAGATCACTCCTCGCCGCGGCGTTGATCCACGTCGCCGTCCTGTGATCCGTCGTCCCCGAGGGGCGAACCACTCTCGTTACTCGAAGCGTCCCCAGTCAACTCTCGCGCGAGCTGGCGCGCCTCTTCATCTTCCGTGGCGATCTGTTGAATGACCTTTTCTGCCTGATCGTGAATATGCAAGGCTAGCTCGACATCGATCGACCCAAGTCGCGTCAAATCCTCGAGATCCGCGTCGATCAGTTGCTCTAGCGACCTGAATCCAGCTTCGATAAGTGAATTGACTGGCGCGTTGCCTATTTCTAGGCGAGCGAAGAGGTCGAGAGCCCGTGACCTTGAATCCGACTCCGCTTCGACCTCCGATTTCTTCTCGGTCTCACTCTTGATGTCTATTCGCCAGCCGACGAGGCGTCCAGCGAGCCGGACATTCTGGCCTTTCTTTCCGATTGCCAATGAGAGCTGGTCGTCAGCAACGATGACCTCAACCTCCCGCGTCTCTTCATTCTTGTAAAGCACCCGATTCGCAGTAGCCGGTTTCAACGCCTCCCGAACGAAGGCGAGGGCATCCTCGTGATACTGGACGATGTCGATCTTCTCTCCGCGTAGCTCCCGGATAACCGACTGCACCCGATTGCCCTTCATGCCAACACATGCGCCAACCGGGTCGACATCACGATCCCGGGATTGCACCGCGATCTTTGTTCGCTCTCCGGGGTCTCGGGCCACAGAGATGATCCGAACAGTACCATCGTAGATCTCGGGCACTTCCATCTCGAACAACTTCATGATCTGTCTTGGATCGGTTCGACTCAGCAATACCTGCGGGCCCTTACCGGACCGTTCGACGTCAATGATGATCGCGCGTACTCGATCTCCAGGATTGTAGTGTTCCGCCCGCGACTGTTCTCGTTTCGGAATGGCAGCCTCGGTTGGCCCCAAATCCACGATCAGGTCGCCGCGCTCGGATCGCTTAACGATTCCGTTGAGCAACTCACCTGTGCGATCAATAAACTCGTTATAGATCTTGTCCCGTTCCGCTTCCTTGACCTTCTGATAAATCACCTGCTTGGCGGCTTGTGCTGCGATCCGACCGAGTTCAGGAACGCTCCTGGGAAACGTAACCTCCTGATCGAAGTCTGCCGAAGGGTCCAACTCCAGTGCCTCTTCAAGCGAGATTTCAGTGTCTGGATCATCTACTTCAGGCACCACTTTCTTTTTGGCAAAAACAAGAAAACTGCCGCTCCCGACGTCGAAGTGGGAAACGATATTCTCTCGAGTCCGAAACACCTTCCGAGACGCAGCTGCGAACGCCTCCTCAAGGGCTCGGATGATGACCTCTCTCTCGATACCCTTTTCACGGCCAATCTGTTCAATCGCCTGGAGCAGTGCGTTTTGCGCCATGGAACTCTCCCGCGTTCTTGACTCTCGAGTCCTCTAATAGTCGATGTGCATACGAGCCGTCTGGACCGAACCAAGTTGGACCGTGAATTCGGTTTGATCCAGTCGACGAAGTCGAACTTCCTCATCAGCCACTGCGAGCACGGTCGCCGTTTCCGTTTGCGCTCTCCCGGCGGCATCTCGATGTCTCAACTTGACCTTCGCTCCAACGGCTTTGTGCCAATGTCTCTTGGTGCGAATCTGTCGATCAATGCCAGGAGACGAGACCTCAAGGTCGTAAGAGTCAGGAATCAGATCGAGAACATCAAGTTCTCTTGATATCTGTCGGCTAAACCGTTCACAGTCGTCGAGCGTGACACCTCCGTCCGAGCGATCGATAAACAGCAGGAGCTTGGACCTGGGCCCACTGCGACGATAGTCAACGTCGTACAGAGCGAGTCCTAACGAGAGCGCGATGCTGTCTGCTAGGTCTTCTATCTGCATCAGGATACCGCCGGGTCGATCGGTCATTGCTGTCTCTGTAAATGGCCTCTGAATTGGCAGAACAAACAAAAAGGCGGCCAAAAGGCCGCCTTCCAGCAGCTACAACTGTCTGA
>JAXLQU010000009.1:42500-154643 GCA_046331425.1 Acidobacteriota bacterium
ATGGGGTAACCCAGCCGGGGTCATGCCCGGTTACCATCCTCTGAATCTATAGGAGGGTTGGAGCAAACGAGGGGAATTGAACCATCTCAGTACCCTCAGGAAAAGAAAGCAACCGCGATTCCCCTAGTAGCGGCGAGCGAACGGGGATCAGCCTAAACCGATTGCGTGTCAAACCCGTGAGCATTGCGTGGTCGGTGTCGTGGGATCCGGTCGGACTCCATCACGGTGGGGTCGGGAAGTTACAAACCATGGAGTTAGTTGAACAGTCTGGAACGGCTGGCCAAAGACGGTAAAAGCCCGGTAGACGAAAATTCTCATGGCTTCCTGGACTGGCGTCCCGAGTACCACAGGGCACGTGAAACCCGGTGGGAATCTGGGAGGACCATCTTCCAAGGCTAAATATTACCCTGCGACCGATAGTGAACTAGTACCGTGAGGGAAAGGCGAAAAGAACCCCTGCTAGGGGAGTGAAATAGAACCTGAAACCGTGTGCCTACAAGCAGTGGGAGGGCTATGGCCTTCGGGCAAAGCCTGACCGCGTGCCTTTTGCATAATGAGCCGGCTAGTTACTCTCCGCGGCAAGGCTAAGCGATAAGCGAGCCGAAGCGAAAGCGAGTCTGAATAGGGCGTCTAGTCGCTGGGAGTAAACGCGAATCTTAGTGATCTATCCTTGGCCAGGGTGAAGCGTGGGTAACACCACGTGGAGGCCCGAACCAGTGTGGGTTGAAAACCGCTTGGATGAGCTGAGGATAGTGGTGAAAGGCCAATCAAACTGAGTTATAGCTCGTTCTCCCCGAAATAGCTTTAGGGCTAGCCTCATGTTTTTCTTGCCGGAGGTAAAGTACTCTCTGGACTAGGGGGTGTAACAACCTACCGAATCCTAGGAAACTCTGAATGCCGGCAAGTTACAGCATGGGAGTCAGACTGTGACGGATAAGCGCCATAGTCGAGAGGGAAAGAACCCAGACCGCCAGCTAAGGTCCCTAAATACAGGCTAAGTGGTAAAGGATGTGGGGTTGCGGAAACAGCTAGGAGGTTGGCTTAGAAGCAGCCATCCTTTAAAGAAAGCGTAACAGCTCACTAGTCGAGCGACCCTGTGCCGATAATTCAACGGGGCTTAAGCCTGTTACCGAAGCTGCGGACCGGAGCAATCCGGTGGTAGGGGAGCATTCCGTGAGAGATACAAGTCGGACCGGCAAGGACCGATAGCGGCTCACGGAAGAGACTCTGCCGGCACAAGTAGCGATAAACGATGTGAGAATCATCGTCGCCGAAAGTCTAAGGTTTCCTGAGGAAGGTTCGTCCTCTCAGGGTGAGTCGGATCCTAAGGCGAGGCCGAAAGGCGTAGCCGATGGACAGCAGGTCAACATTCCTGCACCACTTTGGTAAGTGAAGGGGTGACGCAGGAGGCTAGGCGAACCGAGCCGTCGGACGAGCTCGGCCCCGAGTGTAGGGCGGTCTTCCAGGTAAATCCGGGAGGCCTATGCCTGAGGCAAGGGGGGAAGCGCGGCCATGTGCCAAGCGAACTCGCTAACGCCACGCTGCCAAGAAAAACCTCTAACGTTAATTATCAAGGTGCCCGTACCGCAAACCGACACTGGTAGACGAGGAGAGAATCCTAAGGCGCGTGAGTGAACTCTCGCTAAGGAACTCGGCAAAATAGCCCCGTAACTTCGGGATAAGGGGTACCCCACTAGGGTGAGGAGCCATGCGCTCCGAGCCTGAGGGGGTCGCAGTGAAAGGGCCCAGGCGACTGTTTACCAAAAACACAGCGCTCTGCGAAGTCGAAAACGACGTATAGGGTGTGACGCCTGCCCGGTGCCGGAAGGTTAAGAGGAGGGGTGCAAGCTTTGAATCGAAGCCCCGGTAAACGGCGGCCGTAACTATAACGGTCCTAAGGTAGCGAAATTCCTTGTCGGGTAAGTTCCGACCTGCACGAATGGCGTAACGATCTGGACGCTGTCTCCTCCAGAGGCTCAGCGAAGTTGAAGTGCCTGTGAAGATGCAGGCTACCCGCGGCTAGACGGAAAGACCCCGTGAACCTTTACTGCAGCTTTGCATTGGAATTCGGTGCGACATGTGTAGGATAGGTGGGAGGCGTTGAAGCCCGGGCGCCAGCTCTGGTGGAGCCAACGTTGAAATACCACCCTTGTCGTTCTGAGTTTCTAACCTAGAGCCGTGAAGCAGGCTCAGGGACATTGTCAGGCGGGTAGTTTGACTGGGGCGGTCGCCTCCTAAAATGTAACGGAGGCGTGCGAAGGTTCCCTCAGGCTGTTTGGAAATCAGCCGTAGAGTGCAAAGGCATAAGGGAGCCTGACTGTGAGACCTACAAGTCGAGCAGACGCGAAAGCGGGCCTTAGTGATCCGGCGGTTCCGTATGGAAGGGCCGTCGCTCAACGGATAAAAGGTACTCCGGGGATAACAGGCTGATCCCGCCCAAGAGTCCACATCGACGGCGGGGTTTGGCACCTCGATGTCGGCTCATCGCATCCTGGGGCTGAAGCAGGTCCCAAGGGTTCGGCTGTTCGCCGATTAAAGCGGTACGTGAGCTGGGTTCAGAACGTCGCGAGACAGTTCGGTCCCTATCTGCTGTGGGCGTAGGAGACTTGAGAGGATGGTTCCCTAGTACGAGAGGACCGGGAACCACGAACCTCTAGCGTACCGGTTGTCCCGCCAGGGGCAGCGCCGGGTAACTATGTTCGGAAAGGATAAGCGCTGAAAGCATATAAGCGCGAAGCCCACCTCGAGATGATGTCTCCCGGGAGAAATCCCCTAAAGACCCCTTGGAGACTACAAGGTTGATAGGCCGGGGGTGTAAGCGTGGAAACACGTTCAGCTTACCGGTACTAATCGGTCGTGAGGCTTGACCTTATTCATGAAATTCACAACGCTGCGAGGGATCAGCGCGGCTGGTCCCTCGCAGTTTCGATCGCGCTCAGCGCGCAGTATTCACCGCAAGTCTCACCTGTACGATGTTGAGAGATCATGCAAGTCGGGTACGATCGCCGTCACCGGCTTAAGCGCGTTCTGGTAAGGAGTGAGAGATGAGGGGTGAGCAGCACTACTTGGGCAAGGCCTGTGTGCTAACCCTGCTTGGGTTCGCATCTCTCGTTGGTTCGCATCAGGCGATTGCCGAAGAGATCACAGGCAAATGGCGCGTTGAGTTTCAAATTGGTGGCACCGACCCGGGAGATTCGATCCAAAGCGATGCCGCTAACGTCACGGTTATCACAGGCGCTGATAATACTCAGGTATTCGTCGCCGACCCGCGGCCCAATTCTGCTTCTATTATCGAGGCGAGAATTTCGACTACAACCCGTTTTGAGTTTCGCGCCCAGTATGGACTGAAGAGACTGAAGGCCTCGGAACTCGCGCTGGACTTTGGCGTCGGTTATTACACGGGTGCGATCCAGAATCTTGAGTTGACATACTCGTTTGACGCGCAAGATCCTGGATACAACATCGGCGGTGTCGGTCGCGTTTCTGGCTGTGAGACGGCGCCATTCGATCCGAACTGCATTCCTTTTAGTTCAGATATCGGCGGGGAATCACGAAGCCGAGAACGATGGAGATACGAACCGCTGAATCCAGGAGAGCTAAAGTTCCTTCCGGTTTCTGTCGATTTGCTTCTGCGCTTCCGGCCTACAAAGAAATTTAATCCGTATCTCGCTGGCGGCGTTGGTTATCTCAACGTGGAGTTCACGCCTAGCGCAGCTTGGACCGGTTTTGTAAGGGATATGAGTTCAAGCTACGTCGACTATTCTCGCAAGGGAGATGGGTTGTTTGGAGGTGTTGACGATCGGATCCTTATCGGTCGTCCTCACAGGGTCAAACCGCCGCTCATTGACGCCCCGAACTCACTGTTCCTTGAGGCAAAGGGTGGCATGGAATATCAGGTTCGCCCAAAAGTTTCGGTGTTTGCCTCGGTTGGGATGTTCTGGGCTACGGAGGACATTGAGATTACCGTAGATGGACGGCAGAAATTCGGAAAACCTCTCAAGGGCATACGAGTGAATGAAGGAGGAGCAGACGTTCCCGCTGCAGCTGGCTTCCCGGCATACGTCTATCAAGGCGGAGTGCGGAGGGAGATTCGCGAGAACGATGGAACCTCACGAGGTGTGGGACCTTGGCCAGGGGAGTACTTCTTCAATGGAGGTACCTTGGACTACGGGGGCTACACCTTCTTGGCCGGAGTGAAGATTAGCCTCTAGTTGTCCCAAACACCCAATTGTCACCTTACTGAAATCGGAGATTTTCCCGGTGGCCATAGCGAAGGGGTCACACCCGTTCCCATACCGAACACGGAAGTTAAGCCCTTCTGCGCCGATGGTACTGCGTGGGTAGCTGCGTGGGAGAGTAGGACGCCGCCGGGAGTTTGTTAGGCCCCTGCCTTACGTGGCGGGGGCCTTTTTTCTTAGGCGCGCCACTCGTGTCTTCAAGGAGCATTGAAGAAAGCTGGCGAAGGGAAGATCCAGGGCCAGTTCGTGGCCTCAAATCAATCAGTCAAACTCGAATCCCCCTCCTGAGCCCCATCAAGGCTACTTCTAGCAGTTCTCATGTTGGTTCCTCAAACCCAAGCATTTCGCAGCCGACCGTTACTTCGGCGATCTAGTCGCAGGCCTACTTTGAGCCCTCTCGACCCCGCGGAGTCGACTACCCTGTTGCGCCTCGCCCCTGATGCATGAATGCTGCGCTGCGAGAAGGAAGAGTCAGGCACTAGTGGACGACGCACAACACAGCGACGAGAGGCGATCGAACGCAGACGCGCGGCCTGAGTCGCCTCGGCGTGGACTATCGCGCGCGCCGGTGAGACCAAGCGGTCCAAGCCTGTGAGCGCTCTGGCTTGAAAGTCGTCGGATTGGACCCAGGAACTCATCGCGCTGGTTTCGCGCTACTCGCTTTCGAAGGCGATCGTGTCGTCTCTGCGACTGCCGGAGCTTGGGAGTTGCGCGGCAGTCGTCCAACGGCGCTAGCTGACCTGGCTCGCACTGCTCTCAGTTGGCTGGCGGACCATCCTGTGGATGCTGCGGCGATCGAGGGAGTTTTTCACTCCAGAAACGCACGGTCCTCTCTGGCGCTAGCTGAGGCGAGAGGCGTCTTACTGTCAGTAGTTGGTTCCCTCGGAATTCCGGTATTCGACTATCCACCCGCTACCGTGAAGAAGACGGTCTGCGGATACGGAGCCGCCACAAAGGATCAAGTGAGAGAATCGCTTCGGCGGACTGTTCCGGGACTTGAAAAACTCCAGCTTGATAGACTCTGGCACGATGCGGCCGATGCGGTTGCGCTAGCCGTCTGTCACGCAGCGCACGACCGCCTCGCGCGGAAGCTTGGAAGAGGTAAAGCGTGATTGACCGGCTAACCGGACGAGTACTTCGGAAGAACGTGCATTCAGCGGTCCTCGACGTCGGGGGCATCGGTTTTGACCTGCAGGTCTCGCTCACGACCCTCGAGTCGCTTCCTGCCGTTGGCAGCGAGGCGACCCTGTTCATCTCCGTCATCTGGAGAAGCGAATCACTCATGCTTGCTGGATTCTCCGATGAAGCAGAGCGTGAGATCTTCGTGCTGCTGATTGGCGTGAGTGGGGTTGGACCGCGGATCGCTCTAGCGATGCTTTCGCACCTGGGAGCATCGGGCATCCTCCACGCACTCCAAGAGAACGAGAGTGCGGTGTTCGCGCGCACGCCCGGAGTTGGCAAGAAACTTTCTGAGCGCATCGCACTAGACCTTCGCGACAAGATCAAGCAATTCGATTTCGCCTCAAGTCGTGTGGCCGTACGTGGTCGCAACGAAGCGACGAGCCTTAGCGAGGATGGCGTGAAGGCCCTTGAGAGTCTCGGTTTCTCTCAAAGAGAGGCCGATGCTGCTTTCGCCAAAGTACTCCGGGAGAATCCAGCTACGGATCTTCCCAAAGCGATAAGGCTTGCGCTCCGCGAGTTGGGAACAACGAAATGACCGACAGTTTCCGCGACGAAACGGTGGTTGACCCAGGGCGACTTCCTGAGGAGCTAGGCGTTGAACCTGGACTCCGACCAGCGTCGTTGCGGGAGTTTATCGGACAAGATGATCTCCGGGCGAATCTTGCGGTCTTCCTCGAGTCGGCGCGACGCCGTGGGAAGTCCCTCGATCACGTGCTCCTCACAGGGCCGCCTGGTCTCGGAAAAACAACCCTCGCACACATCATCGCCGCCGAGATGAGTGCGTCGATCCGCGTAACATCCGGCCCCGCGATCGATCGCGCCGGCGACTTAGCTGCGATCCTCAGTCATGTCGAGACAGGAGATGTCTTGTTCATCGATGAAATTCACCGGATGAACAGATCGATCTCGGAGGTCCTGTTCCCCGCAATGGAGGACTTCTCGCTTGACCTGATGATCGGCCAGGGGCCCGGAGCCCGGTCGGTTCGCATCGACCTGCCGCCGTTCACACTCATTGGAGCGACGACGCGAGCAGGTTTGCTCGCGGCCCCGCTTCGCGATCGCTTCGGCATCGTTGAACGCCTCGACTATTACCCAACACGACACCTCTGTGAGATCGCACTGCGAGCCGCGGAGCGTCTACACGTCGAGATCGACAGCGACGCTACCGAGGAATTGTCGCGCCGCGCCCGTGGTACACCACGCGTTGCGATTCGATTGCTACGTCGGATCGTCGACTTTGCGGTAGTCGAACATCACGAGCGCATCGATCTTCCGACAACGCGTTCCGCGCTCGATCGATTGGGCGTCGACCTGCTTGGCCTGGATCGACTATCGCGCCGCTATCTCCAAATCGTTCTTGTAAATCATGGTGGTGGTCCCGTTGGACTGGGGACGCTCGCCGCAACATTGGGCGAAGAGCCTGACACGATAGAAGAGACTTGTGAGCCATTCTTGCTCCAGATTGGCCTACTCGAACGAACAGCGCGCGGACGCGCTCTCACCCTGAAGGGGCGCGAATACGCCTCCTCTCTCGCCGAGTGATCGCGAGATGAGCACTGAATCGAATCTGCTTGCGCCTTCGGATCAGCTCTCCTCAGCAGATCTCGTCAGGCGGGTTGTCCTGTGCGCCAACCATTCGGGCGAGCGACCATGGGCGATCGTGCAACCCGACTACGATGCCATCCGACGCGGGAAGTTCGGAAACGTTTTCGAAGCGGTGCGTTTTCGTGTCGAGAACGCGGCGAGCAGGCTGCCTGTCGCCCAGCGGCCTCGCGGCTGGACATTATTGCGGGAAGGCGAATCGATGCCGACTGATACGCGCGGGGTTCTGCAGGCCGTCGCGCAGTGCAACCGAATTGCGCCGTCGGAGCCCGCGCGGTATCGAGATCTGGACCCCGTGTGGGTTTCGACCTTCAGGCAATCGCTCCCGATCGCGCTGCGAAGCACGCCTCTGCAATCCCACACATCACTCGAGTTCGATCTCGGGCTCGACTCGCTCGATCGATTAGCGTTTTTCTACACTGTTGCGGCGCAGATCTCCGCCGAGATCGACGACGAGGACGCGCTCAACGCGGCGCACACACTTGGAGATGTGGCCGAGTACTTCGGCGGCGCCGGACGGGTTTGCAATGAGAACGCCGCTGTCGGGGGATCGGCAGCGTATTTCGCACATGGCGCGCCGAAGACCGCGTCGCACTTTCTGAGAGCTGCAACGTTGACCTGGCCCATCGTTCAATCGGTACGATTGCTGTTGTGGCACTGGGCAAGAAAACGGCTCGATCTGAGAGTCGTGGGCTCGGATCGGGTGGACTGGTCGCAGCGGCCGCTGCTGATTGCTCAGAATCACCAATCGATCATCGATCCACTGTTGCTCGCAGCAGCGTTACCGGCTTCGGTGCATCGACGCTTGCTGTTCTTGGGATTCGCCGGTTACTTCAATCGCGGTGCCGGGCGATTGGCGTCGCGGCTCTTCAGGGTCCACCCGTGCTCTGCGGACGTCGGACTCGCAAGTGGATTCCGCGCCGGCGCTCGAGCGCTCCAATCAGGGATGACGCTCGCGATCTATCCGGAAGGAGAGCGGACCTGGGACGGTAGCTTACGACCTTTCAAACGCGGCGTTGCTTGGCTCGCAAGAGAGGCGCGTGCCTCTGTGGTTCCATCCGCGATTGTCGGCGCGTTCGAGGCGTGGCCCCGGAACTGGCCCTTTCTAGCCCATCCTGTACGGATAGCGTTCGGGCCTCCGATTCCCTTTCCGGCAGCGGATGCTGGGCTCCAGGGAGAGGTCGAGTTCCTCGCGACCCTCCGTTCTGCGATCTCCGAACTGATGCAAGAGCTTCGGGCCGATCCAATTCGTGGAGTGCCCGAGGTTTGGGCGGACGGCCCGTCGGCAGCCCCATTCCACAGAAGGGCAAGCCAGTGAGCGATCTCCGAAGGCTGTGGCGCTACGTGCTCAAGCAGCAATGGGGACTCGTCGGTGCGGGCGTAGCCTCTGTAAGCGCAGCCGCTTGTATGGCTGGAGCACTGAGTCTCTCCAAACTACTACCCGCAGCCCTCGGCTTTTCGAGCGGGGATGCGAGTCCGTCAGCCGCTGATGCCGCGCGAACATCGAGATCGGCACTTACCGGTGCGTGGTTCGAGCAGGTACAGGCGACTGTGAAGGGCTTTTTTCACCCGGTCGCGGCCTGGTTGATGGCGGCCCCATTGTCGCGCGGCGCGATGGCGATCTTGGGGCTCTACATACTCAAGGGCATATTCGATTACCTCGCTGAATACGGAATGCAGCGGATTGGACTGCGACTGGTCGCAGGTCTACGAAGCGAGGTTTACGCCAAGCTCCTGAAGCAATCCGATGGCTATTTTCGCGTCAACACCTTGGGCGATCTGATGTCACGCGTGACCGGAGATACCGCGCGACTGCAGCGCATCCTCGGCACGGACATCGGGCAACTCGTACAGTCGATTCCCGTGGCAATCGTGATGTTGTTGGTAGCGATGCTCAACACCTGGCAAGTCACTAGCTTCTGTCTGTTCGTGATTCCCGTCTTCGTTCTCGTGGCGGGCCGTCTTGGTCGCAGGGTCAAGCGTTCTGCGCGGCGCAGTCAAGAGCGTGCAGGAAAACTCAGTTCTGTGATCGAAGAGACTTTGCTTGCCCGTCGGGTCGTACAGGCCTTCGGTGCCGAAGCGCATGAGGAGCGGCGATTCGCTGCGACTCTTCGCGGGATGATCAAAGAGGAGTTGCGAACAGCCAAGGCCAACGCGATCGCACCACCTGTCATGGAGATTCTTGCAGCCTTCACGTTTGTTGCCGTGATCGGCATCGCCGTCTGGATGATGAAACAGGGGAGCGTTGCAGGAAGTGACATTGCAATCTCGTTGGCTGCACTCGCGATTGCCTTTGTGCACGTGCGACGATTGGGCCGCCTCTACGGCACGACTCAGCAAGCGCTTGCAGCGGCACGACGCGTCTTCGAGGTGCTTGACGAGCCGATCGCTGTACAAGACAGAGACGGTGCTCGGATTCTCGAGAGGTTCGAAAGCAGAATTGAATTGCAGGAAGTTTCATTCAGCTATGGCCGCGGGCCGGTGTTGGAAAATGTATCGCTGAACATTGGGAAGGGCGAACTCCACGCTTTGGTTGGCCCATCGGGCGCGGGGAAGACGACGCTTGCGATGCTGATCCCGCGCTTTCTCGACCCATCCAAGGGGAGCGTGAGTATCGATGGTTGCGATATCCGAGATCTGACACTCAAGAGTCTCCGTCGGCAGATTGCACTCGTTACCCAGGAGACACATCTGTTCGACGGCACAATCCTGGAGAACATCGCCTACGGGCATCCGCAGATCGATGAGGCCGCGGTTCGCGCGGCCGCCCGCGACGCGTTCGCAGACGAGTTCATCAGTCAGCTCCCAGGTGGATATCTAACGGCACTGGGGGAGCGCGGAAGTGCGCTCTCGGCAGGGCAGAGGCAACGGTTGGCGATCGCAAGAGCGTTCTTGAAGGACGCTCCGGTCTTGATCCTCGACGAGGCGACGTCTTCCCTCGATTCCGAGTCGGAACAACGCATCCAAGAGGCGCTCAAGAAACTTCTGATCGGTCGAACTGCGCTCGTTATTGCTCATCGTCTCGCGACTGTGAGACGTGCCGATCGGATCCACGTGATGTTCAAAGGCACGATCGTCGAGTCGGGCAATCACGAACAACTCTTGGCCTCTGGCGGCCGATACGCGCGCCTCGTGGCGCTGCAGCGCGGCGGCTCGGACACGATCGACCTGCTGGACAGTGCTCTGGCCGAAGAAGACGAGACCTCTAGGCCCCCTCAAGCGCCTTGATCAGAAAAGCGATGACAAGCGCGGCGAAACCGATCGCGGTCCAGCCCTCGCGATTGCGCTGGAATCGTTCCTTCTTCCATGTCGCTGTATTGACCCCCCAGGGCGTGAATCGAGGGATCAACGCGGGCACGTTCTCGAAGTACCGGCGGTACGGCTCACCATGTTTGGCCTCGAGGCGAGCCGGTTCGATCCGTTCCTTTCGAGGCATGTAGTAGCCGAAGAAAATCAGCCACCCCAATAGCAGAGCGAGCAGGTTGAGACCATCCGGTCTCCAGGCCATGATGGCAACCCCTGTAAGTATCAGGAACCGACCGAGATACAATGGATTGCGCGTGAAGCGGTAGGGGCCGGACGTAATCAGCTCCTCCGTCTTGTAGAGATGCCCAGCCGCCCAGAAGCGCACGAGCTCACCGATGATGACGAGTGCCCCGCCCGCGCAGACACTTGCAATTGTTGGCCGCGAGATCCAGAGCAGGAACAAGATGGATGCAAAAAGAAACGCAAGCCTCAACCATTCGGCCGCACTGCGTTGCGACATGATCGACCTTTCTCTGAACCGCCGCTGCTACCTTCGGCGGGGTGCGGATTATAGGCTGGAGAATCACAAGTGTCGGTAGGCGCAGGAACGCAGGGTGGTCTCGAGCGAGCCGACCTATCGACCCGACGACAACGGTCTTTGGTCGATGGCTCGACGACGAAGGCCGATATCTGGATCACGACGCTCCCGGACGGCACGGAAGCGGTGGTCAAAGACTTCGCTCGAAAGCCATTCTGGATTCGCCCGTGGGGGCGACTACAGATCGCCCGCGAGACTGCATTCCTCGAGCGCCTCGCCGGGATAACCGGTATACCGCGGCTGATTGGCCGACTGGATGCCGATGGACTGGTTACCGAGTACATCCCCGGAAAGGCACTCTTCCTGTGCCGCAAGCGCGAACCGCGAGAGCACTATCTTCACCAGCTGCGAGAAATCCTTGCGGCGGTGCACGCACACGGGATCGTGCACAACGACCTGCGTGGCCGAGAGAATGTGCATGTCGCTGACTCCACGGATCGCGTGTACCTGCTCGACTGGGCTGGCGCTGTGCGCTTAGCGCCAGGCTCCTGGCTACATCGACTGCTCTTTCATCGCTGGCGAGCCGTTGACGATGCAGCCGTCTTGAAGTGGAAAATGATTCTCATCCCTGAAGAGCTTTCCAGCGATGAACGCCAGTTCCTCGAAAGATTTCTTTTCTGGCGGCGATTGTGGCCGGTCAATCGGAAGGGTACTGGACGAGCAGGGGCAGTGCGTTGAGAGTGTCGCTCGTCATCCCCGTCTACAACGAAATCGGCGCGCTGCCGGGGCTGATCGCCGAAATCCGCGAAGCGCTCGACCACTACGATGCGACCTACGAGGTCGTGCTGGTGGATGATGGCTCCACCGATGGCTCGGGTGAGTGGCTCGACCTCCGGGCAAGCGAGGACCCGCGGATTCGGCCGGTGCACTTTGTGCGCAACGCTGGCCAATCGGCCGCCTTCGCTGCAGGATTCGTCGCTGCAACAGGCGATATCGTCGTCACCCTCGACGCCGATGGTCAGAATCCGCCGATCGAGATTCCCAAACTACTGGACGCCTTTCGAGGTGGATCCGCCGATGTGGTCGCAGGCTATCGCCTCGGCCGGAAGGACACGCTCTGGCGACGATTCCAATCACGGCTTGCGAACGGCGTACGCAATCGACTCACGGGGGAAACGATCCGCGACACAGGCTGTTCGTTGAAAGCATTCCGCGCGAATCTGCTCCGGTCGATCCCGTTGTATCAGGGTATGCACCGATTCCTGCCGACGCTGTGCCGCTTGGCCGGCGCCGAGCGTGTGATCGAGGTAGGAGTGGCGCACAGAGAACGAACGACTGGAGTTTCGAAATACGGGATGTGGAATCGTGCGTGGCGCAGTTTTGTCGACCTGCTAGCGGTGCGCTGGATGCAGAAACGATGGATTCGATACGAGGTGCGACATGATGCTTAGCCCCTGGACGATCATCGGATTTGTCGGTCAGGGCCTGTTCTTCTCGAGGTTCCTGGTTCAGTGGCTGGCATCGGAACGCCTCGGGCGCAGCACCGTTCCCGTCGCGTTCTGGTGGTTCAGCATTGTCGGCGGACTGATCACCCTCGTATACGCTGCGGGCAATCATGATTTGCCGATCGCACTCGGCCAGTCTGTGGGGATGTTGGTTTACGTCCGCAATCTGATGTTGCTGCGAAAAAACCACGAGGAGCCGGTCGACTGATGGACCCTAGCGCACGTAGTAGCCTTCGCGCGCCCGAACGACCGCTCCGGGTCTCGTCACCTTCACGCTGATGCTTCTCCAAGACTCTCCCGGTCGCGTCGGAGGCATCGAGTAACCCACTGAGTAGAGATTGCGCAGCTCATCGACCACCGATTTGAACGCCTCCTCCAGACGGCCGGCTTTCGCAACCTCCGTAAACGTGCCGCCTGTCGACTCAGAAAAGCGCTGAAGGACCTGAGCAGTGGTGAATCGACGGTCCATATCCATGTCGGTCTCTAGCTGACGGCCCAGTCCGATCGAGAAGATCGTGCAGTCATTGTCGTGCGCTGAGCGTACCGCTTCCTCGAGTGTGTGAAGTGATCCAGCCTCGAGACCTGTTGCTGACTCGTCGCGCCCGTCGGATAGCAGGACGATCACCCGCTTCGAGTCGGCGGGAGCATCGCCCAAAAGGCGCGCTGCTTGGTGAACGGCGTCATAGAGCGCGGTTCCGCCTTGCGGTTGGAGCCGATCGACCGCCGAGAGCGTCTGACTGTTCGTCGTCGCTAGTGGTAATACCAGCGATGGCTCGTCGTTGAATTGAAGAATCAGTGCACGATCTTGAGCACTCAGTTGTTTCAGAAAAGCCTCGGCTGCCTGGCGCGCCCCCTCGATTCTCTCGCCTTTCATGCTGTTGGAAGTGTCCATCACGATAGCCACCGACAACTGGCCGCCGCGTGGGTCCCAATGAGAGATGGCAACAGGCTTGCCCGAATCGAGAACACTCACCTCTTGTCGCGCAATGTCGCGTATCGGTTTGCCAGCTCGATCTTTTACTGCCAATGCCAGGGTGACGAGTGGGACGTCGATATCCTGAACGAATCCAGGGGGCGAGACCACGAGCGACCGTCGCAGTGTCGATCCGTCCGCCAACTTTGCGATCGCCTCGAGTTTGCGGCTTCGAACCGAATCCCCGCCATCGATCTGTGCCTGCCACGGTGGAGCCGTCAGGGTCAGCATCACTTGGCCGTCGAGGGCAATCTGCAAGGACCGAACGTCAGCGTCGGGTACTCCCTCGAAGCGGACCTGAACCGTGAATTGGTCGATCAGCAACTCCTGACTCGACGGTTTGACCCAAACCAGGCCGGCTCCCCAAGACGTGCTTGTCACGAGGGTAAAAGCCGCCGACAGCAGCAACAGCAAACGCACTGTTCCCCGTGAGGCTGACATGCGGGCCAGGGTTGGGAGGTTCGAGAGAGTACGGTCGATTCTCATGGGCTGAGGATGCTGCCACGAAAGCGCTCGAAAGCCACGGACCTTCGAAGCGAGACGCGGAGTATTGTCCGCGGAGGCTGTAGCATGTCGCGCTTCGGGAGAGGAAACGTGACCGATCGCCATGCCAGGGAAGCCCCGCCGCCGCTGCCGGCCACTCGCGTCGCGTGGCAATGCCCGAGTGACTGGCTTCCGTTTTCGACGACCGATGAAATCGGACCGAGTGATGAGATCGGGGGACAAGATCGAGCGATCGCGGCAATCCGGCTCGGGATTCGGATCCGCGCACGTGGATACAACGTCTATGTTTCAGGCCTTCCCGGAACTGGCCGGACGACAACGGTCCGGCAGTTGCTCCAACGTGAGGCGGCGAGTGGACCAGTCTCGGATGATCTGCTCTATGTCCACAACTTCATCGACCCCAGATCTCCTCGTCTGCTGAGACTCCCGGCGGGCAAGGGGCGAGTTCTACAACTCGCGATGAACCGCGCCGCCGAGCGCCATCGTCAGGGTTTGACGGCGATTCGCGCTTCTGGAAGTCACAGAGAAAGACGCGACAAGTTGGTAGGTGGGATCCGTGAAGAGCAGGCATCGCTCGTCGCCGAGTTCCAGCAAGAACTTGCGCAAGAGGGTTTCGCGCTCGTCGAAGTCGCGATGGGGCCGTTTCGACGACACGAACTCGCGATCGTGGTCGAAGAACGACCTGTTGCGTTCGACGATATCGCCGGTCTGGTTCATGAAAAGAAACTGTCCCCCGAGCAGGCGGAGGCGTTCCGTCTGAAGCACCCGCAGCTCGAGGCGCGCCTATCTCAGATCGCCGCGCGAATGCGCGAGCTTGGGCGAGAGTCGGAAAAGAGGTTGGCCGATGCCGATCGCACCGCCGCGCTTCCGCTGATCTCGGATGCACTCGAAGAGGCGCGTGGAATCGTCGGAATTCCGGCTGGTGAACACCACGCCCTGGACACGTATCTCGAGGCAGTGCACGAGTTCTTGCTCCGCATCTTCTGCGAGCAGTTTGCTGCCGGCGAGACAGCGCTTCAGGAGGGACAGCCGGAGATTCCCGATCCACTCACGGCGCTCACCGTTCACCTCTTGGTCGATCGCACAGGGCAGAGCGGTCGCCCGGTGATCGAGGAAAACAACCCGACGCCAGCGAAACTGACCGGATTCCTCGAGCCGCCTCGCCAGGGCGAATCGTTGAATCGACCCGACTTGACACGAATACGTGCCGGATCTCTTCACCACGCAGACGGCGGCTTTCTGCTGATCAGCGCACAAGAGTTGCTGGGTGATGAGACCGCGTGGCCCGTCCTTAGACGAGTCCTGCGCTCGGAGAAAGCGGAATTCATCGGAGGCGAGGGCGCCGACGGTATTCCGCCGCTGGATCCCGAGTCCACTGACCTCGAGCTGACGGTAGTGATGATCGGCTCGCCGGCGCTGCGCGAAGCTTTCGTGCACTCCGACGAGGAGTTTCATCGGTTATTCAAGATCACAGCGCAGTTTGACGATCGCGTGTTGCTATCGCGCGAGACGGTCGTCTCGTTTGCTGCATTTCTGAAGATGGTGTTGGACGACGAGGGGTTGCCAGCCTTCGAACAGGCGGCCGTGGCTCGAGTGATCGAGTTCATGGTTCGTGTCGCCGAAGGACGATCCAAGCTCTCGACACGATTTCGTTTGCTGGCCGACTTGGCGCGCGAGGCAGCGTGGTTCGCTCGCGCGCAAGGGCTCGCGACCGTTACCAAAGCCAACGTGGAGGCCGCACTCGTCGCACGTCGCGAGCGACAAGGATTGCTATCGCTGCGGATCCAGCAGTCGATACACGATGGGCTGCTATTGCTTGACCTCGCCGGAGATCGGGTCGGGCAGGTGAATGCACTGGCAGTGGTTGAGACCAACCTCGAACGATTCGGCTATCCGATGCGCGTCACCGCAACCACGGCCGTTGGCCGCGCTGGGATCATCGATATCGAACGAGAGGCCGAGCTATCGGGGGAGATACACACCAAGGCGTCGCTGATTTTGGCCGGCTACCTGCGGTCGCGATTCGCCCAAAGACACCCGCTGGCTATCACGGCAAGCATCTGCTTCGAGCAGAGTTACGGTGGAGTCGAGGGTGACTCGGCGTCGTCGGCTGAGCTCGCGGCGCTACTCTCGTCACTGGCGGAGGCGCCGGTTCGTCAGGACCTCGCGGTCACGGGCGCCGTCGATCAACGGGGGCAGATCCTCCCAGTCGGCGGCGTGAACGAGAAGGTCGAAGGATTTTGGGATGTATGTCGAAGGAGCGGTTTGACGGGCACTCAGGGCGTTGTGCTCCCACTGGCATCCGTCGACTCCTTGCAACTGGACGGTGAGTTGCTCGAGGACGTGCGCGGCGGGCGATTTCAGATCTATGGCGTCGATACCGTGGACGCTCTGGTGGCGCTGTTGACCGGCACCGCCCTCGGGGTGCCCGACGCCAGCGGCGCCTGGCCCGAGGATAGCCTTGGCGGGCGTATCTCCTTACGGTTGAGGGAGATGGCGGAAACTCTCCGGGACTTTGGTTCGGGCGCCTGAGGATCGCTTTTCACAATTCAGGGTTGCCAAAGCGGCGATTTCGCAAGATATTGTCTGGCGATGAGCACGATAAGCAAAACATCCTTCGGCGGCAGTGCGCCCCTGCCCGAGAACGTCCGCCTGGACGACACCGATCGGCGAATCCTGGACGTTCTTCAAGACGACGCGAGGCTATCTCGTGCCGAGATTGGTCAGGCGGTCGGCCTCTCGGCGGCCGCGGTCCATGAGCGCATCAAGAAGCTCGAGAGGCTCGGGGTCATCAAGCGATACACCGCGTTGCTCGATCCTGAGCGAGCCAACTGCGATCTACTGGTTTTCGTGCAGGTGTTCATCGAGCACCCGCGGCACGAGGAGCGATTTCTCACCGAGGTTGCTGCGATGTCCGAGGTCCAGGAGTGTCATCGCGTCACCGGTGCGGCGACCTGCTTCCTCAAGGTTCGCGTTCCGGATCGACTCTCGTTGCAACGACTGATTCTCGACCGAATCAATGCGCTTCCCGGCGTCCGTGGAACTGAGACGGTCGTCGTGCTCTCCACAACAAAGGAAACCCCGCACATTCACCTGCCGGCCGTACGAATCGCGGAGAGCGGCGCTGCCCCACAATCAGCGACAAGCGAGGACCATCCATGAGAACCCGCGCGATGAATCCCGATGAGATCCTTCCGATCCTCAAGCGGCGAATCCTGGTGGACGGTTTCGACCTCGTACTCGACCTGGAGCGTTCACAGGGCAGTCGTCTGTTCGATGCACGAAGCGGCAAGGAATACCTCGACTTCTTCACCTTCTTCGCAACGAACCCGGTGGGAATGAATCACCCGCACATGCTCGAGCCGGAGTTCATGACCCGCTTGGCCAAAGTGGCCGTCAACAAAATCAGCAATAGCGACGTCTACACCGACGTCTACGCCGAGTTCGTGGCAACGCTCGATCGGGTCGGTCGGCCCGAGTCGATGAAGCACTTCTTCTTCGTGGAAGGTGGGGCACTCGCGGTCGAGAACGGGCTGAAGACGGCGTTTGACTGGAAGGTCCGGCGCAACTTCAAGAAGGGACACAAACAAGAACGTGGTCACCAAATCATGCATCTCGAGTGGGCCTTCCACGGCCGCTCGGGATACACCCTGTCCTTGACCAATACCGATCCGCGCAAAACCAACTACTTCCCGAAATTCGACTGGCCGCGAATTCCATCGCCTGCCATTCGTTTCCCGCTCGATGCCGCGGAACAGGCACGGCTGGACGAGGTCGAGGCCGTGACTCTGGCCGTGGCGCGCCGCTACTTCGAGGAGCGTCAGGACGAAATTGCCGCGATCATTACCGAGCCGATCCAATCCGAGGGCGGGGACAACCACTTCCGGAGTTCCTTCTTGCAGGGACTCCGCCGGTTGGCAGACGAGTTCGATGCGCTGCTGATCTTCGATGAGGTCCAAACCGGCGTAGGCATGACAGGAAAGTTCTGGGGGTATCAGAACTTCGGTGTCGAACCCGATGTGATCGCGTTCGCCAAGAAGATGCAGTTGGGTGGAATCATGGCCGGAGGCAAGGTCGATGAGGAGCCTGAGAACGTGTTTCGTATGCCGTCACGCATCAACAGCACCTGGGGTGCGCACATCGTCGACATGCTTCGAGCGACACGACTGCTCGAGATCATCGAGCGAGATAACCTGGTCGAGAATGCCGCGCGCATGGGGCAGCGGTTGCTCGCGGGGCTGCATGAAATCGCGACTCGGCATCCGCGACTGGTCAGCAACGTCAGGGGGCGCGGCTTGCTGTGCGCGTTCAGTTTCCCCGACGCCGCCACACGTAATGCGGCTGTCGATGCCTGCCATGAGGATGGCCTGTTGATCCTCACCAGCGGCGCTCAATCGCTCCGCTTCCGGCCGGCGCTCAACATTTCGGCCGAGGATATCGACGAGGGACTCAACCGCCTCGACAACGCCATCGTTCGGCTCTCACGTCACGGGGTTGCAGCGGTCTAGTCCTCGCAAGGTCGAAACAATTCAGCACTCGAGCCTGCTCGGCGAGATTCGTCGCGAAGAGCTTCCTATAATCTCGCGGAGAATTCTCTCGACCGATGGTCGTTCGCCTGGGAGGCGATGTGGAAAGCAAGTGGCTCGGAATCTCCGGTCTTGCGATCGGGGCAGTCGTAGCGCTCGGACTGGTCAGTGTTTCCCGCGTGGTCGCCAGGCCGTTGCGCGCGCCCGAAAGCTCGGCGAGTTTCGCACCTGCGCTACTTGACCCGGATTCGTTGGCCAGCGCCACGCCCGAGGAGCGCATCGAGTTGGCCAGGCGGCTTTTGGGAATGAATGCAGCATTCCTCGCCGCGCTACCGATTCCCCAAAAGATCACACTGTGCGGAACATCGATCCCGCTGGATCGTGCCGATGTTCGAGAAGCAATCGCCTACGAACTCATACTCAGTGTCGGCAAACCGACGATGCCTTTGTTGTGGACGCGACGCGCTCCCAACGTGCTCCCTCTCATCGAAGCGCAACTGAAGGCGCGCCAGCTTCCCGACGACCTGAAATACCTGCCGATGATCGAATCCGATCTGCGCTGGACGGCGCGATCCCCAGCGAATGCATTGGGTTTGTGGCAGTTCGTCGAGGGGACCGGGCGCCGCTACGGTTTGCGAATCGACTCGTTCGTCGATCAACGTCTCGATCCTGACAGCGCCACCGATGCGGGACTCCGATACCTGGATGACTTACATCGTGAGTTCGACGATTGGTTGTTGGCGCTGGCGGCGTACAACGCGGGGGAAGGCGCGGTTGGGAGAGCGCTCGCAGATCAAGGGCGACGCTCGTACTTCGATCTGTTCCTCCCATACGAGACTCGTCGTTACGTGCCGCGACTCATTGCTGCCAAGTTGGTGTACGAGCAGCCCGAAGCCTACGGCCTGGTGCGAATGACGCCGCTGTACAGAACCAGTTATCGGTTCGTCGAGCTGACTATTCATGAGGCTCAAGGCGACCTGCGAGAGGTCGCCCGCAAACAGGGGCTGGACTACGCGGCGTTGCGGTTGGCCAATCCCCAACTGAAATCGGCCAAAGTGCCGAAAGGGAAGTACCGAGTGAGGGTGGCGGATCGCGGCGACGGAGCCCCTGTGATGGAAGCGCCGTAAGTCAACACTACGGAACTTCCTGCACGCTCGGCAGCGCCGCCACTCGTTGGGCCCCCGGATCGGTCGTGTAGCGCAGGTAGGCGTTTCGCACCCGCTCCACGTATGCCAACGTGAACGAGCCTCGCGCACGCCCGTGGGTCAATGTCGACGCAATCTCGGTGTCTTCCAGCAGCGGCATCACGATCGCAACGTTGTTGTCCCAACGCAGTGGATCTAGTCCGCGCTGGCGCGCCACCTCTTGCGCGTCGAGCACATGCCCAAGACCCATATTGTGGGCCGCGATCACGAACTCCATGCGTTCCGAAGCAGGCACATCAGAGAGCTGATCGGCGATCCATTTCAGATGGCGCGCGGCCGCCTGCACGTTCTGATTGGGATCGTAGGGGTCGGCAGCGCCAAACGCCTCGGCGGTTCGAGGCATCAGTTGCATCAAACCTGCAGCCCCACCCTCACCCTCAGCGGCGGGATCGAAGCTACTCTCGATCTGTCCGATGGCCGCAAGCAGCCGCCAGTCGAGTCCATTGTGGTTAGCCGCCTGCCGAAAGATGTCGTCGAACGGGGTCAGGTGCTCGTCGGGTATCGGTGGTGTCGGCATCCGCCGCACCACGCGCAAACGCAAAGGGTTCTCCAGGTATCGCCGTTCGATCTCACTCACCAACCCCGCACTGCGTGAGAGCGTCACGAATCGGTCGAGCTTCGCCTGCAGCTCGGGAGCATTCCCTCGCAACGCCCAATGCACTGGCTGTGCTTCACCCAGCGGCGCACTGTGTTGCAAGCCCTGATACAGCGACGATTCCAATCGCGCCCGGGTCTCGTCCATCAGAACGAGCGGAAGTTTCCCCTCCGCCGCTTCCCGAATGAGGTCGGCGTCGTTGCGATCGGGAGGGATCGGCGAGATTGCAAGTCGGCCGCCGAGGCGGGCATTCCATTGCAACGCGAGGGTCTCCCACGAGGTGAAGCGCCGGACGGAAACCGCCTTCCCGGAGAGCTCGGAGAACGAACGAATTTCGGCGGCATTGCGGCCGACCAGCATCGGGCGCGACTTCGAGAATGGGAGCGACCAGCCCAGGCCTTCCATCGCGGGGATCGATCCGGCTCCCGCCACGGCGATGAGATCGATCGTGCCGCGGTTCAGATCGCGCAAGGCGCTGCTCAGTCGTTCGGTCGGGATGACCTCCACTCGAAGCCCCGCTGCCATCGCGAAGCGACGAGCCAGGTCGTAGGCGAATCCTTCAGGCTGCCCTGCCCGGTAGTGCAAGGACAAACCGTCCTCCGGGATCGCGACGCGCAACACACCGTCGGTCCGGATTTGCGGAAGATCGCGGACAGCGGCTGGCGAGAGGACCGCTACCGAGGATGGCGTCGAGCGTGCGCTCACGAGTGCAAACAGAGCCGCATCCAGCAGCAATGCAGCGCACACCGCCAAACCGACCCGCATGAATTTGAACCGCTTCATCGATCCCATCTCGCCCCATTAGCTGCAAGCCTGGTGCCCGGTCGGAGTGTCCGGACCGAACCCCCTGGGGACGAACCCGGGCCTTTATAACCCGGATCCTCAGGGGGAGCGATGACCGATCTGAAATGGAGTATGCGAGGTTGTAAGCCGCTAGTAGGCTCTTGCGAACCAGAAACGGCGCTCTGCCGGGGAACCGCAGCGCACGCAGCAGCCGCTTTCGGGCGGTTCATCGAACGGGATGCAACGCACCGTTGCTTTGGTTGCCTCTTTGATGGCGTCCTCGCATTCGCCCGAACCGCAATGCAGGGCCCGCATGAAACCTCCAATTTCGGCCCCTGCCTCGAACTCCTCCCAGGTATCGAGCGTTCGCGTCGTGTTGGTTCGATGCGAAAGCGCGCGCTGATAGAGAGCGGCCTGAATCTGGTCGAGTTGACCGAGAACCGAACCGGGCAGCCCGTCCCACGCCATCGGTGTCTTGGATCGGTCGAGTCGGGAGACGGCAACCACCTGACGGGCCTCGACGTCGCGAGGGCCTAACTCGAGCCGCAGCGGAACCCCCTTGAGCTCCCACTCGGCGTATTTGAAGCCGGGGTTTACGTTGTCGCGCGCATCGATCACGGCAGCCAGTCCTGCGCTCTTCAATCCTGTCAACAGTTCGCTCGCGGCCGATGTGGTCACCGCACGCTGTTCGTCGTTTCGCCAGATCGGGACGATCACTGCCTGAATCGGCGCGACTTTGGGAGGGATGATCAAGCCGTCATCGTCGCCGTGCGTCATCACCATGGCGCCTATCAGTCGCGTTGAAACGCCCCAGGAGGTGTTCCACGCAAACTCCCAGTCGCCTTCCGCAGTTTGAAACTTCAAATCGAAAGCGCGCGAGAAGTTCTGCCCGAGGTCATGTGAGGTGCCGGCCTGCAGCGCTCGACCATCCTGCATCATCGCCTCGATACAGTAAGTGGTCAGCGCCCCTGCAAACCGCTCTCGCGGCGTCTTCTCACCGGCCAGAACCGGCATCGCCATGTATTCCTCGGCAAAGGTGCGATAACACTCCAACATCTTTCGCACTTCGATCTTCGCTTCATCGTGTGTTGCGTGCGCCGTATGTCCTTCTTGCCACAGAAACTCGGTGGTCCTCAGGAAAAGACGAGTGCGCATCTCCCAACGCACGATATTGGCCCACTGGTTGATCAGCAGCGGCAAGTCACGCCAGGACTGAACCCACTTGGCAAACATCGCGTAGATGATCGTCTCCGACGTCGGTCGAACGATCAGTTCCTCTTCGAGCGCACTGTCGGCATCGGGACGGATCGCGTTGATCCCCTTTTCGCCGGTCGCTTTCAGTCGAGTGTGGGTGACGATCGCCGCTTCTTTGGCGAATCCCTCGACATGCTCAGCCTCTTTGGCGAGAAATGACTTCGGAATCAGCAGAGGAAAATAGGCATTCTGATGTCCGGTGTCCTTGAACATCTTGTCAAGCACCCGCTGCATGTTCTCCCACAACGCATAGCCGTGCGGGCGAATCACCATGCAACCGCGTACCGGAGAATAGTCGGCAAGCTGTGCCTTGGTGACGACATCGTTGTACCACTGGGCATAGTCGGTTGCCCGGGGGGTGATCTCCTTGGCCACGGCAATGTTCTCCTGACGAAAAGACGGTGAGTCTACCCTGCGGTCGGGCCGGTTTGCCGGGTGAACCCGCGGGACGCGGTAGGTTCAGTGGCCGGCTGGATCGGCGCTGATCATCGGGACATAGCGAACAGCGCAATGCCGCGTGGTGCGCACAACACCGGAAAAGTCTTTCTCGACCACCACCAAGTACTGATCGATGTCGCCCACCGGGAGTACCAACCGCCCACCCGGGGCGAGTTGCTCGATCAATGCGGGCGGAATCTGCCGCGGCGCCGCGGCGGCGACGATCACGTCGTAGGGGGCGGCTGCGGGCCATCCCTTCGACCCATCGGTGAGGTGCACGAAGGCGTTCCTGTAGCCGAGGTCGCGCAGTGTGGCGCGGGCGCGATCGGCCAGTTCAGGCACGACCTCGACGCTATCGACTCGTTGGCAGATCTCGGCGAGCACCGCGGCTTGATACCCCGAGCCGGTACCGATATCGAGCGCATGTTTTCCAGGAGCCGGTTCGGCCAACTGCGTGCTGAGCGCGACGATGTATGGCTGGCTGATGGTTTGGCCCGACGACAGCGGGAGTGGATGGTCGCCATACGCCTGATCGATCAGCGTTTCGGCGACGAAACGATCCCGCGGCACCTTGCTCATCGCAGCCACGGTCAGCGGATCGGTGACGCCGCGGGCCACGATCTGATCCCGCACCATCTCCGCTCGATACTGAGATTGAAGCTCGCTTGGCATAGGTACCTTGCCGTCGTGAAGTAGCGGACCGCTCGTTCGAAGCCGTGGCGATCGTATCTGCAGCTGGGTCGGCCATGAACTGCAACCGATCATGCGCAGATCGTCGCACTTTCACCGATAATCCGCAGCCGTCACCTCGGGCGGTTGACAGCAGCGCGAGCACAAGGGTCCATCAGTGCGGAGGAGTCATGGGTCGTTGGCCGGCAGACTGGCCTGAGAGCGTGCACCTGATCGGGGTCGGAGGGGTTGCCATGAGCGGCCTCGCGGCGGTGCTCGCGCAAGGAGGATCGCGCGTGCGTGGCTCCGATCGTGCGGTCTACCCGCCCGCATCGACGATGCTCGAGGCCGCGGGGATCGAGTTGCGGACACCGTTCGACGCCTCGCACCTGAGTCCTGCACCCGAGTTGGTGGTGGTCGGTAATGCGATCTCGCGTGGCAACGTCGAGCTCGAACACGCACTGTCAGAAGGACTGGCCTTGACCTCGCTGCCCGAGGTGATCGAACGGCTGCTGGTGCCGCGGCGCCGCGTCACCGTCATCGCGGGCACGCACGGAAAGACCACCGCGACCAGCATGTCGGCTTGGTTGCATCATGCTGCGGGCCATGACCCCACGTTTCTGATCGGAGGTCAGCCGGGAAACTTCGACGTCGGCGCGCGCCTCGGGCAGGGGCGAGACCTGATCCTGGAAGGGGACGAGTACGACTCTGCATTCTTCGACAAGGGACCGAAGTTCTTGCACTACTGGCCGGAGATCGCGGTGCTTGGGCCGGTGGAATATGACCACGCCGATATCTACGCCGATCTTGCCGCCGTCGAGCGTGCTTTCTCGTTGTATCTCCGCCTGCTGCCCGACACCGGAACGCTGATCGTTCACGATCATCCCGGCGCGCTGGCGTTAGCGCGCGAAGCGCGCGCGCGAGTGATCGTCTGCGGGCTCTCCGACGAGGCCTCGATCGGCGCTCGTAATCGGGTCGACACTGACGATGGGCAGTCGTTCACACTCGTCAATGACAAACGCGAGGTGGGCAGAGTTCGCTTGGCGTTGGCCGGCGAACACAACGCCCGCAACGCACTCGGTGCGTTAGCCGCCGCGGCAGCGGCAGACATACCGCTCGAGCGCGGCATCGAGTTGCTGGCTGAATTCCGTGGCCCCAAACGCCGCCTCGAGAAACTCGCGGTTGTGGACGATGCGGTGCTCTACGATGACTTCGCACATCACCCAACGGCTGTCGATGAAACACTGCGCACGTTGCGCCAACGCGTTCCGTCAGGCGGACGGTTGGTGGCGTGCTTGGAGCCGCGATCGAACACGATGGTTCGATCGGTCTGGGCACAGCGCCTGGAAGACGCCTTGAGTCAGGCCGATCTGGTGCTGCTGGGGCCGATCGATCGACCCGAACGCTTTCAATCAGGAGAAGCGCTCGATATTGCAGCACTCGTTCAGCGACTCCGTGCGCGCGGCCGCGACGCATACGGGCCACTGCCTCCGAGCGAGATCGCCGATGCGGTCAGCGCGAACCTTCGGCCGGGTGATCGCGTCGTGGTAATGAGCAACGGCGCCTTCGGCGGGCTGGCCCGCGAACTCGCGCGACGATTCGCGTTGCGGGCCGGCTGATGCCAGTCAAGCGAGTCAGCGGCTTGTTCGCAATCGACGGCGGGCATGTCGACGAACTACTGGCCGCACTCGACTCCGCACTAGGGTCTGGTGCGCGGCGTGATCTGGTGCGCTTGGCCGAGCGCAATGAACTCCAGGCCGACGATGCATTGCGCGAGCTCGATGCGTTTCCGTCGCGCGAGTGTTCGGCGCTGAGCAGCGGACTCGGGCTGTCGATGTCGCGCTGTACCGCTGGGAGCGGTTGCCCCGTGGCTGACGAGTGCCCGCTGGTACACGGTGGCACGCCCGATCGCATCGGACAGTCGGCGCTGGCCTCGTTGGTGATGTCGTTGCTGGAGCGCTGGCGAAAGTCCTACGCCGCGGCGCCGGTCCATGACCTCTCGGCGATGCGCGAGGCTGTCAGCCTAATGCTCGATCGTCGGGGGATCAACGCTGCGTCCGCTCCTCCACGCGCTCGAACCTCGCTGGCGATCTTGGATCTTGCGATCGGACGTGGTGGGCCGGTAGGGGCCGTATCGGCTGTGGTCACCGCCGCAGAAGTCGAACAGATCGCAGCGTTCTTGCCCCCGTCCAGCGGTCGCGGCGAGAGCACGCTGACCGCCGCCGAAGCGTGGCTGCGACTGGACGCTGCCGCAGAAGCAGCGCTCGTATCGCGCTGAACAGCGTGTCAACGAGGAATCTCGGCCCGTTTGGGTTCTGTCGTCGACACCGATCAAGCGTTGACGCGTCGCGGTTTCTTTCCGCTGGCTAGCCGGCTGGCCGCCGCCTGGATCGATTCGTCGGTCGGCATCACGACCGTCATTGCAGGGCCGAGCGGAACATAAGTATCTTCCGCCGCTACCAGCATCACCTTGACGGCGCTTCCAGCCCGCTCGGTGACTCCGGCGACGATGGCTTCTCCCAAGCCTCCCGCCCGGCGGCACTCATCGACAACCAACAGCTTGCCCGTTGCTTTGGCATGTTCCGCGATCCAGTCATGATTGAGCGGGTTGAGCCAACGCAAATCCAAGACGCGCGCGTTGATGCCTTGCTCTTCAGCGAGCCGACGGGTCGCGCGGAGCGACATATAAAGACCATTTCCATACGTTGCGATCGTGAGGTCCGTCGCTTGTCCGTTGTAGACAGATCCTTCGCCGAGACCGATCGCTTGACCTTGTGGCGGGTATTCGGTTTGCCAGAGGCCGTCGCCTTCAGCGTAGAGATCCTTCGTCATGTACAGCGCGATCGGCTCCAGGAAGACCACCACGCGACCATCGACCTGTGCCAGAGCCATGCAGGTGCGCAGCATTTTCACAGCGTCGTCACCGCGTGTCGGAACAGCGATGATCAGTCCAGGGATGTCGCGCAGCACCGCCAGTGAGTTGTCATTGTGAAAGTGCCCACCAAACCCTTTTTGATAGGCCAGGCCAGCCATCCGGACTACGCACGGATTTCGGAATTGATCGTTGCTGAAGAACTGCAAACTGCATGCTTCACTTCTGAGTTGGTCCTCGGCGTTGTGAACGTAGGCGAGGTACTGGATCTCCGGTATCGGCAAGAAACCGACATGCGCGGCGCCCAAGCCCAGTCCCAAGATCGTGGTTTCATCCAGGAGCGTGTTGAATACGCGTGCCGCGCCGAATCGGCCAAACAGGCCGGTCGTGACGTTGTAGACACCTCCCTTGCGGGCAACGTCCTCGCCAAACACCAATGAGTTCGGATACTTCTCGAGCATCTCGTGCAAACCGCGATTGATCAGCACCGCCAGATGCTTGGCGCCAGACAACTCGGCCAGTGGCGCGGTGCCGTTGGGAACCGCCGCGACTCGGCACGCTTCGGTCGAGACGTCCTCCGGAGACAGTGGCGACAGTGGCGCCATGACCGCCGCGACGGTGGTCAGCTTCGGTCGCCGAACCACATCCTCGGCAAGCTCCGCCACGCGTCGGCGAATCTCCTCATAACGATCCTTCAGCTCTGCGGCGGTCATCAGCCCGCTGTCGACGATTCGTCGTGCGGTGGCCAGCAATGGATCGCGCGCCTCGACCGCTGCGATCTCCTCGAGCGAGTGATAGTTCGTCTCCACATCGCTGCCGGCATGGCCGGTCATTCGGATGGTACGCAGATGGAGAAACGTTGGTGTACGCGTCGTGCGGCAGTGCTCGACCGCTCGAGCCGCAGCCTCGTAGGCATCCGGGAGGTCGAGTCCATCGCCGAAGAAGTACTGCCAGCCGTAGCGTTGACGAAACGTGTGCTCGATCCAACCCGGCGGCGTGTGCACGCTGATCCCAATGCCATTGTCCTCGCAGACGAAGAGCGCCGGGACCGGCACCTTCTGATAAGCGGCCCACGCAGCACTGTTGAATGCTCCCTGCGCAGCGCTGTGATTGACCGAGGCATCACCGAATGTGCACAACACGATGCTGTCGGCTGGAACCGGCAACGTCAGCTTCAGTTTTCGGGCGCGATCAATTGCGATTGCAGCACCGACCGCCTTGGGCAGGTGACTTGCGATCGTGCTCGTTTGAGGCGGAACCCATAGCGGCTTGCTGCCCCAGACCTTGTGACGGCCACCGGCAATCGGATCGTCGGCCGAGGCCGCCTGCGAGAGCAACGTGTCGAGGATCGGATCGATCCCAGGCACCTGCTTGCTACGCTGCATCATCAAGGCGCCGCTGCGATAGTGCAGGAAGGTTGGATCGGTGTGGCGCACCAATGCGCCGAGCACGGCATTCCCCTCGTGCCCGCTGCTGGCGATCGTGTAGTAGCCGGCGTCGCGAGAACGGAGTTCGCGCGCGATCAGATCGAGATGTCGGCAAGTCATCTGCGCGTCGGCGAGATCGAGTAACTGTGCCCCCGTCAGTCTCGAACCTGGGCTGACCTCGGCCTCGGCCCGCAAGGGGGCCGGCGGAGGGGCGGCATGCGTCGCAAGGTCGAGGTACTTGAGCAGTTGTTGATCGATCGCCAGTGCACGGTTGAACACCGACATATCAAAACGCCGCTACGCCCGTCAGTTCGCGACCGACGATCAGTTCATGCACCGTCTCGGCGCCCTCGTAGGTGATGACGCTCTCGAGGTTGAGGGCGTGCCGCAGCGAGTGGTAGTCCAAGGTAATTCCGGCGCCGCCCAGAATGTCACGGGCGTCACGGGCGATATCCAGCGCCAGTCGCACGTTGTTCCACTTGCTCAGGCTGACCTGCGAGTGATGCAGTCGGCCCTGGTCCTTGAGTCTTCCCAGTTGCAGCGCCCACAACTGACCGGTGCTGATCCGTCGCGCCATGTCCGCCAAGCGGCGCTGAATCGTCTGCGTGTGCGAGAGCGGCCGGCCGAACATCACTCGGTCGTGCACGTAACTCCGCGCCTCGGCCAGACAAGCCTGCGCGGCTCCGATCGCGCCCCACACGATTCCATAGCGGGCGTTGGTGAGACATGAAAGCGGCGCACCGAGTCCTTCGGCCTTGGGCATACGGCTCGACTCCGGCACACGCACGTCGTCGAAAAACAGCTCCGACGTGACCGACGCCCGCAACGAGAGTTTGCGTTTGATGTCGCGCGCGGTGTACCCCTTCATCCCTTGCTCCACGATGAAGCCGCGTATGCCTTCATCTGTCATTGCCCAAACGATCGCAAGGTCGGAAACGGTGCCGTTGGTAATCCACATCTTCGCGCCGTTGATGATCCAATCGCCCCCCTCGCGTCGCGCCCGCGTCTTCATCGTGCCGGGATCACTGCCGCCGTCGGCCTCGGTCAATCCGAAGCAACCGATCTTGCGGCCGGCCGCCATTTCGGGAAGCCACCGCTGCTTCTGTTCCTCGCTGCCGTAGGTGTGAATCGGCCACATACACAGCGAATTCTGTACCGAGACAAAACTGCGCACGCCGCTATCCCCGCGTTCGAGTTCCTGACAGACCAAGCCGTAGCAGACGTTGCTCATCCCAGCACAGCCGTAGCCGCCGAGGTTCACCCCGAACAGGCCCATCTCCGCCATCAGTGGAACGAGCTCACGGGGGAAGCGGTCGGCCTCGAACGCTTCGCTGATGATCGGGATGACGCGTTCGTCGACGAAGCGGGCTACGCTGTCTTGCACTTGCTGCTCGTCTTCGGTCAACAGGCTGCGAACGTCCATGAAATCGAGGGGATTGGGGGATGCCATCAGTGCCTCTTTTGTTCGGGGCTAGATCGATTTAGCCGAATGGGTGAAGCGTTGTTACCTTGATTTGCCTAACAGGATATTAAGCCGAAGCCGCCTCAGGAGCCAGCATGAGCCAGCCGCCCGTCCTCAATATCTATCGTCTCTCCGACCCTCAGGTGCGGGAGCGCGGTGAGAAGTACCACAGCCTTCACTTCGATGTCGCCCGGAAGCTGGGAGCGAAAAAACTCGGGTATCACCTAACCGTCCTCCCCCCGGGCAAGCGCGCTTTTCCGTACCACTTCCACCACGTCAATGAGGAGTTGTTCTTGGTGCTGGACGGAACCGGATCGTTGCGTTGGCCGGAAGGAGAGACGCCGCTGCAGCCAGGGGACCTGATTGCCTGTCCGCCAGGACCGGCAGGTGCCCATCAAATCATCAACACCGGGAACGAAGACCTCCGATATCTATCCCTTTCTACAGCCGAGCCAAACGAGATCGTCGAGTACCCCGACTCGAACAAGTTCGGGGCGTTTGCCGGGCGAGAGGTCGGCAAGCCGTTTACCGAGGCGGCTTTTTTCATCTTCGCGCCGCGCTCGGCCGGCGTGGACTATTGGGACGGAGAGGAATGAGTCGCGCCGTTAGAATTCATCGCCTTACGGAGGCCCCATGCCGCCACGAGTAGGAGCCCACATGTCGATCGCCGGTGGCGTCGACAAAGCGGTCGAGCGCGCCGTCGCGTGTGGCTGCCAGGCGCTGCAAATGTTCGTCAAATCGTCGAACCAGTGGGCCTCGCGTCCGTTGAAGGACGATGAGGTCGAGCGCTTCCGCAATGGAGTGCAGCAGGCAGGGTTGCATCCAGTGATCTGTCACGACTCGTACCTGATCAACGTCGGATCGCCGGACGACGCGCTGTGGGCCAAGTCGGCCAAGGCGCTCGAGGATGAGTACGTTCGCTGCACGCAACTCGGCATCAAGTACCTGGTGATGCATCCGGGTGCTCACGTGGGGAGCGGTGAAGAGGCAGCGTTTCAAAAGATCGCGCGCGCAATCGATACGGTACTCACCAAACAGCCTGGGTCCGATGTCGAGATCCTGATCGAGAACACCGCAGGGCAGGGCAGTAACGTCGGCTGGCGTTTCGAGCATTTGGCGGCGATCCACCGACAACTCGAACATGGCGGCCGTGTTGGCTTTTGCCTCGACACCTGTCACACCTTCGCCGCCGGTTACGACCTCACGACGCGCGCGCAGTTCGAGGCAACCTGGAACGAGTTCGACAAACTCGTCGGTTGGAACAAGGTCAAGGCGCTGCACATCAACGACTCCAAAAAGGGTTGCGGTTCGCGCGTCGATCGTCACGAGCAGATCGGGCAAGGTGAGATGGGAATCGCGCCGTTTCTGTTTTTGATGAACGATCCGCGTTTCGACGGCATGGTGGCGTCGTTGGAAACCGAGTACACCGACGATGGTTGCGAGACGGAGGGGAATCTCGCGATTCTGCGCGCCCTCGCTGGGCTGCAAGCGGTGCCGACCCATGAACAGGTCGAGGCGTGGCGCGCCGAGGGGATCGCCGCGGCAAAGCGAGCGGCCCGGTGACGAGTATCGAATCGCCCGAACCAGCGTCTCTGGCTACCGAAGATTGGAACTCGGCAAGATTGCGTCGACTTCGCGTCTCCGAACTGTTCTGCTCGTTGCAGGGTGAAGGCTCACGCAGCGGGCTCCCCACCGTGTTCCTCAGGCTGACCGGTTGCGCGTTGCGCTGCCGTTGGTGCGACACAGAGTGGGCTTTCGTTGGAGGGGAGTGGCAAACCAACGAACAGCTCGAGGCGGCGATCTTGGCGTACGACGTGCGTCGACTATGCCTTACCGGAGGTGAGCCACTGCTGCAGCCGGCTGCCATGCCGCTGCTGAGGCGGCTGAAATCAGAACATCACTTCGACATCGTGGTGGAGACCGGCGGTGATCAGGACATCTCGATCGTTCCTGCCGGCGTGATCCGTGTGCTCGACATCAAGCTCCAGGGTTCCGGCATGAGCGAACGAATGGACCTGCGAAACATCGATCGACTCGAGCCGCACGACGAGGTCAAGCTGGTGATCGCGAATCGGCACGACTACGAACAAGCACGTGAGTGGGTGCTGGGCGCACTGCGTTCCTTTCGCGGCGAGATCTTGTTCAGTCCGGTAGCCGAAGAGGTTGAGCCTGCGTCGATCGCGGAGTGGATCTTGGCTGACAGGCTCCCGGTGCGGATGCAACTGCAATTGCACAAGCTGCTCTGGCCGGGCGTGGAGAAGGGCGTGTGAGCGACAAGCCGCTAGCGGTGGTGCTGACTTCGGGCGGACTCGACTCGTGCGTGACTGCCGCGGTCGCCGCTTTGGATCACACGCTGGCGCTGATGCACGCTACCTACGGTCAGCGCACCGCCGCGCGCGAGCGTCAGGCCTTCGAGCAGATTGCCGACCACTTCCAGGTGCCGCCGAAACGCAGGCTCGTGCTCGACATCGGATTTCTCGCAGCGATCGGCGGCTCAGCACTCACCGACGTGCGAATCGATATCCCGGAAGGAGCGCCAGGCGCAGGGATACCGGCGACCTATGTGCCGTTTCGCAATGCACATCTGCTCGCCAGCGGGGTTTCTTGGGCTGAGGTGTTGGGCGCGCGCGCGATCTACATTGGCGCGGTCGAGGAGGACAGCAGCGGGTACCCCGACTGCCGCGAGGCGTTCATCGAGGCGTTCGAGCGGGTGGTGCAGTTGGGGACCGTCGCCGGGACCCAGCTCACGGTGCACACGCCATTGATCCGCTCCAACAAGGCACAAATCGTGGCGCGCGGACTTGCATTGAACGCACCGTTGCATCTCACCTGGTCGTGCTACCAGCGCGAGCAGATCGCGTGCGGTCGCTGCGAGTCGTGTTACCTGCGGCTCAAGGGGTTTCGTGAAGCGGGCGTTGTCGATCCGATCCCGTACGAGATGCCTGGCTAATTTTCCGTGGCGTCTTCGACAGTGCGTAGCGAGGCAGGTCGCGTCATCAGCCTCATCACCGGCATCAGACGCGCCTCTTTGTCCCACGACGGATGTCTGTGTTGCCACCACGCATAGCGCGCGTCGCCATCCTTAGCCAAGGCCGGATCGGAGAGCGCTTGCTGCCACTCGGCCGCCACGGTGGGATTCTCGAGCTGCGTGCGCGCCCAAGCCTCCAGCACAAAGTCGCTGATCCACTCCTTGTTCTCGAACAGCGACGAGAGCAGCCCCCACGAAACCAGCGAGTCGACCGCTTCGGGCTCCAGCAGTTGCACCGCTAGTTCGAACTTCGGCTGGTCGGCGTAGACGAACAGCGTGCCGGCCGGGACGCGTCGCGTTTCACGCTGGCGCGTCGCCTCGACCGTAACCCCGTGTCGCCCTTGATAGCTGCGTTCCGCAAATTTCGGGTCACCCAAGCGAATCGTCTCGACATCGAGCGACTCGTCCCGCGGCAGGACATAGAAACGCAGACCCTGCGCTTGAAGCCGCGATTCGATTTGTGGCCAACCGGGCAGCACCAAGTAGCCGCGTGGGCGCGCAAGTTGGCGAGCGATAACCGGCTTGTGACGCCAAGGCGCGATGATCTCTTGCACCTCGCCAGGCTGATAGAGCAGCACACGACCCCCCGTGACCACCGACGTTTCGAGCTTGTAGCGATAGAGCGGGAGCCTGTAAGGTTCCCCTTGTTCCTCGGAGCGATAGACAAGTGCAATCTGCGAGGCCGCCGCATCAGGTCGGCCCAACGCTACCGTCCGTTTGCGAGCCGCATCGGCGGCTTCGATCAGCGATGTCGGGTCGTGCGCAAGATCTGTCAGCAATGCCTCCAGAAAGGCGCGATTGGCCGCGACGCGTTGCTCGAACGGCTTGTGCGAATGGGTCTCTACCAGAATAGAAATGCTGTTTCGCAATGCGAAGTAGCTCGTGGAGTAGCGCGGCTGTCCGACCCAGGAGCTGAACCCCTTGGCAGGATCGAGTGAATCGTCGAGGTCGACGTAGGGGCCCCAGGGATGGCCTGCGGCAGCGACGGCGGCAAAGATCCGAGGTAGATGCGCGGTCTGCCACGCATCCAAGGACGGCGCCAAAAGCGGTGCTTCGGCCCACGAGAACATGATCTCCCAGGCCAGGTCACTGCCGTCAGTGACATGGTTGTCGACGTGCAGTTGTGGCTGCCAAGCGTTGACGAGCGCCACGAGCGCGCGGGCTTCAACCGTCTCGAGTTTGAGGTGATCGCGATTCAAGTCGTAGCCGGCGGCGGTGGTTCGATACCCCATCCCTTCCACCGGGCCGTCTTGATTGGGACGGTTGTAGGGCGACACTCGCTCGTGACCGTCCACGTTGTAGATCGGAATCACCAACAGAGTTGCCGCATCGAGCCAGGCGTCGGCACGTCCAAGCGCCATCTCGCGCAGGATCTGCAGCATCGCATCCTTGCCGTCGATCTCGCCTGAGTGGATTCCGGCTTGATCAGTACGATCGGCTTGCGTAGCGCACGCGCCGCCTTGGGTGTGAACGCGCGCTCACGGCTGACGATCAGCAGCGGCAAGTCACGCCCTTGAGGAGAAACACCGAACGAGGTGAGGTCGAACGCCGGTTGTCGTCGACATAGTTCGCGAAGATATGCGAGCGTCTGGTCGTAATTCGAGGTTGCCGTCCACTCGCTCTTCTCTGCAACGGTACGCAGGTCGGCGGGACTCGCGGCACTCGCATTGCCGCCCATCAGGCAGCATGACAACGCCAGCAGCCAAGTGGTCTTCATGCGCGCGGGTGCTGATCGACGCGCTGTATCCAAGTCGCGATCGCAGGGAACTTCTCGAGAGGCTGATGTTGATTGAGGATCTTGTGGAACAGATACGGGTCGTCAGCCGGCAGCGCAGCCGCGTACTTCAAAAACGGGAACGCACAAACATCGGCAGCGGTGAAGGTGTCGCCGAATAGATACGCACGCCCCTGAAGCAAAGCCTCGAACAGTGGCAAGAAGCCGGCGATCTCATCGGCCCATGCCTTGCACTTCGCGCTGTCGGGGTTGGGTTTCTCCAACTCATCGTTGATCAAGTTCGGCGGGCGTTTCCAAACCCGGTTAAACCAATCGATGAAGATCAGCAGTTCGCTGCGGCGCGCAGGGTCGGTTGGGTACAGCGGCTGGTTTGGGAATTGGCCCTCGAGGTAGCGCACGATTTCCATCGAATCGACCACGATCCTGCCGTCGTGATCGAGCACCGGCACCAGTCCCTGTCCGCTGACACGATGGATCAGCGACCGATCATCGTAGGAGACCGAGATGTGCTCGCAAGCCAGCCCTTTGTGGGCCAACGCCAGTTGAACCCTCTCAACGTTGGTAGAACACGGCACCTCGTAGAGTGTGATCACGCGATCCTCCGGTGCTGCATCGTACCAACGACGCGCGCGAAAGATCCGGCGGGTCGCGTAAAAAGTCGTGGCGTGCGAGACTCCCGCCCCTTCCACTCATGACCCACTCCCACCCATTGCGTGTTCGCGACGAGGCGATGCATCTGCTGCAACTGGCGACGCCCGTCATCGGCACCCAGCTCGGAATGATGACGCTCGGCGTGGTCGACACGATCATGGTCGGCCAACTCGGCGTGAAAGCGATTGGCGCCGCTGCGTTGGGGAATGTTTGGGTGATGGGAACCCTGATCGCCGGAATGGGGTTGGTGTTGGGGATCGATCCGCTGGTGAGTCAAGGTCACGGCGCACGCGACGCCAAGCAGATGGGCTTTGCCCTGCAACAGGGATTTGCGATCGCGCTCCTGAGCTCGCTGCCGATTGCGATTCTCTGGCTGTTTACGGGTCCCATCTTGATTGCACTGCGGCAGGATCCCGAGATCGCCTGGGCGGCACATCGCTACGCCTTGGTGCAATTGCCAGGGATCCCGGCCTTTCTCGGGTTCATTGCGCTGCGCGCGTACTTGATGAATCGCGGGCTGATGTGGCCGGCGCTCTGGGTGGTGATTGCAGCCAATGCGTTGAACGCAGGGCTCAACTACGTCTTCATCTTCGGAAAGCTCGGTCTGCCGGCATGGGGCGTTACCGGAGCGGGGCTTGCCACCGGCCTGACGCGAATCTTCCTCGTGATTGCACTCGCGGCCTGGATCGTCCAGTTCCGTTTGTACCGCGATGCGTGGACAGGTTGGTCGCGCCGTGCCGTCGCGTGGTCGCAGCTGCGGCACACACTCGCGCTCGGCGCGCCGATCGGCATTCAATTCGGGCTCGAGATCTGGGCGTTTCAAATCGCCACGTTGTTGTCGGGGTGGTTGGGCGCGGCGGAACTCGCGGCCGGAACGATCGTGCTGAATCTGGCGTCGGTGAGCTTCATGGTGCCGCTCGGCGTCGCGATCGGTGCTGCCGCACGCGTCGGGAACTTGATCGGCGCTGGTCAGACACGAGCCGCACAGCAATCGGCGTGGATCGCGCTGGGACTCGGCGCAGCATTCATGAGCGTTTTCGCCCTGCTGTTCGTTTTGCTGCGCCGGGTGCTCCCCGCGCTGTATACGAGCGATCCAGCCACGGTTGCGTTGGCGGCAGGTGCACTGCCGATCGCGGCGGCGTTTCAACTGTTCGATGGAACACAGGTCGTGGGTGGCGCAATTCTGCGCGGCATGGGCCGCACCCGACCGGCGGCGCTGTTCAACCTGTTGGGTTACTACGCGCTCGCGCTGCCGTTGGGTTCATGGCTGGCATTTCGCATGAATTGGGGTTTGAACGGATTGTGGTTCGGTCTTGCGGCGGGTCTGCTAGGAGTGGCCGCGGCATTGGTGCTGTGGATCTGGCGCCGCGGCCCTGCACACCTGTCTGGCGACTGAGGCGCTAGCGGTCGAATACCAGGATTCGTTCGACCCACGCGCGCGTCTTGTCGCGTCCGTCGCCCAACGAAAGATGCTGGCGGAAGAACTCCAGCGCCTTGGCGAACTTGGGGTCTTTGCTCACCCGTTCCTCGTTCACCATTCCCATCGAGACCATCGCTGCGCCGATGATGTCGGCGGCACTCAAGCGATCGCCCACGAGATAGTCGTGCTGCTGCAGCCGGTCTTCTACCGCCGCGGTGAACGTATTCAACTTGCGCGATGCCGCTGCGCAGGCGGAGCGATCGGGCGTTTCGCTGAAGAACTGGCGAAACACCACGCTGATCGGCTCGACTCCTGCCGTGCGAAACGAGGTCTCCCAGCTCTCGATTTCCTTCATTCGGTCGCGGTCGGCGTGAAACAGCGGGGCGCCCTCGCGAAAGTTCGCATCGATGTAGCGCAGGATCGCGGAGCTATCGAAGATCACGCGATCGCCATGTTTCAACACCGGCGTGAGCGGCTGGCCACTCAGCGCCACGATCGCGGAGCGGTCGACCGGATCGACAGCGACCTTGGTGTACTTCAGCCCCTTGGCGCCCAGAGCGAGTCGGACCTTGAGGTTGTTCGGCGAAGCGTGTAGGTCGTAGAGCGTGATCGAATCACTCATGGTGGCTCCCGTTCACGGGTGAGGCGCGGCTGTCGCTGCAGCGAATTGTGCTTGGATCGAGGTTCGAACCAGCGGATGGTAACCTGCGGAGGCTCTTTTGAATATTATTTCAGCGCGTTCCCGCCACGGGCCTCCCTTGTCGATCATCGCCTGATAGACCGGACGAATCAGCCGGCGGCGGCCGACGTGGGTGAGAAATCGCTCCAGCACCGCGTCGATCGGTTTGTATCCCGCGGTGATGCAGCGCGGCAACCATTGCAGCAGGATCTCGGCATTGGCGCTGCTGGTGAAGTTGAAGCTTTGGTCGAGCGAGGCGAGCGATTGAGGGCTGATCGGCACTGGCAGCGACTGTAGAAAGTGCACCCACTCGTGTGTCGACCAGTCGCCGGTCGCTAACGTGGCGGGGTTCGCGCCATTGGCAAACTGCGTTGCGGCTCGCTCGACGGCCTCGAATCGGCGGCTGACCGCCCGCGGGGCGTTGGCTGGCAGTCCTGACTGCCCGAGCCATTCCGTCAGACGAATCGACTCGAACGCCTCGGGCTGGCCCGCGAACAAACGCTCACGCACGTCGGTCACGAAGGATGGCGTGTCGGTCGAGCGCATCGCGAGTCGATCGAATCGCTCGCGCAAGAATCGATCGAACGCTGCGCGCCCTGCCGTTTCTTCCAGCAAACGCAGCAACAGATACCCTTTTTCGTAAGGCACGTCGCCGCCCAGATCGTCCGGTGGCTCGTTCGGTCCAAGTGTGAGTCGTAGAGCTGTGCTCGTGCTGGTCGATTCCGCCCGTTTCAAGGCGTCGTCCAGGTCGCGCCGCCCCAAGACGGCGAGCATCTCGCTGTAGTCGCGGCCGCGCAGTTGTTCCATCAAGCGACGCTCGACGTAGGTGGTGACACCTTCATTGAGCCAGAATTCGTTCCATGTCGCGTTGGTCACGAGGTTCCCCGACCAAGAGTGCGCCAGCTCATGCGCGATCAGTGCAACCAAGGATTTGTCCCCGGCCAAGATCGTGGGCGTCGCGAACGTCAGCTTTGGATTTTCCATCCCTCCAAACGGGAAACTGGCCGGCAGAATCAGCACGTCGTAGCGGCCCCACCGATACGGTCCATACAACGTTTCCGCCGCCTGCATCATCACGTCGACTTCATCCAACTCCTCGGCTGCAGCCTCGACGATCGTCGGGTCGGCGTATACGCCGGTGCGCGGGCCGGTCGCACGAAACGCGTAATCGCCCACGGCGAGCGCCATGAGATACGACGGAATCGGCAACGGCATGTGAAAGCGATAGCGACCATCGGCGATCGGCGCGGTGGGGTTTTCGGCACTCATCAGCGCCATCGCACCAGGCGGTACGTGAATCTGGGCATCGTAGGTGAACCGCACCGCAGGAGAGTCTTGCAGCGGTATCCAACTGCGCGCCGCGATCGACTGCGATTGGGTGAACAGCATCGGCTGGCGCTTGCCGGGAGTGCTTTCGGCAGGCAGCCACAACAGGGCACTCGCCTCCGGTCCGGTGTGGTAGACGATCGCGACCTTCTCGGTGCGGGATGTGGTTTCGATCGCCAGGGCCCGGCCGCGCACCGGGTCGGGCGGTGCGAGCGTGAAGCCGAGCGATGCACCCTCGGGGAGACTTTTCACCGACTCGATCGTCAATCCTTCAGTGTCCAGCCAAAGCTGCGTGGCCGAAGGATCATGACGAAAGAGCGTCAGCGTCGCTGTGCCGTCCAGCTTCTTGGAGTCGAAGTCAACGGTGAGTTCCAGGTCCAGATGTGTGACCGCAATCTCATCCGGTCGCGCGACGCTGTGTGGGTCGGCCGGAATGGACGTAGGAGGTGACTCTTTTGTCGGGGGGGCCCCGCATGCGGTCAACACGAGTAGTCCGATCATCAGGAAACGATGCATGCCAGCGATTGTAGAGTGTCGATCGTAGAATGCCCGCACCGTTCGTCTCGGAGGCCACTCATGGCAAGGCAGAGGATCGTCGTTGGGCTCTTGATCTCGATTGGTTTCTGGGCAGCGGCTCAGCCCACGCCGCCCGAGCCAGCGCAGGACGTGGCGGTGCTCAGCACACCCTACGGCGAGATCGTCTGGCGCTTCTTGCCCGAGGCCGCACCGGGTCACGTCGCGTATGTAAAGGAACTGATCGGCAAAGGGTTCTACGACGGAACTACGATGCATCGTGTGATCCCGCACTTCGTGGTGCAGGGTGGTGATCCGAACTCCAAAGACAGCGATCGGGCCAACGATGGCGAGGGGCAAGCCGAGCGCACACTCGAGGCGGAGTTCAGCCCCAATCTGCACTATCGGCCGGGTACCGTTGGAATGGCACGCGATACCGACCCGGACTCAGGCTCGTGTCAGTACTTCATCGCGATCGACGATATCCCGCGCCTTGACGGCAAATACACGATCTTCGCGGAAGTCGTTTCCGGACTCGATGTAGCCCGACGCATCGCGCAGCTGCCGCGCGACACCAACGACAACCCACTCGAGCGCGTGCTGGTGAAAGCACGACTGGAGAAGCGAACGCTACCTCACGCCATCGTCTCGGCAACGGCCGCGGCAGTCAGCGGCGAGACGATCACCGGCCCCGACAAGCCCAAACCGTACGATCCGAAGGATGGTCAATGGGTCGCGCCGACCCTGCAGACGAAACTCGCGGCTCAGGAGAGAAAGCTCCGCCTGGATCTATCGATCGCCGCGGACGGCTCGGTGCTCGATGTGCGATTCACCGATCCAGCCTCCACCAACGTCAACGAGGTGTTGGCGGCGGCGCGTGCTTGGCGATTCACGCCGGCTACCTACGCCGGCGCCGCTGCCAAGGTGCGGATCGAGATCGACTCCGATGGAACGGGCCTCGGCCCGCCGCGGTGACGCCGCGATACTCCCCGTCGTGGTTGAGTCGGCTGCTCAGTGAAAGTCGTCGCGGGAGCCCTCTTCGAACCGCTCAGCCAACAGCGAGCGCAACGCTTGGCGTGACTCGCGTCGAAGTATCTGAGCGCGTTTCGAATCGATCGACAAGATCTCGCTGATCTCCTCCAACGAGAACCCTTCGATGTCATGCAGCGTGAACATGACGCGATACAACACCGGCAGTCGTTCGACGCAAGCGCGCGCCATTTCTGTCCCACTCGACGGTTGCGTCAGCACCGGCCAGGACGCGACCGGCGCGAGGTGATGCCCTTGGGCGTCGAACCTCGGCAACAGCCGCGGTTCCGTGAGAGCACGGGTGGCACTGTGTGTCACCAACCGGCGCGATGCTTCACGCGCGACCTCGCGACGCAGCGTGTTCTTCGGCCGCCCGGTGGCCGCATCGAGAACATCGGTGACACATCGAGATGCATCCCCGATGCCGCCCAGCAAGCGGTGCGCCAGGCGGAGCAGCGGCTCGACGTGTGGTGTGTCTTGTTGCGCGACCCTCGTAGGCCTATGAGCTGCGGCCGAATCCATCGCCTCGTCCTCTGGAAGGGTCTGACTTGCCCCTCAACGTGGATGAGACGCGCGAATACGTCCAAAAGATTCATCAATTCTCGGAGGAGTTTGCGGGCGGCGGGAGGCGCTTGCGAAGTTCGGCCAGGACGTTGTCAGCCATTCTTTGGAAGATCGCGTCGGGCAGTGTGAGGGTCGCGCTCTCGGTGACCAGACGAATCGTCTTGCGCGTCGAATCGTAGAGTGCCGTGCAATGACTGCAATGCCCCAAATGGTAGTCGAGCAACTGGCGCTGTTCCGGCGCCAGCTCTTGGTCGAGGTAGGCTGACAACTGTTCGACCACGTCGCGACAGCTAAGCATCGAGGCGCTCCCTGGGACCCGCAAAGTATGGGGTCAATGCCACACGAAGCATCGCCCGGCCTCGCAATAGTCGCGTTTTCATGGTCGCAAGCGGCAACCCCAGAAGCTCGGCCGTCTCCTCGCCGGAGAGTCCCTGCATGTCCCGCAAGACAACGGGGAGCCGGTGGACCGCGGGCAATGCCGCGAGTTCGCGCTCCACCAGCGCCAGGCACTCCGTTCGCGAGTAGATCGACTCGGGATCGTCGCACCAGCGCTGCGCGGGTCTTGGCCGCAGCCCCGCTTCCTCGAAGGCCGGTTCGAGAGCCGGATCGACGCTTTCGAGCCTACGGTCTCGCCGCATCACTTGGAGCGCCTCGTTGATTGCGATCCGCGTGAGCCAGGTCGAGAACCGCGCGTCGCCCCGAAACTCGGCGATGTGCTCGTAGGCTTTGATGAACGCATTCTGAACGTGGTCCTCGGCATCGTCGGCCCGGCCGGTCAGCCCCACGATCGATCGCCAGACGGTTTGTCCGTGACGTGTGATCAACTGCCCAAAGGCAGCCATGTCACCTGCCTGTACCTGTTGGACCAACGCTGAGTCCTCATCGATGACGGTCGAGCGCTCGGGCTCGCACGTTCGACGCGGTTCGGCGGCAACAGGATTCAAGATTTGCTCAATAAACTCAAAATTGACGTCGGCGGGGGGGTTGAGGCCACGCTGGCAGACAGACTCGTATTCGGCCCAGGCCGCCAGCGCGCGGCGCTCGCTGGCGGCGGGAGCCTCATCGAATACCTCGACTGAGAAGGTCGATCCCAAACGCGCCAGTTGCTCCAGTCGATCCTCGTCATACCCCAAGTTGACGAGCATCTCCCCATGCAGCGCTGCGCCCGCAGCATTGCGATGGGCGATCGCTTCCATGAAAAGCAGCTCCTCTCGCTGCGCGCGGGTGAGTGTGCCGCGGCAGGCGAGCAACGAGTGCAGCGTTTGCGCCTCGGCACTCACCAGCGTCGGACAGACGGCTTGAGCCTCGAACAGCTTCGGTACGAAGCCGAAGATCTCGAGCAGGGTCTCTCGCGCATCGATGGTGGGGGTCGCGGCGGTGACGGTCGCATCGCCGGCGCAGTCGATGTCCAAGCACAGCGCGCGGAGGCAACGAGCGAACGCGACCACCGCGATCGATTCGATCGCGCCGGCCGGTGTCATTCCCCGCGAGTTCAGGTGACTGAGCCTCATTTCGAGGTCGGACTCATTCCATGTCACGGCGTGATCAAACAGACGACGCTTGTCCGCCAGCGGCAGATCACCACGATTCCCAAGCAGCACGTCACGCAGTGGATGAAACGCTGGCGGGAGCGGTCGAGTGATGGGCGTCTTCCGATCCAAGCGATCAGTCGGCGGATCGTGCGGCATCGCGGCCGAGGCGTTGCTGGCGCTCTTCCAGGAAGTGGAGCTTCGAGGTTTCGAAGTCGGGCTCGGCACCCAGCCCAAACGACACGAAGTTCGCAAACTTGACGAGACCCACCAACACCACGGTCTCGAGAATCTCCTCATCGGTGAAGCCGTAGCGCCGCAGCGTGTCGATGTCTTTGCCAGAGACCCTGGTCGGGTTGTCGTTGAGTTTGCAGGCGTAGTTCAGCAACGCTCGATCGGTCATCGGTAGATCGGCGTCGAGATAGTTCAGCGCGATCTGCTCCGGTTCCGGCCCTTCGAGTCCGAGCATACGGACGATTTCGCAGTGGGCGCTGACACAGTAGGTGCTGAGGTTGGCGGCCGAGCAGACCAAGAAGATGTACTCCTTGCGCTTGCGGGTGAGTGCGCCCTGCTTGATTAGGATCGCGTCGATCAGCGTCACCTCAGCCTCGATCAGGTCCGGCCGAAGTCCTTGCGCTCCAAAGAACCGGGGGAGGAATCCGTACTCCCGCTTGAGCGCTTGAAGTGGCGCGAAATCGTCTGGATTGAGCGTGCCTTCATCGAGATAACTCACAACCCCTCCTACCTACTGGCCCCTTGGAGTCGGGACAATTTACACCCAAGGCGATCGATCCGCGGGGGGTTTGGTACGGGCAAAAGGCAGGAAGTGTCACAAACGGAACGCCCCCCGGCCGACTCCGGGGGGCGCCCTTGGACCGAAGAAGCTCAGTCCGCCACGTTCAGCGTGTAGTCGAAGTTGCAAGGGGAGCAGGCCGAGGTCGGGCTTTTCTGACAGCGGGTCTCGACCTTGGTGACGCTGTAGAAGTCGCCGCCATTGGTGTGAACAAGGCCGGCGTCGAGTCCGTTGACGTTGATCAGCGAGCTGGGGCCGTCTTCTGTGATCACGACTTGCACACTGTGCGGTCCGGTTGCCTCGAAGAAGACGTCCATGTCGCGCGGGGTCACGCTCTCCCACAGCACGTCGTAGTTCCACAGGCAATCTCGCGTGCTATCGGCAGGATCGGAGATCGACCCGTGGTAGTCGGTCGAGGCGAACCAGAAGCCGTCGTGGATGTTGTCGCCGGCTCCGCCACCTGACGCCGTGAACTTGAGATCCAGGTCGAGCTTGCATGTTTGCGTTCCGCTGGCGTTGCAGATGGCGGTGATGCGGGTGGCTTGCGCCATGCCGCGAATCGCGCCCGGCATCCCATTCTTGACCGGCATGAGCGAAAGAGTCATCGGGCTGCCGGCGCTCGGCGCCGGATACAGAATCACCGTAAGGTCCTGCGTACCGGAGTTCACGAACTTCGCAGCCAAGTCCTTGGCGCGATTCGGGATCCCACAGTTCGACCTCGCCGTCGCGCGGATCGATGGTACGTGTGAACGTCCGTCGCACGCTCGGCTTGGTACGGCTTCCTGAACTCGATGTCTCCGTCTCGGACCGGCTGCCCGCCGTGGCGAACAGGTCGTTGTCGCGTTCGGCGCCGGGGCGTGACGGGGACAATTGTGCGAATGCAGCGCTGGTCATCAGCAAGAGTGTGGCGGTGAGGGTGAGAGCGGTGATTCGAGTGCGGTCCATGAGTGCTCCTTTCGGTCTGTGTGGCGGCTTGTGGCCGGGTTCACAAAGGAGGTCCCAGGAACCAGCTCGGTGTTACCGAGACGCTGGAGTCTTGTTATCGGGGAACGGTTGGTCGCTCGTGTTCGGGCTGGCGGCGCGAACGATCACCATATGCGCGGCCCAGATGGCCGGATCGTGCTGCGTCGTTCGGATCTCGCGTTGAGCGAGTGTCAAGGCGCGCACCGGGTCGAGTCCCGCCTTCAAGTGGCGGTGCATCGCTAGCATCAGGCGTGCTGATGCCGCATCGTCGACCGACCATTGACTGGCGATCACGCCGCGCGCCCCGCCCAACATTGCAGCCCAACTCAGTCCCACGATTCCTTGCCCTGGAATCGCCTCTCCCTCGCCGGTGCGACAGGCGGACAAGACCACCAGAGCATCAGCGAGCGGAAAGCGCATCACGCGATCGATGCCGATTCGCTCGCCGCGACTGGCGATGATGCCGCACTCGGTTGGATCGAGTGTCGAGGCGAGGGCGTGCGTTGCAAGGTGAATCGTGGGGAATCGCTCGAGGCCGGAGTCCAGGAGAGCCTGCGCGGTGAAGCGATCGGCGCTGATCAGCGTGCTGTTGGACTCGCCCCACAGCGTGCGCAGATGCGAGAGCTCGTAAGCGCTCCACGGCAGTTCACGCCATGTGGATCCGGCGTCGAAGCGCGGTGCGCCGGCGAGCAAAACCGGACCGCGTTGCGGTGAGAACTGTGGCGGTGTTCCGGCATACGGCATCAAGGCGATCTCGCGACGCGCACCGATCGGTTGACCGATGTTGGCGGGGTCGGGCATTGCTACGAACGGGATGCGGGATAACTCACGATCGGCGACGAGGTACACCCGCTCGGCAGTTTCCAGTCCGCGCAACATCGGCAGCAATAGCTGACGCGTCAGCTCCTGCGCGGCGTCGCTCGAGCGGCTGGCAATCAGGTCTTCGCGCATGCGTTGGATCAGCGGCACGAGCGTCTGTCGTCCCGGCAACTCGCGAGCATCGACGCGATCGCGGCTCACGACGATGGCGATTCCTTGCTCCTCGCCGAGCGCCACGCTGATCAGTGCGTCTGAGTTGGTCAACGACCGCTGCAAGTCGCGAAGTGCGATCGGCTCGGGTGACACAGTGTCGCTCAGCGCCTGGCGCAATCCGCGCGCGTGAAGTCGCGCGATCACCGCGAACGATCCAGCCAGATCGGGGTGCCGACCGGTGGCCAACGACAGCGCCAACGCAACGTACGGTTCGGCGCGCTCGCGCAGAAATGCAATCCCTTCGCCGTTGGGATCCAGACCCTGCGACTGTTTCTCGATGATTTCGATCGCGTGCTCGAGTTCGCCGATCGCTTCCGTTCGGTGGCCCTGTGCGCTCCAGGCGCGGGCAGCGATCCAACGCGCTGTCCAGGCAGGTTTCTGCGCGGCAGCCGTCTGTGCTTGCGTCGCGACTTCCAGCGCCAGGATCACGGCGCGCGCTGCTTGATTGCGTCGCAGTGCGACCTCGGCCAGCAGGGCACGGGCATGCAAGACAGCGGGGTGCTTCGGCTCGTTCATGATCTGGATCGTTCGGCGCAGGTGTTCCTCGGCTTCGTCGATCCGGCCACGTGCGAGCGCGATCCGCGACAGCCCCAAGTGGGCGCGTGACAGAAGCGTTGCGAACGTCGCCGTGACCGACTCGAACCGGCGCGAGGCTTGCGCTAGGTCGCCCATCACGAGCTGAAGATTCCCGAGCGCGAGTTCGGCCGTATCGTGAATCCGCTGGTCGCTCAGGGCGCTGCTATCGAGAATCAGAGTTTCCAACGCGCGCTTTGCCGAGGTGACGTTTCCAAGCTCGCGTTGCACGATCGCACCATTGAGCGCTACAGCGCGTTGCTGCGCAGGCATCTTCAGTCGGCCGAAGGCGGTTGCTGCTTGATCGAGGCGCTGGCGCGACTCGGCGAGTCGACCGCGGTCCACCAAAAACCCCGCGTAGTTGGACTGAATGAACGCTTGGAGATCGTCGCGTTGCAATGTCACGGCGGCAGCCAGCGCCTCGTCGAAGGTCGATTCGGCCAGCGTCGCATCGCCGGATTCGAACGCGGCCCAGGCGAGATCGTTGCCGATCGACGCGATACCTTCGAGGCTACCTTCGGTGCGGGCCAGTGCGAGCAGCGGGGTCAATGTGGCGAGCAGTTGCGATCGGCTGGTGCTTGACTCGTTGCAGCGAGCCGCTGCCCACTGTGGCTCCCATCGATGCGGCGCGGTGCGCGCGATCTCCGCCAACCGATTGCAGAGCTGCGCACGCGCTTCATCGCCCTTTGCCGCGGCCAGTAGCTCGCGCCAGGCGCGATCGCCGTGCGGGATCTGCTCCAGCGTTGACGCTGCGTCGCGCTGCGGCTGCATCTGTTGGCCGCAACCGCCCAGGAGCAGGGCGTTCGCGATCAGCGCCACGAAACGTCGGTGCATTCCGGTAGCGGTGGACTCGCCGCGTCGACGGAGAACGCCGCTTGCCAGTCGGCGTTCTGATCTCCTGGAAACTGCAGTTGCAGCTGATTGGTGGAACCGAGCTTTATCCAGCCGTCTTCCGATGGGTCGCCACCGCCTGGAGGAGGCAACAGCGCGAGCCCAAGATCGGTGGTGCTGGCGCCGGCACCGAACGGCGCACCGTCGATACCGGGACATTCACAGCCGAACGGCGGGGAGCCGTCACAGACGCAACTGCACGGGCAGTCGACGTCCTTGTCCAAGCAGCGGCAAAAGACGTCGTAACCATCTGCCGGACAGGACTCGTCGGACCAACTCAGATCGAGCGACGACGTCGACTTGCTCACCGCGAGTTGTTCGACGACGCAGGGCGACTGGAATGCAATTCCCGACTCGGACGGACATTCCGCGCAGGTCGAGCCTGGCGGCGCCAACTGGATCGTATTCATCGAGCCGTCGCGGTTGAGGCGTGTCAGTGAATCGCCATCGTAATTGGTGGTGAAGACGGCGTCCCAATGATTGCGGCCCAGGACGGTGAGTGAGATCGGGTTGCGGCCGGTCGGTCGGCGAATGGCACCTGCACATTTGGCTGGGTCGATCACCAAGAGTTGGTTATTGAGCACATCGGTGGCGAACACCGTATAAGAGTTGACGCCGGGACCAACCACGGCAGCCGCTGTCAGGCGTCCACCGACCTTGCACGAAAATCCGTGCTGCACATTCTCGAGCTCGCCCGTGGAGTACCACGGCATCACCGGCAGTTCCGCGGTCGCCGGCGCGCCCAGGTGAATCGCTTTTGGTGCGGGTGCCGTTCCGCTCATGGTGCGCTGTTGGAGCTGCGAGAGACTGAACGTTGGTGTTACCGAGTCGGTTTGCGACAACAAAACCGAGGCAACGCGCGGCGTTGCCGATACGCTGTCGATAAGCGTGTACCAAACGCGTTGACGCTTCAGGCCGTCGGCGGTCGGCAGCACATGCACCGAGCCGCCATTGAAACCGGTGGTGATCGGTCCGAACCATCGCGAGGAGGTACCAACCGACCCGGCGATCGTGCGCGGCTGATCGAGGGCGATCCAAAGCGCGTTGCGCGGGCCGCCGGCGGTACCGGCTATCGACCCCAGGAGGAAGACGAATGTTCGCGTGGCCGACGAGGTCCCGAAGTGGCGGGGAACCGACGTCGCAATTCCCGTGAGCAGCAAACTTGGATCACCGATCAAGGCGCCCACGTCGGTGACCGGCCCAACGTTGCGCGAGGCGACATCGACCACAGTGACCAGCTTTCCTTGGGCGACCAACGCCTTGGTGCCTCGTTGCGTCGGCGTGGTGGAGAAGGCAATGCCGCGCGGCGTATCGAGCGTCCCGTCGCTGTCTGGATCTCCGATCGCGATCGGAGAGGTGCTGACGGTGTTTGTCACGGTATCGACCAACCAGATGCGGCGGGTCTTCTCTGCGATGACCCACAGTTGCTCGGCCGTCGCAAGACCGGCCCCGTTGACGACGAGCACGCAAAGCACCACGGCACTCGATATCCTCTTCATGGCTCGTCCCTGATGATCAGTTGGCGGCGGAACAACACCTGTCCATCGAGTGGATCGCCGGGTTTGACAGCACTCAACTCCAGGTCGTACGGCGTGGTGCGTTGAAGCGTCGAGGGAACGATCGCAACGCCGAGAACGGCGTGCGGTGGACTCCAGAAGAACTCGTGGCCACGTTTCTCGAGCGACCAGAGCACGGTGCCACGTTCGCGCAGCGTGAGGAGAAAGCGAGCGTCTGGCATCTCGATGTCGGCTTGCGAAAGGTCGGTGATCAGTTGCAGGACCACCGGAGCGCGTGACGATCGTCCGGTCACGATCGCGAGCGGCGCGCTTGTCGGTGGATCGTTCGGCCCGCGTGTGGTGCGCTCTGCGTCGACCCGTAGAACCGGACCGCTCTCATCCGGTGCGCTCGACTCTTGCCGACCGAGCAGCAGGGCACCGCATACGAGCGCGGCCGCCAGATACACAAAGGCCGGAGCCGGTTGCAGCACGCTGCGGCTGAGTCGGTCCCACAAGCTGATCGGCCGCACGACGCTGGAGGTGGCCTCTTGCAGCGGTGCCGCATCGATCTCCCGCAAGTGCCTCAGCGCCTCGCGCGCGAGTTCATCGCTTTCCAGTCGCGACTCGATCCAATGCCTCGTCTCCGGATCGAGCGACTCCGGCTCCTCCGCGTACTGCACCAGCAGGGCGGCGTCGATCGGACCGGCTCGCAATGCTTCGACGTTCACTGCGGTCAGTTGCAGTCGGGCCTGCGCCAGCAATTCGCGACAGTCGTTGCAGTCTGCGAGATGCGCGACGACGTCGGCGTGCTGGGCGTCGGGCAACGTGCCGGCAGCGAACCACGGGATCGCCAACGCGATCTGCCGGCACTCACCGTTCATGCGCGCACCATATCGGGTGAGTTCTGCTCGAACTGCTTGACGATCTCGCGCGCCTTCTCGAGGCATCGATGCGCACGCACTCGAATGTTGACCGCGCTCAAGCCCAACCGCTCAGCCACCGTGTCGGAAGGGAGCTTCTCGACATAGATCAGCGTCCACAGCCTCCGGCAGTCATCGCTCATCCGCTGTGCCAGATGACGGAGCGCTTTGATCCGCGCGGAGGCATCCATCGCTGCAGCAGGATGATCAAGCCCCGGCGGTGCGGGGGGATCGAATCCTTCCTCAGGGGTTGTTTCATGTTTGTCGCGGCGGCGTTGGCGGTAGTAGGTGTCGACGCACTCGCGCTTGGCCACGGTCGTGACGAACTTCATGAACGCACTTGGGTCCTGCACCTTGTCGCGGCGCACCAACGTGACCAGCTTCATCAGAATCTCTTGGATCACACCGTCGGCATCGGAAAACCCCCAGCGCCCGCCGCGCACCACGGCCGCAACCCACCCGGTGACGATCGACACCTCGCGGTCCCGACCCTCACGAAACCCGTGATAGGTAGAAGCTACCTCTGTGGGCGAGATGTTCATCGGCGTCTCGTTCCTCTCTTACGCAGTTGGGCGTCCAACATCTAGGTCCTGTCTCACCCAAGCTTGTTACAGCCGCAGATTAACACCGTGCTGAACGGATCCTATCGCGTGTCCGAGTCGAGGATGGCCGTGGTGGACGCAAGCTTGCCGATCGGTTAGCGTGCGGGACGTGCCGAGCCTGTACCAAACGCGCCCAGATTCGCTCGATTTCGGTTTCGATCAGCCTCGTCAGCGGGGCGGACCGCTCTGCACCGACGTTGTGACGATGCGCGGGGCCGCGCTCAGCGGTCCGATGAAGCAGCCGTGGTCGAATCGCCCAGGAATGATGAACTGAGATGCGACGCGCGGCGGTACTTCTTCTGGCGCTGCTACCGACCCCGGTCTCGCTCGCGGCAGATCATCCCAAGGTCGGGCTGGTACTTGGTGGCGGCGGAGCACGCGGTGCCGCCCACGTCGGCGTGTTGATCGGCTTGGAAGGACTACGTGTTCCGATCGACGCGATCGCCGGAACGAGTATCGGTTCGATTGTCGGTGGGTTGTATGCGGCTGGGCTTTCCACCGAGCAGCTCGATGAGTTGTTCCGCCGTTCCAACTGGGATGACCTGTTCCTCGATACACCACCGCGGCGGCATCTGTCGTTTCGGCGCAAGCAAGAGGATCAGTTGCAACTGTGGCGACTGCGGTTGTCGTTCGAGCACGGCAAGGTTGTGTTGCCGACAGGATTGGTTTCGGGTCAGAAGCTGGGATTTCTGTTGCGTTCGTTGACGATCGCTGGTGCACCGGATGGTGAGATCAGCGCACTGCCGGTGCCGTTCGCGGCGGTCGCTACCGACATCGCCTCTGGCAAGAAACGGGTGCTGGATCGCGGCGATCTCGTCAAGGCGATGCGAGCGAGCATGGCAGTCCCCGGTGTTTTCGCTCCGATCGAATGGAACGACACGTTGTTGGTCGACGGAGGATTGAGCGACAACCTTCCGATCGAGGAGGCTCGTGCGCTCGGAGCAGAGGTCGTGATTGCGGTCGATGTCGGGTTTCCGCTGCTTCCACGTTCTGAACTCAAGTCGGTGCTCGATATCTCGGGTCAAGTGAGCACGATCCTGACTCAAGGTTCTTCAGCCGCTCAGCGCGAGAAGCTGCGGTCCGATGACCTCTTGATCGATCCGCAGCTCGGGTCGTATCCGTCTTCCGACTTCGAGCACGCCGCCACACTGATCGAGCGCGGACGGCAAGCGGTGCTGGCTCGCGCTGGAGAGTTCACACGCTTTGCGGTCAGCGAGGCCGAGTATGAGACGTGGCAAGCCAACCGCCGGGGACGAGCGCTGATGCCGGTGCGCCTCGCGTCGGTGAGCGTGCAAAACGGAGCCGGGATCGACACGCGCGTGTTGCTGAAGCGCTTGCACTCGCAGGCCGGGCAACCGCTCGACTTGCAGATGCTGCAAGACGACCTAACGCGGCTTTATGAACTGGATCGCTTCGAGCGCGTCGAATTCAGACTCCAAGCTGGCGAGCAGGGGAGTGACCTACTGATCGACGCGATCCCGAGGCGAACAGGACGCAGCTACGTGAAGATGGGGCTGAACCTCACGTCCGATTTGCGCGACACCGGCACCTTCAATCTGCTCACCAGCTACACGCGAACTTGGCTCAATCGCCGCGGTGGTGAATGGCGCAGCCTGATCGCGGTTGGAAACGAGCCGCGAGTCTCGACCGAGGTCTATCAGCCCTTCGATCTGGAAAGTCACTGGTTCGTGCTGCCGCGACTGGAATACGGCCGCGCGCTGATCGATGTCTTCGATGACACTCAGCGACTCGTCCAGTTTCGTGTGCGACGGGCCGCCGCCGAGTTGTCGATTGGGAGGCAGTTCGGGCGCTGGGGGCAATGGCGCGTCGGGTATGAGTGGACCGATTTGGGAGCGAGTGCGCGCGTCTCTCTGCAAGAGATCCCGCCGTTGTCGGCCACGCGTCGCGCGTGGAAGACCGAGTTCGTGCTCGATCAAATCGACAATGTCAACTTCCCTCGCGATGGCGTGTTTTCGGCGTTGGTAGTCGAGAGTGTGCGCACAGAGTTTGGCGAGGAGCCGATCCAACAATATCCGCGTGCCGAGTTCGCGGAGCTGTGGCCAATCACGCGCGGTGAGAACACCGTGCTGTTGTCCCTGGACAGTGGTTCTGCCTTCGGGTCGGAGCTGCCGACGTTCGACACTTTCTCGCTGGGAGGTTTCTATCGCATCTCCGGCTTGCGGCCAGGTCAGTTGAGCGCGCGATGGTACGGGATTGGCCGCGCCGTTTATTACCGGCGGATCGCACCGCTCCCGACCCCGCTCGGTACCGGCGTCTACGCCGGCTCGACGTTGGAGATCTCTCGCTCCGATTCCGATTCGATCGATCGCTACGCCGATCGCTGGGTGTATTCGGGGTCGTTGTTCATCGGTGCAGAGACGGTGATTGGGCCGCTGTACTTGGCGGTTGGGCAAACCGATCGAGGAGAAACTGCCGGGTATCTGTATCTGGGGCGGAGTTTCTGACGCGAGGACAGGACGGGCGTTCGAGATCGCGCTGGCCTACTGCCGCCCTGGATCGATCGAGACCCCACCGTCGAGCGTCTCGGCGCACTGTGGCAACGACTCTGCTTCACCAGCGCGCAAACAACTCGCGATCGATCACCGCCGCGAAATCGTCTTTCTTGATCGACAACGAGTCCTTGCTGCCAGCCCTTGCATGGCGACGATGGGCTTTCATACGCGGCGATCCATAGCGCACGCATGATACAGGGACCCGAGCTTGATCCGGCCCCATTTCCGTGGTTGAAGCGTGATCGGCCAGGGTAGACTCCTGCTCTTTCGTGGAGATTCGGACATGCAGCCGAGCCGTTTCGTCTCGTTGTTTCTCAGCGTCGTCACCCTGGTGATCCACGTCGGTTGTGCGAACCCGCCCTCCAAAGTGACTCCCACGCCTTCCGCATCGCCATCCACCGCGGCGCCTGCCCGATCGACTCCAAAGGCGGTCTTGGTCACCGGCGCCAGCACCGGCATCGGTCGCAAGATCACCGAGAAGCTCGCTGCAGACGGTTACTTCGTTTACGCCGGCGCTCGCAAGGAGGCCGACCTTCAAGCGCTGTCCGCGATCAAGAACGTGCAAGCGGTTCGTTTGGATGTCACCAGTGCTGCCGATATCGCGGCGGCCGTGGAGACGATCACCAAAGCAGGCCGAGGCCTGTACGGTTTGGTCAACAACGCCGGCGTGGCGATCACCGGCACATTCGCCGACACGAAGGAAGAGGACCTCCACTGGGTGATGGACGTCAACGTCTACGGCCCGTTCCGCGTTACCAAGGCGTTCGCGCCGCTGATCATCGCCGAGCAGGGGCGCATTACCACGATTTCGTCGATCTCGGGGATTCTATCGGGGCGCGAACTCGGCGCATACAGCATGAGCAAGCACGCGATCGAGGCGTTCGGTGATTCACTCGAACAGCAGATGGCGCCAGCGGGTGTCAAGGTCAGCCTGATCGAGCCGGGCAACTACAAGTCGGAGATTGGGAAGACAGCCGCCGCGCGCACAGGAGTAACCTCGCGGTTGACCGACCGTTCGAATTACAAGGAGCCGGACGAGGTTGCCGAGGCGGTGTCGCTGGCGCTGTTCGAACCGAATCCCAAACATCGCTACATGGTCGTTCCGAATCAGCAGGAAGGCGAGATCACGATCAAGAAGGCGATCGAAGAACTGACGCAGCTGAATGAGCGTCATGCCTACAGCTACGATCGTGACACGCTGGTCAGAATGTTGGACGAGGCGTTGGCGAAGACTCAACCGACGACAGCGCCTGCGTCGAAAAAATAGCGATTCGATCGACGTTGCTGGATCGGCTCGCGCGCCGGAGTCGAGCGAGTTACTCGGCGTGCACCGTGTGGTGCTGCGCGCTCTCTAGTTCCTGCGACCGAGCTAGCACGCTTTGCTCTTGCTCTTGTCGCATTGCGACCAGCCGCTCCAGCAGCTGCGGGTCAAAAGCAGCGAGTATTTGCGCCGCCAACAGCCCGGCATTCATCCCACCATCGATGGCGACCGTCGCGACCGGCACCCCGCGAGGCATCTGAACGATCGACAGCAGCGAGTCGAGTCCCGTAAGTGCAGTGGCATTGATCGGCACACCGATGACCGGCAGCGGCGTCAACGCCGCGACCATGCCTGGCAGATGCGCCGCGCCGCCGGCGCCCGCAATGATCACCTTTAGCCCGCGCCGATGCGCCGACTGTGCGTACTCGAACAGCCGCCGGGGAGTGCGGTGCGCGGAAACGATCGAGAGCTCCAGCGGAACATCGAGTTGTTTCAGAATCGCCTCGGCCTTGCGAATCACAGGTAGATCGGACTCACTGCCGACCACGATCCCCACCATCGGCTGCCTCGTGTTCATGCATTCACTCCTGAGACTGACAACCTGTCGCGCACGGCCCTCGCTCGCGCTCTCGCCTCGTGAATCGTCGGGGCCAGCACGGTGGCGTGACCCATTTTTCGTCGTGGCCAGGCCTCGCGCTTGCCGTAGATATGCACCGATGCGCCGGGCACGGCGAGGGCATCATGCAGTCCGTCCAGTTGTGCCAGACCACGCCCCTCCTGAGCCAACACGTTGATCATCGCCGCGGGTCGGAGTTGATCGGTGTCGCCCAACGGCAGGCCCGTCACCGCACGCAGATGCTGCTCGAACTGGCAGGTCACACACGCTTCGATCGTGAAGTGTCCCGAATTGTGCGGCCTTGGTGCGACTTCGTTGATCAAGACCTCGCCCGCGCGGGTCAGAAACATCTCGACCGCCAAAATCCCCACCGCATCGAGAGCCTCTGCGGTGGCGACAGCGAGTTCGCGACAGTGCGAGGCCAGCGCTGGATCGATCGAGGCCGGAGAAACAAGTGTGTCGAGGAGATGTCCGGCGGGATCGAACTCCATCTCGACCACTGGATACGTGCGGTGTTCGCCATTGACTCCACGCACCACGATCACCGCGAGTTCTTTTTCGAGTTCTACCAACTGTTCGACATAAGTGGCGCCTGCGGTGTCTATTTCGACCTCGTCGGCTCGTCGCACGATCCGAACACCGCGGCCGTCGTATCCGCCGCGTCGCGCTTTCTGCACCCATGGTAGCGACCACCCTTGGGCCGCGTCAGAGAACTGTGGCGTGGGCAGCCCGGCGCGCTGGAGAGTCTGCTTTTGTAGCAGCTTGTCCTGCACCAAACGCATCAACGGGATTCCAGGGCGGAAACAGAGACCTTCCTGCGACAACTCCGTGAGCAGGTCGACATCGACGTGCTCAATTTCGAAGGTGATCACATCACTCAAAGACCCGAGTTCTCGCAGCGCCGAGGGGTCGCTCCGTGGTGCAACGACCTGTCTGGAGGCCAGTTCTCCAGCCGGGGCGTGGGGGTCGGGGTCGAGGATCGCGACCCGCAATCCGAGTTTGTGTGCCTTCTGCGCCATCATGCGGGCCAACTGCCCGCCGCCGATGATTCCAACGGTTGTCAGTCCCGGCCGCTTGCGTTGCGCGTTATGCATGCAAGACCTGCCTCAGAAATCGATCCTGATCGCGCCCATCGCTGCTGACCCCCAATGTGCGAAGCAGGCCGTCCTCGATTCCGTAAATCCACCCGTGCACTTGCAAGGGGCGGCCGAACCGCCACGCGCGTTGAACGATCTCGCTTTCGACCAGATGCTGGACGCCGCGCGCGACATTGATTTCGGCCAGTCTCTGAATTTGTCCTGTGTGTGTCCGACTCTTGAGCTCGGCGCGATGCGTCGCCGCCAATTCAGCCAACGGCTCGAGCCATCGTTCCACGCATCCGGGTGCGTTCTTATCGAGCGTGGCTTGAACGCCCATGCACTGTGTATGGCCGCACACGATCACATGTTCTACCGACAACACATCGACGGCGAACTCCAGAGCGGCCGCCAAGTTGGGATCGTTGAGTTGAACCTGATTCGCGATGTTGCGATGAACGAACATCTCGCCCGGGCCCACGCCGGTGATCTGGGTTTCGGGGACGCGACTGTCGGCACAACCGATCCACATGTAGCGCGGACTCTGTGTGCCGCTCAGTGCCCAGAAGCAGTCCGGCTCTTGGCGCCGTCGCGCCATGGCCCAAGCTCGGTTGTTATCCAAAAGCCTGCTGACGCCGTCCATCGGTGGGGTCCTCCGTGTCGTTCCCTGGTGAAACCGTGATTCGCCCGCGATCGAGCCACGGTTACGGTACGACAGCAGTTATTCGTCGGAAAATTGATAGTTTGACAATTTCGAATAGACGAAACCTATCTCGATGCCGACCGGCGAAAGGTAGCGCCGCGCGCAAGATCTCGCGCGCGGCGCCCGAACTCGAAATAGGTGAGACGTCCCCGAATTAGTTGCAGGCTTGCGAGAGGTTTTGGGCGCGGGGACACGTGGTGTTGGTGGTGGAGGGGGGGCGTTGAGTGCCGTCGCTCTTCTTTCCGTAGGAGCCCTCGGCGGCGGAGTCGCGGCCGGCGATCAGGAAGAAGAATGACGATGGGGAAGCGGGATAGTTCCAAACGTAGGTGCCGCTGACGCCGATGCCGCACTGTTGGCCGGTGTAGTTGTAGGTCGAAACCTGGTCCAGCGGCCCGTAGTAGATCGTGTTGTCGGTGGTCTGGCAGGCGACACCGTACGACAGCGTCATCTGTCGGGTCGAGGCATTGTGGCTGGTCACTCTCAGTTGGCTGAGCGCTGCCCCTGATGTTTCGCCAGGAGTCGGCGTTGCAAGACTGCACGATGGATCGGCGGCATCGAAAGTCCCGTTGCCGTCATTGTCCAGGCCCAGCGTCGAGGCCGCGAAGTTCTCTCGGAACGCTGGTGACGGATTGCAAGGGTTGTCGGGGATGTTTGGATGGCCGGTGCCGGGGTTGGCGTAGAACGGAGGAAGAATTTTCTCGGCAACGACCGTCTTGTTGGCGGGATTGCTGTCGGAGTGACACGACACGCATGTGGTCACGCCGCCGCGCCAATGACGTTGCCGCAGCCCCGCGCCGAATCCCGTGGTGCCGGCGCCGGTACCATCTTGTGAACGGCCGTGACATCCGGAGCAGGAGTAACCGGCGAGGCCGTTGCCACCGGGAGCGCTGCCCAGATCGACAGGGAAGCGAGCCGACGCGTGACAGGCCGAGCATTCGCCGCTGAGCATCGTGTTGCGATGCACATCGTGCAGGTTGCTGTTCCACGGTTGCCCATCGACCTTCGAGACGTAGCCACTGGTGCGAAACCCGCCGTGACAGGCGGCGCACCCATCGGACGTTCTGTTGGTGGAGTACTTGTCGTAGGCCCACGAATCGGGAATCCAAGACACGACAACGATGCAGGCAACGATTGCAATCGCGACGATCGCTAAAGGTCTGAGTCTGGCGAGCATGGATACTCCTCCGCCGAAGCAACTGTGTGCTCGGCGCTGGGCTCGGTTTATCGAGTGTGCGGGTCGAGGCTCAGCCGCTGCTGGCCTCGTTGCTGCCGTGCGACGACCTCGGGCAGAGAACGCCGCTTCAGAAGTGATGCGCGACTTGTACTACGCCCGGATGCGGCGGAACAATTGAGAGATGTCAATTCAAATCCGTGTCGTTCTATACAGAGAGGACTCGTCGAGTGAACCGCGCCGAAGAGTGCGCGCTGTTGAGAGCGACATGCGTGATGGAAGTCACGAAGCTCGTCTCACGCCGAGACTGATGATCGAAGTCACCGCTCGAACAGGCCCGTCAGGCTGCATCGCAGGTCCGCGCTGCAAGCCAATGCAGGCTCGGAAAGGCGATGCGCGTCTTGCAAGAATTGCGGAGCGGATCGACCCGAGGCTACTTGCTGACGGCCGCGCACAGATGGTGATCATCGAGGGCATCTAGCGGCAACGGTGCGAGTTTGGTCCGATGACATTGCGAGGACTGCCAGCAGCGCTCGAGAAGTACGAGCCTGCACGGCAGTCGCTCGTGATACGAAGCGATGACGCGATCTCGCGCCGCGAGTGTCAGACCGAGAATCAATTGGCGCAGACAGAGCGGCGCAGACAGCAAGCAGCGAATTCGGCAGCCGCTGAGGCGCGGTGAGGCGAAGGCATCCGGGATATCGAGTTCCCGCTAAGACCCGCCAAAGCGATGAGCCCCCAGCCGGAGCGCGCTCGGCTCAGTTCGCGGAACTGGTTTCCGACTCCTGCGGCTGGATCGGCGGAAGCAGCTTCACCAGTGCCCACAGAATCACCAGCGGAAGGATCATCAGCAGAATGGCGGCCAGCAGCCCCTCGCGGGTGGCGAACGCCATCTTGTAGCTGGTGTATCCGAGGAAACTCTTGGAGAACAGTTGCCCCCCGATCACGACATTCCATCGCATCGAGAAGATCCCCAGAAGCGACAACATTGCGCTCGTGAGGTAGACCCCTCGTCTCGCCGCCTCACTGAGCCGGATCACCTGCGTCATCGCCAAGAATCCCAGCGGCAGCAGCGTTCCGACGATGATCTGGCCGATCACCTGCGACCCATACAGCCGTGTGTGCACCATGAAGTCGAGCGTCTTGAACGACTCGTCGGCCTCGTAGATGCGGTGGATCAGGTCGAGCATTTCGAGTGAGAAGTCGATCACGAAGGCATAGAACAGGTAGCGGCCGATGGTGTCGACACAGCGCATGTCGATCTTGATTCGTTTGATCGTGCAGTAGGCCATGTAAAGCGCCAACACGGCGGCGATCCCCGAGACGATCGCCGAGAACAAGAACACGATCGGCATCAACGGTGTCGACCACCAAGGGTTGGCCTTGATCGAGCCGAAGATGAACCCGACGTACCCGTGCAGCAGGAAGGCGGAAGGGATACCGACAATAGTAATGAAGCGTCCAACGCGATCATCCACGCGCAATGCCTCGGGGCTGACGTTGTAGGAGAAGAGCGCCATCGCACGGTAGAGCCAACCGACCCATCCGCGCTGTGTCTGCGCCATCTGAACGATGAATGGTCGGAACTCCAACCAAATCTCGATCACCAACACGGCCAGCAGGTACCACAGGTACACAAACCCGAACATCGCCATCGCCGAGGTCGTGTGCGGGGTCAGGAACATCTCGATCGAGCGCTCGGGGTGACCAAGGTGTAGCTGCAGCGGCAGCGGCGCGACGATCAGGAATGCGAGTGCGGTCAAGAGCGCCAACCGGTAGGTAGGCTTGACCGCCTCGACCTCGAAGACGCGTTCGAGAGAGGCCAGGATGAAGGCGCCGGCAACGAGTCCGGTGATGAACGGGTAGAGCACGATCAAGATGCTCCACTGCAGCTCCACCTCGTTGGGATACATAAACCCCTGGACACCGTTGAGCATCTCTTCCATGACTTCCTCTTGCTAGCGTACCGAGCCGTCGAGACCGGCGTAAAAAGCTTTCGCGTGGGTTGCCATCTGCGGCTTGAGCACCTGCACCTTGTGCGTGCGCAAAAGTTCATGAATCGGGTCGTCAGGGTTTTTCAGGTCGCCGAGCAAGCGCGCTGTGGTGGGGCAGACCTCGCAGCACGCCGTCGTCAGTCCTCGCGTGATCCGGTGATAGCACAGCGTGCATTTGTCCACCGTGTTGGTGCGCGGGTAGATGTAGCGGCAGCCGTAAGGGCAGGCCTGCACGCAGTAGCGACAACCCAGGCAATACGATTTGTCGACCAGCACCACGCCATCGGGGCTGTCGAAGGTGGCCCCCACCGGGCAGACCTGAACGCACGGTGAGTCGACACAGTGATTGCACAACTTTGGAACGAAGAAGCTCTTGCTGTTCTCGCCCAGGCCGGGCAACTTCGGGAAGCCGTCGTAGCCGCCGTTGGGTGAGTCGACGTGCGGGATCGGTTCTTCATGCGGGTGCGCCGGGTCGAGCGCTGCAACCGTGTAGCGCTCGACCCAGGTGCGGAAGTACAGAGGCTCCAACGGAACGTCGTTCTCGGTCTTGCAGGCGCGCACGCACGCTCCGCAACCGATGCATTTCTCGATGTCGATGTAAAACGCCCACCAGTGTTTGTTGGCGTCGTAGTTGGGGGCCGCCTCGGGTGTCCCGGCGAGGATGAAGTCCCAGGCTTGCGCCGCGAGGCCGGTGAGCAACAGGTACTTGCCCCCGTCGCGCAGAAAATCACGTCGCGTGGCTTGCATCGCTCCTCCGCTCACTTCGGCGCGTGTGGGTCGTGGCAGTCGGTGCAGGTTCCGTCGTAGTGGTCCTTGGGCTCGATCTGCGGGAATTTCTTGGACTTCGCAGGGTTGGCGAGGTGACACGTCACGCACAGCGCCAGTGGGTCGAGCTTTGCGAGTTTGACAACGGTAGGGTCGTCGCCGTGGGCGCTCCCCGCGCCGTGACACGACTCGCAGCCAACCCCTGCATGAGCATTCTTGACTTTGACGTCGGTGACATCTTGATGGCAGTCGTTGCAGGCGGCGCGCCCGGCGAATCGCAGTGCGTGGGCGCGAACATCATCGAGTGCACCGGCGCGATAGTGTCCGAGGCGGCCGAAGTCGTGGGGCACCAGCACCGCGCGCACGGTCAGGAAGATCGCGACGCCGACGCAAAATAGAAGCGCCATTCGAATCAGGTGTTCGTAGTCCCGAAGACGTCCGCGCACGAGGCCACCTCGCGGACCACGCTATTCGGCGCGAACTACCAACGTCAATAAACATATCTCAAGCGCTCCCGCTCGAGCCGCCTCCGGACGCCGGCAGCCAATGAGGTGTCCGGTCGTCTCCCCGCCGGCGGCGGGGCAGGCCGTTGGCCGTTCGAGGTGCTCGGTCTCATTAGCGCCGAAATGTCAACTGACCTCATGCCCTGAGTCGGCGGACAGGATCGACGCATTCTTCGGACCTGTTGGAGCCTGAACCGATGGAGCCTTTGCAATCGGACTTCGAGGAACGGCTCGATCAAATTGCCGCGCGCCTGGAGCGTGTCGAGCGCCAGCTTTCGGCCCTGCACGGGCAGGTTCCTTTCGCCTTCGAGGCGGGTGATCCAGAGGCCGTCGAGCCGGTCGAGGAATCAGACCGAACGAACCGTGAGGGCAGCGTCACGAGTCGCACGCCGGCACTGATCGGACGTTCGCTGCTGGTTCTGGCGGGCGCCTTCGCCATCCGCTCGGTGACGGAGGCGGGCACGATTCCACCGATGCTCGGGGTCGCGCTCGGTGTGGCGTTCGGAGCGCTGTGGCTTTGGCTAGCGGACCGGGCCGCGCGTCACGGTGATCGACTCAGCGCGACGACGCACGCGATCACCGCGGTCGTCGTGATCCTGCCGCTCTTGGTCGAGGCAACCGTTCGATTCAAGTTCTTGGCGCCGCTCCCGAGCGCGATCGTGTTGGTGAGCAGCGCCGCCGCGGTGCTCGCGCTCGCGCGGTCCTGTGCGCTCCCCTCGGTGGTCTGGATCGGGGCGCTAGGCCCGGCAGTCACCGCGTTGGCCCTGGCGTTTGCGACTCGGAACGTGTTGCTGTTCGCAAGCGCACTGTTTGTGATTGCGGCGCTCTCGTTTTGGGCGGGATTGCACACCGCGGCCAGCACCGCAGGTTGGGCGGTGGTGGGGATACTCGATGTTCTGCTGCTCATGATCACGGCCGTGTTGCTGATCGCGCCCCCCGAGCGGTCGGCAGCGCTGTTGACCCCACCTGCCTTGATAGCGACGTTGTTAGCGTTGGTCACCTTGTCGTTTGCAACCTTCATCGGTAGTACGCGCCGAACCGGGCGCTCGGTGCGAATCACCGAGATCGTTCAGGGTATCGTGGCAACACTGGTTGGCTTTGGCGGCGCGCTGGCCGTCACCCATCGCAGCGGAGCCGCCGCGCTGGCGACCGGCGTGATTGGCCTGGTGTTGGCGGCGGCAACCTACGCGGCATCGTTCACATTCATCGATCGAATCGAAGGACGGCGCACCAGCTTCATGTTCTACACGAGTGCCGCCCTGATCTTCACGCTGCTCGGTGCCGTCTCGATCTGGCATGACTCTGCGTTGGCGATCGTAGTGTCGGTGGCGGCGCTCGCCACGGCGTGGATCGGAAGTCGCAAGGCGCGAGAGACACTCAGCCTGCACGCGACGATCTACATCTTGGCGGCGGCCGCCGTGATAGACCTGGATACGCGCCTGTATGCCGCCCTGGTTGCACGCAGTGGACCTCAGTCCGCATACCCGCCACTCGCGTTGTGGCTCGTGCTTGTCGTGGCCGCTGTGTTTTGTTGGTTGCCGATCGCGGGGCACGGCCGCACTTGGGGCGCCATCGCGCCGGCTGCGAAGCTCTTGGTGATGATCGTGTTGCTCGGTGGCCTCGAGGTCGTGGTGTTAGCGCTCGGTTGTCGAATGCTGGCCGGTGACGGAGAGCATCCTTTGTCCGGTGCAACGCTGGCCGTGGTGCGCACGGCACTGCTATCGATTTCTGCGGTGCTGGTTCCACTGATCGCGCGATCCCCTCGCTGGCGTGAGGCGCGCTGGCTGACTTACCCGATCCTGATTCTGGCGGGGATCAAGCTGGTCGCGGAGGACGTGCCAAGCGGTCAAACGGCGGTCTTGGTGTTGTCGTTCGCGCTCTATGGCGGCGCTTTGATTCTTGCCCCTCGATTGGCGCGACAGTCGGCACCGAGCGGCTCGAGCAACAGCTAACGTCCGGTATGAAACGGCACACCGGCACGGCCGCACAACTCACGAGCCAGTTCGATGTAACGGTTGTACTGCACGGAGTGAAACGCTTCGAGCATCGCGGCCGACGTGGTTCGCGACATCACTTGCTGCGCCAGCGCGAAGACCTCGTCGTTCTCACGCTGGACATTCCGACGTAGCACGCGCGCGTACTCTCGCCCGGCAGCGGCGAGCGCTCGCTTATCGTTGTCGTCCACGGCACCGCGCATCGCCTGGATCAAGCATCGGCTCTGTTCGTGATCTTCCAACATGCAGGCGACCGCACCGCTCTCGCTCGACACGCCTGCCGCGATCAACGCAGGGAAGAGCAGATCTTCTTCTTTGCCGTGATGGCAGCGATCGGCGAAGGTCGAAAAGAACTCCAACGCACCCTTCCAGAAGTGCGCATCGATCGGCGCGCCAACCGCGACGCGTTCGGTTTCGCTCTGCAGCGCGCCGAGCATCGAGCCGATCACGTCGTGCTCCACGCGCAGCACATCGGTGGGGTGAATCTCTGATTTCGGCAGCGGCTCCGGCGTCGGGCTCATGGCGGTTCCTCCAGTCGGCAGTTGCCGCCGTTATTCTAAGGCGTTGGCACCGTCCGCTGATTGCCCCAGGTCAATCGAGTGCCGCAGGCGCGGGCGTGCCGGCTTTGGCACACAACGCGCGCGCGAGCGCGAGGTAAGTCTCGGTGGCGCCGGAGAGCCGATCGGCGGCTCGAGCTTCCTCGAAACCGGCGCGCAACTGCTGTTCGGCCTCAGCCTTGATCATCCGTCGCGCCATCTGAAACAGGACTTGATTCTCTTTATCGATGTGTTGGCGGAGCAATCTGGAAAAGCGCCGGGCGGAATCTTGCAGCGCTGCGCGATTGGCCGAAACGGTAGCCTCGCGCATCGCCCGGTTGAGCCGCCGGCCATCCTCGTGCTCGTCGAGCAGGCAGGCCACGGGGCCGTCCTCCAGCGGAAGCCCCGCGTTGCCGAGCGCCGGGAAGAGGATCACCTCTTCTTTGTCGTGGTGACAGCGATCGGCAAACCCCGCGAAGAACTGGCAGGCCGAGTCCCAGAACGATGGATCCAGCGGCGCACCGGCGTTGAGTCGATCGGCTTCGCAGTCGACCGCGGTCAGGACGCAACAGATGACCTCATGTTCGGCGACCAAGATCTCAGTGGGGTGGGAATTCGGGTTGTACGAGGTCATACGTTGCGCTCCGTTCATGGGCTTCGATGGATAGGGGTTGTCTGGCTATGGATAGCAGGTGCTGAACGATCTGGCACTTGCGAAAGGCTGCGAGCCGACCTCGGCCGGATCGCCCGCCCGCGTTGGGCTCGGAGTCTCGGCCACAGACAGCCGTACTCGTGCGGCGTCGCCAGCTTCGATAGAAGCTGTAGAACCTTGATCCAACCGTGGCGTCCAGATCGACGTTGAGGCGTATGCTCGTCGGGACCTGAGAAAGGGGGGTGTCATGTTTCGTGGTTTCGTGATTTGTGCGGTGCTGGTCGTTTCGACCTTCTCGTCATTCGCAGCGGATCGAGTGTTCGAGGCGGCGCTCAGGCTACTTCCGGCGGATATCGAACTCGTGTACGCCGTGACCGCAGGCGATCAAGACTCCAGCATTCAGTCGGCCGATGTGTCGGCTTACATTCCACCGCCAATGCGCCAGTCGCTCAGTGGGCTTGTAATCCTGGACCGACTGTTGCCCGCAGTTGGCCGTGAATTCGTGTGCGCGACGAGGTTCGGCGATATGCAGGCTCTCTTTAGGGACAAAGGGGCCGACCTTGGTGTGGAGCAGTGGCTCGTTTTCGAGCCGCGCGAGCCGGGAGCGGTTTGGGAACAAGTCACCGCATCGCTGTCACCCGGCATCTCCGCGACGCGGACGATCGATGGTTTGGACCTTAGGGACTCAGCGCCAGGAAACGAGTTGCGCGGTTGTCTGCGGCTGTTCGGGCAGCGTGCCGTACTCAGCGCACCGTGTGCGCCCGACCGGTCTCCCGCAACGAGGAAGGGAGAGCACTCGACCTTCGCGGACTCACGCGTACTTCACGAGGTTTCCGAGCTGCTGCCATGGCCGAACCGACGACTGTCACTCGTGAACTTGCCGGTGTTCTACGAACGGTTGAGCGACCCACGTGTACAAGAGGCAGCGAAGGCCGCAAGCCAGACACAGGAGCTCGAATCGATTCTCGCAGAGCCTTCGAAATACGGCGCGCTCTGTGGTGCTTTCGAAAGTCAGATCAATGGGAGTCGAGTGGTGACGAAGATCGCACCCAAAGACGATCAGCGGAGTGAGCACGGGACGAGCGCGTTCGGCTGCGATCTGGCACCGCCACGTGCCATCGCCACCGATGGCGCCCAGAGCTCACGCTCGTCTTCGGCTCCACTCGATGGCGAGCCGCAGGTCATCACCAAAGATCTCCTACCACCGGAGGTGATCCAGAAGGTCGAGCCTGACTATCCGCTAGACGCGCGAGAGCAGCGCTTGGAAGGTAAGGTGATTCTGCAGATCGTGGTTCGCGAGGACGGCTCAGTGACCGATGTGAAAGTGCTGCGCTCCATCGAGCTGCTCGATCAGGCGGCGGTGGAGGCGGTGCGGCAGTGGAGGTACAAACCAGCGATGAAGGCGGGGAGGCCGGTGCCGGCCTACGTGACGGTCACCGTCAACTTCCGGCTGAGGGAGGCCTTGGAGGGTCCCAGATAGGCATTCGGTCACGGCGACCGTTCCGGCCGATCTACGTTTGAGCGACTGGAACCGGGCATCCGGCGCGTCGCCGCCGTCGTGACTGGCCTGGGGGCGGCCGGGGGCCGGTATGTCGATCGTCTTGGACGGCATCTCACGCCGGATTGGGAATCGTCCGATCGTGCAGGACGTGACGCTGGAGATCGCGGACGGCGAGTTGTTCGTGATGCTCGGTCCCAGCGGCAGCGGCAAGAGCACGATCTTGCGCATGATCGCTGGACTCGCGCCGGTCGATGCGGGACGGATCGTGCTGCATGGTCGCGATGTCACCGCGGCCGCGCCGCAACAGCGCGGCGTTGGGTTCGTGGTCCAAAACTACGCGTTGTTTCGTCACATGACCGCGGCCGAGAACGTGGCGTTCGCGTTGACAGTGCGCGGCACCGCGCGAGCGCGGCGTGACCACTGTGTTCGTGACGCACGATCAAGACGAAGCATTCGAGTTGGCGGATCGTGTCGGCTTGTTGGAGGACGGTCGCTTGATCGAGGCGGCGTCGCCGCGCGAGTTGTACCTGCGTCCGCAAACAGACTTCGGTGCACGCTTCGTCGGTGCCGCGAATCTGTTCGTGGTTTCGGCTGGTGCCGAGGTATTGCGTGGCGAATCGTCGAGCGCCGCGCCGCCGGTTCAAGGGCGGCCGTTCGAGTGGTTGTTCCGCCATGAGGATGTTGCCGTCAAGGATTCCCCTGATGCGTTGTCGTGGCCGCTGTTGGGGCGCGCCGTGGTGGAAAACACTCAGTTCTGCGGCTCGTTCGAAAAGCTCCGCCTGCGGATGCCGGCAATTCCTGGCGTGCGCGCGATCGTTCCACGCCCCGAGTTCGGATCGGACACGCTGGTGGTTGAGGCCCATCGGTCAGGTCACCAAGCGCGGCGCTATCCATTGGAGTAGATGAGATCATCCGTAGGGCTCCCGTCGTATCAGTCCGAGTGTCGCTGCGAGGCGACAATCGATACCAGGTGTGGAGAGATCTGGCACTCGAGGCCGGATGGGGGGTGCTCCGCTCTCGACATCTGCGGCCCCGAACGCAGGGCCCCAGCAGCGCGTCGTGGTGGAGATCAGTTCCCGGCGAGGATCGGTGACGGCCGCATCGCGGTAGCGGCGATCGCCGCGCGACAGCCCCTTGTCACCACCATCAAACCTCAACCTAACGGCACTGTGACCGCGTTTCCCGTCTCCTATCTCCTGACAAGGATGCGAACTCGTCGGAGGGATCAAAGATGTTCCGGAATTGGTTATTGCTTGTTGCAGCCACAGTCGCCTTGCCGGTGCTAGCCCAGGAGTCTGCCCCGCCCAGTGTCGAGGATGTCGATCAGCGCCTGCGGATCCTGGAGCGAAAGCTCGAACTCGAGAAAGAGGCGGCGGCGGCGAAGGAAAAAGACGCCGCGAAGGTCTCGATCGGCGCTGACGGATTCACCTTCAAATCGGCCGATGGCAGCTATGTGCTCAAGATTCGCGGATATGTCCACGCTGACCTGCGCGTTTACGGCAACGACGTGAAGGTTGCCACCACCGACACCTTCCTGATGCGCCGTGTGCGTCCGATCTTCGAAGCGCAACTTGGAAAGCTGGCGGAAGTTCGTGTCATGCCAGACTTCGGGGCCGGCACCACCGTGCTGCAAGACGCGTACGCCGACGTGAAATTCGCCCCTTGGCTGAAGCTTCGCGCCGGAAAGTTCAAGCCGCCTGTCGGGCTTGAACGACTGCAGTCGGCCACCGATCTGGCGTTCGTCGAGCGTGCCTTGCCCACCAATCTGGTTCCAAATCGTGACCTGGGAGTGCAACTCTTCGGTGATCTGTGGGCCGGTATCGTCTCTTATCAGGCTGGGGTCTTCGACGGCGTCGCCGACGGCGCGAGTGGTGACATCGACATCAACGACAGCAAAGAGCTGGAGGGCCGCATTTGGATCTCGCCGTTCAAGACCAAGCCCGCGTCCGTTTTGAAGGATCTGTCGTTCGGCGTGGTGGCGACCGACGGCAAAAACCTCGGTACCCTGACGGCGACGGGGTTGTCCCCGTATCGCTCGGCGGGGCAGTTGACATTCTTCTCGTATCGCTCGGGACGGACGCTGGCCGACACCGTGATCGCCGACGGCAACCGCAAGCGCTTCGGAGCGCAGGCGAGTTTCCAAAATGGTCGTGTCGCTGCACAGGCCGAATGGGTGCGGTCATCGGTTGAGGTGCTGCGCGGTGAGACGCTGGCGAGGCTGCAACACAGCGCCTCGCAAGCGACTGTGCAGATCCTCTTGACCAAAGATCGGGCCGCGCTCAAGGGGTTCGTTCCTCGGCGCCCATTCGATCCCGCGGCACGCCAACTCGGAGCGCTGGAAGTTGCGCTCAGGGTCGGCCGACTCACGATCGACGATCACGCTTTCCCTGTGTTCGCCGACCCCGCGACGTCGGCCAAGGCCGCGCGCGAGAAAGGTGTCGGACTCAACTGGTATCTCACACGGAACCTCAAGATTTCGCTCGATGGGATCGAGACTCGGTTCGACGCGCTCACAGACCAGGTCGAGCGCGAGCGTGAGAGAGTCTTGCTATCACGCGTGCAAATCGCGTTCTGACAAGCGGTTACGGAGAATCCAGGATGAGCGCGGCGGGCGTGTCACCGGTTTGGAACCGGCTTGATACCGCGTCCAAACCACCCCGTGTCGTAAAAGCTGTCGTCACGCCAGAGGGGCGTCCGGGGGCCGGTATGTCGATTATCTTGGACGGCATCTCACGCCGGATCGGGAATCGTCCGATCGTGCAAGATGTGACGCTGGAAATCGCGGACGGCGAGTTCTTCGTGATGCTCGGACCGAGCGGCAGCGGCAAGAGCACGATCTTGCGCATGATCGCTGGACTCGCGCCGGTCGATGCGGGACGGATCGTATTGCATGGTCGCGATGTCACGTCGGCCGCGCCGCAACAGCGCGGCGTTGGCTTCGTATTCCAAAACTACGCGTTGTTTCGTCACATGACCGCGGCCGAGAACGTGGCGTTCGCGTTGACGGTACGCGGCACCGCGCGGGCTGAACGCGAGCGACGCGCGCAGGAGTTGCTCGATCTGGTGGGGTTGTCCGGTTTGGGAACACGCTATCCACGGCAATTGTCGGGCGGACAGCAGCAGCGCGTGGCGTTGGCGCGCGCGCTGGCGCATCGGCCGGAAGTGCTCCTGCTGGACGAGCCGTTCGGAGCGCTCGATGCGCGTATTCGTGAGGAACTGCGCCGCAGCGTGAAGCGGATTCAGCGTGAGCTCGGTGTAACAACGGTGTTCGTGACGCACGATCAAGACGAAGCATTCGAGTTGGCGGATCGTGTCGGCCTGTTGGAGGACGGTCGCTTGATCGAGGCGGCGTCGCCGCGCGAATTGTACCTGCGCCCGCAGACAGACTTCGGTGCGCGCTTCGTCGGGGCCGCGAATCTGTTCGTGGTTTCGGCTGGCGCCGAGGTATTGCGAGGCGAATCGTCGAGCGCCACGCCGCCGGTTCAAGGGCGGCCGTTCGAGTTGTTGTTTCGCCCGGAGGATGTTGCCGTCAAGGATTCCCCTGATGCGTTGTCGTGGCCGCTGCTGGGACGCGCCGTGGTGGAAAACACACAGTTCTGCGGCTCGTTCGAAAAGCTCCGCCTGCGGATGCCGGCAATTCCTGGCGTGCGTGCGATCGTTCCACGCCCCGAGTTCGGATCGGACACGCTGGTGGTCGAGGCACACCGGTCGGGTCACCAAGCGCGACGCTATCCTCTCGCGCCTGGTAGTTTTGCCTGGGTCGGTGTGCGTCGCGTGCATGCCGTGGAGCACCACGCGCTGCGTTTCGCGGTGATCGACGATCCGTGCCCAGCAGTGCACGCGGCCTGCACGTTCGCGGCCTCGATCGCACGCCCCGCCTTCGCCGATGTGATGTTGCTTGGCGGCGGTGGCTCGCTGCCACCGACGTTCGGCGATCTGCGACGAGTGCAGCGCCTGCCGCGACCCGATCACCTGGATGGGTGGCGAACGCACTTCGTGCAGCACCCGGTCGATCTCGTGGTCGTTGGATTCGAACCAACCAACGCCAATTCGACACTGGAGACGCTGCGTAAGGTGGGGAATCAAAACCTGTTGATCGTGCCGGCCGATGCACAAACGCATGAGCGAGCGTTGATCGCGGCCACGCCCACGGAGTGGGGCAAGTCGGTAGTTGCCTTCGCAGCCCGCTTGATGCGCCACTTGAAGTGGCCCGCCACATTGCTTACCGCGGTCGACAGTCAGACGCGCAGTGCGCGCGACGAACAACTCGCGCGAGAGTTCCTGAGCGGTGGTCGCCGCTCGCTGGCGCTGATGGGTCTTGCCGCGGAGACCCAGATGGCAGTTGGAAAACCTGAAGCAGCCATCGAGACCGAGTTGGCCCGCACGCCGTACGGGTTATTGGTGTTGGGAAGCCCACCTGCCGAAGCCGATGGAATCGCCCCGCTCGGACGCTTTGCAACGCGTCACCTTCTTACCAATCCAGCCTGCGCCCTACTGATCGTGCGCGAGGGCGCCGAACCGTTCGTCGCCAACTGACCTACTGGAGGACTCGATGTTTCGTCGTGTTTTGGTTGGAATCAAAATTGCGGCTACGGCCGCGCTTCTGATTGTTGTATTGACGCGACCTGTTGTGGCCGAAAAGACTCAGACGATTCTCAACGTCTCTTACGATCCCACGCGAGAACTGTACCAAGAGTTCAACACGGCATTCGCTGCCTACTGGAAGGCCAAGTCGGGGCAGGCCATCACCATCCGTCAGTCTCACGGTGGTTCCGGCAAGCAAGCACGTTCGGTGATCGATGGCCTCGAGGCTGATGTAGTGACACTGGCTCTGGCCTACGACATCGACGCCATCGCATCCACCGGCTTGTTGGCGGCTGACTGGCAGAAGCGTTTGCCAAGCAATAGCGCCCCGTACACCTCGACGATCGTGTTTCTGGTGCGCAAAGGAAACCCGAAGGCGATTCGCACCTGGGACGATCTCGCGCGGCCCGGAGTCTCCGTGGTGACCCCGAACCCGAAAACCTCAGGTGGCGCCCGCTGGAACTTCTTGGCGGCGTGGGTCAACGCGTTGCGCAGAAACAATGGGGACGAGAAAAAGGCAACAGAATTCATGAAGCAGTTGTTCAAGAATGTGCCGGTGCTCGATACGGGCGCACGCGGCTCGACAATCACTTTCATCGAGCGCGGCATTGGCGATGTGCTGATTGCTTGGGAGAACGAAGCACTGCTGGCATCCAAGGAACTTGGACAAGGAAAGTTCGAGGTCGTCGTACCGCCGATCAGTATCTTGGCAGAGCCGCCGGTAGCGGTGGTCGACAAGGTCGCTCGGTCACGCGGCACTGAGGCGGTGGCCAAAGCCTACCTCGAGTACCTCTACACCCCCGAGGGTCAGAGGATCGCCGCCAAGCACTACTACCGACCGCGCGACAAACAGGTTGCTGCCGAGTCGGCGGCCGTGTTCCCGGTGCTCGATCTGTTCACGATCGACGATCCCGTGTTAGGCGGATGGCAATCGGCGCAGAAGAAGTTCTTCGCCGATGGTGGTGTGTTCGATCAGATCTACTCCGGGTTCTAGCATGGCAACGATGCGGCCAGAACGTGGTGTGCTGCCGGGGTTCGGTCTCTCGCTCGGCATCACTCTGACGTTCTTATCCGTGCTCGTCATCGGTCCGCTCGCATTGCTGGCGATCAAGGCGTTCTCGTTGTCGCCGCTGGCAATCTGGGAAATCGTGACAAAGCCACGCACGCTGTCCGCCTTTCGCTTGAGCATTGGCGCCTCGCTCATCGCGGCCGGGATCAATGCCCTCTTTGGGACGCTTGCGGCATGGGTCTTGGTTCGCTACCAGTTCCCGGGCCGGCGATTGGTCGACGCCTTGGTCGATCTTCCATTCGCGCTCCCGACAGCCGTTGCCGGCATCACGTTGGCCGCTGTCTACTCGGAGAACAGCCCACTCGGTGGCTGGCTGGCGGAGTTGGGAATCAAAGCCGCTTTCACGCCGATGGGTGTGGTGATCGCGCTGACGTTCATCGGCTTGCCATTCGTCGTGCGCACCGTTCAGCCGGTGTTGGAAGAACTCGAACCGCAATGGGAAGAAGCGGCGGCGACGTTGGGTGCTTCGCGCCTGCAAGTATTGCGACGCGTGATTCTGCCCGAACTGCTCCCGTCGATGGCAACCGGCTTCGCGTTGGCATTCGCGCGCGCGTTAGGTGAATACGGGTCGGTGATCTTCATTGCAGGGAACATGCCGGGCAAATCGGAGATCGTGCCTCTCTTGGTCATGATCAAACTCGAGCAGTTCGATTATCCGGGCGCGGCAGCGATCTCCGTGGTGTTCCTCGCGATCTGCCTGCTGTTGATGTTGGGTGTCAATGCACTGGCGTGGCGCAGCGGCCGGCGCCTATTGGCACATTGATGGCGGCCCACGCAGAACGGTGGAGAGCCTCGGCGACCGCCGCGGCGGCACAGGAGCCGTGGTGGCTGCGCGCGGTGTTGATCGGCGTGACGGCGCTGTTCTTTGCGCTGTTTCTGTTGGTGCCGCTGGGCACCGTGTTCTACAAGGCATTCGAGAAAGGCTGGGAGACGTACCTGCAGGCCGTGTCCGATCCGATCTGTTTCTCGGCTGTCAAACTAACGCTGATCACGGCAGCGATTGTGGTGCCGATCAACGTGCTGTTCGGGATTGCGGCCGCGTGGGCCGTGGCCTACTTCGAGTTTCGCGGCAAGAACGCGTTGATCACGTTGATCGATATCCCGTTCAGTGTCTCGCCGGTCGTTGCCGGGATGCTGTTCGTGCTGTCGTTCGGCGCCAATGGGTTATTCGGTCCTTGGCTTTCCGAGCACGGCATCAAAGTGATCTTCGCGCTCCCTGGGATCGTGTTGGCGACGATGTTCGTGACGTTGCCTTTCGTGGCGCGCGAGTTGATCCCCAACATGCAATGGCAGGGGCGCGTGGAAGAAGAGGCCGGATTGACCATGGGCGCCAGCGGCCTGCAGGTGTTCTGGCACGTCACGATTCCGAAGATCCGCTGGAGCTTGCTGTACGGTACGGTGCTGTGCGCGGCGCGCGCGATGGGGGAATTCGGTGCGGTGTCGGTAGTCTCGGGGCACATCCGCGGCGAGACCAACACGCTGCCGCTTCACGTCGAGGTCCTCTACAACGAGTATCAATTTGCGGCAGCGTTTGCGGCCGCGTCGCTGCTGACATTGGTTGCCCTGGTGGTACTGGTGGTCAAGTCGGTGACGGAACGTCGAGCGACTGAATGAGCGAACTAGATGTCGATGTAGCGATTGTCGGCGGCGGCTGTGCAGGCGCACTGGCCGCGCTGCACTTGGTACGGGACTCGCGGTGGCCGCGTCGCGTCAGCCTGATCGAGCGCCGAGCGCAGATCGCTGAGGGGATCGCCTACTCGACGCAGGATCTCGAGCACCGACTGAACGTACGCGCTGCGGGCATGACCGCGTTCCCGGATCGGCCCGAGGACTTTGCCACGTGGGCGGCCGCCCATGGCCGGTACGCCGGCCACGATTTCGTGCCCCGACGTCAGTACGCCGAATATCTGCGGCAGCGTTTGCAGGAGGCCTCGGACGGGCGCGTGGCGACGATCCACGACGAGGCCGTGACGGCCACGCGATTGCCGACGGGCGGCTGGTTGCTTCAACTCGCGAGTGGACGCCGCATCACCGCCTCACGGGTGGTGTTGGCGGTAGGGTTTCCGCCGACCAGCCGTTCGGCCCCATTCGACGCGGTGCGGGTTGATGACCCGCGGCTGGTCACCGACCCCTTCAACCTCGAGAGGTTATCGGCGGTTGCTGGGCCCGAACCGATCGCGATAGTCGGTACCGGACTCACTGCGATCGACTCCATTCTGACGCTCAAGCGGGTTGGCCAAACGGGTCCGATCCATGCGATTTCGCGCCGCGGCTTATGGCCCCAAGCGCACGCGGCAAGCGAGGCTTGGTCGCTGCGATTCGATCCAGCGAACCCGCCAAGCTCGACTGTCGAGTTGTTGCGGGCGGTCCGCCGCGACGCGTCCGCAGCCGAATCTGAACACGGGAATTGGCGTAGCGTCATCGATGCGCTCCGTCCGTGGACGCAGTCGATATGGCAATCTCTTTCGATGACTGAACGGCGTCGATTTCTAAGACATCTGCGCCCGTATTGGGATGTTCATCGCCACCGAATGGCTCCCGATGTGTGGGAGCGCATCGCTGGCTGGGTCGGCAGCGGCGCGGTTGTGCTGCATCGGGCCCGGGTTAGAAGTGTTGGCGTCGACACACAGCATTTGCATCTAGTGCTCCAACGCAGTGAAGATCGCGACATGAGCTCCCTGCCAGTAGCCGGTCTGGTTCTCGCCATGGGCGTTGACGAGGACTACCGGAAGCACCCGTCACCCCTGATCCAGAGCCTGATTCGGGACGGTAACGCTGTGCCGCACCCGTTGTCGTTGGGGCTGCGCACGGCTCCCGACGGGGAACTGCTCGACCAAGATGGGCGAGTGGTCGACGGTCTGATGACGATCGGCACGGTGCGCAAAGGCGATCTCTGGGAGAGCACCGCTGTACCGGAGTTACGCGTTCAGGCTGCGCGGCTGGCTGAGCACCTCACTCGACAAAAGGGTGCAGGGCCGGAGTCAGAGTAATGGCCACGAGCGGGCTGCGCCGCCTGCTGGTCTCTCGCAATCTGGTTGTGCTGCTCCTGGCTGTTGGTGCTGTCGCGCTCGCCGCGGCGGCGCTGTTGCGCGGTTTGGCTGAGGAAGAAGCGCTGGCCCGCGTGCAACTGGCCGGGGTGAGTGCTGAGTTGGCGGTCGAAGGCAGCCTGCGTGAGGTCGAAGGCGCGTCGGCATTGCTCGCGGAGCGGCCGGGACTGGGGCGTTTGTTCGCGGCTGGCGATCTGGAAGGAACACGCGCATTTCTCGAGCGCTTTCGTGTCGCGAGCCGGCTGTCGGGTTGTGGTCTGATGCGCGACGGGATGTGGCTCGCGTCCGCCGGTGCGCTCGTCGATCCACCCAAAGATAGCGAGGCGATCGGCGTTACCTTCCACGAAACCAACGATCCCGAACGGCCGCTGTTGGTGGCGGCGTGGTCGGACTATTCCGCGATGCGTGGCTTGCGCGTGGTGACGATACGCGCGCTGGACACGCGGGCCGCGCAGGCCATCGCGCAAGGCTTGGGGGTGGGTGTGGCGCTGTTGGGCGCCAAGCGCGTCTCATCGTCGGCGGGTGGACAGGTCGAAGGTCTTCGCACCCGCGCGATCCTCGAACACGTGCCGCAAAGCCGGCGGCTGCGGGACGGTAGTTTTGTGGCCGTGCACCCGCTGGTCGACGACGGGGCCGTCACGATGCTGGTCGAGGCGCGGCTCGACGCGCAATCGGTGCGCGGGCCCTTGCGTCACTTTCTGTTGTGGCTCGGTGCACTTGCCTTGTTGGTTTCCGTCGTTGCCTCGATTTCCAGCGCGACACTGGCGCGTCGGCTCGGCGTTGAACTCGATGCGCTGACCCGCGCCGCCGCCACGATCAAGGAAGGGAACCTCTCGGTGCCGGTGCCGCATGTCGCGCCGGGCGAAATCGCCACGTTGGGCGAGACGATGGACGCGATGCGCCGCGCCCTGTTGCAGACCACGGCCGAGGTGCGACGTCGCGAGTCCGAAGCTCGCTCGATGATCGACGGGATCGTGGAAGGTGTCTTCACCGTCGATCGCGATCGTCGAATCCTGGATCTCAACACCCAAACCGCGAACCTGCTGGGCATCGAACTCGACGCGGCGAAGGGGAAGTTCTGCGGCGATGTGCTCGACCCTGTCGGGGCGGACGGCACTCGCCCCTGTGAACACGATTGCCCGATTCTCACGGCGCGCCTGCGCGGACAGACCAGCGCGGTGGAACACCTGCGCCGCTCCGATGGCACCTGGCGCAGCGTGGTGATCACAAGCGCGATGCCGATCGAGGGGCGACAGTTCCAGTTGATGCGTGACGAGACCGACGTCGAGGCGGCACGGCGCGCGCGCGACGCGGTGCTGGCCAACATCTCGCACGAGTTTCGGACGCCGTTGTCGGCACAGTTGGCGTCACTGGAACTGCTCCTCGATCAGGTCGACGATCTCGCGCCCAGCGAAACACGCGAGCTGCTGCAATCGCTGCATCGCGGCGCGCTGCGGTTGACACAGCTCATCGACAACCTGCTCGAGAGCGTGAGGATCGAATCGGGGCAAACGTCGCTGCGGCGGCAGTCGGTGCGCTTGGACGAGGTGGTGGAGGAAGCGGTCGAGATGGTCCGGCCGCTGTCTGCGCTGCGCGAGCAAACACTGGTGTTCGAGATCGATGGGCCGCTGGTTCCAATCGACGCCGACGGCGGGCGACTGCGGCAGGTGGTCGTCAATTTGCTGGCGAACGCGCAGAAGTTTGCGCCCGCCGGCACAGCGGTCACGGTTCGGGTCGGCATGGCGGGCGAGGAGGCGTGGGTATGCGTCGAAGACGAAGGTCCAGGTTGGCCGGCCGGATTCGCCACCTCGTCGATTGCTCCGTTTCATCGCGGCGGTAGCGGCGAGCCGGTCGAGTCAGGCGTTGGGCTAGGACTGTGGATTGCGCGCTCGATCGTTCAGCGTCACGGTGGACGCTTGGAGTTGACAATGCGAGGCGGCCGAACTATCGCGACTCTACGTGTGCCGATCGAGGCGGATGCCGATTCGGTGAGCGGATGAAGATTCTGATCTGCGATGACGAGCGTGAACTGCGCGCGCTGATCGGGTTTGCGCTGCGCCAAGCCGGCTACTTGGTGATCGAGGCGCCGGACGGCGAGAGCGCGCTCGCGTTGGTCAAGAGCGAGCAGCCCAATCTGGTGATTCTCGACATCAATCTTCCTGGCATCGATGGCTTCGAGGTCTGCCGTCGCGTCCGCGGGTTGTCGCAGGCGCCAGTCATGATGCTGTCGGTACGCGCCGGCGAAGACGATCAGGTCCGGGGCCTGGATGTGGGAGCCGACGACTATCTGATCAAGCCGTTCAGCCCGCGCACCTTGTTGGCGCGCGTGCGGGCACTCTTGCGTCGTCATGGCGGTGAGCGACCGGCGACGTTGGAAACAGGAATCCTGTTGCTGGATCCCGACGCACTCACGGTCAGTTTGAGAGGCGCTGCACCGATCGCGCTGACGCAATTGGAATTTCGACTGCTGCAAGGCTTGGTGGCGCAGGAAGGGCGCACGATTCCAGCGGACTCGTTGGTCGCGCACGTGTGGGGCAGCCGGGTCGGACCCGATCGCCAGCAACTGAAGCAACTCGTGCATCGACTGCGGCAGAAAATCGAGCACGACCCAGCAGAACCGACGCTCGTGCGCACGGTGGCCAGTGTCGGCTATCGATTGGTGGCAACGGAAGATCGAGCCGCTCAGTCGACTCGCGCTTGAACGGTAAGTCGCCGCGCACTCGCTGCGGCGACTGCGTTACCAACCCAGAATGTAAGCGAACATCAAGGGCGCGACGATCGATGCATCCGACTCGATGATGAAGCGCGGCGTATTGACGTCGAGTTTGCCCCACGTGATCTTTTCATTCGGTACGGCCCCGCTATACCCGCCATACGATGTCGTGCTGTCGGAGATCTGGCAGAAGTAACCCCAGAACGGACAGCTCTGCTGCAAGTCCTGATGGATCAGTGGCACGACGCAGATCGGGAAATCACCCGCGATCCCGCCGCCGATCTGAAAGAACCCGACGCCCAATGACTTGGCGTTGGCTTTGTACCAATCGATCAGCTTCCCCATGTATTCGGGGCCCGAGCGCACGATCCCAAAGCTGGCCAGCTCCCCAGAATAAACGTGGCTGACGAAGATGTTCCCCAGCGTCGAGTCTTCCCAGCCAGGTACGAAGACAGGCAGGTCTTTCTCGCAGGCCGCGACCAGCCAACTGTCTTTCGGATCGATCTGGTAGTTGGACTTCAAGGCGCCGGTGCGAATCAACTCGTAGAAATATTCGTGCGGGAAGTACCGTTTGTTGTCGCGATCGGCGGTCATCCACAGTTCCAAGATCTGGTGCTCGATGCGGCGGATCGCTTCTTCCTCGGGGATGCAGGTGTCGGTGACGCGATTCATGCCGCGCTTGCGCAACTCGGCCTCTTCGTGCGCGCTGAGCTGGCGATAGTGCGGCACGCGCGCGTAGTGGTTGTGCGCCACCAAGTTGAAGATGTCCTCTTCGAGGTTGGCGCCGGTGCACGTAATGGCGTGGACCTTGTCCTGGCGAATCATCTCGGCCAGCGACAGCCCCAGTTCGGCGGTGCTCATCGCGCCGGCCAACGTGACCATCATCTTGCCGCCCTGTTCCAGATGCTGGATATAGCCTTCGGCAGCGTCGACAGTCGTGGCCGCGTTGAAGTGTCGATAGTGGTGCTTCATGAACTGCTTGATGGCCATGGGTCGCTCCTCGGGGCATTCGCCAAACGGCCGCGGATGCTACCCCAGGTCGGAGGGCGGCGCAGGCGATGGGTTCCACACCGCGATCTGGTCCGGGCCTTGCGGCTCAAGTTGGGGACTTGAGCATCGACCGCCGGGTAGCCGATCGGAAACAGAATGAAGGGGCGTTCGTGGCTCGGCGCCCCAACAGATCGGAGAGGAAACCCATCGGACTGGGTGTGTGTGTGAGCGTCGAGAGCCCCATTCTGGTGCAGCGCCGCGATGAACAGTCCGCAGGCGATGCCGACACTCTCCTTGGTGTAATAGTTCTTGCGGTTGTGGCCGTCGTTGTCGACGCCATGGGTCTGCTCGAACACCACGACGATCCAGGGAACGATCTGAAGAAACGGCTTGCGCCAATCGGTACCCAACGGCGCCAGTGCTCGCTTCCAATCGGCGGGCATCCGGCCTCCTTCGTATGAAAGCCGTTCCTCGTGCTCGGCAGCGACACGGATCTGGTGCTTGATCGCAGGGTCGGAGATCGCGACGAATGTCCACGGTTGCCGGTGCGCCCCCGACGGCGCGGTCGAGGCGGTACGGATCGCCCACTCGATCAGCTCGCGCGGAACGGGATCAACGGCGAAATGACGAACGCTGCGGCGTCCGTCCAGCTCTGCATAGAACGATGCGGCCCGCGCCTTCATCTCGGGTTCAGACCAGCGCTTCGGGCGATAGGGAACGAACGGCGAATCGTTCATCGACAGGATCTCCGGTGAGTCGCGAATCGGCCCGGGAAGGTACCATGCCGCATGGACGTGTCGTTGTTCGACTATCACCTGCCGGCCGACCGGATCGCGCAGACGGCGATCGAGCCGCGCGATGCGGCGCGAATGTTGTGTTTGGATCGGAACGCGGGAGCGCGACGACACAAACGGGTGTGCGACCTCGTCGACGAGTTGAGTCCGGGCGACTTGCTGGTGGTCAACGACACCAAAGTCGTGCCGGCGCGATTGTTCGCGAGGAAACCGACCGGCGGGTTGGTGCAACTGCTACTGCTCGAGCCGGTGACGGGCTCATCGCTCGACGCGACGGCCCAGGGTGAGCTCTGGCATGCATTGCGTGGGCGCTCCCGCATGCGCCGGGGCCTGGTACGCTGCTCACGCTCCCCGATCACTTCACCGCCACACTTGTCGAGCAAGTTGGATCCGATGGCCGGGCGATCGTGCGCTTTACCGGCCCGCAGCCGGTGAGGGAGTTGATCGAGGTGGCGGGGAAGCTGCCGCTACCCCCCTACATTCGGCGAGCTGCGGCCGACGCCCACGACACCCACGACCGAGAGCGCTATCAGACGGTCTATGCCGACGTGCCGGGAGCGCTGGCCGCGCCGACCGCGGGGCTGCACTTCACGCCGCAACTGCTGACGCAGTTGAAACAACGCGGCGTGGAAGTCGCTCGGCTGACGCTGCATGTGGGAGAGGGCACGTTCCGCCCGGTGCGCGAGCGCGATACCGACGCGATTCGCCTCCACTCCGAAAGATTTCGCCTCGGCGCAGAAACCTCGCAGGCGATCGCGGCGTGCCGACGCCGTGGCAACCGTGTGGTGGCGGTGGGGACCACCACGGTGCGGGTGCTCGAATCGCGCGAGATCGATCAGAATGGTGGGCCGCAACCCGGCGAGGGCCGCACCACGTTGTTCATCGCACCGGGCTGGCGATTTCGTTTCGTGGACGCTCTGATGACCAACTTCCATCTGCCGCAGAGCACGCTGCTCATGCTGGTCTGCGCATTTGCCGGCCGTGAGTCGACCCTGGACGCTTACGCCGCAGCAGTGCGTCATGGATATCGGTTCTATTCGTACGGCGACGCGATGCTGATCCAATGAATGGCGCCTTGCAGTTCGAGCTTCAGGCCACCGACGGTCACGCCAGAGCCGGGAGACTCACGACCCGGCGAGGGATCATCCAGACGCCGGTCTTCATGCCGGTCGGAACTGCCGGCACCGTGAAGGGGATGTTGCCCGATGAAACGCGGGCCCTCGGCGCCTCGATCGTGTTGGCCAATACGTATCACCTGCATGTGCGTCCCGGTGAAGCGCTGGTTCGCGAGTTGGGAGGCTTGCACCGCTTCAGCGGCTGGTCCGGTCCGATCCTCACCGACTCCGGCGGTTACCAAGTCTTCTCGTTGGCGGCGCGCCGCAAGCTCGATGAAGACGGCGTGACGTTCCTCGATCACGTCGAAGGGAGCCGCCGCCGGCTCACGCCCGAGATCTCGATTGGAATCCAGGAAGCCTTGGGCAGCGACATCATGATGGCGCTCGACGATTGCACGGCCGAGCCTGAATCGCACGATGCAGCCGAAGACGCGATGCTGCGCACGTTGCGGTGGTTGCCAAGAAACGTGGCGGCGCGTTCCGATGCGAGCGCAGCGCTGTTTGGGATCGTGCAGGGAGGCGTGTTCGAAGATCTGCGTGAGCGCAGCCTCGAGGCGACGTGCGCCCAACCGCTCGACGGAATCGCCTTGGGCGGTGTCTCGGTGGGCGAATCGGAGGAGAACATCCGTCGCGTGGTGGAGGTCTGGGGTCCGCGGCTCCCTTCCGATCGCCCTCGTTACTTGATGGGGATGGGGCGCCCCGAAGATCTGGTGCGCGCCGTCGGCGCCGGGTTGGACATGTTCGATTGCGTGTTGCCCACGCGGCACGGGCGAACCGCGCAACTCTTCACCTCGCGTGGAACGCTCAATCTGCGCAACGCGCGGTTTCGTCACGATCCTCGCCCGCCCGATCCCGAGTGCGGCTGCACGATCTGCCAGAACTTCAGCCGCGCCTACCTGCGCCATCTCTACACCATGGGCGAAATGCTCGGCGCGCGCGCGGGGACGATCCACAACCTGTGGTTCTATCTCGATCTGATGCGCAAGCTGCGTGAGGCGATCACGTCCGGAACCTTCGCGCCGTTCCGCGCGCAGTTCTTGGCGCGCCTGGCGGAGGGCCTCGATGCGTGAGGCACTGGTGGTAGTTGCCGACGCTCACCTTGATCGCGACGACGACGAGACCGCCTCGTTTTGCGAATTTCTCAACGAACGTGCTTCCGATGCGGCAACGCTGGTCCTGTTGGGCGACATCTTCGCGTTGTGGATCGCTCACCCCAAACACACCCTGGCGCATCATCGACGCGTGCTCGATGCGGTGCGCCGGCTGCGAGCCAACGGTGTGCGCGTCCTGTTCGTGGAAGGCAATCGTGAGTTTGGCGTCGATCGCTGGCAGGCATCCGAGTTCGACACCGTGGCGCTCAGCGTGACCGAGGAGCCATGGGGTGAGCGACGCTGGTATCTCGCGCACGGCGATCGCCTCGATCCTTCGGACTGGAAGACGCGCGCGCTGCACGCGGTGTTGCGCTCCAGCCTGGTGCTCAGCAGCTTGGCCACAGCGCCGGCCTCCTGGGGGTTGTCGTTCGCAGACCGCTTGGAGCGTTCGCTGCGGCACCGGAATCTGCGGTACAAGACCGCGCTTCCACGAAAGCGTCTGGAAGACTATGCCGAGTGGCTCGCGTCCGAAGGTTACGACGGCGGTGTGATTGGACACATCCACGTCGCCTTCGACATGCAAGTCCCGACCGACGGCGTGACCCGGCGCCTGTTCGTGTTGCCTGACTGGCGTTCATCGCACTCGTATCTGCGCATTCCTCGCCGCGGGGAGCCCGAACTGCTGGCGTGGCGTGGTGGACGTGATCGCGGTGTCGCGGTCGTGGCGATACGAGAGCGACCGCACGATTGCGCGCTGACGTTGGAACGAAAGACCGAACTGCGTCTCGGTCAACGGGTGGTATTGCACTCCGGACACGGTGAGGGTACGCGCGCCGGAACGGTGCTCACATCGGATGGCCTGCATGTGACGGTTCAACTTGCGAGCGGCGCACCGATTCAGATCGGCGATCGACTTGCCCCCGACTCGAGGAATTGACGATGCAAACCATCCCAGCGTACTCACTGCCCCAAGCGCCGCCGGTTCCGCCGCGCCCGCTCGATCCGAACGCTCCTGCACTGGAGGATGGCGGTCTCTTCGGTTTGGGATTGAGCCTGGAAGAGTCGCAACTGGTTGCCATTCCCGTGCCGTACGACGTCACGTGCTCGAGTCGACACGGCACACTTGACGGTGCTCGAGCCTTGATCCAAGCGTCGGGCCAGGTCGATCTGCTCGATCCCTTGATGGGCGAGGTGTACCGACGCGGCCTCTGCGCGTTACCGGAACTGGAAGTGTTGCGTTCACTGTCGCAGGCGTTCGAGGAGCAGGCCGAGCACGCGCGTCAAGGGAACGAAGCGGCGCGCGCGTCGGTCGATGCGATGGGGCATGAGGTCTGGCGCTGGCTCGAGCAAACGACGGGGGAGTTGCTCGACAGCGGACGGGTTCCGCTGATCTTGGGTGGCGAGCATGGCGTTTCGTTCGGCGCATTTCGAGCGCTGGCAGCGCGTCACAACGAGTTTGGTGTGTTGCAGATCGATGCACATGCCGATCTAAGGCAAGCGTATGAGGGTTGGCGCACGTCTCACGCCTCGGTCATGGCGCGTGCGCTCGAGTTACCGTCGATGACACGCCTGGTGCAGGTTGGGCTGCGTGACTATTGCGTGGAAGAGCAATCAGCCCGCGACAGCTCGGATGGCAGGGCGGTCTGGTTCACCGACGCAGCGATCGCGGCGCGTCGACTGTCGGGTGAAAGCTATCGCGACGTGGTCGATGACGCTCTGCGCAGCCTTCCGCCCAAGGTCTGGGTGAGTTTCGATATCGACGGACTCGAACCGTCGCTGTGCCCCGGAACCGGAACACCGGTGCCGGGCGGCCTTTCGTGGCGCGAGGCGACATTCTTGCTCGAGCGGCTCAAACGAAGCGGCAGGCAAGTGCTCGGCGCCGATCTGGTCGAGATCGGGCCGGGTTGGTGGGATGGGTACGTGGCGGCCAAGTTGCTGTATTTGCTGGCCGGTGTGGCGAGCTGACTCGAAAGTGAAGTGGGCGGTAAAGAAGTGCGCTGAAATGGCCGATAGGACGGTGAGGATCGCCGACCGTGAAAACCACCATCGACGCACTGAACGCCATCGAACGACTCGAGCCGCTGCCAGCGACATTGCAGCGATTGGTCGCGCTGCTTGGCGATGAAGACTCGCCACTCAAGGCCGTGGTCGAGATCATCGAACACGATCCGGCCGTCACCGCCAATGTCTTGAAACTGGCGAACTCGAGTTTGTTTCCGGGGCGCAGCGTCGACAACGCCCGCGATGCGGTGAATCGATTGGGAACGGTGGAACTACTCAACCTCGCCCTTTCCGATGTGGTTCGAGGATGGTGCAGCCCGCTCCGATCTACGGTCTGAGTGCCAAGGAGATGTGGTTGCATGCGGTCGCGGCCCAAGCGGCGGCCAGCGATCTGCAACGTCGCTGCCGCGGTGCGATGGTGCCCGGATTGGCGAGTACGGCGGCGCTGGTGCACGACATCGGGAAGCTGGTGCTGGCCAACGCCTTCGGTACCGAGCAAACCGCGCTTGAACGTCATGTCGAGGATCACAACGTGTCGTGGGTCGACGCCGAACGCTCGCTGGCAGGTTACGACCACGCGCAAATCGGTGGGTTGATCGCCAAACGCTGGAACTTCCCGGCGCCACTGATTCGTGCGATCGAAGCACATCACGAAGCGGCGCACCTACCATCGGATGCGCTGATCGATGCGGTGGTGGCGGCCGATGTGGTGGCGCGCACGGCCGGATTCGGTGTTGGGAAATCGTCTTTGCTGCAACCTTACGATCACGACGTCTTCCCGCGCTTGGGCCTCGACGTTCCGGCGTTCGTGGCCGCCTGTGCCGAAACCACCCGCAGGGTCACGGAGTTACGTCAACTGTTTCGTATCTGAGGCGATCACTCGGGCCAACCCGTGCCGCCCGCTTCTCGCACCGCCGCCCACAAGCATTCCTCGCGCCTGCTCGCGCGCCGACTGCGTCGGAGGACAATGACCTCGCGCCACCGAGCGATCGCCTGCGGCAGCGCGAGAGCCAACGGCCGCCCGCGCAGCAAGGACCACAACCAACGCGGCGGCAACCAGGTCAGGTGCGAGAACCAACCGACGCTGTCGTCCAGGTGCAACCAGATCGAGAGCAGGCGGTGGCGCTCGTAGATCACGCGAATTTCTCGGGAGGTGTAGCGGGCGCCGATCGTCTGCGCGTGGTCGTGCGTGGCGAATGCGGCCCCGGTCTCCAGGCTCGAAAGGCCCGCTTGCCAGGCGCGCAATCCCAACTCCGCGTCCTCCCAGTAGAAGGGCGACAGCAGTTCGCAGAAACCGCCCAAGGAGTGAAACAGATCGCGCCGGCAGAGCATGGCGCCGCCACAGGCGTAGGCGACGTTGCGCTCGCGATCGGCACCTGGTCCGGGGTCGCCCTCACGCCCCGGGAATCGCAGATCGAGTGTTCCGCGACGCCACACCAAGCGCGTGGTGCTCTCCACGAATTGTTGCGCCTGGTTGACGATCGTGGGGGAAACCGCGAATACGTCGGGGCGCACCGCAAGCAACGCAACCAGTCGTTGCAAGCAGCCGTCGTGCAGGTGCATGTCGTTGTTGAGAAACAGCAAGAACTCTCCCACCGCTTGTCGTGCTCCAAGATTGCAAGTGGCGGCAAACCCTCGGTGTGTTGGGCTGGCGATGAGTCGAACGATCGCGCCCGCCGACGCCGCCACCTGCGCGGTGTCGTCGCCCTGGTGGTCGCTTGCATCGTCGACGATCAAGATCTCGGCGCCCCCCGTCACAGCGCTCGCTTGGCGTGCGACCTCGTGCAGGTGACGCTGCAGGATCGACCCGCCGTTGCGCGACGGGATGACGATGCTGAGTTTCATCGGCCAGCGGACTGGGTGCGCAGCAGCGCCAGACTGAACGAAAACGACAGGCCGCTCGCGATCGCCTGCGAGACGACCGTTGTCCAGGCCGCTCCCAGTGCGCCGTAACGCGGAATCGCCCAGAGGTTGAGCGCGAGGTTCGTGACCGCGCCGCACACGACCGCAGCGAGGTAGGCGCTGTCACGCCGGCCCGCCAGGAGCGCGTACGCCGCATAGCCTCCTGTGCCCGACAGCAAGATCCAAAGGGCGAAGGCTGGAACGAACGACGCGGCCTCGCTCAAGCGCAGCGGGTAGACCCATGCGATCACGAAGGGAGCCGTCAGCCAGAATCCCAGGCCGAGCACCACCGAGACGCCGAACGTCGCCAAGAGCGTGCGCGCGTAGTGGGCGCCGTCGCGTCGACCGAGCGCGGAGACCAGCCCCGGGTTGAGCACACGGTGGAGCGCGCCCGTGGAGATCAGGCCGATTTGCGCGAGTGCCGTCGCAATCGCGTACGGCGCCAAGGCCGCTTCGCCAAGCATCGCAGCGATCAACAACTGATCGGCATTGAGGTAGATCTGGTGAGCCAACAGGGCGAGCCACGGCTGAGTATTGCGTTGCAAGAGCGCGCTCATCGCGCCGGCAGGTGCTGGTGCGGCCCATTCGTCATGTGTCAGGCCAATGATCTTGAAGGTCCAGAACAAGAACACGAGCGCGATCGGGATTCGCAGCAACGTGAGTGTTACTGCAGCGGTCTGATCGGAGAGCCACAACACGGCCGCTATCGAACTGAGGGTGAAGGCGGCTTGACGTGCCAGCGACAACGCTGCGTGCTGGCTCATGCGCGCCTTCAGATCGAAGAGCCCGCCCGGATCGAACACCAACAAGGCGGCGCCGGCGATCGACGATGCAATCACGATCGTCTTGAAGCCGGGAAGCAGCGCGATCAGCACCAGCACAACCACCGATCCGATCGCCAGTGTGATCCGGCCGCGCAGCCGTGACAGGATCGCGAACTGACGGTGCGGATCAGGGGCAAGAGTCAGCTCACGCACCAGCGTCAACTCCGTACCGAATCGACCGGCCAACGTCACGTAGCCAGCGATGACATTGGCCAAGGCCAACAACCCGAAGGTCGCCGCGTCGAGCCGGTGCGCCAACACGATGCTGCCGCCAAACGCCACCAGGTGCGCAGCAAGACCGAGCGCATTCACGCCACCGAATCGTCGCGCCAGCGTCAACGCACCTTCAGCGTGTGATGGGGCCGCGACGCGGCTATCGACCTCAGACATTCGCCGCGCGGGTCGCGCAAGCGCGAAGCCAGCGCTGCACAGGAGTGTCGATCTGACGATATTTGCCGCGCTCGCGCGCCGCCTTGTAAAGCCCTGCGAAAACCAGACCGTGCGGCAGCGCGTACGACGGCAGTCCGGTGTGTGCCGCGCACCAACGCAGCGCTTCCGATGATTCGGGACCGTCGCCCGTTCCGCCGGGAGAGACATCCAAAAGCAAGGTCAGCGTGAACAGCAGCGGGTCGAGCCACATCAGCCCGTGATCGTCGACCTCTTCCCAGTCGACGAGTACCGGTGACTGCGGATCGCGCAGCAGGTTGCCCCACCAGAAATCGCCATGAATCAAACCGAGTCCGGTCTGCGAGACAAACGGCCGGAGTCCGTTGGCGGAGTCGCGCGCGAGTGTATCGAGTGCCGCGGGATCGATCGCCGTCGACCAGCGTGCCGCCGCTTCGAGCAAGAGTGCAGGAGAAATCGATTTCGGCCCGCCGCGCATCGCTTGAACCGCGTGCAAGCGCTGCAGGGCATCGCTCGCGGTGGAAAGCAAGAGCGGCAGTTCATCGCGATCGCGAGGCGTGAAACGGCGGCCGTCGCGCCACTGCCAAACATGAAAGCGACGCGCCGTCGATTCGCCTGGAGCGTCGAGCGCCAGGTCGGAGAGCGGCAGCGGAACGATCTCGCGCAACGCCTCGCCACCCGGGCCGTTGATCGCCTCGATCAGCGTCTCCCGTGCTTGTGCCAGCGGCACGGCCTGCGTGCTCTCATCCAGCGGTGTCTGCACCAAGGCAACCGGAACTTGGTCGCGAAACACGGCCCAAGAGAGGTTGCCGTATTCGACCGGCTGCTCGAGCAGCAACAGTGAAACGCTCCCACCGAACATCGAGTCGAGTGCTGTCTCGAGTCGCGTGGCGCGTCGAGTGCGATTCATCGTTCGGCAACAAGGAAGAAACTGGGTGCCAAACTGCGCGTCACCAAAGAACCGGCCACGCGCCACGCGGCCCGCTTGAGTAGGCGGCCACGGCCGCGTGTGACACGTGGCTCCAGTCGCTGCGCAACCTCGTGACTCCCGCCCACCAGCTCGGGCCAAACGTACGACCCCCAACAGGGCAAGACCTCGATGCTGGAAAAGCCGGCGTCCAGAAACAGCTTCTGATAGCCACGGGCCGAGTAGGTCCAGACCCGATATTCGGGATAGGTCTTGCCGAACGAATCGCCGTGAAACAGGCGGCTGATACCACGCGTCTGCCCGCGCACCACGCGATCAGCGACCCAGCGAGGCAGCAACGACGTATAGCGATGGCCGAGATGATCGGGTGCTCCCCGCCATAGATCCAACCCGTAGCGATTCTCGATCCCAACCACGACCCGGCCGCCCGGTTTCAGCAAGGCGCGCAGCGAGCCGAGGAACTCGCGCTGCAAGCTGCGTGGCGTAGCCGGCGCGTGATCTTCCGGTGGCTGCATCCCGACCCATTCCAAGACTCCAACCAAGGTGATCAGGTCGAGCGACTCGGGCGCGAGCGGGATCGACCACCAAGAGCCGCGCACCGCATCGAGTCGACCGGGGCCGGGCGAGCCGCAAAGCGCCAGGAACGCGACCCGCTCGCGCACCGGCTCGAGCGCCACGACGTGATCGAAGTAGCGCGTCAGACAGCGCGCGACCGCGCCGTAGCCGGCGCCGATATCGAGCGCGCAACCGCGACCGTCAGGCAGAAGAGCCGGCAAGAAAGCCCCGCGACGGGGTGACAGGGCGTAATCAGGCAGGGCAGGGTCGGCCAGTCCAGGGCGCAACGCATCCCAGGCCGCCTGTGGCCCCGCGGTGCGTGTCATTTCCACCAACTGCTCGGCCTGTCGTTGCGGGATCTCGCCCCAATAGGGGGACTCGGCGAGCATCTCGACGAACCCGTCCTCCGAACGGGCCCAACTCGTACGACAGGCGGGGCAACTCAGCGACGAGGCGGCGGGTCCGAGCAAGCCTCGGCACCGAGGACAAGCCCAGATCGAAGCGTCGTGGGAATGGACGCGATTCACAGCCGGTCCGGCGATATCACTCAACACCAGGCACTCCACGGAAAGCTCGACTCGCTGAGATCGTCGAATCCGAAAACGGGGGCGATGTTCAAACATGGGGCAGCCGCGGGCCGGGCACCACTGGCGATTATCGAACCAAGCCGGTCCGATGCGGAACCCCGGGTTGGGGCGCCAGAACCAGGTGATCCGATTGACACCGGTCATTTCAACGGGCGGGCGACAGGTCTAAGGTGGGTTTGGTTGGAGCGCGTGACCGGAGCGTGCCGCGCTCCTTACGAAGACACCGGCGAGGAGGCCGCATGATCAGCCTGAAGCGGATCTTGTTCCCGTGTGATTTCTCAGAAGCGTCGGCGCACGCGCGCGACCACGCTGCTGCGATCGCCCGCACCTATCGCGCTGAGTTGGTTGCGTTGCACGTGTTTCCTTCGGCCCCGATGCCGCTCGGCGACTTCGCTTACCTGCCGCCACCGACACGGCTCTCCGATGACGTGCGCGCGCGACTGCTCGGCGATCTCAAACGATTCATGGAGCCGGCCGTTGTTACCGATCTCCCGCAGCGCGTGGTGGTCGTGGAAGGGGACCCGACGTGGGAGATTCTGGCCCAATCGAAGGAACTCACGCCCGATCTGATGGTGGTAGGCACACACGGACGTCATGGCTTCCAGCGCTGGGCCTTGGGATCGGTCACCGAGAAGCTCGTGCGGCGAGCCGCGTGCCCTGTGATGACCGTATCGCCGCGATCGGAACCACCCGCGCCGGCAGGGCAAACGCGTTTCGAACGAATCTTGTGCGCGATCGACTTCTCGGAAGGATCGGCGCATGCGTTGCGCTGGGCCTTGGATCTCGCCACCGAGATGGGAAGCCATCTGATGCTGCTTCACGCGCTCGAAGGGTTCGTCGAGGACGAGGGGCGATTGATCAACTCCGCGATCCGCGAGTACCACAATGCGATGGCCGGTGAGGCTTTGGAAAAACTCAAGGCGATGGTGCCGGATGACGCGCGTCCGTTCTGCGAGATCGAGGAACGGGTGGTCAACGGGAGTGCGTACAAACGGATCTTGGCGATCTCCGAATCCGATCGTTCCGATCTGATCGTAATGGGCGCGCATGGACGCTCGGCACTCGATCTGTTGTTCCTCGGTTCGGCGACACACCACGTGGTTCGTGCGGCTCATTGCCCCGTGCTGACGGTCCGCTGACGCGGCGCCTGCTACGGCCAAGCGCTTGCTCTCGGCAATCTGCGGCGATGACTTGCCGCGCGGTCCTGCGGCTGCGTCGGTGTGCAGTTCTGTCACGCTCGTACCGCTTTCTGTGGGGCGGCAGCAAATCGCTTGCGTCGATCCGGGCTAAGATCGCGTCATGTTCTCGGGCAACAAACTCGTCTACAGCGCGGGGCCGCAGGGGAGTGCCACGCCAAAACAGACCGCGGCGTCGAAGGTTGTGCCGCGTCCGGTGGCCGCTCACGACCTCCGCATCCGACGCGAATCGTCGGGTCGGGGCGGAAAGCAAGTCAGTGTGGTGCAGCCGCTGTTCATGACCGAGGCGGAAGCCAAGTCGTTGTTGAAGGAACTCAAACGAGCGATCGGCACGGGTGGAACGTTGCGTGAGATCGAGCTGGCGTGCGGAAGCGCCTTTGCGTTGGAGCTGCAAGGGGACAAGGTCGAGGCGCTGCTCGAGGCGCTTTCCAGCCGAGGATTTCGCGGCAAACGCGCCGGTGGTTGAGCGCGCGACCGACGTGCACACCACACTCGCGCCATTGCTTCCCGCGTTGCGCTGTCCGTGTTGCGGAGCGCCCTTCCAAGCCGTCCGACTGCTAGCCGGGTGGGCGCTGCGTTGTCGGCGCCGCGAATGGCCGGTGGTCGAAGGGATTGCTGTTCTGCGCGAGTCGCACGAGACCGATCGTGCGTTGCGCTGGCTTGCTCGTGGTGACGAGCGTCGAGCGCTGGCCGTGTTGGTGGGTGCCGACCTGCGATCGCGGACTGACCGTTGGCGCGGGCATGCAGAGCGACTGCTCCCCAGCCGTCCCGCGGAGAGGGCCCGGCCGCGCGCTGGAGCTTGCGCCGGAATAGATCGGCGCAGCGCGCGACCGATTCGAGCGCGCGGTGACATGTTTTTTTGGCGAGCCCCCTTGGCCCGTTCCTGAAACCGCCGACTACTTCTTGTATCGGCGATCCGATCCTTCCTTCGTGGCGGCCGAAGCGGCGGCAGCGATCACCATCGCGAGTCGACGCACGATTCTCGACACAGGCTGTGGCGTCGGCCATCTGCTCGCGTCCTTGGGTGCTGTCTCGCCGGGCGCCACGCTCTGCGGACTCGATAGCTTGTTCGCGGCGCTGTTACTCGCGCGTTGGTACGTGGCGCCCCGCGCCGCGCTGGTTTGCGCCGACGCGAGTGCGCCGCTTCCGTTCGTCGATGGGGCGTTCGATGCACTGCTCTCCGTCGATGCGTTCTTCGATTTTCCGTCGCTGCCGGGCGCTGCCGCCGAGTTTCGCCGTGTGTTGGCGCCGGGTGGAGGTGCGCTGATTGCGCATCTGCATAACCGCCTGACACCGCACCTGTACCTGGGGCGCACGCCGCTTTCGCCGGCCGAGTACTTGGAAATCCTCGCGCCCTTGGCGCCGCTTTCGATTTACGACGAAGCGACGATCCTCAGAGCGATCGTCGAACACGACGCGCCAAGCCCGATGGCCCAAGATCCCGCTGCGCTTGTGACGGCGCCCGATGTCACCATCACCGCCGGCAACCATGCATCACTGGCCGGGCTGTCTTGGAGACCTGTCGAGGTTGGCCCCGCGAGGATCAACCCGCTTTATTCGGGCCGCACGTCGTTGTCGCGCGGCTCCCATCGCTACACCACCGAGAAAGAGCGCGGGCCAATCGAGCAATTCCTGCCCGAACAGGTCGAGGCCTCGACACCGCGCGAACAACTGCTGCGCGCGCGGGTACTGTTACCGTGGCCGTTCGGCTTGCATCCACGGGGCGAAGCGGCGGAACTTCCGAACACGGTGAACCCTCCGCGCCGTACGCATCGAGTCGGTCCCGCGCGTTGGCTGCGCGAAGTGCGCTCCAATCGCCGCACGCCCGAGTTGATCTCGCGATTGAAAGCCGTCTCCGTTGAGAAGTATCCGCACGGCGGCGTGGTTTTTTTGATGGGGCACCGCGTGATCACGCGACGCGGAGCCGATCCCTACGATCTTTGCCTGACAGCATCGGGGCTCGATGCGCTGTTGGTCGGGTTGCGCGATGCGGCTCGTGTGCTCAGTTGCGATGACGCGTTGCATCGACTGCAGCACGGTTCGCTCTCTCCCGGCCTCTCGTTGGCACTGACATTCGACGATGGAACACTCGGGTTGGCAACGCTCGGCTCCGAGGTCCTGCGTCGGCACGCCGTGCGGGCGACCGTGTTCGTGACCGGACCAGAGGCGGCGCCGGCGGGACTCTACTGGTGGGATCGCGAGGCTGCCGGAGGGTTGCGCGTCGACGCCGCTCGGTTCCTCGAGCAGTCCGAGGTATTCGATGTCGCGCATCACACGCGACATCATCGGATCGTCGGCACCGATCCTCGAGATCTTCTGCCGCTCGATCACGCGACCCACCCGTGGTTGGCCTATCCATTCGGGGCGTTGGGTGAGGACCCCGCACAGGCTGCTTCGCTCGCGCGATCCGCCGGGTTCACGGCCGCGTTCACGACCCGTCCGGGGATCGCCACGACTCGGTCGGATCGTCTGCAGTTGCCGCGCGTCGCGCTCTACGATGCGCCGCTGGACGGACTTCTGAAACGACTGATCGCGCTGGTCGAGACGCCGTAACCACGCGAGTGATGTCGCAGCGTGGAGCGTTGTCGACACAAAAGAAGGCAACCCGCGAGGGTTGCCTTCAGGAATGCCGTCCAGTCGCTGTCATTTCTTGGCGGGGACGTTGCTGTCGACGAGCGATAGATAGGTGGCGCGCGTGAACAGACCGCAAAAATTGTCGAGCAGCAGGTTGGCCTCCTTCTCGCCGACCACCCCTTCTGCGACCTTTCGCTGCAACCGTTCGCGGATCGTGCGCGTCATTTCGTCCTGGTGATACCCGAACACGCGCAGCACGCCGGCCACGGTATCGCCACGCTCGACACGTACGATTTGCGGCCGCCCGTCCTCGGCGACCGTCACGGTGACCTCGTCGGGGGCGCCGAACAGGTTGTGCATGTCACCCATCACGTCTTGATAGGCGCCCAACAGGCAGATCGCCAGATCGTACGGCTCGGGCGAGTCGGGATTGAACTCGTGCAAAGCGATCGTTTCCTTGACGTCTTTGATGTCGACGAAGTGATCGATCTCACCATCCGAATCGCAGGTGATGTCGACCAACGCCGCCGCGGTGGTGGGAGCTTCGCGCAATCGCGTGATCGGGACGATCGGGAACAACTGTTCCAGCGCCCAGTGATCGGGCGTGCTCTGAAAGACCGAGAAGTTGACCACATACTTTTCGTGCAGTTGGCGTTCTAGCTCGTCGAACTCTTCGTTGGGAAGTTTTTCTCGTCGCGAGAACGAGATCGCCTTCCGGCCGATTTCCCAGAACAATCCTTCGGCCAAGGCGCGGTCTTCCAGCGAAATCAGTCCGACGTTGAACAGCGTCAGCGCCTCGTCTCGGAGTTCGACCGCGTCGTGGTAATACTCGACGTAGTTCTTGCCTGAGATCTCGCGCAGCATCGCTTTCATTTCTTTGACGGGTCGCGGCGCGCTCTCTTCGTTGATGCCATTGGTGGGCGGTGGATCGGCCGAGATCCGCCCCAACACGTTGGCGATCAGCAGCGAGTGTGCGGCGGTGAGGAAGCGGCCTGACTCGCTGACCATCAGCGGCATCGGAACCTTTTCCTCCTGACAGACCTCGCCGATGGTGTAGGTCACATCGTTGGCATACTCGTTGACGGAGTAGTTGCACGAGGCATCGGACGCGGTTTTCGATCCGTCGTAGTCGACCGCCAAGCCGCCACCGACGTTGATGACCGTGAGCGGGACACCGCGCCGCCGCAACTTGGCGTACACACGTGCCGCTTCCTTGATCGCACCTTTGATCCGGCGGATTTCCGGGATCTGCGACCCGATGTGAAAGTGAACCATCGAGACCTGTTCGAGATGCCCGGCTGCTTTCATGCGACTGATGCCGTCGAGCAGGCTCGCGGTGGATAACCCGAACTTGGCGGTGACTCCGGTCGACTTGTGCCAACGGCCGGCGCCGCGCGCAAACAATCGGACTCGAAAACCAACCTCCGGTAACGGACCTGGACCTGCGTCGGAGAAAGCACGCAATACCAAGTCGGTCTCGAACAGCTTCTCCATCACCAAGATCACGCGACGGCCCATGCGGGCTCCGGCGATTGCCAACCGCACCGTCTCGAGATCTTTGTAGCCGTTGACCACGGTCAGTGCGCCGGGTGGCAGGTCGAGCGACAAGGCCGCCATGAACTCAGCGCGCGATCCGGCCTCGATCCCCAAGCCGTGCTTGCGACCGGCAGAGAGCAACGCCTCCACCACGTCACGCTGCTGGTTGACTTTGATCGGGAAGATCGGCCGGTACTCGGCCCCCTTGAAGTTGAACTCCTCGATGGCGTTCTTGAACGCTCCAGCCAACTCGTCGACCTTGGCTTCGAGGATTTGAGGGAAACGGAAGATCAGCGGCGTTTCCAGGCCACGGGCTCGAACCTCGCGGACCAACGATGGCAAAGAAACCTCGCGCGCTGAATCGCGGGTCGGTCGAACCGTCAGTTCACCGTCGTTATTGATACCGAAGTAGCCACTGCCCCAGTGAGGGATGCTGTAGTACTCGAGAGCATCCTCGAGAGCAATTCGCGCCATCGCCCCAGTCCTCCAGCGTTTCGCGGCGTTCGCACTGATGGTGAAAAACCACGATGCAGGACCGGAGGGGCCGTCTCACCGCCGGTGGCAACGCGGGCGGATTATCGGGCGACCCCCCGTGGGGGGCAACGAAAAAAGCGCGGATTTCACGGGCCGGGACCGGGAGGGGACCCCCCCTTTGACCAAACGCACTTTGCGCGCGACATTCTCCAACGTGCTGACCGGCTACAACACCGATGTGACGTTCGAGGGGAGGACCTTCCACGTCCAGACCGAGGATCGCGGCGAGCGCAATCCGGTGATCGATACCTTGGTGTACTGCGGGGGGCAGATCCTCCATCAGGTGAAGAACTCCTATGCAGCGCTGGTCGAGGCGAATGCGCAGGAGAGCGAGATCGCGCGACAACTCGATGCGCAGCATCGCGATCTGGTCAGGCGCGCCCGGCATGGCGAGTTCGCCGGCGGGCTGGGCGGTGCGATCGAATTGTCCGGTAACGGGCCGTTCGACGAGCTGGTTTCGAGTTTCCTGACGACCGACGAAGAACTGACCTGGCTGTCGTTGCGTTGGGAACCTGCCGAGCCGGCAGCCTTCGGCGGACGTCTCACCGTCACGCTCGGCGACGAGGAGCTACCGGCGGTCGGCGTCGAGGTCTCGGTTCGTTGGATCGGGGTCGATCGCGTGCCGACCATCGTCGCGACTCAGATCACCAACGATCATGGGGTGATCGAGGTCCGCTGGCCGCACACCCCGCCGCCAGGAACCTTCGTGATCTTCAGCGCCGAGGCTGGGCCCGGTGGCGCCAAACTTCGGGTCGATGCCGCTAGCGACGTCGAGACATCTCTTGGCGCACTTCCCGTTCGACCATCTTCCGTTTGATCGCATCGCGCTTCTCGTGAGTCGATCGGCCGCGCGCCAAGGCCAGTTCGACCTTGATCCAGGCCCCCTTGAGATACACCCGCAGCGGAATCAGCGTGTAGCCGGCCCGTTCGGACTTACCGATCAGGCGGCGAATCTCGTGAGCTTTCAACAACAGCGTTCGTGGCCGTTCCGGGTCGTGATTGGCGTCTACGGAGGCGTGTGTGTAGTGGGCGATGTGCAGTTTGTAGAGCACGACCTTGTCGCCTTGCGGGCGCGCGTAGGCGTCCTTGAGCTGCACACGACCGAGGCGGCACGACTTGACCTCGGTCCCCAACAAAACCATTCCGGCCTCGAAGGTGTCTTCGATCTCATAGTCGCGACGCGCTTGCCGGTTGCTGGCCAACTCGCGTATTTCATCTTTGGTTGGCTTGGCCATGACTCCTCGATCGCAATTGGTCTCCCGTCGGAGCCCCGCTTAGGCTAGCTTAGAGCGGCGGCGGTTGCTGCCGCGGAAGGAAACTCAGACGTGTTGACGACTCAGGTTCAGATACCGGGGCAGGTCAGGCCGGTAACCTGCGTGTGCGATGACGATGCCTTCGAGGTGGGCGAGCGCTGCCTCGTCGAAACCGATGGGCGCGTGCATGTCGCGACCGTCACTCGAGTGCCCTTGGAGGTTCCTTGGGAAGAAGGAAAATCCCCGAAGGCCAAACTCCTGCGACGAGCCTCACAAGGGGACGAAGAGCGTGAGATGTTCGCCGAGTCGCGGCGGGCGGAGTGGCTCGACTACGCGCGACGCCGGGCCGAGGAACTCAAGCTCGAACTGAAGTTCGTGCGCTGCGATCCCGTCTCGGGCGGCAAGAAGGTCAACTTGTCGTTTACCGCGGAAGGGCGTGTCGACTTTCGTGAGCTGGTCCGGGACCTCTCGCGCGAATTCAAAGCGCGCGTCGAGTTGAAGCAGATCGGGGCGCGCGATGCAGCGGTGATGCAAGGCGGGATGGGTCATTGCGGCCAGGAGCTGTGCTGCTCGCGCTTTCTCACCGGCTTTGCGCCGATTTCGATGAAGCTCGCCAAACAGCAGGGCCTGCCGTTGAACCCCACCAAGATCAGCGGCCAATGCGGCCGGCTGATGTGTTGCTTGCGATATGAGGTGGGTGAGGTCAGCGACGGTGGCGGTGGATGCAACGGCGGCTGCGCCACCAAGAAGGCCCGCCACTAGTAGCCCGGCCGATCCTATCGATCGGCGTCCTCGCCGAGAGCACCCAACGCCCGCAGGCGACTCGTGACGTCGCGGCGCGGACTGGCAGTCTGTCGTGCGAGGCGGGCGCAGGCCCGTCGCGCGTCGCCCTGCTCGGCCTGCAATGCCAGTGCAAAGGCTCGCAGCGTGGCGGCGTCCTCTTCTTCCAGCGTCGGCGCGAGTGCGTTCGACGGTTCGGCGCCGGCGATCACCAGCACGCATTCCCCCAAGATCGACTCTCGAGAGGCGACCGATTCTGCCAACTGCGGCAAGGTCGAGCGATGCACCTCCTCATGCAGCTTCGTGAGTTCACGGCAAAGCACCACCTGCCGTGAGCCGAACTGGGTCGCCAGGTCGGCGACCGCCGCGACCAAACGATGCGGGGCTTCGTAGATCACCAACGTTTCCGACCGGGTTGCAAGTTCGGGCAGCAGCGCTCGGCGTTCGGCCGCTCGTGAAGGCAAGAAGCCAACGAAAGAGAACCGATCGGCAGGCAATCCAGAAACACAGAGTGCCGCGACCACCGCCGACGGCCCTGCCACCGCGCGCACCGGTGCGCCGATCGCGTGCGCTTGGGCCACCAGTCGATACCCGGGATCGGAGATCGCCGGGGTACCCCCATCGCTCACCAAAGCGAGATCCTCACCCCGTTCGAGCACCGCCGTCAGTTCCTCGAGTCGCGAGCGCTCGTTGAACTTGTGGAGGCTGATCATCGGTTTCTTGAGTGCCATGTGCGCCAGCAGCATCCCGCTGCGTCGCGTGTCCTCGGCCGCCACGACGGCGACTCGAGACAGCGTTTCGCGCGTGCGGGGCGAGATCTCGCTCAAGTTTCCAATCGGCGTGGCAACCACAAACAACGTTCCGAGCGGCGTGTGACTCACGGCAGGATGGTCAAGCCACTACCGGCGTCGACGCGACCGATACGCCAGGCGCGTGTACCTTGCTCGTCGCAGGCCCGCTCGAATGATTCGCAGCGACTCGGCGAAACAGCCAACAACAATCCGCCCGATGTTTGGGGATCGAACAGCAGTGCGCGATCGGAGGCCGAGAGTTGGTCGAGGCCTTGTACGCGCGGTGCGAACGATTGCTCGTTCGCTTTGGTTCCGCCCGGAACGAAGCCACCGGCGATCGCCTCACGAGCTCCTTCCAAGACCGGGATCGATGACCACTGTATCGACAGCATCAGGTTCGCGGCTGCAGCCATTTCGAGCGCATGCCCCGCCAGACTGAAACCGGTGACGTCGGTGCCGCCACGCACCCCCGCATGGCGCGCTGCGTGGGCTGCGCCCCGGGACAGCGTCGCCATCGACGCCACTGCTGATGCCAATGGTTCCGGTGCCAATCGATCACGCTTCAAGGCTGTCGAGAGCGTTCCGGTTCCGATCGGCTTGGTGAGATACAGCGCGTCCCCGGGTCGTGCACCACCCTTGGTGATCAGCGACGTTTCATTGGCAAAGCCCATCACGCACAGCCCGAATTTCGGTTCTTGATCTCGTACCGTGTGGCCGCCTGCGAGCACCGCGCCCGCCGACTGCACCATGGTCGCGGCGCCATGCAGGATTTGGATTACCGTGTCGGCGGGCAGGGTGTCGGGAAACGCAGCCACCGAGAGCGCAAGGAACGGATCGCCGCCCATTGCGTAGACGTCGCTCATCGAGTTGGCGGCAGCGATGCGGCCGTAGTCGAACGGATCGTCGACGATCGGCGTAAAGAAGTCGACGGTTGCAATCAACACACGACCTCCCTCCAGCCGATAGACGGCCGCATCGTCGGGTTGCGACAACCCAATCAGCACGTCGTTGCCGACGCCGACGTTGGGAAGCAGTTGCTTCAGGCCACGCAGCACCTGCGCGAGCGGCTCAGGACCGAGCTTCGAAGCTCACCCCGCGCAGGCTGACATCGCCGTCAGCTTGATCCTTTCACTTGGACTCAACATGCCGGCGATTGTAGGCGAAAAGCGGCACACGATCGCGCCGCGTCAGCGCTTCTTACGTTCCTGCGCGCGCTGGTACTTCTCGCGTCGTGCGGCCTTTTTGCTTTCGTCGCTGCTGCGTGCCGCATCGACCGGCGGCGCTGCAGCGCGCGGCGCGAGTCGCGATGACCGTGTGGACGATGCCGCTTCCAAGGCTTGCGGCGCAGAGCGACGGCGAGGAAACGGTCGGGTCGTGGCGGGTGGAAGGCGCTCGAGATCGCCATCGTCGGGTTTCAAGTGCGGTGCTCGCAACGGATCGGCCAACAGTGCCTGAAGATCGTCCGCGAGCTGTTCCATCGGAAGGTGCAGTGTTCCGACCGGCAACCGCGACAACAACTCGCGATCGCGAGACACCACCGTCGCGACGACCCCCTCGCGCCGCAGGCGATGGGCTTCCTGGACCAAGAAATCATCGGCTTCGGCCGGCGGCGAGAGCCGGATCTGCCGCACACCGGCTACATCCGGAAGCGCGGCGCGGCCGTCCCACGCGATCGTCACGCTTCGTTCACGAAGCGCTCCCCATTCGGCGAGGATCGCTGCCAAGTCTCGTTCCCCTTGACGAAGGTCGAGCATGCTGTCGGGCACATCCTCGAGGCGAGCCAATGACAAGAGCAGGTTGTGACCGTCGACCAGCACCGGCGGTCGCTTCATGTCAGGTGCCCCAGTCGCGCGGGAATCGAAAGTCGATACCGACCGTGCGCGGGTGCAGCTTGCAGATCGGCGACAGCGAGCGCTTGAACTGATTCAGACGCATGCGCTGCACGATTCGCCGGACGATCTGTTCGTCGACGCCGGTTTCGATCGAAGCCCGATCGAGACTGCCGCGTGCATCGACCAAGTACCACAAGACGGCGTCCGCATCGGCGTAGCTCAATCCGAGTTCCGCCTCATCGGTTTGTCCGGGCCACAGATCGGCCGACGGCGGTTTGTCGAGGATCGCGTCGGGAACACCGAGGTAGCGCGCGAACGCGAGCACCTGTTGCTTGTACAGATCGCCCAGCGGATTCAAGTCGTAGGCGCCATCGCCCCACCGCGTGGAGTAACCCAAAAGCAACTCGGTCTTGTTGCTTGTCCCGATGACCAAGGAACGATCGCGAAAGGCGCGGTCGTACAGCAAGCTCATCCGCTCGCGCGCGAGTTTGTTTCCCAGCCTCAAAGGGTCGTCACAGTCGGCGACGCCACGAAACGCATCGATCATCGGCGTGATCTCGAGGGTCTCGTGACGGCAGCCGGTCAACCCGATCAGCGTCGTCGCGTCGGCAAGACTGGCGGGCGATGAACTGCGATACGGCAGACACAACGCCAACGTTCGCCGCGGTTGGAAGGCACGCACCGCCAAGAGCAACACGACCGCGGAGTCCAGGCCGCCGGAAACCCCCACGACGCCGCCATCGAATCCCGCCCGGCCGGCCTCTTCGCGCAGAAACCCGACCAGAACTTGTTCCAGGCGGGGCAAAGAGAGCGGCAGTGGGAGCGGCCGTTCGATCACGGCGCCGGCTCGGCATCGAACGGAAGGTCGTGCCGCCGCGCCATCGCACGCTGCAACTCGCGGACGATCAGGTCGGGACGTTCGTCGCGGAGCAATGGGTAGCCGGCTCGCGCACTGCGGGTTCGGTCCGGGTCGAGTGTTACCAGTTGCAACTGCGGTTCGACGCCGAGCGGGGCGGTGAGCGGTTCGCCGCCGGGCCCGACGGCGTAACTCGCACCGGCGTATGCCAGCCCATCTTCGAATCCGCTTCGCCCCACCAACGCCACCGGCGTGGTGTGCAAACGCGCGGTGGTCTCGACCAGCGATCGCCAAACCGTGGTGTTGTCCTCGCCCGGTCGCGCTGCCAAACCGCGCAGCGGGGAGACAGACGGGATTAACAGCGCGGTGGCGCCATCGTGCGTGAGCACTGTTGCCGCTGCGCAGTGCCAGGCATCCTCGCAGATCAAAATTCCGAGCCGGCCGAATCGCGAGTCGAACGCTTGCAAGCGGCTACCGGCCGCAAAGTCCATCGCTTCATCGAACATGCCGTAGGTAGGCAGATAGCACTTGCGATGCGTGAACCGCAATGCGCCGTCCTCGAAATAGACCGCGCTGTTGTGAAACCGATGTTCATCGGTTTCCTCGACCAACCCCAGCACGAACGGAATTCGCCGTGACAGCGCCGCGAGCCGGTCGAGGAACGCGCCGTTGCGGTCGAGTCTCAATGCGACCTCGGGCACCAGATCGCGCAATCGATACCCCGTCAGCGCGAGCTCGGGGAACAGCGCCAACTCGGCTCCCTGGTCGGCCGCAGCGAGCGCCGTCCGTTCGATCAACTCGAGATTGAAGGGAAGGTCCGCGAGCCGGGGGGAGATTTGTGCCAGGGCGAGCCGCATGTCGAGAGTCTACCGCGTCGGCGTCCGAAGGCTCGAACCGCGGGCCGCTGCTATGCTCTTGGCGTTTGATTTTCGACGACACCAATCCCGACCCCGAGTGCGCCCTTGAAGTCGACCCGCCGTTCGATGCCGAGTTCGATGACAGGTTCCCGGCCCAGCGCCACGTTGCTCCCGTGACCGTCGCTCGTTTTCAGCGCGCGTGCAGCGCATTGCTCTCATTGGCGCCGCTGTGGATCGTGACGCTGGCGGTCGCACAGCCGGTCCCCGGCGCGAAACCCGCGGCGCCAAAGCGTGAGATGACGCTGTCCGGGTCGTTTCGGCTCGAAGCTCTCGACATTACCTGTGAACCCGAACCGGGGATCGCGGACGGAGGGCGGTGCCGCGCTGTCGGCGACGTCGAACTCCAAACCGGCGATGCACGAATACTGGCTGACGAGCTGATCTACACCAAGTCGACTCAAATCTTGACGGCAACCGGCAGCGTGGTGTTGTCGTTTCCTGGCGCGTCGCTCGCCGGATCGAAGCTTGTTTATCACGCCGATACTCGAACCGGAACGGTCGATGACGTTACCGGCTACCTGTCGTTGGACAACGCCACGATCCGGGCCGAACAGGTCCAGCGCTTGGACGATGCACGGATCGGCGTCACCAAGGGGACGTTCACGACCTGCACTCAACCGGTACCGTACTGGTCGTTCTATGTCGGCAAGGGTGTGTTCGAGTTGGGCGAGTACGCCCACATGAGAAACGTTGCATTCCGGGTGCGCCGAGTTCCGGTGTTCTTCTCGCCCTATCTGATCTACCCAATCAAGGGTGGGCGCGCCTCCGGAGTGTTGTTTCCAGAGTTCGGTACCAGCGACAAGCTCGGCAAGACACTCACGGTGCCGCTGTACTGGGCCGCGCGCGACAATATCGATTTGTTGTTTGGCTTCTCCGGATACAGCAAGGTCGGCTACGGCGTGCGCACCGACCTGTCGATGCTACCGACTTGGAATGGCCGCACCGATGCGAGTTTCGATTACATCAACGACCAGATCCGTGGTCAGAGTCGTTGGAACTTGGTGTGGCGGGGGCGCCAGCCGTTTGGTGAGCGCACGCGGATGATCGCTCGGGTCGAAGCGGTTTCCGATTTCGACTACTTCACCGACTACGAGTCCGATTTGCTTCGTTCCTCGCAACCGCAGACCGATTCCACGATCGACATCACCAAGCAATGGTCTTGGTACACGCTCAGTGTTCGAGCGCGAAGACAAGAACAGTTTTTTGTGGGCGCCTCCGGGCCAACCGCCCTGGGCCGACTCACCAGCAAGGCGCAGAACGAGAAACTCCCAGAGATCGAGCTGCGCGGACGCAGCCAGCGCCTGGGCCGCACTCCGCTGTACTTCAGCTTTCAATCGTCGCTTGACCGTTTCGGGAAACGGATTCTGGAAGCTCCTGATGGCCAACTCGCGACCGAGGATGAATTGGTGACGGTTGCCGACGAACGCTGGTTCCGCGCCGATGTCGCCCCGACACTGCGTGCTCCGGTGCTGCGGCAATCCTGGGCCGATTTCGAATTGAACTTCGGCTGGCGTGGGACCTACTACTCCGCCACGGTCGACCCTGACGACAAGCGTCGCGCCGTGGGTGTGGGACTCAGCCGCAGCCTATTCAGCGCCGGCTTCGGGTTTTCGGGCCCACGATTCCAGCGCGTCTACAAGACTCCCAACTGGAGTTTCTCACCCAAGCTCAAACATGTGATCGAGCCGTTCGTCGACTACCGCTACCGGCCGCGGACCGAAAGCCATTCGGCTGAGATCATTCGCGTCGACTCGATCGATGACGATCCCTCGGCGCTGTCGGATTTTTCCTACGGCGTGCGTCAGCGTCTGTTCGTGTTGCGTCCGCCGCAGGCGGGATCGGGCGCAGGGCTCGCGTCGGCAAAAGACACTTCCTTCGATGCGCTCGAGCGTCAGAGCAAGGAACAGGCGGCGCGAGAACAGAAAGAAGCCGAGTTGGCGAAGCTCGGTTTGCTCGAGTCCGCCAGTACCGCCAACGAGGGAGCAACCCCCAGCTTGGCGCCGGTCGAGATCGCCAGCTTCGAGATCTCTCAGAGCTATTCGTTGGTGCGACCGCTGACGCAGATCTTCTCGCGTGTGTTTTGTACAGGGGGCGATGCGGTGAACCCGAGCACCGGGCGACCGTGCACGGCGGTGACAGGCGACCGCAACTACTCCGCGATTCGAATGCGACTGCGTTACAACCCCAGTTCCGAGCAGTCGGTGGATGTGAGCTACACGCTGGACCCGGCCAATGAGGTGCTCTCCGAGGCCAGTATCTCGACGCTGATTCGGCTCAGCACCGTGTCGTATCTCGATGGCCGGCTCTATCGCCGTCGACCGATCAACCCAGCGATCTCCGACAAGAGCACGTATGGTCGCCTGCGCTGGGGATGGCTGACCAAGAGCCAGAGCCTGGGTGTGGAGACCGATTGGGACTACAACCTCGAGTCGCGCCAACTCGAACACCAGAGCTATCGACTCCGCTACGCAACCCAATGTTGCGCATTCCGCTTCGGCTGGGACCGTCGCGATTTCGAGGACAACAATCGGCAGGAGTACTACCTGGTGGTCGATCTCTCCGGCTTGGGCAAACTGATCGATCTCAAGCAGGCGCGCTAGCGGATCGGTTCGGCCGGCACGGCGCGAGTTGTTGATTGTGTCTGCCAACCGCGAAAAAGTGCAGGTATCCTCCCGGCGCCATGAGCGCGGACCACCTGAATGTGCGACCCCTGATCGTCGGTGCCGGCGGGCTCGTGGGGCGTCTCCTCACGGAGCGGTTCGAAAGCCGATACCCCCATACCGTTTCCGCGACCCGTGCCGAACTCGACGTCACCGACCGCTGGCGCACCGAGGCTGAGCTGGAGCGGATCCAGCCGACGGTGGTAATCAACGGCGCGGCGATGGCCGATGTCGACGCCTGCGAGCGTGACCCCGAGAAGGCGATGCAGGTAAACGCCGTTGGCCCGGCGCACCTCGCACAGGCTTGCCGGAGTGCGGGTGTGCGGCTGATTCATCTGTCCACCGATTACGTGTTCGACGGAGAGATTCCAGCGGGGGTCGAGTACGACGAGGCTGACCAGCCTAACCCTGTCAATACCTACGCCCGAACCAAATGCGCTGGGGAAGACGCCGTGCTCGAATGCCTGGCGGATGCCGTGGTGTTGCGAATCTCGTTCGTGTTCGGGCCAGGCCGACCCACCTTCATCGACAAGATCGCCACCGCGGCGCTCAACACGCGCGAGTCGATTCCGATCGTCGATGGTTGGTTCACCAAGCCGTCGTTCAATCTCGATTTGGTTCGCGCGATCGAAGAGATCGTTGCAAGCGACATCACGGGAGTGTGGCACTTCGCCAACGGCCCGGTCTGCAGTCGCTATCAGTTCGCACGCAGCATCCTGCAACTGGTGGGACAAGACCCCGATCGTGTGAAACCGGTGCCGGTGAGCTCCTTGACGTTGCCGGCACGGCGGCCGCCGCGCACGCCGCTCTCGACAGCGCGATTCGCGGCGCGGTTTGGTCGGCAACCGCGGTCGTGGACCGAATGGGCAGGGCCCTATCTGGCAGCTCAATCGAGCGAGTCGCCGCGATGACCCGCCGATGAAAGTGATGCTGACAGGCGGCGGCGGTTTCCTTGGTGGTCGTGTGGTCGACGCGCTTCGTGCCGCAGGGCATCAACCGGTGCTCTTGCTGCGACGGCCCGAGGCGGCTACCGATCTGCCCTCCGACACGCAGGTCATCGCTGGCGACGTCCGCGATCTCGACTCGGTGCGACGTGCCATGCATGGATGCGATGTCGCACTGCACGCCGCGGCGATGGTCAAGCGTTGGGCCAAAGACAAGCGCGAGTTCGATCGGGTCAATGTCGATGGATTGGCCAACGTCATCGATGCTGCCTCGTCGGTCGGGCTCTCGCGGGTCGTCTATGTCTCCTCGTTCTTTGCCTTGGGACCGACCGACGGACGAGTCGGGGATGAAGAGCACCGACACGATGGTGCGCCGCGCAATGACTACGAACGGACCAAGTGGCTGGCGGATCGATTGGCGCGCGACCGAATTGCAGCAGGTGCGCCGGTGATCGTCGCCTATCCGGGCGTGGTATTCGGAGAAGGGCGCGTCACCGACGGCAACATCATGGCGCAGGCGGCACGCGATCTGATTCGCGGGAAGCTCCCAGGAACGATCGGGCCGGGCGATCGCCCTTGGTGTCTCGCCAACGTCGACGATGTGTCGCGCGGGTTGGTCACGATGCTCGAGCGTGCGCCGCTCGGCAGTCGCTATCTTTTGGGTGGAGAAAATCTCACGGTGCGCGAGACGCTCGGCATCGTCGCGTCGGTGGCTGGAGTTTCGGTGCCACGGCGCGTGATCCCGTTCGGTGTCGCTGCGTGGTTGGGCAAGCTGCTGCGCTGGCGGGCCGAGCTGACCGGCGCGGAGCCGATACTCACCGATGAGGAGGTCGCCATCTATCGGCACGAATGGGCGTTCACATCGGCCAAGGCGCAGCGTGAGTTGGGTTACACCATCACGCCGGCACGTGAGGCGCTCACAGCGATGACACGCTGGTTGATGCAGCAGGAGACTCAGGCGTGAATCGCGAGTGGGCGCGCAAGTCCGTACACATCGCGATGGGTGGCTTCGCGTTCTTGATTCCATTTCTGACCTGGTGGCAGGCCTCGGCGTTGGCAGCGATTGCGCTCTTGCACAACCTGTTCGTGTTGCCGATGTACGGCGGTCGCAAGATCTTCCGGGGCGCCGCTGCCGAGCGGGGACACGACATCGGCATCGTGTTGTACCCCGCGAGTGTGCTGGCGCTGACGTTGTTGTTTGCGCGCCATCCACCGATCGTCGCAGCCAGCTGGGGGTTGCTTGCCTTCGGCGACGGTATGGCCACGATCGTGGGACTGGCGCTGGGGCGTTACTCACCACGACTACCTTGGAATCGCGACAAGTCGTGGGCCGGTTGGTTCGGTTTCGTGGTGTTCGGCGGGATCGCTGTGCTGGGTTTGTGGCGCTGGACCTCGGGGCTCCCGTTGGACGGCGAGTTGATCCTGAAGCTGCTGATCGTCACCGGCGTGGTGGCGGTGCTCGAGTCGTTGCCGCTGGGGGTCGACGACAACATCGTGGTGCCTCTGGCTGGTGGCGGACTATTGCTCGCCGCAACATCGCTCGATTTCGGAACGCTCATGGCGGGCGAGCCGCTTTATGCAACGCGGCTGCCCTGGGCCTTCGGTGTGAATCTGCTTTTGGCCGTGGTCGCATACCGCGCACGTTTGATCGACGGCGCGGGAGCGATTCACGGAACGTTGCTCGGTGTCGCGTTGTGGGTGTTCGGCGGCGGTGTGTCGTTTCTGATGCTGCTGCTGTTCTTTGTCCTGGCGAATGCAGCAACCAAGCTCGGCTACAAGACCAAGCTGCGAGAGGGGACCGCGCAAGAAAAGGGCGGCCGCCGCGGCGCGCCGCATGCGTGGGCCAATGCGGGCGCCGGTGCGCTATTCGCACTGCTTCTGGCGGGGAGCCCAACGGCGATGCAGCCCTTGTTTCTGATTGCGATCGTAGCGGCGTTCGCCACCGCGACCTCCGACACGCTCGGTTCGGAGATCGGCCAAGCCTACGGACGTCGCACCTTCTTGATCACGAGCTTCAAGCCGGTGCCACGCGGCACCGACGGCGCCGTCAGCCTGGAAGGAACGCTGGCCGGGATTCTCGGATCCTTGGTCCTGGCGCTGGTGGCCTACGCGATGCACTCGGTCGATGCGCTCGGCGTCGCAGTTGTTGTCGTGGCCGCGTTCGTCGGGACGACCGTGGAGAGTTACGTGGGAGCTGTCTTCGAGCGCGCCAAGCAGATCAACAACGAAGCGCAGAACCTCTTGAATACGCTGGTTGGCGGGTTGGTTGCGATTGTGCTGATGCGGTGGCTGTAGTGCCGCTGGCCGCAACGAGAAAGGATCTGAGGGTGAGTTTCGGGGACGCGATCAAACGCTACAGCGACTTCACGCGGCCATTCACGCTGTTGCCGCCCACATTCGGGGTGATCTCCGGCGCGATCTGCGCTTTTGGATCGGCCTGGAACCCTGACCCTGCGCGGCAATGGACCGCCAGCGTGATCTTCACCGTCATCCTCGGTTCGGTTTGCGCTGCACTGCTGAACGCGGCGAGCAACGTCATCAATCAGATCTACGACTTGCCGATCGACAGACAGAACAAGCCGCAACGCATGCTACCTTCCGGCAAGATCTCGGTAGCGAACGCCTGGACCTACACGTGGGTTTTGTACCTGTTGGCCGTGGTGCCGACCTGGCTCGTGGTGATCCACCCGGCCGATCGTTGGCGCGAGCGCTTCTGGTTGCCGGACGAGACCCAGTGGGCGCCCGGCTCGCTTCTCACATGGCATGCCACCTTCTTCATCTACATCTTGGGAATGATCGCGACCTTCGTCTATTCCGCCCCGGCGTGGGGGCGAACCAAGAGGCACGCGATTGGCGCCAACGTCACGATAGCGATTCCTCGCGGCATGCTGCTGAAGGTGGCCGGCTGGTGCATGGTCGGCCCCGTCTTGGTGGCCGAGCCTTGGTACATCGGGCTGGTGTTTGCGCTGTTCTTGGTGGGAGCCGCGTCGACCAAAGACTTCTCGGACATGCCGGGTGACAAGGCCGGCGGTTGCTACACGTTGCCGATTCGCTATGGAGTGACGCGCGCTGCCTGGATGATGGCGCCGTCGTTTGTGCTCCCGTGGCTCTTGATTCCGCTGGGTGTGATGTTGCCCGACCCGTTCGCACCGCAGCACTCACTCTTGACAGGAAACCCGATCGCGCTCGTGGTTCTGGGGTTGCTGTTGGCAGTTTGGGGCTTGTACACCGTCTGGCTGATTCTTCGCGACCCGCAAGCCCTGGCTGAAACCGAGAACCATCCCTCATGGACGCACATGTATCTGATGATGATGTGTGCGCAAATCGGGTTCGCGCTCGCCTACTTGATTCCGCATTGAGTTGAAAACGCGCGTCGCGACCGCCGACGCGATCACGGCAACGGGCGACGAGCGGGTTCGTGAAACGACAAACCAGAGCTATTTCCGGCGCAGGACCCTAGCTTGAGCCTCAACGCGGCCAAACGAGGGGGAGTCAAGGCCCCCTGGTCGCAAGCCGATGAGGGCGGCGGAGGGTTGGGCGGATGGCAGTCGTGGTTTCTTTCCCGCGTTGGCGAGTCGAGACCGTCGCAGATGCGCTTGGCGTTGGCGATCCGCGTTGGCTGATCGATCCGCGCGGGCAGCGTTGGCCGGTGCAGGAGGTGTTGCGTCGTCGAATGATCGCGCCGTGCGACCCCAAGGCGCCGCTGCGCCACGAAACGCTCGTCACCCTCGAGCGTGGGCTCTTTCTCTTGCGCAAGAACGAAGGAGACGAGAGTTGGGACGTCGTGCCACTGTAGCCACGATGCCTCTTTCAATCAGTCGCCTCAGTTGACGGGTGTTTCGTCTGGAATCTCTTTGGGGCGTTTGAGTTCTTGCGTGGTGACTTTGAACTGTCGCGCCTTGTTGCGTTGGGCTTCCAGTTTCTCCGCGTCACCGAACGATTCGAGAGCCCGTTGCAACACGGGGTTCTTCATCAAGAACACCCGATCGCGAGCGGTCATCCCACCGGCGGCCAGCGCCAACTCGGCGTCGAGTTCGAGTTCGATGTCGCTCTTGGCGGCGCGGATTTGGTCCGGCCTTACCTGCGGAACCTCTTTCTGGCAGAAGGCGATGAAGTCGTTGATCAGCGCCTGCTTGTCGGTCGCGTATCGCTTGCGCGCCTCGTCTTTGAGCGGTGCGACGAAACGAGTCGATGCCGACAAGCGACGAACCTGGATCAGCGCCTCACCCGCTCGCGGCGTGGCTACCGGGATATCGGGTGTGATGCCGCCACCGCCGAACACCTTGCGCCCAGACTCCGTGGCATAGACCGGTGCATCGGCTGCGGCGGTGGGGACCTCGTCGCGCTGTGCGTTTTCCAGGTAGTACTCCTCTTCGCTGTCGTAGGGGCGCTGAATGCAGCGACCCGACGGCGTGTAGTACTTCTGAGTCGTCAGCGCCAAGCCGGTGTTCTCGCTCAGCGGATAGACCGACTGGACCAGCCCTTTTCCGAACGATGTCTCGCCCAGCACGATGCCGCGGTCATGATCCTGGATTGCACCGCTGACGATTTCGGAGGCCGAGGCCGACCCGCGATCCACCAACACCGCCACAGGCCAATCGACCCGCGGAACTTCCTTCATGGCACCGTAGTCCTGCCGCGAACCAGGAACACGCCCCTCGGTGTAGACGACCAACTCGTTGGGTTCGAGGAACCGACTGGCGACGCCGATCGCTTCTTCCAACAACCCGCCGGGATTCCCCTGCAGATCGAGCACGAGTTTCTTGGCGCCTTGCAGCCGCAACGTCTCGAGCGCGCGGTCCAATTCCGAAGAGGTCGTCTCGGTGAAGTTGGCGATCTTGATGTATCCGACACCAGGGGCGACCATCAGCACGTTGTTGACAGCCGGAGTGCGCACCGAGTCGCGCGCGATCGTGAAGACCAACGGCCCGTCGAAGCCGGATCGATCGACCGAGACTTCGACGTTGGAGCCCTGAGCGCCACGCAGGTACTTCACCGCTTCTTGAATCGTCAGGCCGATGGTGTCGACGTCGACCCCGGCCTTCTCGTCGCGAATGTGAGAAATGATGTCGCCGGCCCGAATCCCCATGCGAGCTGCCGGCGTGTCGGCGATCGGTGAGACGACGCGCAGCGGCTGGTACCGGCCGCGCTTGCTGATCACGATCCCCAAGCCGAAGAAGCTGCCGCGTTGTTCTTCACGCATCTCTCGATACGCTTCGTCATCGAGAAAGTTGGTATGTGGATCGAGTGTGTGAAGCATCCCGTGGATGCCTGAGTAGACAATCTTCTTGTCGTCCGAGGCCGGCGCATGCCGCTCTTGAATCAACGACAAGACCTCGGCGTAGGTGTTGAGCGGTTTTGCGATCCCGCCGGTTGGCGCTTGGGCGGTGCCGGCCCCGAGGTACATCACCGGGACGAGAGCGGCGAGTGCAAGAACGGCCAGGATTGGGAGGCGACGTAGGCTCGGCATGCCGGGGAGTATAGGGGCCGCGGTCGAGGCCCGTCCACGCACGGGTTTGTAACTGTTTGAGCTTCAGCCGGTTGTGGTCCTCTCGCCGCGGCGCGCTAAACTGCGCGGCCATGTTCGACATCGGAGGCGGCGAGTTCCTGTTTTTGATCTTGTTGGGGCTACTCGTATTCGGCCCCAAGAAGCTGCCGGAGATCGGCAAGCAGGTGGGCGGGATGGTGGCCCAGCTTCGCCGAGCGATGCGCGAGTTCCAAACCACGCTCGATCGCGAGGTGGAAATGGACAAGCTCAAGGACGTGGCGCGGGACGTTCAATCGATCGGCCGCGATGCGCGAGGCGCCGTACAACGCCAATTCGATGCCGCCTTGGCTGAACACTCGCCACCGGAGGTCCCGGGCTCAGCCCCTGCCACCCCTGTCGAGGTCGAAGCGCCTGTCTCCGAGCCAAGCTCATCCCCCAAGACGCCGGCCGGGCCCGCCACGGGATCCGAGGTCTGATGTCGCCGCTAGACCAGCTTTCCCCCGATGAGCTCGCGGCCCAACCAAACGCGACCGAGGGTGGGGCCAAGATGGGCTTCTTGGAGCACCTGGAGGAGCTGCGGCGGCGTGTGTTCCGCGCGTTCATCTGGGTCGTTGCCGCGATGATCCCGGCCTTCGCTTATCAAGATCAGATCCTGCACTTTCTGATCGGTCCGGTGGAGAAAGCGATGGGGACGCTTTCGGTCATCACACCGGCGGAAGCATTTCTCAACAAGTTCAAGGCGGCGTTTGCGGCTGCTTTGGTCTTGGCTTTGCCGGCGGTCGTGTACGAGCTCTGGTCGTTTATCTCCCCGGGCTTGATGCCCAAAGAGAAACGCTGGGTGATGCCGGTGATGTTGGTCGCCTCGATTCTGTTTCTCACGGGCGCTGGATTCGCGTACTGGTTCGTGGTGCCGGGAGCGGCGAAGTTCTTGGCCGAACAGGGCCAAGAGTTCCAACAACACATTACCGTGACGAGCGCATTCGGTTTCGGCGCGAAGCTGCTGCTGGGTCTTGGCGCCATGTTCGAGATGCCGCTCGTGATTTTCGCGCTCACGCGCTTGGGGATCGTGAGCGCTGGGTTCTTGTGGCGCAAGATCGGAATCGCGATCTTCATCATCTTCGCGTTGTCGGCGGTCCTCACCCCGACGCCCGATATCTTCACCATGACGGTCTTCGCGCTTCCGCTGGTGGGGTTGTATCTGATCAGCATCGGCGTCGCGTGGGCGTTCGAACCTCGCACCGGCTCGTCCGCCAGCAAATCTCCTCCGAGCAACTGAGTCGATGTCGACACCGACGCCGATCAGCGTGCTGGTCACGACCCTCAATGAAGAGGAACGGCTCGCGGAGTGTCTGGCCAGTGTGATGTGGGCCGAAGAGCGGCTGGTCGTCGATTCCGGATCGGTTGATCGCACCGCGGAGATCGCTCTGGAGCATGGGGCGCGCGTGATCGTTCATCCCTACGAGAGCCCAGCCCGGCAGAAGAACTGGGGCCTGACGCAGTGCCGTCACGAGTGGGTCTTGATTCTCGATGCGGATGAGGTCGTCAGCCCGGCACTGGCGGAGGAACTGCAAGCGCTGCACTCCATGGGGCCGCGTCACGACGGGCACTGGATTCGTCGAGAGAACGTGTTCATGGGGAAGGTGATGCGCTACGGCGGTTGGGAATCGGATCGCGTGATCCGGTTCGTCCAACGCGATCGCGCCCGTTACGACGATCGTTTGGTGCATGAGGAGATCGACCTTCCCGGACCATTGCCGACGCTGCGACACCCGATGCGCCACCACACGTTTCGATCGTTTCAGCAGTATTGGCCCAAGGTCGAACGGTACTCGGTGCATGGCGCACTGGATGCTTTCGGTCGAGGAAAGCGCGCCAACGCGTGGACGGTTTTCTCGCATGCGGTCGGGCGCTTCGTGCGGATGTATTTGCTTCGTCGCGGCTTTTTGGATGGCGGTCATGGCCTGGTGCTGGCGCTGTTCTCGACCTTCACGACATACCTCAAGTACGCGCGGCTGTGGGAGCTTTCTCTGCGCGAGCGCAAGGGTGAGCGTTGATCGAGGCCCCGCGCGGATTCGTGTCGATACCGCTGTGCGAGGGCGGGCAGTTGCTACTCGATCAATCGCTGAGCGCCACCACGTTGGCGCACGCGCTGCGCGAGCCTTGGCGACACACTCACCCGCGGCCGATCAGTCTCGGGACGGGGCGGGGCCCGCGCGGTCTCTTGGCGTTGCCGGATGCTCCCGCCGTGATGGTGAAGCAGTGTCTCCGTGGCGGTTGGCTCGCACCGCTGAACCGACAGCGCTATTTCGGCCTCAGCCGATTCGGACGTGAACTCGTCGCGTCACGCGCCGCGCGGGAGGCAGGTCTACCGGTCGGCGAAACCGTCGCCGTGACATTCGTTCCGAGCCGACCCGGATGGCGAGTCTGGTCGGCGAGCCGCTGGATCGCCGATGCGGAAGATCTCGCGCACCTGTGGTTGCAGGCGCCCGACGCGGCGACTCGCGCCGAGCTGTGGGCCGCCGCGCTGACACTGCTGGATGCGATCGCCGCACGAGGACTGGAACACCCCGACCTGAATCTGGGCAACGTGCTGATGCGACGCGACTCGCAGCGCGGTTGGAGCGCCATCCTGATCGATTTCGATCGCGCTCGCTGGAGTGGAAAGCCCGTCAGTTCCTCGGCGCGTGCCGGCGCCTTGGCTCGTCTCGAGCGCTCACGAGACAAGCTCGAGCGCCGCGCTGCGCTATCGGTCGGTGGTTCCACTGTCCGGTGACCGGCTGTACGCGGCGCTCAGAGCAGGCGATTTGCGTTCACTCTTGTCGCGGTACATCTCCTTGTCGGCGCGATGAATCAGATCTTCCAACGTCGATCCGTCGAACGGGAAGCAGGAAAAGCCAGCGCTGATACCGACGCTGACGTTCTCGCCGCCGTCGAGCTTGACGACGGTATTGGAGACTGCGGCCTGCACACGCTCGATGACCGCCGCGCATTCTTCCCGGGAACTCTCGGGCAGCAGAGCAACGAATTCATCTCCCGCGTAGCGCACCACCGTGTCGCCGGCGCGATAGGTGTCTTGCAGCGTGCGTGCAACGGTCCGCAGCACCGCATCGCCGGCACGATGGCCATGCGTGTCGTTGACCGCTTTGAATCCGTCCAGATCCATCACCACGACACACAGCGGCGTGGCGCGTCGAGTGGCCCGCGCCAGCTCTTTGTCGATCTGGCCATACAGATAGCGGCTGTTGGGTAGTCCGGTGAGCACATCGGTCATCGACGTGTTCTGCGTCGCTCGATACAACAGCGCGTTGCGTAGTGCGCGCGCGATCTGGGGGCCGATCGATTCCATGATGCGCACGTGATTGCTATTGAAGGCATCCGGCTTGTCATCGTAGAAGGCGACGACACCGAGCGGGCCTTCGTCATCGATCAACGGAAACAGTGCGGCGCTCCGGAACGCAGGTTCGGTCGTCCCGACATCGACTCCAAAATCGACCTGCGGATCGGCACCGATCACCGGCTCAGCCGTTTGGAATACCCATCCGGTGATCCCCTCCCCGGGTGCAAAGGAGCGATTGAGGAGAACTGGCGCGAGTGGTCCGCTGGCGTAGCGCGGAGCGACATGACCTCCGGTATCGTCGGACAGATAAACGGCGGTCGAACTCGCTTGCACCACCTGAGCCAGCCCACGCATCGCGGTCTTCAGCGTCTCGTCGACGTCGAGTGAGGAGCTCATCTGGCGCGTCATGTCGTAAACCATCACCGCTTCGCGGCGCGCTTGTCCGATGTCGTCGAGCAGCGCATCGCTGTCACTGGTCGGGGCGCTGATCATGCCTGGCGCGCCGAGGCGCGCGTCGACCATCGCCTCGATCGCATCGGCGTGCGTGCAGTACAACTCCACGAGGCGGGGATCGAGTTGCGAGTCGGCGGCGCGCGCGACGTGTTGGACGAGGTACTCGACGGTGGGTGAGCCGTTCGCGGTTTCACGCCGCGCCTTATCCAGGCTGTCGCACAACGTCAGAATTCGAGCGGCGAGCGGGATCGCTTCACCCGCCAGACCGTCGGGGTAGCCCGTTCCGTCCCAGTGCTCGTGATGGTGACGGATGATCGGTCCCAACGGATGGGCAAACGC
>JAXLQU010000010.1:0-148403 GCA_046331425.1 Acidobacteriota bacterium
CGACGTCGCCGCGACGAGCGAAATCGCCCTGCGCTTCGGCAACGACGATTCGGTGCGGGTCACCGTCGATAACCTGATGGTGTTCGATGCTGTCGGCTCGGCCGCTGTCAAACACGACATCGGCTTCGATCAGCACGTGGTGTTTCTCAAACTGGAAGCAGGTTGGCATCGGGTCTCGTTCGATGTCGCACAGGACGACGGCGCCTGGGGTTTGACCGCACGCTTCACCGCGCCCGACGGCACGCCGCTCACGAGTGCTGTTCGCGCGCAGATTCCCGATGAAGCGGCTCGACTCGCCGCCGAGGCGTCGATCGTCAAAGCGCGGCGGCCGGGCGTCAAACAGATCGAGCGAGGGCGCAGCTTGACTTTGGATCTGGAGCGCGCCGCGCGAGGACGCGATCCACTCGCGCTGGCCGCGCTCGCACTCGAGTTGAGTACGCGGCGATTGCCGGCACGCGTCGATAGCCGTGCGCTCACACTGGTGCGTGAAGCGGCCCAACTCGCGCCGCGCGATCTGCAGGTGCTTTGGACTCAGTCTGCGATCGAAACCGACGGCGCGCGCCGCAGACAAGCCTTGGAATCGGCGTTGGAGATAGCGCCGGCCGATCCCGCAATCCTGCGCAGTCTGATTCACTATCACAGTGCGTTCGGTCAAGATGCGGCCACGCTGGCGATCGCTCGACGTGCGCTGAAGGCGTGTGGCGGCGACGACCCGTATCTCGTTGCGTGGCAAGCGATCGCACGCGATGGCGACGGTTTCCCCGCCGGCGTGATCGCCACACTCGATTCGCTGACCGGTCGTTTCCCTGCCCAACCGATCGTCTGGCAACAACTGGCGGCCTACGCACGGCGAGAAGGATTCAGCACACGCGCCAAGCACGCTCTGCGACGCTACCTCGCGCTGGTGGCAACCGACGATGGCGCACGCGGTGATCTGGTTGGTCTGGAGTTGGAAGCCGGGAACCTCGACGAGGCGTTGCGCCTGATCGATGCGGCGAGCGCGTTGTATCCACTCTCGGCGCAGTGGAGTGCACGCCGGGCCAGTTTGTTGCAGCGGGCCGGACGCAACAGCGAGGCGTTGGCGAGCGCCGATGCGGCGCTCGAGATCTCGCCAGGATCGCCAGGACTGTTGGTATTGCGCGGGGAGGTTCTGCTCGCGTTGGGACGCAACGAAGAAGCGGCGGCGGCGTTTCAGTCGGCGCGTCCGTCGTTGGGTGAAGAGGGTGCGCTGGACCAACGCATCGCCGCGATCACGGGAGAACAGACGAGTTTCGGCGGCGAGTGGACGGTCTCGCTGGACGACGCGCGGGCGATCGAGCAACGTGTCCCGTGGCAAGGAGATCCGGCCTGGATCGTGTTGAGCCAAACCTCGGCGTGGCGCGTTCAGGCCGATGGACGCAACGAGCAGTTTCAGCAACTGATCGTGCGTGTGCGTCATCCCGAGCGGGCCGACGGCGCCAAGGTCCACTCGATCACCTACACACCATCGCTGCAGCGGGCGAGCGTGATCGAGGCGAAGCTGATCCGAGCCGACGGCACCGTGATCCCCGGCACGCGAGGTGAACAGCCGGTGTTGCCAGATCCCGAGTTGAGGATGTGGTACGACTCGCGCGCGTTGGGCGTGTCGTTTCCACGACTCGAAGAAGGCGACCTGCTCGATGTTCGCTTTGCGGTGAGCGATCGCGGCACCAGCAACTCGATCGCCGAAGGATACTTCGGCGATATGTTCGTGGCAGGCGGCGAGATGCCGGTGCTGTCGACTCGCTTCGTGATCGATGCGGCTGCCGCGCGGCCCGTGAAGTGGAAGCTGGTCAACCTGCCGAGCCGCGAATCGGTGTCGACCCAGTCACGCGGAGATCGCCAACTCACTACGATCGAACTCCCACCGTTGCCTGCATTTCAAACAGCAGCGATGGCGCCTCCAGCGATCGAACGCCTGCCCTACGCGATCTTCGGCACCTCCACCGATTGGACCACGCTGGGCAAGCAGTACGCGCGGTTGATCGAAGACAGCACGGCACTCGATGCCGACATTCGCGACGTGGTCAAGCAAGCAACCGCCAAGACCTTCTCGCGCCGGCAGATCGTGCGTGCGCTTTACGACTGGGTGATCGAGAACACCCGCTACGTCGCTCTCGAATTCGGGATCAACGCCGTCAAACCTTATTCGGCACCGCTCGTTTTCAAGCGCCGCCACGGAGACTGCAAGGACAAAGCGACGCTCCTGATGGCGATGCTGCGCGAGGCCGGGATTCGCGCGCATGTGGCCTTGGTGCGCACGGCCGATCGAGGGCGGATCGATACCACGGTGCCGGTGTTGGCGGTGTTCGATCACGCGATCGTGTACGTGCCGGGTGAGGATCTTTGGTTGGACGGCACCGTGATACATCACGCGATGGACGAACTGCCGTTTGGCGATCGAGGAATCCAGGCACTGGTGATCGATCCGCAGGCAGGCGGCACGCTCACGATCACGTCGACCGGGCAAGCGACCGACGCGCAATTGGCGCGCACCGAGGAGATTCGACTCGAGCCCGACGGCACCGCTACCGTAAGCGCCGAGGTTGTCACCAAGGGGGACACCGCAGCGCAGGATCGATCGATGTTCCGCAACCGGGATCAGCCCGGCCGCACGTTGCAAGCGTTGTTGCGCCGCACTTGGCCGGAACTGGTGCTCACCACGGCGGACTTCCCCAAGGTAGGGCTCGACGAGTCCGAGGTGCGGTTTTCGTATCGCGCGCGCGTGCCTCGGTTTGGAACCGTGACCGGAAAACGGGTCGAGGTGCCACTCTCGTTCTGCAGCGCCGCATGTGCCGCTCGATCCACCCTCTGCCGATCGAACGCTTCCGTTGCACCTTCCCGATCCATTCACGCAGCGCACCGAGACAACCTTGCTCGTCCCAGTGGGAGGCCGCTTCACCGCACTGCCGCAACCAGGGCTTGCCGAGTCGCCCTGGGGACGCGCGCAGATCCAAGTCCGAGCCGAGTCGGGCCGAGTGCGCATCACTGCCGAGCTGTCGCTGAAAAATGGTGACGTGCCTCCATCCGAAATTTCGGCACTCGCGACCTTCGTCGAGCAAGCCAGACATTTGCTGCAACAACGTGTGACGGTGGAGATGCCCTGATGTCGCGTCGAGTGATTTCGCTCTTGCTCTCGGTCACGTTTGCGACGGCTCATGCGATGCAGGGCCCGCTCGGCGGATGGGACAGCATGCTCGCCGGACGTCACGAGGAGGCGCGCGAGTCGCTGCAGTCCAACCTGTCGCGCGACTCAGGTTCGGCGCGCGACGCGATTGGACTCGCCGCAATGCTCGATCTGCGCGGTGACGCGGCGGGCGCCGCCGTCGCGCTGGCAACGGCGTTACAGCAGGATGCCTCGTCTCCACTTGCTGCCGGAATCGTGGCGCGCTTGGCGCAACTGGCCGCGCGACTGCCCGACGGCGGCTCGGGGCTGATCGCCGTTTTGGAACCGATCGCGGCACCGACATCGATCGTGGCCGATCCCGAGGTGCGATCGATCGCGCAAGAATTACTCGACGAGATTCGACGCCGAATCGGATTGCAGAGCGGATCGAGTCCAGAAATCGCGCCTGGGACCGACCGACTCACGCAGTGGTCGTTGCTGGGTCCTTATGGTCGCTTCGATCGCTTGGCGTTGTGGCAGCCGCAAGCGCCGGAAAACGGAGACAACGACCCGAGTGATGATCCCGCGGGTCCGGCGGGGCAGAAGCCGTTTCGACTCGACACCACTGTTCCCGACGGCAAGCTGGTGGTGCCGCTGGCGTTCGGCAACTTCGGTGTCGTCTACGCGCTCTCGCAGTTCGAATTGCCGACCGCCAGCGTGATCAGACTGCGCGCTGCATCGCCGGTTTCGTTTCGGGTTTTCGTCGACGGCAAGGAGTTGTTGACCGCCGATCGCGTCGGACAGCGTCCCGCACTGGCGCTCTCGACCCAACGTCAGTTCAGCGCGGGCAAGCACCAGGTGATGGTCAAGCTCTCCAACGCTCAGCGCTTCGCGTGGCTCACGCTGGGTGTGACACCGCAGGCAAAGCTGCTGACGACCGGCGCCTCGATCGATGGCCCTTACGATTTGAGCAAGCTCGATGACCCGGCAGCAACACTCGCCGCCGCATGGTGGTTGCGCACGCGAGGTCTCGACCGCGAGGCAGGCGCCGTGATGGAAGCGGCCGTGGCTCGCTGGCCCGAAGCGCCGCTGTTTGCTGCCCTGTTGGGCGAGCACTATCGCGATGCGCAAACAGGCAGCGCCGCCGAAGAAGACTTCGCGCGTGCTCGCACACTGCTGGAACGCGCCATCGCGGCCGATCCCAGTTGGTTGCGGCCTCGTCTGTTGGTTGCCGAAATGGACGAGGGAGCATCGCGTGCGCAAGAGGCCTGGGATTCGGCCGAGAAGATCTTGGCGATCGAGCCGAATCACCCCGACGCTCTGAAGCTGAAGGCGCGGATCGCCATCAAGCGTCAGTGGAATGTCGAAGCGCGGCAAGCGATCGAGGCAGCGCGTCAGGCTGCGCCCGATCGCGAGGACTTGCTCGCCGATTCGATCGAGATCTACCAGCGAATCGGCGCCACCGAGGCGTTGCGCAGCGGCCTCGCGGAACTGGTGCGCCGCAACCCCGACAATGACGACTGGGCCGACCGGCTTTCCTCGGAAGGAGACCTCGAGGCTTCGCTCGCCGCTTGGGATCGCGTGCTGGCACTGCGTCCCACGCACATCTACGCCGCGCTGGCGCGCACGCGCGTGCTGATCGATGCCGGACGGGTCGAGGCAGCGTTGCAGCAGTTGGATGCACTCAGTCAACGGTTCCCTTACGAGGGATTGGTGCAGTATCGCCGCGCCGCTGCGCTCACACTGCTCGGTCGCGATTCGGAAGCCGATGCGGCGCTGAAGCGAGCGCTGGAGTTGGAGCCGCAGCGGATCGAGTTGCGCGAGACGTTGACACGCCGTGGTGAACGCGACCCACTGGCTCCGTATGTCGAGGACGCAACCAAGATCATCCAGACCGCGCCACCCGCCGCCGAAGGGGTTGACTCAGCGCTCCTGGCCGACATCTCGGTGGTCGAGGTCGACGCCCAGGGCGGGCAGACCGAGCTCTATCAAGGCGTGCACAAGGTCTATACCCGTGCCGGTGTCGAACACGAGGGGGAATTGAAACCACTCCCCAACGCGAGGATCGAATCGCTGCGCTTGCACAAGGCCGATGGAGGAATCGTCGATGTCGAGCCGACTCATCGGCCGCTGAATCTGCCGGGCCTCGAACCGGGCGATGCCATCGAATACATCTGGCGACGCTACACGCCCCCGCTCGAACCGATCCCTGGTGCTCTCGACAACGCCACCGTCTGGTTGTTTCAGAACGACGATCGCGCCTACGCCTTGTCGCGCTACGTGGTCGTGCATGACGACGGACTGAAGGTCTCGATCTGCGGCAATACGAAAGGGATCGAGTCCAACGAAAAACTCGACGGGGGACGACGTGTGCACGACTACGTCGGCCGGCAACTCCCGATCTTGAGACTCGAACCGCACGTCGCGGATCGGATGGAGGTCACACCGCACGTGCGATTGGCGATGAACGCCACGTGGCAGGATTTCGGTGACCTGGTCCGTTCCGCGGTGGCCGGAACGATGATCGCCGATCCACCTCTGCCGGCACTCGCGGACGAAGTGCGACGGCGTTCCGGCTCGAAGGACCCACTCGCGCTCGCGCGCGCGATCCACAGCGTCGTCAGCGAGAAGATCCGCCCCGGGCGGCAAGCCTTGATGCTAGGAACGCCGGGCAGCGTGAACGCCTCCTCGGGTGAAGGCAATCGAATCACCATCGCGCTGGCGTTGGCCAAGCTTTTGGGACTGGACGGCCGATTGGTGTTGACCCGGCCGGTCGATCGTAAGGGACGCGACATGGATTGCCCCAATCCACAGGTCTTCGGTTTTGCGCTGGGAGCCATTGCGATCGGCGACAAGCGTTACTACCTCGACTACAGCGACGGGGATCACCCGTTCGATACCTTCCCAAATCAGATGTCGGAGTCGGATGCGTTGGAGGTCCCGCTCGATCCGAAGTTGCCGGTTGCCATCGTCGATCTTCCCAAACGCGAGGCCGGCATTTTGCGCGAATCCGACGCCGATCTGAACATTGGGCGCGGGTGGCGACGTTGCCGGAACGCTAAAGATCACGCTGCGCGGTGGCTTCGCCTCTTACTTTCGCCGCCTGCTGGGAGAGTTGCCGGCAGAACGGTTGGAGTTGGTTTGGCAATCGCTGGCCAACGACGCGTTCCCCGGATCGGTGGTCACCTCGCATGCGGTCGAGGGAGAAACCACGATCGAACGCGACCTGTTGTTGACGTTGACGCTGCAGGGTGGACGATTCGGTCGCGCCACGAGCGAAGGGCTCGCGCTGCCGCTGGTAACCGATCCCTCCGACATCCTGGGAGAGTTCGCGAGTTTGCCGGCTCGACAAACGCCGCTTTTGGTCGACGCCGATGCTTATCGTCGCGACCGGGTGCGCTTGACGATTCCAGCGGGATGGGTTTCGGCAACACCGCCCAGCGCGGTGTCACTCGACACCGCCTTCGGCAGCTACGCGTTGACGGTCACACTCGACAACGATCGCGTGATGATCGAGCGGAACGTTTCGCTGCCGACACGACGGATAGAGCCTTCCGACTACCAGGACTTTCGTGAGTTCGCTCAGGCGATCGATGACGCGGAACGCCGCGAGCTGCCTCTTTCACATTGAAATGCCGCCGCGCTGCGTGGCGTGCGGCTGACGTCAGTACTCGATGGAGCACGACCGATGGCTCGACCCGACGACAGACCGACCGTTCAGTTCCCCGTCGCCAAGCGCGAGCCGCACCACGAGTTGCGCCATGGCGAGACGGTGGTCGACCACTATCACTGGCTGCGCGACAAAGAGAGTCCGGCCACACAAGCGTATCTAGAGGCCGAGAACGCCTACACCTCAGCGATGACTACGAAGCTGCAGCCGTTCGCCGATGCGCTCTACGACGAAATGTTGGGCCGGATCAAACAGACGGATCTGTCGGTCCCACAAAAGCGCGGCGCTTGGTACTACTACTCGCGCACGACCGAAGGGTTGCAATACGCCACTTATTGCCGCAAGCCGGCTGGCGCAGACGGCCTGCTCGACGAAGACGCCACAGAACAACGGCTGTTGGACGTAAATGATCTAGCCAAGGACAAGCAGTTCATGTCGCTGGGCGCCTTCGAACTGAGCGACGACGGGAGGCACTTGGCGTTCAGCACCGATGACACGGGATATCGACAGTATCGGTTGTACGTCAAAAACCTCGACGACAACTCGATCGGCCCGGCCGTGGCTGAGTGCGTCACTTCGGTGGTCTGGGCAGGCGACGGCCGCACGCTGTTCTACACGGTCGAAGATGCCGTGACCAAACGCTCGGACCGACTGTTTCGTGTAGCGCTCGGCGGCACGCCGGAAGAGGTGTTTCACGAGCCGGATGCGTTGTACCGGGTCGGAGTCGGGAAAACGCGCGATCGGCAGTACTTGGTGTTGGGGATCTACAGCACCGACACTTGGGAACAACGCCTGCTACCAGCCGTCACTCCGGATGCTGCCTGGCGCACACTCGTGCCACGCGAGAAAGGACACAAGTACGATGTCGAGCACCGCGACGGTGTCCTGTATATCCGCACCAACAAGGATGCCAAGAACTATCGTGTGGTGACCGCGACCGTCGCCGATCCAGCACCGTCGGCCTGGAAGGAGTGGATCGCGCACGATTCCGATGCCTCGCTCAAGGCGCTGGATCTGTTCAAACAACACGCGGTCGTCACGCTCAAGCATGAGGGGCTGTACCGCTTGCGTATCTTCGATTTCGCGGCGAAGAGCTGGCATGAGATCACCTTCCCGGACGCCGTCTACACAGCCGTTCCCGCCGAGAACCCCGAATACGACACCGTGCTGTTTCGTTTCAGCTACCAGTCGTTGATCACCCCCTCGTCGGTCTACGACTACGACATGAAGACCCATGCTCGCACGATGCTCAAACAGCAGGAGGTATTGGGAGGCTACGATCCGACGCAGTACGACAGTGAGCGGCTGTGGGCAGTAGCGAACGACGGCAGTCGTGTGCCGATCTCGATCGTCTATCGCAGAGGGTTTCAGCGTGACGGGACCGCACCGCTGCTGCTCTACGCTTACGGCTCGTACGGATTCGGCATGTCCGCGTCCTTTCTGTCGACACGACTGAGTTTGCTCGATCGCGGGTTTGCTTTCGCGATCGCGCACATTCGCGGGGGAGATGAACTCGGCGAGCGCTGGCACGAAGACGGCATGCTGATGAACAAGCGCAACAGTTTCACCGACTTCATCGAGTGTGCCGAGTTTCTGATCGCCGAGCGCTGGACTGCTTCAGATCGACTAGCGATTCAAGGCGGAAGCGCGGGCGGCTTGCTGATGGGCGCCGTGCTCAACTTCCGCCCCGAGCTGTTCAAGGCCGCACACGCCGCCGTGCCGTTCGTCGATGTGATGAACACGATGTGGGACGAGAGCCTGCCGTTGACCGTCGGCGAGTACTTGGAGTGGGGCGACCCTCGTGAGATTCAGGCCTACGTCTACATGAAGTCGTACGCGCCCTACGAGAACATCAAGCCGATGGACTACCCCGCACTGTTGGTCACGACCAGTCTCAACGACAGCCAGGTGATGTACTGGGAACCGGCCAAATGGGTTGCGAAGCTGCGCCTGCTCAAGACCGACGACAACCCGCTGCTGTTCAAGATCAACATGTCTGCCGGCCATGGCGGGTCTTCGGGTCGCTACGACAGACTCCGGGAGATCGCGTTTGAATACGCGTGGTTGATATCGCAGTTGGGGGTGGGTCCGTAGAGTTCGACCACGGAAGATGTCGAGCGCGCACGACCACGAGGACGCAGCGGGCGAGCCCTGCCGATACGCGGTCGCAGTGTCTGGGAGACCAAGCGCTACGCGCGGAGCTTCTTGCCGGCGCCGCGCGCTTTTTTCAACGCCGGGGCCGCCTCCATCGAGACCACCTTCCTGTCGGCGTGGGTCAGCATCTTCTTCAGGAAACTCCCGGTGGCCGAATCGGAAATTGCTGCAATCTGCTCCGGAGTGCCGTAGCCCAAGATGCGGCCGCCGCCGGAACCGCCTTCGGGTCCCAAATCGACGACCCAGTCGGCGGTCTTGATCACGTCGAGGTTGTGCTCGATGACGATGATCGTGTTCCCTTCATCGCGCAGCCGCGTCAACACCATCAGCAACTTGCGCACGTCTTCGAAGTGCAATCCGGTGGTCGGTTCGTCGAGCAGATACAGCGTCTTGCCGGTCGAACGGCGCGACAACTCCTTGGCCAGCTTCACGCGTTGCGCTTCGCCTCCCGACAAGGTCGTGGCTTGCTGTCCCAATCGCACGTAGCCCAGACCGACGTCGTACAAGGTCCGCAGCTTGACCTCGATCGCAGGAACGACGGCAAAGAACTCCAGAGCCTGGTGCACCGTCAGGTCGAGAACATCCGAAATCGACTTCCCTTTCCACAACACTTCCAGCGTCTCGCGGTTGTAGCGCTTGCCGCCGCAGGTGTCGCAAGTCACGAACACATCGGGAAGAAAGTGCATTTCGATCGTGATCACACCCGCGCCTTCGCAGGCCTCGCAGCGCCCGCGTTTGACGTTGAATGAGAAGCGCCCCGGTTCGTAACCGCGAGCGCGAGCGTCGGGCGTGGCCGCGAACAACTCGCGTATCGGCGAGAACAACCCGACGTAGGTCGCAGGGTTGCTGCGTGGCGTGCGGCCAATCGGTGACTGGTCGATATCGATGACCTTGTCGAAGTACTCCAGACCAAGGATCGCATCGTGGTCGCCCGGCTTGTTGGCTGCTTGGCCGAAGTGCTTCAGAAGCGCCGGAAACAACGTGTGATTGATCAGCGTCGACTTGCCCGAACCGGACACGCCCGTGACACAGGTCAGCAGCCCTACGGGAAAGCGCGCATCGATGCCGGTCAGATTGTGTTGCCGCGCATTCTTGACGGTCAACCAGCGATCGTCGGGCGTGTGACGCACGGATGGAACCTCGATGCTGCGGGTTCCTACCAAGTACTGCCCCGTGAGTGACTCGGCACAGTCGGCGATGGCGTCGGGCGTACCAGCGAACACGATCTCGCCCCCCAATTCACCTGCACCTGGCCCGAGGTCGACGAGGTAGTCGGCGCTGCGAATGGTGTCCTCATCGTGCTCGACCACGATTACGGTGTTGCCCAAATCGCGCATGGCATAGAGCGTTTCGAGCAGGCGGCGGTTGTCGCGTTGATGGAGTCCGATCGATGGCTCATCGAGCACGTACATGACGCCTGTCAGGCGCGAGCCGACCTGCGTTGCCAGGCGAATTCGCTGCCCTTCTCCACCCGACAGCGTGGCGGCCGAACGATCGAGCGTGAGGTACTGCAGCCCGACGTTTTGCAAGAATCCCAGACGTTCGCGCACCTCCTTGAGCACCAACCTCGCGATCTCTTGTTCGCGCGGCGTCAGATCGAGCGTCTCGAACAGCTCTCGTGCGGCACCCACCGTCAGGCTGGTCATCTCGGAGATATTTTTCTGGCCGATCTTCACGGCCAACGTTTCACGCTTCAGACGGGCACCACCGCAGGCTGCGCAAGGACTGCTCGACATGTATTTCTCGAGCTCCTCGTGCACCGTTTCGGAGCCGCTTTCCTTCAGCTTTCGTTCCAAGCGCGGTACGACCCCTTCGAACGGCTTGCGAAACGAATAGCGTGAACGCTCGCCCTGAAAGACGTACTCGAATTCTTGGTCGCCCGAGCCGTACATGATCACGCGACGAACCTTCAGCGGGATCTTCTTCCAGGCTGTGGTCGAGGGGATGCGGTGAGCGCGCAACACCGCCGAGACCATTTCCTTCATCATCGAACTCTCGGTCCCAGCCCAGACGTCGATCGCGCCCGAGACAAGCGGCGCATCCGGGTCGACGATCAACTTCTCGGGATCGAATTCGCGATGAACGCCCAGGCCATCACAGGCGGGGCATGCGCCGTAGGGCGAGTTGAACGAGAACGCGCGGGGCGCCATTTCGGGCAGAGAGACGCCGCATTCGACGCAGGCGAAGTGCTGCGAATAGAGCATCTCGGCACCGTGTTCGGGGACGATCCGAGCCAGACCTTCGGCATGCTTCAACGCGGTCTCGACCGAGTCGGTGAGTCGGGTCTTCAACCCTTCTCGCACCACCAACCGATCGACCACAACCTCGATCGTGTGCGCTTTCATCTTGTCCAGCTCGATCGGCTGATCGAGCTCCCGCATCTCGCCATCGATTCGCGCGCGAACGAATCCTAGGGCTGCCCAGCGCTGCAGCTCTTTGCGATAGTGTCCCTTGCGGCCGCGCACCACGGGAGCGAGCACCTGGACCTTGGTCCCCTCAGGCATCGATAAGACGTTGTCGACGATCTGCTGCACGCTTTGCCGCTCGATCGGCTTGCCGCACTCGGGGCAATGCGGCCGACCGATGCGCGCGAACAGCAAGCGCAGGTAGTCGTAGATCTCGGTGACGGTGCCAACGGTCGAACGCGGGTTGCGCGACGTCGTCTTCTGTTCGATCGAAATTGCCGGAGACAACCCTTCGATCGATTCGACCTCGGGTTTCTGCATCAGCTCCAAGAACTGCCGTGCGTAGGCCGACAACGACTCGACGTAGCGCCGCTGCCCCTCGGCGTAAATCGTGTCGAACGCCAACGAGGACTTGCCCGATCCCGATACGCCGGTGATCACCACCAACTTGTTGCGTGGGATGCTGACGTCGACCTTCTTCAAATTGTGTTCGGCAGCCCCGCGAACCACGATTGCATCGAACGACACGAGTTTCCTTCTCCTCGCCCCTCAAAAAGCAGCCGGGTAGTGTAGCCGCCGAACTGCCGATCCGCCTAGATGCTGCGGGTGCGCCGACCCACGGGCGCGGTAAGATCCTGCGCCTTCCCGGCGCCGCCCCGCGCCGGTCTCGGATACAAGGGTGACTCGTGCCGGCGAGGTTGTTGGATGGCAAGGCCTTGGCGAACCAAATGCTCGCATCGGTGACGGCCGAGGCTGCCGCGCTCTCGGCACGGACCGGAGTCGTCCCCGGTTTGGGTGTGATGCTGATCGGCGACGACCCCGCCTCGGCTACGTATGTCCGCAACAAAGAACGGTCCGCGACTGCCGCGGGACTTCACTCGGAGTTGCGCCGCCTCCCGGCCGATGTCGATCGAGCGACAGCCTTGACGTCGCTGGCCGAGATGGCGCGCGATCCGAAGCTGCACGGCATTTTGGTGCAACTGCCGCTGCCGTCGTCTCTGTCGCCGGCGGAGTTCCAGTCCGCTGTTCCGCCGGAAAAGGATGTGGATGGATTGCATCCGCTCAACGCCGGCCTGCTGGTCTTGGGTCGTGATGGATCGTTCCTGCACACCGCGCGCGGTGATCGCGTTGCTCGATCACGCGGGCGTATCGCTCGACGGCGCCGAGGCGGTGGTGGTGGGGGCGGTCGGCGATCGTCGGCAAGCCTAGCGTTGCTCGGATGGCGCGCGGCGCGACGGTCACGGTTTGCCATTCACGAACGCGTGAGCTGCCGGCGGTGGTGCGACGTGCCGATATCGTGGTCGCGTGTTGCGGCGTGCCCGGGTTGATCCGCGCCGGGCATCTCAAAGCGGGGCGCCGCGGTGATCGACGTCGGGATCAACGAACGGACACCCAGCGCGCCAGGAACTCCTCGCCGGGCAGCCGACGCGACTTCAGCTGTTCGGCGAGCCTGGTCGCGTGCTCGTCGGAGACGTGCACTTCGGTGAGGCTCGGCGATGTGGCGGGGTTGGCCGACACCGGTCCCCGGCGGCGTTGGCCTGATGACGGTCGCGCTGCTTTTGGACAACACCTTGCGAGCCGCACAAAAAGCGGCGCGGACCACGGTGTGACCACTCCTGAGGAGTGTGCCCCGACCTCCAGTGTGCTGATCGTGGGGTTGACGGGCGGAATCGCTACCGGCAAGAGCACCGTGTCCGGCATGTTGCGCGAGGCAGGCCTGCCGATCGTCGATGCCGATACGCTGGTGCACGCGCTGCTCGAACCTGGCGGCCTGGCGGTTGAACCGATCCTTGGAGAATTCGGCCGCGAGGTGCAACGACCCGATGGCGGGATCGATCGGCAGGCGCTCGGAACGCGAGTCTTTGCCGATGACGCGCAGCGCAAGAATCTCGAAGCGATCGTGCACCCGCTGGTCGTCAGCGAAAGCCAGCGTCGATTGCACGAACTCGCCGAAAGCGGCGCGCACGATGTGGTGGTGTACGACGCGGCGCTCTTGATCGAAACAGGTCGACACCGGGACTTCGATCGCTTGGTGGTGGTCGCCTGTTCGCCCGAACTGCAACTGGAGCGATTGATCAAGCGCGACGGCCTCAGTGTCGATCAAGCAGGAGCTCGAGTCCGCGCCCAGATGCCGCTGTCCCGCAAACTGGCGCTCGCCGATTACGTCATCGACAACTCCGGACATTGGCAGGAAACACGCAGGCTCGTCTCGGATCTGATCGAGTCGCTCCAGGACGATGTCCAAATGCTGCGCGCGGGACGACCGCTGTTGCGCCGGCGCGGAGCAGGGCAATGAATCGAGTCGGGTTGATTTGTGCACTCTGGGCGGCGAGTGCCTTGGCAGGGACTTCCGTTGGATACGACCTCGATCGATTGACAAGCGAACCACGCCTGTTTGGCGTCGCGCCACGACTACCCGCCTGGGCACCGGCGGGCGCCACGCGCTTGGCGTTTCTGTGGAGCGATCGCGGCGTCGACGCGAGCGATCTATGGCTGTGGGAGCCAGGCGCCGAGAAGCCGCGCAAGTTGGTTGACCATGCGTCACTGGCCCTCGAAAGCGGCGGCAGCGATCCCGCGGTCGATGAGCGGCGCGAGACACTTCGTCTCTTCGATCGAGGAATAGGGTCGTTTCAATGGTCCCCCGACGGCACGCGCCTGTTGGTCGAATCTGGCGGAACCCTTCATCGTCGACCCGCTGAGCGGTGAATTGAGAGCGTTGTCGCGCACAGCGGCGCCGGCCATCGACTCCGTGCCTTTCGCCGACGGCCGCGCGGTCGTGTTCAAGCTCGTCAGGTGATCTGCGGTGGGCCGGTTCTGACAGCGGTGCGCAATTGCAGCTCACCTCCGACGGGAGTGAAACGAGAGGCTCACGGCCGGTCCGACTACATTGCGCCGAGGAACTCGATTCGAGCATGCGTTTCGCATTTCACCCGACTCCAAACGTGTTGCCTTCGTGCAATACGACACCTCGCCGGTGGCGGTGTTGTGTGTTCCCGAGATGCTGGCCGACCGTGTCGCCTGCCGAGAGCAGCGTCGACCTCCGGCCGGCAGCGCGAACTCGCGCATTCGGATCGGATTCGCTGCGGCGGGAAAAGAACCGGTTTGGGCCAGCCTCCCCGCTGCATTGACCGACTTCTACGTCACTCATCTGGTCTGGTTCGACGCCGATCGTCTGCTGGCTGGGGTGGAAGATCGAAGCACGCAATCGCTGACGATCTACTCCATCTCAGCGGCCGACGGCAGTGCGCAGGCTGTGGTGGTCGAGCGCGACGATGCGTGGGTGAATCTCGCGCGTACCTGGATCGTACCGGGCGACGCACGATCCTTCGTCTTCGGTAGCGAGCGGTCGGGGTGGGCGCACGCCTATCGCATCGATCTCGAGACCGGCGCATCGACGTCGCCGACGGCTGGTGATTGGGAGGTCGATGCTGTCGAGGCTGTCGTCAAGGGTCAGGGTGCTGCTTCACGGACGGCGCGAGTCTCCCTTCGACCGACACCTTTATCGTGTGCCGTTGGCAGGCGGAGATCTCGAGCAACTCACCACGACACCCGGCTGGCACGATGCAACGCTTTCACCCGATGGCAAGTGGGTTGCGTCGCTGTACAGCAAAACTCACGACACCTCCAGACCTATGGCTCGGCGCCCCTGGATCTCGCGCTGATTCCTGGAAACGGCTCGATCGTCTCCGAGGATTTCAGCGCGACCCGATTGGTGACGCCTCGGATCGTTTCGATTCCAGCCACGCGCGGAGGGGGAAAGATCACCGGTTTGCTGTGGGAACCGACCGGCCCGATTCCACGCGGTGGGCGACCGGCGATCGTCTACGTGCATGGCGCCGGCTACACGCAGGATGTGAAGCGCGGCTTCAACAAGACCGGCGGACTTCACTCGCTGATGGCGCACGCGGGATACGCCGTGCTGTCGATCGACTATCGCGGATCGGAAGGTTACGGCCGCGCGTGGCGTACAGCGGTGCACAACGCGCTCGGCGATCTCGACCTCGCCGATTCGATCGCCGCAGCCGACTGGCTGGCGCAGAACGTGGCAGGTGTGAAGCGCGATCGGATCGGAATCTGGGGCACCTCGTACGGCGGATTCCTGGCGTTGATGGCCGCGGGACGTGCGCCGGGATCGTTTGCCGCGCATGGCGCCGGCGCGCCGGTGACGAACTGGGCCAACTACGACACGTCTTACACCGAAGAACGGCTGGGTCGACCGCAACAAAACGCGCTGGCGTATCAGCAGTCGAGCCCGCTGACCTACGCCGGAAAAGTCACCGGGCCAGTGCTTTTGTTTCATGGACTTCGTGACGACAACGTGCACGCGCAGGACTCGATGCAGTACGCCGACCGTTTGATCGAAGCGGGGATTCGCTTCGAGATGATGGTCTACCCTGCCGCAACGCATCGGCAATTCTCCGACGCAGCACGCCGACATTCCTTTGATCTGCTGATTTCGTTCTTCGACCGGACCCTGCGCCGGTCCTCGGAGCCCTCGCGATGAAGACACCGCTGCACCTGGGAGTTCTGTCCGTGTCGATGTTGTTGGTGTGCGTCGGATGCCCGGATCCAAAAACGGAGACACCGCAAGCGACGATCAGTCTTCCTTCGGTACTCGCGCCGATTCCCGAGTCGCCGATCACTGCCGACGAAGGTAAACCGGGCCGGCTACAAAAACTGCCCAACGTCGAACCAGCCACACGGGTCTTTGTGGTCGAGCCCGAAACAGCAGGCCCCGCTGCGGCGGTTTTGCTGGTACACAGCATCTGGGGCCTCGATTCGGAAACCCGCAGTGTGGCCCGCGATCTTGCAGCGTCGGGTTTCGTCGTGGCCGCGCCCGACCTGTTTGACGGACTGGAACCGAGCTCGCGGATTGTCACCAACGAGCTTCTCAAAGCGAACAACCCGGCGCGCACACAGGCCATCCTCGATTCCGCACTGGACCTGTTGGTCAAGTCCCCGCGCACGCAAGGGAAGAAGATCGTGATGGTAGGACTCGCGGTCGGCGGGCAGTGGGCAATGCCGTGGCTTGACACCGATCGAGGCCTAGCAGCGGTTGCTCTCGACAGCTCGGCACTGATGTCGACACCGCCATGCCGAGGATTCAAAGGACCGATGCTGTTGCTGTCGGGGGGCGAGAGCATGAGCTTTCAGCCGGCCGTGCTGGAGAAGATCGTCAGGACTTACGCAGACGCAGGAGTGACGGTGCGCACGCAACCGATCGAAGGAGCTGGAACCGATCTGTTCGATGCACAAGCGAAAGGATTTTCGGCTGCGGCACGAAGCGAGGCGTTGGCGAAACTCCTCGAGTTCTTGAGGACTTCTACACGTTAGCTCGGCGCGAATGCCTGCGGCTCAGGACCGGGTTGGAGGTCTGACCCAGGGTCGCTCTCCAGTTCGGACAGTTCCGGGATGCGGCGCCGGATCGCATCGGTGAGTGGCCGGCCGCATTGCTCGGTGAGCGTGTCCATCGCGGCACGAATGAACCGACCGAGTTCCCCCTCGTCGAGACCAGCGGCGATCAGGCGCTGTTTCAATGCAAGAGATCCTCGGAACGAAGCGGGTGCCGCGCGCTCATCGCACGACATCAGCGACCAGGACTGCGGCAACCACGACATCAGGGCGATTCCGACAGGGCCAGGGAGTCGAGGACAAAGAACGGACACGAAACGGGTCAGCGCGTTGCTGGTGCTGACTTCGTCCCATGCGAGCCGTCCAGACAACCGACGGATTACGCGTGTCGAACGTTTGTTCTCGACGTTCATCGGCTGCTTCTCGCCCCATGCCCGACGCGAATCGGCGCGTCAGGGCCTCACGCCTGAGATTGGTGTTCTCGATGGATTGGCGGCGACGTGCGCATCGAGGTCGTAGCGCCCAGCCAGACGCGGCGCCCATTCCTTGACTCGCTGCCACGCATCGGCCCCAAAGCCGCGCCGGACGTGATCGTCGATCACCGCCAAGGCTGTGTACGACTCCTCGGGGGTGAGGCCAGTTGCTACCGCAGCACTCCACAGCCTGCGCGTCCCGGGGTCGTGAGGTGCCAGAGCCTGCCAGGCAGTCATCGGGTACTCAGCGAGGGACGTGAGGGTCTCTTCGGGGAAGTCGTTGGACAACACGCTCAACAGCGAGGCCAACGCTTCGTGAACCACCGGAAGCGGACGCCCCACCAACCGGGTCAGCTCCTCCAGCAGGTTTTCTTGAATTGGCTCGCGCATCGTCGTGTCCTGGCCCCTGTGGGCCTGATCCGCTCCCCGGAGCGGCGTTCGACACGGTTGTATGCAAGTCCTGTGCGCACCACCTAAGCGTTGACAACATTGAGCTTAGCGCCCAGGGGAGCGCTAGCGGATGGACGACGCGTCTCGCTTCCGGACAGCCTCGCTGGCCCAACCCCGGACAGCAAGACGAGGTGACCGGCGGCTAATCGAGCAGATCGGCGGCGGTGAACAGGGACTCGACCGGCAGTCCACGGGCCTCGATCGCAGCGCGCCCGCCCTCCTCTCGGTCGACGACCGCGACGCATCCGATCGCAATCAGCCCCGCCTCGATACAAGCGTCGTGGGCGATCAGGGCGCTCCCCCCCGAGGTAATCACGTCCTCGACCAAAACAACTGCAGTACCAGCGGGAGGCGCCCCTTCGATTCTCTGACCCGTTCCGTGCTGTTTCGATTCCTTGCGGACGAGGAAGGCCGAAAGGGGCTGACCCAACTGAAACGAGACGATCGCAGCGGCGGTAGCGATCGGGTCGGCTCCCAACGTCAGTCCGCCGATAGCTTTCGCGTTCCAGCCCCTGCGCCGGATCGCATCGACAACCAGCGATCCGACCAAGTACGCCCCCTCGGGATGCAGCGTCGTCCTGCGGCAGTCGAGGTAGTAGTTCGAGGTGCGACCGCTGGCGAGCACGAAGTGGCCGGTGCGAATCGACTCGCTTTTGAGAATTTGTTGCAGACGTGCGCGCTGCGCGTCGAGGTCGGACATGTGGGTTGCTCCGCGTTGGTGTGGTTGGGTTAACTCCTGCCGTTGCGCTTGGGAATCCGGTGGACGTTCGGGTAGAGTCCTCCCGCTCGACGAAACGGCTTCCTACACAGGACGGAGAATCCTGACATGACCGCACGCGCCCGTCAGGCCCTAGCGCTGTTGATGCTGACGATTTCAATCACCTCACCTCTGTCGCCCGCGCTGGCCAGCTCTGCGACCGCAGCGATCGACGGTCGCGTCTTCGATGCAGCGCTGACCCACCCACTTGCGGGGATCATCGTTTCCGCTACCTCGCAAGGAGCGAAGGAGCCGTTGGCAAGTGTGGTGACGGACACCAAGGGTCGATTTCGCTTCAAGGGCCTGCCGGGAGGCGACTACATGCTGCTGCTGATCGACCGTGGCGGTGTGCCGTTGGCCGCGGCCGCGATCAAGGCGCCTGCGGGAGCGGAACGATCGGTGCTGCTTGGACTGCCCGCTGCCCTCAGCAAGGGAAAGCAATCCACCGATACGGCGGCCTCGGCGGGAGGGAAGAAGGCGCTCGCCGCTTGGTTCTCTTCTCCAGTCGGAGCGACGATCGTGTTGGTGGCGTCCGCCGTGGTGATCGCTGTTGCTGCCGATGAGCTGTTGACGAAGAACGACGAGGAACCGTTGGTCGCGAGCCCGTCGACTCCGTGAAATGGGCTCGGCCTCACCACACCAACGAGACGAACGGCGCAGTGCGAACTTCCATGGCGAACGGTTCGGAGCGCTGATGCGTAACGCCGTCTCCAAAATGACCGCCGGCTTGTCGCTGCTTGCAAGCGTGGGCGTTGCTGCAGCACAAACACCGACCCGCGTAGAACCGTTTCCGATCCTTCGCGACGCGCGGCGCGTCGGTCCGTTCCTGCTCGACCCGGGATTCACCATCTACAACTTCGGTTTTGACGACAACATCTTCTTGGTTCCAAAAGAGGCGAGAGCGGTCGGCCTCGACGAGGCAACCACCGATTTCGTCGTGCGAATGGGGCCCGACCTGCAAGGTCAGATTCGCTTCGGGCAGCGATTCGCGCTGACCTTCCGCGACACGCTGTCGGGTGAGCTGTTCGCCAAGACATCGGAACTCAATCACTGGGACAACTCTTTCGACGGAACGTTCGACGCCGCACTGGGACCGGTGTTGCTTACCACCTACGCCTCCTGGGCAACGGTGAAGGAACGCCCCAACTCAGACGTCGACGCTCGGCCGCGGCGTTCCGAGACTGTGGCGGGGCAAGGAGCTCGGTTCTTCCTCAGTCCGCAGGTCGACCTGTTCGGGAAGGTAACGCGGCGGCGATTGCGCTATTCCGATCAAAACGACGCGAGCATCAGTGTTCGGCTCGATCGTGATAGCGACGAGTTCACCGGCGAGGTCGGCTGGCGAGCCAACCGTGGCATTCGATTTTTCGCGAGGCGGATCGAACGCGACGATGACTTCGTCTTGAATGGCAACCCGGACTCGCAGGATCGCCGAACACTTCTCGGCGCCGAGCTGCGCCCCAACGCTTTTTTGTCCGGCTCACTGGCAGTCGGAAAAGCGCGGCTGGAACCCCAAGACGCCAAAGAGAAGGCTCGGACTTTTGATGGGACCGTGTTCGATGCCAACTTGGTGTATCGACCGACGGGATCTGCGAGGGTCACGTTTGGCGCCAGAAGCGACGCATACTTTTCCACCTATCAAGACAACCTCTATTACGAGACGAAGAATCGAAGCGTTGCCGTCGATTGGTTTCTGGGCAGCCGCTGGGGCGTTCAAGCCGGATGGTCCAAGGAAGGACTGAGCTACCCGGAGACTTCCTGCCTGGTTGTGGCGATCGGCGAGGGCGGCGGCACCTGTGATGGGGCAACCAGCGCTGTCCTGACCTGGGAACGCGGGCTTCGCCGTGACGACATCACGACGGTTTACGGCGGCGTGTTGTTTCGGATGACGGGCGGATTCGAAATCGGACTGCGTCTCGGTAAACGCACTCGTGACTCGAACGACTTGCTCGCGATCGACGATCAGACTTTCGTCACGACAGCAGGTAGTTACACATTTTGAAACTCTCGGAGATTGGACCATGAAGACGTCGACATTTTCTGCGTTGGGTGCTGTTTGTCTTCTGCTCGCCGGCGGATCACTGCCTAGTCTTTCTGCGACTGGAGCCGACAAGTCGAAGCCCACGTCCGCGCTGAGTTCTCCCGGGAGTTCGCTGCCCGACGATGCAGACTACGTGATCGGGGCGTTCGACAAGATTCGAATCGACGTGTTTGAGATGAAAGAACTCGAAACCACGCGCGTCGTGTCCAGGGACGGCAAGATCTCCCTGCCGCTGTTGGGGGAGATCACGCTTGGCGGTTTGACCACGCAGCAGGCCGAGGAGAGTCTCGCGCAGATGCTGCGTGAGCGTCAGTTGGTCAAAGAACCGCAGGTCTCGGTGAACATCGAGGAGTACGTCTCGCGCCGTGTGCTGGTCAATGGAGCGGTGAACCGCCCTGGACCCGTGGTGCTGCTCGGGAACAAGACCTTGGTGGAAGTCCTCGCCGAAGCGGGCGGGTTGAGCGATCGAGCAGGACGAAGGATCTTGATCGACCGCCAGTACGCCTCGGACGAAGGACGAGTGGAGATCGATGCCACGGAGCTGTATGAGGGTGACCAGCGTTCGAACGTACCGATGCAACCGGGTGACGTGATAACCGTCCCGTACGAACAAGACTTCGTGGTCTACGTAAACGGAGAGGTCCGAAATGCCGGGGCCCAAAAGTTCTCGCGAGACGAACCGGTGACCGTGTTACGGGCTGTCACATCCGCTGGAGGTGCTTCGGAACGCGCCAACGAAAGCAAGGTGAAAGTCCTGAGACGATATCCTGATGGCACCCAGGAGGTCTTCAAGGTAAATCTCAAGCGGGTGAAGCGCGGGATAGAGGACGACCTCGTCCTCAAGGGAAATGACATTGTGGTGGTTCCGGCTTCGTTCTTCTAAGCCGCGCCCATGACGGAGAACGCCAAGCGATGAACCAGGAACAGCCGCGAAATCAGGAATTCAATCTCCGCGACTATTGGCAGATCCTCCAACGCCGACGTTGGATGATCTACGTCTGCGCACTCGTCACGACAGTGGCAGCGCTGGTGTCGAGTTTTCTGGCGACCCCTGTTTACCAGTCGAGTTGCCAAATCTTGATCGAGCGGCAGGGCGTTCGATTGTTGAAACAAGATCTCAGTTCTTCCGAACCGAGTTGGTTGGACTATCAGAACTTCTACAACACTCAATACCGGATCATTGGCTCGGACAACGTGCTCCGGGGCGTGGTCGATCAACTCCGCTTACTCGACCGGGACCCGAGCGAATTCGGCGTCGAGGATGGAGGTCGTGCCGCGGCAGGCCCCGAATCGGCGCTGTCGAAATTCAAGCGGTTCATCACTCGTAGCCAGGTCGCCGCGGACGAGGAGCAAGATCCGTACAAGCACTGGCTGGCGTTGCTGCGCGGTGGACTATCCGTGGCTCCGGTGAGAGACAGCCACCTCGTCGACATTTCGTTCGTCCATCGAGACCGCAAGTTTGCGGCCGATGTCGCCAACGCCGTCGCCGAGTCGTACATCTCCTGGACGTTGAGCACCAAGAACGTGATCGCCAAGCAGGCCGCGGATTTCTTCCTCCAACAGACGGCAAAACTGCGCGAGGAGATCGCCAACAAGCAGGAAGAGCTCAACCAGTACGGACAGGAAAAAGGGATCGTCGCCGGCGACATGACCGATGTCGCCATCAAGGATCTCGAGCAACTGCGCAGCGAAAAGACGATCGCGGAGACTGAGCTTGCCAAACGCCGGGCAAAGCTGAATTCGATACTCAATTCCTCGGCGGAATCGCTCGATCAGGTTCGCGAGAGCCCCGTCGTTTCCGAGTTGAAGCAGAAGATCGGTGAAAAAGAGCGCGAATACGGCGAACTGACGGCGACCTTGGGCTCGGAGAATCAGAAGGTTCGTGAGGTGCGCGCAAACCTCGATGCCGCGCGCGATGCACTCAAGCGCGAGATCGATTCGATCGGGCGCCGGACCATCGATGCTGCACGGCGCGAATACAACGACTCCACGCGGCAGGTTGCAGAACTCGAGCGCCTCTATCAGGACTCGACTGCCCGGGTCGGAAAGTTCAAGACCGACGTCGTCGAGTACATGGAGCGTCAGGCGATCATCAAGCAGAAACGGGACGCTCTGACTGATTTGTTGCAAAAGCAGAGTGAAATCGAGCAGGCAGGGAGTCTGGGTGACACGGCCCACAACGTGCGCGTCGTCGACAACGCGGTTCCGTCCGACGTGATATTCAAACCGAAAAAGAAGACCAACACGCTGCTGGGGCTGCTATTCGGGTTGTTCCTCGGAATCGGCGGCGCGGTGTTGATGGAGTACATCGACAACACGTTGAAGACTCCGGACGACGTGCGCAACATCTTGAATGTCGCCGTGCTGGGGATGATTCCTGAACATGTGCTGGCAAAGAAGAAGGCCAAAGCAGGGTCAGAGGAATCGTTGCCGCAGACCGATCCTGCGCTGATCACCGCCCAGCAGCCGCTGTCGCCGATCAGCGAAGCGTATCGAGAGCTTCGTACTGCCGTGCTGCTCGCCACGCCCGGACACCCGCCGCGAGATCTGTGCATCACGTCCTGTCAGCCCGGCGAGGGGAAGACGACGACTGCCATCAACCTCGCGATCGCCTTGGCCCAGATGGGACGCCGCGTACTGCTGGTGGACACCGACCTGCGTAGACCGCGTTGCCATCATGTCATCCGTGTCTCCCCGAGCCGAGGCGTAAGCACGTTTCTTACCGGCGCGTCGGATTTGCCGGCGCTGGTGCAGGCGTCGAATATCGAGCGCCTGTCGATCATCCCGGCCGGGCCGATCCCACCCAATCCAGCCGAGTTGCTCGATTCGGAACGATTCAAGGAACTCGTTCTGACGCTTCGCGCTCGCGAGGACTTCGATCACATCATCTACGACTCGCCTCCCGTGCTCTCCGTGGTCGACCCTCTGTTGATCGGACGTCACACCGACGGCACGGTCATGGTGCTCAAGTCAGCGTTCACGTCTCGCGACGCCGGCAGGCTCGGCCGCGAGAAGCTGATCGCCGGCCGAGTCAGTTTCCTCGGCGTCGTTCTCAACGCTGTACACACCGACCACGTGCCGTATCAGTATCGTTACTACCGCTATGGATACTCGCAGCCTGCCGATGGCGATCAAGAGCCGCGCGCGGCTAGCGGTAGCAAGGCCTGACCACGACTGCTCGTGTTGAGCCAGGGAGCGCCGTGCCGTGAGCCGAGAGCGAATCGGTGCGGCGTGCTTTTGGGCAATCGTGTTCTCGGTTTTTGTTGCCACGATCTGGTTCGGCGCCGTCGAAGACGAGGTCAGGTATCTTCTCTTTGCTGCGACAATTCTTGCCAGCGCGGGAGTCGTCGCGACCGCCAAAGACGGGCCTTCCATCGGGCGGCGATGGTATTGGGTGCTCGCTGGATTCCCGATCTGGATCGCGTTGTCTCTGATCCCGATACCGAGCACTGTCCTACAACTGATCAATCCTGAGTCGGCTCGCGTCTGGAACAGTGCTTGGCCGGGAGCGATGCTCGGCTGCTCCGGCGTCATCCCAGACAGGGTCTCGACGTTCCGCCCACCGACTCTCGACAGTGCGGACTCGTGGCAGTTTCTGTTTCAAGTCGTGGCGGCGTTGATGGTTTTTTGGGCTGCAAGTTCAAGCGGCGAGCGCGCGGAAGGAAGGCGGATCACTCTGCTTTGGATGCTCGCGATGTTCGGGGCTGCAGAAGCGGTCTATGGCCTGGCGCAATGGCTTTCGAACTCGCCGATGGTGCTGTGGTACGAAAAGGAGGCCTACAAAGACTGCGCCACAGGCACGCTGATCAACCGCAATCACTTCGCGATGCTGATCTACCTGTCGATCGGCGCTGTGCTCGTGCTGGCGCGAATGACCGAACCACGGACCGGAATCGATACGGGTCGCGCCGACGCGCGCCGGCTCACGTTGGTCGCGATCTTCGCTGGTCTCATCGCAGGATTGGCCGCGAGCAAGTCTCGAGCAGGACTGGCGCTTGGAATGCTTGTGGTGCTCTCCGGCGTTGCGTGGTTGTGGCGCGGTGCAAGTCGGACAATTCGGCTGGTGTCGGTTGGATTCGGCCTCTTGATTGCGGTACCCGCGTTGTGGGTGGCGGTACCGGCTCTCTACGAGCGCGCGGCGATCGTCGGCGCAGACTGGAGCGATCCACAGAGTCGCGGTGCCGTTCTTCGGCTCTGCGCCGACATCGTCGCGCGCTATCCGATCTTCGGCACAGGTGCCGGAACTTTCGCTCAGACTTTCACCTTCTACAGGCCCGCTCCAATGCAGGTTCGCTACCAGGAAGCGCACAACGACTATTTGCAGGTGCTGGTGGAAACAGGACTGATCGGGCTCGCGCTGGCAATCGTGCCTATCATCGCGGTTGCAGTGCGCGTGATCTCAGCGCGCAAGCGAACCGGCGTAACTTGGGATTTGTCGATCTGGGTAGCGCTTGGTGCTGTAGCACTCCACGAAGCTGTTGATTTCCCGCTGCGAATTCCAAGTCTGTTGCTCTTGGTCGCTTTGCTTGCGGGACTTCATCTTCCAAGACCATTGGGTTCGGTCAAGAGTTCCGCGACCTCGCGTTGGCTTCTCGCAGGCGCGCTTGTTCTGTCTCCGCTATCCGCTTGCTACGGCCTCGCTTACTGGGAGCCGCTGGGAATGTCGCCGACCTGGCCGAAGCTCGCTGAACGCGAGTATCGAGAAGTGATTCGCCTAGCCGAGCGGTCCCGGACGGAATCCAGCCCCCAGTTGCTCTGCAATGCACTCGCGATCAACGCCGATGTGCAACGGCGACGTCCGTTGTCGGGACCCTACTCGATCCGGTACGCCCGGCTTCTGTTGGCCGCCTCCGATGCAGGTGTGATTTCTCCTGCAATCGATGCCGAAACGGTCCGAGATGAGGTCGCGCGTGCCGCCGATCGGGCACGCCGAGTCGACGCCTGGAATACCAACCTGGTGCGGTATCCGTTGATCGGGATAGAACTCAGCCTGGGTCAGCCGGATCGTGCTCTTCAGGACGCAGACGCGGTCTGCTCGCTCAATTCCGAGTTAGCGCCGGGGATCGTCGAGGATCTCTATCGGGCCGGCTTCCCTCCTGGGACATTGGCGACTCGCTTCATGCCCTACTCCACTGCGTTTCAGAGGGTGTTGCAGTTGGTGATAGAAGCGGGGGACATGGAGATCGCGGGCTCGATCGTCCCTGCGGATATCAAGCCGTCTCCGAGCCACTGCTTTGCTGGAGGAGAGGTAAGAGAGATTCTGGATCAGGCTCACGGCATCTCAGCGATCGCTTTCCTGCAGGGCTGCCTGGCAGAACCGAGTGTGCTGGCGAGCCCCGCCTTGCAGGACTACACGCGCATCTGGATCGTGCGCGATTTGCTCTCAGCCAAGCGGTGGGACGAGGCCTCCAAGGAACTCGCGGGAATCAAGGACGAGGCGTCCAAGAAGATGTTCGAGATGGAGATCGGTTTGGCACGTCAAGACTGGCCAGCAGTGAGGCGGGCGATCGTAAGGTGGATCGACCTACCTCGGACTCGAACCGACGAAGGGGAATCGTACTTGTACTGCATGCTCGGCGACGCGCTCGCTCATACAGGTGATCTTGCCGGAGCAGCGCAGGCGTATCGGAAGGCACTGAACTACGACCCGACGGCTGAGCACATCAAGAAGCGGCTCAGCGATCTGGAACTCGGTCGTCTGCCGGAATAGGCGCGTCGCGGCGGTTCGTGTAGCATCCGGCGCATGTCCATCCTCGAGTTTCGTCGCCGAACCACATTTCGATATTTCGTTGGCGTCGCTCTTCTATTGGCGATGCTCTCGCCCGCACCCTCGATGGCTGCCGTGGGCGGTACATCCAAGGTCAGCGGATCGCTGCGCGACCCAGCCGGGAAACCGGTCGCTGGGGCCACGGTAGTCCTTCGCTTGATGGAGTCCGAGGGGATTCAGGTGAAAGGGACCACCGGCGCAGGCGGTGACTACTCGCTCGAGAAACTCCCCTACGGCCACTACCTGGTGGCGTTCGAGTTCGGTGGCCAGAGTTACGCCGCCAATCGAATCCTGACCCTCCCCCCTCGGCAGAAGCTCAAGGCGAACTTCGAGGTGAGTCCCTTCTTGCCGGAGGATCTGGGACTGGGGCTGAAAGAGGGAGCCAATCTTCCTGGAACCTCCGTACCGGTAGCAGGCGTCGCCCGACTGGAGGAGAAAACCGGACCTTCTGGGATCGCCTGGTTCTCGACCGGGAAGGGGGTTGCGGTACTGGTCGCGGGAGGGGCTGCGATCGTCGCCGGACTGATTGCACTCTCCAGCGGGGACAGCTCCAACTACTCGACCGGCCCTCGGCAGTAGTCTTTTCTGGGGCGTTCAGTCCACAAGCTCCCGATTCTGTTCATTCTGGTGCTTGATTGGAGGGGGTCGCTGCATTAGGTTTCCCGTGCGAGACTGCCGCCCGTTCACCGGAGACCCACCGGGACGACGGTCGGATCCGGTTCGAACCAATGAGCCTCGTACCCGCCACTGAGGGGAAACGGGATGCTGATGACGACGAGAGAGGGATCCGTGAGACGCTGCGCCGCGATAGTGCTGGTCTGTATGCTGATTTTCGGTCCGCTCGCCTCGACAGCGACATCTGCCGCTGGAATGGCCGGGAGCGTTGTTATTTCGGGAACTGTGCGAGCCGCGACCAACGGGGAGCCCGTTGCAGGCGCCCAGGTCTACGCGGTGCACCTGGATACCAAACAGGTGTTCAAGTCGGCACCCTCCGACAAGGATGGCAAGTACACGATTCCCGGGCTCCCCTTTGGCTACTACGACCTGGCGGTCCTCGATACCTCAGGGTTGTTTCTCGCAAACCGCGTGATCAACGCTCCGGCCGGGGAAAAGCAAGAGGTCTCGCTGTCATTGGGTCCGCCTCAGCCCGAGGACACGGAGTGGTGGTCGGCTGAACCCGATCGTCGCATCCCGGGCCTTGATCGAGTTCCTGACGGGGTCGCTCGCATCATCGAGGGACGGCCGCCGAAGACCGCCATCGCGTCCTCGGAGTCGGGCAAAGGGGCGACGACGGCGGTGGCCGCAGCAAAGACGGGTAGTGGGCTCAAGCTGGCGTCATGGTTGGTGCCAGTACTCGGCGGAGCGGGGATCATCGCGCTCGGACTGCTGGCCGACGACAACGACAAGAAGGACAACGAAGCCAGCGCATTTCAGTAGCGCTCGGATCGTCGACATGAAAAAAAACGGCGGATCCTCGGATCCGCCGTTTTTTTGTTTGAGACAGCTAGGTCAGCTCGGGCGTTCTTCGATAGAGGTCGAGCCGATCACTTCGACCTGCCCCGCGACGTCGACGGCAGCTTCGATCCCCACAACATCGCGCACGACATCATCACCCAGGGTCAGGCGTAGTGCGTCGTCGAGTTCCTCGATGAAGTGGAACTTCATCGAGTCCCTCAATTCGGGCTGAATGTCCTCGAGGTCTTTCTCGTTGCGGGTCGGGAGCAGAACCTCATTGATGCCCGCTCGGCGCGCTGCGAGCACTTTCTCCTTGATTCCGCCGACCGGTAGAACCTTCCCACGCAAGGTAATTTCACCGGTCATCGCCATCATCGGTCGCGTGGGGCGGCCCGTTAGCAGCGACAAGAGCGCGACCGTGAGCGTCACCCCGGCCGATGGCCCGTCCTTTGGAATCGCGCCGGCCGGAACATGCACGTGCAAGTCATGCTTCTCGAACTGCTCGCCACCGATTCCGAATCGACTGGCGTTGGAGCGAACCCAGGACAACGCAGCCTGCGCCGACTCTTTCATGACCTCACCGAGCCTTCCGGTGATGATCATCTTCCCGCGCCCCGGCATTCGCGTCGCTTCGATGAACAGGATGTCCCCTCCGGCCTGAGTCCAGGCCAGTCCAATCGCGACTCCCGGCCGATCGGCACGTTCGATCACCTCGCGATAGAACTTGGCCGGACCGAGCATCTTGCTCACATCCTCCGGCGTGACCGTCAACGGTGTCGCCGAACCGGTATCGGCTTCCAGTTCGACCAAGCGGCGCACCACCTTGCGGCACAGGCTCGCGATTTCGCGCTCTAGATTGCGCAGACCGGCCTCGCGCGTGTAGTCGGCGATCACACGCCGCACCGACTCGTCGGAAAGATCCAAGTCTTCGAGTTTCAAGCCGTTGGCTTCGATTTGCCGTGGAATCAAATGCTGCTTGGCGATCGTGAGTTTTTCTTCTTCGGTGTAGCCAGGCAACGACAATACTTCCATGCGATCGCGAAGTGCAGGTGGGATGGTGTCCAGCACGTTCGCCGTGCAGATGAAGAACACCTGGCTCAGATCGTAAGGAACCTCGAGATAGTGATCCGAGAACTGGTGGTTCTGCTCCGGGTCCAAGACCTCGAGCAGTGCGCTGGAGGGATCACCGCGGAAGTCAGAGCCGAGCTTGTCGATCTCATCGAGCACGAACACCGGATTCTTCGTACCGGCTTTCTTCAATCCTTGGATGATCCGCCCAGGCAATGCCGCGACATAGGTGCGGCGATGACCTCGAATCTCGGCTTCGTCGCGCACGCCTCCCAGCGAGGCGCGAACGAACTTTCGTCCCATCGCCTTGGCGATCGAGCGACCGAGCGATGTCTTCCCGGTTCCCGGAGGTCCGACCAAGCACAGAATCGGCCCCTTCAGGTCGGGTTTACGTTTGCGCACCGCGAGGTACTCGAGAATTCGGTCTTTCACCTTCTCGAGGTCGTAGTGCTCCTCGTCGAGGATCGTCCGTGATTCGCGAAGGTCGATCTTGTCTTCGGTGGATTTGGACCACGGCAGGCTCACCAGCCAATCGAGATATGTCCGAGCGACGGTGAACTCGGCCGACGCGGGCGACATCGCAGAGAGTCGATCCAATTCCCGCTCGGCCACCTCTTTGACGTCGTCAGGAAGCTTCGCTTCGTCGATCCGTTGCCGGAACTCATCGACCTCTCGGGTGCGATCATCGCCATCACCCAGTTCGCGCTGGATCGCTTTGAGTTGTTCGCGAAGGTAAAACTGTCGCTGCGTCTTGCCGACCTCGTCCATCACGCGCGATTGAATCTGCGAGCCGAGTTCGGTGACCTGAACTTCACGCGCGACGCGGGACGTGATCGTCTCGAGTCGCTCGTGCAGCGACGTGATCGGCAACAGCTTCATCTTTTCGGAGACAGGGATTGGAAGCACGGAGGCGACCAGATCGGCGAGTCGATCCGGTTCGTCCTCAGGGAGTGTCAGTTCCGAAATATCGCCCGAAAGATTGGGGTGGATCTCGACCAGCTTTCGGAACTGGAGCGCAAGGTTGCGAGACATCGCCTCGACTTCGATCCCTTCCTCGGGAGTGTCGGCGAGACGGACAACCTCGGCGGCGAGGAACGGTTCGAGTTGAGTGAAGCGCTCGACACGCGCACGCTGCATGCCTTGGATGATGAGGTTGATGTTCCCGCCCCCGACTCGGATCGCCTTGAGGATCCTCGCCACGGTGGCTTGCTCGTAGAGATCCTCTGGCGCGGGGTCGTCGACGGCGGCGTCCTTCTGTGACACCACGCAAATCGGAACATCTTTCTCGAGCGCATTCTCGATCAGCGCGAGAGTCTTGCGACGCCCGACGGAGATCGGCATGACAGCATGCGGGAAGAGCACGCTATTGCGCAGTGGCAAGACTCCGATGACCTCACCACTGGGGGTGGCGCCCTCAACCTTGCCCTGAATCTGTTCGCCCATGGTTTTCTCCGGGTTCCGGGCCGTATTGTCGTGCCGAGTCTGCCAGCCGTGGATTGGTCTCGCCATGCAACACGGGGCGGAGTTCGACTCCGCCCCGTCAAAGTCTACGCGTCGAGTCTCGGCTTGGATTCGTTAGCTGGTTTGGATCTGGATCTTCCTGGCACGAACATGCTCGGCCTTGGGAAGCACGACCTTCAGCACTCCGTGATTGAACTCGGCGTGGATTCGGCCGGTGTCCACAGTCGTCGGCAAAACGAAGGTGCGCGTGAAACGTCCAGACAGTCGCTCGGTTCGGAACGCCTGCGGATCCTTCAGATCGCTGTAAGGATGACGTTCGCCCGCCAGCGTGAGTGTCCGATCCTCCACCGAGACATCGACATGACCAGGATCCACTCCCGGCAGATCGGCGAGCAACAGAACTTCTTGCTCGAGTTCAACGATGTCGACCGCAGGCGTGAAGACCCCGACGCCTCGGGACGCTTCTTCCGCTGGTTCGTAGAGGCTCCTGAGCGCCCGCGCCATGTCCTCGTGCAACCGGCTGATTGTGCGTGTTGGCTCAAGCGTTAAGTAGGTCATTGCAGCGTTCCTCCTGGGGTTTTCGGTTACACCGCTTCTCGCGGCGGCGGTTTCGTAAGACTCCGCCCCCAGAGGTGTCAAGAGCCGCCAGGAGGTGGCTTCAGAGCAGCGTGTGCTGTTTGGACGTCAGGTGTGTAGGTACCGCGCGATAGTCGAATGGTTCCATCGAAAAGCTACCCCGACCTTGAGTCAGAGATCGAACATCTGTCGAGTAACCGAACATCTCCGCCAGAGGAACATAACCGCGGACCGCAGCATAGTTTCCGATGATCGCGGTTTCGCGGATCTCGGTGCGACGGGCGCCCAGATCCTTGACCACAGGGCCCAGGAAGTCCTCCGGAACGCGGACCTCCAATCGCATGATCGGTTCGAGCACGACCGTTCCAGCGTTCTGAAGTGCGTGGCGCAAGGCGACGGTAAGCGAGGCGCCGAGTGGCACCAGGAGATCGGGTGCATCACCAAGCGACAGATCCTCGGCAACCACTTCCACGTCGACGACCGGGTATCCGTACGATCCACCCGCCTCGCAGCCCGACCGAAGAATATCGTGCGCTTCACGCTGCAGTTGTGGCGTCAGCATGCTGGCCGTTCCAAGCAGTTTGGTTTCGACCGCAACAGCCGTCCGCTCTCCGGGGATACGGGGGCGAGGCTCGATCCGGACTCGCGCCCGTGCATGGACCTGAGTCTCACCGATTTTCTTGTCGAAGATGCCGTCACCGGACGCGGTCGTGGATACGGTCTCACGATACGAAACACGCGGCTTGCCGAATCGCGCTGAGATGTTGAAGTCTCGCAGCATGCGATCGCGCAAGACTTCCAAGTGCAACTCTCCCATGCCGAACAGGATCAACTGTCCTGTCTCGGAATCGGTGTGGCAGCGGAAGGTCGGATCTTCACGTTGCAGCTTTTCGATCACCTCGAGCATCTTCTCGCGATCGGCAGAGGTTCGAGCTTCGACGGCCACCGAGACCACCGTCTCTGGAAACTGAATCGGCTCGTAAGCAATAGGGTGACTTGCATCACACAGCGTATCGCCGGTGGTCACGTCCTTCAGGGCGGGCACGGCCACGATGTCCCCGCATGTCGCCACCTCGACCCGCTCGCTCTTGTCGGCATGCAACCGCAATAGTTGTCGCAGCCGGAGCTTGCTTCCGGTTCGCGGATTGAAGCACCGGTCCTCATCGGTGAGTTTCCCCGAATAGACCCGAAGCCAAGTGAACTCCGTGTTCGGACTGGCCACGACCTTGAATACCAACGCAGAAAACGGTGCGTCGGCCGACGGCTCTCGTCGCTCTGCCTCGTGCGTGTCGGGATGAGAACCAATTGCCGCCGGTCGATCGACCGGTGACGGCAGATAAAGCGTGACGGCATCGAGAACGGGCGCCACACCCAAGTCGCGCAACGAGGCTCCGCACATCACCGGGACGATGCGGCCCGCAATCGTCGCCTGGCGTAACGCTCGACGTATCTCGTCCTCACCGATCGGCTGTTCGGCCAGGTACAGATCGCCGAACCACTCGACGACATCGGCAAGTCGCTCGATCAACGTTTCGCGGGTGGCGCGTGCGGAGTCGATGGCTTCGTCTGGAATTGGATGTGCGATGAGTTCCTTGCCTTGCGATGTGGGGTCGATCAGCAGGTGCTTCATCGCAATCAGATCGATCACGCCGCCGAGTTTGTCTTCGAGGCCGTCTGGAAGGTTGATGAAGACGGCGTTGGCACCCAACTCTTTCCGTACTTGCCCCAAGACACGCTCGTGGTCAGCGCCCACACGATCGAGCTTGTTGATGAACGCGAGCCGAGGCACCCCATAGTGATCGGCTTGATGCCAAACGGTTTCGCTTTGGGGTTCGACTCCTTCGACGCCGGAGAAAATCACGACCGCGCCATCGAGGACACGCAGCGAGCGTTCGACCTCCGCGGTGAAATCGACGTGGCCAGGCGTATCGATCAGATTGACCTGGTGATCGCGCCACAAAAAGGTGATGGCTGCGGCCGAGATGGTGATTCCGCGCTCACGCTCGTCGGCGCGGAAATCCATGGTCGCTTCGCCGTCGTGGACTTCACCCATTTTGTGGATGATTCCGGCCGTGTACAGGAAGCGCTCGGTGGTCGTCGTTTTGCCGGCATCGATGTGCGCAATGATTCCGATGTTGCGCACACGATCGAGAGTTTTGACCAGCATCGCCTCACCAGAGGGCGTCAGGACATGAACTCCGGGACGCGAACCGGGCCCGGACGGCTCCTACCGCCGCGGCGCCCGGAAGGTAGCAGCCGACCTTTCACGCGTCAACGCGAACCTCCCCAGCACCAACGGTTTGGCCGGCCCGACGTCGATTGGGCAGCCTTTTCCACAACTGTGGATTTATCGGTGGAAAAGACGGTCCACTGCGCGTTGAAAGTTGGACTTACGACCCGCTACGGGGGACTGACCTCGACCAGAAAACTCCCCCAGGTCTCCCCGCCCCATGGCCCGCCGATAGCCGGCTCCGCAAGTGCTGCCAACGAGGCGCCGCCTGGACCTGCTGGGTCGATGCTGGCGATCCCCGAGGGTTGGGCCTCGCTCACGATAACGGTCGCGTGAAGCGATCCTCGCTGGTTGTGAACGACCGCTGTGGCTCCCGTGATCAAGCCGCGGCGCTGAGCGTCGGCGGCGGCGAGAACTACTTCCGTCCCCGCAACGTCGCGCAGGTCCCATCGACTTTGCGCACTGGATTCACCCGGCACCATCCAAAGGCGATAGGCGGCGTAGATCTCCGGTGTTGTCGTCGGGCCTTCCCCGGACTCACGCAGAGCAGCACTTGGGCCGCACTCGGCACTATCCAACTGCGCGCGGGAACGATCATCGGTTTGGTCGATCCATTCTTGGGCCTCTGCCGGAAACCATCGTTCGGGCCAGTCGACGGAACGAGCCACCCGGCGCCAGAACTTCGTCTCTCCTACCAGATCTCGTGGCGAGGAAAGCGCGGCGTGTCCCTCCCTCACGCCTTCTGCCGTCGGGACAGCGCAACGCTCGACGTGCTCCCAGGGTGAGAGCACAGGAACCACCAAGTCGGCGAATTCGGTCGCAGTGTTTGGCTCGAGTCCGAACTGGATCACGCGCGACGCATGTCGCAGGAACTTCCTCAACGCTGCGGAATGACCGGGAATGGTGAACGGATCACCTCCCTCGATCACGACCACCGTTTGCCGTGCGGTGAGTGACTCGAGTGCGGCGGTGAGCGCGCCGCTTCCGATCAGGCGGTATCGCCCCCCCACCGGAACCTCAGCACGCGCGCAGAGGTCGTGCTGCACCGCGGGCGCCACCAAACTCGCCCCCAGTTGTTCCGAAAGCGCGGCGATGCAGCGCACGGTCCAAGCGGCGTGCGGATACCGTCCGAGTCCCGGTCCAAGAACAAACAGCGGCGCGCGCGCGGCTCGGATCGAGCGGCACGCATCGTCCAGAGCGCTCTCGTGAACTCCTCCTGCGTCGGTCGTAACCCGCGACGACGACTCGAACCTCGCACCCCACGCTGAGGCCAACACGGCGTCGGCTCCTGGCCTCACCGCAAGGTGCAGCGTTCCCGCGCGCGGCTCAACGGCGCGTGGATCGATCACGATCCGCGGTAACTCGCTGAATCGGTACGAATCGGAACCGCCTCCCCAAAAAACCAACAGGTCGTGTTCCGGCGGTACGGTCGCGATCGAGGCTGTTGCGGCGAGTTGCGCGATCGTCTGCCGCGGGAGTCTGCGTTCGACGTGAACGCACTGTTTCGTGAGTCGCCCGATTCGGCGCGGCAGCAGGTCGAGTGGGCTCGGCCTTCCGCTCGAGATCCACAGCAGCGCGTGATCGTCCAGTTGCGCTTGGCGCAACGCCAGACCGGCAGTTTCCACCGCTTCCTGCCACGTGCATGGATCGAATACTGCCGCCGTCTCCGCGCTGGTAGCACGGCGCCCTCCGCGTGGTCGAAGTGGCACCACCAGTCGACGACCGGAATCCAACAGTTGCGCGTGACGCAAGCAGAAGTCGCAGGGCTCGGCTCGATTCGCTTGAAGTCCGAGCAACCGTTGGTGATCGACCCACAGGCTCAGCTCACAACCGCGCTTGCAATCGGGTGCCGGCACGACAGGCACGGCGCGTGCTGTCATTCCTCACCGCGTGCCGGCCAAGCCACCCGAAACGTGCTGCCGCGACCTGGAACCGAATCGACGCCGATCCGTCCGCCGAGTCCGCGCACCAGGTTGTACGTGACGAACAGACCAAGACCGGTGCCGCGGCGCGAACCTGCACTCAGAAACGGGTCGAAGATGTGCGGAAGATGCTGTTCTGGAATCCCTGCGCCGGTGTCGGCGACATCGAGTTCGACCTCGTGTTCTGCGGCAGGGCGTGTGCGAAGCGTGAGCGTGCCACCATGCGGCATCGCCTCCAATGCATTCAGGATCAGATTCAACGCGACCTGGTAAACGTGTTTGTCGTTTGCATGTAGCGAGGGCAATTCCGATGCGAACTCGCGGTGCACTCGAACGCCATGTCGATCGATGGTCGCGCGGGCCAAGCCGAGCGCTTCCTCCAAGACACGATGCAGATCGACCGGACCACGCTCGTGATCGCTTCCGCGATGCAGATCCAACAAGTCAGCCACGATCTGCCGAATCCGCTCGACCCCTTGGCTGACCCGCTCCCAAGCCTCGCGCTCGGCAAAATCGCCAGGCAGATGTCGATCGACGAGCGCCATGTAAACCAAGATCGCCTGTAGCGGATTGTTGATCTCGTGCGCGACTCCGGCCGCCAACCGACCCGTTGCCGCGAGCCGATCGGCTTGCAGCAGGTGTCTTTGGAGCGCCAAACGAGCCGTCTCGTCGCGTACCACCACCAAGATCTCGGCACGCTCGTCGTCGATGGCGGCGTGCGTTTCCTGCAGCCAAACGCCATGCGCCGCAACATCGAGCGTAGCTCCATCGACGCGACAAACTCGCAGCGCAACATTCTCGACCCTGCCTGCCTGTTGCATGCGACGACACGCCTCGACCCAAGCCGGGCGGGACTCGCGCGCGATCAAGCTGCTGATTCGCCTCCCCATCAGATCGTCGAACCGCCAGCCTGATAGCCGAGAGACCGCGCGGTTCAGGTCGCATACCCGGCCGTTCCGATCGAGCCAAAGATGGGGATCGGGCATGGAATGAAACACTGCCGAGGCGAAGGTCTCGGCGCGCGACAGCGCCACTCGTAACTCGGCAACGGAATCGGCGCTTGCGCGTGCTCTCTCGTCGTGGCGCAAAGACGAAGCGCCGTAACTACCCTCAGTCATCGAGTAGATCCTCGATGTGCGCCAGGAAACTTTCCATCGGCTGAGGCTTGGTGAGGAAGAGATCGGCGCCGCTGAGCAGGGAACGCTCGCTGGCGCCGGTGCCGGGATAGCCGGTGAGCACGACGATCTTCACCCGCGATCCGCCCTCGAGCGCGCGCACGCGCTGACACACATCGAAACCTCCCATACCTGGCATCACCACATCGAGAATCAGCAGATCAGGTGGTCGAGTACCGAAACGGACACCAGCCGTGAATGCGTCGGGAGCGGTTTCGACCGAGTACTTTCCGGTCTCTTGGAGCGCTCGCGCCAGACTCGCACGCACATCACCATCGTCATCCACGATCAGGATTCGACGCGAGTGTTCCACGATATGTCCCCCGCCCCCTCGTCCTGCCGAGGGGGCCCAAAGCCGAGACCATGATAGATGAGAACCGCGCTTCAAATTCGAAGTGCGCGCGTCTCGTAACTAGGAGGGTCGACATTTTCCTACGACGCGGTGTCTCGTAGTCACCTCGGACTACTCCGCGAAACCGGCCGTCTGCCCGCCATCGACGGTCAACGTCGATCCGGTGATGAATGCAGCATCGGGTGACAACATCATGGCGATCGCTGCCGCGACATCGTCGGCCGACGCGAGTCGCCCGAGCGGGTGAAGTGCCGCGAGGCGCTGCTTGCGTTCCGCGGCGGTGCCCGGTTCGCCGCGCTCGGCATCGAGCATCGGCGTATCGACGACTCCCGGGAGCACGACGTTGACGCGGATTTGCTCGGGCGCTAGATCCAGTGCCACGGCGCGCGTCCAGTTGATCAACCCGGCCTTTGCCGCGCAGTACGCCGAAGCCCCGCGCAGTCCAACCGCCCCGAGTGTGCTGCCGACGTTCACGACCGATCGATGCTCGCCTCGTCGCAGAAGCGGCAGCATCGTTTGTAGAACCAGGAACGGAGCGGTCAGGTTAGTGGCTATCACACGCTCCCAATCGACGAGCGCAATCTGTTCGATCGAGGCGTAATGAGAAAGGCCAGCGTTGTTGACGATCCCATCCAGCGCGCCCCAACGTTGGTCGATCGTTCGCGCGGCGGTCGCCAGATCGCTCGGCTGTGTAACATCCGCAGGCAGAATCAACGGTTCCGTCGAGCGGAAGGCCGCGGCGGTTTGCTCGAGCGCCTCGACACGGCGGCCAATCAGCGCGAGTCGATGACCGCGCGCCTGAAGTCTCAACGCGAGCGCTCTGCCGATGCCGCTTCCGGCACCCGTGATTAGAAATCGACGGGATGTTTCGTTCGAGGTCAGGCGCGACGTAGAGGACATGCCGCCTCGTGACTGGGATTGGAGCGGGAAACGGGACTCGAACCCGCGACCCCGACCTTGGCAAGGTCGTGCTCTACCAACTGAGCTATTCCCGCCCGGAACCACCGTGCCTGCCGCCTTTCGGTGACAGACGCTGCTTTACGAGCGGCGGATTGTACGGGGGCCCCCTGGGACCGTCAACCCGCGGCCTCGTCTCCCTTCGATGGAACAGAGGGACCACGTTGCGCCGCAACGGCCATCGCCTCGCGCCCTTGCCGCAGCAAGGCCAACAGGATCGCCAGGAAGACAGGACCCAACACCAAGCCAAGGAGTCCGAACGTGGCAAGTCCACCCAGCACACCAAAGAACACCAAGATGAACGGGATCTTGGCGGGACCGCTGATGAACAGCGGACGGAGCACGTTGTCGATCAAACCCACCACAGCAAGGGCCCAAATCGTCAGGAAGATCGCCCACCCCCAGTTCCCCTCCGATGCCAATGAAATCACCGCAGGGATCCAGACCATGGAAACCCCGAACGGAATCACCGCCGCCAGGCCGGTGGCGATCCCCAGCAGTACCGGCGCCGAAAGCCCTGCAATCCAATACCCCAACATCGCGACCACACCTTGCGCGGCGGCTGTCAAGATCCATCCGAAGAAGACGGCTCGAACCGTCTCGCGAACCGATCCCAGAATCTGTGCGCCGCGACCGACGTCGATTCGATCGAGCAGCGAGTTCGCCTCGCGTTCCAGCGATCTCCCGTCGCGGTAGACGAAGAACAGCGTGAATACGGTGATCACGGCATTCAGCAATGTGTGGAGCAGATTCTTCCCCAGTGTCAGCAGATGCCCCGCGGGACCGAGGCCGGCCCCTTGCATCACCAGCTCGCGACGTCCCTCGGCGGTCGCGGCGGTTTCTTTCAGCTTCAGCAGCGCTTCCTCCAACATCGGGATGCGCTTGAGCGACTCCGGCAACCCTGTTCCTTCGGCCTCCATCCAGGTGCGCACGCGCTCAACGGTGGGGCCGACCTCACCGGCGAGAGCAAACCCCATGGCGACGAACGGCATCAATACCGTCAAGGTGAGTGCGATTGTCATGAGCAGTGCGGCGAGATTGGTTCGACCGCCGAGCCAGTCGTGCAGTCGCCGATAGGCCGGCCAAGTCGCCGTGCCCAGAACAAGAGCCCAAAGGATTGGCGTCGCGAAGGGCAGAAGCACACGCACGGCGCCAAGCACGACGATCGTCAGGGCCACGAGCCCCAGTACCAATCGGATGATCTCGTTGCGCTTCATCGCTCGCCTCGCTGACTCACACGCACACCGCGACGTCCGTGCCGTCGGTGATGCGTAGTATGCGCTAGACCGAGCGGTTCGAATCCCAGACCGAAACCACGTCCCCCACGACGACGCCGCGCAGCGTTGTGATCGAGGGAAGATGGGTCGCGACCAACGTATCGATGATGGCAGCGTCCAGCGAGAGCGACGTTGCGGCGAGGTCGATCGCCACGCGGTTTCGTGCGCGGCGTTCATCGCCGTCGGCGATTTTGAGGACCACGCCGCGCGGACCCGCGTCGGTCTGCAGCGCCAACGCGTAGACACCCTCGGCGCCGCTCTTGGCAATCAGCCGCCGCGGCGCCGCGCGCATGAGATCGGTTTCGAGCCGCCCCTCGCCCGCGATCATGAGCGGATCAGCCTGTGCCGCATCGCGGACGCGTCGCAATGCAGGGTCGCTTCCCTCCGCCAAAGCGGCATAGGCGCGGGCGGCCGCCAACGCTGGCAGGACGAACGACGGCGCGGAACAACCGTCCGTCACAGTTTCGATTTCCGACGGATCGATAGCGGCGTGTCGCGCCACCAACGCGCCGATTCGGAGCTGCCAAGGATGCTGCGGGTCGAGATACCGATCTGTCGGTAACCCGAGATGTAGACATCCGGCGAGCATCGCTGCGTGTTTTCCGGAACAGTTGTTTTGACGCACCGTGTAGCCGATACGGCCGCCGATGACGCGCGCCCCCTTGTCGAACGGCGGATGGATCCCGCAACCGAGCATCGCATCGCTGATCCCGCACTTGTCCATCAAACTCGTGACCGCAGCCACATGCTCCGGCGCGCCGCCGTGCGACCCGATCGCGATCGCGAGTTCTTGATCGGTCAAACCGAAAACATCGGCTGCGCCCGACTCGACCAACGCCGCCACCTGAAACGGCTTGCCCGCCGAGCGTAGGATCAACTTCGTCGCTGGGTTGCCAACCGCGATCTCGAGATGGCCGCGAGGGGGCGCGATCACCACCAGCCCGTGGTGTACCGACTCGACGAGTCCACCACGCGTGACAACCGCCAACGGTTCGAACGAGGGGCTGGCTTGGAGTTTCACGAGGCAATCGACTGGTTGATCAGGATCGAGTCGAAGTGCGCCTCGAAACTGTCGATGAATTGCTGTGGCTCACGAAGCGTGCCGATCATCCGCCGCAAGACCCTTCCGTGCGGGATGCCGTGTGCGTACCAACCTGCGAATGTGCGCAGCTTGTGCATCGCTGCCGATGGCTCCTCATCGCGGACGATCCAGCCGAAATGCTCGCGGATGATCGCTCGTCGTTCGATCAGGGTTGGCAGTTGGTCGGCCTCGCCGCGCAAAAGTCGTGCGGTGCGCCGAAAGATCCAAGGATCGGTCAGCACGGCACGGCCGATCATGACGCCGTCACAGCCTGTGGTTTGCAGCAATCGCAGCGCATCTTGCGGCGATTTGACGTCACCATTGCCGATCACCGGGATCCGAAGCGCTTGCTTCAAGCGGTGGATGTGTTCCCAACTCGCTTCGCCGGTGAACATCTGGCTGGCGGTGCGCGCATGCATCGAAACGGCATCGACTCCCAGATCCTGGCAGATGCGCCCCAACTCCAAGTAGTTGATGGGGCAGTCGCCCTTTCCCAATCCCAAACGGAACTTCACGGTGAGCGGAAGCTGAAGCTGCACGCGGCAGGCCTTGATGATTGCGGCCGCGCGTTCCAAATCGCCCATCAAGGCGGCGCCGGAACAACCCTTGAGCACCTTGTTGGCAGGGCACCCCATGTTGATGTCGCAGATGTCGGGGCGCAGTTGGTTGACGATCGCGGCGCATTCGGCCATTCGTGCCGGATCGCGGCCGTAGATCTGGATCGCCATCGGCCGTTCTTCTTCTGCAAAGCGCAACTTTGCCAGTTCGTTCTTGTTGCCACGGGTGACCGCTTCGCTGCTGATGAACTCCATCGAGACCAAGCCGCAACCACCGATGCGGCGAACCAACAATCGAAATTGGTGATCAGTGATCCCGGCCATCGGCGCCAGCAGGAGCGGCTCGGGAAGCTGCACCGAACCGATCGTCAACGGCGATCGATTCATCGGGGCTGCTCCGTGAGTGCGCCCATCAAGCCAAGCGCCACGATTACCAACGCGTGGCCGATGGAGCCGTCGCGAGCCAGTCGCGGGATGTCGGACAGCGGAACCGTTACCACCTCGATCCGCTCGAATTCGTCGGGGTGCGGCACACCGACCTGCGTCACGTTCTCGGCGACGAAACAGTGCAGCGTGTTGGACTGAATCGCAGGGTTGGGAAAGGTGCGTCCCAACAATCTCACCTCGGCTGCTTCGTAGCCGGTCTCCTCGCGTAACTCACGACGCGCTGCTGCTGCCGGATCTTCCCCGGCGTCGATCATCCCGCCTGGGATCTCCAAGGTGACCTGCCGAACGCCGTGTCGATACTGTCGGATCATCACGACGTCACCATCGGCTGTGATCGGCACCACGTTGATCCAGTCGCTCGCATCGATCACCACGAAGTCGCGCTCGATGTTGCTGGGCGCGACTCGATAGCGATCGTGATAAACGTCGAAGATTCTGTGTCGAGAGACCGGTTGTCGGCCGAGAAGACTCCAGTAGCGATGTGGCATCGGCCCCCACCCTATCCGGCGATCAACCATTGAACGAGCGCGTAAACCGGCCGCGCCAATATCGGAAAGATGTTCCACGCGACCAAGATACCGACGAACCCCGCGATCGGCAGTGCCCGAAACCCGCGCATCGCATTGCGAATCGTCGAACCGCCGAACGCCTCCACGATGCTGGCGCCATCGAGCGGGGGCAGCGGCAGCAAGTTGAAGACGCCGAGCAGCGCATTCAGGATCGCCATCGTGACCAGAAACTGGGTGCTCGCCGCGGCCAGACTGTCACCGGCGCCAGCGCCGATCATGCCGGTTGCCGCTCCAACGCGCAGCAGCGCTACCGCCAGCAGACAAAGCAACGCATTCGCGGCGGGACCGGCCGCTGCCATCAGCCCGGCGCGCTTGGGATGACGATCGGCCCAATACGGATCGTAGGGTGCGGACGCCCAGCCGAACGCCCACCCCGAAATCAACACGCTGATGATGGGAACGACGACCATTCCGAACGGCTCGCGCCGGATGTGCGGCCAAGGGTTGAGTGTGACTTGACCGCCGTGGTACGCGGTCAAGTCACCTCCCAACTTGGCGACCCAAGCATGTGCCGCTTCATGGCAGGTGGTCGAAAGCAAGAAGGCCACGTACCAGGTAGCCGCGACCGCCGGATCGAGGTTCTGCATCGCCGTTTCAGTACTTGTAGAAGCCGCGGCCGGTTTTGCGACCGAGCCAACCGGCGTCGACGTACTTGATCAGCAGCGGGCAGGGCCGGTATTTCGGATCGCCGAGTCCCTCGTGAAGCACGCGCAGAATCGCCAGGCAGGTGTCCAGCCCGATGAAGTCGGCCAACGTCAGCGGCCCCATCGGATGATTCATCCCGAGCTTCATCACCGTGTCGACCGACTCGACGCTGGCGACTCCTTCGTACACCGTGTAGATCGCCTCGTTGATCATCGGCATCAAGACACGGTTGCTGACAAACCCCGGAAAGTCGTGCACTTCAACCGGAGTCTTTCCCAGTTTCACGGAAAGCTCGTGCGTGAGTTGATACGTCTCCTGCGATGTCGCCAATCCTCGGATGATTTCTACAAGCTGCATCACCGGGACCGGGTTCATGAAATGCATCCCGATGAAACGCTCGGGTCGATTGGTCGACGATGCCAGCCGGGTGATCGGCAGTGACGATGTATTGCTGGCCAACACCACGTCCGGCCGCGTGACCTTGGAGAGCTCCGCGAACAGCTTCTGCTTGACCTCGAAGTTCTCGACGATCGCTTCGACGACAAAATCAGCGGAGGAGAAATCGGCCACGCTGGTGGTGCCCCGCACACGAGACAGCACCTGCAATTTTTCATCCGCGCTCAGCTTCCCTTTGTCGACGCCACGCTGCAGGTTCTTGTCGATCGTACCGAGTCCTTTGTCGACGTACGCCTGCTGCACGTCCTGCATCAGCACGTTGAAACCGGACTGTGCAAAGACATGGGCAATCCCGTTCCCCATTTGGCCGGCGCCGATGACGCCTACCGTCTTGATCGAGTCGAGACTCATGTTCAGACCCTTTCGACCGCGAGGCCGACTCCGTTTCCACCGCCCAGGCACAAGGAGACAACACCCTTTTGTCCACTCTTCAGCGCATACAGCAGCGTCGTGAGACAGCGCGCACCTGACGCGCCGATTGGATGCCCCAGCGCAACGGCGCCGCCTCGTGCGTTGTGCTTTTCGCGAGGAATCTCGAGCACCTTACCCAAGGCGACCTGCTGCACCGCAAACGCCTCGTTGATTTCGTACAACGAGACCTGATCGGGGCGCCATCCAGTCTTGTTCCACAGGGCGCGAATGGTCGGCTCCGGAGTCATCAGCACCATGTCCGGCGACAGGCCGGCGGTCGCCTGTGCAGCGATGACACCCATGACCGTCAAGCCGTGTTGCTTGGCATAGCTCTCCGAAGTCACCACCAATGCCGAAGCTCCATCGTTGGTGCCCGGTGCGTTTCCAGCGGTAACGCGGCCGCCGTCTTTCTTGAATGCAGGCTTCAGCGCTGCGAGCTTTTCGACCGACGTGTCCTTGCGCGGCGATTCATCGACGGTGATCGCGGTTACCGCTCCTTTGGCACCCGGCACATCGACCCCGATGATCTCGTCTTGGAACAGCCCGCCTTCGATCGCAGCAACCGCACGTTGGTGCGAGATGTAGGCCCATTCATCCATCTGCTCGCGGGTCACCGCATATTTGTCGGTGATCATTTCCGCCGTATCGCCCATGTGTTGATTGCTGTAGACATCCCACAGTCCATCGTGAATCAATCCATCGACCAGGCGCTGGTGACCGAGTTTGAATCCGCCGCGCGCTCCAAACAGATAGTACGGAGCGTTCGACATCGACTCCATGCCGCCGGCGACGATCACCTGCGCATCACCGGCGCGAATCGCTTGGTCGGCCAGCATCACCGACTTCAGCGCGCTGCCGCAGACCTTGTTGATGGTGACGGCGCCGACACTTTCCGACAGGCCAGCGAAGATCGCCGCTTGCCGCGCCGGGTTTTGCCCGACGCCGGCTTGCAGCACATTCCCCATGATCACTTCCTGAACGTCACTCGCGGCAATGCCCGCACGCCTCACCGCTTCTTTCACGACCACGGCGCCAAGGCGCGGGGCGGTGATGGGTGCGAGGCCCCCCATGAAGCGGCCCATTGGCGTACGGCAAGCGCTCACGATCACAGTTCGGTCCATGGCTTTTATCCTTCTAACGGCCGATCGGCCGGGTGAGTTCAAGAGGTGTGGCAGTATACCGGCGCCGTTTCGAGGAGGCATTGGACGTAGATGCCCAAGAGCACGCCCAGAACTGTGGTAGTCCAACTGAACGCGTACACGCCTTACCGGGTGTGGAGTCTCGGTGAGAGCGTCCCCGATCGGTTGGCGCGCAGTTTCCCTGAGGTCCGGGTGGTGCAATCGCGCGACGTGGAAACCTTCAGCCGATTTCTTTCGGAAGCGCGCGTCTTGTTCACATGGACGCTCCCGAGACGGCATTTCGCGCGCGCGCGGCGATTGAAATGGGTGCATACCGCCGAGGGAGGCGTCGATACCCTCTTGTTTCCCGAGCTGATCAAGAGCGAGGTGGTCGTCACGCACTCGCGCGGGCTCAACGCCGACACCATCGCCGATCATGCGTTGGGGTTGACCTTGGCCCTCACGCGTCGCTTGGCAGAATGCCGCGATTGGCAGAAAGCAGGACTGTGGGCGCGTGACTTGCTGTGGTCGGGCGATCGAATCCCTTTCCCGTTGCGACAGCGAGTGGCGTTGGTGGCAGGACTCGGCCCGATCGGTATATCGGTCGCTCAGCGATTGAAGGCCTGCGGCATGACGGTCTTGGGATTGCGGCGGCGTTCCAGCGCGGACAAGCCCGACGACGTCGACGAGATGTTCGGCCCCGAACAACTCGAAACTGCGCTGGCTCGCGCCGACGTGATCGTGCTCGCCTTGCCACTGACCCGTTCCACGAAGCACTTCCTGGACAAAGAACGGGTTTCGTTGATCAAACCCGGTGCGCTGGTAGTGAACGTCGGACGCGGCGAGTTGATCGACGAAGCGGCACTGATCGAGGCACTGCAGCATGGTCGAATCGGGGGCGCCGGCCTCGATGTCAGCAGCGAAGAGCCGCTCCCGAAGAGCAGCCCGTTATGGACCGACCCACGCGTATTGATCACTCCCCATGTCGCCGGCACCGACCCAGCTCATATGGAACGCGCCACGGAGTTGTTCGAGAAGAACCTCGAACTGTTCTTGGCCGGTCAGCCGCTGATCAATGTGGTCGACAAAAAGGCCGGGTATTAGCGGCGCCGCACCGATGCGGCATCACCCGGTCGCTTCTTTTCATTTCGGTCTTGTTCTTTCCCCCGCTCCTTCGTAGGTTTCCGCGGTCCCTGGGAGGGGATGACCCGGAGCTCCGGGCGGAGAGGATCGCGACATGCGTTTTTTCTGTTTCTACGTTGCTCTTTTGGCGGCGTTCTGCGGTGCCGCACTCGCCTCCGGCCGAACGCCTGACTGGTGGCCCGAGTCCCAACACCCTCCCTACCTAACATTGCCGATGGAACAGACGCACGATCCAGCCGCACTGCTGATGCAAACCGCGAGCTTCAGCACGCAAGGCGATACCGCGACAGCGGTGGGCGAGCGCGTTGCGAGAGCGTTGCCGGCAGCGTTGCGCGGTGCGTCGATCGAATCAGGTGGATGGCTCTTGGTGCAGTTCGCCCCCAGCGTCTCCACTGCTGATCGGCTCGCGCTGCTGGCCCGCTACGACGCGACGGTCGACAGCTACATCCCGCAAAACACGTGGCTCGCACGGGTCGCGCCAGGCCTGGTCGAGCGACTCACGCGCGAGCCGGAGGTCGCGTGGGTGGGACGCTTCCACCCCGCCTTCAAACTCTCGCCATTGCTTGGAATGCCGCTCCCCGATGAGGCTCCGATCAGCGCGTCGACCCCGGCTCCGTGGCGGCTCGACCTGCGTGTGGCGCCCGATGTCGATCTCGAGGCGCTGCGCGCGAAGATCGCGTCGCTTGGCGTCAGCGTCCTGGACCTGAACGCGCCGGTCACTCGAGTCGAAGCCGTCAACGCAGCAGCGATCGTATCGTTGGCTGCCCTGGACGAGGTGCTATTCATCGGCGAGACGGTCGAGGCTCACATTCTCAACAACTCCAGCCGCGGGATTTGTCAGGGCGGCGCCCCCGGTATCGAGACGGTGCACGGCAAAGGCGTACGCGGCGCCACTCAAACCGTTGCGGTAATGGATACCGGTATCGACACGCGGCATTGCTGTTTCGACGGCGCGGGCAAGATTGTCGACAATCGCGCCTGGGGCGGCGGCGTGTTGGGTGCGCTTTGCTCGGGCGATCACGGCACACATGTCAGCGGCACCGTTGCCTGCGATAACGGCGGCGATCACGACGGGTTGGCGCCAGCGGCAAAGTTGATCCTTCAAGATATTCAGAAAGGCGACACGTTCGCCTGCGCGTTCGGCTCGGTTTCGCCGCCCAATCCATTGTCCGGAGCCTGGAGCGATGCGCGTAGCCGCGGAGCGCGCGTGCATTCCAACTCGTGGGGCGGTGGCGGAAACGGGTACGGCACCGATGCGCAGGCGATCGACGATTTCATGTGGCGCAATCAGGACTTCTTGATCGTGTATGCGGCCGGCAACTCTGGCTCGTCACCCGGATCACTGGGGGCTTACTCCAACGCCAAGAACTCGGTGACCGTCGGCGGCGTCGTCAACGGCAGCGGTTACGAAAACATGTACGGCTCGTCGAGCCGCGGCCCTGCGGGAGATGGGCGCACGCTCCCCGACCTCACCACGCCGGCTCAAGGCGTCGAGTCTTCGCTCAACAACAAAACGGCGGCGAGTTGTGGTTGGACCAACTACTCCGGAACCTCGATGGCCACACCAGCGGTGGCCGGAAGCGCCGCGTTGATCCGCGATTATTTCGAACGCGGATTCTATCCTTCGGGCGCGGCCAACGCGGCCAACGCGATTCAACCAAGCGCTGCGATGGTCAAGGCGACCCTACTGATCTCGACGCGCGACATGACCGGGAGCGGAACCGGTGGTTCGCGCCCCAACAGCAATCAAGGCTTCGGACGCGTGACGTTGGACGATGCACTTTGGTTCAACGGCGATCCCGCCGTACAGCGATTGGAAGTGCTCGACGATCGCAACAGCAGCACCGGCCTGACGACTGCAGGCCAAGAGCAGACCTTCACCTTCGGCCTCAAAGCAGCCGGTGCGGTGAAGTTGATGTTGGTGTGGACCGACGCCCCGGGCAATCCGTCGGCAGCGCAAGCTCTGGTCAACGATCTCGACCTGATCGTGACGACGGCAGACGGCAAGACCTTCGCTGGTAACCAAGGGTTCTCAGGAGGCTGGACGACACAGACGTCGACCGCCGCCGATCGACTCAACAACAAAGAAGCGGTGTTCTTGCCCTCGGTGCTGCCTGGCCTGGTAACGGTCAAGGTGCGTGCGGCGTCGCTGGGTGATGTCGCGCTGCACCCGCAAGACTTCGCGCTGTTGGCCGTGGCGGCACTCGATCCGACCTGCAGCACCGCAGCGGCGGCCGGCTTGGGCCCCGTCACCGAAGAGGTGGTCGGCGCCAACGTACGAGCGAGTTGGACGGCTGTCAGTGCCGCCAGTTACACCGTCTATCGCGGTACATCTCCCGACTTCATGTCGACCAATCCCGCTCCGTATCGCACCGCAGTTCAAGACGAGGATCTCTCGACACCCGGCGTGCAGTGGACCGACGCCAACGCTGCGACCGACGGCAGCAACTACTTCTACCTGTTCTTCGCCGCCAACTCCTGCGGCGAACTCACGCCGTAGGTATCACGCCTGCGCTACAAGTGGCCGGTGCGCTCCCACGTCGCCAACAGCGCATCGGCCTCCGTCTTTCTTCCGGCTTGCTCCAACGTGCGAGCCAGCGCCTTCGCGACGCGATCGGTCGGCGGTATCACCGTCGCATACTCGCGGTACAACGAGATCGCTTTGTCATAGCGGCCGAGGCGGCGCTGCAACCCTGCCAATCGCCACAATGCCTGCGACGTCGCGGCGGCATCCCCCAACGCGAGCGTCTCGGTCAGGATCTTGGCCGCATCGTCGAGGTCATTTTGTGCGGCGCGCGCATCGGCCAAGCGACACCGAGCCGTGATGTTGCCCGGGTCGCTGTTGACGATCACCCGCAACCGCGTTTCAGCTTGCACGAACTGACCACGTGACAGATCGAAGGAGGCGAGTTGCAGTTCGGCCTGCTTCTTGATGCGATCTTTCGGATCGGGCAGTTCGCGCCCCACGACTGCCGCGGCATCGGCCGCCTGCCCGGGCCCCTTCGCACCTTGGAAGTAACCCAGGCTCCGCAGTCGGTCGAGTTCCTCCTCACTGACCGAGTGCGGCAGATCGGCGGCTTGATCGACTCGAGCGTCGCTCAGCAGGCTGGCGAGGCGCTGTGCGACGGCCTTGTCTTGTTCGACCAGATTGGTGCGCTCGTCGCGATCGGACTCGATGTGGTACAGCTCCGATCGCGGGGCTTGGATGAACTTGAAGGCGCGGCTGCGCGCGGAAGCCAAAGGCGCCCAACCGAATTCGATCTGTGAGAAGTGACTCTCAGAGAAGACGGCTTCGTGACCTGTGCTTGCCACCCCGCGGGCGAGACCCCACCAGCTCTTGCCGTCGGTAGGATCGGGAACCGGTTGTCCCAGCGCGTCGGCGATGGTCGCGGCGAAGTCGACCGTGCCCACCACGTCGGGAATCCGTTTGCCTCCTGCGATTGCACCTGGATAGCGGACCAACAGCGGCACCCGGATTGTTTCGTCGTACAGGAACACGCCATGGGTCAACTCGCCATGCGTCATCAGCCCTTCGCCGTGATCGGCGGTCACGATCACGAGTGTCTGGTCGAACCGACCGCTGGCCCGCAGGGCCGCGAACAAGCGCTCGAGTTGGTCGTCGACGTAAGCGATTTCGCCTTTGTAGGCGGCGATACCATCGGCATCGGGGGATAGATATTCCGCCGGCGGGTCGTACGGATCGTGCGGATCGTAGAAATGAAGAAACAGAAAGAACGGCTTCGTGTTGTCTTGCTGCAACCAGGTCAATGCATGATCGACGACGTCGGAGGCACGGCGAAACGGCATCTCGTAGACATCGTCCCCTTTGATCGTGATGGCGTCGTCGTACTGCGCAAACCCTTGCGACAACCCTGATGCCTTCACCAACGGGTATCCCGCCACGACGGCGCCGGTGCGAAAGCCTGTCGACGACAGCCGCTCGGCGATCGTGTCGAATCGGTCCTCGAGTTTGTAGAGCAGGTTGTGCCGTATCCCCAAACGCCATGGGTTGAGTCCAGTCAACATCGACGCGTGGGCGGGGAGCGTGATCGGCGCTGGACTGATGGCCGCTTCGAACAGGGCTCCCTGTCGGGCCAGCTCATCGAACGTCTCGGTACGCGCGTTGGCCGCGCCGTAGCAACCAAGGTAGTCGGCGCGGAGCGTGTCGACGCTGATCAACAGGACGTTCTTCGGAGGCTCGGGTGCAGCCGTAGGCGCGGTCTTGTCGCCGGCGCTTCCGCAGCCCGCGATCACCAAGAGAACCATCAGTTGTGCGGTGCGCTTGACCATGGGGCGCGGATTCTACTGCTGTTGGCCGGGCCTCCGAAAACGTTCCTGAGTTTCAACCCGCACATAACACTCCCCGACGCGCTGAACGCCTTGGGCGCGTCGGGGCAGTCACTTGCAAAGCACGACTAAGAAGTGTGCGGCGCCGCCGTCGTTTCGTTGACAACGGTGAAGCGCAGGTCGCCAACGCTGCTACGGTCCACCGTGACCTTCGCCCCCTCCTGGATTCTCCCTTCCAAAATCTGCTTGGCGATGCGCGTTTCGAGGTACTGCTGAATCGCACGCTTGAGTGGGCGCGCGCCCCATTGCGGGTCGTAGCCCACCTCGGCCAACAGATCGACAGCGTCCGTGCTCAGCATCAGCTCGACCCGCTGCGCGGCAAGCCGTTGGCGGAGTCGCTCTATCTGTAGAGTCACGATCTGCCGCAGGTCGTCGCGACCCAGCGGGCGGAACAGGATCGTCTCGTCGATTCGATTGAGAAACTCCGGACGGAACTGCTGGCGCAGAAGACCGAGCACCTGCTCACGAATCCGCTCGAACGAGCCTTCGTCTCCCTGCTCGTGAAGCTGTTGTAGGATCAAAGGGCTCCCGATGTTGGAAGTCATTATCACGAGCGTGTTCTTGAAGTTCACCGTCCGGCCTTGGCTGTCGGTCAGCCGGCCGTCGTCGAGCAGTTGCAACAACGTGTTGAACACCTCGGGGTGAGCCTTCTCGATTTCATCGAACAACACCACGCTGTACGGTTTGCGCCGCACCGCTTCGGTGAGTTGGCCCCCCTCGTCGTAACCGATGTAACCCGGAGGAGCACCGATCAGGCGCGAGACGGTGTGCCTCTCCTGATACTCCGACATGTCGATGCGCACCATGTTCCGCTCATCGTCGAACAGCTCGGCGGCCAGCGCGCGCGCCAACTCGGTCTTGCCAACGCCGGTCGGGCCCAGGAACAGAAACGAGCCAATCGGCCGATCTGGATCCGACAACCCGGCGCGCGCACGCAACACGGCGCTTGCCACCGCTTCGACCGCCTCGTCTTGGCCGACCACGCGCCGATGCAGTGCAGCGGGAAGAGCCAGTAACTTTTCTCTCTCCGACGCCATCAATTGCTCGAGCGGAATGTGCGTCCAGCGCGCGATGATTTCGGCGATATCCTCCGGCGTCACTTCTTCACGAACCAATCGTGAGCGCCCTTCGGCACTTCCCTTTTCCGCGGCAACCAACGACTTTTCCAGCGTTGGAAGCACGCCGTACTTCAGTTCGGCAGCTCGGCTGAGGTCGCCGCGACGCTCGGCCGATTCCACCTCGACTCGCGCCGCCTCGATCTTCTCCTTCACATCGGCGATGCTGGCCTGTGCCCGCTTGTCCGCTTCCCAGCGAGCGCTGAGCGCGTCGGCTTCGGTCTGTGCATCGGCCAACTCTCGCTCGAGTTTGGTCAACCGCTCGCGCGAGGCATCGTCTTTTTCTTTGCGCAGCGCCTCGCGCTCGATCTGCAGTTGTGTGAGCCGGCGCGTCAACTCATCCAGTTCGGCCGGCATCGATTCGAGTTGCGTCTTCAATCGTGCGGCCGCTTCGTCGACCAGATCGATCGCCTTGTCGGGAAGGAATCGGTCGGCAATGTAGCGATCCGATAGCGTGGCTGCCGCTACCAACGCTGCGTCCTGGATTCGCACGCGGTGATGAACCTCGTAACGCTCCTTCAAGCCGCGCAAGATCGAGATCGTGTCCTCCACCGAAGGGGGCTGCACCATGACCGGTTGAAAGCGGCGTTCCAGTGCGGGGTCTTTCTCGATGTACTTGCGATACTCGTCCAACGTCGTGGCGCCAATGCAATGCAACTCGCCACGCGCCAGCATCGGCTTGAGTAGGTTGGCGGCGTCCATGGCCCCTTCGGCCGCGCCCGCGCCAACCACTGTGTGGATCTCATCGATGAACAGAATGATCTGGCCCTGACTGTCGGCGACCTCTTTGAGCACCGCCTTCAGCCGCTCTTCGAACTCGCCGCGATATTTGGCGCCGGCCACCAACGAGCCCATGTCGAGGGCGATCATCCGTTTCTGTTTGAGACTCTCGGGCACGTCGCCGGCCGCGATCCGTCGCGCCAGCCCTTCGACGATCGCCGTCTTCCCGGTGCCCGGCTCGCCGATCAGCACCGGGTTGTTCTTGGTGCGACGCGAGGTGACCTCGATCACGCGGCGAATCTCCTCGTCGCGACCGATTACCGGATCGAGTTTGCCGCGCCGCGCCATCTCGGTGAGATCGCGGCCGTACTTCTGAAGCGACTGGAACGTCGCTTCGGGTGTGCGCGAGGTGATCCTCTGCCCACCACGCAGCTCTTTCAGCGTGGTCAGCAGCGCTTCACGACTCAACCCCAAACCGGCCAGCAACACCCATGCGTCGCTCGCGGTTTTCTGCATCCCCAGCAAGAGGTGCTCGACGCTGACGAACTCGTCGCCCAGCGCCTTGGCTTCGTCTTCGGCGGCGATCAGACTGCGCTGCGCTCTGTTCGATAAGCCAACCTGCTGCGTGGCGGCTCCGCTCCCGGTGACCGATGGAATTCGCGCCAACGCTTCTTCGAGGCGCGGCGTGACAATCGCCGATGCCAGGCCCGCATGCTGCAACAGCGGGGCGATGAACCCGTTCTCCTGGCCGACCAGCGCCGCCAACAGATGCAGATCGTCGACCTGCTGATGATGTCGCTTGAGCGCCTCTTTTTGTGCCTCGGTCAGCGCCGCGATCGCTTTCTCGGTGAAGTTGTCGAACGTCACACCGCACCTCCTCGCTCCTCGTCGGTCGCGAGCTTCATGAGTTCTTCGTAGAGCTGGCGTTCGCGTTCGGTCGGCTTGGCCGGAACGGTGAGCCTGACGCGAACCAACAAGTCACCTCGATCCCCATCGCGCCGCCACAAACCGCGGCCGCGCACCCGCAACGTCGTTCCTGCTTGAGTTCCGGCCGGCACGCGCAGCGCAACGGGACCTTCGGGTGTGGCGGGCCTGACAACACCTCCGACGACCGCCAGCGGTGCCGGCACATCGAGTTCGACCACCACATCGTCTCGCTCCACGCGCATCCCCATTTCCGGCTTTAGCTGCACCGTCAGATACAAATCGCCAGGCTCGCCCCCACCACTCCCGGGCGCACCCAGTCCGGGCAATCGCAAACGCTGTCCCGCGCCGACCCCTTTCGGAATGTTGACCGTCACGGTGCGTGACTCGACATCGCCATTGCGGTTGGGCACACCGAGCGTGATCTTGCGCTGCCCCGGTTGAAGCAGATCGAGCAAGGAAAACTGCGCTTCGGCGCTGAGGTCTGCTCCGCGCGTCGGTCCATGCGCTGCACCGCGTCCGCGCCGACGTTGTCCGCCGGTTTGTCGGTGTCCAACCATCCCGAGATCGCCAAACAGCGATTCGAAGAACTCGGAAAACCCGGTCCCACCCGTGCCCGGGCTGCCGCTGCGTCCGAACAGATCCTCGAGGTTTCCTTCGAAATGAAATCCAGAGCCGGGTGGCGGCTGGAACTCGGTTCCCTCTTTCCAGTTGGCCCCGAGTTGGTCGTAGCGGCGACGCTTCTGAGGATCGCTCAGCACCTCGTTCGCCTCGTTCAACTCGCTGAACTTGGCGCCCGCTTCCGGCGTCTTGTTGACATCCGGATGCAACTGCTTGGCCTTTCGTCGATAGGCCTTCTTGATTTCGGCCTCGGAAGCGTCACGCGGCACCCCGAGTATCGAGTAGTAGTCCTTGAAGGTCACCACAGAGCGGTCCTCGCGCTGAGCTGTCTTGTGATGGCCGACTCGATGGGTCAAGTTGGCCGTGTTTGTCTGCTGTCGTCTTCGATCATCAAGTGGAGCCTGCTGCGTCCGATAAGCCTTCCCTAGTCGTGTGACGAAACGACACAGGTGAGGCTGCGGATGCAATTCTCTACCGCCGAGAAGGCTTTGTTTCTCAAGATCGTCTACTACGGTCCGGGTTTGTCCGGGAAGACGACGAACTTGGAGACATTGCATCGTCTCACCGACCCTGACGGCAAGCAGGCTCTGGTCTCGTTGAAGACCGAAGGGGATCGAACCCTGTTCTTCGACCTGATGCCGTTCGACCTAGGGCGGCTGTACGGCATGGATGTAAGGCTCAAGGTCTACACCGTGCCCGGCCAGGTTCAGTACGACATCACGCGGCGTCAGGTGCTGTCGGGGGCCGACGCGATTGTCTTCGTGGCCGACTCGCAAGCCTCGCAACTCGAAGCCAATCTGCAGATGATCAAGTACCTCAAGAGCAACCTGCGGATGAACGGCCTCGACCCGAACACCATCCCGCTGGTCTTTCAGTGGAACAAGCGCGATATGCCGGGGCTGATGTCGGCCGTGGATCTCAATCGAGAGATCAACTTCCGGCCGCAGGACTGCATCGGGATCGAAGCGGTGGCCACCGTTGGAACCGGCGTGCTCGAGACGTTCCAAGAGATCGTGCTGCGCACGATCGAAGCGGTTGCTGCCAAGGGCGCGCTTCAAGGCGTCTCGGCGCCAGTGGCGGGCATCCGGCAGAAGGTCGGTGCGCTGTTTGCCGATATCTGCTCCCGAGCCAAGACCAGCTCCAACTCGAGCGCCCGCCCTGTCGCACACGTCAACGCACCGCTGAACGCCAGCCGTACTCACGCAGCCCGCGACAAGACCGGCAAAGACGTGCTGGAGTTGGACGACCTGCTCTTTGAAGCGGTGCAGGCCAGCCTCGATATGTCCGAGCAGTTGACCCGCTCTGTTTCGGGCGAGGAGTCTCAGGCGCGGCTCAAGCGAGAGCGCACCGCGCTCTTGCGGTTGGTCCAGGTCGCCTCGCTCTCGCCCGATACCGCAGGGATCTTGCGAATGGCGTTGGCCGCGGCGCTTTCGGGTTTGGATTTCAAGCAAGGGGCGGCGCTCACCTGGAAAGGCACCGGACAGCCGCTGAATGAAATCGCCGTCAGCGGTCGCGAACGAGATCCGCTGAATGAGATCGTCACGCCGAGCATCGGCTCGGTGGCCACGACGTTATTGGAGCGAGGCCAGCCGCTGAACTGCACCGACATTCGCGGCGAGCTGCTGTTCGGCGCCGACTATCCGGCCGTCGAAGGATTGCGCGGCGTGCTGGCGATGCCGGTTCGAAGCAAGCGGGACGCGAATGCATTGCTTTTGATCTACGTCGCGCGCAACGCGCGCGATTTGGACAATGAAGATATCGAGTGGGTTGGGCTGTGCGCCGCCATCGCTGGTTTGGCGCTTCGTTTGGTCGCCGCTCCTGCGGCGGTCTGAGGAGAAACGAGCATGGGTGTCGACGGTGTGAGTGTAGGAGCCGCGGTCGGTCAGGCGCTGGCGGCGAGAGACGCGGCAGACGCGACGAGGTACGGGACCGCGGTGCTGAAGAAGACGCTCGACTCGGCCGAAACGACGGCCGCGAGTTTGGTGGCGATGCTCGATGGCGTGGGGAAGAACCTCAACGTCGTGGGTTGAGCATTACGAACCGCCGACGAGAGCGCTAGTGCCGTTTGGCCTCCAACTCGGCCCAGCGTGCGTACAACCGATCGACCGCGCTCTTGGCCGCCTCGAGCGCGGCAAATCGCTCTTGCAACAGCGCCGGCTTGGAAGCGATCGACGGATCGTCGGCCGCCGCTTGCGCCGCGCTCAACGCTTCGTCGGCCGCCGAGATCTGCAACTCGATCCCTTCCCATTCGCGTTGCTCTTTGTATGACAGTCGTTTGGCGCTGGGGCTGGGTGTCTTGGCTGCACTCGGCTTGGGTGCGGCAGCAGCAGGCGCGCGCGGCGCGTTCTTGAACGATTCGTATTGCGAGTAGTCGGCGAAGTACGTCGCGCCCCCTTCCCCATCGAGGTAGAGCAACTGGTCGGTCACGCTCTGTAGCAAAAATCGATCGTGCGTCACCAGCACCAATGCACCGGTGAATTCCGAAAGACTCTCCTCCAGCACTTCGAGTGTCGACAGATCCAGATCATTGGTCGGTTCGTCGAGGATCAGCACGTCGGCAGGTCGCAGCATCAAGCGGGCAATCAGGATTCGCGCGCGCTCACCACCCGAAAGGCGATGCACCGGCGTGTCCAACTGCTCGGCGCGGAACAGAAAGCGGGCGGCCCAGGCGGCGACATGCAACGGCCGGTCACGATGCACGATCAAGTCGGCATCGGGCGCGAGCGCACGTCGCAAACTCAGGCTGGTGTCGAGCGTTTCACGCGTTTGCTCGAAATAGACCACCTTCAGATTCTCGGCACGCTCGATGGTCCCGGCATCCGGCTCGAGTTCCTGCGCCAACAGCTTGAGCAGTGTCGACTTTCCGCTACCGTTGGTCCCCATCAATCCCAACCGGCGACCGGGCGTCAACGTCATGTCGAGATTTTGAATCACGTGATTGTCGCCGAAACTTTTGCTCAGGCCATGCACCACCATCAACCGTTTGCTGCGCCGATCCGAAGCGTTGAAATCGATCTCGACGCGGGTGGCGGCGCCGCTGCGGGAGTTGAGATCACCCAACTCGTCGATCCAACGTTCCGCCTGTTTGATGCGCGCCTCGGCCTTGGTGGTGCGCGCTTTGGGGCCGCGGCGCAGCCACTCGATCTCGCGCCGCACTCGATTGGCCAGCGACGCCTGATACGACGCTTGCCCGGCCAGCGCGAGGTCGCGTTGCTCGAGAAAGTCGCTGAACTTCCCGGTGCATTCGAACAGGCCCGCGGCATGGCGTCGATCCAGCTCGATGGTGCGGGTGGTGACGTTTTCGAGGAAGTACCGATCGTGCGAGATCACGACGAAGGCCGGGCTGTTCTGACCGAGCAACTGCTCCAACCAAAGAATCCCTTCCAGGTCGAGGTGATTGGTTGGTTCGTCCAGCAGCAAGAGATCGGGGTTGGTGACCAACTCGCGCGCGATCGCCAATCGCTTGCGCCAACCACCCGACAGCGGGCCGACCGGTTCATACGGATCGTAGAAGCCGGCGCGGCCCAACGTGACCGCCACGCGGCGCGCACGCTCGGCCGGATCGTGTTCGTTGGAAGCGGCATCCTCCAAGACTTGCTCGACGGTGTAGCTGTCATCGAACACCGGCGCTTGTGGAACGTAACCCAAACGCAGTCCGCGGCGCCGCGTCATCGTGCCGCGGTCGGGAGTTTCGGTCTCGGCCAGGATCTTCAGGAGTGTCGACTTCCCCGCACCATTGGGGCCGACCAAACCGATCCGGTCGCCATCGCGCACGGAAAACGACAGCCCTTCGAACAAGGGCGAGGCGCCGAACGTCTTGGTCAAGCTGTCGACGGAAAGCAGTACTGGTCGATTCAAGCGACGCTGCCTTCGGTCACAGCCGCGACTGCAAGTAAGGCGCGAGCACCGGCGGGATCGCGATGCTGCCGTCTTCGCGCTGGAAATTTTCCAGAACCGCAATCAGCGTGCGACCGACAGCCAATCCCGAGCCGTTCAAGGTGTGAACGAAGCGTGGCTTGCCGCCATCGACCGGCCGGTAGCGCATGTTCAGCCGGCGCGCTTGGAATTCTTCACAGTTGGAGCAACTGGAGATCTCGCGGAAGGTGTTCTGCGACGGCAACCAAACCTCGATGTCGTACGTTTTGCTGGCGCCGAAACCCATGTCGCCTGTCGAGAGGCAAACCACCCGATGATGCAGCCCCAACAGCTCCAAGACGCGGCACGCGTGACCGACCATTTCCTCCAACGCGGCGTACGAGGTCTCGGCGGTGGTCAGGTGCACCAACTCGACCTTCTCGAACTGGTGTTGGCGGATCAGCCCCCGCACATCGCGACCATGCGATCCGGCCTCGGCGCGAAAGCAGGGTGTGTAGGCGGTGAATCGCTTGGGGAGGTCGCTCTCGGCCAAGATCTCGTCGCGATGGATGTTGGTGACCGGAACCTCGGCGGTTGGCGCCAAGAACCAATCGGCAGGTTCGGCCAAACGAAACAGATCCTGTTCGAACTTCGGCAACTGGCCGGTGCCGAGCAGCGACTGCCGATTGATGATGAATGGCGGCAGCGTTTCGAGGTAGCCGTGTCGAGTCGTGTGTAGATCGAGCATGAAGTCGATCAGCGCACGCTCGTGCCGCGCGCCGAATCCGGTGAGCAGCGCGAACCGCGCGCCGGTGATCTTGACGGCGCGCTCGAAGTCCAAGTAGCCGCCGCGCTCACCCAATTCGACGTGATCGCGCGGCGTGAAACTGAAGCTCGGCTTCTCACCCCAGACCCGTTCGAGCCGGTTGGCGTGTTCGTCGCTGCCGACCGGGACGCTGGAGTGTGGCACGTTCGGTAGCGTCAGCATCAGCGCGCTCAGATCGCCCTCGAGCGTCGCTGCACGCGCGTCGAGTTCCGTGATGCGATCACCCATCTGCCGAACCTGCGCTTTCAGCGGCTCGGTGTCGGTGCCCGACTTGATCAACTGACCGATCTGCTTGGACAAGTCGTTGCGTTCGGCCTTGAGCCGCTCGACCTCGGTCAGCGCCGCGCGTCGTTCTTGATCGAGCCGTGCGACATCGTCGAGCTGGGGCCACTCACCACCCCGTCGCTTCAGGGCGGCCCGGACCGAATCGAAATGAGCGAGCAGGTACTTGACGTCGAGCATGGGAGTCTCGTGTTTGTCGTGCGGCGAGGCCGAAAAACCGCGGCGGACGTCGCCGCGGCCTGGCAGTCTACCCGCTCCTCGCGCGCCGTGCTGTAATACGGCGCCTTCGGGCCTAGGAGACGTCTGAATGCGTATTCGTAAGGGAGTGTTCCCTGCCGCAGGCCTGGGGACCCGCTTTCTTCCCGCCACCAAAGCGATGCCGAAAGAAATGCTGCCGATCGTCGATAGGCCGGCAATTCAGTACGCGGTCGAAGAGGCGATTGCCAGCGGGATCGAGGACATTTGTATCGTCACGGGACGTGGCAAGGATGCGATCGAGAACCACTTCGATCACAGCTTCGAGTTGGAAGCGACGTTGGCCGAACGCGGTGACGAGCGACTGCTGGCGATGGTTCGCCAGATCGCCGGGCTGTGTCACATCTCCTACGTCAGGCAAAAGCGCGCGCTCGGCTTGGGGCACGCGGTGCTGTGCGCTCGCCAGCATGTCGGGGAGGAGCCGTTTGCCGTGTTCTTGGCCGACGATTTGATCGTGGGGAAGACACCGGCAATCAAGCAACTGATCGACCTTGCCAGCCAACGCAATGCCTCGGTGATTGCGGTGCAGCGGGTACCGAAGGAGATGGTCTCGGCCTACGGCGTGGTCAAGCTCGGCGCCTCGGAGGGTGCGGTGCATGAGGTCGTCGACATGGTGGAAAAACCGCGTCCCGAACAAGCCCCCTCGAACCTGGCGGTGATCGGCCGTTACGTGTTGTCGCCGCGGATCTTTCCGCTGCTCGAGGAAACGGCGCCGGGAGCCAAGGGCGAAATTCAACTCACCGATGGGCTGCGGCAACTCGCCAAAGAAGAGAAGATCTACGCACTCGAATTCGAAGGCACGCGATACGACACCGGCGACAAGCTCGGGTTCTTGCAGGCCACCTTCGAGATGGCGTTGGCGCACGACGACCTCGGCCCAGGGTTGAGTGCTTGGCTCATTCAAATGGCGGCCAAGCTGGCTGCTCGGAGCGGAAAGTAAGTGGACCAGCTGCGCATCGTCGGCGGGTCGTCGCTCAACGGTACGGTCCGCATCAGTGGCGCGAAGAACGCCGCACTGCCAGCCCTTGCCGCATCGATTCTCTCGGCCGGAGAGTTGCGACTCGACAACGTTCCCGATGTGCGCGATGTCCGCACTCTGGTCAAGTTGCTGGGCGATCTGGGAACACGGTGCGAGCGGTTGGGAACACATCGCTGGTCGCTGAGCACGCCGGAAGTCACCTGTGCCGAGGCGCCGTACGAATTGGTGCGAACGATGCGCGCCTCGGTGCTGGTGTTGGGCCCGTTGGTGGCGCGCGCCGGTCGTGCGCGGGTGTCGTTGCCGGGTGGTTGTGCGATCGGGGCGCGACCGATCGATCGTCATTTGGATGGGCTCAAGCAACTCGGCGCCACGATCAAACTCGAGCATGGATACGTCGAGGCGACGGCAGAGCGGTTGCGCGGCGCAGAAATTCACTTCGCCGACATCACGGTCACCGGGACCGAGAATCTGATGATGGCGGCGAGTTTGGCCGAAGGAACGACGGTGCTCCACAACTGCGCGCAGGAGCCGGAGGTGGTGGATCTGGCGAATGTGTTGGTGGCGATGGGCGCGAGGATCCGCGGCGCAGGCACGACGACGATCACGATCGATGGTGTCGACGCGTTGCATGCCGCCGAGCATCGGATCATTCCCGATCGAATCGAGGCGGGGACGTTCCTGATTGCGGCGGCAATCACCGGCGGTAAGGTGACGTTGGAGGATGCGGAGCCGGCGCATCTCGGTGCGGTCCTGCAGCAACTCGAGCGGGTGCGACTGCGGGTCGAAACGGGGCATGGCTGGATTCGGGTCGGCAATGGCCGGCCGCTGCAAGCGCACGATTTGATTACCGAACCGTTCCCCGGTTTTCCGACCGATCTGCAAGCGCAGTACATGGTGCTGATGACGCAGGCGGGGGGCAGCTCGCAGATCAACGAGACGATCTTCGAAGGGCGCTTCATGCACGTGCCCGAGTTGCGGCGAATGGGTGCGTCCGTGGTGCTCAGCGGCAGCATCGCGAACGTCGAGGGGCCGACGCCGCTGACGGGTGCCGAGGTAACGGCGTCGGATCTGCGCGCCAGTGCCTGCTTGGTGCTGGCAGGTTTGGCGGCTCGCGGCGTGACGGTGGTCCATCGCGTCTATCACCTCGATCGCGGTTACGAAGGGATCGAGTCCAAGCTGGCGATGCTCGGCGCGAAGATCGAGCGGGTTGCAGGGGTGCTCTCGTGAACGACTGCGTGTTTTGCAAGATCGTCGCAGGCACGATTCCGGCAACGCTGCTCTACGAGGATGAGTTCGTGGTGGCGTTCTCCGATCTCAACCCGCAAGCCCCCACGCATCTATTGGTGATCCCGCGCCAGCACATCGACACGCTCAACGAAATCGGCCCCGAGGACTCTGCGCTGATCGGCCGAATGGTCGCGGTCGCGACCTCACTCGCCAAATCCCGCGGACTCCACTCGTCCGGCTACCGTTGCGTCCTCAACTGCAACGCCGACGGCGGCCAATCCGTCTTCCACATCCACCTCCACCTCCTCGCCGGCCGCAAACTCACCTGGCCCCCCGGCTAACCCCCAAATTCGGGGACGGTCTACCTAAAGCGGAGTTATTCGAGGATCGGTGTGGTTGGCTCCCGCACGACAGCGGGATTGGGCGCACGACTAACCACGCTTTAGGTAGACCGTCCCCGAATTTTGGGAGAGAGGGAGGGACGGGTTGCAGGTTGGGGGGTGGCTACCTATTGATTGATTCGACGTCGTTTGCCTTGAGCGCGGAGACCGATCTGCTGTGAGCGAGGTGGCCCAAAGTGGGGCAGTGACCAGTGGCGCCAAGGCCCACGTCGAGCGTGAGCTGGCGGCCTTGCGCGATCTTGCGACGGCCGCGCGACGACTCGATCGATCCGGCTTCGAAGAGCTCACACCGATCGAGTACCGAACCCGCATCGCGCCTGCCGTCGCGAAACTCGGCGAGTTGGCGCGCCACGTCGTGGGCCGATTGCAAGCCACCTACGACACCAGCAGCGAGGATGGTGTCGACGAAGAGTTCTGCGAGGCGCCGCCCGACGAAGTCTCCGACACGCTCTTCATCGCGCGACTGCAGTTGAGCCAAGCGATCGAGGAGATCGAGCGGCGCTCTGAGAGCACCGAACATTGGGACTTGGTGGCTCAGTGCAATCGCCTGCGCGGAATGATCACCTCCGCCGGTGCCGTGATCGGTCGCGCGATTTGCGCCCGAGAAGGACTGTCCAGCGAGAACGGAATCAGCGGTGGCGATCTTCGCCAAGCATTGCTGATCCGCCGGATCTACACCGCAGTGCACGCCGTGGTCTTCGCCGTTGCCGACCCACCACCAGGCCGGATCCGCGAACGCCTCTTGGCCATCGAAGACCTGCTGCGTCAGGTACTCAACTCCGGCCTAGCGCAGTTCATTCGGATCAACGATCGCGTGCAACTTCGTCGCCTCCAAGAAAGAATGCGCGTCTGGCTGGACCAAGGAATATCCGCCGACCTGTCCGATGGCGCGCATTTGTGGCAAGACGCGAGCGCCGTGGCCGAGATGATGGTGCAGATCAACAACCGCCAGGAACTGATCGAACACGATCGCCAGTATGCGCGGTTGCTCCTTGGGCGACTTGTGGCCGCCGACGATCACGCGGCGATAGCGCCCGATGTCCTGGAGTTGATCTCGGAATTACAAGGCCGCGACCGCGACCTCGACGCCGCCCTTCAAGATGCCGAGGCGCTTTTGCACCGTCGCCTCGTGCCGCAACTACGCGCGGTGTTGTCGCGCCTGTAGTCTTCTCTTCCAATCAAAATGCCGGCTCGATGTTGGGCCCGCCGCTGCGGCGATGCTCACCCGGTTCGTACCCGACGCAATACGTGACCGGCAGCTTGGGGTACTTCGGAAAGCGATCGTCCTCGGCGGAGCGCCCACACAATAGAAAACTCGACCCGCGACGGTTCTCGACCCGGCGGCCCCAGAGGCAGCGCAGGCACAATCCCACCTCCTTGCTCATCGATGTCCCCGCCGCCGCGGGCCACACCGCCGGGCCGCACACTCGCCAGTCATCGGTAGAACCCCTCCGACCAAGAGTTTTACCCAGGTTCCAGCGCGCGGTGAAGTGATTTCTTGTGAGTGCGAGCCAGAGTCCTACAAGAACTCGCCCGAATACTCGATCGATCAGCACGCCGGGAACGCCCTCCCCCTCTCGAGCGTTGGATCAGGCGAGAGATCGGGCGGTAGGCTCGCTCCCCCCCTACAATCACCGCACTTTGGAGGAACTGTTCGACCATGGACGAAGCCGTTCGGCAAATCGGTGAGGAGGTCGCGCGCGAGCAAGGGCCGTTTCGTGCGCTCGTCGACGAGGTGGGCCACACCATCGTGGGTCAAACCGAGCTGATCGAGAAGACCGTGATCGGCCTGCTGTGCCACGGTCACCTGCTGCTCGAAGGGGTCCCGGGCTTGGCCAAGACGCTCTTGGTCCGCACCTTGGCCGGCGCCTTCGACGCCTCCTTCAAGCGCGTGCAGTTCACCCCCGACCTGCTTCCCGCCGATCTCACCGGGACTTTGGTCTTCGATCCGCGCGATCAATCGTTTCGCCCGCACAAGGGCCCGATCTTCGCCAACGTGATCCTGGCCGACGAAATCAATCGCGCCCCCGCCAAGGTGCAGTCGGCGCTGTTGGAAGCGATGCAAGAACGACAGGTCACGATCGGCGACGAGACATTCCCGTTGCCGGTGCCGTTTCTGGTGCTGGCCACCCAAAACCCGCTCGAGCAAGAAGGGACCTACCCACTGCCCGAGGCACAAGTCGATCGCTTTTTGATGAAGCTGATCGTCAACTACCCCACGCGCGACGAAGAGCGCAGCATCGTGCGACGCATGGCCAACGCCGAACCCGTCGCTCCCCGCCCCGTGCTTCACCCCACCGATGTCGAGCGCGCTCGCGGTGTGGTCGCCCGAATCTGGCTCGATCCGCGGGTCGAGGACTACATCATCGATCTGGTGCGGGCGACGCGTGAGCCGGCCGCGTACAAAGTCGATGCTGTGGGGCTGGTTTCGTGCGGCGCATCGCCGCGCGCGTCGTTGGCCCTGGCCCAGGCGGCGCGCGCGCACGCGTTCTTGAGCAGCCGCGGCTACGTCACGCCCGAGGACGTGAAGGCCGTCGGCTACGATGTGCTGCGTCACCGCATCATCGTGTCGTTCGAGGCCGAAGCCGAAGAGATCCGCGCCGACGAAATCGTGCGTCGCGTGTTCGACGCCATCGAAGTGCCGTGAACCAAGCACCGCGCGCCATCGCTGGACCGGAGTTGATGCGCAAGGTGCGGCGCATCGAGATCAAGACGCGCCGGTTGGTCTCGGAGACGTTGGCCGGGACATACCACTCCGCCTTTCGTGGGCACGGCATGGAGTTCGCCGAGGTTCGCGAGTACCAGCACGGCGATGACGTGCGTTCCATCGATTGGAACGTAACCTCGCGCGCCTCGCGCGCCGACCGCCCGCTCTACGTGAAGTTGTTCACGGAAGAACGTGAGCTGACCGTGATGGTGTTAGCCGACGTTTCGGGCAGCACTGCCGTCGGCAGCGCGGCGCAACTCAAGAGCGAGCTGATGGCCGAGCTGACCGGGCTGGTCGCCTTTGCCGCGATCGCCAATCGCGATCGTGTCGGGTTGATTCGTTTCAGCGATCACGTCGAGCAGTACCTTCCGCCCAAGACGGGAACCACTCATGCTTTGCGCGTCGTGCGCGAGATCCTGATTCCACCCACGGTACGCCGCCGCACCGACTTGGCAGGAGCCCTGCAGTTGTTGCTGCGCGTCCAACGCCGACCCGCCGTGGTCTTCTTGATCAGCGATATGTTGGCTGACGATTTCGAACGACCACTGCGCCTGGCCGCGAAACGTCACGACCTGGTGGTGCTCGAAGTCGTCGATCCACTCGAGCGCCGCCTGCCCAGCGCGGGGTTGGTCTTGATCGAGGATGCCGAGACGGGAGCGCGCCGCTTGGTCGACACATCCTCTGTCGCGGTGCGCGCGGCGCTCGCCGCGGAGGCAACGCGCCGACGCGACGCAACGCGCGCCGCGGTGCGACGGGCGGGTGCCGATCTGGTGCCGCTGGATGCCTCATTTCCATACGACAAGCCGCTGTTGCGTTACTTCCGTGAGCGCGCCCGGAGAATTCGTCGATGATCGGCTCCTGGCTAAGTGCGTTGGCATTGCTCGCGACCACCGTGCCGGCCAGCGGCGCACCGCCGGAGATTGCCATCACGCGAGTCGGCGTGGTGGAAGCCTCGGGCGTTCGGGCCGATGCCGCGCCACTTCATCCCGGCGAGACTGTGGTTTATGCCGTGGACTGGGGTCGGATCGCGCGTCCGACCCAGCCTCGGTTGGCAACGACAGCGGTGGGTGATTCCGGCGAGCCGTCGGCCGATGCTGCGCAGCATCAGTGGGTCCGACTCGTGCCGCACGATGCACGCGCCGGCGGTGCCGACACGCTGGAGATGTTGTTGGTTGGCTTGGGGAAGTCGCAGTCCCCCACCGCAACGCTGTTGGACGATCGTGGTGACCCAACGGCAACCGTGGCGCCGATCGAAATCGAAACGGTGGCAGCGATCGCCGAGGAACAGGCCGAACCGGCGCCGATGCGCGACCCCTCGTCACTCGATCTGGACATGGCGGGACTCTTGATCGTGCTGACAGCCGCCGTGTTGTTCGGTGCGTTGCTGGTTGCCGTGGCGATCTTCTTGGTCTGGCGTTGGCGTCGTCGACGCGCGCGAGCAAGCGCGGCGGCTCCACCACCGCCACCGATTCCTGCCGACCGGCGCGCGCTGGACGCACTCGATGCGTTGTTGCGCGAGGGCTTCTTGGAACGCGGCGAGTTGAAACGCTTCGCGGTCCCACTGGCCGAGATCGGCAAAGGCTTCATCGGCGAGATATCGGGTGTTCCCTTACTCGAGTTGACCACCGACGAGTGCGTACGCGCCTTGCGCGCGTCGGGCCTGGGTGGTGCGCATGCGCCGTGGTTGCATGCTTGGCTGACCGATCTGGATATGGTGAAGTTCGCCGAGGCCAGGCCGCCGGCCGAGATCCTGCGCGATGCCGCTGTCGCGTTGCGGCGCGTGATCGAGACGATGAATCCGCCGGCCACTGGGCCGAAGCCAGGAACGGCAACGCCATGACTCGCCTGGCAAGCCCCTGGTCGCTGGCTTGGATCGCGTGCGTCCTGCCGTTGCTGTGGTGGTGGTGGCGCTGTTCACATCGACCCGCCGCCTTGCTTTATGGCGACCTGCGGTTACTGCAACACGCACCGAAGACCTGGCGCGTTCGTTTGGCGTGGTTGCCGCGCGCGCTGCGCGTTGCTTTCGTTGTCGCGGCGGCGATTGCGTTGGCGCGACCGCAGTCGGGTACGCGCGCCGAACAGGTCACCACACTGGGTGTCGATATCGTGGTCGTGCTCGATCGCAGCGGCAGCATGCGTGCGCTCGACTTCAAACCGAATCGGCTGGAGTCGGCCAAGCGAGTGATCGATGCGTTCATTGTCAGGCGACCGAACGATCGGATTGGGCTGGTGCCGTTCGCGTCCGAGGCGTATACCGCCTGCCCACTCACGCAAGATCACACGGCGTTGCGCGAAATGGTGTCCAGCGTCGACTTCGCACCGGTCGACGCCCAGGGCACGGCGATCGGCTTGGGATTGGCGGCAGCAATCTCACGGCTCGAACGATCCAAGGCCAAGAGCAAGGTAGTGATCTTGGCCACCGATGGCGTCAACAACACCGGCGCGATCGCACCCGAAACGGCGGCCGAGTTGGCGCGCGAGCGCGGGATCAAGCTCTACTCCATCGGCGTCGGTGCGCATGGATACGCCCTCCTTCCGGTGCCACGGCCCGATGGCGGATTCGAAAAAGTGACCGTGCCGGTCGAGATCGACGAGCAAGGTCTCACCCGCTGGTCGACGATGACCGGCGGCCGCTACTTCCGCGCCGACGATGATCAATCGTTGGAACAGATCTTCGGCACGATCGATGGCCTGGAAAAAACCGAGATCTCGAGCACTCGCTTCGTGAGCTGGGCCGACCGATTCGAAGCACCGCTGTTGATTGCGGCGTTGTTGTTGTTGCTCGAGGTGGCGCTGGCTCGCACGGTGCTCTCGCGGGTGCCGGCATGAGTTTCGGCGCACCGGCATGGTTGTGGCTCTTGCTGCTGGTTCCCGTCTGGGCGCTGTTGTTGGCGTGGCTGCTGCGCGTGCAGCGGCGACGCTTGCTTCGGCTTGCATCGGAGGCGGTCGTCGCGCGGGTGACCCTCGTGCGTTGGCCGGCGCTCCCCTGGATCCGCTGGAGTTTGTTGGTGGCGGGAGTGGCCTGCGCGATCGTAGCGACGGCGCGGCCGCGTTGGGGAATTGCCGAGGAGGCGGTGAAGACGATCGGCCTGGATATCGTGGTCGCGATCGACGCCTCCAATTCGATGCTGGCCGAGGATGTCGCCCCGTCGCGCTTGACGGTGGCTCGTGTGGTGGCACGTGAGTTGTCTCGCGCGCTGCCTGCCGATCGCGTGGCGCTGGTCGCATTTGCGGGAACGGCGGCGCGGATCTGTCCACTCACCGCCGATCGCGATGCACTCGAGTTGTACCTCGATGCGCTCGATCCGAGTCTGTTTCCACAACAAGGAACCGACCTGGGTACCGCCGTGCAAACCGCGCTCGAGGCGTTCGGCAAGGACAAACAGGCGCGCCGCGTGTTGGTGTTGATCAGCGATGGCGAAGATCATGAGCAACAACTCGAGGCGGCCGTCTCGCAACTGAAGACCGATCCACCGACGATCTACACCGTCGGGATCGGCACACCAGAAGGTGCGCCGATCCCACAACGCAACGACGAGGGACGGGTGGTCGGATATCGGGCCGATCGCGAGGGTCGCACCGTGACCTCGCGGCTGGAGGAAGACGCGCTTCAGTCGCTCGCACGCGCCGGTCGTGGTGCCTACGTTCGGGTCACCTCGGCAACCAATGCCGCGCGTGAAGTTTCGGCGCAGATCACACGGCTCGAGCGCACCGAACGCGAGGAACGATTGCCGACCCGTCAGGCCGAACGCTATCGCTGGCCACTGGCGATGGCGTTGATTCTGTTGGTTACCGAGGCGACGCTCGTTGCGCCGCGGCGGGAGGTCGGATGAAGAGAGCGTTGCTGGTCCTGCTCGTGTCGATCGCCGCGGGCTGGGGGTATGCGGCCGATCCAACTCAGAAGCTGTATCGCACCAATCGACAGGGGAACGAGGCGTATCGACAGAAGGATTTCGAGAAGGCGCAGGAGAAATACGATCAAGCGCAGCAGCTCGCGCCGCGCGATCCACGGATCGCGTACAACCAGGGGACGGTTGCCACCGCTCGGGGAAATGCCGAGGATGCCAAAGCAGCCTACGATCGCGCCTTGCAATCGGCCGAGGGGTCATTGCGTCGCGATACTTGGTACAACCGCGGCGTGACCGCTCTGCAACAGAAGGAATGGCCACAGGCGGTCAAGAGTTTCGGCGAAGCGCTCAAGCTGGATGCGTCCGATGCCGACGCGCGGCGCAATCTGGAACTCGCCGTGCGCCAGTTACAGCGCCAACAACAGCAGCAACAGCAACAATCGAAACCGAAGCAGCCGCCCAAAGCGGGCCAGCAGCCGCAACCACAGCCGCAGTCCGGCAGTGGCGACAAGCAACAGCAACAACAACCACAGCAGGATCCGCAGGCGGACGGCTCGGCAGCCGACAACAAACAACAACAGCAGCAGCAGCCAGGGCCTGGCGACCAGCAACAGAAACAGGGCCGACCACCCAGCGCCGGCGACTCCGATCGTCTGCTGGACCAGTTGCGAAACAACGAGACCAAAGCGTTGCAGCGCGCCCTGAAGCGCGACAATCGCAAACCCGATCGGCGCGGCAGCGGCGACCTTTCGCGCGACAAGGACTGGTGATGCGCCGACTCGTTACCGCCTGGCTCTTGTCGTGTGCGGCGATCGGGTTGGTGGTCGCGGAGCCGATCGAGGTGTCGGTCGAAGTCGAGCCACGCACGGTCGGGCAGAAAGAACCGGTTCAAGTACGAGTCGTTGTCAGCGGCGACAATTCGCAATCGGCGCAGATCGACGGGGCGGCACCGCGCGGCGTGAAGTTGCTGCCTGCCGGCGGGATCAGCACTTCGACGCAGATGAGCCTGGTCAATGGCCAGATGAGTTCGCGACGCGTGTTCGAGTTCACGTACCTGCCTTCAGGGTTGGGCGAGGGGGAGATTCCATCGTTCAGCCTGATCGTCGACGGTCAGAGGCGGCGCACCGATCCGGTCAAGGTCAAGATCGTCGAGCAATCACCTTCCAACAACGGCCGCAATGCTCAGGCGCAGGACCGATTGCCAATCGAGGTTCAGGCGCACGCGTCGCGTCGCGAGTTGTACGTGGGCGAATCGTTGATCTTGGAATACGTGCTGCGCAGTCGGGTGGGTGTGCAGAGCATCGAGCCGGATGCATCGCCGTCGTTCCCGGGCTTCGTGGTCGAAGAGTTCAAGGTCGAACCAGGGTCGACGCAGCGCGACGTGCGGGACGCGCAGGGCGTGGCGTGGCGTGAGTGGACCGTGATGCGCCGCCGATTGACCGCCGCCAAGGAAGGCTCTTTGGCGATCGAGGCGGTGCCGTTCCAGATCACCGTCGAACGCCGCTCGCGCGATTTCTTCGGCATGGCGTTTCCAGGCCAAGTGCAACGCGTCGGTGCTGTCGCCGAAGCGCTCACGATCAAGGTCAAGCCTTTGCCGAGTGAAGGCCGCCCGCCAGATTTCAGCGGCGCGGTGGGGCGATTCACGCTCTCCACCAGCTTGGCGCCGGAGCGCGTCGCCGCCGGTGAAGCGGCCAATCTGGAGATCACGGTCAGCGGCGACGGATCGCTGGCCGGTGCCACGCAACCGAGCGTATCGGTACCACCGGATGTCGATGCATTCGATGTCACCGAGCGCGCTGCCGGTACGAGCAAACGCACCTGGGTGATGCCGTTGGTACCGCGACGAGAGGGACGAATCGAGATTGGTGGAATGAGTTTTTCGTATTTCGACCCCGCGCTTGGCAAATACGCGCGCGCTGAAGCACCACCCTCGATGTTGGAAGCAACGCCCGCCAAACGAACCCGATCGGCCCCCACGATCGCTGCGGGCAATGCCTCGAACAATACCGGCGAGATCGGACCGTTCCCGCTTGCCGACGGAGCGTTGAGAAATCGCGAGCAGAGTGTGGCGCACTCGGTGTTGTGGTGGCTGGTACTGACGAGCCCGTGGGTGGTTGCCGCTGCATCGCCTCTGGCTGGTCGTTGGCGCGCTGTGCGGGCAACGTCACTGCGCGGCCGTCGCGCGCGGCATCGCCAGGCGCTCGCGGCACACCTTGCCAAGGCACGGCGAGACGCCGCGAGCGATGTCGGTGAAGCCTCGCGAGAGATCTTGCGTGCGCTGCATCTGTGGGCCGGCGATCAGTTGGGTGAGCCATCTGTACCACTCTCGCGAGCACAACTGCGCGATCGGTTCTGCGCGCGCTGGGGGGACGCGCTGCGCGCCGACGTCGCGGTTGCGCTCTTCGAACGTGCCGAGGCATTGCGTTACGCGGGAGGTGCGCGGGCGGAAACGGCCGCCGAGTTGGTCAAGGAGATCGAAACGTTCTTGGAGGCGAAACAGTGAAACGCCTCGTGGTCTGTCTTTGCGCCCTGATCGCGTGCGGCTCCGGCACGCTCGAGAGCCGCGCGGATCCAGCGCAGTCGTTCACCGCAGCGGCCGGCATGTACGCAAAGGGAGCTTACGCGGATGCCGAGAGAGTGCTTCGCAGTGCGCTGGAAGAAGCGCCTTCCGAACCGGCGCTTCTTCATGCCTTGGGCCTTGCGCTGGCCAAGCAGGGGAAATATGCAGAGGCGACGTTGAACTTGCGTCGTGCACTTCGGCTGGCTCCCCGCGATTCGGCGGCGCAGCGGACACTGAGTTGGGTCCGCGCCCAGACATCATCTCCAGCGATCGAGAGCCCGACGCAGACCCTGGCTCGCGCGCTCGCGCTCGTCCCGCGCGAGCCGACGTTGTGGTTGGCAGCGTTGTTGTCGCTGTCGGCGACCGCGTGGATTGTGCTTGCGCAGCGTCGAGGTACGACTCGACGAGCTGGATTCGCGATTGCAGCAGCCGGGTTGCTGCTGGCGTCACTGCCCCTGGCATCGCTCGCCCTGCGTGCCGCGGACGATGATGCGGTCATCCTGGCGCCACAAGTCGACGCGCGCTCAGGCCCCGGTGAATCGGAAGCCGTCCTGTTTGTTGCGCACGCTGGCCAAGAGGTCTCCTGCCCTGAAACTCGTGCAGGCTGGACTCGCGTAGTACTCCCCACCGGAGTCTCCGGCTGGCTCCCCACAACCGCCCTCGAGCCGATCGCCCCCCACTGACTCGCCCCCCTCCCCTGCACCGCACTTCGGCTCTGAATTACGGTGGAGAACAACGGGACCGAAATACGGGGACGGTTTACCTATTTCGGCGGGTAACCTGACGCTACCGACAGCAGTCGCTCCGAAATAGGTAAACCGTCCCCGTATTTCGTTCCCACATTTGGTGGCGGGGATTGGGGTTAGCTCAGGCGGCGGTGCGCGACTAGAATCTCGCGGTTTCGAATTGTTCCTCAACGGAGATCGTCCCCATGAAGATGCGCGTTTGGTTTCTCCGCTTGGCGGCGTGTGTGCTGTTTACAACGCTGCCGGCGGCATCGGTCGCGGTTGCGGCGAGTGCCAAGGTTCCGGTTCAGACCGTCACCCTCGACAACGGCTTGACTCTGCTACTTGTTCCAAAACCGGAATTGACGACGGTCGCAGGCGGGTGGGTGGCGCATGTCGGCTCGGCCAACGAGCGCCCGGGAATTACCGGCATCAGCCACTTTTTCGAACACATGATGTTCAAGGGAACGCCGACGATCGGCACCAAAGATCCGAAGCGCGACGCTGAGATCATTGCCGAGCAAGAAAAACTGCAGGATCGAATTCGGCAGCTCAACACGCAGCAGCGCGAGCGTTGGCGCCTCGGTGAAATCGCCGATCCGTACGATCCCGCCACGCGCCCGCCCGAGTTGACCGAGCTATCGAACAAGTTCGACGCGCTGGTGAAGGAACAACGCGACCTGATGGTCAAGGATGAATTCGATCAGGTCTACACCAATGGTGGTGGCTCGGGCATGAACGCCTTCACCAACAACGACATGACGGTCTACTTCATCACCGTCCCTGCCAACAAACTCGAACTGTGGTTTTGGATGGAATCGGATCGCCTGATGAATTCGGTGTTCCGCGAGTTCTACAGCGAGCGCGACGTGGTGTACGAAGAACGTCGCTTGCGCACCGAATCGACCCCCACAGGAAAATTCGATGAACAGCTCGACTCGATCTTTTGGCAGTCGCACCCCTACAACTGGCCCGTGATTGGCTGGCCCGATGACCTGCGTTCCTACACGTTGCAGCAGGCCAAGGACTATTACGCAACCTACTACCAGCCCGGCAATCTGACCGTGGCGCTGGTCGGCAACTTCGACATCGAAAACGCCAAAACTCTTGCCAAGAAGTACCTCGGGCGCCTCCCGAAAGGAACGAATTCTGTTCCCGATGTGGTCACCACCGAGATGCCCCAATTGGCCGAGAAGCGCATGAGTGCCGAGTGCGACTGCCAGCCGCAAATCGAGGTGCGCTATCACACCGTGCCGTTCATGCACAAAGACACGTACCCATTGGAGGTTTTGGCTGGCGTGCTCAACGGTCAGACCGGCCGGCTGAACAAAGAACTGGTGCTCAAGCAGCAGATCGCTTCCAACGCGGGCGCCGGTCAAAACTCGATGAAGTGGGCTGGAGCGTTCTCGTTCTCGGCGCAAACCAAAGGGGAGGCCGATCCGGAAGCGCTCGAGCAGGCGTGGTACCGAGAACTCGAGCGAATCCAGAAAGAAGGAGTGCCGCCGCAAGAGTTGGAGAAGGTCAAGAACAACATCGCCGCCGACGCTTATCGACGATTGCAGCAGCCGTTCTTCCTTCTGATCCAGTTGCTGGTTTACGACGGTCTGAAGACCTGGACATATCTCAACGAATACGCCGACAAGACAGCAGCCGTCACCGCCGATGACGTCAAGCGGGTCGCCAATCAGTACTTCACACCCGAGAACCGAACGGTCGGCGTCTACACGCGCAAGGCCGGCGCGAGCGCCGAGCCAGTACCGCCGGAGCTGGCCGATCTCCCGGCCGAAATGCAGCAAGGACTCATCGCCCAGACCAAGCGGATCAAGGCCGAGACCGATGTCGCCAAGCTGAAGCAGGGTCTGGAGCTAGTCGGCCAACAAAAATCGCAGGCTCCACCCATGTTCCAAAAAGCGCTTGCCTACATGGAGAAGGCCATCACGGAGCGCCTCGCTGCGCTGGAAGGGGGTGCCAAATGAACCGCCGTTCGCTGCTCGTCTCGATCGCTGTCGGCGCTGCTCTGACAGGCGCTGCACTCGCTCAGATTCCGCAACATCCCAAACAACTCACCTACCCGGCGCTCAACTTCGAGGTACCAAAAGCCGAGGACTTCCGCGTCAAACTCAAGACCGGCCAAGCTGCTTACGTCGCCGAGGATCATGCGCTCCCACTGGTAACGGTTTCGATCACGGTGCGCGCCGGTGCGTGGCTCGACCCAGCGAACAAACCGGGGGTCGCCAGCCTCACCGGCTCGATGATGCGCGATGGCGGCACGGAACGATCCACCGCTGAGCAATTCGACGAGGAGGTCGATTTCCTGGCCGCCGATCTCAATAGCTTCATCGGCCTGACACAGGGGGGTGCGTCGCTCAATTGCCTTTCCAAGGATCTGGAGAAAGGCCTCGACCTGTTGTTCGAGATGATGACCAAACCACGCTTTCAGGCCGATCGGCTGGCCGTGCGGAAGGGCACGATCCTCGAGGAGATGAAGCAACGCAACGATGACGCCGGTACGATCCTCGAGCGCGAATGGGGTTGGCTGATGTACGGCCAAGAGCACTTCGCTCCACGCGAGCAGACGCAGGCCGAACTCGATTCGATCACTCGAGAGGATCTGATCAACTTCCACAAGATGTACTGGCGCCCCGAACAGATGATCATCGCGGCGTCCGGCGACTTGGATAAGGCCAAGCTGATCGCATCACTGGAAAAACGCTTTGCCGCCTGGAAACCGACAGGACCTGTGGCCAAGATCGCCTGGCCGCCGCCTGCGCCAAAACACACGCCCAAGCCCGGCCTGTACCTGGTGGAGAAGGACATCCCGCAGGGCAAGGTCTACATCGGCCACCTCGGCGCGCAGCGCGACCCCAACTGGAGCAATCCCGACAACGTCGCGCTGCAAGTCATGAACGACATTCTGGGCGGTGGTGGATTTACCTCGCGAATCACCAAGCGAGTCCGCTCCGATGAGGGTCTGGCCTACAGCGCCGGATCGCGCTTCGGCATCGACAACTATTGGCCGGGCACGTTCCGTGTCTCGTATCAGTCGAAGAGTCCGACCGTCGCGTTGGCCGCCAAGCTCTCGCTGGAAGAGATCGAGAAGATCCGTACGCAACTCGTGCCCGCGGAAGAACTCACCACCTCGAAGAACAGCTTCGTCGACACCTTCCCTCAGACCTTCCAGTCCAAGGCTGCGATCGTCAACACGTACGCCGCCGACGAGTACATCGGCCGGCCACACGCCTACTGGCAGATGTATCGCGACAACATGCGCAAGGTGACGGCCGAGGATGTGCGGCGGGTGGCGCAGCAGTACCTCAAACCGGACCAACTGGTGATGTTGATCGTCGGCAAGTGGTCCGACATCGAACCGGGAGATGCCGGCAAGCGCGCCAGCATGAAGGAACTGTTCGGGGGCAAACCGATCGTGCTGCCGCTGCGTGATCCATTGACCCTGAAGTAGTCACTGTCCAGGGGCGGCCTCTCGGGCCGCCCCTGCCACACCGCCGCTACACTGACTCGACGATCGTCATGTCATGGCGTGAACGGTAGTGCGCGAAACCGCCAACCTGGCCCTGCACAGGACCACCCACCAAAGGGACGCTCGACCGGTATCGCAACGGAAACAGCTCGGGTGGCGATCGCTCGAGTTGCTCATACAGGCGATCGAGCGCCTCCGGATCGGGCGCGAGCAATCCGCACCATAGGCGTAAGCGTCGATTCGGCAGCAGCACTGTGGGCTGCACGATCTCGATCCCGTCATGCCCCGCGATCGGCGGCGTGAGATACCCAACCGCAGTCGTACCGTCGGCGAGTTGGAAACTAGCGCGAACCACGAACATCCCTGCACTTGCATCGAGTGGCCCATCGATCGGGAATGGTTGCAGCGTCGCCGCGTGCTCCTCGTCGCGCTCGGCAGCATCGAACACGAATTCCCAAACCGCCGATTGCTCCAAATCGTCGCAGGTCAGCTCATGCACCTGCTTGCGTACCGTCATCGGCCAGGTCGACCACCGGTCGCAGTGGCTGGGGTCGCCGGGTTGGACGGCGCTGCACTCGGCGGCCTCTCGATGGTCGGCGGCGTCGTCGGTGGGAGAACCGGTGGCGTGGGGTTGGCGTGTTCCTCGATGACGCCGCAGGCGATCCGGGCTCCACCCTTGGCAGCGGCTGTCCCCTTGTCTTCCTCGTCGTGCAGCACGATCGAGCGACCCAAGATGCAACTCTTCCCACCACCCAAAGACAACCCGTGCGCCACGAAGCGCGTGACGGCCACACCGGTCTGATCGGCGATCAAGTTACCGAAGTCCCCGGCATGACACGACGCCGCGCCAGGCACGCCATGCTCGGCCTTCGCATCGGGGTCGAAATGATCGCCGGCCCCCGAACCGTCCGGTTTGCTGCAGTCGCCCCACTGATGGATGTGAAAGCCGTGACGACCCGGAGTCAGCCCGACGGCTTGGATCGTGATCTCCAGACCATCGTTCGCTGGACGGAACGTGGCCAAGCCATGAACGCCGCTCTTTCCCAACGGCCGGATCACCGCTTGAGCCAACTCGACGCTACCGGCGAGCCCGCTGTGATTCTCGTGGGCCTGAACGCCTGGCGCGGCCACGGACAAAGCTAGAACGACGCCGACTTTTCGCATCGCTTCCGAGCCTCGACGCACCGCTGGGCGTCAACTGACGCCGAGCGGTACTTGGATGTCGTGGAAATGAGAAGTGGGCCCGGGGCCTTGGCCCGTGCGGATCCTAGTCGTGGTGTTGCGCGCGCACAACCCCTTTTTTTTGCGTTCCAGACGCAAGCTACGATTGGGCGCCCAAGCGCTCGTTCTCGACCGACGTCAACTCGCTCTCGTCGATGTTGCCCGTTGGGTACACGCCCGAGAAGCAGGCGTGACAGGTGTCATGTAGAGAAACGGGCGATTCGTCCCGCACCGACTGCACCAGATCCGGCAGATCTTGGTAGATCACGGCGTCGGCCCCGAGCGCTTCGGCGATCTGTTCGACACTCCGGTCGCGCGCGATCAACTCTTTGCGTGTCGACATGTCGATGCCGTAGACGCATGGGTGCGACAGCGGTGGAGCGGTTGACGCTAGATAGACCTTGGCAGCGCCTGCGTCACGAACCATCTGAATGATCTGGCGCGATGTCGTGCCACGCACGATCGAGTCGTCCACGATCAGCACCCGCTTGCCCAACACCTCCTGTGCAATGACGTTGAGTTTGTGGCGCACCGACTTCTTGCGTTGCTCGTCACCCGGCATGATGAACGTGCGTCCCACGTAGCGATTCTTGACCAACGCTTCGCGATACGACCAGCCCAGGGCTTGCGCCATCTCCAGCGCGGCAGCGCGCGACGATTCGGGCACGGGGACGACGACATCGGCCATCAAACCGAGCTGCTGTACCTTGCGCGCCAAGCTGCGTCCCATTCCTTCGCGCACTCGGTAGACCGACATCCCATCCAAGCGGCTATCGGGGCGAGCGAAGTAGACGAACTCGAAGACGCAAGGACGAAACGTCGGCTCGGCAACTTGTTCCCACAGCACCTCGCCGTTTTCACGGATGAACAGCGCTTCGCCTGGTCGCGGTCGCCCTGCGACTTCGTAGCCGAGCGATTCCAACACCACGCTCTCCGAGGCGACCGCATGCACGGTGGTTCCGTCGGAACGCATCCGCTTGCCGTAGCAGATCGGCTTGATTCCGTACGGGTCGCGAAACGCGAACATCCCCTCGCCTGCGATGAAACCGACCACCGAGTACGCACCCTTGACCTGCGCGAAAACCTCGGCCACGGCAGCACGAAAGCACTCTGTGGTGAATCGTCCGCCGCCGGCCTGACGGGCCAACGCGTCGGCAAACACGTTGAGAATCAACTCGACATCACAATGACTGAGCAGGTGACGCCGACCGTGCGCCAGCAGTTGCGCCCGCAGGTCTTCGTAGTTGGCGACGTTACCGTTGTGCGCCATTGCAATCCCGAAGGGGTGCGTCAAGACGAACGGCTGTGCATCCTCGGCGCCGCCCGAACCAACGGTCGGATAGCGCACATGTCCGAGCGCGACGTTTCCTCTTACACCTGCCATGCGCTCGGCGGTGAACACGTCGCTGACCAACCCTTCGTCCTTACGAAGATGAAATCGCCCGTCGTACGCCACGATTCCGGCGGCATCCTGTCCGCGATGCTGGATGGCAAGCAATCCGTCGTGAACTTCGCGCACCGGATCTTCGGTGCCGATCAGCCCGATGAATCCACACATACACGCAGCCCTCCGGCAATTCGGGGACGGTATACGAATTAGCCGCAGGCCGCATCGGCTTGCGATGGAGATCTTGCATCGAAAGCGGCTGCCTTACGCTACGGCAGCCAGATGACATCGCCGGCGACGCCGCCAATCGGTATCGAGTTGATGACCTTGGGCGCTTTGCCATCCCCAAGTTCGACCACCGCGAGCCAGCGCTTCTCGTCGTCGTCCTGCATCGAGACAGCGGCGTACTTGCCATCGGGACTCACCGCGAGTTCCTGCGCGTAACCACCCATGTCGAGCTTGCCCAGGACCTTTCGTGTTGTCGCGTCCACGACGGCCAGATCGACTTCTCTTCCGGTTGCGGTCACTACTACCTGCTCACCGTTGGGTGTGAACGCCAAGTCACTCAGGTAGTCGGCGACCTTGAACAGGGTCGGCGCACCCACCGACCGATCGGCGGCAAGCGTCAGGATCGCCAGATGCCCCATCGGGTTGGTGCTGACCCAAATCTCGTTGGTGTGAGGCCGGGTCGCGACATGATCAGGCACCGGTCCGATCTCGAGGCGCTGCACCCGAGGGATCTTGGCCGGATCTTTGGCGTCGATTACTCCGACACTGTTGTTGCTGCGCATTCCGACGACCAACACGTTGGCGCCATTGAATACAGCCAACTCCTGCGGCCAACCGTCGGAGAGGATCGCCGAGCCAGCGGGGTCGCGATACGGCGGCTTCATCCAGTAGAGGGCTTGGTCTTTCTGGCCCGAGATCCACATCGTACCGAGCGAGTCGAAGGCCAAATCCCTTGGCGCGCAGGCGGAACAGGCCTGAATCGTACGGATCGGCAGAAGCTTCGTGAGATCGATGACCGTCAGATCCGAACCGGCTGCTCGATCGGTACCACGGTTTGCGACGTAGAGAGCCCCGTCGTGCAACGCGAACGCTCGCGGCCCGATTCCGGTCGGGACCACCGCCAGCGGCTCGCCCATCGGAGAGTAGAACTCGACGTGATGCTCCGTGATGATCGTGACCGCGATTCGCCCCACCGGCTGTGCCACCACGACGTCGATCGAAACAGTGACCATCGCGAGCGCAACGGACAACAACCACAGTTCTCGACGCATCATTCGGCCTTCCTCAGTCGCATGGATCGCGACGCGGGGCGATTGTGGCCCAGCCCCTTCCGAGTCACCACCCGCACTTGGCGATCTGGTGAAAACGGCCCACCACCAAGGGTTTCCGACTCCGTCCGTATTGTCCTGGTAGGTCGATCTCGATTGCCGCGGCGCTTTCTCTTTGTACTTTTCAGCGCACACAGCGCACGGCTTTGGGGAGTGATGCGCTGCGGAGCCCGCCGGTGTCGAGGATCGTCACGATCGGACGCAGAGGCCTTCCAAATGTCGCGATGGCGGCCCTGGTCGCTTTGATCTCGACAGCGGCCGGGCACGCCTCACGAGTTGGGATCCCGGCGCTTCCGTCTGTCTATACCGCAGCTGATGAGTTGTCGGAAGCTCCATCCGATCCACTGGCGCCGTTCCGGCTGTCGCTCGGTAGCTCGATCAGCGCGCTCAAGAAGGTCGCTTCGGTCGACGTGCAGGGCTATCTGCGCGCCAAAGACGACGTCTATTTGCATGTCGCGCTCCCATCCAGCACCGAGGCTGCCTCGTTGCTTCCCTGTGAACTCGGGATCGATGTGCTGGATGGCGACTTCTTCTACCAAAACGGATCGCAGCTGATGGAGGCGACGTTTCTGGCCCGCGACCTCCGCGGCAACGAGCACGCGATCGATGCGTTGCAACGAACCTTCGGCAAACCCGACTTCGAGGTGGTGCTCCCGGGCGCTCTGAACCTCGTAATCGGATTTCGTACGCGTGACGGTTTCTTGTTGTGCACGTTCGATGATCTCCCGTTCTTTCGCATCAGCGCATTTCGAAACGACCCGCAAGATCTGATGGCCGGTTCGCAGATGCTGTTGTTCGAGGGGTTATCCGACTATTCGCAACGGCTGGAGCGGGGCGAATCACAGAACTCGCTGATTCAAGCGTTGATGAGTGTGGTGACACAGGCCGGCATGGCGCGGAGCCTGCTCAAACCGATGTAGTGGTCAGTGGTGCGATCGCGCTCCACGCTTCACGAAGCCGTCGAACCATCGCTATCGGATCTCCCTCGGACTTCGATTCCGCAATCTGCCGTGCGATGTTGACCAGCAGTTCACTGAGTCCACAGTGACCGCGCGAACTCGTGACGCCCAAACCGACACCACCGCGATGCTGCTGGAACGCATGCAACTCGGCCTCGACCTGCGCCAGTTGCGAGTGGACCAAATCGTTCACGGTGTCGGGCGGCGGCGGCAAACATTCGGGCGCGCTGGCGGCGCGGCGCAAGCCGCCGCGCATGGCCAGGGGCAGTTCCGGCGCCAACTTGACCCACGGCGCGAACTGCATTCCGTGCACCTTGGCTCCGCGCCCCGTGATCGACAAGAAACGGGCCAACGGATCGCCGCGCATGATCTGCTGCAACGCCAGTTCAGTTCCCTGCCGATAGGCGATCAATTCCGCGGTCGCCTCCAGCGACTCGCCGCGCCAGCCGATCACCTTGGATCGCGCTTGGGCTTGATGCTCCTCGACGCGCGAGCCGGCGCCCGTTGCGTAGTACTGTCCGCCTTCGAGCGCGAAGTCGAGCCCGGCAGCCATCACCGGGTAGCCGCCGAGCATCCACGCCATCACCAACATCGTTGTTCCAACGTTCCCGGCCGTCGGAAGGAGCGTGCCCTTCCCGGTCCAAGGCACCAGCCACGCACCGACCGGCCCGTGAAAGGCCACGCGCGCCGCCCAAGGCCAAGTCCAGTGTGTGGGGTGCGTGTGCGATGCAGCCAGCAGCACGATGCGCTGCATCACCTCGAGCGGAATCCCGTCGAAGTGATGCGTACAGTCGCGCGCCTCGATGATCGCGATCGCATCGGGCACGATGCCGTGCTTGAACAGCGGCCGGAGCGCCGAGCTGGCGGCCAGCACAACCGTCCGCTCGCGATGTTGCTGGAGTCCAGGAATGATCGTCGCCAGTGACGGCCCCGCGCCTGCGACGAGCACAGGCGAACCTCGCCACGCCAAACCCGCTGCCTGGATCGTCGCAACCTCCGCAATGGTGGGCAGATTCCTCAGCAGATTCGCAAGCCACAGCGGGCCGAGGGTTCGCACCGTACCGTGTTCGAGTTCGGCCTGTTCGAGCGCCGAGGCGATGGCGGCCTGAAAATCCGCTTCGCAGGGAACTGCGGCGAGCACGCTGTCGGGCGGTGCGCAGCGCCACAGATCGAGTCGGGCGACCAGCGCCCGGCGCACGCGCGCTTGAAACAATGCCAGTTCGCTCTCGATGAGTGTCAGTTCCTGTGTCGCTCGACTCGGGTTGCCATCAAGCGCCACCAACAGCGTATCCGGCCACCGCGCCCGCAGCGCGTCGATGTGCGGGCCAGCGCCACGCACCACGATGATCTCGGGGGTCCTCGGTACACTCGCGATCCAGCTTTCGATCCAGCGAAGAAGTGGACTGATTGGAACGTTCGTCATCGCGACGCGCCGAGGGTTTCTTCAGCGTCTTCGACCAGATCGCGCGCCTGTGCAAGCAGCGAACGCGTCGCCGCCGCCTGCGCAGCGTCGCGTGCGGCGACATCGATGACCTCAGTCAGTTGCAAGACTCGCTCGCGTTGTCGCTCGGGGCTGGCCGCATCGCGGGTCTGTTCTTCCAGGAAGGTCTCCAAGCGCTGACGCAATAGCCCCGGTAGCTCCGCACCATGGCGCGTCGCGTCGATCACCTGTCCGAAAGGGAGCGGTGCGACGCGACGAAGCAGACGGCGGCGGTGACGCCACAACGACTCGGTGGTCTGGACGACGCCCCCATCGCGCGCCGCGACGGTGCGAAGCGTGTCGCCTGATTGGTGTTCACTTCCGGCGTGCGTGCGTCGATCGGTCAGCGCCAGATCGACACCAACCAACGCGATCGGCCCGGCCCCCGCCGCAAGCAAGAGATCGAGAGCGCCAAGCAGCACACTGCCTTGACTCGAGACTCGCCCCTCACGGCCGAACCACGGATGCGCGCGATCGAGCAATCCACCCGCCTCGCAGGCAAAGAAACGATGCCGCGCCGCCGCTACCGCTTCGGGTCGCGCGCTGGCGAAAAATACCAGTGGCAACTCAGGGTCCTGCGCCGTGAACTTGCCGAGGTTGCCGCGTGTCGGATCGAGCGTGACCGCAAGATCGGGCCGAATACCGGCCGAACCCAAGCGACGCAGTGAGGTATCCAGCGCCACCATCAGAGGGCGTGACTCACGCGCGAGTTGCCTCAGGTCTTGTTCCAAGCTGGGGCCCGGCGCCACCAGCAGCACCGCGCGGCCGCTGCACACCTGACGCAACACACCGGCATGCGGCGCAGAAAGCACCGCCGGTAGATTGCGCGCCAGATTATCCAGTACCAAGGGTCGTTGTTGTCGGGCCGAGATTGCCGCGGCCTCCAGTTCGCGCGCCATATCGGCCAACGGTTGAAGTGCGGGTGCCGCTGCCTCCAAGACCGGCGCGTGCACGATCACCGACAATTCATCGACTGCCTCTGGGAGATTCGCTGCGATCTCGCGCAAGTCGCCGACGCTGAGCAGCAGTCGTGGATCGGAAAGCGCTGCCGAAAGATCGCGGCAACTCAGCGCCGCCACGAAAGCACCTGGATCGATCACCGCGCAAACGACGCGCGCCGAAGGTGCCGCCGCCGCGAGCGCCGCCTCCAAAACGTAACCGGCGCCGAAGCCGAAGACGACGACGTCGCGCGCGCCATTCGCACCAGCGTGTCTCGCCAGCGCGGCCGCCTCGCTGACCGGATCGAATCGATTGTGCAGATCGAGCGAGCCCTCAGCGGTGTCCACGCACAGCGAGGCAACCCCGCTGCGCGTCCTGACGGGTTCCGGGCGAGGTGCTGCCGGCAGGCCGTCGCTGATGCGACGCCAGGCCCAGGGCCGCAGCGTCGCCAGCGCGATGCGATTGCTCGGCAGAATCGCCGCGAGTGCGGCGCTCCCCGAGGGTGTTTCACCGTGGGACACCGGCTCATCGCCTCCCGGTTGCAGGGTCGATCTCCCGAGATTGCACGGGCTGTGCCAGAATCCGCAGAGTCCAACCAACGGCAGGCGAAGAGTGATTCAGACGATACAGAAGTCAATCTGCGGGATGGTGTGCATCCTCGCCGCGGGTCTTTGCTCGACTCCCGCGCAGGCATTCACGCCACGCACGCGCGACACGGTAGTGGAGAAGTCGGTAACCCTCATGCCGGGAGCGCTGGCCAGGCAGTTGCGCCGCCATGCACGCGCGCTCCACGAGGGGGCACAAGCGGGGTTGGATCGCACCGGTATCCATCGAGAACTGAACGATCCAGAACTGATCGGTCGCGCGCTCGAGAAAGAGGCTCAGCGCTCGGATGCCTTGCTCGATGACCACGCACCGATGCGCGAGGTCGTTCGCACTTTCGGGCGCTTGGCACAGTTGACGACCGACCTTTCGTTCGCGCTCAACGTCTGCAACGACGATCCGCGTGAGGATCAGTTCTTCGATGACTTCGCACAGTATGTGGAACGCAAACTACCGAAGATCGCGGTGACGTTCGAAGGTTACGCCGAGCCACATTTGGCCGGCGACGACCTCCCCGGATTCGCCGCGGCGATCGCAGCGACGGCGCGGCGCGATTACGGTGGCATCGTGCTGAGCTACTTCCCCGTCGGACGATCGCGGCGGCCTTCCGATTTCGACGAGCGCTCGGTGGCGTTTGCTGCGGCCTCGCTGGAAACATCGCTTGCCGTCACATCAACGGCGCGCCTGTGGTTGTATGTGTGGCACCGCGCCGGCGGTGACTTGACGGGCACACCATTTCTCGAGAGCACCCGTGGGGTGGCTCCGTTCGCGCGCGACGAGAGGACGACTCAATGAACCCCGTTGACTCACCGAGCACCAGCTCCGGACGTATCACTCATGTCCGTCGGGCGCTGATCTCGGTCTATCACAAGCAAGGAATCGTTCCGTTCGCTCGCAGCCTCGCCGCGTTGGGCGTAGAACTCGTCTCCACCGGTGGCACCGGTCGCCTTCTGCGCGAAGAGGGAGTTCCTCTGCGGCGGGTGTCGGAGTTGACCGGTGTTCCCGAGATGCTGGACGGCCGGGTCAAGACGCTCCACCCCATGGTCCATGCAGGGATTCTCGCAGTTCGCGACAATCCCGAGCATCGACAAGATCTCCACAGTTACGGCGCCGAGCCGATCGATCTCGTCGTCGTGAATCTTTATCCGTTCGAGCAGACAGCGCGGATGGAAGGGATCGGGCTCTCCGAGATCGTCGAGATGATCGATGTGGGCGGCCCCACGATGGTGCGAGCGGCAGCCAAGAATTTTCGCGACGTCGGGGTCGTCGTCGATCCGCGCGACTACCACGTCGTGCTGGACGAACTCGCCACGCTGGGCGGGTTGAGTGAGGAGACCCGCTTCACGCTGGCATTGCGCGCCTTCCAACACACCGCTGCCTACGACACGGCGATCTACTCGTTCTTGCAACAGATCGACCATCACGGTCAACGGCGAGTCGCCGATGCGCTGTTTCCGGAACGATTGCAGTTGGATGTGCTCAAGCTGCAGGAATTGCGGTACGGCGAGAACCCACACCAGCGAGCCGCGTTCTATGGCGAGTTGCAAGGTAACGACCCGACGCTGGCACGCGCCTCCCAACTTCAGGGCGCCGAGTTGTCATTCAACAACTTGCTCGATCTCGATGCCGCGATGGGCGCCGTGGCCTCGCTTCAGGGGCCTGGCTGTGTGGTGGTCAAACACAACAACCCCTGCGGCGCCGCGATCGGCGACGATGCTTGCGATGCGTTCCGCAAGGCGCGCGACGCCGATGCGCTGAGCGCCTTCGGTGGTGTGGTGGCTTTCAATGCGGCGATCGATGGGGTTTGTGCCGAAGAACTCACGACGATGTTTCTGGAGGCAGTCATCGCTCCCGACATCACACCCGACGCGCGCGACATTCTGGCCAAGAAAAGGAAGCTCCGCGTGATGCTGTGGGGTGGCGATCCCCGCCGTTATCGGCGGCCCGGACTCGACATGCGAAGAGTTTCGGGAGGGTTTTTGGTTCAGGAATGGGATGTCGACGACGACCTGGCCGAGTTGGAGGTCGTCACCAAACGTCAGCCGACCGAGAGCGAGTGGAAGGCGCTTCGATTCGCGTGGTCGGTCAGCCGGCACGTTCGCAGCAACGCGATCGTGTTTGCGGTGGAGGATCGTACGGTCGGCATCGGTGCTGGTCAGATGAGCCGCGTCGATTCCGTGATGCTGGCAGCGCACAAGGCGGGGGCCGCCTCTCGCGGTGCCGTGCTGGCCAGCGACGCCTTCTTTCCATTTCGCGACGGGATCGACCAAGCGGCCCAAGCAGGGATTACCGCGATCATCCAACCCGGCGGCAGCATCCGCGATCTGGAGGTCACCGACGCAGCCGACGAACATGACATCGCGATGGTGTTCACGCGGAAGCGCCACTTTCGCCACTGAAAGGGCTCAACGGGTCTTCGGTTTCGAGAAACGCGTGAGTGCTCCTCACGCGTTTCTTGTTAGCGCCCGCTGCAGATCTGCCCAGAGAGAATCGGTGACATCGAACCGATCTGACAGGCGCATTGCGTTCCCAACGGATACGGCCCGCCGACACTGGGGCAACTCGAGGGGCCGAGGGCGGACTGAACGCAGCAACGTTGTGCGAGCTCTGTCGGCGCTGCGGCTGGTTGCGGAGTTGGTTGCTGCAAACCGGGAGACGCATTGGCGCCGAGCGCGCCGGAAGGCGCCACCGTGACGGTGTTACTCCAACCCAGTCGATTGCGGAGCACGTCGTACTCGACCCACCATCCGCCGGCAACGGGTCCGGGCTCCGCATCGAACGCCTTATAGAGCACCGCCGCGCCTGGATCGGGGTCGTTGAACAGCACCATCGGATTGCGCCCGGAGCGGTAACCCACGATCAACACCGCGCGGTCGCCCAAGATGGTGGCGATCACCGGTTTGCCGGCATCGAGTCGTGTGATGAGCGCCGGCAACTCCAGCGGTGTTGGTCGATCGATCGCGATGAGTTGAGTTGTTGGCAGGCCCAGTACCGCTCCAACTCGCGACGGGAACTGCTCGACGGTCGACTCGATGTCGCTCGACGTGCCGGGCTTGATCGCGCATTGCAAGCACTCGCTCCGACACGCGGCGGCTTCCGCTTTCGGCATGAAGAGCGAGGCAATCCCGCACTGATATGTCTCGTTCGAACCTGCCGGCGGCAAGCCATAGTGTCGAAGGACCATTTCGGAAACGGCGAGATACCCCCATTGATCGGCGCGTTGGAATATCGGCGGTACATCGAGCTTGCGAATTTCCTCGGCCGCTTGAAGCGACGAGACCCACAGCACGAAGAATGGGGCTGCGACGATGGTTCGCAGCCAAGAGCTCGACAGGTGCATAGCCCCTCCGTCCCGGCGGTTTGACTTGTAACCGGTGACAACCGTGGTTCACGGGAGGTTTTGGAGTATAGGCCTGCGTGTCGGCGTCAGCCCGAAATCGGCTGATTTTCGGCCCTCATTGCTGCGTACATCTGGGCACGGGCTCCGAGCAGATTGACCTCACACATCGAGAGCATCGAGTCGCCCACCGGGAGCTTGAACACGCACGCCGCCAATCGCGCCTGTCCTGTCGCGGTACCGATTTCTTCGCGCCCCATGAAGTGATGAGACACGACGGTGAACCCGCTCACCTCGACCCGGCCCGTCAACAGCCCGAGTAGAAACCCTGTGGCCGTCTCCCCCGCATCGCGCAAGCGCGCACGCAGGAAACGCTGGCCTCGGCCTGCCACGAACGGGAGCGCCTGAGCCGCTGCACCGAGTTTGCGCGCCAGACCGACCAACGGGGGATCACCTCGATACCCCACCCCCATCAACCCCGTGGCATGCATCGCCTCGAGAAACGCGCGGTCCTCGTCGCGATCGGACCGCACCGTCTTGACGAATCGAGCCGGCCGGCCGGATCGCGCGATACACAGAAAACTCGCAACGCGATTGCAGTCGGGGTGGCCGACATGGATCGGTCCACCAGCGCCAACTTCGTCGGTGAACGGCGCAAGACCCTGCGCAACGCGCTGCCAGCACTCGTCAGGGGTGACGCCACGCAGCTCGTGCGAGGTACGCCCGACATCGGCCACCGGCTGAAGACTGAGCAGTTTGAAGACGTCGCGATTCAAGGCCGACCAGTACGCGACGTGCGCCAAGCCGTCGAGATTCTCGCGTGTCACCGTCATGGTGGTCGCCGCACGGATGGCACTTCCTGTATCACGCCGCACGCGACGCAACATCGCGGCGAACTCGTCGCGAAGCGGCTCCAGTTCCTCCTCGCGGGTGGCGTTCTTGTAGCCGACGCGGCCACGCATCGTGGTGTCGATGTGGATCGAGATTTCGGTAAGGCCGCCCTCCACACACAAACGCGCCAGCAGTTGGTCGCGGCGACGCAAACTGTCGCCATGCGTCATCAGCATCGGGATCAACTGCAACTCGTGGCAGCGACGCAGGACGGCAAGCAATTCCTCGATCGGTCGCAGCGTCACCTCGCCATCGGTGATCTGAACATTTCCTTTGGGACCGGTCCATTCGCGAATCCGTTCGAGTTGCTGCAACACGGCAGCGAGCGGCAGGGGCGGAATCTTGTTGGCCTCTTCTCCTAGATAGCAGCCGGTACAGGCAAAGTCGCAGCGCGGGTGCAGACCGATCGTTGCCGCGCAGCCGGTCATCTTGCGACCGAACGCCTGGTAGGGCGTGCGCCAGTTCGGATCGAGCGAATTCCAGTGACGTGTGAGCGCCGCTTCTCGCTCGGGTTCCAGCGGGCGCACGAAGCGGGCCGCAGCCTGCCGCAGTTGTTGCCACGTCGACTGTCGATGATCGAGCGGTCGTCCCGGCGATAACCAGTGACGATCGCCGGCACTCACGGCTTCTGCCCGGTCTGTGCGTTCATCGACCAGTCGTAGTCGACATACTCGAACTCGCAGGAATCGGTCTTCAGACAGGCCGGCGCCGACGCCGGCGCAAATCGCGTGATGAACTTGCCGACCGAACCGGCACTGGCCTGAAAGTCACCGGCAAACCATTTGAAGATCGAGCTGAGCTGGACGCCCCTCGGCCCTGCCCCGAGCGGATTGCGTAACGTGTCGGCCAGGAACTCTCTTCCCTTCTGGTCGAGCAGAGTGTCGAGTGTTGCGCCGGTGTAAGCCTGGCGCTCGAGCTTGGGACAGGAAGTTGAACCGCAAACCAGGGCGAAGTGCACGCGCGGGTCCTTGAATTTTCCGCGCAACACGTCGTCTTCCATTTTCTTGAGGCTGTAGTCGGTACCGCCGACGCGGTTCTTTCCGAATCCGAAGAAACCAATGCGGGAAAACACACTCTCCGCGGATGAACCGCCAAGGATCCCTTTGAAGACGTAGGCGTTGTAGGCGTTGATGTAGAGCGCCATCTCCTCCGTCCGATCGAGTGAGGTCAGATCGGCAGCCGCTACGCGCTGAAGGTAGGACTCGAGCTTGGCGGCATCGTCGGACTTGAGCCGTTTGTAGGCGACACGGCCCTCGGCATCGACGTACTTCTTCAACAACTCGTCCCAGGCGGAGTGGTCAAAACTCGCCGCCTGCGCAGCCACACCGATGAGTGACGCCCCGATCAAAAGTGCTGCCCGCGTGCTCGTGTGCATCGTGCCTCCGGGACGAGTTTACGAGCCAGCCCCTGCGATTGGATTGTCGATTTCAAGCCAGAATCTCGAGCGACGGGTCGATTCGATCCCACAGCCTTCCGCCCAGACGAATCACGAGAAACGCGGCGCCCACCGGAGGTGCCGCGGCCAGCAGCCCGAGTAGCGGAAACTCCCAAGCCACAAAGGGTAGATCGAGCCAATGCTGCGTACCCAGGACCGCGACAACCAGCACTGCCGAGGGGAGCAGCGTCACCAACAGCGCAACCATCAACCCGGCACCGAGCAATATCCGTTGCCCGATCGCCGCTAGTCCGCGAGCCGTCGTATCGGAAGCGCCGAGCCACCCCGGCCACGCCAGCACAGAGATCGTGTTGAGCGACGCCGACATCAAACAGATCGCCGCCAAGAGCGGCAGCACTCCAACGGCCGCAAGCCAAGCGACCATCGCCGCCGGCACCCCGAAGCCGGCGCTCCAGGAGTCGAGAATCTCGGGATCCGGGATGCGCGTTCCGAGCCACAGCGACAAACGCAGGCAGACATCCGCCGAAAGCAGACAGGCCAGGCTGATCACGCCCACCAACCAGGAAGTCACGGCAATACCGACAGAGTACGCGGCGACCAGTCGCGCGCCCGAGATCGGCCAGGTTCGCAGCAGATCGCACCGCTGAAGATCGGCGCGCAGGTCGGAGGCTCGAACGAAACCGGCACCCAGGCAAGCCATCGTGCTGCCTGCGATACCGACGGCGAGCAACACGATCATCAACCACTGCGGCGAGCCCCCCCAACCGCCGGCCGCTGCAATCACAGCGAGAATTGCGAAGGCGACGATCAAGGCGCGCGCTACGCCGCTGCGAAAGGTCAGCGACAAACTCTTCCACACGATCGCGACTTCCGGCCATCCGGTGGGGGCCAAGCGAAACGGTTGTCGGCGACGACGGCGCGGGTTCATCTTGATCAGCACTGCGCTGAGTGCACCAGCGGGCGTGTTGACGCGCTCTCCCGCGAGAATCGGTTCCTCGAATGGTGCGTCGCTTCGCACCAGCCATTCGTAATGAACGACGACCAACACCAGGGCTGGCCAGAGGTGGCGCCACAGGTCCCAGGCACTCAGCGGCTGCAACGGAGCCAAGGTCCAGTGCATGGGTGCCAACCAAACGACGAGCGATGTATCCGCTCGCCAGTCGCCGAGCGGTTCGGCAACCGACGAGATCCAGTGCGCGAACCCTGCGGAGATCGGCGTCGAGAATGCAATGCTTCGAACCGCGTCGATCCGGCTCGCCAGCAGCGCCAGCGCCACGATCCAGAACAGTCCCAGCACAAGATACAAGGCCAGGTAACGACGTCGTGCGCGTAACCGTGAGAGTGTGTCGGTCTGAAGTTTCCACAGGTTGGCAGCCTTCATGTGCCAGTCGATCAGCGTCAAGGCGACCCAGTACCCCGGCACGGTGATCAAGCGCGCGAGGAGCGGCCCCGGTTTGAACACGATCGGCAAGATGACCGCTGACAACAGGAGCGGGACCTGCCCTTTGAGGAGTGCGTACCCAATCACCGATCGGCGCGAGATCGGCGCGCTCAGCAAGACGTGTACTTCGGTGTCGTTGAGCGGCAGCAGAGACTTGCCTCGGGGCAACAACCACGCGAGGGAAAGAAACAGTGCGAGGGCCAGCGCACCGAGCAACATCAGGCCCGAGATCAAGCTGTCGCTGGCGCCGATCAGATCGACGAGGGTCCGATCGCGCGGAGCCCAGTCACGCCGGTACAACGTGAAAAGACACCAGACCAGGTAGAGCATGCCGATCAATGCACCCACCAAATACTTGGGTTGGCGCGCCAGGCGCAGCGCTCGACGCAAACGGCCCACGAGACTCTGCACGATGAGTAGGGAAAGCGAGCGGTTCACGGCGACTGGGTCCCCTCCGTGGCCCGCATGAAGATCTCTTCCAAATCGGCATCGTGCGACAGACCGGGAAGCGCGGCACGAATCTCGGGGAGTGTTCCACAGGCGATCGCGCAGCCGCTTTTGAGGATCAGCACGCGCGTGCAGATCTCCTCGACCAGCGACAACAGGTGTGAGCTGATCAAGACCGCAGCGCCCGCCGCGGCGGTACGGAGGATGGTTTCCTTCATGCGGCGCATCGCTGCCGGATCGAGACCGGTGAGCGGCTCATCCAGGACCAGTGCAGAGGGTCGATGCATCAATGCCAGCGTCACCATCAACTTCTGCTTCATGCCGCGCGAGAGCTCGGCTGGGAATGCGTCGAGTCTGTCCTCCAACTGGAATTCCCGAAGCAGGGTGGAGCCGCGTTCGGCGGCATCGGTCACGCCGTAGAGCCGAGCCTGAAACATCAGATGGTCGCGAACCGTGAGGTGCTCGAACAGCTTGGGTTCGTCGGGAATGAACGCCAACGCGCGCCTGGCCCTGATCGGGGCTTGGATCAGGTCATGGCCGGCGATCTCGATCTGGCCGCTTCCGGCTGGAATCACCCCGCACAAACAGCGCAGCGTGGTGGTCTTTCCTGCCCCATTGGGACCAACTAGGCCCAGAATCTCTCCGGCCGCGACCGAAAACGACAACCCGTCGACCGCCGCGCGGCTTCCGTAGCTTTTGGTCAGGGCTTCGATACGAATCATTGAAGGAGCGGGATTGTATTCGCGACCGATGTTCGAAACCTACCGAAGACGGCATTTCAGAGGGTCAGCGGATCGGATGTAATCCCGGACTTGGAGGCCCGTTCCTATGGCTGAAGACAACCGCAAGGAGGGTCTCGTGCCCGCCGCCACGCGAACACAACCGGTGCCCAGCGGTCCGGTCGATCTCGAAAGCCTCTACCGCGAGCACCACGCTCTGGTGCTGGCCTGCGCCTACCGGGTCACCGGCGATTCAGCAGAAGCGGAAGACGTACTGCAAACAGTTTTCATGCGGCTGCTCAACCGCCAGGAATCCCCGGATCTCTCACCCTCTCCGGGCGCGTACCTGAAACGATCGGCAATCAACGCAGCCATCGATGTGGTGCGCCGGCGGCGTGATTCCAAGCGCGTTTCGATGGAAACGGTTGAACCGTTCCTGGCCGAGGGCCCCTCGACCAGCCCGGAGCAGCGTCAACGCGAAGCCGAGTTGAAGAGTTGGCTGCGGGGCGCGCTGGGACGGCTGAGTCCTTCGGCTGCCGAAGTCTTCACGCTGCATTTCATCGAAGGTATGGATCACCAAGCCATTGCAACTGCGTTGGACATGACGACCAACGCCGTCGCCGTTTTGCTCCATCGCGCTCGGAAGCAGCTGCGCGCAGACCTCGAGGGAGCAAAGGGAGACTCGCTATGAATATCAACGACAAAGACTTCGACGCGCTGCTCGACCGCGCTGCCCAGGCTGCCCGACAGGATTCGATCAGCCCCGCCGATGAATCGGCGGCACGCGATCGGGTGTGGGCCAAGCTGCAGGCAGCCAGTGCTCAACAACGACCGGCTGCACCGATGATCGAGGGGTGCGAGGCGTTCCAAGCGCTGATGCCGGCGGCGCTCGCCGGATCGCTGCGCGCTGGCGAGAAGGTTCTGTTCGACGATCATCTGTCGGGGTGCGCAGCCTGTCGCCGCGCGTACTCGCGAGCCAAGATCGGCCTCACAGTGGTCGATGGCGGCGAGAAGCCCGCGCGTACGACCTCGGCCACTGGATGGCGTTCGCTCGCAGCAGCCGCGGCGATCGTGGTGCTTGTCGGTGTGGGTGCTTGGGTCGGGCGCGATCTGCTCAAGAGTTCTCCTGACCGCGCGTTCGTCACCGAAGCGCCGGGCGGGATGATTCGACTCGGCTCCGATATTCGGCCGGTGAGTCAGGGCTCGTCGCTGAGTTACGGTCAAACGATTCGCACGCCGAAGGACCATGGCGCATTGCTGACGTTGCAAGATGGTTCCCGGATCGAACTGCGCGAGCGGACCGAACTCGCGCTCGGCACGCGCGGCCATGACACCGACATCCGGTTGACCCGCGGCAACATCATCGTGGAAGCAAGCAAGCAGGGCTCCGGACATCTGTGGGTCACAACCGATGACGCGCGTGTTGCGGTTGTCGGAACCGTGTTTACCGTCACGCACGGACTCGGCGGCTCACGCGTCAGCGTGCTGGAAGGACGTGTCGAGGTCGACGAGCACAGCACCGAACACGTGTTGCTGCCGGGTGATCAAGTCAGCACGGCCGTCGGCGCCGATCGCGTCCCGCTGCGCGACGAGATCGAATGGAGCGCGCATCGCGCCACGCACGAGGCGCTTCTGGCCGAGCTACAGCAGTTGGCCAAGGAGATCGATGCGATTCCGGCAAAGTCGGCCCGCACCTCGACTCGATTGCTGGACCTGATGCCGGCCAACCTGGCGTTCTTCGGTTCGGTCCCGAACATCACCGACACTGTCGGTGAAGCGCATCGGCTGTTCCTCTCTCACCTCGCCTCGAGTCCGGCGCTGGCGCAGTGGTGGCAGCAACATGATGGCGGTCAGGTCGGGGCAGAGCTCGACGCATCGATTGCGCGCGTGCGCGCCTTCGGCGATCGGATCGGCGATGAAATCGCGATCGGCGCGATGCTCAAGCCGGATGGCTCGTTCGACACGTTGCTGGTTCTGACCACGCTGAAACAGCCGCAAGAATTCCCCGCGTTCCTGAGCCAACAGTTGAGCGAAATCGAAGCCAAGCTCGAGCAACAGGGGGCGGCGGTCGCCGATGGACTCCCGGTGCGCTTGGTAGCGAACGCCGACATGCTCGCAAGCCTGACGTCCGCCTCACACGGCGATGCACTCTACCTGTTCCAGCAAGACGATCTGTTGGTCGCCTCGCCATCGCCGGCGGCGCTGCTTGCGTTCACGACTCGAAGCCAAGAGTCGACAGCCGCCGTCTCGCCGCTGCGTTCGGCACTCGTCGAGCGCTATCGGCGCGGCGTGAGTTGGATCGGCGGTGCCGACCTGGCCCAGTTGCTGAGCCGCGTGCGTCAGCATGAAGACACCGAATCGCTTCAGAACAGCGGCGTCTTGGATGCAAGTCACCTGATTGTCGAGAGCCGTGGCAAGGAGTTCGAGGCCACGCTCGCCTTCTCTGGGCCTCGTCACCACATCGCTGCCTGGCTGGCGGAGCCGGCCGCCATGGGTGCCATCGACTTCGTATCACCCAACGCTTACTTCGCGACCACTGCGGTCTTCAAAGACCCGGCGTCGATGCTGGCCGATCTCGACAGCGTCGCGCACGATCAGGCGGCCGGTGCGACCAGGTTCTTCGCGGAGTTCCAGCGGGCCGCCGGCGTCGATCTACGACAGGAGCTTTTCGCAGCGCTGGGCGGCGAGATGGCCTTCGCGATCGACGGCCCCGTCGTTCCGGTACCCGCCTGGAAGTTGGTGTTGGAAACCTACGATTCAGAAGCGTTGCAGCACGCCATCGAGGCCTTGGTCACGAACGCCAATCAGCAACTGCAACAAAGCGACCGGCCGTTACGCATCGCGCTTTCGTCGCAGGTTTCGGGTGGTCGAACGATCTACTCGCTTGCAACCGCCGATGGGAGTTTCGGGATCAGCTACACATTCGTGGATGGCTACTGGGTGATTGCATCGCAACTGCCAGTGTTGCAACGAGCGATCGATGACCGCGCATCGGGTCTGGTACTGGTCCGCTCGGGGCAGTTCGAATCGCTGTGGCCGACGAACGCACGCCGAGACGTCTCCGCGTTCGTCTACTCAAACCTGGGCTCGCTGATGCAGACGATGCAGAGCGCCGGATCGGCCGCCGGCTTGAGCGCCGATGCCAAACAGACTCTGAAAACCCTGGCCGGCCAGGGTGTTCCCTCGCTCCAATGGGCCACGGGCGAGTCACAAAGTATTACGATGGGCGGCACCGGACCGAGCCTGGCAGGGTCGATGCTCTCCAGCTTTCTCGGCGCGAATGCCGTCACTGCGGTAACCGAACCCGAGGTTGAGTGATGAGTTCAGTGGTTCAGTTCGAGAAACTCGAGGTTCGCTTTGGCAAGCGCCGCATCCTGAATGGAATCAGCGCCGCTCTGAAGGGCAAGTCGATCGGCTTGCTGGGACCCAATGGTGCCGGCAAGACCACGTTGCTCCACACGCTCTTGGGGTTTCACAAACCCTGGAGTGGAACCGTTACGTTGTTTGGAAAGTCGATCCACGAGGCGCCGCGCGAGATGCGGCGCCTCGTTGGCTACATGCCCGAGAACGACGCCTTCATCGCCGGGATGTCGGCCGTGCGCTTCCTCCGACTGATGGGTGAGTTGTCCGGCCTCCCCGCCAAGCATGCGCTCGAGCGTGCGCACGAAACGCTGTTCTACGTGGGCCTGGGTGAGGCGCGATATCGCAATCTGGAAACCTACTCGCTGGGAATGAAGCAGATGGCCAAGTTGGCCCAGGCGATCATCCACGGTCCAAAACTCTTGATACTCGATGAGCCGACAAACGGGCTCGATCCTCCGCATCGCGCGCGGATGATCGAGTTGATCCGCGAAATTCGCGAGCAGGGAGACATGACGCTGATCCTTTCGTCGCATCTGCTTCGCGATGTCGAGGAGTGCTGTGAAGAGGTGTTGGTGCTCAAGGAGGGCGACGTCGTAGCGCATTCCGACCTTGCCGCCGAGCGAAACGCCAATCGACGGCTGCTCGAACTGGAAACCGTGGGCGACAACGCCGGCTTCGCGGCCGCGCTTACCGCTCTCGGTTGCACGCTGGCAACTTCGGGCAAGAGAGGCATGAAAGTCGTGCTCCCAGAGCGCATCGAGATTCGCGACCTTTATCAGGCTGCCGCCGCACGGGATGTTCAGATCCGGCGACTCGCGCCCAAGGAGACCTCGCTCGAGGAGATCTTCCTCAAGGCGATGGGAGAGACCCATGGCAGTCTATGAGCGCCGTTATCGTGCCTACGACGGCCCGGAGACGGCGACCTGGTCGCGATTCCTGATTCCGACACGCTATGCCTTTCAACGGCTGTTTGAATCCAAAGGCTTGCTGTTCTTCTTGGTGCTCTGCTCTTTCTTTCCGGTGGGTTGCACGTTCTACGTCTACATCGTGAACAACCTCTCGAGGTTGGCGGCGTTGGGAATCGAGATCACGGGCAGCAACACGACGATCGGCCCGAATTTCTTCCTCGTTTTTTTCGAGGTTCAAGCCACGGTGCTTGGAATGGTGCTGACACTCATCGTCGGGCCAGGTGTGGTGAGTCCGGATTTGGCCAACAACGGCTTGCCGCTCTACTTGGTGCGCCCGTTCAGCAAATGGGAGTACGCACTCGGGAAGCTGCTTGTCTTGGTATCGATGCTATCCCTGATTACCTGGCTGCCGGCGTTGCTGTTGTTCGGTATGCAGGTGATGCTCGCCGGCGGGACGTGGCTGTGGGACAACCTCGGGCTGCTCGCTGGAATCGTGACGATTGGCCTGATCCAGTGTGTGATCTACGCGCTGGTCGCCACCGCGGTCTCAGCCACTGTCAAGTGGCGCCCCGTCGCTGCGGCTTTGCTGTTCGCGATCTTCGCGATGGGGAGTGCCCTCGGCTTGGCGATGAGCGGAATTCTCGGGAGTCCCTACGGCTCACTGCTCGATGTGCAGCACGTTCTTCGGACCCTGCGACGCGCGGCGTTCGGAGGTGATTTGCCGATCAACGCGGAACAGGGAGTGATCCCGGTGCCCGCCTGCGTCGTCATGCTCGCGATCGTGACGCTGCTCTGCCTATGGCAACTCTCGCGTCGTCTCAAGGCCTATGAGGTGGTGCGATGACCACCGGCTCGACGACGATCATTTTCGACAACGTCTCGAAGTTCTACGGCGAGACGTTGGGTGTGAATCGAGTCAAGCTCGCGCTACCGCCGGGGATCACAAGTTTGGTCGGCCCGAATGGCTCCGGCAAAAGCACGTTGATGAATCTGATGACGGGCCTTTTGTTCCCCACCGAAGGCTCGATCCTGGTACGCGGTACATCGCCGTTGAAACCGGAGTCGTTGTTTCGGCAACTCGGGTACTGCACCCAGTACGACAGTTTTCCGCCGGGGATCACCGGCTGGCGCTATGTCTTCGGCTTGATGCTGCTCCACGGCCATGGCGATGCGTGGGCGCGCGAACGGGCCGAGGCGGCGATCGAACTCGTCGGCCTCACCAAGGACTGCCGCCGACGGATCGGCGCCTACAGCAAGGGAATGCGTCAGCGAATCAAACTCGCCGGCGCCATCGCCCACGACCCGGCGGTGCTGATCCTCGACGAGCCGCTCAACGGCCTCGATCCGATGGCGCGCTCCGAGATCATCGGGTTGATGCGGAAACTCGCTGGCGAGGGCAAACACATCATTCTCTCGAGCCACATCCTGCACGAGGTCGACATCGTCTCGGATCAGGTCGTGATGCTCAACGAAGGGTACGTCGTCGCCGAGGGTGAAATTCGAACTGTTCGTCAAGAGGTAAAGGCGGTGCCGCTACAGGTTACGGTACGGTGCGACCGGCCATCGGAACTCGCCTCGATGATGATTCAGAGCGATAGCATCGTAGAGGTCCGCATGCATCCAGACCGACGCGGCTTGCTGGTACGGACGGAGGATGCCGATCGGTTCTACCTCGCGCTCAACAAAGCTGTGGTCGACCACAACGTAACGGTTGAGTCGATCAGCCCGGCCGATGACGACGTGCAGTCGGTCTATCAGTACCTGATCAACGACAATCGCGGAGCGAACCAGTGAGCAGCAGCGGCGAAACACCCTGGGGCTTGTGGGGTCGGCAAGTCTTCGCAGTATTGCGGCTCGAGATCCTGCGCGCGTTTCTCGGGAAGCGCGCGATTCTGCTGTACCTGCTGGCGGGCGTGGGGTTGGTTCCCTTCGTGGTGAGGCTGATCGCGGTAACGCTGAATCTCGATGATCTCGGTACGTTGACCAACTCGATTCAGGCCTACGCCGTGATCTGGAACGTTCTCATACTCCGCATCTCGCTCTATCTGGGCTCTGTCTGGGTCTTCATGAACCTCATACGGGGCGATATTCTCGATCGCACGCTGCATCTGTACTTTCTGGCCCCTGTGCGACGCGACGTGCTCTTAGCCGCCAAGTTTGTCGCGGGACTGGCAGTCACGGTTCCGACCTTCTGTGCAGTGACCGTAGTGACGCACGTGCTGACCTACTCCCTGCACGGCGAGATCCTCTCGACTGTGCTGCTTGGACACCTCAGTGCCTATCTGGCTGCAACGGCGATGGCGTGCCTGGGGTATGGCGCGTTGTTCCTGCTGATTGGGATGCTGGTTCGAAACCCGATCATCCCAGCGTTGGCCGTCGCCGGATGGGAGTTCCTCAACCCGTTCCTGCCTGCCCTACTGAAGAAGTTCAGCGTCGTCCACTACGTCACGTCGCTCACGCCGGTAAAGCCGCCGGAAGGCGCGCTGGCGATCCTGGCCAATCCCACGCCCTGGTACTTCTCTCTGCCTGGGCTGCTGCTATTCACCGCGTTGGTGCTGTGGGTCGGATCCCGACGGGTGAAGCGACTCGAGATCAGTTACGGCGGGGATTGACAGCCACTCAAGGGCAAACTCCGGCAGTGCGTGGCGTGCCAGCCGAGTCCGTTCCGAGGTTCTCTCCGCAGGCGTTTCTGGCACGAACCAGATAGGCAAGCGCTTCGCCTGGGTTCGGGAGCGCTTCGTCGATGGCGCTCTGTTGGATCACCCCTCGAACGACACACTGCGGGTTAGCAAAACTGATCGGGTTCGAGCTGCGCAACAGGTCGAAGCGCAAACCGGGGCCACCAGGCAGTTGTGGCGTCGCCCAGGTCAGAGTGTTCCCCACCACAACGAGAGTGTGAGCCGGGTATGGAGTGGCGAATGCGTCCCGATCGTCTGGTGCGCAATCGTCGAGGTTGAGTGCTCCGTCACCATCCCGATCGGCATCGCACGCGTCACCGGCACCGTCCAGATCAAGGTCGGCCTGCGATGGGTTCGAGATTAACGGGCAGTTGTCCAGATCGCCGCAGATGCCATCCGCGTCGACGTCGTTCTGCGGGTCGTTGGGGCACACGTCGCACGCATCCCCTAGCGCATCGCCATCGGTGTTCGCTTGGGAGGCATTCGAGGTCGAGGGGCAGTTGTCGAGGTCGCCGCAGATGCCGTCGGCGTCGATGTCGTTCTGCGCGTCGTTCGGGCACACGTCGCACGCGTCGCCGAGCGCATCGCCATCAGCGTTCGCTTGGGAGACATTCGAGATCGCCGGGCAGTTATCGATGCTGTTGCAAACACCATCGCTATCCGGGTCATTGAGCGTGTCACTGGGACACGCATCGCAAGCATCGCCAAACGCGTCACCATCAGTGTTCGCCTGCGAGGCGTTCGAGATTAGCGGGCAGTTGTCGAGGTCGCCGCAGATGCCATCCGCGTCGATGTCGTTCTGCGCGTCGTTCGGGCACGCATCGCACGCATCCCCGAGCGCATCGCCATCAGCGTTCGCCTGCGAGGCGTTCGAGATTAGCGGGCAGTTGTCGAGGTCGCCGCAGATGCCATCCGCGTCGACGTCGTTATGCGCGTCGTTCGGGCACACGTCGCACGCATCCCCGAGCGCATCGCCATCAGCGTTCGCTTGAGAGGCATTCGAGATCGTCGGGCAGTTATCGACGCTGTTGCAAACACCATCGCTATCCGGGTCATTGAGCGCGTCGTTGGGGCACACGTCGCACGCATCCCCTAGCGCATCGCCATCAGCGTTCGCTTGGGAGGCATTCGAGATCGCCGGGCAGTTGTCGCTGCTGTTGCAGACGGCGTCCTGGTCGGGATCGTTGAGTGGATCGGTAGGACACACATCGCAGACGTTGCCCACGCCATCGTGGTCATCATCGCGCTGCGGCGGATTGCTGATCAACGGGCAGTTGTCGCTGCTGTTGCAGACACCGTCGCCGTCCGGATCGTTGAGCGCGTCGTTGGGGCAAACATCACAAACATTGCCGATTCCATCGAAATCGGAATCTGTCTGATTGGGGTTTGAGATCGCCGGGCAGTTGTCGGACAGACTGCACACGCCGTCGTTGTCCAGGTCGTTCCCAGGATCATGGGGGCAAGGGTCGCACGCATCCCCGACACCATCGAGGTCCTGATCTTGTTGCAGCGGGTTTGCCACGGTCGGGCAGTTGTCGACACCTGCGCACAGGCCATCCCCATCGCCGTCATTCGCGGCATCTGAGGGGCAAAGGTCGCAGAGATCACCCGTCCCATCCGCGTCGATGTCCGATTGGTCCGGGTTGTAGATCAGTGGGCAGTTGTCGGTGCAATTCGCGCGGCCGTCAGCGTCGCCGTCCGGATCCAGCTCATCGATCGAGCCATCGCAATCGTCATCCAGGTCGTTGCACGAAATCTCGGTTGGCCTGCACGGGTCGGGGTTGTCTTCCCTGACGCAGATCGTCGCCGTTGGCTCCAACGCCGCTGCCTTACGCACCAACACCCAATCGACATCGAAGTGATTCGTCTCGCCGGCCGCGGCGAAACTGAACAGCCACGCACCAAGCGCCGTGGTTGGCCGAGCATCGAAGACCTCGAGCGCTGTTTGATCGATCGAGTAGCGGACTCGGTCGGTAAACCAACGAACGCTTTCGCGGTGCCAGAGTTGGTCGACCGATCGGCCCATGCTTCGCCAATTCGACTGCCCAGCACCTCCCGCCGTGTTGTTGGCCACAAAGTTGGGACTATTGAAGTCAGCCTGACGCAGCATGTTCTGGCGCGACGAGTCGGAGAATCCTAGTTCCCCCGCGTGGCGGGAGTCTCCCGCTGCGTCGCGATGACGGGCGCGGGCCTCGAGCGCATAGCCGGCGCCAAAGGTGGGAGTGGTCACCAGGTACACATTCCCTTGCGAGGTAAGTGAGCTGACGGTCAGGGTCAGCACTCCGCCGGAAACGGAAGCGGTCCCGCCAGCCCCGAAATCGAACTCCGTCCAGCGCGATGACTCGACAGCGGTCCCATCGAACCCGTCGTATAACTCGAACGTCGTGAGCGGATTGCCGCTCGCGCTCGCGAGTGAATTGCCGCTGTAGAGAAACACGAGGCTATCGCCCGAACCTGGGATCACAGGGAGCTTGATCCAGATCGTCGCTGTTTGGCCGATCTTGTCCCACGACTCGATGAAGTGCGGGAGCAGACTCATACCGTTCGAATCAGTGACTCGTAGATCGCTCCCATCGATTTCGGCCTTGCTGAAATCGAAATTGGCGCTGGTCAAATCGATGCGCGTTTGGAAATTGCTGAGCGCGCTTGGATTGGGGTTGTGGAGCGTGACCGGAAAACGATACAGCCAACCTAGGTCGAACCAAGATGACGCCGGTGATGGGTGACAGTCGCTATCGCAGAGGTCGATGGCACCGTCACCATCGTTGTCGGTGCCATCGCTACAGCTTTCGACGTCACACGCATCGCCGATATTGTCGGCGTCCAGATCGGATTGTGATGGGTTTGCGATGGTCGGGCAGTTGTCGACGGCATCGTCGACCCCGTCACCGTCAAGATCCCCAGCGCGTGCGCTTGCAGACGCCAGCGCCACGAGCACTAAAGCAGCAGCGATGAGTCCTGCGCTTTTGTACATCCCCACCCCTTCGCTACGAGCACTTCCGCAGCGTTCCACCCTGCCGTTTCCCGCACCCCGTTTGCACGCGATTCGACAGTTTTCCCAGACCAGCCGGGCTGGTTATCCTCCCAACACGCTTCTGCGTCAAGCGGATTTGCGTCTTTTCGAGACGTGATCCTTCATGCGGGACAGTTGCCGATCTAGCGGGCGAGTGGCTCCCCCAGGAAGACGCACTCCAGGTCGCGGAGATTGTGTTCGTAAACAACCTGAAAACGAGATTGCACACGTTTGCGCCACCAGCCGATCGGCATCTGGAGCAGATGCGCATTCCGCCCGTCCGGCAGATGGTGGATCGCTGGGCGCGTGGCGATCACCAACAAAGCTACACGCCGCGTTACCCGGCGGATGTCGTCGAGAACCGCTTCAAGGCAGTCCGGCTCGATGTGCTCCAGGACGTCGGTGCAGACAACGATGTCGGCCGGGGGCGGCGTTGCGCTGAGCTCGACGATTCCTGGATCGTAGCCGCGCACGCCGCCACCCAAAGCGGCATTGAGCGATTGCTTACCGCAGCCGTAATCGAGGAGATCCTTCGACGCGTAGTTCTTGATCAGCGTCTGCACGACACCAACCCACTTGTGCCCCGTGGTGCCCCACTGCGGCTGCTCGCGGTGCAACTGTTGGTTCAGTTTCTGGTAGTCACTGCTGAAGAGCATCGACATGTTCTGAGCCTCCCGTACCGTGCCGAACTTGGTGCCGGGATCACTCGGTTGCCACTGCTGAAGAGCGTACCGATTGGGCACAGCGACGGGATCGTGTCGCAGCGATTACTCGCGATTCGGCAAGTAGCACCCGTCGTGGTGTCGGTCCCGGTTGACGCTCAGCGATCCGAGCGCCAGATCGACTGCACACGAGCAGGCGCCTGTCGACTAGTCTTCCATCTCGCGCAGCGCGATTCCGTTGGCGTAGGTCGAGAACGTCGCGTCGAGACGTTTCCCTCGATAACGCTTGGCGACCTCACGATGCCGCTCCATCTCGACGTCGCTGGAGTTGAGTTCCAAACCGTCGTGGAAGAACTGAAGGGCCTCTCCTACGTCACCGCGTTGCAAGGCCAAGACACCGAGGTTGTACCAGCCGTTGGCAAGCCAATGGTTGTAGCGCGGCGGCTGCATCTCTTTGGGAAGCCGGTACAACAACCTCATCGCCTCCTCGTAGTCCTGCAGCTTCCATGTGGCCTTGGCTTCTTTGAGGCGAGCCAGGTTGGCTTGTTGCTGCTGGAGCAACTGTTGCGCAGCGTTCAACTCGTCGGCGACGTCGAAATTCGTCGGGTCTGCAACGCGTGCCGACTGCAGATAGGCCACCGACTGTTCATAGTTCGACTCATCACGCGCAACTCGCGCCTTGCGGCGTAACTCGGGTACATCCGAGGGGCCGAAGGAGGGAGTGGCCGGCGCGGCTGACGTTGATGTGGGTGCCAACGACGCCGCGGGCGCATCGGGCTTGGGCGACGAGGGCTTCTTCTTTGCAACTGGACTCTGGATTGCAGCGTTCTGCGTCGAATCACCGAAAAGCATGTCGAACGCACCAAACCACCACGCTCCTGCGACAAGCAAACAGATCCCTGTCGACAACACGACGAGGCGTTTGATGAGTCCTACGGGAACTCGACGGGATCCCCGCGAGGAAGCGGGATCGGCGCCGCCTTTGAGGCGGTCTGGCTTGACGACTCGAGTCGGTGTTTCCGCAGGCACGGGGGCGCGTGCGGCCAACTCCGCCGTCGCCGGCTCGCGGGGCGGCGGGACATTCTTGGATACAGAAATGGGAATCGGAGGTGGCGCTGGCGCTACCCCGACCGGCACCGGCGATGGGCTCTTTCCATCGAGCGCCAGTAGGTCCGTTTCGAACAGCGCCTGTGAGTTCGACGCCGCTTGCATCATCCGATTGAGCGCTTCGTCATCGACCGCGGTCGTGATCCGCGCGAGGTAGTCCTTGGCTTCACGGTGCTCAGGCGCTTGTTTCAGCACCTGATTGAACAGCGGTACAGCCTGATCGTTCTGCCCTTTCTCAAACGCATTGATAGCTTGCTGCATCAGACTCTCGAGCTCCTGAGCTCGCCGCGATGCAAGGTCACGCGCTTGCTCCATGAGCTCAGCGGCACCGGGAACACCATCCCACAACGCCATCCCACGCGAGGCCAACTGCGTGGCGCGGTCGACATTCCCCTCGCGGAGCGCCTCGCGAGCTTGCTCGACGAGTCGTTGCGCCTCGTGTCGCGAGTCCGAAGTGGACTCCGCGGCGGTTGAGTCGTGTGCGCTACCTTCCGCGTACGGGTCGGCTTGCAGCCACTCGGAGACGTCTTGCTCACCCGTTTCGATATCGGATGCTGCCTCGAGTAGATCGCGCATCGATGGCGCATCGTCGTCGACACGCTTTTGCGGGGCTGTTGGGTGAACGGCTTGGGGCATGGTGCGGACCGTCTCGCGTTGTGCAGCGGGCGTCGCGGGCTTCGCTGCGAGCGATAGGTCGAGATCCAATTCCATCATCGGCATCGAACCGCCCGTGGCGGGCACAGTTCCGACGGCGCGTTCCGCCTGCTCCAACAACAACTCGGCCTCGCGATTTCCCGGCTCCAGCTCGAGTGCCTGGCGACAACTCTTCACGGCCAATGCGGCTTGGCCCGAGGCAATCTGCGCACGCGCCTGATCGATCGCATGGCGCAGCAACGGTTGATGTTGAAGCGTCTCTTGTATCTCGGCCTTCAGCGCCAAGACGGCAGGGTCTTCGGGATGTTCGACGGCGAGCGCCGCTGCCTGAGCCGCCGCTTCATCGGTCAATCCGCTATCGAGGAGTTCTCGTACACGCGCCAGTTGTACCTGGAGCGCGGCATCACCTGCCAAAGACCGATCGAGCTGCGACCAATGGCTGTCGACGAGTTGCGTCAACTGCAGTCCGGCTCGAGCCGGCTGATTCTGCGGTTCCATCTGCAGCACCGCTTCCCAGATTTGCCGTGCGCTGACCAGGTCACCCGCGCGGTACGCGCCGTCGGCCTGAGTCAACATGTCCTGAAGATGCTCCTGATAGGTCGTCTGATTCACGGGCGCTCCAGCGGAAGAACCGAGTGTGAATATAGGGAGCGCAGTTTTTCAGGGGCAATGAATCATCGCGTTCATTCTGTCCCGATTCCGGACATGAGCTGTTTCAGCCGTGGGCGGACAGGCGGAATTGGTCCGCGCACTCACGGGAGCAGAAATGACGGCCGGCTACGATCAGGGCCCGGCTTTCCGGCAGACGAACACGGCAGACAGGGTCAAGTACCAGCCGTTCAGCACCGGCGGCCGCAGCCGGCCTGGCGGCGGGGCCACGGCGGGATCGGATCGGCCGGAATAGCGAGAGCACGAGCCGCAGCACGAAACCAATCAGGAAGAGCATCGCAATGAGGCGAAACAACCGAGCGAACATGCGCGCACGGTACGCTGGCTCCTGATACCGGTCAAACCGAGGAGGCGGATCAAAGAGCGGGCTGGCCGGTGGCACCCGCTGGACGGTCGCACCACAATCGCCAGCCATGAACTCGAAGGATGTTCCACTCGTGAATCTGTATGGCCTCGATCGCGACGGACTGATCGGTGCCCTGGCTCCGCTCGGACTCGAGACCTACCGCGCGAAACAGGTATTCGGCCAAATGTATCGACGGGGAGTCTGCGACCCGCTCCAGTGGACCGACATGCCGAGCGCTGTGCGCCAACTGCTGTCCAGCCAGATGCGAGTCGAGCCACCGCGCATCAAGAGTTCGGTTGCAGCGCTCGATGGCACGGTCAAGTACGTCCTGGAGCTACCGGCCGGAGGGCAGGTCGAAGCGGTGGCGATTCCGGCCGAGGAGCGGATGACGTTTTGCATCTCATCGCAAGTTGGATGCGCCTACGGCTGTACGTTCTGCATGACCGCAAAGCTAGGGTTCATCCGTCATCTATCGCCGGGCGAGATCGTGGGGCAAGTCGATGCGCTGCTGTCGGCCACCGATACGCCTCGCAGTCAACACAACGTCGTCTTCATGGGGATGGGTGAACCGCTTCACAACATCGACAATGTTCTGAAGGCGATCGAAATCCTCACCGATGAGGACGCATTCGCGCTCGGGCCGCGGCGAATCACTGTTTCGACAGTGGGGGTCGTGAACGGAATCGATCGCCTGCTCGCCGCTCGCGTGGTTCCCCGTCTCGCTGTTTCGCTGGTAGCCGCGGATCAGGAGGTACGGGCAGCACTCATGCCGATCGCTCGCAGCGTGACACTCGATGACCTTGCCGCCGCCGTCCGACGGTTCGGTGACGGGAAGCGGGACCTTCCGACCTATGAGGTCGTACTCCTGGATGCGGTCAACGACTCGCCGCGCCTGGCGCACCAGTTGGGCGATTTCGCGGTGCGTTCACGCGCAAAGGTGAATCTGATCGAGTTCAATCCGACCCCACTTCTACCGTATGCACCGGCCAGCGAGGAGCGCATGAATTTCTTCCTGAAGATCCTCAAGCAACGAGGGGTGATCGGCACCGTGCGGAGGAGTCGAGGCAAAGACGCATTTGCGGCCTGCGGTCAGTTGGCATTTCTCCAGAGATCCGACGATGGGGGGGCGCAGTCGGCGTTCCCGCTTCGCACCGCGCCGCCCGTCGTGCCTCGGTCCACTGCGTGACACTAACTCGTGCGTCGCGCGTCTCAGCGACCATGCTCCGCACAGATTCGAGCGACGGCCCGGCGAGGACCACGAACTTGTTGTGCGCTCTGGCAGGGCTCGCGCTCGTCGTGGCAATCGGGACGTGGCAACCGGCTGCGGCTGCCGATACTGCAAAGTCGCATGCCGTGCTCGTCGAGTTGTTCACATCGCAAGGCTGCCGTTCCTGCCCTCGTGCGGACGCCTTTGTCTCCGAACTCGCCCAGCTTGGCTACGGCGCCGACCGCGTGATCCCATTGACGTTTCATGTGGGTTACTGGAGCGATTGAACTGAGCGGACACGCGGAGCGCGGCGCTCGAGACGGGCCGGTCGCTCTTATGGTTCAGGTGCACAGCACCGGTGTCAGGGAGCTCGAGCCGCGCGACGTCGAGCTGTTTGCAGCCCCTTACGAGAAGAGTGCGACAACGACGATTACCGGCGGCGAGAACGGTGGGCACGCGTTGCGTTAGTCGTTTGTAGTACGCCACCTCTCTGCATCACTGCTGCTCCCCAGGCTGACGCGAACCGAGTCGTTCGAGTTCACGCTTCCGACGCCGCTGGACGTTCCGACGTCCAACCTTGGAATCGCTGTATTCGCCCAACAGAAAAACGGGACTTTGGTGCTCGGAAGTTGCCAAATTTCTATCGCACCCTGACGCGTTCGATCTGATTCAAATCTAGTCGCTATTTCCGTGCGATCGGCCGTTTCGTCCTGAGGCGGCTCGAGATTGTCTGTTTCATGACGGCTCACCCCGTCCTGTGATTGCTCCGGATTGGAGCAGATCACAACTTCCGCCTCAACAGGGAATCCAGCCTGTCGTCGTGGGAGGCGGACATGAGACGCCGATTGATTCGGCTGTGGCCAGTCTTGCTTGCGCTGGTTTTGTCGTACGAGCCCGCGCGCGCAACCAATACCGCGTGCAACCCGACCACGCTCGATGCCGATGGCGAGTTCTGCGCCCGGCTAGCAACCGCGGACCTGATTCCCGATATCGCTGCGAGCGGCTCGGCGGTTAGCAACTGGACCGGGGATGCCGATGATGGCTACGCATCGATTGGACTTCCTCAGTCGTTTCTTTGGTACGGAGTGAGCTACGGCTCGGCCTTCGTGAGTACCAATGGATACGTCTCTTTTGGCGCCGGGTACACGTTGCCCGGCAACTTCATCACGTCGGTGCCCAACACCGCCGCACCGAACAACGCAATCTTCGCGTATGGCGACGATCTCGATCCGAGCGTCGGAGGAGCCGTCTACTATCGCTCGACGTCCTGCACTCTCGATCGCGATCTCAATGGCGCGAACGATCCATGTTTCATCGTGCAGTGGAACGCGATTCGGCTGTACTCTTCGAGCGTGATGGTGACAGTGCAACTGGCGCTCGATTTCGTCAGCAATGAGGCGATCGTCGAGATCGAGACGGAGTCGGGGGGCGGACGAAACTCACGACCGCGTGTGGTTGGTACCGAGAACGCTGGCGGCAATGCCGGACTTTGGTATCGGCCCGGCTCAGCCTCGACCTCAGGGAGCGTGACCGCAGGATATCAATTCATCTTCTCGCGCCTGGACACGACTCCCCCTCGCGATGTTTCCAAGCTCACCGGCACGAGTGGCTCGGCAGCGGTGAGCCTTCAGTGGCAGGCGCCGTCGGATCTCGACCTTGCTGGAACACTCGTGCTGGCTCAGTCAGGGAGTAACGTCGCGAGCACTCCAGTGCGAGGTACTCGCTACAGTGTTGGCGATCCCGTCGGCTCCGCTGTCGCGGTCTGTGTAACCGGCAGTACGACCTCACGCTGTGACGATGCCTTCATGGGTCGTAGCGCAGCACGTAGCTACCGCGTCTTCACCTTCGACACGACGCTCAACTACGCGTCCGGTGTCGATTTGAACGTGACACCGCTCTCGTCAACATTGTGGGGCTTTCATACGCGCGCATCGTCGCTGGCTCCACCCGCCGCCGTTCCTGGACAGTACCTGACCGTGACGGGGAACGACGGCTTGCTCCACCGCATCGATGAATCGAGTGGCAGTCGCGGCGCGTGGACTCCGATCACGCTCGCAGCCCCGGCGCAATCGCGCATGATGGTCGGCGATTTGCGGCCTGGTGGCCCGCCGGACATCACAGCATTCCTTTCCGCACAGGATGGCTATCTGTATCGCTTCAGCCTGGACAACGGCACGGCCTCGCCCGAGGCGAGTCGCAACGTCGTGAGTGATGCGGGTTGCACGACTGGGGCGCTGCAAGCAGGTCCCGTCGTGATGCTCGACGCCTTCGATTCCAATCCCAACAACAACGACGATGTCATCGTGATCGCAACCAGATGCGGGTCCACCGACAATCGAATACTGCTGTACTCGCACGACCTGACGACGCTCCGAGATCAATATGGCGGAGGGCCGGGAGGGTTGGGGATCTCCAACGCAACGCCGCGAATCTTGTATCGCAATGATGACGACAATCTGGTCTACGTTCCGGTGCGCTCGGCGGGCGGCGAATCGCTCGTCGTGCTTCGTGTGAATACGGTTCCATCGTTCGGGAGCTCACCGTATGCAGTGCTTACCGGCTTAGGAGATATTGACGCTTCACCTGTGACGTTCGCGCAGAACGGGTCACAGTGGCTCATCGTCGGTAACGGTGTTGGAGAGCTTCACCTCTTCAACGCCCTGGATCGTGTGGCGGGTGAAGGCTCGACGCTCATCGAGCGCAATTCGATCGCAAGCAACGACGGTGCTGTTCGTGGCGTGGCGGTGAGCGGTGCTGTCAGCGACGGAACGGGGCAGCAGGAATCGTGGGTCGCCTGGAGCACGGACACCCAAGTTCACGGGGCGAGGGTTGGGGCTAACGGCATGCTGGATTCTGCAACGGCGTGGTCCACGTCCGTGCCTTCTCCGTCGCCGCCTTTGACGCTGACCGAGGTCTACGCGCCTGCTGATATCAAGGTGTACGTCGGCACTGCCTCCGGCAGCGTCTTCGAGCTCGACGCGAGGACAGGGAGCGTCAGCAATAGTTGGCCGGTTGGAAATGGGACCAGTGTTGGCGAGCCCACTTTCGATTGGGGCGATGGTATCGCTCAGGGCTTGGTGTTCGGCACGACAGGCGGAGCCGTCTACTGGCTCCCCCTCCCCTAGCGGGTTGCTGGGGCGTCGCAGCGATCATCGCGGTCGCTGGCGCCCCAATCGGCTTCTAGCGCGGCCCCAAACTATCGAGGAACTCTTTGTTGCTTTCAAACGCCGAGAGCTTCTTCAGCAACGCTTCGACCGCATCGACAGGCGACATCGTCGCCAGCGCGCGCCGTAGCAGGTGCACCTTGGACGTGTAGTCCTTCAGCAGTTTTTCTTCTTTGCGCGTTCCGGTCTGGTGGATGTCGATACACGGAAACACTCGCTTCTCGAACAGCTTCCGATCGAGCACGATTTCGGTGTTCCCAGTCCCCTTGAACTCCTGGAAGATCACCTCGTCCATCTTCGATCCGGTGTCGACCAGGCAGCTCGCAATGATGGTGAGCGAGCCTCCTTCTTCGCAGCGCCGCGCCGCCCCGAAGAATCGCCGCGGGTTCTCCAGCGTTCGCGAGTCGATACCACCGGAGAGGATTTTTCCGGAGCCTCTCTGTTCGACGTTGTAGGCGCGAGCCAGACGCGTGAGCGAGTCGAGCAGCACGAGCACATCGCGCCCCGATTCGACCAAACGCTTGGCCCGCTCGAGCACGATCTCGGCAACCGATACGTGGTTGCGCGCCATCTCGTCGGAGGAACTGGCGATCACCTCTCCGTTCGGCACGCGACGACGCCAATCGGTAACTTCCTCGGGGCGTTCATCGATCAACAGAACGATCAGATGGACTTCCGGATGATTGACGCCGACGGCGTAAGCGACCTGCTGAAGCAGCGTGGTCTTCCCCGCCTTCGGTGGCGCAACCACCAAACACCGTTGTCCCTTGCCGATTGGCGCGACCAAGTCGACCACGCGAGGCTCGATTGGATCTCGTCCTGTCTCGAGTCGGACTTGCTCCTCAGGAGAGGTCGCGGTGAGGTCGGCAAAGTGACGTCGTTCGCCCCACTTGTCTGGCGACTGACCGTTGATTTCTTCGATCTCGAACATGGCGGGGCCGCGCCGTCCGGTAGGCCGAGCCTTACCACGAAGCTCGACCCCTTCCTCCAATTTGCGGTCCCGGATTACATCCGGCGCAACCCAAACATCGTCGGGACGTGGCAGGTAGTTGGCTTTCATGGTGCGCAGGAAACCGTACCCTTCGGGCAGTACCTCGAGGATCCCTTGCGCATCGATCGGATCGCCGGTCATGTCGACGGCGCTGTCGGCCAGAGTGTTATTTCCATTGCTGGGTTTTGGCTGACCACTTGCGTCGTTGCGACGCCCTCGGCGACGGCGACGCTTGCCGAAGTTGCCCTTCTTCGAAGGGTTCGCTTGATTCTGAGTACTGGGTGGTGCCGGGGTCGGAGTCAACTCATCCATCGGGAGATTTCCTGTGACGGCGGGCTCACACGGGGGAGTTCACATCACCACGGGCGGCCCGCCGCACGGTGGGATGCGGATCCTCGGACAAACGCCTCAGGATCTTCGAGACGGTCGAGGAATTGAGGTGCGCGTCGACGCGCGTGTTGAGCGCGCGCGCCAGCCGGGCACGAACGGCCCAGTGCGCATCCTCGGACAGTGGCTCGAGACTCGCTTCGGAAAGGAGTCCTTCTACCCAACAGGCCGCCACGGCGCGTGAGCGCAAGAGCGGCTCGTCAATCGATGCGGCCCGACTGCAGACAATCGCAGCGGCTCGGCGTGCCTGCTCGTCGGCCGGATCGCTCACGAGTTGTTCCAACGCGATAAACGAACGCAAACTCGCTCCAGCTGCTGCCGGATACTGATCGAGAAGTTGGTTCACGAACATCGGTTCGTGTTGCACCAAAGAGAGCACGCAGGTGCCCCTCACCAGAGGGTCTGAGTCGGCCAGACCATCGAGAAACGACTTGGGCTCAAAAGCACCTATGCTGAGCACCCTCGCCCGCTCGGCACGGGCAATGACATCCTGTGAAGCTGCTGGAAACTCCTGGCACGCGATGCTGACGGCCAGTGGGATCGTTACCGCTAGGTATCGGAGCAAATCAACCACCGGTTTCGCCCTACCCGTTGCATCTTTCAGAGCGAGCGAACTTGGCGTTTGGCACGTCCGGTGCGGCGACCGGGAGGAGCCTAGCAGAACTCCGCGCGCATTGTCCACTCTGAGCTCTTTCATCGAGGGCCGGCCAATCGCACCGACGCAAAAGGAAGTGGTGTGGGTCTGCAATATCCCGGCCCTGGGCCGGGTCCGGGCTCTTCAGGCTCGAGTGCGAGAGGTACGAACCGGAAAGCCGCTTACCCCCTGAAATCGAGGAACAGAGTGCCTTCGGACGGATTGAGGATAAGGGCAGTGTTGTTCCCGAAGGTCCGAGACGCAAGCCGTCTGTCATTCTCCAATCCTGCTCAAAGCCGCTTGCGCCACCGCCCGCTCATACGGGTTTTGACTCTTCGCCATCACCTGCAACCGGGGGCGAGCCTCTTGGGACCGTAGCGCGCCGAGAGCACGCGCGGCCCAAGTTCGTGTTTCGAGATCGTCTCCATCGAGCGCGGTTACGAGGGCCTGTGCGCTCTCCGGTACAGCGAGTACGGCCAGTGCGCGTGCGGCCTCTCGCTGTACCTGCGGCTCGTGATCCTGCAACGCAGCTATCAGTCCACCGGCCCCTGATTTCTGGCCGAGAATTCCAAGCGACTGCACCGCTCGTTGCCGAACCAGCGAGGACGAATCGTGGACCAGGTCGGTGAGTATCGGTACCGCGTCGATTCGACCGAGCCGACCGAATGCTCCCGCTGCTGCAGCACGCACGTCCGGATGATCGTCTCGAGCGGCGCGTTGCAACAAACCGAAAGCAAGCGGGCCGGCGCTGTCAGCTGCCAGTCCGGCCGCAAAGGAACGAACGCGCGGCGAGGGATCGTCGAGCGCGATGGAGAGTTGGCGCGCCGCATCGTCCACCGGCAAGGACCTCGCCTTCGTCAACTTTTCAATCGGGTCACCACCACCCGAGCCGCAACCCGCTGTGGCGATCGCCACGGCGACGAGCAGCGCGCCACCCGATCGAGCGCGCGCGCTCAATCGATATCCAGCGGGTTGACGCGCGGTGTGGGGTCTTGCTCGGCTTTCTCCTTGGCCGTTTCGAATTTTTTGTCGAGCAGATCGCGGCGAGTTTTTTCCTGCTCGAAGGCGTCGAGAAAGTCCTGCTCGCGACGCGCTTCCGCTTGCCGCACGTCACCGAGTGCTGCCTCGAAACTGCGTTGCGCCCCTTTCGGCGGCGCGGCATGAAGCACGTGTCCGGTTTCTCGATCGATGGTGAGATGGCCTTTGCAGATCGGACAGTTCAGCGCGATCGGTTTGTTCTTCGACTGTTGACTCATGCCGTTTCTCCGCGTGGCATGATTCCCCGAACTTCGGCGGGGTGCAAGATGGGTGTACCACCGTATATCGGCGAAACGTCAGAGGGTGTTCGCATCAAGTTGCGCGTAAAGCCCGGTGCGCGAACCGATCGCCTCATAGGGGTTCTCGGCGACTCACTCAAGGTCGAGATCAACGCTGCCCCGGAAGGCGGCCGCGCCAATCAAGCTCTGTGCAAGATGTTCGCAGAACTGCTGGGAGTTCCGCTACGAAACATCCGGATAACCGTCGGCGAGTCCTCTCAAAACAAAACGATCACGATTCGTGCAGTCGGCTTGGAGTCTGCGACGGCTGCGATCGCCGCGGCGCTGTCGAAGTAGGCGGCCCAACCGATCGCAAGGAGGGCACGTACCGAAGGTGAGCGATGGGCGAGTCGCGCAGGCCCGCCCATCGCCAAATGATTACTGACAGCCGGAAGGTATCTGGCGTTCATTCCCTGAGCTATCGCGTCCTGCCGTCCCCTGTGTCCCGCCGAAAATACCGGTAACCAGGAAGAACCTCGCCTCACCAGGCGGCACACCGTTGGGTACATCGACGAACGGAACCGCCGTGTTGGGCATGAAACACGATCCGTACGGCTGACCGACCGCCAGAGAACTGACGAGTCCGCTGTAGACCGAGTAGCCCGTCGCCGACGTTTCCTTCTTCCAGTTCAACCGATTTGGGCCGATCGTCTTGACCATCAAAACGCCGTTGATTTCGCCGTCATTGAGATCGCAGGCATCACCGATGCCGTCGGAATCTCGATCGAGCTGACGTTTGTTGGCGGTTGTCGCACAGTTGTCCGTCAGATCGGGAACACCGTCTTGGTCATCATCTGGATCGACGGAATTGATGATCCCATCACCATCGATGTCGTTATCGCAGCCGTCTCCGATACCATCCTTGTCGCTGTCGAGTTGCAATGGGTCGGCAGAGGTTGGGCAGATGTCGCACGCATCGCCGACGCCATCAGCGTCGATATCGGATTGGGATGGGTTGTTTTCGAACGGGCAGTTGTCGAGGTCGCTGCCGATGCCGTCAACGTCGAGTTGGTCATTCTGCGGATCGTTCGGGAACGGATCGCAGATGTTGCCAAGTAGATCGCGATCGCGATCCTCTTGACCGGCGTTGACATCGAACCGGCAGTTGTCGACAGGGTTCTTGATCGAGTCCTGATCCCAATCCTCGGCCTTGGCGAGCGTGCACGGCGATGGAACCGAACGGGTCGTTCCGTCCGAGCGCTTGCCAGCACTCCCTTCCGTGGTAGCACTGCTCGCCGTTGCGAGATACCAGAAAGCTTGTCCTGGCAGCGGGTTGTCGGTCACCGTTGTTGCGTAGGTCTTGACGTCGGGGCGGTAGCAGAAACCAACCTCGCCGCTACCCAACTTCTCGGGTCGTCCGAAATAGACGCTGTAAGACACAGCTCCCTGCTCTTTGTCCCAAGCGATGGTCGGCGCCGCCGGAACCTTTGGATCGCGTCGGACACGCAGGTTTTCTACCAGCAGATCGTCGGGATCGCATTCGTTGGCCTGGCCGTCGCCATTGTCATCGAGTTGGCGTGCGTTCGGCACAAAGGGGCACTTGTCTGAGGCGTCGGCCACACCATCGTTGTCATCATCAGGATCGGTGGTGTTGGGGTCGCCGTCTCCATCAGCATCGGAATCGCAGGCGTCACCTGTTCCATCGCGATCTAGATCGCGCGTGACCGCCTCGGAAACGCTCTTGCAGAAGTCGCAGTTATCGCCCCATCCATCCAGGTCGGTATCGTCTTGAAGTGAGTCGCCCAAGAACACGCACTTGTCGGTTGCGCTCGGCACTCCGTCACCATCCGGGTCGTTGAGTGCATCCGTGGGGAACGGATCGCATAGGTCGCCGCGGGTGTCGAAATCGGTGTCGAGCTGGCTCGAATTTGGGTAATTGGGACAGTTGTCCTTGGGTTTGACCAACCCATCGGCGTCGGCGTCTTGAGGGTCGAACGCCATCCCTCGCCCGCCGGCATAAATATCTCCACGGGTTGGATCGTTGCGAAAGTCCAGGGCGGTGACCACGAAAGAAGTTGAACTGGTCGCAGCGTCGACATTGATCGAATCGGCGATGCCAGGTGAGGTCCCGACATCGACGCGATCGACATCGGCGAACGTCACGCCGGCATCGGTCGACCGTCGAACGAAGACATCACGACGCGGATTGGATACGCTCCCGTTGCGATTGTCCGACCACGCAACCACGACCTGATCTGCGGTCGCGCCCAAGTCCCAGCTCTCCACCGGGAAATTTCCGGACACAGGGTTGGTGTTGAGTTGGACGGCGGGGCTCCATGTGGTCGCATCATCGCTGGTGTAGCTGAAGTACAGGTCGCGGCCTGCGTTACGGTCGTCCTCCCAAGCCACGTAGATTCGAGGCGGGGAGGAGTTGGACACGGCGATCCGGGGATTGCGCGCGTTCGTTCCTGCAGGACTCCCTACATCGACGCGAAGGTCGACGCTCTTCCACGTCACACCTCCATCTCGAGAGATGTTGATATAGATGTCGTCGTTGCCGGCCCTTGCATCCTGGTACGCCACCGCCACGGTTCCATCGGCACGACAGGCGATCGCCGGCTTCTGCGACTCCGTCTCGCTCGGTGTCGTGTCGCCGCGATCGAGCCGAATCTCGGAACCGGCGGGGAGGAACGAGGAAGCGTCGTTGGTCGAATACCGAAGCCGGATCTGCCCCGGCCAGGCAAACAGGTTCTGGTTGTTGGTGGGGTGGCGCTTGTCCCGCCAGGCAACGAACACGTTCGACCCGTAGGCGCAAATCGCTGGATCGGTCGCGCGCTCGAATTCCTCCGACGAGATCTCCGGATTGGGGATATTCACTCGCTTGTCTGCATTCCAGCTCGTACCGCCATTGGTGGTCGTGCGCAGCCAGAGCGAGACCAGATCACCGCCGCCCCCATTGCGCGCATCGGCCCAAAGGGCATGAGCCTTTCCCCCAGGAACGGAGACAAGCCTGAAACTCGATCGCTGCGTGTCCAAGGCCGAGAGCGCCGTTGGGTTGCCTGGCCAAGTTTCACCGCGGTCAGGGGAGACGCGGGCGGTAGGTGTAGCGAGCACGCCATCGTTGCTGATGTAGAGCACGTAGACGTAGTTGTCCCCGGGCGCAGACACGAGCGCGTACGCTGTGTCGCCGCTGGGACTCCCCGCCTGAGTCGTAGTGTTCAGCCGCCGATCGGCGTCGTTCCAGGTGCCGCCTTCATTGACGGAGACGTTGAAAAACGGGTCGAACCCGAGCCAGTTCTTCTGGTCGGTGTAGACCACGTAGACGCGCGCCCCATCCATCGTGATCGAGGGGGCCTTTGTCGAGGAGTTGACGTAGAGACCGCCCGGCGGGTCGACCCGAAGATCAGGGTCGCGCTTGGTCTCGGCGCTATGGCTCAGGCCTAGGGCAGTGATGACCACGCTAAGCATTGATAGGAGTCGATGGGATACAACGGACCCTCGGGGGAACTCGCGACCCACTGTAGTCAACAGCCACCTCCCGTACCGGCTAGCCTGGACGACCAATTTCGGACGGGCCCCCACCTGTCCGAAATCGAGTTTTTTCAGACGGTGAGTCGTCAGCGGTCACCGTCGGATTGGCCCCGTTTCTTGTACGCTGAAAGACACGCGGCGGCGACTAAGTTCGTGCAGCGCCCGGTGACGGACCTGCAAATCATCGACTTACTCAACGGTCCACCGGTTGTTTTTTCGCTCTGGCCTCGACAGAAAATCGAGGCAGGACCGAGCTGTGAGAGGGAAAGCCCTCACCGGACTCGAAGTCAAAAGGTCCGTACCTTTGGCCTCGAAGAAAAGAGTTCTCTTTTTTTTTCTTGCGCGGCCGGGGGGATGCGGGTTTATTTCACGCAGTCAGGACGGGGCATGTTCGCACCTGCTTGCGGTTTCCGTGCTGCCCGGAAACTCAGCTCGCTGGTAACAACCGGCTCCAGGGCGGAAGTTAGCCCGTTGACACCCCGAGGGGATAGGCGCAGGGGGGTTGGACGGGAGACGAACCATAGCCTCGGCGGCAAACCGCTTCGGCATATGAACCGCCCACCAAGAGAACTGCGGGTTGAGACGACAACAACCAGGACGACCAACGAGATCACGGAAGTCCCCTGCGCCGAGAGGAAAGGAGCCAAAAACGATGCGTCCGGCAGCTGTTTTGAAAACGATGGGTGCCGCGCTGGCCCTTGGGATCGGTCTATTCATGGCCGCCCCTGTGGCACACGCGGATGCCTACACCGACTGCGTGCAGGCGTGCGCAGATCAATGGGTGGTGGACAAGCAAGCGTGCCAAGACCAGCTCGACGCTGCTCTTGCGCAAATCGCGACGGAAGAAGCTGACTGCATTTCGAATGCAACCAATCCGATTGCACAAGGCCTCTGTGTCCGTAACGCGAACATCAAGCGCTTCAACGCACGGCGTGATTACCAGAACTGCATCAGCCGAGCCAACACCACTGCGTACAATTGCTCCAGAAACTGCCAGCCTAGCGACTCTCGCCCCGCTTCGAAGAAGCGCGGCTGATCCGCCGGAACTACTGGTACCAGTAAGAGCTCTCGAGAGAAGTGCATCGTCGAGGGGCCTGGCAGATCGCCGGGCCCCTTGTTTTTTTGTAACGGCCATACTCCCAATTTGCCCCGGACTGCGGTGGTAAGGGCCCGGTCGAGGCATTCCCAGGTGCCATCGATCGGGCCCTTCACCGTCCCCGTCGCACGCGGTTCGCGGCGCACCCCCCGCGCTGGTGGACGGGCTGCCATCCAAGATGGCCGCCACACATCCATGGGGCCTGCGAAGCCGCGCCCATCACCGTTTTGCGGCAATGTCGTCGGAGAAGGTACCGCGAACTCGCCGTAACGCGAGCGATTCGAGACGTCTCAAGATCACATTCTCTCGGCCGACAAGAACTGCGACTCCGCCCTGGATGGCGGTCCGAGGGGATCTTGACTACCACAGTTGGAGCTACCAGCACTCAGGACGTCATCAAGCAGCTTCTCGCAGGGACTGGCGATCTTCCTGTTCTCCCTGAAATCGCGATTCGACTGATGGAGGAGTTGCGTGCGCCGAACGTCACCGCCGCGAGGATTGCGCAGTATGTAAAGAAGGACCCGATCTTGGCTGCTGCGGTTCTGCGCGTCGCCAACTCGGCTCTCTACGGCGGGCGTTCGCAGATTACCGATTTGGCCTTTGCAATGTCTCGCATCGGCTTGATGCAAACTCGAAATCTGATCCTTGCGCTCGTGCTTCGATCGAAGATGAGCGACACCAACGTCTACGGGAGCGCGGGCGCAAAGGTGCTCGACCACTCGCTGGCTGTCGCCTTCGGGGCGAGGCTAGTCGCCGATGCCGCGCGTGTAGACGCCGACGACGCGGGCCTTTGCGGGTTGCTCCATGACTTCGGCAGACTCGCGTTGATCAAGGCGCTTCGTGAGTCGGCCGGAATGAGGGTCGGAGACTTATCGCCCGACCAGATGTCACTGGTCGATGAGCATCACGCGGAGGCAGGGAGCCTCTTGGCCGCCCGCTGGGGTTTGCCTGAGCTGGTCTGCTCCGTGATTCGCGAACATCACCGCTGCGATGCTCCGAGCGCCCCCCAGCCGAGCACGGCGTGTGTCTCGCTCGCCGACGCTGCGGCTCACAAACTCGGCCTAGGAGGCGACGCCGACAGTTCGATCGATTTGATCAAACATCCTGCCGTGCGCTTGCTGCGACTCGACAAACAGGCACTCGATGGCCTCTGCGAGCACCTACCGGGCCTCTTCGATACCGCTCGCGGCGCCATGAGCTGATAGGGAGCCAGAGATTGGTCCAGCGTGGTCTTATGACCTGATCCCCCCGCAATGCGTGACCACGCAGGCCCAACACCCCTGACGCCGTGTCGGGGGTGTTTTTTTTCCTACAATGCTCGCCATGCGTCCACTTCTGCTCAGCCTGTTGTTGGTCTCTTTCTCGCCTTCGAATCATGCCGACTCTTATGTCGCCGATTTATCCACTCCGCGCCGCGCCGCGGAGTCGCTGATCCGGCATGCGATGCCTGACGGTGGCGCCTTCGATCTCGAAAAGGCGGCTGAGTGCCTCGACACCTCGAAGCTGCCAGGTAGCCCTGCCGAGCAACAGGTGCGCGGCCAGTCGCTGGCCAAGATGTTTGCTGATGCGCTCGAACAACTCGACGTCACGATCGCGGTGGAAGGCCTGCCGGATACGGCTCAGCCAGAGCAGACGCTGATTGCGCTGCATCCATCACTGCCGGGTCTGTACCTGACACGTACGGCGAAGGGTTGGCAGGTGGCCGGTTCCTCCCTCAAATCGATCGAGCGTCTGCATCGCCGAGCGTTCGGACGATTCACGCCGGCGATCCTGCAGCACCTCCCCCACTGGCTCACCGTCGCTCCGTTCGGCATCGCACTGTGGCAGGTGCTCGGCGTCGTCGTTTCCGTTGTCGCCGGTTTGCTCCTGCGACGCGCTGTCTTGTGGTTGATTGGCTCGCGCGTGCGGAGGTTGGCGTCCGACGGCAACGTGCCTGCGCTCGGAGACGCGGTGGAGTCTGCGGCTCGGCCACTCGGATTGCTGGCCGCGTCGTTGACGCTGCGCATCGCACTTCCTGAGTTGCAGTTCGGGTGGATGACGTCCTACGCGCTTACGCTCTTGACCGCTGTCTCGACCTTCGCTGTGGTTTGGCTGACCTATCGACAGATCGATGTCCTCGGGCGCTTTCTCCAGACCCTGACATCCAAGACGGAGTCGCGACTCGACGATCAGTTGGTGCCGCTGACGCGCAAAGCGCTGAAGGTGCTGGCTGTGGCACTCGGCGCGATCTTCTTGCTGCACAACCTTGGGGTGCAGGTTACGTCGCTGATTGCCGGGCTGGGCATCGGCGGCCTGGCGGTAGCGCTCGCGGCGCAGGAGACTCTTTCGAATTTCTTCGCCTCACTCGTGATTTTGGCTGACCGTCCGTTTCAAGTGGGCGATCTGGTGAGTGTGGGCGAAATCACCGGCACGGTTGAACAGGTGGGCCTGCGGTCAACCCGGATCCGCACCGCCGATCGGTCACTGGTAACGGTCCCCAACTCCAAGTTGGCCAGCACCAACATTCGAAACCTGGGGGAACGGTATGAGCGCCAAGTCGTGATCCGTCTGGGACTGACCTATGACACGTCTCCAGCACAACTCGATGCCTGCGTGTCGGAGATCCAACGAGTACTCACCACGCATCCACGGGTGAAATCGGCGGACCAGATCGTTCGGCTGGACACGCTGACGGCGTCATCGGCGGAACTGCTGGTCGAGTTTTATGTCGAGGCTACCAACCGGGAGCAAGAACTTCTTACGCGGCACGAAGTGCTTCGGAACTTCCTGACATTGCCGGAGCGCATCGGGATTCGCTTTGCGTACCCCACGCAGACGATATACATCGCCAAGTGAATCTCGATCAGAAAATCGGGACCTTTGTGTGCGGTGTTTCCTCGCTTTTGATCTGGTAGACGGAGTTGTTTTTTCCGACCAGGACGACCTTGGGTCGATGGGTCGCTATTTCATGCGCCTCCAGTTCACAGTACGCGACCACGATCACTCGATCACCGGCGGCACAAAGGTGTGCGGCGGCGCCGTTGACGCAGCAGTCTCCCTTGCCGCGCTCACCTGGAATCAGATAGGTAGCCAGCCGATTTCCGTTGGAGATGTTGAGCACCTCGATCCGCTGATTCGGAAACAGCCCCGCGGCATCCATCAGTTCTTGGTCCAACGTCAAACTGCCCTCGTAGTCCAGATCTGCGGCAGTAACCAGCGCGCGGTGCACCTTGCCATACATAAACGGGAGTTTCATGCGTGGTCTCCGGTAGCCAGTTCGGCAGAGGAGAGAGGGCGAGCCAAGACGTTGTCGATCAACCGGGTCGCACCGACCCAGATAGCACCGGCGATCAGCACCGGACCTTCGATCCGGGGACGTGGTTCGAGCGAGTCGGCATCGACCACGCTCAAGTAATCGAGCCGCGCCCTTGGCTCACGTTCGATCACGGCACGCGCTTCTTGTTCGAGCAACCAGGGATCTTTGTTGCCGTCGTTTTCCAGTACCCAGCGGGCACGCTCGAGCGCGCGAAACAAGACCGTCGCCGCGTCACGCTCCGCTGTATCCAGGTAGGCATTGCGCGAACTCAATGCCAATCCATCTTCATGACGGACAGTCGGGCAAATCAGAAACTCTCCGTCGAGGTTCAGGTCGCGAGCCATCCGTCGCACCACCAGCGTTTGCTGTGCGTCCTTCTGCCCGAAGAACGCGAAGTGCGGCCTGACGATATTCACCAGCTTCAGCACCACGGTACAAACGCCCCGAAAGTGGCCCGGCCTCGAGGCCCCCTCGAGCACGTTCGAGAGTCCATCAACCTCGACGAAGGTTCGAAAACCAGCGGGGTACATGTCGGTCGCTTCCGGCGCGAACAGCAGATCGACTCCTTCCTGAATGCACAGATCGGTATCGCGCGTGAGATCGCGCGGATATTTGGCGAGATCTTCAGACGGTCCGAACTGTTTCGGGTTGACGAAGACCGAGACCACCACGAGGTCGCCCAATTCCCGCGCGCGGCGCACGAGCGACAAGTGCCCGTCGTGCAGCGCGCCCATGGTCGGAACAAAGGCGATCTTCTTGCCCTTGGCGCGCGCTTCGCGAGACAACTCGCGCATTGCGTTGAGTCGCCGAACGACATCCATCGCCTAGCCCTGCTTGCTTCGCGCGGACCGATGACGAATCAACGCCTGCGCCGTCTCGGGCTTGAGTCGATACCCTTCACTGGAGTCAGGGAACGAGCCGTCCCTGACGTCCAAGGCGAACCGGCCGAGTGCTTGCACCGCCTGCTCATGCAGAGCTGCGTAGCGACGAACGAAGCGCGGCGCCGGTCCCGAGTGAATCCCAAGGGCGTCGTGGAACACCAACACCTGCCCATCGCAACGCGCGCCAGCCCCGATGCCGATCGTGGGAACGGTGACACTCTGCGTGATCAACTCGGCAACCTCGGCGGGAATCCCTTCCAGGACGATCGCAAACACACCCGCCTCCGCCAATGCCGTGGCGTCATCGAGCAGCTCATCGATTTGCTGAAGTTCGCGCGCCTGAACACGGAAGCCACCCATGGCGTTGAATGACTGGGGCGTCAGTCCGAGATGCCCCATTACCGGGATCTCGGCGTTGAGCAAAGCGGCGATGACATCGAGTCGCTTGCGACCGCCTTCGAGCTTGACTGCCTCAGCGCCGCCTTCTTGTACCAATCGTCCGGCTGCGAGAACGGCATCACGCGGACCGGTGTGATAGGACAGGTACGGCATGTCTGCAATCACAAGTGCTTTGGGCTTGGTGCGGTTCACGGCAGCGGTGTGTCGGACCATATCGTCGAGCGTGACCTGGAGCGTGCTTTCCAACCCAAGCACCACCATACCGACGGAGTCACCAACCAAGATCATGTCGGCGCCTGCCTCGTCGACAGCACGAGCCGTCGGCGCATCGTACGCGGTGACCATGACCAGCGGGTTGGTGCCTTTGCGGGAGCGGACGTTGGGAACGGTGACTTTTCTTGGGGCGGCTTCGCTCATGCCACCGCCATACGGCTGACTCATCGCGACCTCCATCTCCCCGCCGGGCTAAGCCCGGTCGCGGGACGGGATCAGGGCACCACCCCTATCCTGCTGTCCCCGGCGTCTCGGTCTACCAAGAGATCCAAGCGCCCATTCAGGGGAGGCGGCGGCCGTCGTTACGCCGCAAACAGTACCCCAAAAACCGGGGAGGTGCCGGTTGAAATCTGCCGGGTTGACTGGGGACTCAGACCTACAAAGAGCGCGGCTTGTAGTACTCGATGCCACCGCGATCCATGGCTTGAATTCGGCGGACAAGATCTTCGAAGTCCGAGTCCTCATGGGCCGGGTCGATATCGTTGGTGTCGACCACCAGTAACGGTGCGTCGTTGTAACGAAAAAAGAAGTGATCGCAGGCTTGAACCGTCTCGTCGAGATACCCCTCAGAGATCCGGCGCTCGATGTCTCGGCCTCGTTCGGCAAGCCGTTTTGTCAGCGATGGGACGCGAGCTTGCAGATAGACGACGAGATCGGGTCGAACGATGTCGGGCGAAAGCAACTGGTAGAGCCTTTCGTAGGTGGCGAGTTCCGTGTCGTTGAGGTTGAGATAGGCAAACACCCGGTCCTTCTCGAACAGGTAGTCACACACCACCGAGCGATGGAACAGATGGGCCTGCCGCAGGTCTTTCAACTGGGCGTGCCGCGAGAGCAAAAACCAGATCTGCGCCGAGAACGCCGCACCGCGTCGATCCTTGTAGAACGGCTCCAAGAACGGGTTGTCGGTCTGCTCGAGCACCAGTCCGGCCTCCAACCTGCGGGCCAAACGCGAGGCGAAGGTGGTCTTTCCGACCCCGATCGGTCCCTCGATGGCGATGATTCTCGGCTTGTCGTGGGCGTTCATTGGCGCGGTAGTTTATGCCGAATTTTCGATACGGCTGAGCAATTGACGCACCGTCAGACCTTCGATCGGGTGCACCAAGTTCGGTAACAACTCCACCAATGGGGCCAAGACGAAGCGCCGGTCGTGGAATCGGGGATGTGGGACCGTCAGGCCGGGCCGCTGAAGAATCAGATCGCCAAAGAGCACCAGATCGATGTCGAGCGTACGCGGCCCCCATCGCTCGACGCGTTCCCGCCCACGCGCCCGTTCGATCGCCAGAGCGAGGCTCAACAGCGCTTCGGGTGACAGCAGAACACTTTCTCTGGAGGCAGCCAGGACCTGGTTGAGATAGGCTCCCTGCCCTGCAGGGCCGCCAACGGGGTCGGTTTCATGCATGGTGGAGGCAAACTCCCAGACGAAACCGCCCCTGCGAAGAGCGTCTCGGGCGAAGCTCAAATGTTCTTCTCGGGGCCCGACGTTCGAGCCCAAGGCAACCACGATGAATGACTCTCCCGCGGCGGGAGAGCTTGGTTTGACACTGTTTCGGCCGGGTCCTACCATCCCGCGGTTTTTACCTCACTCTCGCCATTCTTGCCTCGGAGGTCTATTCGAATGCCGACCCGCAAAGCCGTCCCAACGCGCAAGGCGCCGCGATCCCACGAAGCGTTTGTCGTCTCCGAGAACGCGTATCGGGACGCGATGAACCTGTACTTGCAAAAGCGCGATTGGCCCAAAGCCAGGGACGCATTCCGCACCTACATCGAAAGCTACAAAGACGAGCGCGACGTCGCCGAGATGGTCGATCGTGCGCGTGTCCATCTGGCGGCGTGTGAGGACAAGCTGGCTCCCGCTGCCGTTGCCCCCAAAAACGCTGACGAGTGGATGCTCCAAGGGGTGGCCGCCTCCAATCTCGGCCAGATCGACGAAGCACTCGCTGCCTATTCCAAGGCCGGTGAGCTGGGCGCCCCGAGAGACAAGGTCGAGTACGCACGCGCCGCGGTGCTCTCCGTGGCTGAACGCCAAGAAGAGGCGCTGGAAGCACTCAAGGTTGCGATCGAACTCAACCGTGACAATCGGGTGTTCTCGTTGTCCGACCCCGACTTCGAGCGGCTGCGCGAGACCGCCGGGTATGTGGCGCTGGTCGATCCGCCAACCGAGATTGGCTCGCGGATGGGCGGCCTGATGGACGACGGCTCGTCCTCGCTCGACGACTATGACGACGACGAGGAGTTTGACGACGATGACGACGACGCGGCGAACAAAGGCGACGAACCGGAAGAGTTCGGCAGCGAAGACGAAATCGTCTAAGGCACCACGACGCGATCGGCCCTTGGCGGCGGTGATTTTGGCTGCTGGCGAAGGGACCCGGATGAAGTCTCGCCGCTCCAAGGTCCTCCATCAGGTGGCTGGCCGATCGCTCGTCGAGCACGTGGTGCGACAAGCTCTTTTCGTCGGCGCCTCTCCCGTCGTCGCGGTGGTTGGGGTTCAAGGGGACGCGGTCCGCAAGCAGCTGGTCGCTGCGCTGCCCGACGCACCCCTGGCTTTCGTCGAGCAAACAGAACGTCTCGGTACCGGGGATGCCGTCGGCCGTGCCCGCGCTGCACTCGACGGCTTCGACGGAGACGTGTTGATTCTGTGCGGCGACGTGCCGGCACTTCCCGGTGAGGCGTTGGCCGGGTTGTTGGAGGCGCACCGTGCCGGCGCTGCTGCGCTCACCGTGCTGAGTGCCGTGCTGGACGATCCGACCGGCTACGGTCGCGTCGTTCGCGCGGCGCGCGGACAGGTGCACGCGATCGTCGAGCATCGTGACTGCACCGCTACGCAGTTGAAGATTCGCGAGATCAATACCGGAACCTATGTCGCGCATTGGCCGACGCTGGTGGAAGCGCTCGGCAAGCTCCAGCCCGACAACAGCCAGGGCGAGTACTACCTCACCGATGCGGTGCGCCTGTTGATGAAGCGCGGCAAGCGCTGCCTGGCAGTGATCCATGCGCACGCTGACGAGGCGATGGGCGTCAACAGCCGGCGCCAACTCGCGGAACTCGGGAGCGTGCTCAACACGCGCACACTCGAGCGTCTGATGGATGACGGCGTCACCATCATCGACCCACGTGCGACCTGGATCGATACCACCGTGAGCATCGGACAGGACACAACGGTGTGGCCCGGCGTGGTGTTGACCGGTCGCACGGTAATCGGCGAGGACTGCGTGATTCGCCCCGGTTGCCGCCTGCACGACGTGACCGTCGGCGACGGTGCCGAGGTGCTCGATCACGTGATCGCTACCGATAGCCATATCGGAGGCGGATCGCATGTCGGTCCAATGGCACATCTGCGGCCGGGTACCGTGTTGATCGAAAAGTGCAAGCTCGGGAACTTCGTCGAGACCAAGAAGTCGACCTTTGGCCGCGGCTCGAAAGCGTCGCACCTGAGTTACATCGGCGATGCGGATGTCGGTGAGGGGGTCAACATTGGTGCCGGCACGATCACCTGCAACTACGACGGTGTGAACAAGTACAAGACGACTCTCGAAGATGGTGTCTTTGTCGGCAGCGACACGCAGCTCGTCGCGCCGGTCACGATCGGCAAAGGGGCCTACATCGGCGCCGGCAGCACGATCACGAAGAACGTCCCGCCCGGCGCGCTCGCGCTTTCCAGAACCGACCAGCGCAACATCGAAGGCTGGACCGAGCGCCGCAAAAAGTAATTCGGGGACGGTCTACCTATTTCGTCACGCGGTCGGAGCGCGCCGGATCGATCGATCCCCGACGACCTGCCGGCTCGCGCGCATCGAGCGGCGCTTCCCCTGGGAATTAGGTAGACCGTCCCCGAATTGAATTGGTTACTGGGCGACGGCTTTGACGGTGGTACCGATGAACGTGAGCATCTCGCGCAGCGTGTCGTAGTTGGTGTGCCTGAGGCGGAACCAGGTGTTCACGTGCCAGCCTTTGTCCATCGGCTGTGTCGGGGAACCTGGGTCGGGCACCTCGAACTCGATCAGATGTTCGCCGCACAGGCGGCGCACCTCGTCCAAGCCCAGGTGATGTAAGTAGCGCCCGTCGCGATTGGGCCGGACTTGAACCGAGCCGGTCGCGAACCTCCGCGTCGGCACCCCCGAGTTCTTTCCGTGGAGCACAGCCTCAGCCCAGGCACCGTAGAGATCGAATTCATTCCCTGCTTGGTGCATGTCCCAGATCCGCTCGCCTGCGGGGCGTACACCGATCTCTCCGATCTTCAAGCCCTTGCTCCCGAAGAACCACTCCATGTGTGTCGCTCCGCGATCGATCCCCAAGACCTCGATCAAGCGCGTACCTACCCTGCGTAGATCTTTGTATCCCGACTCATCGACTCGATTGGTGCACGCAATCTGCGGTGCAATGCGCCGATCCTGGATCGCCTCCAAGCATCCTGGGTAGTAGTGAGCGATGAACTCGTGCGCCGGTTTCCCCTCGACGGTCACCGTGTCGTAGAAACCTTCATGCCCGTCAATGAACTCCTCGGCAATGATCGATCGACCAGGCTCGCCCGGTTTCAGCTTCCCTAGGACCACTTGCAACTGCTTGTCATCATCGACACGGTAGGTGTGCAGCGTACCGAAGCCATCGCGCGGCTTGAGCACGATCGGATACCGCTCGCGCTCCACAAAAGCTCTGATATCGGCCTCGCTCGAAACAGCCGCCGAGGCCGCACATGGGATGCCATGAGCACGCATCACGTCCTTCATCGCCTGCTTGTCGCGGCACAGCTTGGCCTGTTCCTGCGTCAACCCCGGAAGACTCAGCGCGGAGCGGAGATGCGCCGCAGCGCCGATCAGCGGCTCGTCGATCGTCTCGATCCGATCGATCGGAAGCTTTTGATCAAGCTCGCGAGCGGCGGCAAGCGTCTCCTGGCCATCGAACAGACTCTTGACCTGGTGATAGGCGTCCAGCACCTGCTTCAACTCAGGGACGAGGCGACCGATGGGTGCATGACCGATCGCACTCACCTTGGCCCCTGAGCGTTTGAGGCTCTCGATGAAACGCCGGTTGTAGAGACTGGTCTCAGGGGCAACGAAGAGTACGTGCATAGCGCATAAGGATACTGGCGCTACACCGCAGGCGGGAAACTCGTTAACGCGGTATCGAGTGCGCCGATCCCGACCGCACTCAGCCTTGGGTCGAACTGCGTCACACGATCACCCGGCACGATCCAGTCCAAGCGTTCGAGTCCCAGCGCCTCGATCATCGCGTGCGCCCCACGCGGGGGCCGCAGTGGGTTGGCGAGTTGGAACACGAATCCCTGGCGCCGCCCCGCGCGCACCGCGAGAAGATCGACGCGGCCACCGGTATAGCTGGCCCAGTGGTACCGCTCTCCGTCGCTCAGCGAGAGCGCGGCTGCCACCTGTGTCGCCGCGAACCACTCCCACGACAACCCAACCTTCGGATGACTTCGCAGATCGGTGGCTGCTTGAACGCCAAGCAGTGCGTGCAGCAAGCCTGTGTCCCGCACGAAGACGCGGGCGGCGCTTCGCTGTCGTTGCGCGATCGGTGCGCGCCACGCGGGAAGCTGGTCGATCAGCAACAGATCGGAGAGCACCGAGCGCCAGCGCTCGGTCGTGGTGTGAGCCACGCCCAGCGCCCTGGCGAACTCGGAGGAGTTCCATAGCTGCCCGTGCGCGTGGGCCAACATGGTAAAGAAGCGGCGCAACGAGTCGGGCTCGGAACGCCGCGACTGCGAGAGTGGAATAGTGTCGAGTGCTTCTTGCAGGAATCGACGGCGCCACATTGCACTGTCGGTATCGCTGCTCGCCAGATAGGAAAGCGGCAATCCACCTCGAAACCACAGCGTTGGGGCGCTCGAGGTTGGGCACTCCCCGAGTGTGAATCCTCCTACCGTGCGGGCCGGCAACCGGGACAGCGCTTCGGGCAACGCAGCGGCCGACAGCGCGCTGAGGAAAAGGACGCGACCGCCGAGCCCCTGACGTTCGCGGAGCAACTGCTCCGCCGTCTCGGGGGAGGACTCGACGCTGTCCACGATCAGGAGATCGACGGGCGAGTCGAGCCCTCCTCCCGGCGACCGAAGCGTCTCGCGTAGCCGCGGGTCGCCAAGATCGAGCGTTCGAGTCGTCCCCCGGAAGATCGCGGCGACCTGTCTCCCTAGAGTCGAGAGTCCACAGGCACGCGGACCCACCAAGAGAGCCGCGGGAGGACCTTGAATCAGCGTCGCGATGCGTGTCAGAAGCGAGGCACGATTGATCATTGGAGTTAGCGCGAATATTGAGCGCATGACACTCAAATTTCAACAGAACAGCCAAATCAGGGTGATTTCCCGTAGCCTGTTTTCTTGCAACACCTCAAATTCAGTCGCGGAGGAGATACCTGAATGTGCGGGATCGTCGGATATGTCGGAACCCAGAACGCGACTCGGATCCTGGTCGGAGGACTTCGTCGGCTCGAGTACCGAGGCTACGACAGTGCCGGGGTGGCCTTGCTGGTGGACGGAGAGTTCAGCCTACGTCGCACCCCGGGCAAATTGCGCGACCTGGAAGCGGTCTTGGATCGGGACCCAGTCGTCGACGCGCATCAAGGGATCGGCCATACCCGCTGGGCGACTCATGGCCGACCGACCGAAGAAAATGCGCATCCTCATCGCGATCCTGCCGAACAGGTCGTGCTAGTTCACAACGGAATCATCGAGAACTATCTCGAGCTGAAGAACGAGTTGTTGGCGGAGGGAAATCGGTTCTCGTCGGAAACCGACAGCGAGGTCATCGCTCACCTCGTGGCCCGCGAGCTCGCGAAGCAGGGCACCTCGCTCGAGCAAGCGCTGATGCGTGTGACGCAGCGACTCGCCGGGATCTACGCCATCTGCGCGATGCACAAGAACGAACCCGGGAAGATCGTCGGTGCGCGAGTCGGACCGCCGCTGGTGGTTGGGGTTGGCGAGGGGGAGAGTTTTCTCGCCTCTGACCTAACGGCGCTGCTGGAGCACACACGTGATGTGGTTTTCTTGGAAGATCACGAAACCGTCGTACTGACCGCCAAGGGGATCACGCTCTACGGTGCCGATGGCCGGCTCAAACAACACAAGGTCTCACGCATCAACTGGGATCCGGTCGCGGCGGAAAAGGGCGGATTCCGTCACTTCATGCTGAAGGAAATCCACGAGCAGCCGCGCGCGGTCAACGACACGCTCGCCGGACGCATTTCGCTCGATCGCGGCGAGGTCTCCTTTTCCCAGGAGGAGTTCCCGCTCACCGATGTCGACCTCAACACCGTCGATCGGATGTGCCTCGTGGCGTGCGGCACCAGTTGGCATGCCTCGCTGGTCGGCAAGTTTCTGATCGAGAAGTTGGCAGGACTGCCGGTGGAGGTCGATTACGCCTCCGAGTTCCGCTACCGCGAGCCGCTGATCGGCCCCAAGACTCTGATGACGATCGTGACGCAATCGGGTGAAACGGCCGACACCTTGGCCGCGCTTCGCGAGGCCAAGCAGCGCGGATCGCGCTCGGTGGCGATTTGCAACGTGATGGGCTCGACCGCGACGCGCGAAGCGCACGGCACGATCCTCACGCACTGCGGCCCCGAGATCGGTGTCGCATCGACCAAGGCGTTCACGGCGCAGTTGATTGCGTTGTACCTGTTGGCGTTGCGGATCGGCGCCGCGCGCGGACGACTGACCCCCGATCATGTCCGTGAACACCTCACCGCACTGGCACACGTTCCGAGTTGGATGGAACGGACCCTTGAATGCGATGAACAGATTCAAGAGGTGGCGCGTTGCTACAAGGACGCTAGCGACTTTCTGTATCTGGGCCGAGGAATCAACTATCCGATTGCCTTGGAAGGCGCGCTGAAGCTGAAAGAGATCAGCTACATTCACGCGGAAGGATATCCGGCAGGTGAGATGAAACACGGCCCGATCGCGCTGATCGACGCCGACCTGCCGACCGTGGCACTCGCTCCCAAAGACTCGTTGATCGAAAAGATGCTGGCCAACATGGAAGAGGTGAAGGCCAGAAGCGGAAAGCTGATCTGCATCACCACCGTGGGTAACACCGCGATGGAGGCCAAGGTCGATCACACCCTCTACATCCCGAATGCACCACCGCTGATCGTGCCGCTCCTGATGGTGGTGCCGCTGCAGATGTTGGCGTACCACATCGCGCTGCTGCGCGGCTGCGACGTCGATCAGCCCCGAAATCTGGCCAAGAGCGTTACCGTGGAGTGAGGCGGGAACAAGCTGTCAACCGGATCAACGCCACCCGCCCGACGGCAGGTGGCGTTTTCACGAGATGACGATGCATCGAGCGGACGGCACCAAGTTGTGATTGGCTCGCCGAGTTCCTCCCGTACAATGCCCGTCACATGAACGCATCGGTCTCGTCTCTGAGTCACCTCAATCCACAACAACGTATCGCGGTCACCCACGGGGAGGGGCCGCTGTTGATCCTTGCCGGAGCCGGCTCGGGCAAGACCCGCGTCATCACGCAACGCGTCGCCCATCTGGTGGGCGTGATGAATGTCGATCCTCGCGAGATCGTCGCGGTGACGTTCACCAACAAGGCCGCCGGCGAAATGAGGCAGCGCATCGAGTCGCTGCTGGGGCATGACATTAGCGGAGCGTACGTCGGCACATTCCATGCGTTCGGGCTCAGGTTGCTGCGAGCGCACGCCATTGAAGCAGGCTATCCGCCCGGTTTCGTGGTTTACGACAGCGCTGATCAATTGGCACTGGTCAAGCAGGGGCTGGCGGAAAATCATGCCGACGACAAATCCTTCCCCCCGAGGCAGGTTCTCACCGCCATCTCACGATTCAAAAATCAACTGATCGATCCCGATTCGGCGTTGGGCCAAGCCCGCTGGCCGCACGAGAAGCTCTACGCCAACGTGTACAGCTTCTACGAGGCAGCGCTCAAGCGCTCAGCGGCGATGGATTTCGACGATCTACTGGTGCAGCCGATTCGGCTGCTGAGGCGCCGCCAGGAACTGGCCGAGCGCTATGCCTCGCGCATCAAGTGGCTGTTGGTCGATGAGTATCAGGACACCAACCCGCTGCAGTACGCCCTGATCCGTTTGCTCGCCGCCAAACACCGCAATCTCTGCTGCGTCGGCGATGAAGACCAGTCGATCTACGCGTTCCGAGGCGCCGACATTCGCAACATCCTCGACTTCGAACGCGACTTTCCCGACGCCACCATCGTCAAACTCGAACAGAACTACCGCTCCACCGGAACGATCCTGGCGGCAGCCTCCAGCGTGATTGGCAACAACAAGAGCCGCCACGAGAAAACGTTGTGGACCGAAAACCCACGCGGCGAGCCGCTCACGGTACGTGTCTGCCAGGACGATCGGAGCGAAGCCGACTTCGTGGTGATGGAGATGCAACGGCGCAGCTCGGAACTCGGGTTTTCGCTCGACGAGGTCGCCGTGCTGTATCGCACCAACGCCTCGTCCCGCCTGGTCGAAGACCGCCTCACCGCGCGAGGGATCGGCTATCGAGTCGTTGGCAGCGTTCGTTTCTACGAGCGCAAGGAGATCAAAGACCTCGTGGCCTGGGTGCGCCTGCTGGTCAATCCCGACTCCGATCAGGACTTCATGCGCGCGGTCTCTACACCGCCGCGCGGGATCGGTGACGGCACGCTCAACGAGGTCTCCAAGCGGGCGTCCGAGGAACGGGTGTCGCACCTCACCGCATGCCGCTCGCTACTGGCACGACCAGCCGGCGTGTCCAGCCGCACCATCAAGTCACTCACCGGTTTTCTCGAACTGATCGATCGCCTCACCGAGATGGCCAAAGACGGTGCGGCAGCCGAGGCTCTGCAACTGGTGCTCGAAGAAATCGATTACCTGGGATACCTCGAGAAGGCGTATCCCAACGATCACACCGATCGCCAGGAGAACCTCGATGCCTTGGTCAACGCCGCGAAGGAATACGACGAAAGCGGCGTCATCGACGGCCTGCGCGGGTTTCTCGATCGAATCTCGCTGCGCAGCGATACCGACGACACCAAAGGGGGCCACGGACCCACGCTGATGACTGTGCACTCGGCGAAGGGACTCGAGTTCGGTTTGGTATTCATCGTCGGGATGAACGAGGGGTTGTTCCCGCACTCGATGGCGGAAGGTGAAAAAGAGCTCGAGGAGGAACGTCGCTTGATGTACGTGGCGTTGACACGCGCCGAGCGCGCTGCCGTTCTGACCTCAGCCCGATTCCGCTACCACTTCGGGAAGGCCACATACGCTGAGCCGTCGCCGTTCCTCGATGAGATCCCGGTCGAGCTCAAAGTCGAATCACGCGAGGGTGGCTTCACCCAGGATCAGTCCCGCGCGCCGCTGGGCAGCAGTGTCTCGAGCTTCGGACGAAGCGGCAGCGGATTCAGCGACCGCCACACGCCAACCGCGGCGGCCGGCGTTCGTCGCCCAGCGACCACCGGCGAACGAGCGGTCGTGTACGACGCCGATAGCGGTGAAGGCTCGGGATATCGCATCGGGATGCGCGTGGTACACCCGTCGTTCGGCCCTGGTGTCGTGCTTGGCGCCACCGGCAAGGGGGACCGACTGACACTCGACATCAGCTTTCAACGCGGTGGTCGGAAGAAGATTCTCCCGCGCTACACACAGTTGGCCACGGAATGAAACACGCCGCGTGGTTTTGTCTCCTACTAGGGTTGGGAGTTGTTCGCGCCGACCCGCCTCTGAGGACAGAGCGAGTCTTGGTGCTGCGCGTTGACGACTACGTGTCCGGCTCGGTGGTCACCCATGGTACGGGGCGCGCACTTTGGAACGGAACTCATGCGGCGCTGTCAATGCGCGGAGTCTCTGCACGAGCGGCAGAGGCCGCCTCGCTCGTGCGCGGTATCGACGAAGCGCGCGCGAGCAACTGCACGCTGATCGTCGTACCCGAATTCACCGAATACAGGGCGAGCAAGCGAGAGCTGAAGATCGGAGTTCGTATCGTTTGGTTCGACCTGGAGCATGCCGAACGTGCGCGCTGCGAGCAGAGCCGAAAGATCGCTGTCGAAAAAGGGAAGGACGCTCTCGACAGCGCGCTGCTTCGGGCAACGCTGGACGAATGCGTCGGCCAGGTCTACGGCGCCGCGGCTGCAAAACCGACCAACGCCGCGCCCACTTGGATCATCGCACGCTACGACATGATCTACGGCACGCCGGCCGATCCAGAGGACAGCCACAAACCCAGACTGGGCGACGCCGCGTCGTCCGACTCACAGGTCCTGACGGCCCTCGAATCCGGTCGATCGGTGGTTGTCTCCCGTCGCTACGAACTCGGCAGCCGATTGGTCCAGCGATTCGAGTCGTACCCAGCAGGCATTGCTGTGGAGGCAGAAGCCGAAATCGCCGATATCGAGGTCGGCGCCCGATTGCGCACACGGCTGGAGGATCGGGCGATCGAAGCGCTCTTCGATGTGCTGCGCAATCACGGCACAGCGGTGCCCGACATGGCGCAACTCGGCATCCCTGCATCGGATCCGCTCGATCGCATCATCAGCGTGATCCCGATCACGCTTCCCGCGATCAAGCTATCGGAGGGGCATCGACACGACGATGGAACAGGACTCCCGAAGACTTGGGCGCGCCTCGACGTAGCTGCCAACGGAACGGTGCAGGAAGCGGTGGCGCTCGACGGGAAGCCATCACCAGCGCTCGAATTGATCAAACGGGACGGGTGTACGCCCGGAGCTCGCGCCGGACAACCACGAGCGATGCATGTCATCGTTGCGATCGCTGACAACGATCCGAAACCGAAAAACTAGTCCCCTTCCTCCGGCTCCGCGAAGAAGAACTCCTCCGCACACTTCTTGTCGCAGAACACCTTCCCTGCGCGCTTGTACTGATGCAGATCGCACAGTCGTGAATGGCACATCTGACAAACATTCAGCCGACCGAACTCGGGTTCGACTCCGCATACCTTGCAGACGTTCAGCGAACTCATCGGGTTACCTCTTCGGGCCGAACAGCTCTCGCAGAGCACGGAAACGATAGTCGAAGATCTGCTCCACTTGGGGCGTCACGAAGGGACGATGCACAAGCCAACCGAGCGGCGACTCGTAGTCGACCCGATCGAACATCAGGCACCCCTCCCCATCAACTTCGAAACGATGTTCGTGAACCCAGAGCCGGTAGGGACCCCGAAGCTGGGAATCGACGAACCGGTAGGGAGGCTCCCAGACCTGGATCTCGGTTCGCCACCGGATCGGCACGCGGTAAAGCGACAGTCGATAGTCGATCAGCGCTCCAACCCTCATCTCGAGCGGGCCGGGGGTCAGCACCCGGAACTTCAGCCAAGGAGGCGTGATTCGTTCCAAGTTGAAGGCATCCGCGAAGAACGGGAACAGATCCTCCCGGCTGCGATCGAATCGCTGGACCCGCTCCAACCTTTCCGGCATGCGGCTATTGTGCCTGCCCTTGGAGACCGGCGAGGTATTTCGTGGACACGTACCGCGGTTTGACGCGTGGAGGCGAGCCCCCTACCATCCCCCAGCTTTTCAACGCACGATTCCGGCAGCCCTACGGCGGTGTAGCTCAGTGGGAGAGCACGCGGCTCATAACCGCGGAGTCCCGGGTTCAAATCCCGGCACCGCTACCATCCCCCGCGGGCCCCTGCGATGAACCGTTTCCCGATCGACTCACTCCTCTCTCTCGCGACCCGTCCCGTGCTGGACGAGCTGACCCGCGAGCCTGGACCGCCCGCGGGCAGCACGATCGTGGTCGCGGTCTCCGGCGGAGGGGACTCGGTCGCGCTGCTTCATCTGCTGGCCGCCTTGTCGGGGGGACGCGGTTGGAAGCTTGCTGTCGCCACTCTCGATCACGGACTACGAGCGGAGGCGGGTGCGGCAGACTGCAGGTTCGTGCAGGAACTTTGCGAGCAACTGAGCCTGCCGATCTGCGCCGAACGTCATCCGATCGACCCGCCACCGCAAGGCTCGGCAGAAAGCGCTGCACGCCGCATCCGATACGCATTTCTGCACCGGGTTGCAGCGACACACGGCGCGATCGCCATCGCGCTCGGCCACACACAAGACGATCAAGCCGAAACGCTTCTGTATCGACTCGCGCGCGGCACAGGAACGCTCGGGGCCGGGGCGATGCATCGCTGGGCACCGCCGCTTTGGAGACCCTTGCTGCGGGTACGGCGTGAAAGACTGCGTCAGTTCCTCCGCGATGCGAACCTGCCGTGGCGCGAGGACGCGACCAACAGTCAGCGCGACGCGGTGCGAAATCGACTTCGTCTCGATCTACTGCCCGCCCTCTGTGACGCACTCGATCGCGACGTCACGAATGCATTGGCGCGCGCCGCCGAGTTGGCGCAAGACGATGAAGCACTGCTCGAGTCACAGGCCCAAGCGGCCGCCGCGACGGTGCTGATCCGATCGGTCGAGCACGAAGTGGTTCTCGATCGCAAGCGGCTGTCGCAGTTGCCACGCGCGCTCTCACGTCGCATCCTGCGCGCCTCATGGCGACGACTCGTCGGTGATGAGTCGGCGTTGGACGCCTCGCACGTCGCGGCGCTTTTGGCCCTGGCACGTGCGGAAAGTGATGGAACGCATGCCGATCTGCCCGCCGGGTGGATCGCTCGACGGTGTGGCGCCGACCTGTGGTTGGGCCGCAACGCAAAGGACGACCGCTCGTGACCAGGCCGCTTTCGCCCGAGGTGCTCTTGTCCTCCGAACGAATCAAGCGGCGCATTGCCGAGCTTGCCAAAGAGATCGCCGCGACGGTCCCCGCCGAAACCGAGTTGGCGGTGCTGGTGATCCTCAAAGGTGCGTTCGTATTTGCGGCCGACCTCGTGCGTGAGCTTCCCTGCCGCACCCGTATCGGGTTCATGGAGATCCACAAAGACCCCGAGCGACCTGGCCGTGCCGACTTCGTCTTCACCCATCCGTTCCCGATGGAGGGAGCCGATGTGTTGGTCGTGGAGGACATCCTCGACACCGGGCACACGCTCGATCACTTGCTTTCGCGGCTAAACGCTCGCCGGCCTCAGCGCTTGCGCACCGTGGTGCTGCTGGACAAGAAGCCGCGCCGCGAGGTCCCGGTACTCCCTGAGTTCATCGGTTTCGAGGTCCCCGACAAGTGGGTGGTTGGGTACGGCTTGGACGACGACGAGAACTACCGAAATCTACCGTTCGTCGGGTTCGTCGAGTAGTTGCCCGCGCCGCGTGGCGCTCCCCTGCCCGGAACCCTAGAATCCCCACGAGCTTGACGGGCGTCTGGAACTCCTGGCTGTTCCGGTGGTTTCCAGGGTGGGTGACGGGCCCGATGGCTGCCGGAGAAGCCTCGTGAATCAACATGTCAAGACGATACTCATTTGGGCGCTGATACTGATCGCGCTCTTCACCATCATCCGGTTCTTGTCCACGGCCAATACCGGCGTCGAAACGCTGTCGCAAAGCGAAGTCTTCCAGAAGATCAGGGCCGGCAGCGAGACGACGCGCATCACGGAGATGGAACTGACGCCCGACCAGGTCGGCTATGAGGTCAAAGGCAAGCTCGCCGATGGCAAAGAGTTCGTCGCGTATTTGGTGAAGGACGATCAGCTCCAACAAACGCTTCGTGACAGCAATGTCTCGGTCAAGGTCAACAAACCGCGTGACGGCACGTTCCTGATCAGCTTGCTCACCTGGGGCCCGATGTTGTTGCTGGTCGGCGTCTGGATCTTTTTCATGCGCCAAATGCAAAGCGGTGGCAACAAGGCGATGTCGTTCGGCAAGTCGCGCGCGAAGTTGCTCACCCCTACCAACAAGAAGATCACCTTCAAGGACGTCGCCGGCTGCGAAGAGGCGAAGCAGGAACTGCAGGAGATCATCGAGTTCCTCAAAGACCCGCAGCGGTTCCAAAAACTGGGCGGAAAAATCCCGAAGGGCGTGCTGTTGATGGGCTCGCCCGGCACCGGCAAGACGTTGTTGGCGCGCGCGGTCGCCGGCGAAGCGAATGTCCCGTTCTTCTCGATCTCCGGTTCCGACTTCGTCGAGATGTTCGTCGGTGTCGGCGCCTCGCGCGTGCGCGACCTGTTCGAGCAAGGCAAGAAGAATGCGCCGTGCATCATCTTCATCGATGAAATCGATGCCGTCGGCCGTCACCGCGGCGCAGGCCTGGGTGGCGGGCACGATGAACGCGAGCAAACACTCAATCAGTTGCTCGTCGAGATGGACGGATTCGAATCGAACGACGGCGTGATCCTGATCGCCGCCACCAACCGACCCGACGTTCTGGACCCGGCATTGCTGCGCCCCGGGCGATTCGATCGCCGCGTGGTCGTCGATCGCCCCGATGTCCGCGGGCGCGAGGATATCCTTCGCGTTCACACGCGAAAGATCCCAACCGGCGAGGTCGATCTTTCGGTGATCGCGCGCGGTACTCCCGGCTTCTCTGGTGCAGACCTGGCCAACCTGGTCAATGAAGCCGCATTGCATGCGGCAAGCATCGGCAAGAAGAAGGTCGAGAACGACGACTTCGAGATCGCACGGGACAAGGTGATGATGGGCGCCGAGCGCCGCAGCTTGCTGTTGTCCCCGGCCGAGAAGCGCAACACGGCGTATCACGAAGCCGGGCACGCGGTGGTGCGGATCCTGTTGCCCGAGGCCGAACCGCTGCACAAGGTCACGATCATTCCGCGCGGTATGGCCCTGGGACTCACCTGGCACCTCCCCGAAGGGGACAAATACAGCCAAAGTGTGAAGGGCCTCGAGGCGGAATTGGCGGTTGGAATGGGCGGCCGCGTGGCCGAAGAGATGTTCCTCAATCAAACCACGACGGGTGCCGGTAACGACATCGAGCGGGCCACGGAGTTGGCGCGCCGCATGGTCTGCGAGTGGGGCATGAGTCCCAAGCTCGGTCCGTTGACCTTCGGCAAGAAGGAAGAGCAGATCTTCTTGGGGCGCGAAATCAGCCAACATCGTGACTACTCCGAAGCGACCGCGATCGAAATCGACAACGAAGTGCGACGGATCGTGACCGAAGCGCACGAGCGCGCGTATCATTTGCTCGACACGCATCGCGATGCGATGGCTCGCGTCGCGGAAGCGCTGCTCGAACGTGAAGTGCTCGACGCCGAGGAAACCAAGATTTTGGTCGACGGTGGAACACTGCCTCCGCTCAAGCGTGCTTCTCGCAGTAACGATCAGGCACCTACCGCTCCCGCGACCGCGTCCGAAACGGTGACTCGCCCTTCAGACGGCGGACTGCTCGGCGGTGCGATCGAGCAGCCGTCTTGAGCTTCGTGACCGGCTAGCGCTCGCGTCATGTTCTCGCGCGCCGTTTTGGTCTGGGACCTCCTCGACGAAGACGGCGCGCAGTTGTTTTTGGCGCCTCTTCAACTGCCGAGTGCAGCAACGCCGGCGCTCCCGTGCCGCGGCCTGCGACTCCCGGTCGCGATCGATCGACCTGGCCACACCGATGTCGCACTGCATCACGGCAAGAGCGGCACGGCCGCGTGCGGCACGCATGCGGCGCTCGTGCGTTGGTGCGCCGCGCTTCCAGACCCTTGGAACACAGCGTGTCTGAACGCCCTCACCAATTACGCGCGACCGGCGGAGGCCTTCCGTTGGGCCGATGGCCAGCTCTGCAACGGCGCTGATCGCGTACGCGTGATGGGCGTACTCAATGCCACGCCCGATTCGTTCTCCGACGGTGGGCGCTTCGTCGACCAGAGCGCGGCGATCGCGGCCGCGCTGGCGATGGCAGACGAGGGTGCCGACATCATCGACATCGGCGGCGAGTCGACGCGCCCCGCCGCCCTCCCGGTCGACCCGACGGAGGAGAAAGAGCGCGTGATCCCGCTGATCACTGCACTCAAGCGCGAGTCAGCGTCACTTCGGATCTCGATCGATACGCGAAACGCCAGTACGGCGCGACACGCACTCGATGCCGGCGCAGACATGGTCAACGATGTCAGCGCACTGTCCGATCCGGCGATGGCTCCGCTGATCGCGCACACCGGTGTGCCGGTGGTGCTGATGCATCTGCGCGGGACACCTCGAACGATGCAACGGGATACTCACTATGACGATCTGCTCGGCAATCTCTCCGATTTCCTGGCCGAGCGCGCGAAAAGCGCCACAGAAGCGGGAATCGCCGGTGATAGAATCCTCGTCGACCCGGGGTTTGGATTCGGCAAATCGCCTCGCGGAAACGAGGAGATATTGCGGCAGTTGAAAGCGTTGACCAGTTTGGGACTGCCGCTATTGGTGGGAATGTCGCGCAAGCGCTTCATCGGTGAACGAACCGGTGTGGTACTTCCCGACGCACGGTTGGCGGGTAGCTTGGCCGCTGCAGTGGCCGCCGCGCTCGCCGGCGCCTCCGTGGTGCGTGTTCATGATGTGCGCGCCACACGCGAGGCGTTGGCTGTCGCGTCGGCCTTGCGCCCCGGCCAGACTCCTGCTGGAGGGCGTTGATGGAACGTTGGCTGGAGCTCGTGCGCTTCGAACAGTTGCGCGACCCCACCGCGTGGCTCGACATTGCGTTGCTTTGGTTTGCGATCTACACGCTGCTAACTCTGATCCGTCGCACGCGTGCCGAGCAGATGATTTGGGGCTTGGCCGGTGTGGTTGTCATGTTCTTCCTCACCGATCCCTCGAGTTTGATCCCGATGCGCGCCGTGCATTGGGTGCTCGGACAGTTGCTGCTCTACGGTCCGTTTGCCCTGATCGTGATCTTCTCCGGCCCTGTTCGGCAGGCTCTTGCACACTTCGGCCGCGTACCGATCCTTCGCTGGCGCACGCAGGACACCAACGAGCCGCTGATCGAAGAGGTCGCGCTGGCAGCAGCGGCGATGGGCACACGCAGGATCGGCGCGCTGATCGTGTTCGAGCGCGCCCAGGGTTTGCGCACCTACATCGAAACCGGAATCGGTCTCGATGCGCATGTCACCTACGATCTACTGACCAACGTCTTCACGCCCAAGACGCCTCTGCACGATGGCGCCGTGATCATTAGCGAAGGGCGTATCAAGGCTGCCTGCTGTTACCTGCCGCTCTCCGTCGACCCGTACATCTCGCGCGAGTACGGTACGCGGCACCGAGCGGCGATTGGGATTTCCGAAGAAACCGATGCGATTGCGGTAGTGGTCAGCGAGGAGCGAGGCATCGTGAGCCTCGCGATCGACGGCAAACTCACGCAAGACCTCGACAGTCGGGGACTCAAGCAGTTGCTTCTCGACCAGATGATGCCGGAACGAACGGTCTCACCGCTTTGGCGTTGGGCCACTAAACGCGCGTCGCGGACAACGGAAAGCGCTTCATGATGACCCGCCTGTTCGGTCACAACTTGGGACTGAAGCTGGTGTCGCTTCTGCTGGCCTTCGTGGTCTGGGTTTGGGTTGCCCAACACTCGGAGTTGGTCAAGGTCATCAAGGTTCCGGTCTTGGTGGAAGCCGGCCCCGACGTGTTGGTCTTGGACTACGAACCGAAGGAGCTACGCGTGCGCGTCGATGGCGATCCCAACGACGTGCGTCGCATTCGCGAGGAAGAAGTCAGCGCCCGCATCGAGATTGGATCGGAAGAGGTGCGAGGCCGCAGGCAGCTGATTCTCACCCCCGCGCCGCGACAGATCAGCCCGATCCCTTCCGGCGTCAACGTCGAGATTCTCGACCGGATCGTCGAGGTCACCGTCGACAAAGCAGCCACCAAGCAGGTGCGCATCGCGCCGCGGCTGATCGGCCGGCTTCCGCTCGACATCGAGGTCGAAACGGTCGCGACCGAGCCGACCCTGGTCTCCGTTACCGGGCCAGTAGCCGCGATCCAAAGCCTGAACCACATTGATACCGAGCCGATCGACCTCAACAACCGCCGCTCGAGTTTTGCCGTATCGGTCGACCTGGCCGTGCCCGATCCGGCGATCGAGTTGGACCCTGACCAGGTCCGAGTGGTCGTGGTGCTCACCCCCAAGTCGGCCAGACGCTGACCAGCGCGCTTCCCGACAACGCTGAAGACTCGGAGAGAGATCACTCATGCGCCATCTGTTCGGTACCGACGGGATGCGCGGCGTCGCTGGTGAGCACCCGCTGAATCCGGCGACGCTGTTCGCGCTTGGCCATGCCTTGGCCACACAGATGAAAACGACGCGCGGTCAGGCCCGCATTGCGTTGGGAATGGACACCCGCGAATCGTGCGGCTGGATCGCTGGGGCATTGGCTGCCGGGGTGCGGGCTGCCGGCGGCTCGTTGATCGGCGCCGGCGTGTTGCCGACCCCAGGTCTTGCGCTGATCACGCGACGCGGTGGTTACGACGCCGGGTTGATGGTTTCGGCGTCGCACAATCCGTATCGAGACAACGGCGTGAAGGTGTTCGATGCGAGCGGGACCAAGTTGCCCGATGCCGCCGAAATAGAGCTTGAAACACTGATCAGCAACGTGGAAGCGCCGGCCGCATTGGATGCCGCGGCCGAAGCAGCAAGCGTCGTCACCGACCCCGCCCTGCACGAGATGTATTTGTCGTTCTTGGATGAATGCCGCGAAGGGGTGCGATTCGATGGCGTGACGGTGGTGCTCGACACGGCGCACGGCGCAGCCTATCGAATCGCAGACGAAGCGTTCAAGCGAGCCGGCGCTCACACGATCGTGCTCGCCGACTCGCCGACCGGTCGCAACATCAACGATGCGCACGGGTCGATGCATCCCGAGGTCGTGGCCCGCACGGTCCGCGAGCGCGGTGCTGCGATGGGATTTGCTTTCGACGGCGACGCCGATCGCTGCATCGCCGCCAGCGGCAGCGGCAAGGTTCTGGATGGCGACTTCATGCTGTTTTACTGCGGTCGGGCGTTGCAGCGCGCCGGCAAGTTGCCGGGGCGAACGGTGGTCGCGACCGTGATGAGCAATCTGGGACTGCAAAAAGCTCTCGAACACGAGAAGGTCAAGATGAAGCGGGCCCCGGTCGGAGACCGCTACGTGCTGCAAGAGATGCAGGAGGGGGGCCACATGCTCGGCGGCGAGCAATCGGGACATGTGATCTTCATGCAATACGCGCCGACCGGAGACGGAGTGCTCACCGCACTCACCATGACGCGCCTGTGGAAACAAGGTGCGGGCGACTTCGATACCGCGTTGGCCTCGATCCCCCACTTTCCGCAGGTGCTCAAGAACGTACAGGTGCGCGAGAAGCCGCCGATCGAATCGCATCCGGCGCTGGCCGCTGCGGTGCGTCGCGCCGAAAAGCAGATGGGGGGCGATGGCCGGGTCGTGATTCGCTATAGCGGCACCGAACCGAAGGCGCGCGTGATGATCGAAGGACCCGATGCCGCGCTGGTCGAGCGGCTGGTCAACGAGGTCTGCGCCGTTTTCAAGCGCGAGATCGGCTTGTAGTCATCGCGTCTGAAGTCGTTGCTTGGATCGCTAGTCGGAGGACTCGCTGGTCCCATCGGTGGCGCGCACCAAGTAGTAGTACACCGGCGCGGGCGACGTAACGTCGACAACGGTGTTGGTCGTCGGCGATTGCCATGGCGGCGGGCTACCCGTCATGAAGTCGGGTGTCGTTCCGCGATAGACACGATAGCCGATGGCCGACGACGCTCTGCCCCACGTCAGCGTGGTACCCGAAACAGACTGCAACAGAAACAGCGAGTTTCCGACATTCCCCAATCCTGACGGGGGCGATGCCGGCGTATCGAATCGGTTGTGAAACAACGGAGTGGCGGGCGGGAGGAAGTCGTCGCTGTTGATGTCGCTGTCCTGACCAGCGCCCAGCGCGCCGCCAGGTTTGCGCGATACCGACAGCCCGGTCCCCGGCGATGCGGTCTGCTTGCCGCTTCCCCCCTCGGGGCAGGTGGCCGATGCGCCGTAGCCAACCTTGTCTTTGATCGCGGGATCGCTGCAGCCACTGACATTCGAGGTCTTGTTCACCAGCAAGGCGTGCCCAGCGGTGCCGCTCAGATTGGACGTGCCCAGCGAGTCGTCTCGTGACGGAGTTCCGGAATAGCCATTGGCGGCGACCAGGTACCAACCGTGCGACGGCACGCTGTTGGCGGCCGTGAGATTGACGCGGAATCCGAAATTTCCGTTGGCCGCCAGGTACTGTACCGAGTAGCCGGTGAGCGATACGGAGAGATCGGTTGGATTGTAGAGTTCGATCACATCGTCGCTGGTGCCTGCGATCCGCAACTGCGAGATCACCAGGTGATCCAGCGGGGATCCGCTGCCAGGGAGTCCCGTGGTGCCCCAGGTATCGTTGGACAATCCGGAACTGTTGGCCGCTTCGTCGCGTACCTTCAGTGCGAAGTAGTAGGTGGTGTTGTTGCTCAATCCGCTTGCCGTGAACTGCTCGCTCGATCCGGAGACACGCGGAGTCGGCTCGCCGCTCAACGGTGTGGCCGCTGCAAAGTCGCTCTCGCTTCGAATTCGGGTGTTGCTTTGCCGGATGTCGTACGACGCTGCGGTGCCGGTGGTGCCGTCGTCGCCGACCGCGGTCCAAGACAACCGGATCGCCGTGGCCGACGACGGCTGCGCGATGAGGTCGGTGACTGTCGCGGGCGGGATCGAGTCGGGCGGTGCGTTGCCTGGGTCGTAGTAAATCTCGACAAACTCCTGCGCGAAGTTGGCCGCATCGGAAAACTCGTTGATGCGCACACCGGCGCCGCTTTGCGCACCGGCGCCCGCGCCAGGATTGGCGGCCGACTCATCCACCGAGTTCCAAGAAGCGACGCTCCCGGCCGGGCTACCCGGCGCGACACGTTGCAGCGCGCGATGTGTGGGACTCATCGCGATCGTCGGTCCGTCGACCAAGACGTTGGAGGCGTCATACAACTCGAACGTCTCGTCCCCGTTGATCTGAGGGAAACAGCCTTGTGTGCCGCACGAACCGTTTTCGTTGGAGTCGAGATAGACGGTCTCGGCGGGCATTGCCGGAAACGTCGTGGTGAACGCCGCGCGCGTGGAATCGCGTACCACGACCAAATAGCCGCCGGCCGGAATCGTGGTCCCGAGAGGCAACGTGAAACTCTGCGCCGAGGTGTACTGCTTGAGCGCCCAGCCCGACAGATCGATCGACGCCGGTCCCGTGGTGAACGTCAAATCGATCGAATAGGTCGGGCCGTGGCCGCAGCCGTCGGTCGAGACCGTTCGATAGTGATAAGTCGTGTCCGGTGTGAGGCCACTCAGCGGTACGGTGTGCAAGGTTGCCAGTCCGCCGACCGAGGCACTGACTCCGTAACTGGAAGTGGTGCCGTATTGCACCTCGGAGCTGGCGATCTCGTCGGTCGTCCAACGAATCGTCGCGCCGGTACCGGTGATGTCTGCCACGAGCGGCCCAGCAACGATCGCAGGCGGCGCCGCCGTGGCGGTCGAGAACAGATCGTCACTGCTTTGCGTCGGACCATTCCCACTCTGGTCGGTCGACGAAACACGATAGTGATACGAGGTGGTCGGTGTCAGCGGCGACAGCAGCACAGTGTGACTTTGCACGAAACCGGCAGCGTTGGCTGTGTTGCCATAGCTCGCGCTGGTGCCGTAGTCGACCACGGAGCTTGCAGCCTCATCGGTGGTCCAGGTGATACTCGCCGAGCAATCGAACGGCGCGGCCGCGGGACCAGCGGTGATCACCGGTGGCGTCACGTCGGGCGCTGGATTCAAGAGCCAATGGCAGGCGTTGAGATGGATCTCGCGATTCTTCACACCACCGGTAGCTTTGTCCCAGCCGGGATGCAGGCTGTCGCTCGGATCGCCGGTGTCGTCATCGGCCGGCGATGAATCGCCGATCGCCGCCACGCGTCCCAATCCGTACCGCGCGGTCGCGAACGTCACGCGACTGTTGTCGTGAGCTTGCCCGGTGCGCCAGACGTGCGCTTTGACCGTGGCGTTGTCGAGTGGATTGAGTTCCATCGAGGTCGAGCCGAACAGTCCGAGTCCGCCCGAACCGACACCGAACGGACCGCGAATGATCGGGTCGGCCGGGTCGGTTTCGGTGTTGCTGTCGACACCATCGTCGAACCAATCCTCGGAGCCTTGCAGATCGACTCCATCGACACGCATCCAGATTCCAAACAGACCGGCAGACGTTGCCGACGTCGCCCCACTCAAATCGTTCCAGACGTGTGGTGCATCCCAACCATCGCAATCGCGATCGGACGTTTCGTGATCGCCCACCATGAACAGGCCGCCGCCCGCTGCAACGAAGTCCAGGATCGCTTGCTTCTCCACCGCGCTGAACGGCCCTTGCGGTTCGACCACGATGAACAACTGATAGTTCGACAGATCCTGCGGGTTGGTGGCGTCACCAAAACTGATTCGCGCCCCCGCCGGCAACGATTCCACCGTGTGCCCGGCCTTGACCAAGTCGACGGCCCACGCCGAGATGCCTCCGGTCCAGTAGGTTTCCGAGGTGGTCGATGTGATCCCCGCTTGCGATGGGGTCGGCAGGCGCGACGGATTGGCCTCGTTGGTGCTTCCGCTGCACGGATAGGCCGGCATGTTCTGATTCCAAGCGTCTGCGTCGATCACCCAATCGGCGTTGCCGGCCATCTCGTGCTTCGTGGCGTCGAACAGCACAGCGGCTGCGTAAACCGGGGAAAGAGCACAGACACCGCTCACTGCCGCGGCAGCGATACACAACCCCCGCCTCAACCACTGGTCGCCCTGCCGGAGACTCATCGAAATCCTCGTCTGCCTGACCTAGCCAAGCGTTTGGAATGGCGCACGCCCTACCCGATGTGACCGTGGTGTTACGTCGTTTCTGCGCGGGTCACCATCGGAAAGCGACCAACTCCTTGACGCAGGGGACAACGAACACTGCGCGAGGGGACAATTCAGGCCGCCGCGTCGCGAACGCGAGGCCCCGGACCGTCGTCGACGGTCGGGGCTAGCGTTGGCCGCTCCGCCGCAGGGCGATCCTGATCGCCCGCATCAGTTCCTCGATCGGAAACGGCTTCTGAATGAAATAGCAGCTCGGGTCATGCAGCATCGCGTGATCGAACGAGTCACCCGCGAATCCCGACATGAACATGCAGCCGATCCCGGCGTGTTTTTCGCGCACGAGCTGCGCCAAGTCCAGCCCAGACATCCCCGGCATCACGATGTCGGTGATCAGAAGATCGAGTGACACCCCCGGGCGCCGCGCCAGCCTCAACGCGGACTCAGGTTCCGGCGCTTCGAATACCGTGAGGCCGCGAGACCTCAACATCAGCGACACGACGGCGCGCACGCTCGGGTCGTCCTCGACCAAAAGGACGGACGGAGTTGCCGTGAATTCGCCGCTTCGTTCGAAGGGCGTCGATGCTCGTGGGCCCATGAACCACCTGGCCCCAGCCCGTCAGCCAAGGGGGACTCTACATCAGTCGGGCCGGCCCGAGAACACGGATCGATCGCAGATCGATGCAAGAGCAGCGGTGAATGATCCGGGCTACGATTACAGCCACTTAAGCAACAGCGACACGCTGCACGAGAGTGTTTCAGCACGACACTCCCAAGGCATTGCACACTCTATTGCCGCGGGCCAGGAACTCCGCATCTGGCGCGAGTCACCAGCCTGAGGCCGCTCGGAGGAGTTCATGGCGGAAGCCATCATCCACGATCAGCTCCCAATGATTCGCGCTGCATACACCAAACACAGCGAGCGCATCGCCGCCGTGCGAGCGCAGTCCCGCAGGCCACTCACCTACGCCGAAAAAATTCTCTTCGCGCACGCAGAAGGGCTGGTTGAAACACCTCAGCGCGGCGTCTCGTACGTGAAGTTCCGGCCCGATCGTGTGGCGATGCAAGACGCCACCGCACAAATGGCACTCTTGCAGTTCATGCAAGCAGGCCGACCGCGCGTCGCCACGCCGTCCACCGTGCACTGCGATCACTTGATTCGCGCGCGCGTCGGCGTGCACGAAGATCTCAACAACGCGATCTCCACCAACCGCGAGGTCTACGATTTTCTCGAATCGGCTTCCGCCAAGTACGGCATCGGCTTTTGGAAGCCGGGCTCGGGAATCATCCATCAGGTGATTTTGGAGAACTACGCCTTCCCCGGCGCGATGATGATCGGCACCGATTCACACACGCCCAACGCCGGTGGCTTGGGAATGATCGCAATCGGCGTCGGCGGTGCCGATGCCGCCGAAGTGATGGCCGGCCTGCCTTGGTCGGTGCGTTGGCCGAAGCTGGTGGCCGTGGTGCTGAAGGGGACGCTCAGCGGCTGGACATCGCCCAAGGATGTGATCTTGCGTGTCGCCGAGATCCTCACGGTCAAGGGAGGCACAGGCAAGATCATCGAGTACATCGGACCAGGCGCGCGCTCGATTTCCGCCACCGGTAAGGCGACGATCACCAACATGGGTGCCGAGATCGGCGCGACCACATCGCTGTTTGCGTACGACGAGAAGTCGGCCCACTACTTGCGCTCGACCGGTCGCAGCGAGATCGCGGCGTTGGCCAGCGCGATTGCCGCCGACCTGCAGCCCGATCCTGAGGTCGAAGCCGATCCTTCCTCGTATTACGACGAAGTGATCGAGATCGATCTGAACAGGTTGGAGCCGCAGGTGGTTGGACCACATACACCGGACCTGGGTCGAGCGGTCAGTGCACTGGCGACCGAAGCGGCTCAGCAAGGTTGGCCGTCCAATATCTCGGCGGCACTGATCGGGTCGTGCACCAACTCGTCTTACGAAGACATCGGTCGCGCGGCCAACGTGGCTCGTCAGGCATTGGCGGCCGGCTTGAAAGCCAAGATCCCGTTTCTGGTCACACCAGGTTCCGATCAGGTGTTCGCTACGGTCGAGCGCGACGGTTTCCTCGAGCCGCTGCGCGCCATCGGCGCGACGGTGTTGGCCAACGCGTGTGGTCCATGCATCGGTCAATGGCAGCGCGACGATGTCGCCAGCGGAACGCCCAACTCGATCATCACCTCGTTCAATCGAAACTTCCCCACGCGAAACGACGGCAATCCTGACACTCACGCTTTCATCGGAAGTCCTGAAGTCGTCACTGCCTACGCACTCACCGGCACGCTCGCGACCGATCCGATCCACCAGCCGATCGCATCCAACGGCAAACAGGTGACGCTCGCCGCGCCCAGTGCCGACGAACTCCCCGGCCGCGGTTTCGAAGAACGTCGCTCCGGTTTCGTGGCCCCACCCGCCGAGGGAGCAACGATCGCGATTGCGGTGTCGCCGACCAGCGATCGATTGCAGTTGCTCGAGCCTTTCGCGGCATGGGATGGACGCGACTTCGAGGGACTCGCGGTGCTGCTCAAAGCGCGCGGCAAATGCACCACCGATCACATCTCCCCCGCCGGCCCGTGGCTGAAATATCGCGGCCATCTCGACAAGATCAGCGACAACATGTTTCTCGGTGCGATCAACGCCTTCACACCAGAACCGGGCACAGGAATCAACGTGCTCAGCGGTGCCACCGCCAACCTGGCGCAGAACGCGCGGGCCTACAAAGCGGCCGGCCTGGGCTGGGTTTCGATCGGCGATGAAAACTACGGCGAGGGAAGCTCACGCGAACATGCCGCAATGTCGCCGCGTTTGCTTGGCTGCAAGGCAGTCATCGCCAGGAGTTTCGCGCGGATTCACGAGACCAACCTCAAGAAGCAAGGAATCTTGCCGCTCAGCTTCTCCAACGCTGCCGATTGGGAGCTCATCGGCTCGCACGACCGCCTCGCGATCGTCGGCCTGAAGGACCTCGCGCCCGGCAAGCCTGTCACTGTCATCGTGAGTCATGCCGATGGACGCAAGACCACACTCAGTTGCCACCAGAGCTTCACGCCGGAGGAGTTGGATTGGTTTCGTGCCGGCTCCGCGATGAACACGATGAAGGGCCGTTGAGCGGCGAAGACCCGCGGCCGACATCAGGCGCGACGTCCTCCCAACTGTTCCGCGAGGAGGCGTTGCGCCATTTCGCCTCTACCAGCCGATCTGGCGCGCTGCTGCGACTTCCGCGCTGGTGGCTGCACGCTACCGCCTGGTTGATGACAGCCCTGGTGATGACGTCGATCGCCTTCATGCTGTTCGGCAGCGTTGCGAGCTATCGCGTGGGGCGCGGTGCTTTCATGCTGCAACCGGACGGCTCGCAGGCGCTGATCGCACATTTTGCTCTCGACAACTCTGGCTCAGGACAACCGCAAGTCGGGAATCGGCTGGCAGTTCGTCGCGAGCTAGCGCCGCCACGCTGGCTGACGATCGAAAGCGTCGGTACGAGCGTTGCGCCCACAGCAGCATGGCCGTGTGGTGAGCGGCCAGAGGGCCCCGCGGGGTTGTGGGTGCGCGCCGTTGTCGAGCGCGGCGCTGTCGATCCTGGTGCCGACGATCACAGCGCTGACGATCACAACGCTCTCGATCATCGCGATTCAGCCTGTCACGAGGTTTGGATCCAAGCGGGACGTCGCTCGGCGTGGGCCGTCCTGCGCGAACGAGTCACTCGATGAGCGCCCCGCGCCTCGCGCGAATTCCTTTCGTACCGCAACTGGAATCGTCCGATTGCGGTGCCGCCTGCCTGGCCAGCGTGCTGGGCGGCTATGGTTACGAGACCACGCTCGCCAGCGTGATCGAAGCGGCGGGCGGCACACGTGACGGACTCAACGCGCGCCAACTGCTGGAAGCGGCGAACCGCCTTGGGTTGCGTGGTCGCGGCGTGCGGCTGGATCCGAGTGACTTTGCCGCTTTGCCACGCGGCGCCGTGTTGCATTGGGGATTCAATCACTTCGTCGTGTTCGACGGCACGGTGCGCGGTGGCGTGCGGATCATCGATCCCGCAACGGGGCCGCGACGCGTGGTATGGCAAGACGTTCACCAACAGTTCACCGGCGTCGCCCTGTTGTTCGAACCGGGCGAGTCGTTTACGCGACAGTGGCTGCAACCG